>CAVWOU010000001.1:0-265856 GCA_963756745.1 uncultured Thermoleophilia bacterium
GAGCAGGCAGAGCAGCACCGACGCGAGTCACACCAGATTGGGTGACGACATACCACCCTGCTCGACCGAGACTCGGCCTGACCAACACCAGAGCGAGTAGAAGGAGGTCGACATGGCAAGCCACAGACAGAAAAGAACCGTTCGCCAAGGAAGGGCGCGCGAATCGGACCGGTCAGCGAGTTGAGCGTCTTTCTCAAAGTCAAACCGGGCCGCGAGCAGGTCATCCGCGAGGTCTTCCACATGACCCCGGCCCAGCGTGCCGCGAGTCGAGAAGGCAATCCACGACGTTGGTTCCCTCCATCAGGCCAGGTACGTCCTGTTCGACAACGGGACGCGCCTGCTGATTGCGACCACGTTCGATGGTGACTGGGACGTCTACATCGACGATTTCGCGGCGTCGTACATCCTCGACGCCTGGGACAAATTCCTCATCCATTGTGAGGGGTACCCGGACGAGGGGAAGGCGTCACTCACTGTGGACGAGATCAAGGAGTTCCTCACCGCGAACCAGGTCACGGCGGCCGACTTCTACATGACGTACCCGGGGGTTACGGTGAAGGAGATCAAGAAGGCGCTGCGCGATGAGCAGGCGTTCCAGCAGGTGCTGGACAACCCCGGCGCCGCCGAGGCGCTCCAGCACCCGGCCCTGAAGCCGCTGCTGGAGCTGGCGGCCGACTGACCTCCGACGTCGTCCGCCGGCTGGCGATGAACGTCCTGCCAAGGCCGCCGACCGACCTGCAAGGAATCGTGCCATGACCGCCGAGCCGACCGTCACCCTGGAGCTCGACGACATCCAGGCCCCGGTGCTGCACCCCCGCCCCACCCGGTACGCCGGCGCCGTGATGCTCGTGCGCATCGACGACCGGCGCGACGGCCGCGAGCTGCTGCGCCGCCTGATCCCGTTCGTCCCCTCCGCGGCCGGCCCGCCGGACCCGGACCGGGAGGCCTGGGCCGCCGTGGCGCTCAGCTTCCAGGGCCTCAAGGCGCTGGGCGTGCCGGAGGAGACCCTCGCCAGCTTCCCGCCGGAGTTTCAGCAGGGCATGGCCGCGCGGGCGGCCGAGCTGGGCGACACCGGCGAGAGCGCGCCCGAGCACTGGGAGCCGCCGCTCGGGGGCCCGGACGTCCACCTCGGCGATCTACGCGCTGGCCCCGGACGCCGCGCGCCTGGAGGCGGTGCTCGCCGGCGCCCGCGACGCCCTGCGGGAGGTGCCCGGCGTCGCGCCGATCTGGCAGCAGGACACCTACATGCTGCCGAACGAGCGGACCTCGTTCGGGTTCAAGGACGGCATCAGCAACCCGGCCATCGAGGGCAGCGGCATCCCCGGCACCAACCCGCACGAGGCGCCGTTCAAGGCCGGCGAATTCGTCCTGGGCTACCCGAACGAGAACGGCGACCTGCCCCCGATGCCCCAGCCCGAGGTGCTCGGTCGCAACGGCAGCTACGTCGTCTTCCGCAAGCTCCAGACCCGCGTGGCGGCGTTCCGCCAGTACGTACGCGCCCGCGCCAAGAGCCGAGCCGAGGAGGAGCTGCTGGCCGCCAAGTTCGTCGGCCGCTGGCCGAGCGGCGCGCCGCTGGTGCTCGCCCCGGAGCGCGACGACCCGGAGCTGGGGGCCGATCCGGAGCGGAACAACGCCTTCCTCTACGCCGCGGACGACGACGCTCGGGGGCTCAAGTGCCCGCTCGGCGCCCACGCCCGTCGGACGAACCCGCGCGACGCGAAGATCATCGGCGTGGCGCGGATGCACCGGATCATCCGGCGGAGCACCAGCTACGGCCCGATGCTGCCCGAGGGCGTCCTGGAGGACGACGGGGCCGATCGCGGCATCCTGTTCTTCTGCCTCCAGGCGAACCTGGCCCGCGGGTTCGAGTTCGTCAAGACGCAGTGGATCAACGACGGCACCTTCTTCGGCACGCCCGACGAGAAGGACCCGCTGGTCGGGCCGAACGACGGGACCGGACGTTCACCGTCCCCCAGCAGCCGATCCGCCGGCGCCTGACCGAGCTGCCCCAGTTCGTCGTCAACCGCGGCGGCGAGTACTGCTTCATGCCCGGCCTGCGGGCCTGCGCTGGATCGCCGACCTCGGAGACGGAAGCGGAGCCGCAGGTTGAGCTCCGCGTCCGGTCTCCCCGTCGGGGGCGAGCTCGCGCCGAGGACGACTCGCGGATGAGGAGCCGCACAGGTGATGGATGTCGTAGTGATCGGCGCGGGACCCGCGGGGAACTCGCCGCAATCCGTGCTGCGGAACTGGGCGCTCGGACGACACTGGTGAGCAGCGCGGAGTTCGGCGGCATGGCCGCGAACGATGGACCCGTGCCGGTACGCGCCCTGGCGTACGCGGCCCGGCTGGTGCACGAGGCGTGTCACTTGCCTCGTTACGGCATCACGGTCGGCGAGCTCGCGCTGCAGTACGACAAGCTGCTGGCTCGCGTCGGAGAGGTCGTCCGCGATGTCCGCGCGCGCTCCCCCCTGCGTGAGCGGATCGACGCGCTCGGCGTGACGGTCTACGAGCGGGTCGGTGCCGCCCGCTTGGTGGACCCGCACACGATCGAGACCGAGCGCGGACCGCGGCTGCGGGCGGAGAAGCTGATCATCTGTACCGGAGGCGTCAGCCGTCGAATTGCTGTCCCCGGCTTCGAGCTCACCGAGCGACGCATGGGCGTTGACCGCGGTCCCCGCGTCGATGCTGGTCGTTGGTGCGGGGAGCACGGGAGTGCAGACCGCTTCCATGTTCCACGCGTTTGGCACCAGGGTTGAGCTGTTCGAGGCGGGGCCCCACATTCTGCCCTCGGAGGACGAAGAGGTCGTCGCCGCGGTCGCCGGGGAGCTTCGCTCTTCCGGCGTGGCTGTCGACGAGCGGTTCGGCGCCATCGAATCCTTCGAGAACACCCCGGCGGGGGTGCGAATGAGCGACCGCGATGGCAGCGGCGACCGCGCTGCCGAGGCGGAGCTGGCGATCGTGGCCGCGGGTTGGGTGGCCGATACCGCCGACTTGAATCTCTCTGCAGCGGGGGTGGTGCTCGAGCCGCACGGGTCCATCAAGGTGAATCGATTTCTCCAGACGTCCGCGTCACACGTCGATGCGGCCGGCGACGTGACCGGACGCCTGATGCTGGTCCCCGGGGCAATCGAGGACGGCTTCGGGGCGGCCACCAACGCCGTTCAGGGCCCGACTTATCCGCTGCCGCATCTGCTCACCCCCTCCGGCAGCTTCACCCACCCCGAGTACGCGCAGGTGGGGCTCACCGAGGCCAAGGCACGTGAGACCCACGACGTCGTGACCACGGTGGTGCCCTTCGAGGCCGTGGTACGCGCGATCATCGAGGGGCGGACGTTCGGCTTCTGCAAGCTGGTCGTGGATCGCGCGAGCTGTCGGACGCTGGGGTGCCACGTGGTCGGCGAGCATGCGGTGGAGATCACGCAGCTGGCGGCGATCGCCATCGCGGCGCAGACGCCGGTGGACGAGCTGGCGCGTGTCGCCGTCTCCTTCCCGACCTACGCCGAGGTTCTCGTGCACGCGGCGGTCCGAGCGGCCGTCGAGCTCGACCTGCCCCTGAGCGGGCAAGCAGAGCAGCTGGGCATGACGCGGTGACGCTCCAGTAGCGCCTGGAGCGGCGCCCGACACCCCTGCCGAGCTTGCGGATCTGGAACGCCCGCACGATGTCGATGAAGCGGTGCATCAGCGACCAGATGCCAGCGAAGACGAGCAGCATGTAGGCCTTCTCGATGAAGAGCTGACCGCCGGCCCAGAAGGCGAGGATGATCATTAGCCACCTGCGATCAGGCTGAGCCACCACAGCTCGTTGACCTCGCGGGAGGCGAACGCCTGATCACTGAGAAGACCCCGACGATCAGGACCAGGAACCCGTGGAAGTCGGCGAGGGTCGCCAACGTCTTCTCTGGGCTGATCAGCGCGATCACGCCGGCCACGAGGAAGAGCCCGCCGAACAGCCAGTACACCCACGTGTCGCGTTCGAGGAACGAGGAGACCGCGTACTGCTGCACGCCGGTAACAAGAGACATCAGGCCGATTATTATGCCCACTGTCGTGATCGAGGCCTGGTCGAACTGCAGAATGACGAGGCCGACGATCACCCAGGCGATTCCGAACAACAGCGACATCCACCACAGCCCCGAGATCTTCCTGCAGCGTACTGCGGGACTCCCGCTCTGGGGGTGTCATGCCAGCCTCCATCTCGATCTCCTATCCCCTGTCTTGGGGCGGTCGAAGCGAACGCGAGGCTGATTCTCCCACGGCCCTCGGTTGGAAACAATGGGCCGAGGCGGGCCATCAGTGGATGAGCACCTTGAGGAGCACGACGAACAGTCCCAGCATCAGGCGAACGCGGCCGAGAGGAGCGTCCCGCCCGGGCCGGCACCTTGACGGATCGCGGCGTAGGCACCCGTCGCGGCCAACTCCACCAGCGCAAGGACGGTCGCCGCCACGAGCGCCGCCCGCTCGGGTATTAGGCCGATCGCGCCCAGCGCGAGGATGAGCACCAGCGGGATGGCGACCTCAACGAGGGACCAGTTCTCCCGCGTGGCCCGAGCGACCGCCGCTCGAGTCAACCCCCGGCCGTGCGACACGGCTGTGCCGAGCAGGCGCGCGTACACGTGCGCCAGCCAAAAGACGAGCGCTGTCACCAGCATGCTGATGGCGGCCTGCCCGGCGTCGGAAGGATCGGACTCCCGTGAGATCGCGATCACGGCCGTCGCGAGGATGAGCCCGTACACGCCCTGCGTCGCGCTCTCGCTCGTGCGGATGGCGAGCGGGCGCCAGTCCGAGATCGGATCTGGTCGAGGGGTCGCGCACGACAGACATCTTGCCCGTGTCGTGAGGCTGGCGAAAGCGTCGCGCGAGTGCTACGGGCCGAGCCGAGCCCTCAGGCCGGCTGCCGCTGCTCCGCGGCGTCCGCTGCGGCGATGCGAGCTCTTCTGGCGGCGGTGAGCTCGTCGGCGACGATCTGGACCCCGGCCGCGATCGGCACGCCGATGATCGCGCCGATGAGCCCGAAGAGCGCCCCGAACACCAGCACGCTGGCGAGCACGGTGAAGCCGGAGACCTGGGCCGCCTTTCCGATGATCGTCGGCTGCAGGACGTAGTTCTCGATCTGCTGGTAGACCACGATCACGATCGCGACGGCGATCAGGGCCTCGAGGCCGACCGACAGCGCGACGAGCCCGATGATGATGCCGGCGATCGTGGCCCCGATGTTGGGGATGAGGTCGAGGAACCCCGCGATCAAAGCCAGGGCGAGGGGGTACGGAAGCCCGAGGATCTCCGCTGTGACGCCGTAGACGGTCGCGCAGATCACGGAAATGGCCAGGTTGCCGAGCATGTAGCGCGAGGTCGCGTGGATGATTCGATCCGTGACATCCAGGTAGCGCTCCCGCTTGTCCCGGTACAGCAGGCTCCCGATCCAGGCCCGCACGCGCGGTTCGTCGATCAGCCCGAAGAGCGTCAGGAAGAGGACCGAGAAGAAGAGCGCGACCGCCCCGAAGGCCGAGACTCCGACTTGGGCGACGCCGCCCGACGCCTTGCCCACCCCGCTGGTGATTTCGCTTGCGTGCTCTCTCAACGTGTCGAGCGAGTCGCCCCCGCCGTTGATGAAGTTGCCCAGATCGCTGCTCCGGACCTCGTCCACGATCTGTGGCAGGTCGTCGGCGAACCCGCGCACTGCGCCGCTGATCGCCTGCACCACCACAAGCACGACGGCGCCGATGACGATCACGATCCCCAGCACGAGCACCGTGGAGCACAGCGCCCGGCTCCAGCCAAATCGTCGCTCCATCGCATTCACCACCGGCAAGAGGACGGCGACGCTGAAGACCGAGACGAAGATCATGAGCAGGACGTCGGCGATCGAGCCAGCGCCCACGCGACGGCGACCGTCGCAGCGACCAGCAGAATCGTCCGGATCGATATCGAGGCCTCGACCTCGGGGCGACCGGTGTCGCTGGCTCCCGAGGAGGGCTCTGCCGCGGTCATCTGCTCTTCATACCGACTCGGGCGGATGACCTACAGGTGGCTCATCGCGCTCACGCGCTCGACCGAGATCGCGAGGATGACTCGGTCGACGGCGGCGAGCGCTTCGTCGCTCTGCGCCTCCGGGAGCTCGTCGGTGCCGGCGATGCGCTGCATGATCAGTGCCGTCGGTGGCCCGATTTCCTTGGTCAGGAGCTCGGCGCGGCCGGAGACGGTCGCCGACGGATACGGCTGCTCGTCCCGCGAACCCAAAGCGACGCCCAGCCGGTGCGCTGTACGTCCCGCGCCGCGGCACCGAACAGTAGTGCGCCCGATCGCCGAGCAGGACGCGGAGCGGCGTCCTACGCGATGCGCCCCCGACCGCACGCCGGACACAATCACCCAGAACGCGTGATGCCGGCTCACCCCGCGAGGCGTCAGGATCGTGACTCCAGAGGAGGTCATCTCATGCCCCAGGAGATCGAACTCGAGGACAACGTGAAAGCGGCGCTCGCCCGTGATGCTCGCCTCCAACACGACCAGGCCATCGCGGTGTTCGCGCGCGCCGGAGCCGTCACGCTGCGCGGCACCGTCGAGAGCTTCGCGCAGCGCCACGCGGCAGTCGAGGACGCTCACGGGGTCGCTGGAGTGGAGGCGGTCTATGACGAACTCGACCTCCGGCCGTTTCTGCACGACCCGCACGACGACGAGCTCCGCGGCGCCGCGCTGCAGCTGCTGATCCGCGACACGCACGTCCCCGAGACCGCGATCGACGTCGAGGTGGCCGATCGCTGGGTCACCCTCAAGGGAGAGGTCAGGCATCAGCACGAGAGCGACGCCGCGTTCGAGGACGTGGCCCAGCTCGAGGGCGTCGGGGGCATCACCGACACGATCAAGGTGGTGACCGTCCCGCGCATGACGTGACAGCGGGTCACGCCAGCGGCGCTGTTCTAGAGCGCGCTTCGGCGACGAGCACGCCGAGAAGGTGGCCGGCTACATGCCCTACTTCGCGCGCCACCGACGCTCATAGAACCCCGTGCGATACGCCGAAACGCCCGCGACCGTGGCCCTTGCCGATACCTGCGGTGAGGTAGCGGCCGCGTTCAAGCAGGCTTGGGGCGGTGGCGCCGCCGCGATCTCACGAAGATCGTGCCCTCAACGCGACCTGGACCCTGGCGCAAGCAGCCCGAGCTCCCGTGCTCGATCGACCGCCTCGCGGCGGCTGTGCGCGTCGAGCTTGGCGTAGATGTGGCGCAGGTGAGTCCGCACCGTATTCGGGGAGACGAAGAGCTCGGCGGCGATCTCCGGTGCCTTCAGGCTGCTCGGTAGGAACCTGAGGACGCGAAGCTCGGCCTCGCTCAGGTCCTCCGACAATGGCGCCGGCTCGCCGCGGGGCCGGGTCGATGAACCGGAGAGGACGTCGAGGATCTCCGATAAGAGCGTGGGATGTGCCGTCTTGTGCCGGGGGTGACGCTCCAGCAGGGGGCGGACCGGTGCCATGGCGAACGGCAGGAGGATGCCGTCCGCTTCCGCGACGTCGAGTGCCCGCTCCAGCGATTCCTCAACCGCACGGATATCGCCGAGGGCGTTGTGGGCGGCGGCGGCGAAGAGGAGGGCATCCATCGACGCGGTTCGAGGGTGAATAGTCGGAGCGGACCGCTCGATCGCCGGGCGAAGTACCGCGAGCGCGCGCTCGGGATCGCCTTCTCCGAGATGAACTGCTGCCGCAGCCAGGCGCATTTCCGCACGATCGCGCTCCTCCGAGCTCATTTCGGCGAGAGCCGCCGCGGCGGCATCCGTCTCGCCGAGCCGCACCTGAACCTCGATCAGCTGTACGCGGGGATCGACCGTCAGAATGTGCTTGCTTAGGCGCTGCCGAACGCTCTCCGCGGCAGACAACGCCTCAAGGGCCTCCTCGAGCCGCCCTCGTCCGAACCGCAAGAGCCCTTGGGCGTACCTGGCCACGAGCTCGATCACGGGTTCCCCCGCGGCGGGTAAAGCCCGATCCGCCCTCTCGAGGCGCCGCTCCGCCGCCTCGAAGTCGCCCATCCAGACGAGTTCATACGCCTGGATGACGAGGGCCGGAACGATGATCGGATCATCCGCCCAACCGTTGGCCTCGGCGATCTCAATTGCTTGCTCGGCGAGCCGGATTCCGCCCTGGACTGGGTTTCCTGCCACGGCTTCGGCGATCCCGAGGGGGGCGAGACAGCCGACCTCGAGGTATGGCCGCTCGATCCTGCGAGCCAGCCCGATTGCCTCATCCAGGTGCGCCCGCGCGTCGGAAAGGTGGAGAGCCCAGAGCTCCGCGATGCCGAGATCCATCAGTGCCGTCGCCCGGTGGTCGGCCGCACGTTCCATGTCCTGAGCCGGCTGTGCGGCCAGCACCTCTTGTAAGGAGCGCATCGCCTCGACCGTCGCGTCCAGGTCACCGCCGCGACGCGCGAGCGACAGCTTCGTACTGCCCATGCGCAGATCGAATCGCCACCGGCGGTCCTCTGCCACCTCTCCGGCGAGCCGTTCGGCGAATTTGATGTAGGCGGATGTGTCGCCCAGATCACCCTCGAACATCTGCGCACCCGCGAGCGCGACTGCCAGCTCCGGGTCCTCAGCCGCGGCCTCGTGAGGAAAGATGGAGAGCAGCTCGCGGAGGGTGGCCAGACGGCCGTCCAGGCCGAGGCTGATGTAGCAGTCCGCGAGCAATCTGGCTGCGTAACGCCAATCCTCGGCCGCCTGGGCATGGCGGATCGCCCCGACGGGATACCCGTGTTCCTCGTACCAGTCGGCGGCCTTCCGGTGGAGGACCTCGATACTGGCAGGATCGGTGCGCCGCAGCTCCAGGCGCAGCAGGTCGGCGAACAGGTGGTGGTAGCGAAACCAGGAGCGGCCCGCGTCGATCGAGCTCACCAAGGCGTTGGCCTCCTCGAGCTCCTGCAGGATCCGCTCCGAACACGAGGCACCGGTGAGGAAGTCGGCCAGCGGCCCGCTCACCCGGTCGAGGATCGAGGTCCGCAGCAACAGCTCGCGGACCTCCGGCGGCTGGCGCTCGAGCACCTCCGCCACCAGGTAGGCGGCTACGTTCCGCTCGCTGCCGGAGAACTCGCTCACGAACCGCTCTGGGTCGGGGTGCTCGGCGAGCGAGATCGCCGCCAGCCGCAGGCCGGCGACCCACCCCTCCGTCCGCTGGTGAAGCAGGGCCACCGCCTCGTCCGAGAGCACGATCCCGCTGGCCTCGAGCAACTCGCCCGTCTCCTTCGCCGAGAACGACAGATCCGGGCCGCGAATCTCGGTCAGCTCGGCCGCAAGCCGGAGGCGGTGCAGGCCGAGCTGCGGCTCCACGCGGCTCGCCAGCACCATCCGCAGCTTCGCCGGTACCCGGTCGAGAAGCAGCTCCAGGCACGCCAGCGCCTCCGCCGAATCGAGCTCGTGCAGGTCGTCGATCACCAGCACGATCGGTTCCTCGAGCGAATCGAGGTCCGAAAGCAGCCGCTCGACCACCGCCTCGCCGCGGAAGTCCGGCGTGGGCTCGATCCGCGCCACAAGATCCTCTCCGCCGCTCGCATCGGCGAGCGCGTCGATCACCGACAGCCAAAAGCGCTGCGCGTCCTGCTCGCCGCGCTCAACCGCTATCCAAGCGATCCCCTCGCCGAGGGCGGCGGCGTCGACCCACGAGCGCAGCAGCACCGTCTTGCCGCTCCCGGCAGGGGCGCAGACGAGGACCACACCGCCCGGAGGGCACTCCGAGAGCCGCCCGAACAGCGCCTCGCGGAGAACCAACCGATCGCGCGCCGGCATCCGCTCCACCCGGGCCGGACGAGTTGCAATCCAACCCCCGTAGCGACCTTCGGCGGAGTCAGGTCCGGTCACCGCGGCGCCCTCGTTCCCTCCGTCGGCCGGCGAAGGGCTAGGGACCCTCGGAGAGGCGAGCTTGGAGCTCTGATGTGCCCTTCCGGTCCCCGCATCGATGCGGTCCCGGTTGCGGTTCATCGTGACCCAGCATTGTCGCGCGTCCCCTCCCGCATCGGTAGTTAGCTCTGGTTTCGTAGACCGGTCACTCAGGCGTGGCGGGCTCTGTCGGCCGTCGCTCGCCAGGCGCATGAGCGAGACTGGCCGGACCGATCCGTTATCGGGCGCATTCTTATCGGGCGCATTGCCGCGCGAGTCTAGGACAGGCTGCAACAACCAACGGCCGAGGCGCTCCTATCGGTCGTCGCCCTCCTAACAACCCCCCAAGGCCCTGGGCGAAGTACATCCGAGGTACATCGGGCGGGACCGGCGAGTACCGCGGCGTCTACTTCGCTTCGTGAAGTATTGCTCGGCAAGCGGAAGTCGTGGCACTCGCTGGAACTCGGCGCGCACCCAGAATCTGCTTGCCATGCAGAAGGTCGCCGTCGATGACCAGCACCGGCGGCCCGTCGTCGGGGTCCTCGCTCCACATTGTGACGCCGTCCTCGAGCTCGAGGTCGGGAAAGTGCCACCGATCCGGCCGGGCACCAAAACCCGGTCGCCTGCGGGATGGTCGTCGCGGGTCATGGGTCTTCCTTCAACTCGAGCAGGTCGCGTTGCAGCCGGGTGAATGAGCTCGCAGAGCTCGAGATCGCGTCGCTCGTCGGCGAGCTGGATCAAGTCGGCGGCGAACGCCGGCAGCGCCGCCTCATCTGCACGGCGTCGGTAGCGATCATCGTCGCGGGAGCATCGTGGTGATTGTGGCGATGAGGTCGGCGGTGCTGACTGCCTCAGGGTGAGGGGCCGCGGACGTACCACTCCCCACGAGGAGGAGTGATGCGTCCGATGTCTGCCTCAGTGACGAGTCAGCCAGCGGCTCGAACCAGGACGTTGGGTCAAACGCTGGAGGAGGCGTCACCCAGAACAGCATCCCCACGTCCATCCCTGCCCGACGACCGGACAGGCGTTTCACCCGTGCGCCTCCACGGACGCACAGGCTGCCGGCAGTAAGTGTTTCCCCCCGGCATCCTCGGGTACTTCCTCCGCTCTCACGTTCGCTTTCGCGTTCTCGTTCATGTAGCCATCACCGGGCGCGGAGGCTGCACGGTCCTTTCGTCGGGACCTGCGCCGGGAGGCGTTGGGCGGATCAGGCCATCGCGCCTCCCTGACGGGTGGGTGGTAGCAAGGCGCATGCTACGAGGCGCGCTGCTACCAGTCGGCTACCAGTTGCGGTGCTGAAGGGAAGCTCTAGGCGTGGGCGATCATGATCGCCACGTGCGCGATGGGGATCGCAATCATCCCATCGCCAAGCGGGATTGGCGGGACCTGACGCGACCTGACGGAGGTCTGCGTCACAAGCGGCTGATGGGATTCGAACCCACGACCTTCTGCATGGCAAGCAGACGCTCTAGCCAACTGAGCTACAGCCGCATCGAGCGGCCAGTATAGCCCTGGCCCTCGCCTAGGCCTCGGCGTCCAGCACCTCGTTGACGAGGCGGTCGGCGGCCTCGTTTTCCTCGCGGCGCACGTGTCGAATCGACCACGAGTCGAACTCTGCGAGCGCCCTGATGACGTGCTTGTGGAGCCGCCACAGCACCTCGTCCCGGACCTTGTACTCACCCTGGACCTGGCGCACGACGAGCTCGGAGTCGCCGATCAACTCGACCTCGCGGGCGCCGAGCGCGAGCGCGCGCTCGAGTCCGAGCATCATCGCCCGATACTCGGCGACGTTGTTTGTCGCGCTGCCGATCCGCTCGGAGTGCTCCTCGAGCACCTCCCCGTCGGGCGTCGACACCACGACGCCGATCGCCGCGGGGCCGGGGTTGCCGCGTGCGCCGCCGTCGACGTTGACGACGAGGCGCTCGCGTCCGCTCACGCGCTCTCTTCGCGGGCGGGCGCTTCGCCGTCGCCGTTCTGACCGACGCGAAGCTGGAGCCGCCCGTCCTCGCTCGCGCGGGCGTTCCACGCCCGGTCCGCGGGCCCGAGCTCCGAGACCTGCTTGCCGCTGCGCAGCGACGAGACGGCGGTAGCGGCGTCGTCCGAGAACACCACCTTCCACTGGTACCAGGAGAGGTCCCAGGCGACCGTGAGGCGCACCTGCTCGGGCGCCTCCGCCGGCGTCACGGCGGCCACCCGCGGCCGGCCGAGCGAGCGCGTAAGGCCCTCGACCGTGCGGCGGTGCTCGCTCTTGTTGAAGCGCTCGATCGCGCGACGGATGCGGCGCTCGGGGGAGTCGTGGCCGCCGCGCCGGGCCTCGCGGGTCGGGGCGCTCGGCTGCGACGCCTGCTCGGCCTCCCGCTCATCGGGCTGGCGCCGGCCGCTCAGGCGCGCCAGCAGTCTCCCGCGCGGCCGTTTCTCGGGCTCCTCGGCCGGCATCTGAGGCGCTCGATCCGCAGGCACCCAGCCGGAGCGCTTCACCTTGTCGCGGCACAGGTCGCACACGGCTCGGCGCTCGCGGTCCGGGCTCACGTACTCCTGCGTTCGCTCACCGGGCAGCATGTGGCGACCGCACACGTCGCACGCCGGCAGCTGATAGCTCTCTGGACTCACGCGCCGCACGGTAGCAACGCCGAAATCATTCCCGCGACGCGCTCCGCGGGGGAGGCCGCCCGGATGGCGGCCGAGGGGGCGAAGCCCCCATGCCCGCCGTCGCGGGGTGGGCAATGAACCCGGCCTACGCCTTTACCTTCTCTGCCTCCTGGTTGGCGGCGTCGATCACTTTCTGGGCGAGGTGGCCGGGGATCTCCTCGTAGCGCTCGAACACCATCGTGTAATCGCCGCGCCCGCCCGTGATCGCGCGCAGGTCGGGGGCGTAGTCGAGCACCTCCGCCATCGGCACCTCGGCCTTTACCTCGGTCGCCGAGCCCTTCGGCTCCATCCCCAACGGCCGGCCGCGACGCGAGTTGAGATCGCCGATCACGTCGCCGACCACCTGCTCCGGCACAGCGATCGTCATCTGCATTATCGGCTCGAGCAGCACCGGGTCGGCCTCGGCGGCCGCCTGCTTGAAGGCCAGCGACCCGGCGATCTTGAACGCCATCTCCGAGGAGTCGACGCTGTGGTGCTGGCCGTCGAACAGGCGCACGTGGACGTCCTTTACCGGGTAGCCGGCGAGAACACCGCCCTCCATCGCCTCGGCGATCCCCTTCTCGACCGCGGGGATGAACCCCGTAGGGATCACGCCTCCCTTGATCTTGTTCTCGAACTCGAATCCGGCGCCCGACTCCGCGGGCGAGATCTCGATGTGGCAGTCGCCGAACTGGCCTCGCCCCCCGGTCTGCTTCTTGTAGCGGCCGTGGGCCTTCGCCGACTTGCGGATCGTCTCGATGTACGGGACCTGAGGCGGCTTGAGGCTGATCTCGGCGCCGAAGCGCCGCTTCATGCGGTCGGTGATCACCTCGACGTGGACCTGGGTCAGCCCCGCGATGATCTGCTCGCCGGTCTGGGGGTCGCGGTGCACGTCGAGTGTCGGGTCCTCCTCCTCCAGCCGCCTCACCGCGGCGGCGGCCTTCTCCTCGTCACCCTTCGTCTTCGGCTCGAACGCGAACGCCATCACAGGCGCCGGCAGGTCGAGCGGCGGGAACGAGATCCCGGCGTCCTTGGTCGCCAGCACGTCGCCGGCACGCGTCTCCTTCAGCTTCGCGACGGCGCCGATGTCGCCTGGGCCGAGCTCGTCGATCGGCTCGATCTCCCTGCCGCGAAGCACCGACAGCTGGCCGATCCGCTCCTTCGCGCGCCGCGTCACGTTGGTGGCCTGGGAATCGCTCTTCAGCACCCCGGAGTACACCCGCAGCAGGTTGATGCGGCCGGCGTAGGGGTCGGCGAGCGTCTTGAACACGTACGCGACCAGATCGCCGTCCGGGTCCGGCTCGATCTCGACCTCCTCGTCGTCGGGACCGCGCGCGGTGACGGCGCCGCGCATCGCCGGCGAGGGAAGGTCCTCGACCAGCGCCTCGAGCAAGCGGTTGGTACCGAGGTTCTTGGTCGACACGCCGCACGTCACCGGGAACAGCCGCCCGCCCGTCACGCCCTGCTTGAGCACGGTCACCATCTCGTCGTGTGAGATCTCCTCGCCCTCGAGGTAGCGCTCCATGAGCTCGTCGGAGTTCTCGGCGACCTCGTCCATCAGCTTCTCGCGGTACTCCTGCGCCTGGTCGGCGAGCTCGTCGGGGACCGGGATCTGCTTCGCGTTTCCGCGCCCCTCGCCTTCGTACTCGAACGCCTCCATGTCGATCAGGTCCACCACACCGCTCACCTCGTGCTCGGTCCCGATCGGGATCTCGGTCGCGACGACGTGGGGGCCGAACGCCTCCTTGAGCGAATCGAGCGCGCGGAAGAAGTCGGCGCGCTCGCGGTCGAGCATGTTCACGAACACGAGCCGCGCGAGCCCCTCCTCGTCGGCGCGGGCCCAGAGCCGCTCCGTGTGGACCTCGACCCCCATCACCGCGTTGACGACCACGACGGCGGCGTCCACCACCCTCAGGCTCGCGAGGGTGTCTGCGATGAAGCTCGACTCACCCGGGGTGTCGATCAGGTTGATCTTGCGGCCGGAGTGCTCGAACGACGCGACGCTCGCGCCGATCGACATCTCGCGCTCCTTCTCGTCCGGCTCGCCGTCCGAGACGGTGCTTCCGTCCTCGACCCGGCCCAGGCGGTTGACGACACCGGCCTCGAACAGGATCGCCTCGTTCAGGCTCGTCTTCCCGGTGCCGCGGTGGCCGATCAGGGCCACGTTCCGGATCCGATCCGGCGGCTGATGCCCCATACCCCAAATATATGCGCTAGGAGACCGTTTGCAGGTTCGCCCGCAGGCCCATCACGGCCTTGGTGTGGAGCTGGGAGACCCTCGACTCCGTCACGGCCAGCACCTCGCCGATCTCGCGCAGCGTCAGGTTCTCGTAGTGGTAGAGCGCGATCACGAGGCGCTCGCGGTCGGGAAGTGACTCGATCGCGATCGCGAGACGGTCCTTGAGCTCGTTGGAGTCGATCTCCTGCTGGGGGTCGACCGCGGTGGGATCGCGAATCGTGTCGAGCAGCGAGATCTGCCCGCCGCCGGGGTCGGCGACGGTCCACAGGTCGTCGAGCGCGAGCACCGAGGAGTTGGCGATCTCGAGCAGCGCGTCGCGGAACTCGTCGAGGCTCATGTCGAGCCTGCCCGCGATCTCCTCCTCGGTCGGCGTGCGGTGGAGGTCGTGCTCGAGCTTCGCGTGCACCTTCTCGATCTCGCGTGCGCGCGCGCGGACCGAACGCGGGACCCAGTCGAGCGAGCGAAGCTCGTCGATGATCGCGCCCCTGATCCGCGACACCGCGAAGGTCTCGAACTTGATCTCGCGCTCCGGGTCGTAGCGCTCGATCGCTCCGATCAGCCCGAGGAGGCCATACGAGATCAGGTCGGCCTCCTCGACGTGGGAGGGAAGTCCCGATGCCGTGCGCCCCGCGACGTACTTGACGAGTGGCGAGTACGCGACCACGAGTCGCTCTCGCGCCCGCTCATCATCGTCGATCTTGCAACGGCGCCAGAGCTCTCGAAGCTCTACTTCCCTTACGGTGGTTTCCATTGGCGCGCTAGGTTGTCCGATGGCGCCTGCCACGCAAGCCCCCCGATCGTTAGTCCATACACGTTATCCCCTAAAGCGCTGCTATCCGCCATCTCCCCGGTGTCGAAAGGGCGTTTTCTACGCGCGGGGGTGCGCTCGCGCGTACTCCTTCCGCAGGCGTGAGGGCTCGACGCGGGTGTAGAGCTGGGTGGTCGAGACGCTCGCGTGGCCCAGCAATTCCTGGATCGAACGCAGGTCCGCGCCCCCCTCGAGCAGGTGGGTCGCGAAGGAGTGGCGCAGGGCGTGCGGCGAGATCCCGCCCGCGACGGCCGCTTCACGTACCCAGAGCGTGAGCCGGCGACGAACGTCGGATGGCGACAGGCGGCGACCGCGTCGTGAGAGGAACAGCGCCTGCGCGCCGTCTCCGTCCGCGAGCGAGGGGCGTGCGGACGTGAGGTAGCGGTCGAGCGCCCGCTGCGCGGGCTCGCCGATCGGAACGAGTCGCGTCTTCCCCCCCTTGCCCGACACGCGCAGCACCTCGGCGTCGAAGTCGGGATCGCCGGTGTCGAGCCCGATGATCTCGCTGCACCGAAGCCCGCACGAGTACGCGAGCTCGAACATCGCCCGGTCGCGGAGCTCGAGCGGGGTCCCGGCAGGAATTCGATCGAGCAGCGCTTCGACCTCGTCGCGGCCGAGCGCACGGGGAAGCCGGGAGCCGCGCTTGGGGTTGGGGAGCAGCTCGGCCGGATTCTGGGGAGCCTCCTCCACGGCGACGAGATGCGCGTACAGGCTCCGCACCGCGGCGAGCTTGCGGGCCACTGTCGCGCGCGCCAGCCCGCGGTCCGACAGGGCAGCGGCGTAGCCGCGCAGCTCGCGATACTGGATCGCCTCGGGCCTCAGGCCGCGCCCGCTCGCCCACGCCGCGAATTGGTCGAGGTCGACGCCGTAGGCACGCCGGGTGTTGGCCGACATTCCGCGCGCGTTGAGGTTGCGATCGAACCGCTCGAGCGCCCGCTCCCAGACGGGCCCCGGCCCATCTCGGTCACGCTCCTGTCCCATGGGCTTTGGTTCGCCGCCTCGGCGGCGATGCCTGCCGTCAGAAGATGTACGTGGGTGTCCCGACGTCGACCTTGTCGTACAGCTCGATCACGTCCGGTACGGACATCCGCACGCAGCCGTGCGAGGCGGCGCTGCCCAGCGACCCGACGTCGTCGGTCCCGTGGATGCCCGCGCCGTCGAAGATCCCCATCCAGCGAGCCTTGAGCGGATTGCTCGGTCCGGGCGGGATCACCTGGCCGGCGAGGCCCCCGGTCCAGTCGGAATCCGGCACCGACCACGAGGGATTCACCGCCTTGTTCTCGATGTGGTACAGGCCGGCCGGTGTGTCGAACCCGACCGCCCCGACGGCGATCGTGTACTCCTTCGCTAGCTTCAGGTTCTCGAAGTAGCGCAGCGTGAAGCTGGGGCGATCGATCGTGATGTAGCTCGGGTATGCGCTCGTCACGTCCTCGGTCGTGACCTCGGGCTCGGTCTTCTCGACCGGAGCCTCCACCACACGCGAGTTCGGCGAATGGAGCGCGCCCTCGACACGCTGGCGGAGCTCGTCCGTGCGCACGGCGATTCCCGGCTGTGCCTCGACGGGGGTGAGAGTGGTCGGGGTCGGTTCCACGGTCGCGTCCTGCGGCTCCCGGTCGATCTTCGCGGCGACGCCGTCGATGAAGCCCTGAAGCGCGTCGTTCGAGTAGCCGACCCGTGGCTCCACGTCGGTGTCCACGTCGCCGCCGGTGGTATAGCGCCACACGCGGCTGAAGATGTCCCCCTCGCGGCTCACGTCGACCGCCTCGTCGACCATTCCGTCGACGTCTGCGCGCACCCTGAGGTCCTTGGGGGTGAGCGTGTAGTCCTCGCCGTCGAACTTCACCGTCACGGGGTGCTGCAGGGGCTCGACGAGGTCGGCCCGGACACGCGACTTCGCCTCCTCGGTGCTCCGCCCACCGACGTCCACGCCGCCGATCGTCACGCCGTCGGCGATCTCGCCCTCCTTGCTGGCGTCCAGCGCGTATGCGCCCACGGCTCCGGCCAGGAGCACGAGCAGGACCACCACGAGGGCGATCTGGACCCTGCTTCCTCTTCCCATTTTCCTCACCGCTTCACCCGCTCGAACTCCAAGTCAGTTTAAGCATCTGGCGACCGAAGTCCTGATTCGCGCTTGGGTGCAAACCCCCTTTCAAGCCGGCCGCGTGCTCCGCTCCCGCGCTGATCGGGAGAGGGCGCCGGGAAGCACTCGTCGAGCGCGGCGGTGTCATCGGGCTCGAGCTCGGGCGCGTCGGCGGGGTCGGCCGGCGAGCCGGCGAGGGAGGTACGGTCCGGGGCCATCGCGCCGGATTCTCGCACCTATCTACCATCCCGCCGGTGAGCTCCGCGTGAACCGGACCGCTCGTCCGATGCGCTCAAAGGACCATGTCCGAAAGGAGGTCTGGAAAGCGATGGACCGCGAGGGTGTCTCGCGCTTCCCGGGCGCCGAGGGCCGGATTCCCAACTTCGCCGGCGCGAAGCTCGCGGCGCAGCGGCTCGCCGCGCATCGCCTGTGGAAACGCGCCCGGGTCGTGAAGGCGAACCCGGACTCGCCGCAGACCCACGCGCGGCGGATCGCGCTCGACGAGGGAAAGATCGTCGTGATGGCCGTCCCGCGGCTGCGGGACACCCACCCGTTTCGGCTCCTCGATCCCAAGAAGCTCAAGCAGAAGGAGATTCGCGAGGCGGCGACGATCAAGGGCGCACTCAGGCACGGGCTCGTCGTCGCCGACGAGGAGCTCCCCGATATCGACTTCTGGCTGTGCGGCTCGGTTGCGGTGAACCTGAGCGGAGCGCGCCTCGGCAAGGGCGGCGGGTTCTCGGACCTCGAGTACGGCCTGCTCGTCGAGGCCGGGAAGATCGACAAGCACACCGTGGTCGGCACGACCGTGCATCCGATCCAGATCCTGCGCGAGCACTTGATGATCACCGCCCACGACCTCCCGGTGGACCTCGTCGCGACGCCACGCGCGGTGATCGACGTCGAGCGGGCGTACGAGCGCCCACGCGGGATCCTGTGGGACCACCTCCAGCCTCCTCAGATCCGCGAGGTCCCGATCCTGGAGCGGATGGGGTACGCGTGACTGCGGCGCGGCCCGAGCAGACGGAGACCGGCCGCCCCGAGCGCGACGGCGCGGAGCCCGAGGGGCTGGGGCTGCCGTTCATCGGCTTTAGCCATCCCCCGCCCGCGACGCCGGCCACCGACGGCCCGGACCCCTATGGCGATCCCGACCCCGAGTGGCTGCGGATCGACTGGCGCGAGCACCTGCGCCAGATCGAGGTCCACGACACGCGCGTCAACTACTGCGAGATGGGCGAAGCCGGCACCCCGATCGTGTTCGTCCACGGCCTCGCCGGGTGCTGGCAGAACTTTCTCGAGAACATCCCGCATTTCGCGCGCGACCACCGTGTGATCGCGCTCGACCTGCCCGGGTTCGGGGACAGCCCGATGCCGCCCTGGGAGATCTCGATCGAGAACTACGGGCGCCTCGTCGACGAGTTCTGCCGCGCGCTCAACCTGCACTCGTGCGTGCTCGTCGGGAACTCGATGGGGGGCTTCATCTCGTCCGAGGTCGCGATCGCCCAGCCCGAATGGGTGGAGAGGCTGATGCTCGTGTCGGCCGCCGGGATGAGCCACGTACACATGCGCCGCGAGCCGGCCGAGGCGCTTGCGCGCCTGATGACGGCGGCGTCACCGCTCCTGTTCCGGATTCGGGAGCGGGGGTGGCGCCGGTGGCGGATCCGCTACGCGGTGTTCCGCAACGTGTTCGACGCACCGCACCGCCTGCGGCCGGAGCTGCTGTGGGAGTTCGCCAACGGCGCGATGGAGGCGCCGGCCTTCCTGCCCGCGCTGGGCGCGCTGATCGGATACGACATCCACGATCGCCTCGAGCGCGTCCGCGTTCCGTCGCTGATCGTGTGGGGCCGCGACGACCGCGTGATCCCCGCGGCCGACGCGCTCTCCTACCAGCGCCACCTCGCCGACTCGCAGCTGGTGATCTTCGATCGCTGCGGCCACGTGCCGATGGCCGAGCGCCCGGTGCGGTTCAATCGCCTGCTCGAGAGGTTCGTCGCCGAGTAGCGGACGTACATGGCTCCTGAACCACAGATTCAGCAGCGGGCCAAGCAGCCGTACGCAGCCATTGCGGCACACGTACCGACCGAAGCCGAGTTTCGTAAGGCAGCCGACAGCGGTTTTCCGGAGCTGTTCGGGTGGCTGCAAGAGCGCGGCGTCGAGCTGGCCGGACCGCCATTCATCCGCTATGTCGTGATCGACGCCGAGGGCGACCCCGTTGACATCGAGCTCGCGTTCCCCGTCGGCGCTGGCGTTTCCGGTGATGAGCGGGTGCGAGCCGACGCGCTCCCGGCCGGAGCGTGGGCGACCTTCCTGCACGTCGGGCCGTACAACAGCGCGAGCGAACCCGACCTCGGCGACGCGCGGACGACGCTTCGAACGTGGATCGACGAGCAGGGCATCCAGGTCGATATACAGCAGACGGACAACGGCTCGGTATTGCGCGGCTGCGTCGAGCATTACCGCATCGGTCCGGTCGAGGAGACCGATTACTCGAAGTGGGAGACCGAGGTCGCGTACCTGACCACCGCGTCATGAGCCGGCGAGGCCCGGCGTTGTGGGTCTCGACTCAACGGCTGGCGCGTTCCTCGTTCTCCTTGATTCGCGCCTCGACAAGCTTCTTGACAAGCGCGTCCGGCAGCGGCTGATCGGGCGCGAAGCGGATCGTCGCCTTGGCCGTGTCGTAGGGCTTGAGCTCTTCCGCGTGCGCCTCCATGACCTCGGGGCTCATGACGAAGAATGAGCAGTGGCCCTCGAACCCCGCGAACCCGACGAGGCCGCCATGGTGCTTGAAGGTCGGGACGCGGTAGCTGATGACCTCCGTGGCATCCGGCGCCGCGGCACGGATCGTGGCACGAAGCCCCTCGAGCGCCGCCCGACTCTCCCTCGGAAGCCCCGCGAGATACTCGTCGACTTCATTCGCTGAGTTGGCCATCGTCCCGTTCCTTTCGCCCTCGTCGTCGACTCCCCCTCTAGTGACCGGCCCGGTGGCCGGAGCTCATCGACACGGTTTCGTCGGTCAGGCTACGGTCCGGGAGATGCCGACGCGGATATGGATACCGGCCGCCGCCGTTCTCGCCTTCGTCGCCGCCGCGGCGTTCCTGCTGCTTCGCGACTCCAGCGACGAGACGACGCTGACCGTGATGAGCTTCAACGTCTACGGCGGGGGCGTCAACGAGGACAAGCCCGTCGACGAGACCGTGTCCGTGATCGAGGAAGTCGATCCCGACATCGTCGGGATCCAGGAGACGCGACGCGAGGGCGACCCGTGCACGGCCAAGTCCTGCCCTCCCGCGGGTCCGAGCGTCGCGAAGGAGATCGCCGAAGACCTCGGGTACCACTACTACGACCAGCCCTACGACGAGGACGAGCCGTTCGCCAGCCAGGCGCTGTGGGCGAACGCGGTCCTCAGCCGCTACCCGATCGAGGGCCCGACCGCCCACGATCTCGGCGTCGAGATCGGCGTCGACGGGCGCACGGTGTACGCGTTCAACGTCCACCTCGACGATTCCCCCTACCAGCCCTACCAGCTCGTGGACATCCCGTACGGAGGGGCGCCGTTCATCGACACCGAGCGAGAGGCGGTGAGGTTCGCTCGCGAAACTCGTGGTCCCGCGGTCGAGCTGATGAAGCAGGAGCTCGACGAGGCCGACGAGGCCGACGCCACGTTCGTCTTCGGGGACTTCAACGAGCCGTCGGCGCACGACTGGACCGGCGAGGCGGTGGCCGCGGACCAGCAGCCGGTCGAGGTCGCGTGGCCGACGACGCTGGCGCTCGAGGACGAGGGCTTCGTCGACACCTACCGCGCGGTCCATCCCGACCCGGTGGAGCGGCCCGCCTACACCTGGACGCCGACGACGAAGCCGACGAATCCCAACGACCACCACGACCGGATCGACTTCGTCCTCGCTCGCGGCGAGGACCTCAGCGTCGAGGACGCCGCGATCGTCGGTGAGGGCGGTCCACAGGCTGACATCGTCGTCACGCCGTGGCCGTCCGATCACCGCGCCTCGTCGGCGACGGTCCGGTTCTGACCTACCGGGTCACGCGTCCGCTAGCTGATCGATCTTCGCCGCAAGGACGAAGTCGTTACGCGTCAGGCCGGACGCCGCGTGGGTCGTGAGCTCGAACGCGGCGCGGCCCCAACCGAGCTCGATCTCGGGATGGTGGCCCTCCGCCTCGGCGATCAGCGCGGCCCGGGCGACAAACCCAAACGCGTCGCGGAAGTCAGGGAACGAGAACTCGCGGCGCAGCGCGCGGTTTCCGTCGCGCTCCCAGTCGGGGACCTCGGACGACAGCGCCGCCGCCTCCTCCTCGGGGATCGGCGGGGTGCCCGGCGCGCAAACCTCGCAGTGCGCATTCGCTAGCTCGGCCACGGCGACAAGGTTCGCACACCTCGAGCGGACGACCCGCCAGAACGCGCGCGAGCTGTGTAGCCCTAGCGGCCCGACGCGCCGGAAGAAGACGCTGGAGGGATCGGTCCGTTCGTCTCCGTCCGTGCGTCTGTGAGAAGAACGGCGTGAAGTCGTTCCCCGCGATCGCCAGGCCCTCGTAGTCGCCGGTGAAGAAGCCATTGCCGCGTCCGGCGCTTGGCGCATGTCGAACGAGGTGTCGGTGAGGCGCTTCTCGTCGTGCCAGTTGCCCGCATTCGTGCAGCGGTCGGCGTGGCGGGTGGCAGTGGACGACGAAGTAATCGGTCTTCAGGTCGGCGGCGGCGGTGTTGTTGCGGAAGTCGTAGTAGGTGACGGCGATCGTGCCGTCGGCCGCGACGTCGACCGATGCCGTGAACGCCTGCTGGTTGCCAGCCGGGATGTCGGTCCGGCGTCGCGTTCACCTTGACCGGCTCGGACCAGGTGAGGCCGCCGTCGGAGCGATTGCGAGAAAGCGATCGAGTCGTTCTGGCAGTCGCTGAAGCGGGCGTCCTGCCACACCGCGTACAGATTGCCGTTGGCCGGATTGACCGCGACGTCCGGAATGATGTCGCCGGTCCTCACGTCCTCGACCGGTCGTCGCGGGGTCCGTGATGCCGATCGTCTGCAGCCTGTCGACCAGGATCGGCGCCGGACCACGTGTCCCCTTCGTCGTTCGAGCGCAGCACTCTCACGGTCCAGCCCTTTAAGCTTGTTCGTGTTCTCGCCGTTGAACTCGGCGAACAGGTTGACCAGCGTGCCATTCGGGCGCACGACGATCTGGTTGGCGATCGTCTGGTCGTTCTGGCCGGGGTCGTAGATCTGGCGCGGGTCCTCCCACGACTCGCCGTTGTTCGTGCTGCGGTTGAACCAGATCGGCCCGCGGAAGGCGGCGGTAGTGAAGCTGGACCTGACGCTCGCCGCCTCGCTGTTCGGGAAGAGGAGGCGATCCCAGACCGCGTAGACGTTAAGTTGGCGTCCGTCGGGTCCGCCGTGATCGTCTGCTTGTCATTGAAGACGTTGGCGTCGGTGTCGCGGATCACGACCTTCGGGTCCGACCAGGTGATACCGCCATCGTCGGACTTGCTCGCCAGCAGGGCGTGATCGAAGTCATCGAAGCCGTCCTCGTCCTCGTCCTTGAACGGTTCTATGTCGTTGAAGGAGAGCGAGATCTGGTGCACGGTGCCGTCCGGTCCGAACGAGACCCATGGGTCGGTGGTGCGCTGGTAGTGGCCGAAGTCTCGCCTCGGTCGCCGCCCGAGCACGCGGTGACCTTGGCGGGATCGGACGGACCTGCGTCCAGTTGGAGCCCCCGTTGAAGCTCACCCCCACCACGTGGCCCCTGGCGCCGCCGTTCGACCACCGGTCCGCCTGCCACATCCCGACGATGTTGTCCGCGTTGATCGGGTTGACGTCGATCCAGGGCTCGACCTCGCTGTCCGCGAAAACCTTGGCGTCGGGTGCGCCTGACTCCAACTGCTCCGGCACATTGTCGGCAGTGCAGCCGGCGAACGGGCTCGTGCCGGAAACTTGAACGAGCGGGCCGGCGGTGAACGGTCCGGCTCCGGCTGAGGTGACGGCGACGGCGAATGTCGCGGCAACCGTCGCGGCGAGAACGAGCAGCGAACGCAGGGATCGTTCCACCTGCCACTACCTCTTCCCGAAGTCGTCGACTCCTAAACCTCGGATTACGGCGGAGGCTTCGTGACCCGGCCTCAGGCCGGCCTAGACCGGTAACGGCCCCCTCGGACGCCGACGACACCGAGCGCGCGTACTTGGCCATCACGCCGTTGGTGTAGGGGGACGTCGGCGGCTGGTACTCGGAGACGCGCTTCGCGATCTCCTCGTCGGACAGCTCGACGTCGAGCCGGCGCGCCTCGATGTCGAACGTGACCGTGTCGCCGTCTCGGATCGCGGCGATCGGGCCGCCGTGCGGGGCCTCGGGCGCGACGTGGCCCGCCATCAGCCCGCGGGTCGCGCCCGAGAACCGCCCGTCCGTGAGCAGCGCGACCGAGTTGCCGAGGCCCTCTCCGACGAGCGCCGCGGTGACCTGAAGCATCTCGCGCATCCCCGGGCCGCCCGAGGGGCCCTCGTTGCGGATCACGACGACGTCGCCCGCCTCGATCCCCTGCGAGTCGACGGCCGCGAACGCATCCTGCTCGGACTCGAACACGCGCGCCGGGCCGGAGTGCTGGAGGCGCTCGGTGCCGGAGAGCTTGACCACGCACCCCTCGGGAGCCAGGTTGCCGCGCAGGATCGCCAGCCCGCCGGTCTCCTTCAGCGGCTGGTCGACCGGCCGGACGACCTCCTGGCCGTCGGCCTCCTTCGCTTCGGCCGTTTCCTCGCCGATCGTCCGCCCCGTGACCGTGGGCGCATCCGGATGCAGGACCCCCGCCTCGGCGAGCCGCTTTGTCAGCAGCCCGATGCCGCCCGCCCGGTACAGATCGAGCGCGACGAATCGCCCGCTCGGCTTGAGGTCGGCGAGCAGCGGGGTGCGCTCGGAGATGCGGTCGAAGTCGTCGATCGAGAGCTCGATCCCGGCCTCGCGCGCCACGGCGAGCATGTGGAGGACGATGTTTGTCGAGCCGCCCGACATGCACGCGGCGGCGATCCCGTTCTCGATCGAGTCCCGGGTGATGATCTCGCTCGGCCGCCGGTCGGCCTCGAGCACCTCCATCGCGAGCCGCCCGACTTCCTCGGCGACGTCGCCCTTGGCGCCGTCAACCGCGGGAACCATCCCCGAGCCCAACGGGGAGACGCCCATCGCCTCGAAGGCGCACGCCATCGTGTTCGCGGTGTACTGGCCACCGCACGCGCCGGCGCCCGGGCTCGCGCATCCCTCGAGCTCGTGCAGGTCCTCGTCGCTCATCTTGCCGGCCGCGTGGGCGCCCACGCCCTCGAACACGTCCTGGATCGTCACGTCCTTCCCGCGCCACCGGCCCGGCATGATCGAGCCGCCGTACAGCATCACCGCGGGCACATCGAGGCGGGCCATCGCCATCACGGCGCCGGGGATCGTCTTGTCGCAACCGGACATCAGGACCAGCGCGTCGAACTGGTAGCCGCGCGCGGTGAGCTCGATCGAATCGGCGATCACCTCGCGGCTGATCAGCGAAGCCTTCATGCCCTCGGTTCCCATCGTGATCCCGTCCGAGATCGCGATCGTGTTGAACTCCAGCGGCGTCCCTCCGGCCGCCCGCACGCCGTCCTTGACCCGCTCGGCGAGCCCGCGGAGGTGGAAGTTGCACGGCATCGCCTCGATCCAGGTGTTGGCGATCCCGACGGTGGGGCGGCTGAGCGCGTCCTCGTCGAACCCGATGCCCTTCATGTAGGCGCGCGCGGGCGCGCGCTCGGGCCCGTCGAAGACCGCGCTCGAGCGCGGGCGGGGTCCGCTCATCTAGGCGGCCGCCGGCCGGGCGCCGTCCGGGCGCGCGGCCCGCTCGCGCCGCGGCCGGCGTGTCTCCCATTCGGCCAGCCGGCTGAGGTCGCGGCGCACGTGCGCCGGGTCGTGCTGGCGGCCCGGCAGGTGCATGTTGGCGTCCTCGATCAGAGCGTGTTCGTCGCCGTGCAGCGCCATCCACTTGGCGAGCACGTCGTCCGCGTCCGGCAGCCGCTCGCCGGATGCCGGCTCGCTGCGGTCCGGGAAGCGCACGCAGTACTCGCTCAGGAGCTCGCCGGTGCTCGCGTCGAACGCGACGATCGGCCGGTGCGGGTAGACGAGGTAGCCGTACGCGTCCGGCTCGCCGTCGCGGGCGGGGCGCATCACGCGCACGAACCCGAGCTCGACGTACATCGCGTACTCCTCGGCCGAGACGATCGAGCGCATCAGCTCGCGCGCCCGGCGCTCGGCTCGGCGCTCGCGACCGGGGTCGTAGACGGGCATTCTCCGTACCGCACGCCACCTCGTCGTCTCGTCGCGCCCGCGCAGGCGGTCGACGATCGCGGGGCCGAACCCGACCACGGCAAGCACGACCAGGACCAGCGCGGTTGTGGAGACGAGCAGGGCGTCCATCGGACCGCCCGCTACCCGCCGGCGGCCGGCGGGAAGAAGATCACCCGGTCGGCGTCGCGCGGCACCTCGGAGAAGTCGCGCACCATCGTCGCCTCGCGGCGCCCGCCGCTCTCACCGCTCGGGACCGCCGCCCACATCCCCTGGTCGAGCTGGCGCCTGAACTCCTCGACGAGCCGCTCCTCGTCCTCCTCCACGTCCGGGTCACCCTCGGCGAGGAGGACGTCGCCATGACCGGGCTTCAAGCGGAGCAGCTTCATCGATCCGAATTATGTCCGAACACGTTCACCGGGCCGACGCCCGCGCCAATCCCCCGGTGGCCTGCCGCGACGGCATCGGCGGTGATCTGCTTCGCATTCCGCGCCGCGGTCTCGAGGTCCTCGCCGAGGGCGAGGAGCGCCGCGAGCGACGCCGAGTGGGTGCACCCCGAGCCGTGCGAGGCGCCAGAGGGATGCAGCTCCCCCTCGATCCGCACGGCCTTCCCCCCGCCCTCGTACAGCACGTCGGCGCCGTCTTCGGTGTGCCCTCCGGTGACGATCACCGCCCGCGGACCCAGCGCCTGGACGGCGCGCGCCAGCTCCTCCTGGGACGCCTCGGAGCCGAGCTCCGACAGCTCGCGGGCCTCCTGGAGGTTAGGGGTGGCGACCGTAGCCCGCGGCAGCAGCCGCTCGACGAGCGCGGCGCGGGCGCCCGGCTCCAGCAGGACGGCGCCGCTCTCGGCGACCAGCACGGGGTCCACGACCACCGGCGCGTCGCCGGCGAGCTCGAGCGCCTCGACGACGGCCGCGATCGTCACCGCGTCGCCGAGCATCCCCGTCTTCGCGGCGTCGATCCCGATGTCCTCGGCCACCGAACGAACCTGGGCGATCACCATCTCGGGCGGGACGGGGTGGATCGAGTCGACGCCGACCGTGCTCTGCGCGGTCAGCGCGGTGATCGCGGTCATCCCGTGAACGCCGCATCGCGCGAACGCCTTGAGGTCGGCCTGGATGCCCGCGCCTCCGCCGGAATCGGAGCCGGCGATCGAGATCACCGCCGGCACGCGTCGGTCCTCAGTCATCGGAGACCTCGAGCACCTCGACCGCGGCCCCCGACTCGGTGAGCAGGTGCGCCTGCTCGGTGCGGCGGGGGTCCTCGCGATAGCCCGCGAACGCCTCCCGCGACTCGAACGCGACGATGTGGACCTCGGTGAGCCGGTCCCGGCTTCTCAGGCGGCGCAGGAGCCGGCCGTCGTGGTCGTCGAGCAGCGGCAGAACGCGGCGTTCGTACTCCTCGAACTTCTCGATGCCCGTGACGGGCAGCCGGACGAGCAGGGCGTAGGTGATCTCATCGCTCACGCCCTGAGGGTAGTCCGGGGTCCGTCCTCTCCGGCGCGACCATCGGGGTGCGTGAGTAGCGGCCCGTGTGGCTGCTCGTCAGGTAACCGAGGAGCTCGAGACGGGTCAAGGCGGTCGCGGTGACGTGTGCCGGTGCATTCGAGGCCAGGGCGACGGCGTCGCAGGTGAGATGGCCCGCCTCGACGTGCTCGAGGATCGAGCGAAGCTGAGGATCGAGCTCGGGGCCGAGCTCGCGAACGTTCGGGCTCCCCGCGCCGAGCAGGTGGTCGAGCACGTCCTGGGCGTCGCGAACCGGAACCGCGCCGTCGACCAGCAGCTGGTTCGTCCCCGTGGACATCCACGAGTTGACCGGTCCCGGGACCGCTCCAACCGACCTCCCGAGATCGAGCGCCATCCCGGCGGTGATCAGCGAGCCCGATCGCTCGGCGGCCTCGACCACGACCGTGATTCCTCCGAGCGCAGCCATGATCCTGTTGCGCGCCGGGAAGCACCACCGAAACGACGCCGCGCCCGGCGGGAGCTCCGACACCACGACGCCTCCGGACGCGACGATGCGCTGATAGAGCCCCACCTGACGGCGGGGATACGGCACGTCGGCGCCGCCCCCGAGCACCGCGATCGTCACGCCGTCGCCGTCGAGCGCGCCGCGGTGAGCGCGGGAGTCGACGCCGTTCGCGAGCCCGCTGACCACGACGATCCCCGCGCGGGCGAGCATTCGCCCGAGCTCCTCGGCGACGCCGAGCCCGTAGACGCTCGCCCGCCGCGCGCCGACGATCGTGGCCGCCGTGGCGGGATCGAGTCCCGCGAGCGCCTCCCGATCGCCACGCCCGAACAGGGCGACCGGCGCTTCGGCGCCGAGATCAAGCAGGGTCACGGGGTAGGCCGCGTCGTGGCGGCACGTCATCCAGCAGCCCGCGGCATCCGCCCGGCGGCGCAGGCCGTGGGCCGACGCCGCGCGTCCATCGGTGAGTATCTCGTCGGCCCGCCTCCCACCGACCGCACTCGCCAGACGGTCGTCCTCGAGGGCGAGCAGCTCGGGTGAGCCTCGGCCGCCGCCGGTGGCGACACGCTCGATGTGCGGCGCGAGGCGCTCGATCAGTAGCGCGCGCCGAAGGCACGCCTCGCACGCGCCGGTCACGGTGCGGCATACCGGCGTCGCAGGTTGAGCGCGTCCCCGACATGATCCGCGCCGACGCGATCGACTCCCTCGAGGTCGGCGAGCGTGCGCGCCACTCTCAGCACGCGCTCGTACCCGCGGCCGCTCAGGCCGAGGCGGGCGTGGCTGTGCGCCAGCATCTCGGCTGCCGGCTCGTCGAGCCTGCACGCGCGGCGCGTCTCTGCCGGCGTCATGACCGCGTTGCAGCGCCCGGCGCCGAGGCGGCGCACCTGCGCGTCGCGTGCCGCGGCCACCCGCGCGCGGACCGCGGCCGACGGCTCTCCGGGGGCCGAGCGCAGCGCCTCCGGAGAGGGCTGCTCGACGCTGAGCGAGATGTCGATGCGGTCCGCGAGCGCGCCGCTCAGCTTCGCCTCGTAGCGGCGCACTGACGCGTCCGAGCAACGGCACCGCTCCGAGCTCTCCCCGCGCCCGCAGGGGCAGGGGTTGGACGCCGCGACGAGCATGAACCGGCACGGCAGCTCGATCGAGTGTCGCGCGCGGGTGACCGTGATCGACCCGTCCTCGAGCGGTTGGCGCATCGCCTCGAGCGCCTGGCGCGAGAACTCCCCGAGCTCGTCGAGGAACAGGACGCCGCCGTGCGCGAGCGTCGCTTCGCCGGGCCGCGGCGGGCTGCCACCGCCGACGAGCCCCGCGGTCGAGATCGTGTGGTGCGGCGCACGGAACGGGCGGGCGGCCAGCGTCCCGGGCGGCGGCGGGCGACCGCACACGCTGGCGATCCGCGTCACCTCGATCGCCTCCTCACGCCTGAGTGGCGGCAGCAGCGTGGGAAGCCGGCGCGCCGCGAGCGACTTGCCGGCGCCGGGAGGACCGACGATCAGCGTGCTGTGCCCGCCCGCCGCCGCGACCTCGAGCGCGTGACGGAGGTACGGCTGTCCGCGGAGCTCGGCGAGGTCGGGAGGATCGGGTCCGGCGCCGTTGGAGCTCGGCGCCGGCAGCTCGGCGCGGTCGAACGGCGCCAGCTCGGGGCCGCCGAGCGCGGCGACCTGACGCAGGTCGCGCAGCGGTACGACGCTCAGCCCGTCGACCAGCGCCGCCTCGGCTGCGTTTCCGGCCGCGACCGCGATCCCCTCGGCGCCGCCGCGGCGCGCCTCTTCGGCCATCGCGAGGACGCCGGGCACGGGCCGGATCGAGCCGTCGAGCGCCAGCTCACCGGCGAGCCAGTAGCGACCGAGCGCGTCCGCGGAGAGCTGTCCGGAGGCCGCGAGGAGGGCCGCGGCGATCGCGAGATCGAAACCCGGCCCGGCCTTGCGCAGGTCGGCCGGCGCGAGACTCGCCGTGATCCTGTGGAGCGGGAACTCGAAGCCCGAGTTGGACACGGCCGCGCGGACCCGCTCGCGCGACTCGCGGACCGCCGCGTCCGGCAGCCCGACGAGCGAGAACGCCGGCAGCCCGCCGTGCACGTCGACCTCGACGTGGACCTCCTGCGCCGCGACTCCGACCACAGTGAACGTGCGGGCCACGCCGAGCACGTCGCGAGGCTAGGAGCGCATGGCGCACCGGTGGTGCGCGAACGTTGCGGGTTCGAGACGAGGGTGCTGTATCCCGCCTACAAGGAGCCAGCAGACACCGCCAAGCTCGTCATCCTCTAAGGCCACCCCGAAGCCTGCCCATCGCCCTCGTCACAAGGAGACCCGATGCACCTCACACCCCACATTGTCACGACGGACGCCGACGCCGCGGCCGCATGGTATGCGCGCGCGTTCGGCGCCGAGGAGCGCAGCCGCGTGCCGCTTCCGGGCGGCGGCGTGATGACCGTCGAGCTCGCCATTGGCGACTCGAGCCTCCACGTCGGCAGCGAGTTCGCGGATGCCGGGATCCTGTCGCCGTTGACGATTGGCGGCACCGCGACCGTCCTGCAGATCCAGACGGACGACGCCGACGCGCTCTGGGATCGTGTGCTTGGAGCGGGCGCCGAGGTGCGCCACGAGCTCGCCGATCAGTTCTGGGGCGAGCGCCAGGGCCAGGTCGTCGACCCATTCGGGCATCGCTGGAACATCGCCCAGCGCGTACGCGACGTCACGCCCGAGGAGCTCGCAGCGGGCGCCGCGAAGGCCTTCGGGAGCGGCTGAGACGTCTGAAGCATGCCGAGCGGTTTCGCTCGGTGATTGGTCGACCGGGAAGAGTCCGGAGCCGCGACCGTCAGGAATCCGCTTTTCGTCCAAGCGGCGGTTCAGCTAACGGCTTCCATGCGAACCTGCTCAACTGCCCGGCCTGGGCCCAGTGGCGAGCTCAGTCCTCAGCTCACCGCCTTCTTCACGAGCGCGCCGATCCTTTTCTCCTCGGCGGCGGTCAACTTCTTCAGCGCGAAGGAGGTCGGCCACATGGCGCCTTTGTCGAGGTTCGCCTCGTCGCTGAAGCCCAACGTCGCGTACCTCGATTTGAACTTCTGCGCGCTTTGGAAGAAGCAGACGACCTTGCCGTCCTTGGCATACGCGGGCATCCCGTACCAGGTTCTCGGCGAGAGGGCTGGCGCGCTGGCTTGGACGATGGCATGGAGCCGCTTGGCCATGGTGCGATCCCGTCCCTGCATCTCGGCGATCTTCGCGAGCACGTCACTCTCCCCGTCCGCCTTCTTCGCGCGCGGGCCGCGGCGCGCTTCCGCCTTCAGCTCTTGGGCGCGCTCCTTCATCGCGGCTCGTTCCTCGTCCGTGAATCCCTTGGACGCTTTGCCGGTGGTTCTCTTGGCGGACTTCTGCGTGCCCTTCTTTGCAGGTTTCCTCTCAGCCATTGTTCTCTCCTATGCCAGATATCTGATGGGGACGACCCTCATGCTAAGGAGCCGACAGTGAGCCGGTAGGGTCCCGCGCCTACTCCCGCAGCCCGGCGGCTTCGAGGGCGTCGCTCTCGTCGTAGAACTCGCGGAAGCGCACGATCATGCCGTCCCGGATGGTGAGCAGCTCGTGGAACCTCGGCACCGCTTATTGGCCCCCTGCTCGTACCTGTATTCATCGAAGCTTTCAAGCCATCGTTCGAGAGCCTCCCTAACCCCCTCGCGGCCCCGGTAGGTCAATCCGTCCTCGCGTGAGGTCCACTCGACCTCCGGATGGCAGAACTCCATCGTCCTCGGCATGGCGGTCAACAGCTCCGCCTTGCTCGTCGCCGGCTCGTAGAAGCGGCCGACAAGCTCGACGTTCTCCTCCGACATCGCCTACTCCGACAGCCCGGCGGCTTCGAGGGCGTCGGCGCGATCCGCAAACCACTGGTCGCGAACGATTCTCCCCTCCCGGAACGTGACCACTACCCAGTAGTTGAGCTCGACCTCTGCCCCGCTTGCCCGTCCGCGCACGTCATTCCGGTGATGGACCAAAACCTTGTCGGCCCCGGCATCCACGAGCTCGGCGTCCCCAGCGGGAAGCTGCTCGAACGCCTCGGCGACCTTGACGTAGAACTCCCAGGCGGCCTCGCGACCGCGCACCGCATCAGCTTCCGGCCAGTAGCGGTCGGCAACGACTTCGTAGTCCTGGTCATCACGGGCCGCGAGCCAGGCAGCGCGGTCGCGCCGATCAAAAGCCTCCAACGATTTGCGGACAGCCTCGACGTTCTCCTGCGACATCGCCTACTCCTCAAGCCCGGCGGCTTCGAGGGCTTCCTGCTTCGTCTGGTAGAGCGTGAGCGAGGTCTGCTTGCCGTCCCGAATCGTGATCAACCAGGCGCTTCGAGCCTGCGTCTCGATGCCGTTCCGTCCTCGCAAGTACCCGACGTTCTCGTGGATCAACACGCCGTCCTCGACCTCGATCAGGTCATCGACCTCGAGCCGAACCGCGTCGAATGACTCGAGGAACCGGCCCCAGAACGCCCGGATCTCGTCGTGGCCCCGAAAGACGCCTGCATCGAACCCGCGGGAGTTGGTCCAGTCCCAAATGGCGTCGGGCGCCCACTCCTCCAAGGCGCCGTCGAGGTCCCCACGGTTGAACGCGGCGACGCTGCGACGCACGATCTCGACGTTCTCCCGCGGCATCGCCCGCTCAGTATCCCGCTCTGGCGTGAACAGGCTGCTCTAGTCCATCCGACACGGAAGAACGTTCCGCTACCCCGACAGCCCGGCGGCTTCGAGGGCCTGGCTCCTCGACGAAAGGCGCGATCCCGGACGATCGTGCCGTCGCGGCATTGCACCTCTCGGCCGTGTTCGCCGGCCTCGCCCTGGATTTCCGCGTATTTGCAGGGCGGGCCGCAGGGGTGGCCCAGGGCGGCCGGAGGGGTGGCCGGTGGGGAGACCGACCACCCCTCGGGGGCGCCGCCGACGGCAGCTAGCCGCGGCCGCCCTTGTCTCCTCCGGTCGCGACCGCCACCCGGGCGGGCACGTAGCGCTTGAGAAGCGGGATCAGGGTGACTGCGGCGCCCAGCGCCGCGATCGCAACTGACACGAGGATCCCGGGCTGGAACCCGTCGAGAAGCGCCTCGGCGCTGCCCGCCGTCGCGCTCGAGCCCGAGGTGCCGGCATCGATCACCGCGGTGGCGACCGCAAGGCCGACTGCGCCACCCAGCTGGAACGAGGTGTAGACCAGCCCGGAGGCGAGTCCCTGCTCCTCGTCGCTGACGTCGCTGGTCGCGGCGATCGTCAGCGGCCCGAAGGCGAGCGTGAACCCGATCCCGGAGAGGATGAAGGTCGGCAGCATCGCCGACAGGTAACTCGAGTCGGCGCCGATGTTCCAGAACAGGAGGTAGGCCAGCCCAAGGCTGGTCAGCCCAGCGCCGACCGGGATCGTGGTACCCACCCTGTTCACCAGTCGCCCGACGTTCGGCGAGCCGAAGGCGACGATCAACCCAGCCGGGAGGAAGGCGAGCGCCATCTCGATCGGCGACCAGCCCCTCAAGTTCTGCATATAGAGGGTGCCGATGAACTGGAACCCGAACCAGCTGCCGAGCAGCGCCATTGCGCCGTAGTTGGCGCGCCGGAGCGCCGCCGACTTCAGGATTCCCAGCCGGACCAGTGGGTTCGCGCTGCGGAGCTCGATCAGGACGAACGCCGTGAGCAGCATCGCGACCGCCGCGAACGAGAGCAGCGTCTGAGGCGCTCCCCAGCCGACATCTGGAGCCTCGACGATGGTGTAGACAAGCCCCAGCATCGCCATCGCGAGGGTCGCCGTGCCGCTGAAGTCGAAGCTCCTCCGCTTGACGGCGACCGGCTCATCCTTGTCGAGGTAGCGGGGCAGCAGCAGCAGGATCGCCAGAGCGATTGGGACCGGCATGAAGAACGTGTACCGCCAGCCCAGCTCGGTGAGCGCGCCGCCGAAGACGAGGCCCAGCGACCAGCCGCTCGCTCCGACCGCCGCGTAGATGCTCAGCGCCTTGTTCCGCACCGGCCCCTCCGCGAACGACGTCGTGATGATCGAGAGCACCGCCGGCGCCGTGAACGCCGCCGCCGCTCCCTTGATGAACCTGGTCGCGATCAGCGTGTTCCCGTCGTTGGCGAGGCCGCCGACGAAGGAGGCGACCAGGAAGACGGCGAGCCCGCCGAGTAGTACCCGGCGGCGGCCGAGCAAGTCGGCCGCGCGTCCGCCCAACAGCAGCAACCCGCCGTAGCCGAGGATGTAGCCGCTCACCACCCACTGGAGCGAGCTCGGCTCGAGCCCAAGCTCGCTGCCGATGCTCGGCAGGGCGACGCCGACCATCGAGACGTCGAGCCCATCGAGGAAGAGGACTCCGCACACGAGGGCAAGCAACCACCAGGCGCGCGCGTCAAAGCTGGTCTTCAGGAACTGTGCTGACTCCTGCTGCATACGGGCCTCCCCGTCAGTGGTCAGTTGAAGAAGCGTAGTATATGCAGACGCATGCATTGTGTCAACACAATATGCGAATGCAACGTTTGCTATTATTGCCGCCGCTTCAGGGACGAGAGGAGCGAGGCAGAATGTCGTCCGCAGTCAAGAACGACCGCCTTTTGAATCAGTGGCGTGAGCTCGAGTCGGCGCATGCCCGAGTGAGGGAAGCGCTGGAGCGCGCGCTGGAGCGCGAGCATCAGCTCGCGCTGAGCGAGTACGAGGTTCTGCGCAGCCTCGCCGAGGTCGACACCCCCAAGGGGCGCCGGATCCAGGAGCTGGCTGAGGAGGTCCACCTCAGCCAGAGTGCCCTCTCCCGGCTGGTGGGCCGGCTCGAGGAGGCTGGCTACGTCACCCGCGCGACCTGCGCCTACGACCGCCGCGGGATCTTCGCCTGCGTCACCGACGCAGGCCGCAGGGCCCAAAAGGAGGCCGATCCCACCCACCGCGCCGTGCTCACCGAGACCCTCGGCGAGGGCCGGACCGTCGCCGTCTGACGATCGGCCCTACTTCTTCTTCTGCTTACTCGAGCTCCACGTCGGCTGGTCGATCCGTTGCCGCGCGTATGCCGAGGCGCTCGGAGGCGACGTCGAGTTCGAAATGTACGAGAACGCCGGCCACTGGCTGTGGCTCGACCGGCCCGAGGTCGTCGACAGCGTCGCGGGCTTTGTACTCGCGCGCTAGTCGATCAGGGCGCCGCAGCTCACGTTGGCGGTGGCGGCAGTCATAACGCGGGCCTTGTCGGACGCCACGAACGCGGCGACGTTGCCGACGTCCTCGAGCGTAGCCGCGCGGCCGAGCAGCGTCGCGCCCGCGATCATCTTCGCGATCTCGTCGCCCCCGTCAACGTCCCCTGGAAGCGACTCCGTGACCCCGCCGGACTCCAGGGTGACGAAGCGGATGCCGTGCGGTCCGAGCTCGACCGAGAGCTGGCGCCGCATCGTCTCTATCGCGTCGAACGCGACCTGGGTGCCCCCCAGGTAGTAGTCGCGCATCGGCGCGGCGCGGTCGCCGGGTCCGCCGAACGCGAGGATGACCCCCGAGCGCTTGGGGATCATGTGCCGCGCGGCGGCCCGCGCGGTGATGAACGTTGACCTCGCGGCCGTGTCGACCGGCGCCATGAAGTCGTCGACGTCCATCTCCGCGAGGGGGGTGCCGTGGGTGTACGGGTGGGTGATCAAATTGAACGAGATGTCGATGCTTCCTGCCTCCTTCGCCATCGCGTCGGCGTGGGCATCGACCGACTTCTCGTCGAGCGCGTCCACCTCGGCAGTCTCCGCCGCTCCGCCGGCCCCGCGGATGTCCTCTGCGACGGCGTCGAGGGTCGCCTGAGTGCGGCCCGCGAGGAACACCCGCGCCCCCTCGCGCGCGAACGCCCGCGCGGCCGCGCCGCCGATCGATCCGCCCGCTCCGTAGATGACGGCGTTCTTTCCCTCGAGCAACATGCTCTACCTCCTCGCTGGTTTGGCCTTCGCATTACTGGACCGCGGCGGCCCTCGGAACTCATCGATAGTTGTACCCGGGCACAACTCTTGGGCCCCGTCCCGCGCGGACTGATCGACATCCCAGGTCGCGGGCGGGGGGCCGACCACCTACAACGGCCGGTCGAGCGCGAGGCGAAACTCGCGGAACTGCCAGCGCCCGGCTTCGAGCACCACCTCGGTTCGGAACACCCCGGTCGACTGGACGCTGAGCTCGCCGTCCGCAGTCACCAGGAGCGTCAGGGTGGCGGTCACCACCGCGTCCTCCTCGCCCTCGCTCTCGTAGCGGAGGTTCGTCACCACGTGACGGCGCTGATCGTCCTGCCCCTCGGACGTGCTGCGTATGAAGTCGACCACCTCCGCCCCCGGCGCGATCGGGCCGACGGTGTCTGCCCCCGTGAGTTCGAGCGTGAGGGACGCGTCCTCGTGGAATACCTGCCGGAGCAGGTCCCAGTCCGCGGCGTCGAGCGCCCACGCGTACTCGGAGAACAGGTCGGCTATCGCCTGCCGGTCAGCCATCTCCTTTGCCATTTCGCTTCTCCTCCCGTTTGTAGTTGCTATTGGTTGAGACACCGGCCGCGACCAGATCGGAACGCCCCAGTCTTGCCGGCGGCGACATCGCCTACTCCGAAGCCCGGCGGCTTCGAGGGCCTGGTGCCTGTCGTTGAAGACGTCATAGCGGATGGTTTTTCGGTCAGCGATCGTGAAAACGAACCAGAACCGGCCCCCCACCACTGCTCCACTGGCTTGTCCTCGTCCGCGCTGGAAGACCTCGGCCACGACTCGGTCCCCGGCGTCGATGAACTCCCCCGCCGCCATCTCGAACTCCCCGAAGTCGGTCGTCCAATCCGCGTACATCTGAAGCACGCCCTCGATTCCGTGGTAGGTCTGCGGATCGGGAAGCGGCGGTGCGCGGACCGCGACCACGTCCGGATGGACGATGCTCATCGCCCGCTCGAGGTCGCCGACGAAGAACGCCTCCAATCCCTGGCGCACCAGCTCGACGTTCTCCCGCGACATCGCCTACCTCGAGGTCGCGGCGGCTCGTGTCCGCTCCGCGTCGCGCCACATCGTAGTCACGGTCCGGTTCCCGTCCGGTGTCGTGAACTCGCCAACCCTCCTGAATCCCAGCCGTTCGTAGCGGGAGTTGTTGTTCGGGTTGGTCGACTCCAGGTAGCTCGGGACCCCTTGGGCGTCGCCCAGGCTCGCCAGGTTCTCGGTGAGAAGGCCCATCCCGAGCCCTCGTCCGCGATACTCGGGATGGGTGCCAAGCAGGGCGAGGTAGAAGTGCGGGGGTTCGCTCGGGTGGGTGGCGTCGAAGCGATCGACCAGTTCCATGATCTCGGGCGCTCGCGGGCCGACGAGCTGTTCGAGGAGCGGTTCGACCCGTTCCTCGTCCTCCTCGGTGAGTTCCGTGCCGCCCGGGGGAATCCAGACCGACGCGGCGGCGTAGTCGCCCCGCACCCACACACAGCGGTAACGCAGGTCGCTGCGGAGATAGAAGCGCCACCAAACCGCCAGATCCTCAGGGTCTGGAAAGGCCCAAGTACCCCACAGCGGGTCGCTTTCGAATGCCGCGGTCAGCGTTGCGGTGAGGCCATCCAAATCGGCCTCGGTGGCAATGCGGGTATCCATGACGCCTCGCTTCGACTTCGATGCGGCTGCGACATCGCCCGCTCAGTATCCCGCGCTTGTCGAAGAGTGGGGACGCGATCGTACACGGGTCCATACGGGTGGGTGCGGGTACAAAGCGCCTGCTCGTGGCAAAACTGTCGCATGGATAGCCATGCTGTGGCGAACGTTGCGGCTCCGTATCAAGCCGCGCGCCACATGTGCGCCGGGTGCTTCTACGTTGGCGCGGTGACACTCGCCCGCCAGCGCCTCGGCCGCTCCGCGGAGGGACTCGCCGCCGATCGCCTGGCGGCGCAGGGGTTCTCGATCGTCGCCCGCAACGCGCGCATCCACACGACCGAGGCGATCGGCGAGATCGACCTGATCGCGCTCGACGGCGACGCGCTCGTGTTCGTGGAGGTGAAGGCCGCGCGAGCCGGGACGAGCCACGGTCCCGAGCGGCCGGCGCTCGCCGTCGACCGCCGCAAGCAGCTCAGGCTGAGGCGGCTCGCGAGGGCGTGGCTGTCCGGGCGGGAATCACTCCCGCGCTTCCGCTCGCTGCGGTTCGACGTCGTCGGGGTGAGCCTCGACGGGTCCGGGGGCACCGTTGTCTGGGAACACCTCCGGGGCGCCTTCTAGGGAATCGAGGGAATCGAGCTCGAGCTCCAGCGCCGTGTAGGCGATCGACTGGAACGAGCGGCGATGCAGGTCCGAGATCCCCTGCTCGGCGATCTTCGCGCGGTGCTCCGGGGTCGAGTATCCGACGTTGTCGGCGAACTCCCAACCCGGGTAGGCGCCGTCGGCCCGTCGCATGTAGCGGTCCCTGGTCACCTTCGCCACCACCGAGGCGGCGGCGATCGCGGCGCTTCTCGCGTCGCCGTCGACGACCGCGCTGTGATCCACACCGCAGCGCGGAAGCGTGAACCCGTCGACGAGGCAGACCGCGTCCTCGATGGCGACCTGGGCGAGGCAATCGGCGAGCGCGGCGAGGTTGGTCACGTGGAGGCCACGGGCGTCGATCCCGCTGGCGCACCGGGCCGTGACCGCCACCCGTGTCGCGGCGTTCATCACCCTCGGGTAGAGGGCCTCGCGCTCCTCAGGGGTCTTCTGCTTGGAGTCGTCCAGGCCGGCCAGCTCCCGCCGCTCTCGCTTGCCGAGCCGCTCGTAATCGAGCAACACAGCCGCCGCGACGAGGGGTCCCGCGAGCGATCCCCGCCCCGCCTCGTCTGCGCCGGCCACCCACCGCCGACCGAGCGAGCGGTCGAAGCGGAACAGCCGCGCGGTTCTAGAGCGGGCCGATCTTCTGCGGCGGCCAGTAGGTTCCGAACGCCTGTCCGATGATCCAGTCGCGCGGTACCGGCCCCCAGAACCGGCTGTCTTCGCTTGCCCCACGGTTGTCGCCCATCATGAAGTAGTGATCGGGTGGAATGGTGATCTCCTTCGGGAGATCGCAGTCCGGTCCGCCGCCGCACGGCATGATGAAGTCCTCGGTGGCGGGCTCACCGTTGACCACAGGATGCCCGTTCTCGATCGAGAGCGTGTCCCCGGGACCGGCGACGATCCGCTTGATGAAGTTGGTGTCGGACTTCTCCGGGGTTGGCTCGGGACAGGCCTGACTCGGCTTGCGCGCCACGCCGCACTCGCGGCCCTGCTCAGCCCCGAGCGGAGGATGGAAGACGACGATGTTGCCGATCTCGGGATCCTTGAGGTGGTAGAGGAAGCGGTTCACGAGCACGCGCTCGTTGACGTCGAGTGTCGGCTCCATCGACTGCGATGGGATCTGGTACGGCTTGATCACGAACGCCTGGATCAGCAGCGCCAGGCCGACCGCAAGGGCGACGATGACCACGAGCTCTACGAGGGCGCCGGCGCCGGTTTTTGGCTTCGGAATCAGCCCGCGCCCCTGCCAGCATCACTTCCGGTCGAATCCTCCGCTTCCGCTCGCTCGGAACCTGACTCAGACCCTGACACGTCCTCGGACTTGTCAGGCGTTGTCCCTGCCTCGCTCGCTCCCGCGTCCGGTTCGACCGGGTCTGTGGTGGGACCGGCTTCTGCTTCCTCGGCTCCCTCGCCATCCGCGTCCTCGACTTCCTCGCCCTCGCCCTCCTCGGGCTCAGCGGTCTCCGCCTCGTCGATGGCCAGGCCCTCGGAGTCGACCGCCTCGGCCTCCTCCTCGCTGACGACGAGCTCGTCCTCGATGCCCCAGCGGCGCTCGGCGACCCGAGCGCGCTTGCCGACTCGCCCTCGCAGGTAGTACAGCTTCGCCCGGCGCACGTCGCCTCGCGCGACGACCTCGAGCTTCTCGATCTTCGGCGAGTGGACCGGGAACGTTCGCTCGACGCCGACGCCGAACGACTGCTTGCGAACCGTGAATGTCTCCCGCGAGCTCGCGCCCTGGCGCTTCATCACTACGCCCTCGAACACCTGGGTGCGGCGCCGGTTGCCCTCGATGACCTGGAAGTGCACGCGCACGCGGTCGCCGGGGCGAAACGCCGGCACCCTGGCGAGCTGGCGCTGCTCGATGCTTTCGATGATGCCGCTCATGGTGGCTTGCCGTGGGGGAACGGGGGCGCGCCCCGAAACGGCCGAAGACGATCAAAACGCGGGCAAACCTCGCAGCCCGCGCGGACCCGGATAGTAGCGGACGGCTGCCTGCGCTCCAGGGACCGGCCGGGCGTGCTCCTAGCCGCGGACGCGCTCCCGGCTGCGCTCGAGCCGCCACTCGCGCACCCGCTCGTGATCGCCCGACCGCAGGACCTCCGGAACGTCCCATCCACGGTAAGAGGGAGGCCGCGTGTAGTGCGGATACTCGGGCGCCCCGCCGAGCGCCGCGCTGTAGGACTCCTCGACGGCGCTCTGCGCATCCCCGAGCGCCCCGGGAAGCTTGCGGATCACGGCGTCCGCGACCACCATCGCCGCAAGCTCGCCGCCGGAGATCACGAACGGCCCGATCGAGACGGCGTCGGTCGCGAGATGGTCGCGCACCCGCTCGTCCACCCCCTCGTAGCGCCCGCACAGCAGCGCGAGCTCGGGTTCAGCCGCGAGCTCGCTCGCCAGCGGCTCGTCGAACGCGCGCCCGGACGGCGTCAGAAGCACGATGCGCCGCCCCGCAAGGCTCTCCCCGTAGGCGGCCCGAAGCGCCGCGTCGACAGCGTCGACCCGCAGCACCATGCCCGCACCGCCCCCGTACGGAGCGTCGTCGACCTGCCCCGCGCCGAGCGGGGTCGTGTCGCGGTAGCTGAGCAACCGGAGGTCGAGCCCCTCGCGGGCGGCGTTCTGCACGTGTCGCTGGCCGCGGAACCAGTCGAAGGCCTCCGGGAACAAGGTGAATATGTCGAGCCGTCTCACTCCAGGATCTCGACGAGTACCCGGCGCTCTTCCTTCGTCGCGGCGGCGCGGGCGACCGTACGGATCGCGTTGGCGATCCTTCCGCCGCGCCCGATCACGCGACCGAGATCGTCCTCGGCGACGGTCACCTCGAGAACGACGTCACCGTTCTCCTCCAGCTCCTCGACCTGCACCGCGTCCGGGTCCTCGACGAGTGCCCGGACGAGGTATTCGACGAGCTCCCTCATTTCGTCCCGGTGGCCTCGATCCCCTTCGCTCGAAGCAGCTGGGCGGCGGTGCGCGACGGCCGGGCGCCGTGTTCGAGCCAGTGGCGCGCCCGCTCCTCGTCGATCACGATCGTCGACGGCTCGGTCCGGGGGTTGTAGTGGCCGATCGTCTCGATCGTGCGCCCATCGCGCGGCGAAGAGCGGTCGGCGACGACGACGCGCCAGTGCGCGTTCTTGTTGGAACCCATCCTCCTGAGTCTGATTCGGACCGCCACGAGCCGCTGAGGTTACTGGGTGCTTCGCGCACCGCACGATCTGCTGGCAGATCGTGCGAATGGCTGTTCTAGCGCCCTCGCAGCATTTGCTCCGGACTCGGCATGCGGCCCTCGGCGAGCTGCTTCATCAGCTTCTGCATCTGGCCGAACTGCTTCACGAGCTGGTTCACGGCCTGGACGTTCGTGCCCGCGCCCCGAGCGATTCGCTTGCGCCGCGACCCCTTGATGATCTCGGGCCGGGTGCGCTCTTCGGGCGTCATCGAGAGGATGATCGCTTCGAGCCGATCGAACTCCCGCTCGTCCATGTCCGCGTTGCGGAGCTGCTTCATCGCGCCGCCCGTCCCCGGCAGCATCCCGAGCAGGTTGGTAACCGGCCCCATGCGCCGGACCTGCCGCATCTGCTTGCGGAAGTCCTCGAGCGTGAACTGCTGCTTGCGGATCTTTCGCTCGAGCTCCTGCGCCTGGTCACGGTCGGAGACTTCCTCCGCCTTCTCGATCAGCGACATCACGTCTCCCATCCCGAGAATGCGGCTGGCCATGCGCTCGGGCTGGAAGCGCTCGAGCTCCTCGACCTTCTCCCCGGTCGACGCATAGAGCACCGGCTTCCCGGTCACCGCCTTGACGGACAGCGCGGCGCCGCCGCGGGCGTCGCCGTCGAGCTTCGTCAGGACCACTCCGTCGAAGTCCGTGCGCTCGGCAAACTCGTCGGCGACGTTGACGGCGTCCTGCCCGGTCATCGCGTCGAGCACAAGCAGGACGTCGTGGGGCTTGATGCGCTTCTTGATCCTCGCCAGCTCGTCCATCAGCGCCTCGTCGATGTGGAGCCGGCCCGCGGTGTCGACGATCAGCACGTCGCGCTGCTCGCCGCGCGCCCGGTTCACGGCCCACTCGGCGATCTCGACCGGATCGGGGTCGGTGCCCTTCTCGTACACGGGGACGCCCGCCCGCTTGCCCACCGTGACGAGCTGGTCGACGGCCGCGGGCCGCTGCGTGTCGCACGCCGCCAGCGCCGGAGTCCGGCCGTCCTTCGCCAGCCGCTTGGCGAGCTTGGCGCACGCGGTCGTCTTCCCCGACCCCTGCAGGCCGGCCATCAGGATCACCGTCGTTCCGCTCGGCGCGAACACGATGTCGCGGCCGGCGCCGCCCATCAGCTTCGCGAGCTCCTCGTTGACGATCTTCACGACCTGCTGGCCGGGGTCGAGGCTGTCGAGCACGCCCTCGCCGAGGCAGCGCTCCTTGAGCTCCGCCGTGAACGACTTCACGACCTTGAAGTTGACGTCGGCCTCGAGCAGGGCGAGCCGGATCTCGCGCATCGCGCGGTCGACGTCGGCCTCGCTCAGCTTGCCGCGCGAGCGGACCTCGGAAAGCGTCGATTGGAGTCGGTCGGAGAGCTGGTCAAACACGAACGATCCAGCTTAGAGGCTGGGGGGTCAGGCCTATTTTCCGAGCAAAGCGACGGCGAACTCGCGCGGGTCGAATGGGCGAAGATCCGCGAGCGACTCCCCCACCCCGACCAGCTTCACGGGAATGCCGAGCTCGCTCGAGATCGCGAGCGCTATGCCGCCCTTCGCCGTCCCGTCGAGCTTCGTCAACGCCACACCCGTGACGTCGACTGCGTCCGAGAACGCCTGCGCCTGGCGGAGCCCGTTCTGCCCGGTCGTCGCGTCGATCGTGATCAGCGTCTCGTGCGGGGCCCCGTCGAGGCGCTTCGCGATCACCCGGCGCACCTTCGCGAGCTCCTCCATCAGGTTTCCGTGGGTGTGGAGCCTGCCGGCGGTGTCGGCGATCACGACGTCGGCGGCGCGCGCCTCCGCGGCGGCGATCGCGTCGAACACGACCGCGCCCGGGTCGCCGCCCGGGGCGCCCTTGACTATCTCGGACCCCGCGCGATCGGCCCATGCCTCGAGCTGCTCTACGGCCGCCGCGCGGTAGGTGTCCGCCGCGGCCAGGATCACCGAGCGCCCGAGCTCGCGCTGGAGGTGCCACGCGATCTTCCCGATCGTCGTCGTCTTGCCACTGCCGTTGACGCCCACGACCATGATCACCGTGGGGCTTCGGGTGAGGTCGATCCGGCCGTCGCCGGGATCCGCCGCCTCGGCGAGCATCTCGATCAGCATCGCGCGGGCCGCATCGGGGTCGGCGACCCGCCCCGCCTCGGCCTCCTGCTCGAGGCGCCCGACGACGTCCGCGGTCGCCCGCGCTCCGACGTCGGCGAGGATGAGCGTCTCCTCGAGCCGTTCCCACGTCTCCGCGTCGAGCGTGTCGCCGAGGCTCGCCGAGAGCTCGTCGGCGAGCGCCTGGCGGCTCTTCGAGAGGTTGTCGCGGAGGCGGCGGAAGACGCCTCTGCGCTCCTCGGGCTGGCGCTCTTGTGCCGGCTCCGGTCGCTCCGGAGCGCCGTCCGGAAGCACGAACAAGTCCTGCCACGTCGTCGCCATCGGGGTCGAGAGGCTACGCGGGTAGGGTTCGCCGCGTCACGCAAACGCGAGGGGTAGCGAATGGGCAAGCTGATCTACGGTGCGATCGCGTCGCTCGACGGTTACGTAGCCGATGCGGACGGCAAGTTCGACTGGGGCGAGCCGGACGAGGAGGTGCACGCGTTCGTCAACGACCTCGAGCGGCCGGTCGGCACCTACCTCTACGGGCGCCGGCTATACGAGGTGATGGTCGTGTGGGACGACGCGGAAGCGTTCTCCGACCAGCCGCCCCACATCCAGGACTTCGCGCGGCTGTGGCAGGCGGCCGACAAGGTCGTGTACTCGACGACGCTGGATGCCGTCTCCACCGCCAGGACGCGGATCGAGCGAGAGTTCGACCCCGAAGCCGTCCGGCGGATGAAGGCGGCCGCCGAGCGCGACCTCATCGTCGGCGGCCCGGCGCTCGCTGCCCACGCGTTCCACGCCGGGCTGGTCGACGAGTGCCACCTGTTCCTCGCCCCGGTCGTGGTCGGAGGCGGCAAGCAGGCCCTACCCGACGATCTCCGCCTGGATCTCGAGCTGGTGGACGAACGCCGTTTCGGCAACGGCATGGTTCACGTTCGCTACCGCACGAGGACGTGAGGAGGGCGACTCCGCCTGGACGTTCGGACCCTACGCAGCCTCGGCCGCCTCGGCGGGCTCCGGCTCGGCCTCGTCGCGCGGCAGCCGGCGCGAGATCACCTTCGTGATCCCGCCCTCGCCCATGCTGACGCCGTAGAGGACGTCGGCGGCGTCCATCGTGCGCTTCTGGTGAGTGACGATCACGAACTGCGCCCGCGTCGCGAACCGCCGCACGAGCTGGAGGAAGCGGTCGATGTTGGCGTCGTCGAGCGCCGCCTCGACCTCGTCGAGGATGTAGAACGGCGAGGGTCGCGCGAGGAAGACGGCGAAAAGGAAAGCGAGCGCGACGAGCGACTTCTCGCCGCCGGAGAGCAGCGACAGGCGCCGGGTGGCCTTGCCAGCCGGAGTTACCTCGATCTCCACGCCTTCATCATTTCCGCCCGAATCCTCCGCTCCCGCTCGCTCGGACCCGTCGTCACCGGCAAGTTCGCTCGCGAACTTGCCGCCTTGTTCTGCCTCGCTCGCTCCCGCGTCCGGTTCGGGCGGGTCTGCGCCACCTAGAACGGCGCGGGGCATCGGAATATCCACCAGCCGCAAGCGGCCGCGGCCGCCCGGGAACAGGTGCTCGACGAGCTCCTCGAAGTTGCGCGCGGTCGCCTCGAAGGTCTCCTCGAAGTCGGCCTTGATCTTGCGGTCGGTCTCCCGGATCACCTTCTCGAGCTCCGCCAGCGCGGTCTCGAGGTCCTCGCGTTGGTGCTCGAGCTCCGCGACGCGGTCGCGCGCATCCTCGTACTCGCGCTCGGCGAGCGGGTTCACCGGCCCGAGCTGCTCGCGGCGCCGCGCCAGGCGTTCTAGCTTGCGCTCCACCTCGGCGCGGTCGTCCTCGCCGAGGGCCTCGGCCGCGGGACCGACGTCGACGCCGAGCCGGGCGCCGATCCGTTGAAGCTCGGCGAGCACCTCGTCGCGGCGCTCCTCGAGGTGCGCCAGCTTCACCTCGGCCTCGGTGACGGACTCGGCCGCCGAACGCAGCTCGGCCTGGATCGCGTACTCCCGCTGTGAGCATTCGCGCAGCTCCTCGGTCACGTCCCCGGCGTCCTCGTCCTCGAGCATGCGCCGCTCGAGCGCGTCGATCCGCTCCCCGATCGCCTCGCGCCCCGCGGCGACAGCCTTAGCGGCGGCCCGGAGCCGCGGCAGGAGCTGTTCCTCGGCGGCCACGCGGCGTTCGAGCGAGTCCTGGCGGCTCTTGCCCAGCAGGCGCTCCGCCCGCGCGGACGCACGCGCCGCCCGCTCGGAGCCCTCGCGGACCCGAGCCAGCTCCTCGCCGATGTCGCCCTGGCCTGCGCGCGCCCGCAGCAGTGCCCGGGTCGCGCCGCCCAGCGCCTGCTCGATACGGCCGAGCTCGATCGACATCGGATCGCCCTCGTCGTCCTCGGCTTCGACCACGAGCTCGGGCACCAGGTCGCCGAGCGCCGCTCGCCTCCGCTCGAGGCCGACCTCGAGCTCCGACGATCGGCCCGCGAGCGACTCCGCGCGGACGCTGAGCCGCTCGTGGAGCCCTCGCAGGGCCGTCAGCCGGCCCCACAGGACCGTGCGCTCGCGGTCCCGCTGCGCGAATTGCTCCTCGATCTCGGTACGGCGCTTGTTTATCTCGGCGAGCCGGCCCTCGATCTCGTCCCTGCCCTCGCGCGCCTTCGTGGCCTCGCGGCCGGTCCGCGCCAGATCGCTCTCGTGGATGCGCAGCTCGTCGGCGATCAGGCTCGCTCGCAGCTCTAGCGTCTCGCGCTCGAGCCGGGCGTGGGTCTCGGCCGCCTGGGCCTGGCGCTTGAGCGGGCGCAGGTGAGTGCGTGCCTCGCGCTCGACGTCCAGGGCCCTGTCGAGATTGTCCCTCGTGCGCTCGAGCTTGAGCTGGGCGCGGCGCCGCCGCTTGCGGTGCTTGCCGAGCCCGGCCGCCTCCTCGACCAGCAGTCTGCGATCTCGCGGCTTGGAGTGGACGACCTCCTCGACGTTGCCCTGGCTGATCACCGAGTGCATCTCGCCGCCGAGGTTGGCGTCCGAGAGCACCTCGAGGACGTCGGCGAGCCGGCAGCGTGCACCGTTGAGGCGATACTCGCCCTCGCCGGCGCGATCGAGGCGGCGCTTGATCGCGAGCTCCGAGAACGGGGCTCCGTTCGAGCTGCCGTCGTCGTTGTCGATCACGACCTCTACCTCGGCGAAGCGGCGACGGCTCTGGCCCTTGCCGCCGGCGAAGATCATGTCCTGCATCGTCTGGCCGCGGACCGCGAGCGGGCTCTGCTCGCCGAGCGCCCACAACACGGCGTCGGTGATGTTCGACTTACCGCACCCGTTGGGACCCACGATCACGCTCACGCCGGGCGAGAACACGAGCCGCGTGCGGTCGGGGAAGGACTTGAAGCCCTTCATCGTGATCGACTTCAGATGCATCGCGGAAGCATAGGCTCGCCCGGGGACCGGACGGACGACACCTCATACGGCAAGTTCGCGAGCGAACTTGCCGGTGGTCTTGGGTTCGCGAGCGAGCTTGCCGGTCGTCGACTAGTTCCGGAGCGAATCCAGAGCTTCCGCCGCGGCGGCCTGCTCGGCGTCCTTCTTGCTGCGCCCGCTGCCCCGCCCGAGAACCTCGTCGGCAGCCGCCGCGGTGACCTCGAACCACCGTTCGTGAGCGGGGCCCGTCTCTCGTACGACCTCATAGGTGACGCTTGCACCTCGACGCGCGAGTTCCTCCTGGAGAGCGGACTTGAAATCGAGCGTGGTCTCGCTGGCGAGCTCGATCTGGGCGTCGAACGCGCTCACCGTCGCGGCTGCGGTGCGCTCGAACCCGTACTCCAGGGAACAAGCGCCGATCATCGCCTCGGTGACCGACGCGAGCGCCCGCTCGCTCGAGATCAGCTCCTCGGACGAGATGCCCTCGCCGCCCGCGGGCATGGTTTCGCGGAGCCGCTCGGGGAAGCCGAGCGCGACCGCCACCGCCGCGCAGGCGCGACCGCTGACCGAGTGGCCGTGCACCTTCGTGAGCCGACCGATGTCGGCGCTCGGGAAGCGCTTGAACAGCTCCTCGCCGACCGCGAGCCCGAGCACCGCGTCGCCGAGGAACGCGAGGCGCCCGTAGGACTCGGTGCGCTCCTCGACCCACGATGCGTGGGTGAGCGCCTTACGGCTCAGGTCGTCGGGGAGGTCGTCGATCAGCTTCGCCAGAGCGAAGACGTCGGCCGGTCGCGTCGCCCCGGGCCCTCCCGCCTCGGCTGCATCACCCAACCGCGGGACGCCCATCTCGAGCTACGAGCTCGGGACGTGCTGGACGACGAAGTCGACCGCCTCCCGCACGGTCTCGATCCGCGCCGCCTCCTCCTCGCTGACCTTGATTCCGTACGAGTCCTCGAGCTCCATCACGAGCTCATACAGGTCGAGCGAGTCGGCGTCGAGGTCCTCGCGGAAGCGTGTGTCCTCGGTGATCCGATCCGGGCCCACCTCGAGCTCGCTCGCCAGATGCGCCCGCACCTTCTCGAACACCTCGTCGCGACTCATCTCAAGGTTTCGCGCTCGGCCCTCCATCAAATTCCCCGCCCACCCCCACCTTTATAGAGCCTCGCGCTCACGACGCAGCACTCCTATCACGCTCGAGGCTCGCCCGCACCGCCGCCCGGCTCGCGCCGGAGCGCTCCAGCAGCTCGGCGGTACGCTCCACGGCGCGCTCGCGTGCGCCGCGCTCGGCGAGGCGGATCGCGTTCGCGATCCCGGCAGGCCCCGAGCTGCCGTGAGCGATCACGGCCACGCCGCGCAGGCCGAGGAGAATCGCGCCTCCGGTGCTCTCCGGATCGAGCTCGCGTCGCAGCCGCCCCAGGGAGCGGCGCATCAGCAGGCCGCCGATCGCCGCGAAGAATCCTGACTTCGCCGCGTCGCGGACTGCGCCGCCGACGGCGCCGGCGGTTCCCTCCATCGTCTTCAGCGCCACGTTGCCGGTGAAGCCATCGGTCACGACCACGTCCGCGGCGCCGATCGCGAGGTCGCGCCCCTCTACGTTGCCGATGAACTCGAGGCCGACTGCCCCGGCGAGCGCCTCGTGCGCCGCGACCACGGTGGGGGTGCCCTTTCCGCGCTCCTCGCCGACCGAGAGCAGGGCGACGCGGGCGCGCTCGACGCCGAGCACGGCTTCGCTGAACGCGGCGCCGAGGTAGGCGAACTGGACCAGGTGCTGCGGCCGGACCTCCGCGTTCGCGCCTGCGTCGAGCAGGAGGAGGCGCCGCTCCCGGTGCTCGGGGATCGGGAGCTGGACCGCGATCGCCGGACGGTGCACGCCGTGCATCCGCTTGAGCGCGAACAGCGATGCCGCGAGCGCCGCTCCCGTGGAGCCGGCGCTGACCAGCGCGTGCGAGTTGCCCTCGGCGACATCCTGCGCGGCGAGGACGATCGACGCGCCGGGCTTCTGGTGCACCGCGCGGACCGGCTCGTCCTCGTTCGAGATCGCGTCCTCGGCCCGACGAATCTCGACGCGGTCGATTCCGACCAGTGGCACGAGGTCGGACTGGAGCCCGAACGCCCGCACGCGTATCCCATCGCGCGCGGCGGCCTTCGCGCCGGCTGCGATCACCTCGGCGCCGCCGTCGGCTCCGTACGCGTCGAGCGCGATCGTCAGCGGGCCGCTCGGCGGGTCGCTGACGACGCCCTCTGGCTGACCCAAGCGGCCTACTCCTCCGTCGCTTCGGGAGCGCGCTCCGCGACGGGCTCCTCGATCGCGTGGCTTACGACTTCCCTGCCGGCGTACGTGCCGCACGTCGGGCAGACGCGATGGGGAAGCCGCGGGCTGTGGCACTGCGGGCACTCGTTGAGCCGCGGCGCGGAGCTGCGGTCGTGCGCACGGCGCGAATCGCGCCGAGCCGATGAGGTCCTCTTCTTCGGAACCGCCATGACCGGGGAAATGCTAGTGGACGTTCAGGGCCGGTACACGCTGCGCTCGAGGATGTCCGTCAACGCGTCGAGCAGCGCGAGGTCGTCGAGCGAGCCCGAACGGGCGTGTTGCTGATAGCACGCGTGATTCGTCATCCAGCACAGCACGAACGCCTTCGCGGCGGCAGCCTCGGGCTCCTCGCCCTCCTCGACCAGCCGCCGCTCCGTCGCATAGATGAACCGCCCGACGAGGTTGCGCCAGAACTCTCCGATCTCCTCGTCGTAGGTCGCCGCCTCGACGACCGCTCCCAGCAGGCTCGCGTGACGCGCCCAGGTTCCGAGTATCGCGGCGAGCGCGGGGCGGACGTCCGCGCGCCCCTCGGTCCCGCTCCACCACGTGTCCGCCTGCTCGTACAGCGTTTCGGCGACGGTCTCGGTGAGGCGGATCAGCAACTCGCGCCTGTCGCGGAAGTAGAGGTAGAAAGCGGTCCGCGGCCGACCCGCCATCGACGCGATCTGCTCGACGCTCAGCTCCGCGTAGGAGCGGCCCTCGTTTAGCAGCGCCTCCGTGGCGGTGAGGAAGGCCTGCTCACCCTCCCGCCTGCGCTCGCTCGCGCCGGCTCCGCTTCTCGACAGAACGGCCATCGCGCCATCCTAGCGGGTGTTAGACAGGCTGTTAGACACAGTGTCTAGGAAGTGGTACGGTCGCGGTTCTGACCATCCCCGACCCAGGAGCGAAAGTCATGGCCGAAACCCTCCTCGATCTGACGCAGCAAGGCGACCCCGGGACGCTCCGAACCGAGCAGCAGGCGCGCGAATTGAAGCTGCTCGAGCCGCAGCGGCTCTACGAGCTGTGGGAGCGCCAACAGTGGGCCTCGCAGGACATCGACTTCAGCGCCGATCGCGAGCACTGGGCCAACCTCACCGACGAGGAGCGCGAATGGGCGATCTGGAGCCTGAGCTCGTTCTTCGTCGGCGAGGAGCGCGTGACCACGCAGTTCTCGGGACTGGTGATGGCCTACGAGGACGAGCAGGAGGAGGCGTTCCTCACCACCCAGCAGGTCGACGAGGCGCGCCACATGCAGTTCTTCGACCGCTTCTACCGCGAGGTCATCGAACTCGAGCAGCCCGACATCGAGACACGGCTCGCCCGCGTCCGCCACGAGCTCAACGAGGCGTTCGTCGAGCTGTTCGACACCTCGCTCGTCGAGTCCGCCAGGCGGCTGATCGCCGACCCCTCCGACGTCGAGGCGAAGGTCGACTTCGTCACCACGTACCACATGGTGATCGAGGGGACCCTCGCGCTCACCGGCCAGAACTTCATCACCGAGTACTGGGAGAACAAGGGGTTGCTGCCCGGCTTTGTGGACGGATTCAAGAAGGTCGCGCGCGACGAGCATCGCCACGTCGCGTACGGGACGTGGTTCCTGAGACAGAAGTGCCGCGACGACGATCGCCTCGCGGAACGGATGCGCGCGACGCTCTCCGAGCTGCTGCCGATCGCGAGCCGAGTCCTGGTGCCCCGTGGCGTCGACCCGAACGAGGAGTGGGAGATGGTCGGCTACACCTCGGCCGAGATCAACGAGTTCGCTTTCAACGCGCTCACTCGCCGCCTGAAGGCGATCGGAGTTCCGCTCGCGGCCGAGCCGGTTCCGGCGTAGCTACTCGAACTTGATCTCGCGCAGCTTGGCCATTGGGCCAGGGTCGGTCTCGGCCTCGTGCCGGTGCTCGTCGGGGTCCGCATCGTTGAGTGACGCTCCGCACACCGGGCACAGGCCCTTGCAGTCGGCCCGGCACACGAACTGCACCGGCATCGCGAGCGCCAGCGCGTCGTGGGCCCACGCGCCGACGTCGAGCTCGTCGCCCTCGACGTAGGGGCTGCTCAGCCCCTCCTCCTCCTCCGATCCACCCGGCTGGTCGACCTCCCGCGCGTCGACCGCGAGCCGCATCTCCGCGTCGCCGAGGCACCGAACGCACGGGCCCTCGACCGGCGCGTCGAAGCGAAGCCGCACCGAGTAGCCGGCGTTCGTCCGCGACACGTCGACGCGAGCCGGGATCGTCCCGCCCGCGACCGCGTAGCCCTGTTCGCCGTAGGTGAGCTCGCCGGGGTCCACGTCGACCTCGACCCGCCGCCCGTCTCCGGGGGAGCGGGCGAACCGCGCGAGATCGAGAATGTCAGCCCGCTGCGCCATCGAAGGGAATCCGGATCGGGGGCTTAGTCTGAGGGTAGCGTGGGCGGCCAGTTCCACTGGACACCGGACACCTACCTGGACGTGATCCGGGCCGAGGTCCCGCGCTACGACGAGCTCCAGGAGCAGTCGATCGAGGCGATCCCGTTCCCGCCCGCGCGTGTGCTCGAGCTCGGGATCGGCACGGGCGAGACGACGCGCCGGCTGCTCGAGCGCTACCCGGACGCACAAGTGGTCGGGCTCGACTCGGGGCCCGAAATGGTCTTTCGCGCTCGGGAGATGGGAATCGAAGTCCGGCTGGCACGGATGGAGGACCCGCTGCCCGATGGCCCGTGGGACCTCGTCCTATCGGTGCTCTCGGTCCACCACCTCGTCGCCGAGGGCAAGCGGGACCTGTTTCGCCGCGTTCGCGAGCAGTCGCGCTCGCTCGTGCTCGGCGACGTGGTCGTCGCCGACGCCCAGATAGCCCCGATCGATCCGGAGTTCGACTTCCCCGACCGCGCGGGCGACGTGGCGGAATGGTGCGGCGGCGAGATCGTGTGGGAAGCCGACGACCTCGCGGTGATTCGCGCCGAATACGAGTGAGCCCGCCTCATGCCGGGCGGGCCCACGGCGACCGCTCATCGAGCGGCACTCGCCTGTTGAGATCAGCCTACAACCAAGGAGGGCGCTCTAGTGGCTGCTACTAGCCGACTTCGAGCGGCTCTTCCTCCGCCTCCGAGCCCGCGAGCCTCGAGCGGCCGCGACGGACGGCGGAGAGGAACTTCTCCAGGTTGACCTCGAGCGTCGAGAGGATCTCGTCGGCGTAGTCCTCGGCGCCGAGGCGGATCTGGCGCTCGGTGTCGCGGGCGTCCTCGATGATCTCCTCGGCCCCGCGTTCGGCCTGCTTGTAGACCTCCTCGTCGGAGATCAGGCGCGCCTGCTCCTCGCGCGCTTCCTTGATGATCCGCTCAGCCTCGCGCTTCGCCTCGGCGAGCATCTCCTGGCGCTCCTTGACGATCCACCGCGCCTGCTTGATCTCCTCCGGGATCGTGGCCCGCATCTGGTCGAGCAGGTCGTAGATCTCCTCGCGATCGACGCGGACCTGATCGGTCAGCGGAACGGGCCTCGCGTTGTGTACGAGGTCGTCGAGCTTGTCTATTAGGACCAATACGTCCATTACGGGTCGCTAAAGCTTAGGGACTCGGGACCATGCGTAGCAACAGTCGCTTGCTTCGCCGCGTCGCTGCAAGCTCCTGCCCAACCGGCCGCGCACCTCGCTGCCGCCGGCGGCAGGTCGTGCTCAGCGCTTCAGCCGCTCGGCCAGGGCGTACGCCACCGGCCCCGGAACGAGGTTCGACACGTCCCCGCCGAACGTGGCCAGCTCCTTCACCCCGGTCGACGAGAGGAAGCTGTAGTTCGGCGACGAGATGATGTAGACGCTCTCCAGATCGGGCGCGAGGTTGCGGTTGAGCTGGTTCATCTCGAACTCGTACTCGAAGTCCGAGATCGCGCGCAGGCCCTTGACGATTGCGGTCGCGCCGTGGTCGCGGGCGAACTCGACAAGCAGGTTCGAGAACACCTCGACCTCGACGTTCCCGAGCTCGGCGGTCGCGTCGCGGATGAACTCGCGCCGTTCGTCCCCCGTGAACAGAGTCTTCTCCTTGCGCACCGGCTGGCGAACCACCCCGACCACGACCCTGTCGAAGATCCTGGCCGCGCGGGTGATGATGTCGATATGGCCGTTCGTGACCGGGTCGTAGCTTCCCGGGCAGACGGCGACGAGATCCCCTTTCGCCATCAGCCCGCCTCCCCGTGCACGCGGATCATGGTGTCTCCGTAGCTGCGTTCGACCTCGATGGGCAGGCTCAGGTCGAGCGGGTTGCGCACGTCGCTCTCGACGATCACACGACCTCCATTCGCGAGGCGTTCCGGGAGGAGCCTGTCGAGCTCGGGGCCAAGGCGGTCGGCGAGTTTATACGGGGGGTCGCAGAAGACGAGATCGAACCGGTCTTGCTCCCGCTTCAAATAACGGATCGCATCTGCGCGGACGACCTTGCACCGATTCTCGATTTCCAGCGCCTCGACGTTACTGCGAGCCGTCCTGGGCGTCGTGTCCACGAGCACTGCGCTCTCCGCCCCGCGCGAGATCGCCTCGATCGCCAGCGCCCCGGTCCCCGAGTACAGATCGAGCACGCGCGCCCCCTTCACGCCGCCGAGGATCGAGAACAGCGCCTCGCGCACCCGATCCGCAGTCGGTCGCGCATCGCTGCCCTTCGGCGCCTCGAGGCGGCGACCACCAAACTCGCCCGCAACGACCCGCATCCAGGTCGTCACGCCGCGATCGGCTCGGCGCGCTCGTCGCCGAACCGCAGACGCGCGGCGTCCATCAGCGGGCCGAGCTCGGGGACGTCGAGCGAGCCGTGGCGGCGCCGCAGGGCGAGGACCTCCTCGCGGGCGCGCAGCAGTGTCCCTGAGTCCTGAGGCAGGGCGGCAACGCGGAAGCGCGGCAGCCCGTGCTGGCGCGTGCCCAGGATCTCGCCCTCGCCGCGCAACGACAGGTCGACCTCGGCGAGCTTGAAACCGTCGCGCTCCGAGGAGATCGCGTCGAGCCGGGTCGTGGCCGCCTCCGCCTCGGTGTCGGCGAACAGGATGCAGTGCGACTCGTGCTCGCCGCGGCCGACCCGGCCGCGGAGCTGGTGTAGCTGCGACAGTCCGTAGCGGTCGGCCTCCTCGATCACCATCACCGACGCGTTGGGGACGTCGATTCCGACCTCGATCACGCTCGTCGCCACCAGCACGGCTGTCTCGCCCGAGGCGAAACGCGCCATTGCCCGCTGCTTGTCGGCGGCCTTCATCTGGCCGTGCAGCACGTCGACCGCGAAGTCGCGGAACTCTCCCTTCGCGAGTCGCTCCCCCTCCTTGGTCGCCGCCCGGGCCTGGAGCTTGTCCGACTCCGAGACCAGCGGGCAGACGACGAACGCCTGGCGGCCCTCGCGCAGGCGCTCGCGGATGAACTCGTACGCGCCGGGGCGCTTCTCCTCCCCCACCACCCACGTCTTCACCGGCCGCCGGCCCGCGGGCAGCACGTGGAGCGCGGTTATGTCGAGGTCCCCATACGCCGTCAGCGACAGCGTGCGCGGGATCGGAGTCGCTGTCATGTGCAGCGTGTGCGGCGCGGCTTCGCCGGGACCCTTTGCGTCGAGCGCGGCGCGCTGGCGAACACCGAAGCGATGCTGCTCGTCGACGACCGCGAGCGCGAGCCGCGCGAACTCGACGTCCCCCTCGATCAGCGCGTGGGTGCCGACGACGAGCTCGAGCTGGCCGTTCGCGAGGTGGCCCAGCGCCTCGCGCCGACGCGCCGCCGGAGTCGACCCGGTAAGCAGCGCCGCAGACGGCAGCCCGGCCCCGCCCAGCAAACGCTCGAGCGTCTGGAAGTGCTGCTCCGCGAGCGTCTCGGTCGGCGCCATCAGCGCCGCCTGATGGCCGCTCTCGACGGCGCGCAGCATCGCGTTCAGGGCGCACACCGTCTTGCCCGACCCCACCTCTCCCATCAGCAGACGCTGCATCGGACGGTCGGACGCGAGATCGGCATCGATCTCCTCGACCGCCCGCGCCTGGTCCCCCGTGAGCTCGAACGGCAGCGACTCGATCCATGCCCGGGTCAGCTCGCCGGGGGGGTCCAGCGCCGGCGCCAGCCGTGCGGCGTCGTGCATGCTCCGGCGAGAGGCGAGTGCCGCCTGGTGGAGGAACAGCTCCTCGAACGCGAGCCGCTCCCGCGCCACGTCGGCCTCGTCGGCGTCGGAGGGGAAGTGTGCGGCGGCGAGCGCGTCACTGACCGCCGCCAGCCCGAGTCGTCCCCTCATGCCCGCCGGAAGTGGCTCGATCGCGTCGCGGACGTGCACCAGCGCCTGCCACGCCCAGTCGCGAAGCTTCTGCGGCCGCAGCCGCGCGGACGCCGGGTGGACGGGAACGATGCCCGTCGTGTGCAGGCCGGCCGGCGAGGCGCGGTCGTCGGGCACGCCTCCAACCACCTCGTGGGCGCTGACCTTGAACCCGGATCGGTCGAGCTTCCCGTTCAGTAGCACCCGGGTGCCCTCCGTGAGCTGCTCGGCGAGCCAGGGCTGGTTGAACCACACCGCCTTCGCCGGGCCCGACTCGTCCGCGACGGTCGCTTCGACGATCGTGAGGCGCCGGCGCCGCGTGGGTCGCAGCTTGACGGTTCGCACCTCGACCTCCACCGTCGCCTCCTGGCCGATCCGCAGCTCCCCGATCTCGCTCAGCGCGCTCCGATCCCGGTAGCCGTGTGGGACGTGCCACAGCAGGTCGCCGAGTGAGTCGATCCCCAGCTCCGACGCGGCTTCGGCAAGCCGTGGACCCGCTCCGCGCAGCGCGGTGATGCCCGCGGCTAGCCTGCTCGGGCGCGGACGCGTTCGCAGCGGCGCCGCCGCAAGCAGCTCTCGGTCCTGCTCCTCGCCGCTCGCAAACGCTCGCGGTGGCTCGGAGACATCGACGGCGGGTGGCGCCGTGGCAACAGGGGCCATCATCGAACTAGGCTACGCGGGCGATGGGTCGTATCGAGGAAAGGCTCGGCGAGCTGGGGTTGGAGCTTCCGGCGACGTTCGCGGCGCCCCCCGGGGTGGAGTTCAAGTTCGACCTCGTTCGGGTGAGCGGCGGGGTCGCGTATGTCTCCGGCCACGGACCGCAGGACGGCGCGGAGACGTTGATGAGCGGCAAGGTCGGCGCCGACGTCACGGTCGAGCAGGGTTACGAGGCGGCGAGACTGACCGGCCTGTCGATCTTCCAGTCGCTGAAGCAGGAGCTCGGAGAGCTCGACCGCGTCACCGGCTGGGTGAAGGCACTCGGGCTCGTCAACTGCGCGCCCGGCTTCAACAAGACGCCGGCCGTGGTCAACGGATTCAGCGAGCTGGTGCTCGAGGTGTGGGGAGACGCGGGCCACCATGCGCGCTCGGCGATCGGGGCCTCGGAGCTGCCGTTCGACTGGCCGGCCGAGGTCGAAGCCGTCGTCGAGGTCGGCTAACGGCGGTCCACTAGCCGGACCGGGCCGCCGACGGCGGGCGGTGGCGGCGGTAGATCTCCCGCACCCACTCCAGCGCCGGGCGATCGGCGAGCTCCTCGCGGAATGCCCACCCGTTCGGCCTCGGGAGGTCGTATGGGGTCTCGTCCGGCCACGCGAGCGGGAACAGAAGCGAGGACGCAGTGAGGTCGGCGACGGTGAAACCTTCGCCGACGAGGTACTCGCCGCCGTCGAGCTCGGCCTCGACCAGATCGAGCGCCGCCTCCACCTTGCGGCGGCTCGCCTCGACGTCGTCCGGATAGATCCGGTAGCGCCGGCGCGCCCACGCCATCCCGATCGGAAGCGTCGCGCGAAACGGCGCGCGCACGACCGCCGGCTGCGCCGTGGTCATCAGCGCGCCTATGTAGTCGTTCGACCAGTCATAGAAGGCGACGCGGCGGACGTCGTGCCCCAGCTCCTCGTCGAAGAACTCCTCGAGCTCGAGCGCCCGGCGGCGCTCATCGGCCACCTTCGGGTAGAGCGGCTCCTCGGGATGGCGGCGCTCGAGCTCGGCGATGATCGCGGTCGAGTCGCCGATCCGCTCGCCGTCGAGGTCTAGCACCGGCAGCGTGCCGCGGGCTGCGAACCACATCGCCCGTGGACCTCCCGGCAGCAGCGATCGGCGGATGTGCGGCACGCGCTTGCGGTCGAGCGCCCAGCGCGCCTTCTCGTTGTAGTGGGAGAAGCTGTACTGCCACAGGGTGGGAAGGCCGCTCACGTCTCCACCACGATCTCAGAAAGCTCGAGCCACACCATCGTCGGGAATGGCAGCGAGCGGTTTCGGGGTCCGATCGGGCGTACCCAGCGGTGGGTGGGGAACTTCAGCCCGCCGGATTCGGTGTGCTCGGCGCAGTAGTGGGCGCCGTGAGCCCAGCCGCCGACCACCTCGGCGACGTAGTCGTGGCGGCGCAGCACACCGCCGGGATCGAAGTAGAAGGTCTGGCGCGAGCAGTGGGTGTCGAGGTCGGTCAGGAACGTGACCTCGAGCCTGCGCCAGCTCTCGCCATTCTCGCTCCACCTCTCACCCTCCCGAGCCTCCACTCCCTCGCGGGTGAGCAGGTACGGCGTCGTGAGGTAGTTCCACATCGCATAGCCGGCGAAGTAGGTCGAATCGAGCGCGTCCCAGCGCAGGTTGCGCCGCAGTCCCGAGCCGCCCGAGAAAGCGGCGCGCGGATTGGCGCGGGACGCGATCACGGCGCCGTCCTCAGCCTCGATCCGGGCCTCGCCGCTGTCGAAGACTCCGCGCAGGCCGTCCTTTGGGAACGGATCGAGCACCGCCCTCCGCTCCGCCGGCTCCACCGTGACCTCGTAGTCCGCGAAACGGTTGCCGGGAACCCGGGTGCGGATCAGCAGCCCGCCTGATCGCACGCGGGAACGAATCCGCCGGGCGGCCGCCCACCGCTCGGCGCCGCCGTGCGCGTCGAGGACCTCGTCGAGCAGCCCTGTGTCCGTGTTCCCCACGGCGCTTGCCCGCCTACTGGGCGGCGAGCAGCCACCACCAGTGCGGTTGCCCGCCGCTGTGGAGCTCGAGCTCGACTCCCTCGGGCACCTGACCCGGGATGTCGGCGAGCGGGATCGGGGCGCCGGCGCCCTGTATCACGGTGACGATCTCGGCGTCCTCGCCGAGCGCACGGATCGTGGCCGCGAGCGTCGAGCCCGCGCCTCCCCAGGCGACGATCTCGTCGCCGACGAACCCGACGGCGTCGCCGCGCACGAAGCGGCCCTCGGTGTCGTCGCGGGCGGCGGGGGCGATCGCGCCCGGGCGCGTTCCGGACAGAGCTGTGTCGAGTCGCTCGGCGTTGTCGGCGGCCGGCAGGTGGGCGTTGAGCTCGACGAGCGCCACGAGCCCGGCCTGGGGCGAAGTACAGCCCAGAACCATCACCGGCTTCTCGGAGAGCTCGGCAGCCCGCTCGGCCGCCAGCACGACGTTCGCCGAGTTCGGCAGCACCAGCACCTCCTCGGCCCGCACCTCGTGGATCCCGGCGAGCAGCTCGTAGGTCGAGGGGTTGAGGGTCGGCCCGCCGTCGACGACGTGCGCGCCGAGCTCCTCGTAGAGCGCCTTGATCCCATCGCCGGACGCGACTGCGACCACCCCGGTTCGGCCCGGCTCGCCGAGGCGCTCCTCGCGAGCCGCGATCTGCTCTCGCATGTCGGCGACGTCGAGCCGCTGGACCGCGCCGGCCTCCTCGAACAGGGCCACCGCCTCCTCCGGCTCGTCGGTGTGGACGTGCACCTTCAACGTCGCCTCGTCCCCGACGACGAGCACCGAATCGCCGATCTCCTCGAGCTGGGGCACGTAGGAGCGCGGCTCCAGGCCGCTGCCGGTGACGATGAAGTTGGTGCAGTAGCGAAACCGGCTGTCCTCGTGGTGCGGACGGGTGGTCCGGACCGGCTCGTGGTGTGGAAGCTCCGGCAGCGTGTCCACCTCGCCACGCAGCCCAGCGACGACGCCGCTCAATATGAGGACGATCCCGTACGCGCCGGCGTCGACGACCCCGGCCTTGGTGAGCACGTCGAGCTGATCGGTGGTGCGCTCGACCGCCTCCTTGCCCGCCCCGGTCGCCTTGTCGAGAACCTCGGCGAGGAGCGCGTCCTGCACCTCGTCGGACGCCTCGAGATCGAGGCGGGGCCGCTCCATGTGGGCGAGCTCCTGTGCCACGACATGCGCCATCTCGCGCATCACGGTGAGCATCGTCCCCTCGGCCGGGTCGCGCACCGAGGCGTAGGCCGCGTCCGCCGCGCTCGCGAACGCCGCGGCGACGAGCACCGGGTCTACGAGCTCACCGGGTCGGCTGACGAGCTCCTCGGCCGCCCCGCGGACGATCTGGCTCAAGATCACGCCGGAGTTGCCGCGGGCGCCCATCAGCGCGGCCCGCGCCACCGCCTGGACGATCTCGTCGCGGCCGATCTCGTCGACCTTGAGCCCGTCGAGCCGGTCGAGCTCGTCCATCACCGCGCGCATCGTCAGCGCCATGTTGTCCCCGGTGTCGCCGTCGGCGACCGGGAACACGTTGAGGTCGTTCACCTCCCGACGGCGCGCGCCGAGATGCCGGCAGGCGGCTTCGACCACCCTGCGGAAGCGCTCGATGGAGGGATCGGCCATAGGCGGGAGGCGGATTATCCCGCCAACCGGCCGGTTATGCAGCCTTGGTGACCTTGTTTGCCTTCAGGCAGCGCGTGCACACGTACACGCGGCGGACGCGGCCCTCGTCGTCGATCCGGACCTTCTGGAGGTTCGGGCTGAAGCGCCGCCGCGTTGCGACCATCGAGTGGCTGCGCGAGTTCCCGAACCCGGGCTTCTTGCCACAGCTGAAGCAGACCTTGGCCATCGCGGCGAAGATGGTAGCGGGGAGCCCTTTCCGCTTGAGCACGGGCGCCTACTCGAACGAGCGCAGCAGTAGCGCCATCTGCATCACGGCGGTCGCCGCGTCGCGTCCCTGATCGCGCTTCTCGCCCCCTGCCCGCGCCCACGCCTGGTCCATGTTCTCGGCCGTGATCACGCCGAACGTGCACGGAACGCCTGTCGTGAGCGCGACGTCCTGGACGCCGCGGGCGGACTCGGAGCACACGTGCTCGTAGTGGCTCGTCTCGCCGCGGATCACCGCGCCGAGGCAGGCGACGCCCGCGAACCGGCCCGACTCGGCACACCACTTGGCCGCGAGCGGGAGCTCGAACGCGCCCGGCACCTCGTGGGTGTGCACCGACGCAGCGCTCACCCCCGCGTCGGAGAACGCCTCGACGGCCCCGTTGACGAGCCGCTCCGCGATCTCGCCGTAGTAGGTCGCGACGCAGATCGCGAACTCCGAGCGGCCCAGGTGTGCGCGCTCGGAGTCCGAGAACGCGCCGGCCGCATCACGCTCACCCACGAGCGTGTCCGTCGTCCTGGCTCTCCCCTTCGGTCTCGCTCGCGCCGAGCGCACCCCGCTCGGCCTCCTTCTGGTGCTCGTCGTGGATCAGTTCCTCGTCGAGCGCCAGGCCCTGGTGGTGGAGCGTGTGGCCGAGCAACTCGGCCTTCTGGCGCAGGTAGGCCTCGTTGTGCGGATTTGGGATCGACTCGATCGGGAGCTGCTCGGTGACCGACAGGCCGTAGCCCTCCATCCCGATGATCTTCTTCGGGTTGTTGGTCAGGATGCGAATGCTGGTCAGTCCGAGGTCTCCGAGTATCTGGGCGCCGATCCCATAGTCGCGGAGATCGGCCGGCAGACCGAGCTTGAGATTCGCCTCGACCGTGTCGAGCCCGTCCTCCTGGAGCCTGTAGGCACGAAGTTTGTTGAGCAGGCCAATCCCGCGTCCCTCCTGCGACAGGTACAGCAGGACGCCGAGACCCTCGCGCTCGATCATCGCCAGCGCGGAGGCGAGCTGCTCGCCGCAGTCGCAACGCAGGCTGTGGAACACGTCGCCCGTCAGGCACTCGCTGTGGACCCGGACGAGCACGTCCTCGCGGCCGGCCACCTCGCCCTTGACCATCGCAACGTGGTGCTTGTCGTCGACGAGCGAGCGGTACCCGACGGCGCTGAACTCACCGAACGCGGTCGGCAGCCGCGTCGCGACGACGCGCTCGACAAGCTTCTCGGTGCGCCGGCGGTACGCGATCAGGTCGGCGACCGTGACCATCTTCAGTCCGTGGCGCTCGCAGTACGGTGCCAGGTCCGGGACACGGGCCATCGTCCCGTCCTCGTTCATGATCTCGCAGATCACTCCCGCCGGGAGCAGGCCGGCGAGTCGGGCGAGGTCGACGCTCGCCTCGGTGTGACCCGTGCGCTCGAGCACCCCGCCCTTCTTGGCCTTGAGCGGAAAGATGTGCCCCGGCTGGCGCAGGTCGGCCGGACCGGACCGGGGGTCGATCGCGACCTGGACAGTCAGCGCGCGGTCGTGAGCGGAGATCCCGGTCGTCACGCCCTCGGCGGCCTCGATCGAGACCGTGAACGCCGTCCTCAGCGGCGCTTCGTTCTTCGCCGCCATCAGGTCGAGTCCGAGCTCGTCGCAGCGCTCCGGCTCCAGCGCGAGGCAGATCAGGCCGCGCGCCTCCCTTGCCATGAAGTTGATCGCCTCGGGAGTCGCGAACTGGCCGGCGAGGACGAGGTCGCCCTCGTTCTCACGGTCCTCGCCGTCGCAGACCACGACCATCCTCCCGCGGCGCACGTCCTCGAGCGCCTCCTCAACCGTCGCAAACGGAGTCTTTGTCTTCTCGCTCATTCGGTTCCTTTCTCACCAAAGCCTGACACGAGCTGCTCGACGTAGCGAGCGATCACGTCCAGCTCGAGGTTCACCCGCCTCCCCTCGCCCGCCTCGCCGAGCGTCGTCCGCTCGAGCGTTTCCGGGATCAGAGCGACCTCGAAGGTGCCATCCGAGACTCCGGCGATCGTGAGGCTGACCCCGTCCACGGTTACCGAGCCGCGCTCGACCAGGTAGCGGCGCAGGCCCTGGGGCACCGAGATGACCAGCCGGCGCCCGAAGCCGTCCTCGGTCGAGCCGACCACCGCCCCCGTCCCGTCGACGTGGCCCTGGACGAGGTGCCCGCCGAGCCGGTCTCCGAGTCGCATCGGGAGCTCGAGGTTGACTCGTTCGCCGGGCCGCAGGGGTCCGAGCGAGGTGAGCTCGAGCGTCTGGTTCACCACGTCGGCCTCGAATGCGTCGCCGTCGGCGGCGACGGCGGTGAGGCAGGCGCCGTTGACCGCGATCGAGTCGCCGCTCGACAGCTCGCCTGCGAGCGGCGTCCGGATGCGCAGCCGCACGCCCTCCTCGCGGGAGTCGATCCTCTCGACGGTTCCGATGTCCTCGATCAACCCGGTGAACATCACCACTCCCTGAGCCGCGCGCGGGCGAGCAGATCGGCGCCGACCCTTCCCCATTCGACCGCAAGCGCGTCGGCCGCGTCGGCCATTCGCTCCGCGCCCGCGCCCTCGATCAAGGGCTTGCCTCCGCCGAGGACCCGCGGGGCGATAAACAACCGAAGCTCGTCGATCTCACCCGCGCCGAGGAACGCGCCGGCGAGGATCGGTCCGCCCTCGATCAGCAGGCTGGTGATATCGCGGCGACCGAGCTCCGCGAGGGCCAAGCCGACGCGCTCGACCCGCGAGCCGCCGACGACGATCACATCCACCCCCGCTTCGCGCAGCGCCGCCACGCGATCGTCCGGAGCGCCGTGTGCGGCGACGACCGTCACCGCCGCCTCGTCGAGCGATCGCACGAGCTTCGAGTCGCGCGGGAGCCGCGCCGTCGAATCGAAGATCACCCGGTTCGGCTGACGCTCGGCCTCCGGCGTCCGGGCCGTCAAGCGTGGGTCATCGGCGAGCACCGTGCCGATGCCGACCGCGACCGCATCGGACTCGCCGCGCCACCGGTGCACGAGCGCCCGGCTCGACTCGCCCGAGATCCATTTCGACTCGCCGCCGCTCGTCGCGACGCGGCCGTCGAGGGTGACCGCGGACTTCATCGTCACCAGCGGTCGCCCGGTGCGCGCGTGCTTTCGAAACGCCTGGTTGAGCAGTCGGGCGCCCGTCGCCTCGGCTCCGTCGGCGAACGTGACCTCGATCCCCTCGTCGCGCAGCACGCCGGGGCCCCGCCCGCTCGCCTTCTCGGATGGATCGTCGGCGCCTACCACCACGCGCTCGATGCCGGCCGTGATGATCGCGTCGGTGCAGGGAGGCTGCCTGCCGTGGTGCGCACACGGCTCGAGCGTCACGTACATCGTCGCCCCCGAGGGATCGTTGCCGCGCTCGCGCGAGTCTGTGAGTGCGGCGACCTCGGCGTGCACCCCGCCCAGCGCGGAGTGAAAACCCTCGCCGATCGGCTCACCGTTCTTGACCAGCACCGCCCCGACCAGCGGGTTCGGGCTCACCCGGCCGCGCCCACACTCCGCAAGCTCCAGCGCGCGTCGAAGGTGCGCTCGATCCTGCTCTGTCGCGACCGCGGTCAGGTCGGCCTCCTGGTGGTGCTCACGCGATTGACTGGTCAGTCAACCAAGATTGTAGGCGCCCGGGAACCCCGATGGCCGCGGGTACTATGGCCCGGCCATTAAGTGCCCACTTTGCACCTGACGCGCCGCAACTGCCTATGAAGCTGATGGTCCAGATCCCCTGCCTCAACGAGGAGGAGAGCCTCCCGCTGACGCTCGCCGAAATGCCCCGGCGGGTGCCGGGGTTCGACGAGGTCGAGTGGCTGGTGATCGACGACGGCTCGACCGACCGCACCGTCGAGGTGGCGCGCGAGGCCGGCGTCGACCATGTGGTCCGGCTGACCAACAACAAGGGGCTCGCCGCGGCGTTCCAGGCGGGGCTCGACGCCGCGCTGAAGCTCGGCGCCGACGTGATCGTCAACACCGACGCCGACAACCAGTACCGCGCCTCGGACATCCCTGCCCTGACCGCACCGATCCTCGCGGGCGAGGCGGACATGGTGGTCGGCGACCGTCAGGTCCAGACGCTGGAGCACTTCTCGCGACCCAAGCGCGCCCTGCAGAGGCTCGGGAGCTCGGTCGTTAGGTGGGCGTCGGGCACCAACGTCCCCGACACCACGTCCGGATTCCGCGCCTACAACCGCGAGGCCGCGCTGCAGCTCCAGGTCGTGTCGAACTTCACCTACACGCTCGAGAGCCTGATCCAGGCCGGGAAGATGCTGGTCGCGGTCGACCACGTCCCCGTGCACACGAACCAGACCGGGCGCGAGTCGAGGCTGTTCGGCTCGACGTCGAGCTACGTGCGGCGCAACGCAGTCGCGATCTTCCGGGCCTACGCGATGTACGAGCCGCTGCGCGTGTTCACGACCGCGGCGGTCGTGCTGGCGATCGCGGCCATGGCGGCGTGGACGCCCTTTCTCGCCGACTGGATCCTGAACGGCGACTCGAGCGGCCATGTCCAGTCGCTGATCCTCGGCGGCGTGCTCGCGATCGCGGCGGTGCAGATGTTCGCCCTCGGCGTGATCGGAGACGCACTCGCGGGGCAGCGGGTGATGGCGCAGCGCGCGTTCGAGCGCATACGGCGTGTCGAGCTGAGCCTCGGGATCGGGCCTTCGCACTACGAGCCCGCCGAGGGCCAGGCGGAGTCCGACCCCGATCGGGTGGCTGCTCCGGTCGGCGGACCGGAGTAAGGCTCTGGACGCCGGCCAAGCCGCGAAGCGCTACGGGCGCACCGCGAGCCTGCTGTCGGTCGCCGTCGGCGCGACCGGCTTCATCGTCTATCTCTACTTCGCGCTAGCCGCCCACAACCTCGACGCGGCGGACTACGGGGACATCGCGACGCTGTGGCTGGTCGTGTTCGTCACCGTCGCGACGCTCTACCGGCCGGTCGAGCAGCTGCTGTCGCGCACGATCGCCGAGCGGCACGCGCGCCCGGGGTTCCGCGGCCGTCCGGTCCGGGTCGCGGCGACGATCCAGGCGGTCATCGCCGCCACCGTGACCGCGCTCTGCCTCGCGTTGCGGGGCCCGATCGAGGACAGCCTGCTGTCGGACAGCTCGACGCTGTACTGGATCATGGTCGTCTCGATCGCCGCGTACGCCGGCACCTTCTTCGCGCGCGGGTTCTTCGCCGGGCACCGGCGGTTCGGGCTCTACTCCGCCGTGCTGCTGTCGGATGCGTGCACGCGGATCCTGTTTCCGCTCGCGGTGGCGGTCGGCATCGCGAGCGGCACCACCGCTATCGCGCTCGGGATCGTCGCGGGTCCGCTGGTCAGCCTCGCGCTGGCGCCGGCAGTCGTCGTGATCGCGTTGCGCGGCCAGCCCGGAAGGAGTCTCGAGCCCGAGGGCCCGGCCCGCCCGGCGGAGACCGGCGGGCCGCAGGGGCCGGAGTTCACTCTCGCCCACGGCAGCGGCTTTGCGGCAGCGGTCCTGTTGATCGTGTTCAGCGAGCAGCTCTTCCTGAGCTCCGGCGCGCTGATCCTCAGACTCACGGAAGGTGCGGTCGCGACCGCGTTCATCTTCAACGTGCTGATGCTCGCGCGAGCGCCGATCTACCTCTTCCAGGCGGTCGCGACGAGCCTTCTCCCTCACCTCACCCGGCTGCGCTTCAGATCGGGCGGTGGGAGCGACGACGCCTTCCGCCTCTCGGTCCGGGTCACACTCGGCGCCGTGGTCGGGTTCGCCGCCCTCGTCGCCGCGGTCGTGGCCGTCGCGGGGCCGGCGCTGATGCAGATCGCGTTCAGCGACGAGTTCACCTACGACCGCATCGGGTTGTTGATCGTCACCATCGGGATGGGCTTCTACCTCGCGGCCGCGACCCTCAACCAGGCGGCACTCGCCCAGGGCCAGGCGCGCCGCGCGGCGATGTGCTGGATCGGATGCGGGATCGCGTACGTCGCCTGGAACCTGCTCCCCGTCCTCGACGACTTCCGCCGGGTCGAGATCGGGTTCGCGCTCGCGGCGGCGACGCTGTGCGGGCTGCTGTTCCTGCTCTACCGTGCGCCCCACCCGCGGGTGGAGGACGCCGTTCGACCGGACTCGCCGCAGGAGATCGAGGCGCAGCTCGCCGCCGCCGACGAGGCCGGATAGGCAAGAGCCGGGATGTCCGACGCCGAGCTGATCTTCGTTGCCGGCGCCCTGCTCGCGGTGGGCATCATCGCCGCGAAGGTCGCCGACCGCGTCCGGGTCCCCGGGCTGCTCCTGTTCGTCGCGCTGGGGATGCTGGTCGGGTCGGACGGCCCAGGAGGGGTCGAGTTCGACGACGCCGAGTTGACCAGGACGCTGGGCACGATCGGGCTCGTGCTGATCCTGTTCGAGGGTGGGCTCTCGGCAGGGTGGGGGGAGATCCGCCCCGTGGTCGGGACCGCGATCTCGCTCGCCGTGATCGGGACCGTCGTCACCGCCGCGCTGACCGCGCTCGCGGCGTCGTGGCTGTTCGGGCTCGGCACACTCGAGTCGCTGATCGTCGGCTCCGCGGTGGCCGCGACCGACAGCGCGGCGATCTTTGCGGTCCTGCGCGGCTCCAGGTTGCGACGCCGGCTCGCGCGGTCGCTCGAGGGCGAGTCGGGGATGAACGACCCCGTCGCACTGCTGCTCGTCACGGGGTTCATCGACTGGATCCAGGACCCCGGCTACGGGGCGGAGGACATGATCATCAACCTCGTCGTCAAGCTCGCGCTCGGGGCGGTGCTCGGCATCGTGGTCGGCTTCGCGGCCCGGTGGGCGGTCCGGAACGTCGACCTTCCCACGCCGGGCCTCTATCCGGTCGCCTCGATGGCGACCGCGGCGGTCGCCTATGGGCTCACAGAGCTCACGCACGGCTCGGGCTTCCTCGCCGTCTACCTCACGGCGCTGATCCTGGGGACGGGCACGGTGCCCGCGAAGCGGACGATGCTCTCCTTTCACCAGGGCTTGAGCTGGGTGTCCCAGATCGCGCTCTTCTTCCTCCTCGGGTTGCTGGTGTTCCCGAGCCAGCTCGGCGACGTCGCCGTGGACGGCGTCCTGCTCGCGCTCGCGCTTATGTTCGTGGCGAGGCCGGTCGCCGCGTTTCTCGCCAGCCTCGCCTCGCCCTTCTCCCTCCCCGAGCGGGTGATGCTCGGATGGGCGGGCCTTCGCGGGGCGATCCCGATCTGGCTCGCGACATTTCCCGTGATCGCCGGCGTGGGCGGGGCGAGCGAGCTGTTCAACGTCGTCTTCTTCGTCGTCGTCGCCTCGACGTTGGTCCAGGGCGCGAGCTTCGAGTCGCTCGCCAAGCGGCTTGGGGTCACCACCACCGAGCCCGCCCTGCCCCGTCCCCTGGTCGAGACGGGGATGGTCCGGGAGCTGGGGGGCGAGGTGGTCGCGTACCGCGTTCGAGCGGACGACGCGGTGGTCGGCCGGATGGTCAAGGAACTCGGCCTCCCGCGGGAGGCGCTGGTGAACGTGATCGTTCGCGGCGGGAGCGCGATCCCGCCCCGCGGCTCGACCGAGATCCAGGCCGGTGACGAGCTACACATCCTGGTTCGCCGCGAGGCGTACTCCGAGGTGGAGCGGCTCAGCAGCCAATGGCGGGACGGCCCGATCGGCGAGCCGCCTCCACCGACGCCGCCGATCCGCGGCGCGCCGCGACCGTTCAAGGTGCGGCCATGGACCGATGCCGATGGCGATCCGGGGCGCCCGGACGAGATCGACGGCGTTCGGGTGGTCGGGGGCGTGCGAACGAGGCGCGACCGGCCGGGCGCCCTGCTCGCGCTCGAGGACGGCCGCTACGCGGTCACCGGTGACGGACTGGTGGCGCTGGGCGGGCGCAACTTGCTCGCCCGGTGGTGCATCCGCCGCGCGAGCCTGTCCCCGCCCGAGCCCGAGGTGCGCGCGTGGTGGCAGGAGGTGATCGGGGTGCTCAGTGGGCCCGTTGCGAGGTAGGGACAATCAAGCGGCAAGTTCGCGAGCGAACCTGCCGGTCAGCGGCCCCTACTCTGCCCCTGCGGCGTCGACGATGCGCCGGTACGCCGCGGCGGGATCGGGGTCACGGAACACCGCCGAGCCGGCGACGAACAGCGTCGCGCCGGCGTTCGCGACCGACCCGACCGTAACCGCTTCAATCCCGCCGTCGACGCCCACCACGGGCTTGGGCGCCACCTCCCGCAGGCGCGTGACCTTGTCCGGCGAGGTGGCGATGAACGGCTGGCCCCCCCATCCTGGGTTGACGGTCATGCAGAGCACGAGGTCGGCCGCCTCGTCCAGCTCCGAGACCGCGTCCACCGCGGTGCCGGGATTGAGCGCGATGCCCGCCAGGCAACCCAGCTCGCGGATCGCCGACAGCGTCCGGTTCGCGTGCGCGGTCGCCTCGGCGTGGAAAGTGATGCAGTCGGCGCCGGCGTGGGCGAACTCCTCGACCTGGGCCTCGGGGCGCTCGATCATCATGTGAACGTCGATCGCGCCGCCCGCGTCGTGCACCCTGTCGGCGATCGCCGCCGCGACCAGGGGCCCCATCGTGATCGGCGGGACGAAGTGGCCGTCCATCACGTCGACATGGATGATCCGCGCACCGGCGGCCATAACCTCGTCCACCTGGGAGCCGAGCCGCGCGAAGTCGGCGGACAGGATCGAGGGCTCGACCCTGCGGCCCGAGAACAATTCGGCCCGGCTCACGCCGTCCTGGCCGGAACCGCGAGATTTGCTTGCAAATCTCGCGCCTTTTGTCTCTTGCAAATCGGACGTATTCATATTGGCCGCAGCATCGAGTTATGGCATTGCTGACAGAGCATGTCCTCGGTCGAGCTCATACGGCTGATCGTCTGGTGTGTGCCGCAGTTGGGGCACTGGGAGACGAGCTCGTATCGCCGCAGGCAGTAAACGCACCGGTAGCGGCCCGGGAGCTGGGTCGGCCGGAGCCACGGCTCACCGCACCCGGGGCACGCGGGGCGGCGGATGTCGGTCCGAGCCACCTCGTCGGCCATCATTCCGCCACGCGTCGCAAGCGAGCGATGAAGAAACCGTCCGTGCGGTCGCGGTCGGGCCGCGTCTGGAGGAATCGGCCGTCGTGGGCCGAGGGGAGCGGCGGGTACTTGGCGCCGAGGTCGTCGGCGCGAAGCCGAAGCGACGGGTTCTCGAGCGCCCGCGTCACCGTCTGCTCGTTCTCGCGCCGCGAGATCGTGCACGTCGAGTACACGAGGGTGCCGCCGGGCCGCAGCGCCGCGGCGCCGCGTTCGAGGATCTCGCCCTGGAGGCGCGCGAGCCCTTCTATTTGCTCGGGCGACTTGCGCCACCGGGCGTCGGGCCGGGAGGCGAGCGTGCCGAGGTCCGAGCAGGGCGGATCCACGAGGACCCGATCGTAGCCGCCTCCAAGGTCGTCGCGGCTCGCATCCGCCTCGATCACACGCACGCTGCTCGCGCCCAGACGTGCGCACAGATCGCCGACCTCACGCGCTCGTCCAGGATCCACATCGACCGCCACGATCTCGCCCTCGTCGCTCATCCGCGCGGCGATCTGCGTCGTCTTGATCCCCGGCCCCGCGCACAGGTCGAGCACCCGCTCACCCGGCCGCGGTTCGAGCGCGGCGACCACGGCCGCGGAGGCGCGTGACTGCGGAACCAGCTCCCCGGCGTCGATCCGGCCGGCGAGGTCGTGCCCGATCGGCCCCGCGATCACGAGGGACTCCTCGGGCGCGGGCGGCGCCGCGGGACGCGCTATCTCGGCGCCGGCGTGGGCGAGCTCGCCCACGAGATCGTCGGGGTTGGCCCGCAGAGGATTGACTCGCATCGCCGTCTCGGCGGGCTCGTTGTCTGCGGCCATCAACGCCCTGGCGACGTCGGGCCCGAGCTCCTCCCACCACATCTCGGCGAGCCACTCCGGGTGCGAGAGGGCAAGCGCCGCCTCACCCGGGGTCGATTCCGACAGCCCGCCGAGAAGCGCGCGGCGCTCGCGCGCGGCCCGGCGCAGCACGGCATTCACCATGCCCGCGCCGCCTCGACCGCCCTCGCCCTTCCGAGCTCGACCGCCTGGTCGACGGCCGCGTGGTCGGGGGTACCGCCCGCGTACAGGACCTCGTACATGCCGAGGCGAAGCGCGGCGCGCAGAGGCGGGTCGATCTCGCCGACCGGGCGCCCCGCGAGGTCGGCGATCAGGTGGTCGAGCGTGCCGCGGCGCTGGATCGCGCCGTAGGCGAGGCGCTGGGCGAGCGCGCGGTCGCGGCCGTCGAGCCCGTGGCGGCTGACGGCGGTTGGGAGCGCGCGGTCCGCCCACGCGTCTTGCTCGAATGTGCGGCGCACGACCTCAAACGCGGCGCGCCGCGCCGGCGCCACGCGATCGACCGTGTTCATCGTGTCGCCGCGGGAACGTCGTGGCCGCGGAGGTAGGCCTCGGCGTTCATCGCGCGCCCGCCGGGGGGCTGTACGACCTCGAGCCTGAGCACACCCTCGGCGCATCCGAGTCGAAGCTCCCCGTCCCCCGCCTCGAGGCGCCCCGCCGCGAGCTCGCCGTGCTCGGCGCGCGCGGCTCGAACGCCGAGCCGCTTGCCCCCCTCCATCTCGAGGTAGGCGCCGATGTGCGGCGTCAGCGCGCGCACCGTCGTGGCGAGCTCGAGTGCGGGTCGCGCCGGGTCGAGGCGGCGATCCTCCGGCGTGATCTTCTCCGCGTACGTCGCGCGCGAGTCGTCCTGCTCCTCGAACGAAAGCTCCCCCGAGTCATGCAGGTCGAGCCCGCGAACGAGCAGCTCCCCGCCGAGCTCGGCGAGGCGGGCGGACAGGGAGCCCCAGTCCTCGTCGGTCCCGATCGCCACCTCCTCCTGGAGCGCGACCGGCCCGGAGTCGAGCCCCGGCGTCACCCGCATGATGCTGACCCCCGTCACAGAATCGCCCGCCATGATCGCCCTGGCGATCGGCGCGGCGCCTCGCCACCGCGGCAGCAACGACGGGTGGACGTTGAGCAACAGGTGCTCCGAGAGCAGCGGCTCCTTGATCAGCTGGCCGAACGAGCACACTGCCACGACGTCCGGTTCGGCGGCGTCGATCCGCTCGAGCGAGCCGGCGTCGTTGACGTCCGGCGTTTGGAAGAGCTCGAGACCGAGCTCCCGCGCGGCGTCCGCGGCGGGCGGCGGTGCGGTCTTCAGCCCACGGCCGCGGCGGCTGTCGGGCCGTGTGACGACGAGCGCCGGCCGGTGTGGAGAGTCCGCGAGCCGCCCCAGGACGGATGCGGCGAACTCCGACGTCCCGAGGAAGACCGTGCGGCTCACGCCTCGGCCGGCGCTGCCTCCGCCTCCTCCGCGTCCTGCTCGCGCGGAGGGCTGTAGGTGTCCCCCTCGCGCAGCGCGCGCAAAGCGCCCTTGCGCTGCTCGCGCGTCGTGCGCTCGATCATCAGCACACCGTCGAGGTGGTCGATCTCGTGCTGGAGAACGCGCGCCTCGAGCCCGGACGCCTCGATCGACATCGCGTCTCCACCGGCGTCCTGGCCCCGGACCCGGATGTGCAGGGGGCGGTCGACGTCGACGACGACTCCCGGGAGGCTGAGGCAGCCCTCCTCCGCGGTGGCAAGCTCGTCGGAGACCCACTCGATCTCGGGGTTGATCAGCGGCGTCGCGGGCGCGTCGGGACCTGCCTGGAAGACGAGCAGCCGGCGCATGATCCCGAGCTGCGTCGCGGCGAGCCCAACGCCGATCGCGTCGCGCATCAGCTCCACCATGCGCTCGATCTCGTCGCGCAGCCCCTCGTCGAACTCCGACACCGGGGTCGCGGGGCTGTTCAGGACGGGATCACCGAACTGGCGCACTTGGCCCAGCGCGGCGAGGCGGCGCTCTCGCGCCTCCTCGTCGAGGCCGAGGCCGGCATCGCTCGGCGGCCCCTGCGGGTTGACCGGTCCCTCGACCGCGTGCTCGTCGTCGTTCATAACCTCAAGTCTAGGTCCCGCATCATCGCCTACCGCGCGACGGCGGACGCGAAGCAGAGCACGTCGCGCGAGTTATTGCGGGTCCACGTCGACGCTCAGCGCGACCCCACGGAGAGCTCGAGCCGACGCCGCATGCTCGACGGATTCGCGAACCGCCCCGACGGTCGCGGCGCGATCGCTCGCCTTGAGCAGCAGATGGCGCCGGTGACGCGCGCGGACCCGGAACCGAGGCGCCGGACCGAGCATCGCGGTCCCCTCGGGCAGCCGCTCGTCGATCAACGAGCGAAGCTCGCCGGCGGCTCGGTCTGCGTCGCCGGCCGTCGCCGGCGGCCACCTCGACGCGGACCAGGTGAGAGAACGGCGGGTAGCGGAGGGCGCGACGGCGCTCGAGCTCGCCCGCGAGGAAGCCGGGCGTGTCGTGGCGCGCGGCCGCCTCGATCGCGGGCGCGTCCGGGGCGAGCGTCTGAACAAGCACCCGGCCCCCGGCCTCGCCGCGGCCGCTTCGCCCGGCGAGCTGGGCGATCAGCGCGAACGTCCGCTCCTCGGCGCGGAAGTCGGGGAAGCGAAGCGAGGAATCGGCGTCGAGCACCACGCTCAGGACGACGTCCGCGAAGTCGTGCCCCTTGGCGACCATCTGGGTGCCGAGCAGCACGCCGGCATCTGCCTCCTGAAACCGGGTCAGGATCTCCAGGTGCCCCCCACCGCCGGCGGCGCTGTCCGAGTCGAGCCGGAACACGGGCAGCGGCTGGAGCAGCTCGGCGAGCAGGCGCTCGAGCCGCTCGGTCCCGGCGCCGTGCCGCGAGATCGTCACCGACCCGCATGCGGGGCACGATTCGGGGATCGGCTCTGCGTGTCCGCAGTGGTGGCACGCGAGCCGCTCCGGGCCGCGGTGGACGACGAGCGACACGTCGCACTCGGAGCACTCCCAGGCGTGACCGCACGAGCGGCAGCTCATGTACGGCGCCCAGCCGCGGCGGTTGAGGAGCACGATCGCCTTGGCGCGCGCGGCTCGCAGCTCCTCGAGCGCCGCGCGGGTCTCGGGGTGGAGCGGTCCCGCCCTGCGGTCCCCCCCGCGCATGTCGAGCACCTCCACCCGCGGCAGCTCTTGCCCGTCGACCCGCCGCGGGAGCTCGAGGCGATCGAGCGCGCTCCAGCTCTCCGGGCGCGGGGTCGCGCTGCCGGCGACGAGCACCGCTCCCGCGTCCGCGGCGCGCCGGCGGGCGACGTCGCGGGCGTCGTAGCGCGGGTCGCCCTCCTGCTTGTACGACGAGTCGTGCTCCTCGTCGATCACGATCAGCCCGAGATCGGCGAGCGGCGCGAAGATCGCCGACCGAGGGCCGACGCACAGCCGCGCGTCCCCGGCGCGGAGCCGCCGCCACTCGTCATAGCGGGCGCCTGCCGGGAGCTGCGAGTGCAGCAGCGCAACCGCGTCGCCGAATCGGCCCCGGAAGCGGGCGAGCGTCTGGGGGGTGAGGCCGATCTCGGGGACGAGGACGATCGCGCTGCGTCCCCGCTCGAGCGCCGCGGCCGCCGCGGTGAGGTAGACCTCGGTCTTTCCCGAGCCGGTGACACCGTGGAGCAGCAGCTGTCGGCCGCCGTCGCCTGAGTCGATCGCCGCCACGATCTCGCCCACCGCGCTGTCCTGCTCGGGCGTCAGCGAGACCGATCGCGCCGGCTCCCCCACCGCGCCGGACGCCGGCCGGCGGCCGACCTCGACCTCGTTCAGGCGCACGAGGCCACGCGCCTCCAGGCGCTTCAGCGTTCCCCGATCCGCTCCGCACGCCGCGGCGAGCTCGGACGCTGCGACGCCCGAGCCATCCGAGCCGTTTCCTCGCGCCGCGAGCGCCTCGAGCACGGCGCGCTGTCGAGGGCCGAGCCGCGCATCCGCCTCGAGCGCCGCGCGCCCGTCGTCGGTCGCGTCCACCCACGTCGCGAGTCGGCGCCTCACCCGCTGCCCGCCGACGCCCGTCCCCGGCGGCAAGACGAGCCCGAGGCCGCGCGCCGGCGTCGAGCAATACTCGCGCGCCGCCCACAGGCCGAGGCCCACGAGCTCCGCCGGCACGCCGGCCTCCAGAGCCTCGATCGGCTCGGCGAGCCTCTCGGGCGGCAGTTCGCTCGAGTCGGCCACGTCGACGACGACACCGAGCACCCGGCGGCGCCCGAACGGCACCACGAGCACGCTCCCCACCCCCACCCCCTCCATCTCCTCGGGCAGCGCATAGTCGAACGGTCCGCGCAGCACGCGCGCCGTCGTCAGCGGCTCGACCTTGGCGATCGCCATCCCGAGTCACGGTATGTCCGACGCCGGACGGTCGCCCGAAGCGGGCGTCGGCCATGCGTTCGCTCCCGGCCGACAACGCATATTCTGCTCCCGTGTCGCTGACCCTGAGCCCGGGCGAGCAGGTGATCTTCCAAGGCCATCCCTCGTGGCGCGCGGTGCTCGGCTTCTACATCCAGTGGCTCGCCGGCACGGCGGTGATCGCGGGGATCGTCGCGCTGGTCACGCTCGTGATCGACGACGAGGTCAACTGGCCGCTCGTCGGCGGCGTCATCGTCGCCGGGATCGCGCTCACGATCCTGGGCGGACTGCTGAAGCGGATCACGACGACCTACACGATCACCAACCGTCGCCTCAACATCAAGCGCGGCCTGATCTCGCGCCAGGTCCAGGAGACGCGGCTGGAGCGGGTCCAGAACGTCAACTTCGACCAGTCCGTTTACCAGCGGGTGATGCAGATCGGCGACGTCGACTTCGACACCGCCGCCGGCGACGATTACAACTTCATCTTCGCCGGCGTGGCCGAGCCGGAGGACGTGGTCCACCAGGTCAACGAGGCGACTCGGATCGGCGCGCACCACGCGGGACTCGGTGACGACGAGCCCGCGCGCGAGGGGCCCAGCGGCTAGGAGACCTCGGCCTTTTCGCCCGTCCCGGCCTCGACCCCGGTCAGGCCCGCCGCCTCGCGCAGCGAGTCGACGCGGTCGGTGCGCTCCCACGTGAAGTCGTGATCGTCGCGGCCGAAGTGGCCGTAGGCCGCGGTCTTCTGGTAGATCGGCCGGTGCAGGTCGAGGTCGCGCCGGATCGCCGCCGGGCGAAGGTCGAACTCCTCCGAGATCACGCGGGTGAGCTCGGAGTCCATCAGCTTTCCGGTGCCGAAGGTGTTTGCCATCAGGGACACCGGCCGTGCGACGCCGATCGCGTACGCGACCTGGACCTCACACCGCTCGGCGAGGCCGGCCGCGACGACGTTCTTCGCTACGTGGCGGCCTGCGTAGGCCCCCGAGCGGTCGACCTTCGAGGGATCCTTGCCCGAGAACGCGCCGCCGCCGTGCCGGGCCGCGCCCCCGTAGGTGTCGACGATGATCTTGCGCCCCGTGAGGCCGGCATCGGCGCCCGGGCCGCCCTTCTCGAACTTGCCGGTCGGGTTCACGAGGAACGCCTCGTACAGCTCGTCGTTGGTGAACAGCTCCTTGTACTCCTCGTGCAGGACCGGCTCGACGACGTGCTCCCACAGGTCCTGCTTGATCAGCGCCTCCCCGTCGAGTCCCGGCTTGTGCTGCGTCGAGATCAGCATCCCGACGATCTCGGCCGGGCGGTCGTTCTCGTAGCGCACGGTGACCTGCGTCTTGCCGTCGGGTCGCAGGTACGGGAGCACCTCGGCCTTGCGCACCTCGGCGAGTCGGCGGGCGAGCGTATGGGCGATCTGTATCGGCATCGGCATCAGCGCCCTGGTCTCGCGGGTCGCGTACCCGAACATCATTCCCTGGTCACCCGCGCCGACCCGGTCGAGCTTGTCCTCGTCGTTGGGGTCGGTACGCGCCTCGTAGGCGACGTCCACGCCCTGGGCGATGTCGGCGGACTGCTCGTCGATCGTCGTGATCACCGCGCACGTGTCGGCGTCGAAGCCGTACTTGGCGCGGTCGTAGCCGATCCGGTGAAGCGTCTCGCGGACCAGCTTCGGGATGTCGACGTAGGTCTTGGTCGTGATCTCGCCGGCGACGACGACGAGACCCGTGTTGACGAGCGTCTCGCAGGCGACCCGTCCCGCGGGATCGTCGGCGAGGACGGCGTCGAGCACGCCGTCGGAGATCTGGTCGCAGATCTTGTCCGGGTGGCCCTCGGTGACCGACTCGGACGTGAACAGGAACTCGTTTGTGCCCAGCTCGGAGATTCCAGCCATATCGCTCGGCGGGATGCTACCTAGACAGAACTGGAACACCTATTCGCCAATCGTGACGCGGATCTTGGTGTCGATCGCATCCTCGGCGCGCTCCACCGCGACCGCGAGCCCCTCGAGCTTGCGGAGCTCGCCGCTGAACAGGGCGTACGCGGGGTCCTCACCCAGCCCCGCCTGCTCGGCGACCCCGAGCAGTCCGCTGAGGTTCAGGTACAGCAGCGCGGACACCTCGTCGGGCAGATCATCGGTCGCCTGCGAGAACCTCTCGGAGTCCTCGAGGCTGGAGCTCCCGCTCGCCACCTGCCTCACACCGGCCGGGTCCGTGCTGAGCACGAGCTTGCCGTCGACGATCGCGTACGTGAGCTCGACGGTCGGCGAGATCCTCAGGCTCTGGGCCTGCACCCCTTCGATCTCCTGCTCCTTGAAGACCGGGGCCTGAAGCCCGCGCTGGGGCTCGAGCGCCTTGGCGAGGGGCGGCTGCAGCTCCGAAAGCGCCTCCGTGGCCGCCTCCGCGTCGACCTCCTCGACGATCAGGCTCACGAACGGCACCCCCGAGACGACGGCGTCGGACCCACCCACGCTCGGCTCGACCGTGACCGCGGCCTGCGAGGTGAACAGCGGGAGGATGTCCTGCTCGAGATTGACGTTCCCGGATCGCCGCAGCCGCTCGGCCACCCGCTCGAACCCGGCCGCGATGCCGGGCGCCTCCGCGCTCGCCTGGGACAGCAAGCCGGCGAGGCTCTGCTCGGGGTCGCCGAGCGCGAGGTACGCGAGGGCCCCCTCGCTGACGGACCCCTCGAGCGCGGGCTCGAAGGACGGGAACGCGGCGAAGAAGCCCGGCGCGTTGGCGACACGCTCGGGGTCCAGCACGCTGTGAATCTCAAGCTCGAACCCATCCTCGGTGGCCACGAGCGCAGCTCCGGCCGCGAGCGTCGCCCGGGCGTTGACGAACGCCTCGAACGGTGCGAGCGACCCACCGGGCGCGAGGAGCTCGGCCGCGCCCTGCTCCGAGACGACCAGCTCGGCGAGACGAAGGTCCGCGAGCGCGTCGCGTACCTCGTCCGCCGCCTCGGAGTCCGCGAGGGTGCGCCCGCCGGCATCCGTGTCGACCACCCGCTTCACGGCGGCCTCGGGGCCCGCTACGACGAAGTCTCCCGCCGTGGCGAGCGTCAGCCCCCCACGGGTGCCGAGCTCGTAGCCGCGGTAGGACTCCGCCCGCTGCTCGCCGCCGGTGAGGTTCTGGACGAACCGGCTCGCCCCCGCCTCGTCGCCGATCTCCAGCAGCGCGGCGACCTCCTGGTCGCCGCTGCGGACCGGGATCACGGCGACCGCGGCCTCGTCGCCGAGCCACGGCGCGACTTCGCGCCGGTAGGAGAAGGTACCGCCGGTCGGGCCCGGCAGGCGGTCGATGAGCTGGTCGGTCAGCTTCGGCAGCCGCTCGGCGAGCGCCGCCGCTTTCTCGTACTGCTGGCTGTCGGGATCGGTGTCCGCGTGCAGGTAGGCGAGCGTGTCGCCCGGCACGAGCTCGATCGCGTCGTCCGGCGGCGCGCACTCGTCGCCGCCCGGCGCCTGGCACGGCAGGTTGGGAACCGCGACCAACGCGATCACGACGACCACGACGACGGCCGCCGAGCCAGCCAGGATCAGCTGACGGGTGCGCTGCGGGAGCCCCGACCAGCGCTCGAGCGGGCCATTCGGCATTGCCCGGGTGCGGCGGCGGACCGCGTACGCGACGTCCTCGGCCACGAAGCGCGCGCGGCGGGTTCGCCGCCGGATCGCGTAGCGCAGATCAGCGAGCGTGGGCACGGCGCCGGGTTATACCTTGGCGCCGCTTACGGGGGACGAAGTCGATGATCAGCGGCACCCCGTCGAGTCCGTACGCGTCACGCAGCCGGTTCTCGAGGTGGAACGCCCACTCGCGCGAGATCAGGCGGCGGTCGTTCACCTGCACGGCGAACCTCGGCGGGCTCGTCTCGATCTGGGCGATGTAATAGAGACGCAGGCGACGACCGCCCCGCCGCACGGGTGGAGGCGTGGTCGCCACCACGTCGGCGAGGAAGCGATTCAGCTCCGGCGTGGGGATCCGCTCGGCGCGCCGATCGGCGAGCGCCACCGCCTGTCGCAGGAGCTCCGGCACGCCGCGCCCGGTCTTCGCCGAGCACACGACGATCGGCGGGCGCAGCCTCGTCCGCTGCTCCAGCCGCGCCCTCGCGTCCTCGAGGTCGGTCTCGCCGATGTCCCACTTGTTCAGTGCGACAAGCGTGGCGCAACCGGAGCGCATCGCCAGCTCGGCCACCCGAAGGTCCTCAGAGGTGAGGCCCTCGGAAGCGTCGCAGACGACGATCGCGACGTCGGCGCGTGCGGCGGCGCGCTCGGATCGAAGCTGCGCGTAGTACGCGACAGTGCCGGCGACCTTCCACCGGCGCCGCAGGCCCGCGGTGTCGATCAGGGTCACAGGGCGACCCTCGATCTCGGCGGCGGCATCGATCGCGTCGCGGGTAGTTCCCGCCTGCTCCGACACGATCACCCGGTCGGTGCCGAGGAACGCGTTGAGGAGCGCGGACTTGCCGACGTTGGGCCGCCCGATGATCGCCAGCCCGATCGCGTCGTCGTCATCCGGCGCGCGCTCCCGAGCCGCGACGAGCTCCGCGATCCGGTCGAGCAGGTCGCCGGTGCCGTGCCCGTGCGCCGCCGAGACGGGCTCGGGATCTCCAAGCCCGAGCTTGTGGAACTCCGCCGCGAGGTGGGCGTCCGCGGGGCTGTCGATCTTGTTCGCGACCACGATCACACGGGCGCCCGCGCCGCGCAGCAGCGCGGCGAGCTCGGCGTCGCCGGCCCGCAGTCCCGCCCGGGCGTCGACGACGAGGACGACCGCGTCGGCGCCGGCGATCGCCGCGCGCGCCTGATCGGTGACCGCGACCGACAGCGAGTCGCCCGCGGCCAAGTCCGCGCCGCCGGTGTCGACGAGCTCGAACCGGACCCCGTTCCACTCGGTCTCGATCGCCTTGCGATCGCGGGTCACGCCCGCCTCGGCGTGGACGACTGCCTCGCGCCCCCCGGCGAGCCGGTTGACGAGCGTGCTCTTGCCCACGTTCGGGAACCCGACCACGGCGACCTGCGGAAGCTCCGGTGCGCGGGCGCGGCTCACGCCAGCCCCCGCTCGCGGGCGAGATTCACGACCCGATCGACGACCTCGTCGACCGACAGTTCGGTGGTGTCGAGCTCTAAGGCGTCGTCGGCAGGGCGAAGAGCGCTGTGCTCACGGCTCGTGTCGCGTGCGTCGCGCTCGCGCTGTGCCTCCACAACGTCGCCGAACAGCTCCCTGGACTCGTCGGCGCGGCGCCTGGCGCGCTCCTCGTCGCTTGCGGTCAGATAGATCTTCAGCGGTGCGTCGGGACTGACCACCGTGCCGATGTCCCTGCCCTCCGCAACGTACCGGCCCGACTCGATCAGACCGCGCTGGCGCTTCACCATCTCGTCCCTCACCTCGGGGTGCACCGAGACCCGCGACGCGGCCAAGTCGACCTCGGGGGTGCGGATCGCCTCGGAGACGTCCTCGCCGTCGAGCAGCACAGCATCGCCGTCGAACCCGATCTCCACGCGGTGGGCGATCTTCCCCATCATCTCGCCGTCGTCGAGGTCCGCGCCAGCGCGCAGCGCCGCGAGCGCGACGCAGCGGTACATCGCGCCCGAGTCGAGGTACGTGAGGTCGAGGGCGTCGGCGACGCCCCTCGCCACGGTGGACTTGCCGGCCCCCGCAGGGCCGTCGATCGCGATCACCATCCGATGGACGAGAGTAGTGGCCTTGCGCGTCGCCTCCCGGAACCCGCGTCACCGAATAGAGTCCCTCCCGATGCAGACCTGGGACCTGACAGCGCTCGACGTCGAGGTCCACCAGCCGGAGGTGCTGGTCTCCGCCGAGGAAGGACGGGCGATCGCGATCCAGCTCCCGGCCGGCGAGGCGCTCGACGAGCACCAGGTCCACGAGCGCGCGTGGCTCGTCGTGGTGGACGGGCAGATCGAGGTCGTCGATCTCGACGGCGAGACCGTGAGCGGGGGCGCCGGCCTTCTCGCCGAGTTCGACCCAAACGAGCGCCGCGAGGTGCGCGCGACCGAGGACTCCCGCGTGCTGCTGATCCTCACCCCGTGGCCCGGCGAGGGCCACCCGAGCCAGCGCTAGCTGGCGAGGCGCGCAGGCCGGACCACCGCCTACTTCAGGTTCCAGCCGAAGTAGACCTCAGTTCGGATGATCTTGTCCTCGTCGTCGAACGTGATCACCTCGGTGTTCCGTCCCCTGCCTCCGCCGGAGGCATCGGTTTCATAGGTGACGACCACCTCGTCGCCCGACTCGATCAGCCGGACGATTTCGAACTGCTGGCCGCGCCCCGCACCGGGCCAGCACCGCTCGAAGTAGCCGTCACGGTCGAGCTTCGGGTCGGGAGGCGCGGAGAACAGGAAGTCGTCGCTCAGGCGCTCCTCGAAGAAACTTCGGTCTCCGGCCGCGAATGCGGCATAGGAGTCCCGGACGATCTGTTTGCGGTCGGGCATCTCGCTGGTCCTCCTGGAGTCGATGGCCAGCTTAACCCGGGGCATAGGTGACCAGCTCCTCGCGACCGCTCCCCGCTGAAACCTCGATACCGAGCACGAGGCCGACGCCCCGGGCGTAGAACTTGTAGTCGAGGAGCGATCGCTCGATGCCCTCGGTCTCCTTGATCATTAGGACGTCGCGGAACTTGCCGAATGGCACCTCGGCCCGCTCGCCGAAGCTGAAGACCTCGGCGCGGTCCTCAGCCACGCCGGCGTAGTGCTCCTCGCGGTAGGCCAGACCCACCTCGGGCCGAGCAGGCATGATCACCCCGGGCTGCGCCCCGTCGACCCCCGCCTCCCAGGAGCCCTTGGTCGTCTTGACCTGTCCATTCGTGAGCTCCCTCGCGCGCTCGCCCAGGTACCAGACGTTTCCGGCTCCATCCTGGGCGTACCACGCACGGTTGTCCTCGATCGGCTCGCCTCCCTCCGAGACCTCGGTGTAGACAACGCGTGCCGTTATCCCGTTCGCGATCCGCTTGATGTCGCCGGTGACGGTCACGACGGCGCGTTCGTTCGTCCCCTCGGGGTCCGTCACGCGGTAGACGCGGCGGTCGCCCGGCGTCATCGGCAGATACGGGTTGTCGATCGCGGTCGTGAAGTCGGCGGGGTCGAGATCGACGTGCTCCCCGCCCTGCGGCAGCGTCGACGCGGACGATCGCGACGCGCGATTCTCGGCACCGCCGTTTTCCCCGCCGCAGGCCACGACACCCAACACAGCGACGAGCATGAGTGCGGCAGCTGGCGCGTACGCTCTCATCGCCGCGAGACTGAGCAACCAGAGTGAGTCCGCGATGAAAGCGCGCCGCTAGCGCCTGGTCAACGCCTCCAGCTCCGACTCGAATCCGGGGTAGCTGACCGCGGCGGCCTCCATCCCCTCGACCTCGACGCCGTCGCGGGACGCGAGGCCGGCGATCGCGCCGAGCATCGCGAGGCGGTGGTCGCGGCGGGCGTTGAGGTCGCCGCCGCGCAGCCCTCCGGTGCCGGTGACCGCGAACCCGTCGGGGCGACCCTCGATCTCGGCGCCGAGACCGCGAAGGCCGTCGACGACCCCGGCGATCCGGTCCGATTCCTTGTGGCGGAGCTCCTCCGCGCCCTCGACCACCGTTTGTCCATCGGCGAAGCAGCCGAGTAGAGCAACCAGCGGGAGCTCGTCGATCGTGAGCGGGACCTCGGGGGCGCCGACCCGCGCTCCCCTCAGCGGGCCGTGACGAGCATGCACCGAGCCGCGGGGCTCCCCTCTGCTCGCGTCGTCCTCCTCAACCTCGACGGCCGCCCCCATCCGGTGCAGGACCCCGAGCAGGCCGATGCGAGTTGGGTTGAGCCCCACGTTCTCGACCCGTACGTCGCTTCCGGGCACCACCAGCGCGGCGACGATCAGGAACGCCGCGGACGAGAAGTCGCCGGGCACCTCGATCTCACCCGCGGCGAGACGATCCGCCGGCCGCACCTCGATCCGGCGCGCGGCCGGCACGTGCAGCGCAACGGTTGTCTCCTCGATTCGCAGGTCGGCTCCTGTGGCGACGAGCATGCGCTCGGTGTGGTCTCGGGTCGGCGCCGGCTCGACGACCGTCGTCACTCCGTCCGCGAGCAGGCCCGCGAGCAGAACGCACGACTTCACCTGCGCGCTCGCGACCGGCAGCCGGTACTCGACCCCTGCCAGCTCCGAGCCCTCGACGCGCAGCGGAGGAAGCCGCCCGTCGCGACAGCGCACATTCGCGCCCATCATCGACAGCGGCTCGGCGACGCGGTCGACGGGCCGGCGGCGTATCGACTCGTCGCCGTCGAGCGTCCACGCGCCGCTGCCCTGCCCCGCGAGCCAGCCGGGCAGGAGGCGGAGCAGGGTGCCGGCGTTCCCGACGTCGATCTCGACTTCCCCGTTCCCGGCAACCGCGCCCGGCCCGGTCAGGCCGATTCCGCGGACTTCCAGGGCGAGGCCCCGGGCCGCGATACCCGTCTCGGTTACCTCGGCCCCAAGCAGGCGAATCGCTGACAGGGCGGCGCGGGTGTCGGCGGCATCGAGGTAGCCGTCAACCCGGGTCGTGCCCTCCGCCATCGCCCCGATCAGCGCCGCCCGGTGGGAGATCGACTTGTCGGGCGGCGGGCTCAGCTCCCCCCTGAGGGGACCGGAGGGCTCGAAGCGACGGGGCGGGCTCACTCGCCGGCGGCGACTGGGGACACGGTGTATCCGAGTTCGGCGACCACCCGGGCGGCGCGCTCGGCCTCCTCCGCGCCGGCGACCCACAGCGACACTGCTCCGGTCCGCATGTCGGCCGCGGGATACAGCGCCATGTCCTCGATGTTGACTCCCGCGCGGCCGAGCGCGAGGGCGATCTCGGCCACCGTCCCGGGCCGGTTCTCGACCGACACCCTGAGCTGGCGGAGCTCCCCGCCTACGAGCTCGGTCTCGAGCAGCCGTCTTCGATCCGCCATCGCCTCGCGGTGCCACTCGGCGAGTCCCTCGGCGTCGCCGGCCCGAAGCATCTCGGCGGCGCCGCGGAGTCGCTCGACCACCGCGTCGATCCCACCCGCCAGCGCCTCGCGGTTGCTGGCGAAGATGTCGACCCAGATCCCCGGGTTGGCGCCGGCGACCCGCGTCGTGTCGCGGAAGCTCGGCCCGACGTCGGGAAGCCGCTCGGAGTCCTCGCCGAGCGTCGCAGCGGCCTCGCCGGCGAGCACGTTGGCGATCACGTGCGGGAGGTGGCTGACCGTGGCCATCACCCGGTCGTGGGTCTCGGCGTCGATCGCGAGCGGCCGTGCTCCGAGTTCGGCGATCGCGCGGTGCAGGCGGTCGTACAGGAGCCCGCTCGAGCGCTGCGTCGGGACCAGGTACCAGCGCGCGCCCTCGAACAGGTCCGGCCTCGCGTGCTCGATCCCCGCGGTCTCCGCTCCGGCAAGCGGGTGCCCGCCGATGAAGCGCTCGGCGTCTGCCGTGTCGGGGAGCCCTGCGATCAGGCCGCGCTTGGTCGACCCGACGTCGGTGACGACGGCGTGCTCGTCGCTTGCCTCGAGGGTCTCGGCCACGAGCGCCGGCAGCGCGCCGACCGGCGCGGCGCAGAAAACGATCTCGGCACCGCGCACTGCGTCGGAGACCGAATCGGAGCTCGCGTCGAGCGCCTCGCGCTCAAGCGCGCGCTCCAGCGTCGCGGGGTCGGGGTCGAACCCGGCGACTTCGGCGCCGAGGCGCCGCCGCGCGGCGAGCCCGACCGAGCCGCCGATCAGCCCGACTCCTAGAACAGCAACCTTAGACGCGGGCCATCTCCTTGCCGGCCAGCTCGGCGACGCCTCGGACCTGCTCGGCGTACTCGTCGAACCGCTCGGTAGGGATCGCCTGTGGCCCGTCGCAGATCGCCTCCTCGGGCTCGTTGTGGACCTCGACGATGATCCCGTCGGCGCCCGCGGCGGCCGCAGCGAGCGACATCGGCTGCACCCAGTCACGCCTTCCCGCCGCGTGGCTGGGATCGACGATCACGGGCAGGTGGCTCAACTCGTGCAGGACCGGGATCGCGAGCAGGTCGAGCGTGAACCGGTACGCGGTCTCGTGCGTCCGGATCCCTCGCTCGCACAGCATCACGTCCGGGTTGCCCTCCTTGAGCACGTACTCCGCCGCCATCAGCAGCTCGTCGAGGGTCGCGGCGAGGCCGCGCTTCAACAGCACGGGACAGCCCGACCGCCCGGCTTCGGACAGCAGGGGGTAGTTCTGCATGTTGCGGGCCCCAATCTGGAGCACATCGGCGACCTCGAGCAAGTCGTCGAGGTCGCGGATGTCCATCAGCTCGGTGACGACCGGCAGGCCGGTCTCCTCCTTGGCTTCCTCGAGCAGCGCCAGGCCCTCCGACCCGAGGCCCTGGAAGCTGTACGGCGAGGTGCGGGGCTTGTACGCGCCGCCGCGCAGCATCGCGGCGCCGTTGTCGGCGACACACCGCGCTATCTCGAGCGTCTGGCCGCGGCTCTCGACCGTGCACGGGCCGGCGATCATGGCGAAGCTGTCTCCGCCGACGCGCCGCCCGTCCACCTCGACCACGGTTCGCTCGCCCTTGCGGAACTGCGCCGAGGCGAGCTTGTACGGCTTCAGGATCGGGACGAGGTGATCGACCCCCGGCGCGCCCTCGAGCCCGAGCGACTGGACGCGGTCGCGGTCGCCGATCGCCCCGATCACGGTCAGGAGCTCGCCGCGCGAGACGTGCGCGGAGCACCCGACCGACTCCACTCGTTCGACGACCGCGTCAACCTGCTCGGCGGTCGCCCCTTCCTTCATCACGATCATCATTTGAATCTGCCTTCTTTCAGTTTCTTCGTCGAAGTCCTGTTTGCGGTTCACCGGTACGGCGGTCGGCCTCATCGGACGTAGGCCATCGGGTTTCGGCGTCCGGCGGGATCTCCTGGTTCGGTCGGCGGCTCAGGCAGCCGCGGGCCGGACGCCTATGTAAATCGCCAATACCAGTAGTAGCGCGCACGCCGAGCGGGGCCGTTAACGGCCTGTGTTGCGGCAATCGACGTGCCGGTGCGCTCCATGGCGAGGCTTTGTAGCACGGATCGAGGCGTCGGGCAAACCCACGGCGCTACGCCGGCGCTCCCGCCATGCAGGCCTGTGCGGCGCGCTGGCCCGAGCGGATCGCGCCCTCCATGTGGATGTGCCCGACGCCCGCGATGTCTGTGCACGCCCAATGGATCGGGCCGATCGGGCGGCGCAGGTCCTCGCCGAACCGGGTCAGCCCGCCGACGCCGTAGCTGGTCCCGTATGCGCCCCGCGTCCACTCCTCGGCAGACCACACGATCTCGATGAAGTCGACGGGTCGCAGACCGTGCGGCCCGATGTACTTGGCGATGCCCTCGAGCACGGCCTCGCGACGGGCGCCGGCGCTCATCCTGCCCGCCTCCTCAGCGTGCTCGCCGGCGAGGAACGTAGTCACGACCCCCACCGACCCGGACGGCGGCGAGTTGTCGTACAGCTCGCGCACCAGCTCGTACGGCGCGAAGCCCTGGCCCGACAGACCCTCGTGGCGCCAGAACGGCTGCTCGTAGACCGCGAGCACCTTGATGATGCTGCCCTGGGACAGTGCCTGCTCCATTCGCAGGCGCCACGCGGGGAGCGCCGGACGGAAGCGAATCGCGCCCGTCAGGTTGGGCGGGATGGCGACGATCACGGCCCGCGCTCGTGCCCGCACGGACTCCGCATCGATCTCGACGCCCTCGTCCGACCACCGGACATCCCGCGCCGGCGCACCGAGCACGACGCTCTCGCCGAGGCGCTCCGCGAGGCGGATCGGGATCAGCTGCGAGCCACCGACGACGCGGTAGGCGAGGCACTGGTCGGGCTCGAACAGCTCATAGGTTCCGCCCGCCCCGGAGATCATCCACAGCCCTTGAAGGAGCGAGAACGTGTGGGCCGGCTTCGCGAGGAAGCCACCCGCAAGCCACGAACGCAGCAGGTCGCGCGCCATGTCGTCGCCGACCTCGTCGCGGAGCCACGTCTCGAACGGGATACGGTCGAGCTCGGCGGCATCTGGGTGGTCCCAGGGCGCGTCGGGATCGAGCTCCTTGGCGAGCGCGTCGAGCTTTCCGTCCGCGTCGGCGTACGCCCGCTCCGACGCGGCCCCGAGCGGAGCGTCGTGGCCCTCGTAGCGGTGGGCCCTTCCGGACGGGTCGATGTACACGTGCTCACCCTCGCGAAAGCTCGGGAACAGCTCGATCCCGAGATCGTCGACCGTCGCATGCACCGCGGACTGATACGGGGCGACCCACTGGCCGCCGAGCTCGTTCGCCTCGCCGCCGATCTCGACGTTCCAGAGGCGACCGCCGACACGGTCTCGCGCCTCGAGCACGACTACGTCGACGCCCTCGCGGGCGAGCGCCGACGCCGCCGACAGCCCGGCGATCCCGGCCCCGACGACTGCGATCTCGGCTTCGATCGTGCGCTCAGGCACCGAGTGCCCCTTGCAGAGCCTGGACGAAGCGCTCGTTCTCCTCCCGGGTGCCGTAGGTCACCCGGATGTGGCCGGGGCCGCCGAGCCCCTCGCCGGCGCGGACGATGACCCCCGACTTGCCGAGCGACTCGACGACCGCAGCCTCGTCGCGATCCCCGAGGTCGATCCAGGAGAAGTTGGCCTGCGAGTTGGACGTGCGCAGCCCCAGCTCGCGGATCTCGTCCTCCACCCACAGCCGCTCGACCACGGTCCGCTCGACGCGGTCGGCTACCTCGTCCTGGTGCAGGATCGCCTCCGCGGCGGCCGCCTGGGCGAGGCCGTTGACCGGGAACGGCTGGCGCACCGCGTGGACCGCGGCGCGGAACTTCGCCGAGCCGAGCGCGTAGCCGACGCGCAACCCCGCGAGCCCGTACACCTTGCTGAACGTGCGAAGCACGACGAGGTTCGGGAACCGCTTCAGCAGGTCGACCGTCTCGTCGACGTCGTCGTGGACCTGGAACTCCACGTAGGCCTCGTCGAGCACGACCGTGACGTGGTCGGGGACGCGCTCCAGGAAGGCTGCGATCTCCGCCGCCGGGATGTGGGTCGCAGTCGGGTTGTTGGGGTTGCAGACCACCATCAGCTGGGTCGCCACCGTGACCTCGGCGAGCATCGCGTCGAGGTCGTGGACGTACTCGTCCGTCAGCGGAACGCGGATCTCGCGCGCTCCCGAGAGCGCCGCGAGATGGGGATAGATCGAGAACGCCGGCCAGGCGAACAGGATCTCCGACTCGGGCTCGCACAGCGCGATCGCCGCGGCGAGCAGGATCTCGCACGAGCCGTTGCCGACCGCGATCGTCGCGGGGTCGACCCCGTAGCGATCCCCGATCCGGCGCCGCAGCAGGCGCGCGTGCTGATCGGGGTAGCGGTGGACGCCGGCGGCCTCCGCGGCGATCGCCTCGAGGACCGCGGGGTGCGGCGGCCACGGGCACTCGTTCGAGGCCAGCTTCACGACATCGTCCGTCTCGTATGTGGCGCGGGCATCCGCCAGGTGCATGCCGGCCTCGTAGTGCGGCATGCGGGCGAGCTTTTCGGCGAACGTCACGGTCATGGCTCCATTGTGGCGACCGCGGTTACTGAGCCGCGTCGAGGTCCGCGCGCAGCCGGTGAGTTTCGCCGAGGTAAGTGTGCGCTGGCCGGTGGTCGCTCGGTGCGTAGTAGTGGACGAGGACGCGGATCACGCGTGGCATCGACCCGGGCACCGGCACCTCGCGCGCGCACAGGAGCGGCACCGAGTCGAGCCCCACGCGGCGCGCCGCGACGGCCGGGAACTCAGCGTCGAGGTCCTCGGTGACCGTGAACAGGCAGCTCACCATCCGATCGGGCGCGAGCTCGTTGCGCTGCATCAGCTCGCGCAGCAGCTCCTCCGCGGCGGCGACGATTGCGTCCGCGTCGTTGCGCTCGGCCTGCACGGCGCCGCGGAGCCCCCACAACCGATCCTGTCCCGCGTTCACGGTCGCGCATCCTTCCAGAGCCGCTCGACATCGGCCTCCGAGACCCGCCGGACCCCGCCCTCGCGCAGTCGCCCGAGCCGCAGCGGGCCGAAGCCGACCCGCGTCAGCACGTCGACCTGGTTCCCCACCGCCTCGGCCATGCGCCGCACCTGGCGATTGCGTCCCTCTCGGATCGTGATCTCGATCTCGCGTGGGCCCAGCCGGCGCACCCGCGCGGGGGCCGTCGGGCCGTCGTCGAGCTCGACCCCTTTGCGAAGCCGCCGCAGGTCGCGGTCGCTCGCCCGGCGCCGAAGGCGGACGCGGTAGGTGCGCGGGACGCCGTAGCGCGGGTGGGTGAGCCTGTTCGCGAGCTCGCCGTCGTTGGTGAGCAGGATCAATCCCGACGAGTCCGCGTCGAGGCGGCCGACCGGATACAGCCGCGCCGGGGAGTCGACCAGCTCGACGACCGCGCGGCGGCGCCCCGGCTCGCGCGCCGTCGAGCTGACGCCGACCGGCTTGTTCACGGCCCACACCTCGTGGGCCTCGGGCGAGACGGGGCGACCGTCGACGCTGATCTCGCTCGTCTCGTCGACATCCCGCGCCGGATCGGTTACCAGCTCGCCACCGACCTTGACACGGCCGGCCGCGACGATCTTCTCCGAGCCCCGCCGCGATGCGACACCGCAATGGGCGAGGTACTTGGCGAGCCGCATCGGCCCGGCAGGGGGCGCTCAGGCCTCGGAGCGCTGCTCGCCCGCGCGCAGCAGCCGCTCGCGCAGCTCGGCCTCGACCTCCGGTGTGGGGTCGAACCGGGACGGGTCGGGAAGGTCGTCGAGGGTGCGGAGGCCGAACAACTTCTCGAACAGCGCCGTGGTGCGATAGATCACGGCGCCGAACCGCGATCGGCCGGCCTCCTCGATCAGCCCGCGCTCGGTGAGCGTTGCGACCGCTGACTCCGACGACACGCCGCGGATCCGCGCGATCTCTGGCCGGGAGACGGGCTGGAGGTAGGCGATGATCGCAAGCGTTTCCGCCTGCGCCTGGGTGAGCGGCGGCGTGCGCGGCTTGGCGAGCAGCCGCCGCGCTGCAGCCTCGGCGACAGGGTGGCTGGCGAGCGCGAAGCCACCCGCGATCTCCTTCAGGACCACCCCGCGGGTCCCGTTCGCCATTTCCTCCTCGAGCAGGTCGAGGGCCGACTGGACCTGGGCCTCGCCCGTCTCGCACGCCTCGGCCAGCTCCCTGACCGAGACCGGGTCGGGCGACAGGAAGAGCAGCCCCTCGACGATCCTCGCGAGCTCGACGGCGGTGGTCAGCTCGTCCTCACGATCTCGATCGGCCCGAGCGCCTCCGACTGCTCCCACGTGGCCTCGCCGCGACGATGAAGCTCCAGCAGCGCGAACAGGGTGACCGCCTGAGTGAGCCGGTCCTCGCTGGCGAACAGCTCGTCGAACGAGAAGCTCCGCCGGCGGGTGAGCAGCTCGCGCAGCACGCGGAGCCGTCGCTCGAGCGAGACGGTCGGCCGGATGTGGCTCGTGTCCGGGGCGGGCGGAATCCGGAGCAGGTCGCCGATCGCCTCGCCGAGCTGCTCCGGGTCGTAGGCGACGGTCGCCGCCTCCAAGGACACACGTCGCAGCGGCGCGGGCAGCGGCGCCGACCGGTAAAGGTGCCCTCGCTCATCCGCGAACAGTCCGGTGAGATGCGAACCCGCGTCGCGGTAGCGCCGGTATTCGAGCATCCGCGCCAGCAGCTCCTCGGCAGCCTCCTCCGGTCCGAGCTCGATCTCCTCCTCGTCGCGTGGAAGCAGGAGTCGCGACTTGAGCTCGAGCAGAGCAGCGATCAAGACGAGGAACTCGGTCGTGGCCTCGAGGTCCAGCTCCCCGGTTCGCTCGAGGTGCTCGACGTACGCGATCACGACGTCGCCGAGGTCGACGTCCATGAGGTTGATCTCCTCGCGGAGGACGAGGGTCAGCAGGAGGTCGAACGGCCCCGAGAAGGTGTCTAGCTCGAGCTGGAGCTCGGCGGTGCGCATCGGCGAAACAGTAGAGGTCAGCCCGGCGCGCCCACGCCCATCGCCTCGCGAACGTCGGCGAGCGTCTCCGACGCGATCGCACGCGCCTTGTCGGCGCCCGCTGCGAGCGTGGCCTCGAGCGCCGCGTCGTCGCCGCGCAGCTCCCCGTAGCGCTCCCGGACCGGTGCGAGGTACTCCACGACCGCGTCCGCGACTGCTGCCTTGAAATCGCCGTAGCCCGAGCCGTCGAACTCGTGCTCCACCTCGTCGGGAGCGGCGCCGCGCACGACGGACAGGATCTCGATCAGGTTCGCGATCCCCTCCTTGCCTGGGCCGCGCCGCACCTCCGTGCCGGAGTCGGTGACGGCGCTTCGGACCTTCTTTCGAACCATGTCCGGCTCGTCGATCACCAGCACGGTGCCCTGCTCGCTCCCCCCTGTCGTCGCCATCTTGGCGTCGGGGCGCTGGAGGTCCATGATCCGCGCGCCGATCTCGGGAATCCTGTGCTCGGGCTCGACGAGCGTCTCGCCGAAGCGCTCGTTGAACCGCCGCGCGACCTCGCGCATCAGCTCGATGTGCTGGCGCTGATCGTCGCCCACCGGAACCTCCTCGGCGCGGTAGGCGAGCACGTCGGCGGCCTGAAGCACGGGGTAGAAGAACAGCCCCGAGGAGACGAACGCGCCCTTTCGCTGCTCCAGCAGCTCCCGCTTCTCCTTCCACTGGTGCATGCGGTTGAGGTCGCCCCACGAGGTCACCGCGGTGAGCAGCCACGTGAGCTCGGTGTGCTCGTGCACGTCGGACTGGCGAAACAGGATGCAGCGGTTCGGGTCGAGGCCGGCCGCGAGCAGGATCGCCGTCGTGTCGTAGAGCCGCTCGCGCAGCTCCGCCGGGTCGTAGTCGACGGTGATCGCGTGCAGGTCGACGATGCAGTAGATCGCCTCGCCGCGATCCTGGCCCTCGACGTACTGGCGGATCCCCCCGATGTAGTTGCCGAGGTGCTTGCGCCCGGTCGGCTGGATTCCGCTGAAGATGCGCACGTCGACAGTTTCGCGGACAGCGCGGCTTGTTGAGCTGCGCGGTAGCCCCTACGGCTCCGGCGGCTCGCGGAGCTGGTGGGCCGGGGTGAAGAAGCTTCGGTACGCGAGCGAGATCGAGATCAGCCCGGCGAGCGCGACGCTCCCCAGCAGCGTGTAGAGCAGGATCAGCTGGAGGCGGACCGCGTCCTCGGGATCGGCGCCCGCCAGCAGCATCCCGACCATCGTGCCGGGGAAGAAGATCAGCCCCGTCGTCTTCGTCGAGTCGACTAGCGCGATCATCCCCGAGCGCAGGCTGCGGCGGACGATCGGCGCCGCCGCCTGTGTGGAGGTCGCGCCGAGCGCCAGCGTGGCCTCGATCTCACGCGCGGAGGAATGGATCTCGTCGCCGAGCCGGTTGAGCGCCACCGCCGACGCGGTCATGGAGTTGCCGACGACCATTCCGCCGACCGGGACGAGGAAGCGGGGCTCGGGCTCGAACACGCCAAGCGCGACAACGAGGCCGAGGGTCCCCGTCGCGGCTATTCCGAGCGCGATCACAAGCGGCCAGAACGCGTTCGGGACCAGGCGCGCGCGGTGGCGCGCCGTGAACGCTCCGAACACCACCATCACCGCGATCAGCAAGATGACCAGCGCCAGCGTGTCCTCGTCGAAGATGATCTGGATCACGAACCCGATCGCGGTGAGCTGTATGAACGAGCGAACGACCGCGATCGCGATGTCCTCCTCGAGACCGGCGCGCTGCCAGAACGAGACCCCGACCGCGACCGCGACCAGCGCCAGCGTCGCGGCGACCTGGCCGAGGCTGACGTCGATCCCGGCAGTCACGCCGGTAGCAGCTCGCGCGCCAAGCCCTGCTCGACGGTGTGCCCGCGGTCGAGCCGCACGACCCAGTCCGACATCCGCCGCGCCTGGTCGAGGTCGTGGGTGACCATGACCCGGGAGATCTCGACCCGCTCGGAGAGATCGACCAGCGCCGCCTCGACCGAGTCGCGTGCCTGCTCGTCGAGCGCCGAGGTCGGCTCGTCGAGCAGCAGCACGTCCGGCTCCACCGCAAGTGCCCGCGCCAGCATCGCGCGCTGCTGCTCGCCGACCGACAGCTTCGACGAGTCGCGATCCGCGTAAGAGGCGTCGAGCCCGGCGAGGTCGAGCAGCCGGCCGACATCGGGCGTGCGATCCCACAGCCCCGCCGCGAAGCGGATGTTGTCGGCGACCGTCCCATCGAGCAGCGCCGGGAGCTGTGGGACGAGGCAAACCTCGCGGCGCAGCTCGAGCACATCGAGCTCTCGAACGTCCCGCCCCCTGTAGCTCACCCTACCGTGGTCCGGATCGGCGAGCCGGTTGAGCAGCCGCAACAGCGTCGACTTCCCGCACCCGGACGGCCCCGCGACACACGACGCCCCCTCGGGCAGCACCGCGCTGAGATCGCGCAGCACCTCCCGCCCGCCCCGCGACACGCTCACGTGTCGAGCTCGAAAAGCATCGGGGGCATTATCCGGCCGATCCGACGTCGAGTGATCACTTCGGTACCTCATGGGGTACCGAATGCATCACTCGCCGGAACGGACCAAGCGCTGCCCCGATAATCGGTGCATGCCCGAGCTGCGTCCGATGCTCGCCCGCGAGGCTGACGCGCCGCCGAACGACGGCGGGTGGGCGTTCGAGATCAAATGGGACGGCGTGCGCGCGCTCGCCGGCTCGGCAGGCGACGGCGGCCTGCGGATCGAGAGCCGGCGCGGCGACGACATCAGCGCGCGCTACCCGGAGCTGGCCGGGCTCGGCGAGGCGCTCGCGCCTCACCGCGCCGTGATCGACGGCGAGATCGTCGCGTTCGACGAAGCGGGACGGCCGAGCTTCCAGCGCCTCCAGCTACGCATGGGCCTCACCGACGCGATCTCGATCCAGCGCCGCGTTCCCCAGACGCCGGTGACCTACGTGGCGTTCGACCTCCTCGAGCTCGACGGCGAGTCGACCCTCGAGCTCCCCTATAGAGAGAGGCGCGCGCTGCTCGAGGGGCTCGAGCTCGACGGTGCGAGCTGGCAGACGCCGAGCTACCACGTCGGCGAGGGCGAGGCGCTGCTCGAGCTCGCCCGGACACGTGGGCTCGAGGGCGTGGTCGCAAAGCGCCTCGACAGCCCCTACCGGCCCGGCAAGCGGACCGGCGACTGGATCAAGGTCCGGAACTGGCGCCGCCAGGAGTTCGTGATCGGAGGCTGGATGCCGGGCGAGGGAGGGCGAAGCGGGCGGGTGGGGTCGCTGCTGCTCGGATACTTCGACTCCACGCCCGCCGAGGAGCGCGAGCTCGACCGCAGGCCGCGGCTGGTTTACTGCGGCGGCGTCGGGAGCGGGTTCACGGACGACGAGATCGAGCGCCTTTCGGAGCTGCTCTCATCCCGGAGCCGCGACGACACCCCGTTCGACGTCGGCGCCCCGAAGCGAGCCGGGGCACGGTTCTGTGAGCCGGAGCTCGTCTGCGAGGCCAAGTTCACCGAGTGGACGAACGAGGGCACTCTGCGCCAGCCTGTGTACCTGGGTTTGAGAGATGACAAGAACCCGCGCGAGGTGATCAGGGAGCTGTGACAGCGCGGCGGGTCGGTCTGTCCGACTCGAAGTGGATCCTCACTTGCGTTGAGCGTGGGGATCTGGGTCATCGGTGGTGTTGCCCTTCTCGTCGTGATCCTGCTCGCCTTCGCGATCCGCGTGCTGCGCGAGTACCAGCGCGCCGTGATCTTCCGGCTCGGCCGCCTGATCGCGCAGAAGGGCCCCGGCCTGATCCTGCTGATCCCGATCGTCGACCGCATGGTGCGGGTCGACCTGCGGACGGTGACCTTGGACGTACCGCCCCAGGAGGTGATCACCCGCGACAACGTGACGGTCACGGTGAACGCCGTCGCCTACTTCCACGTCTTCGATCCGAATCGCGCGATCACCGCGGTTGAGAACTACCTCCTCGCCACCACCCAGATCTCGCAGACGACTCTGCGCTCGGTGCTCGGCAAGGCCGAGCTCGACGGGCTCCTCGCCGAGCGCGAGCGCCTCAACCTGGAGCTGCAGCAGATCATCGACGACCAGACCGACCCGTGGGGGATCAAGGTGACGACGGTCGAGGTCAAGGACGTCGAGCTCCCGGCGGAGATGCAGCGCGCGATCGCCCGCCAGGCAGAGGCCGAGCGCGAGCGGCGCGCCAAGATCATCGGCGCGGACGGCGAGTTCCAGGCCGCCGAGAAGCTCTCCGACGCGGGGCATATCGTGAGCCAGAACCCCGCGACCCTCCAGCTTCGCTACCTCCAGACGCTGCTCCAGATGGGCGTGGACAAGAACACGACGATCGTGTTCCCGCTCCCGATCGAGCTGCTGAAGCCGCTCATGGGTGAGCCAGCTCGCGAGCCCGCGCGAGCCTCGGGTCCTCGGGCGAGCCAGCCAGGTTGAGCTCGATCAGCCGGGCCGCGGATCGCGTCGCCGCGGTAGCGATCAGCGCAGCGGTGTCCGCCTCTCCTCGGATCGGGCCGCTCACTTCCGCGGACGAGTCCGCGGCGAGAGCGCCGGTCTCCGCGGCCGCCTCCGCGATTGCGAGCGGAGGGTCGGCGGCCGCCGAGAGCGCCTCCGCGCGGCGCTCGGGCGGGGCGTTGATCGCCGCGCGGTACGCGGCGGCGTCCTCGTCCGCAAGCGAAACGGCGCGCGCCCTGAGCTCGGCGGCGTGCTCGAGGCGGCGCTCCATGGCGGCGCTTCCCTCGCCGCGCGCCTGCGCCCCGCGCGCCACCATCTCGACGAGCGCCGCGGCGAGCGCGCAGCACCACGCCGCGGCGGCGCCCGCGCCGGGCGCCGGGTCCGCCGAGGCGAGCCGGTCGAGGGCCTCCTCCAGACTCACGAAGGCCGAGCCTAGAACAGACCGACCGTCCGGCCGTCCTCGTCGACGTCCACGTTGAGCGCCGCCGCCTTCTTGCCGAGCCCGGGCATCTGCTGGATGTCGCCGCACAACGGCACCAGCCAGCCCGCGCCCGTGTACGCGCGAATGTCTCGGACCTGGAGCGTGAAGTCCTCCGGCGCGTTGAGCAGCGTCGGGTCGGCCGACAGCGACAGGTGCGTCTTCGCCATGCAGATCGGCAGGCGATCGAGCCCCTCTGCCGTGTACTGCTCGAGCTTGCGCTCCGCGGCGGGATAGAAGAACACGTCGCGCGCTCCGTACACGCGCGTGGCGATCGCGCGGATCTTGTCCTCGATCGAGTCGTCCTCCTCGTACATGAACCGGAACTCCGACGGCTGCTCGCAGGCCTCGGCGACCGCCTGCGCGAGCGCGGCGGCGCCCTCCCCGCCCCGCTCGAATCCCTCGTTGACCTCGGCCGCGAACGCGCCGTGCTCGAGCGCGAGGGTGCGAACCAGCTCGACCTCCTCGTCCGTGTCGCCGGGCCGGCGGTTCACCGCCACCACGCACGGGAGCCCGAACTCGCGCACGATCTCGAGGTGGCGGCGCAGGTTCTCGGCGCCGATCGCGATCGCGGCCAGCAACCGCGCCCGATCGACCCGCGGGTCGTCCTCGACCGCGCCGTGGTGCTTGAGCGCGCGGACCGTGGCGACGAGCACGACAGCGCTCGGCTGCAGCCCTCCCACCCGGCACACGATGTCGAGGAACTTCTCCATGCCCATGTCGGAGCCGAAGCCCGACTCGGTCACGATGTACTCGCCGAGCTTGAGGGCGATCTGGTCGGCGATCAGGGAGTTGTTCCCGTGCGCGATGTTGGCGAACGGCCCGGCGTGCATGAGACACGACTGGCCCTCGAGCGTCTGGATCAGGTTGGGCTTCAGCGCCTCCTTCAGAAGCACGGTCATCGCGCCGGCGGCACCCAGCTCCTCCGCCGTCACCGGCTTCGCGCCGTCGAACGAGTGCCCGACCGTGATCGCGCCGAGCCTGCGGCGGAGGTCGTGCACGTCGCGCGCCACCGCGAGGATCGCCATCACCTCGGAGGCGGCGGTGATGTCGAACCCGGTCTCGCGCGGATAGCCGTTCTGGCGACCGCCGAGGCCGAGAGCGATCTGGCGCAGCGCGCGGTCGTTCATGTCGACGGCGCGCCGCCACGACACACGCAGCGCGTCGATCTTGAGCGGGTTCCCGTGCAGGATCGACGCGTCGAGCAGGGCGGCGAGAAGGTTGTTCGCGGCGCCGACCGCGTGGATGTCGCCGGTGAAATGGAGGTTCAGCTCCTCCATCGGGACGACCTGGGCCAGTCCGCCGCCGGCCGCGCCGCCCTTGATCCCGAACACCGGGCCGAGCGAGGGCTCGCGCAGGCACAGCACGGGCGTCTTGTCGATCGCGCCGAGGCCCTCGGTGAGCGAGACGGCCGTGGTCGTCTTGCCCTCGCCGGCGCGCGTCGGCGTGATCCCCGACACGCACACCAGCCTGCCGTCGGGCTCGTCCCGCCGCGCGTCGAACGCCGACAGCCGCACCTTGCCCATGTGGCGTCCGTACGGGTCGACCTCGTCGGGCTCGAGGCCCACGCGCTCCGCCACCTCCTCGATCGGAAGCAGTGTCGCTTCCTGTGCGATCTCCAAGCTGCTTTTCACGGATCTATCCTCCTGCTCTTGTCACGGGGTCAGTGGCTCACCGCCGCCGCCGCCAGCTCGGAGACGAGGCGATCGTTGTAGAAGCGCTCGAGCCGGAACGGCTCGATCAGGTCCGGTGTCCGGCCACTCTGGACGAGCTCCGCGAGCGTGGAGCCGACGATCGGGGCGGCCTTGAAGCCGTAAGTGCCCCATCCCGTCGAGATCAGGAACCCCTCGACCTCGGTCTCGCCCAGGATCGGGCTGTAGTCCGGGCTGAGGTCGCACAGGCCGGCCCAGCTCCGCAGCATCCGCACCCGCTCGAGCTGGGGGAAGAGCTCGAGCGCGTGCCGCGAGCCCTCCTGGAGAAAGTTCAGCGTGCCCTTCTGGCGGTACGTGGTCCACGGCTCGATCTCGGCGCCGATCAACATCTCGCCGCGATCGGTCTGGCTCACGTACAGGTGCATCTGCGAGGACACCACGACGACGTCGAGGAACGGCTTCAGCGGCTCGGTGACGAAGGCCTGGAGGATGTGCGTCGTCACCGGCAGCGGCACCGCGGCGAGGTCGCACACCTGCGTGCTCCACCCCGCGGTGCAGCTGATGACGGTCCCCGCCCGGACGTCCCCGCGCGTCGTGTTGACCCCGGTGACGCGGCCGTTGGAGCGCTCGATGCCGGTCACCTCGGTGTAGGGATGGATCTCGGCCCCGCCGCCATCCGCGCCGCTCGCGAACCCCCACACGACCGCGTCGTGGCGGATCGTCCCGCCGGGCGGGTGATAGAGCGCCGCCTGGATCGGATACACGGCGTCCTCGGAGACGTTGAGGTCGGGGGCGAGACGCTTGATCTCGCTCGGCTCGATCACTCTGCTTTCGATCCCGAGCAGCCGGTTGACCTCGGCGCGCTCCTCCATCACGAACACCGCGCGATCGGAGTGCGCCAGCGTGAGGTGGCCCTGCTTCGCGAACAGCAGGTTGAAGTCGAGCTCGACCGAGAGCCGCTCGTACAGCTCGAGACTCCGCTGGTAGAAGCGGGCGCCCTCGGGGGTGCGGTAGTTCGAGCGCAGGATCGCGGTGTTTCGGCCCGCCGCTCCCGAGCCGATGTAGCCCTTCTCGAGCACGGCCACACTGTCCACGCCGAGCTGGGTTAGGTAGTAGGCGGTGGCGAGCCCGTGCGACCCGCCGCCGACGATCACGACGTCGTAGGAGTCGCGAAGCTCGCCGCGCGGTCGCCACATGCGGCGGGGGCGGAAGATCTCACGCACGGGCGGCGACCTCCTCGCCGGCGGGCTCCAGCGCGGCGGCGCCGACGATGAGCCCGCCGAGCGGCTCCGCCGCGTCGGTCACCTGCACCCACATGTACTGGGCGTATGCGGACCCGAACATCAGCACGTAGCGATCGCCGCGCTCGCGGAGCACCATCGCCGGGACCCGGGCGACGGAGCCGGGGCGAAACGACGCCTCCGGCGTGACGCGCGGGCGCAGGTCGATCGCGCTCAGCCGGGCGAGCACGTCGCGGGCGAGCGGGCCGACGAGCGCGATCGCGGCGAGCGCACAGGTGAGATCGGTTACCGACACGGGGCGCTCCGCGGCCGCGTCCTCGAGCGCCTCGCGCAGCGCGGGTGCAGACCGCGGCGGGCACACCGCGAGCACCCGCCGGGCGGAGAACGGGCACCACCAGGGATCGCCGTCGCCGGTTGCCCTGCCGAGCTCGATCTCGGGGGCGCCCGCGGAGGCGCCGACCGCCGCGACGTCGGGCGCGGGCCCCTGGAGCTCGAGCTTCCCGAGCCACGAGACGTCGCCGACTCCGACGGTGGCGCGGCACGCCTCGCGCTCGCCCTCCTCGGACCCGTAATCGACGGCGACGCGCCACCCGTCGCGGGTCTCGATGCGACCGCCGGCCGCGCGCGCCTGCGGCAACAGCACCGTCGCGGGCACCGGGTCGAACCCGAGCTCGGGCCCGGCGCGGTCGGGCTCGAGGAACTCGAAGCTCACGAGCGCAGCCTCTCGCCGTCGGGGTCGTAGAACGGCTTCGTGGTGACGGTGGCGTCCATTCGCTCGCCGCGATCGGCGATCGCGATCTTCGCGCCGTCCTCAGCCTGCTCGCGCGGGATCCAGGCGAGGCCGATCGCGTGGCCCGCCGCGGGGCTGAAGCGGGCGCTGGTCACCCGCCCCGGCGGGCCCGCGCCGTCCGTGAGCACCGCCGCGCCCTCGTGGGGCACCGCGCCGTCGGCGAGCTCGAACCCGACCAGCCTCAGCGCGGGCTCTCGCTCGGCGAACTCCTCGAGTGCCCACCGCCCGATGAAGTCCTGCTCCTTGTCGAGCTTCACGATCCACGGCATCGCCGCGGCGACCGGGTCGGACTCGGAGTCGGTGTCCTGGCCGACGAGGATGTGCATCTTCTGAAGCCGCAGCACGCGCTGGGGCTCGAGCCCGAACGCGCGGATCCCGTCGTCGCGACCCGCCTCCATGATCGAGTCCCAGAGCTGCTCGCCGAACGCGGTCGGGTAGTGGATCTCGTACCCGAGCTCGCCGACGAAGCCGATCCGCAGCACCAGGCTCGGCACGCCGGCGACCCGCGCCCGCTTCCCGTCGAGGTAGGAGAAGGCCTCGTTGGAGCAGTCGAGCTCGGTGAGCCGTCCCATGATCTCCCGCGCGCGCGGGCCGGCCAGGTTGACCGCGCACAGAGCCTGGGTCACGTCGGTGAGGGTCACGCGCAGGTCCGACCAGTCGGCGAGCCACCACGCGAACCACGCCTCCATCGCCTCGGCGCCGGTCGACGTGGTGGTGACGTAGAACGAGTCCTCGTCGAGCCGGCAGATCGTCCCGTCGTCCATGATCCGCCCGGCGTCGCTCATCAGCACCCCGTACCGGATCCGGCCGACCTTCAGGTTTCCGTGGCGGTTCGGGTACAGCCGGTCGAGGAACTCGCCCGCGTCGGGGCCGCTCACGATCAGCTTGCCTAGCGTCGACACGTCGATCAGCCCCGCGGCGTCGTGGACGGCGCGCACCTCGGCGTCCGGGTCGCCGTAGTCATACGCCCGGCGCCAGTCGCCGGCCCACATGATGTTTCCGCCGAGCTCGCGGTGGCGCGCGTGGACCGCGGAGCGCTTCGCGGGCTCGAACGGCCTTCCGGCGAGCGCTCCCAGCGGGACCGCGGACCACGGCGGGCGGGCGGTTGTCGTGCCCACATCGGCCAGCTCCTCGCCGCTCTCGCGCGCGATCAGCCGCGCCGACGGGAGCTGGCACATCCGCCCCTGGCACGGGCCCATCGTCACAGTGAGGTAGCGCTTGGAGAGCTCGATCGAGTCGTAGCCCTCCTCGATGCTGGTGCGGACGTCCTTCGCCGTCACGTCCTCGCACAGGCACGCGAAGCACTTGTCCCTCCCCTCTCCGACCGCCGCGAGCGGCTCCGCGACCGGCGCGCGCGTCGCCGCCAGCGCGTCGAGCGCCCGCCGCTCGGCCGCGCGCTCGCCGGCCCCGGGATCCTCGAACCCGGCCGCGCTCGCCGCGTCCGACCCCGCGAGAGATCCCGAGAGCTGAATCGCCTCCTCTCCGCGCACGCCCGCGACCTCACCGGCGGCGTGCATGCCGTCGGGCACATCGGCCACGGCGAATGCCGCGGAGCCGGCGTCATACGCGGTGCGCCCGCCGGCCTGGAGCAGCAGCGACCCGGCCGGCGCGACACCGCCCGAGACCACGAGCAGGTCGCAGGCGACGCTTCGCTCGCTACCCGGGACGGTGCGGCCGTCCTCGTCCACCTGCGCAAGCATCACGCGGCGCAGCGCGCGCCGGCCCTTCGCCTCGACCACGGTCGCGCCCTGCATGACATCGACGCCGAGCTGCTCGAGTCGCCGATCGGCGACCGTCGGGCTCTCCGGGGGCGGGCGCAAATCGGCGACGGCGGCCAGCTCGACCCCCGCGTCGTGCAGCGCCACGGCGGCCTCGAGCCCCTCCTCGCCGGCAGTAGCCACAACCGCCCGGCGGCCGGGGGCGAGCGCGTACTGCGACAGCAGGCGGCGCGCGCCGCGCGACAGCATCACCCCGGGAATGTCGTTGCCGGCGAAAACGAGCGGCTGCTCGATCGTGCCGGTCGCAACGACGTGCTGCGCGGCGCGGACCTGATGCAGCGTGTCGCGTTCCCAGATCGCGACCAGCCCATCGAAGTACCCCATCGCGGTCCCAGGCGAGATCAGCTCGACCCCGGCCTCGCGTGCGCGCGCGCCGAGCTCCCCGGCGCGCTCGGTTGACCCCTGCGAGAGCAGGTGGCCGCCAGGCTCGGGGCCCTCGTCCGCGAGCACGACGTCGGCGCCCTGCTCCGCCGCCCTGATCGCGGCTGCAAGCCCAGCGGGGCCGCCGCCGACGACGAGGACGTCGGCATGGCGGCGGCGGTACTCGGTCCGCCACTCGCGCTCGACGCGCGGCGCGGGCGCCCGTCCCAGCCCCGCCGCGCGGCGCAGCATCCGCTCGTACAGGGGCCACAGCCGCCGCGGGCGCTTGAAGGTCTTGTAGTAGAAGCCGGGCGGCGTGAACGGCCCGCCGACCAGGTCGACAGCCCGCATCGCGTCGCGGTCGAGTGAGGGCACGGCGTTGAGGTGTCGGACCTTCATCCCCGCTCGCGCCGGCTCCGTGCACGCCCGCACGCCGGGATCGCCGTCGACGCTGACGAGGCAGTTCGGGCACTGCCCGGCACAGCACAGCAGCCCGCGCGGGCGGTGGTACTTGAAGCTGCGCGAGAAGGTGCGGCGCCCGCCGGCGTACAGCGCGGAGGCGATCGTATCCCCCTCGAGCGCGCGGACCGTCTTCCCGTCGAATTCGAAGCTCAACTCCCGCGAGCGGTCGATCCGCTCGCCCGACCGCTGCGGGAGCCGCGTCATCTCGAAGCCCCGTCACGGCCGGCCGCATGCTCCGCTTTGTGCTCGCCGCGGTCCGGCAGGTGCACTTCGAGCACCTCGTTGGTGCGGGTGTCGCGCTCGGCGAGGAACCACGTGCGACAGCCGGCGCGGTGGTACCACCACTCCCGCTGCACGCCCGCCGCGTTGCGCCGGAAGTAGTTGTACGCGGCGAGCTTTCGCCTCTGCGGCCGCTCGCGGGGGCGCGGCACGACCTCACCGCCGTACTGGAAGTCGGTCACCTCGCGGTGGCCGCAGTTCGGACAGGAGAGGACGAAGGACACCGGTCGGCGGGCATCTTAGACAAATAGGTACAAAGATTGCAACCAGCGGGGAGGGCTATCACCGGCGGGCGGGCGCTCACCCAACCGTTCCCGGTGCGGGCGACGGCGGTGTGGGCGCGTCCCCGTCGAGCAGGCCGAGGCGGCCGGCGAGCCACGCAGCGGGAAGTGCCTGAAGTAGCAACGTGAGCACGATCGCGAGCGCGACGACGCTTGCGTAGGCGTCCGTGTTCGGGACGCCGAGGCCCGCGAGGACCCCGACGAGCGCCGCGGGCACCACCCCCGTCTCGCGCGTCCAGCACAGGAACGCCATCTCGGGGCGCGTCCATCCCCCGCGGCGGTCCGGGAGGATGCACGCGAGCACGGTGAGCGGGCGGGCCAGGAGCAGCAGCACCGCGAGCACGGCGAGTGCTGGCAGCAGGTTCTCTCCCAGCTCGTCGAACGGGATGTTCGCCCCCAGGACCAGGAAGACGAAGAAGGTGACCAGGTCGGCCAGGTTGAAGGCGAACTGGCGCATCTCCTGCTCGTGCACGGAGTGCATCGCGAGCCCGAGGCGCTCCATGTTGCCGACGATCAGGCCGGCGAGAAACGCTCCCAGGTACCCGCTCCCCCCCGCCGAGTCGAGCGAGAAGTACCCGATCGTGACCACGGCCAGCACTGCCGCGGCGGAGGACTCGCGCCAGATCCCGGCGCGGTGGCTCGAGATCGTCGCCGCGAGCAGCACCCCCGCGACGACGCCGAGCACCGTGCTGATCGTGAGGTCGACGACGAACTCCTCGACCGGCGCGGCGAGCGAGCCGCCGCCGCTCAGAAGTAGCCCGGCGAGCGCCAGCGCGAGCACCGCTCCCGTTGGGTCGTTGAACGCCGACTCCGCGACAACCGTCTGGGCGACCTTCGGCCGCAGCCGGGAGCGAACGAACAGCGGGATCAGGATCGCCGGGTCGGTGGGCGCGAGGACCGCCCCCATGAGCAGCGCCCCGTACCACGGCAGGTCGAAGGCCAGGTGCGCCGCCACCCCGACGATCGCCGCGGTCAGGAAGACGCCGGGGACGACGAGCATCCCGAGGCCCACCCACACGCGGCGCAACACCCCCACCGAGAGATTGAGGCCTCCATAGAAGAGGATCAGCGAGACGCCGAGCGTGAACATGAGCTGGGCACCGATCGAGTCGAACGGCACATCGATCACGTCGAGCAAAGAGGGGCCGAGCAAGGCGCCGAACACGACCAGGACGAGTATCTCTGGCACTCGCAGGATGCTCGCGACGAGGCGAGCGACGAGCGCGGCGCTGAGCAGGATGCTCAGCGTCAGGATCACATCGCTCGTCATTCGGTGTCGCCACCCGGCGGTTCACGCGAGCCGCGCCCCCGGACGCTCCGCTCCCCCTCAAGCGCCATTCGCGCGATGTCGTTCGCCGCGAACAGCAAAAGCACGATCACGATGCCCGCGCCGAGCGCGACCGCGATCAGGCGGCGGCGGGCGTCGTCCCGGTCGTCGTCGAAGGCGCGATCGGCGGCCTCGACGCGCTCGGTCTCATACGCGGCCATGCTCGCCGCGGATGCGGTCATCGCTCTGAAGATCCGGATTTCGGGGCCCAGAAGGATCTGCCTGGTGCGTTGATCGTCGCCGGCCTGCAGCGCGCGCCACGCGACCGCATCGAGATCCTTGAACCGGCCGAAATGCCGCTCGAGCCGAGCGAGCAACACTCGCTCGCGCGGATCGTCGAACGTTTCCGACGCCACCGACAGCTCCCGATCGAGCTGGCGCTCGGTGCGCTCGTACGTCCCCCGAAACCTGCCATCGCCATAGCCGTAGGCCGTCTGCCAGCTGTTGACCTCGCTGACGAGGAACTTGAGCTCGCGGCTGACCGCCGCGTTGGCCGCGCGTTGTTGCACCTCGTCGAAGCGGTCGCCGAGATCGCCCATCCCGTGAAGGGCGACGGCCGTGGTCGCGACGGGCCCGAGCACCGTGAGCACGATCGCGGCGTAGATCTTCGTCCGGATCGTCACGGCGGGAACCCGCCTATACCATGGCCGCCGCCATGATCCTGTTCGTGCTCACGGGCGCGGCGCCCCCGGTCCTGGTGCTGACGCTGATCGTGATGTGCTACCTGACCGGGTGGGAGCTGTGGAAGGAAAGGGAGCTCCCGTTCCTGTGGAAGGCGTGGTGGGTGCTGCTCGTGTTCCTGCTCAACGTGGTGGGCTTCGCGGTCTTCTGGATCTGGCTCTTCGCGCGGCGCCGCCGCCACCGCCACGCGTAGGCCTGCCTCGCGCCCCGGTCGCTCCACCGGAGCTACCCTTCCCCGGTTCGCGCCCGGTGGAGGCGCGCGAGCTTCAGCGCCAGCTCGAGGGACAGCAGATCCTCGGTCTGGAGGTCGAGGCCCGCAACGCGCTCGATGCGTTCCAGCCGCTGACGGACGGTGTTGGGGTGCACGTAGAGGGCGCGGGCGCTAGCGGTGACGCCGCCGCGGTCGGCGAGAAACTGCTCCAGCGTCTCGACCAGCCGCGCTCCGCGGCGGCGGTCGTACTCGATCAGCTCCTCCACCGACTGGCGGTAGCGATCGTGCGGCGCCTCGTCGAGCTCGAGGTGCACGAGATAGCGGTAGGCGCCGAGCTGCTCGTACGAGACGGAGCCCCCCTCCCCCACAAGCGAGCGGCCGATGCTCGCCGCGTCGGCGGCCTCGCGCATCCGCCGGCGGGCGCTCGCCGCGCCGCGGTCGACATCGCTCAGCCCCACGACGAGCCCCTCCTCGCGGCCGAGCGGCTCGCACGCGCCCCGCATGCGCTCGACCGCCGCGGCCTCGTTGGTCGGGACCGGGGCGAGCGCCCGGACGCGGTCGTGACGCGAGTCGAAGAACGCGCGCGGATACAGCCGCCGCAGTCGGGTCTCCACCCGCGCGGCGAGCTCCGGCCACGCCGGCGCCTCCGCGCCGGCTCCGGGGGCGCGCTCGATGTGCAGGAAGAGGTGCGGCCGGCTGAGATCGCAGCGCGCCTCGCCGGCCTTCGCCTCCGCGGCCTCGACCGAGCCTGCGGCGAGTGCGTCGAACATGTCCTTGACGATGTTCTCCGCGGTGAGGCGCTCAATCAGCTCCGCCTTCTTCAGGCCCACGGCGGTCTGGTTCGCTACCGCTCCGAGCAGCTCGGCGTCCTCGTCGGTGAACTCGCGCCTCTCCGCGAGGCAGCACAGCATCCCGAGCTGCTCCTCCCCCGCAACCAGCGGGCTCACGAGCACATCACCCTGCTCGATCTCGGGCCACAGGACGCGCTCGGCGCCGCGTCGCCCACCACGGGCCTGCGCCGAGGAGCGGCGCATGAGATCGAGCACGAGCCGTGCGCCGCCCGGACGAGGACTCGGCGCCGGCGTCCCCTCGGGATCGGAGCCCGCGAGCACGAGCTCGTCCGACTCGGTGTCGAGCCGGTAGATCTGGCACGCGTCGGCGCCGAGCAGCTCGCGGACGCCACGCGTGACGGCGTCGTAGAGGTCCTCCCGTAGGGTGACCGCCGCGAGCGCCTGGCTCAGCTGGGTCAGCGTGGTGAGCGCCTGGACGCGCCGGCGGGTCTCCTCGTAGAGCTGCGCGTTCTCGATCGCCCCTGCGACGAGCGACGCGGTGTGGACGAGGAAGTTGAGCACGTCGTCGTCGAACTCGTGCGGGGCCTCGGTGTGCAGGACGACCACTCCGATCACGTCGCCGGCCTTGGCGAGGATCGGGACCGCGATCATCGACTGGAACCGCTCCTCCTCGAGCTCCGGGATGTACTTCATCCGCGGGTCGGCGAGCGCGTTGTCGCGGATGAACTCGGGCGTCTTCGTGCGCGCGACGGCGCCGGTGAGGCCCTCGTCGGACGCCGAGCTCGAGCTCGCCCACGAATCGCGAGTAGCGCGGGGACGCGGCGCGAAGCACGAGCCGCTCGCCCTCGAGGAAGTAGATGAAGCACGCGTGGCACCCGGTCGCGTCGGTCGCGATGTCGACGATCCCGCGCAGGACGCGGTCGAGGTCGAGCGACGATGAGACGGTCTTGATGACCGCGTAGAGGGTCTCGTTCTCCTGTCGCGCGCGCCGGAAGGCTTCCTGGTCCTCGGCGACCGATTGCACACTCAAAGCGAGCGCCTCCGTTCTCTCGTTGGCTCCCGCGCCCATGCTAATAACGGCGACCGGCGAGGCCTACGTGAGAATCTTACATTCGAACGACCTAAAGTATGTGCGCAGCCCCTATTGCGTGGGTGCTCCGTTTGCGGATACGTTCGCGCTGGCTTGAGGGTAGGCACCAGGTATACAGGTAGCGCGCGGAGGGAGCGAGCATGGACCTGAGCTTCGTCGTCGCCCAAGTCGAGAGCGTCAAGGACGCGGCGAGCGCCGAGAGCCTGACTCTCGACAGCGTGATCCTCGGCGAGTTCTTCTACTTCTTCACGGTCGTCGTCATGTGGCTGATCCACGTCGGCTTCATGAGCTACGAGACCGGCGTGGCGCGAAAGAAGAACGCGATCGCGACGGCGATGAAGAACATCCTCACGATCGCCGTCGTCACGCCGAGCTTCTACTACTTCGGCTGGTGGATCTACAACTGCAACCAGAACGGCATCCCGCCGATCAGCCCCAACGGCAGCGACTTCACGAGCGTCGCGTGCCAGGGCGGAATCCCGTGGTCCGACGTCTTCGGCCCGAACCTGACGAACAACATCAACCTCGTCTTCTTCCTCGCCTTCCTGCTGTTCTCGTGGACGACGGCGTCAATCATGTCCGGCGCGCTTATCGAGCGGGTGCGGCTGTCCGCCTACCTGCTGCTCGCGGTCCTGCTCGGGTCGGTGGTGTGGATCCTCGACGCGGCATGGGGATGGAGCGCCGGCGGCTGGCTGACGCTCCGCTTCGGGTTCCACGACTCGATCGCGTCGCTGGTCGTGCACGGGATCGCGGGCGCGTTCACGCTCGGGGTGTTGTTCAACCTCGGGCCGCGAATAGGCAAGTACACGAGGGATGGGCTGACGCGCGCGTTCAAGCCGCACAACCTCCACATGACTTTGATGGGGTTGATGCTGATCTTTACGGGGTTCTACGGCTTCTACGCCGCCTGCCTGGTGATCGCATCCACCGCTTTCCCGGGCTGGGCCAACATCTACCTCAGTCCCACCACTCTCGGCTCGATCGCGATGATCATCACGTTCGGGTTCGCGGGCGGATTCACCGGCGGCTACTTCGCCTCACGTGGCGACCCGTTCTGGACCGTCTCGGGCGGCCTCGCCGGCGTGATCAGCGTGTCGGCGGGTGCGGACGTGTACGCGCCAACGCTCGGGTACCTGATTGCTGCAGCCAGCGCTGCGCTCACCGTGTGGGCGGGGAACTGGATCGAGACGAAGATGCGCGTCGACGACGCGGTCGGCGCCGTCGCGGTGCACGGCGTTGCGGGCTTCCTCGGCGCCCTGTGGGTCGGCGTGTTCGCCGCCGGGTACCCGACCGGGCTGAACAACGTCGACAGCTCGATCGGCGGCCAGCTGATCGGCATGGCGACGTTCCTCCCGCTCGGCTTCCTCTCGGGCTGGATCGCGTCGTTCGTGCTCAGCAAGCTGGGCCTGCTGCGCGTGCCGGTGGAAGTCGAGCTCGACGGGCTCGACAGGGCCGAGTACGTCGACGACATCTACCTGCCCGAGCTGGCGACGGTCGACGAGAGGATCGTCGAGCCCGACGGCACGATGGTGAACGGCAGCCCCCTGGAGCGCGCCCAGGCCGAGGAGTTGAGGAGATGATGCTGCGGAAGGCGAGACGGAGGACGGCACGGAAGGGGTTCGCATGCCAGCGATAATCGACAGCGCGCCCGATTGCGTCACGCACGAGGTCGGGACCGAGACCGCCCGGGTCGACGACTCCGCCGACTTCATCCTCCAGGCGAACTACCAGGACTGCGCAGGGTTCATGACCTTCGGTCCCGGCGAGACGTACGGGCCCGAGGGTCAGGCAGCCGAGACCGCCTACATGATCCTCACGTGGCTCGGGATCGCGTTCATGGTCGCGGTGCTGCTCGCGTGGGTCTTGTGGGAGCACAGACACCTGATCGCGTACGCTGCGGGCCGAGTGACCGGTGGTCGAGGAGGGACCAGGACATGAGCCAGATCAAGTTCCCGCCGAAGCAGACGCACGTGAAGTCGTTCGAGTACGCGATGCTCGCGATCTCGATCATCTGCGTCATCGTCGTCCTGATCATCGTGCTCGGGACGGACATCGGGGACGAGTTCCGCCCGACCGTCTGAACGGCGACGGGGACACCCGGCAAACGCCGTCCGTCGCGGGCGCCGGCGGCGTGTTCCGAACCCGACCGGGTGAGGGCGACCGGCGACCGACGTGGCCGCGCTTCGCCGTTGTCGTCGCGGTGCTCCTGTTCGCGTTCTTCGTCGCCCGCGGCTGTCAGCAGGACCAGGTCCGGATCACCGAGCAGCAGGCGATCGCGACGGCCGAGCAGCAGGTCGACTTCACGCCGGAGAACACCCAGATCCGGCTTCTGCGTCAGGGACTCGACACGCGGCCGTTCTGGATCGTGTCGCTGTCGATCCCCAAGGGCGACAGCGACAACCGGTTCGCGCGCCTCGCCCTGGTCCACATCGACGCAAACACGGGCAAGGTGACTGAGGTCCAGGAGCAGGAGCCAAGACCGGCTGGGCAGCGAGAGGGGCGTTGAATGAACCCGACTCGAGAGGAGGCCAGATGACAAATGACGCACCGCAGACCGTCGACGACGTGAGGAAGGTCGCGAAGGACCGCGGGGTCGAGTTCTTCTTCGCGCAGTTCGTGGAGCTGAACGGGAAGCCGAATGCGAAGCTCGTCCCGGCGCACCATCTCGACGACCTCGCCTCCGACGGCGCGGGGTTCGCCGGCTTCGCGGCCGGCGACATCGGCCAGGGCCCGCACGACCCCGACATGATCGCGATGCCCGACCTGTCGAGCCTCACGGTGCTGCCGTGGAAGCCCGAGGTGGCACGCTTTGCGTGCGACATCAAGGTGGAGGGCGAGGACTGGCCGTACTGCCCCCGGACGCTCCTTCAGCGCGAGCTCGAGCGCGCGAAGTCGCTGGGCTACGAGTTCAGGCTCGGCGCCGAGCTCGAGTACTTCCTCGTCAAGCAGGGGGAGAACGGCGAGCTCGAGGTCGCCGATGCGCTCGACACGCTCGAGCGGCCCTGCTACGACATGCGCGGTCTCACCCGCAGCCTCGATTTCGTCACCGAGGTCTCCCGCCACGTCACCGATCTCGGGTGGGACAACTACGCCACCGACCACGAGGACGCGAACGGGCAGTTCGAGCAGAACTTCGAGTTCGACGACGCGCTGGTCACCTGCGACCGCACGATCTTCTTCCGCTACATGGTCGAGACGCTGGCGCAGGAGCGGGGGATCATGGCGACGTTCATGCCGAAGCCGTTCTCACACCTGACCGGCAGCGGCGCCCACTTCCACATGAGCCTCTGGGACGGTGAGCGGAACCTGTTCGAGGCCGATCCCTCCGACGATCCGCGCGGCCTCGGACTGTCGCAGCTCGGGTACCAGTTCATCGCCGGGCTGAAGGCGCACGCGAAGGCCTACATCGCGTTCACCGCCCCGACGGTGAACTCGTACAAGCGGCTCGTGGTCGGTGCGCCGACGAGCGGGGCGACGTGGGCGCCCGTCTACGTGAGCTACGGATACAACAACCGCACCCAGATGCTCCGCGTGCCGGAGGCCGGCCGGGTGGAGGACCGAACGGTCGACGGGTCGTGCAACCCCTACCTCGCCGCGACCGCCGTGCTGGCGGCGGGACTGGACGGGATCGAGCGCGGGCTCGACCCGGGCGACCCGGTCTCGCTGAACATGTACGAGACCACCCCCGAGCAGCGCGCGGAGCTCGGGATCGAGACGCTGCCCGGGAACCTGTTCGAGGCGGCGAACAACGCCGAGAAGTGCGAGGTGCTGCGCAAGGCGTTCGGGCCGGCGCGAGGCGAGGACTACATCGACTACTACGTGGGCTGCAAGCGCCGCGACTGGCAGCTGGGGCACGAGCAGATCACGCAGTGGGAGCGCGATCGCTATCTGCAGCTGTTCTGAGCCCACATAGCCACGGCTCGATGTGTGGCTCACCACCCATTGGCTATGGAGGGTCGCCACACTAGACTCGCTTCGGGGCACGTTATGTGCGGAATCACCGGAATTCTCTTCAAGGACCCACAGCGAACCGGCCCGGTGGGCCGGATCCAGGTCGAGATGCTCCAGGCCCTGCACCGGCGCGGGCCCGACTCGACCGGGGTCGCGCTGTACGGTCCGCCCGAGGCTGGGCTACCTGATGCGCGCCCGCCTCCAGCCCGACGGCGAGGGCCAGCTCGATCGCGCCCGCGCCGCGATCGAGGCGCTCGCGACCGTCCGCGAGCTCGCCCCCACGCCGGGCGGCGTGCGGGCGAGCGTCGCGTACGAGGGCGAGCTCGCGGCGTTCGCCGACCGCGTCGAGGCAGCCGAGGAGACGCTCGACGTCCTCAGCCTCGGGCACGCGATGCAGATCGTGAAGGAGGTCGGCTCGGCGGGGGATCTCGACCGCGCCTACGACATCTCCTCGTTCGCCGGCGGCCACGCTATCGGTCACACGCGGATGGCGACCGAGAGCCGCGTCGACACGCTTCACTCTCACCCCTTCTGGGCGCGCCCTTTCGCCGACATCGCGCTCGTCCACAACGGCCACATAACCAACGAGCACAAGCTGCGCCGCCGGCTCGAGCGGCACGGCCATAGCTTCCTGACCGACAACGACTCCGAGGTGCTGGCCGCCTACCTCGCTCACCAGCTCGAGCAGGGTGAGGACCTCGACGAGGTGCTGGAGCGCTCCGTCCGCGAGCTCGACGGAAGCTTCGCCTACCTCGTTTCGACGGCCGATGGGATCGGCTTCGCGCGCGACCAGTTCGGCCTCAAGCCGCTGCTGCTCGCGGAAACAGACGAGTACGTCGTGCTCGCGTCGGAGGATGTCGCGATCCGCGCGGCGTTCCCCGACGACGACATCCACCCGCGGGAGCTCGGCGCGGGAGAGGCGCGGTCGTGGCGGCGGTAGCCGCGAGCCAGGTCGAGATCGACTGCTCCGGGCTGCCGACGCGCGAGATCAACCGCGGGATCCGGCGCGCCGCGGCGGATGGCGCGACCGAGATCGCGCTGCTTCACCCCGCCGGGCGCCACAACGTTTGCGTCGCGCTGTTCGACCCCGTCACGGTGCGGGTGCGCGGCGACGCCGGGTGGTACTGCGGGGGGATGCTCGACGGCGGCACGGTCCTGATCGACGGCAACGCCGGATGGGGCGTCGCCGAGAACGCGATGACGGGGCGGGTCGAGGTCGGCGGCAACGCAGGCACGGGCGCGGGCGCGACGATGCACGGCGGCGAGCTCTACGTCGCGGGCGACGCCGGCTCGCGCGCGGCGATCTCGCTCAAGGGCGGCGCGGTCGTGGTCGGCGGCAGCGTCGGGTACATGAGCGGGTTCATGATGCAGCGTGGCTCGCTCGTCGTGTGCGGCGACGCCGGCGAGGCGCTCGGCGACTCGATGTACGAGGGGACGATCTACGTCGCCGGCGAGGTCGCCTCGCTGGGGGCGGACGCGATCGACGCCGAGCTCGGCGACGACGACGAGGAGTTCCTGCGCTCCGAGCTCGAGCGCCACGAGCTCGACCGCGACCCGTCCTCGTTCCGCAAGATCGTCTCCGGCCGCAAGCTGTGGAACTTCTCCAAGAAGGAGTTCGAGGTATGGAAAACGGCTCTGTAGACAACGGGAACGGGCGCGTCGGAGACCGGGTGAGCGGTCGGGTGCTCCGGCCGAGCCACATCTGGAGCCCCGAGGTGATCGAGGACATCCAGGAGAAGGCGGAGATCGGCCGCTACCGCATCCGCGCCTACTCCACCCTGCGCCGCACGGTCCACTTCCAGGACCTCACGTTCGTGCCCTGCACGCTGACGCGGATCCCGCTCGAGGGGTACCGCGAGCGGTGCGAGACGCGCACCGTGATCGGCGCCCGCCACGGCGCCGAGCCGATCACGCTCTCCACGCCGATCACGATCGCCGGGATGAGCTACGGCGCGCTGTCGGCGAACGCCAAGCAGGCGCTCGGGTGGGCGGCGAGCCGCGTCGGGATATCCACCACCACCGGCGACGGCGGGATGCGCCCCGGCGAGCGCGAGGACTCGAAGACGCTCGTCTACCAGGTGCTGCCGAGCCGGTACGGCTTCGATCCCCATCATCTGCAGATGGCCGACGCGGCGGAGGTGGTCGTCGGCCAGGGCGCGAAGCCGGGCACGGGCGGGCTGCTGCTCGAGAGCAAGATGTCGGCGACGATCGCCGAGGCGCGCACCCTGCCCGAGGGAGTCGACCAGCGCTCCCCCGTGCGCCACCCCGACTTCTTCGGCCCCGACGACCTCCAGATCAAGATCGAGGAGCTCCGCGAGGCGACCGACGGCCGGATCCCGATCTACGTCAAGATCGGCGCCTGCCGCGTGCTCGAGGACGTGAAGCTCGCGGCGAAGGCGGGCGCCGACGTGATCGTGCTCGACGGGCTCGAGGGCGCCACCGGCGCCTCGCCGGAGGCGCTGCTCGACCACACCGGGATCCCGACGCTGCCGGCGACCGTGCTCGCGGTTCGGGCGCTGCGCGAAGAGGGGCTCGAGGGCGAGGTGAACCTGATCGTCTCCGGCGGGATCCGCGACGGCGTCGACGCCGCGAAGGCGCTCGCGCTCGGCGCCGACGCCGTCTCGATCGGGACCGCCGCGCTGATCGCCCTGAACTGCAACAAGCCCGTCCACCACGAGGACTACGAGCGGCTCGGGACGCAGGCCGGCGCTTGCCACCACTGCCACACCGGCGGCTGCCCGGTGGGGATCACGACGCAGGACCCCGAGCTGGCCAAGCGGCTCCCGCCCCAGGAGGCCTCGGAGCGCGTCGAGCACTTCCTCAACTCGATGACGATGGAGATGCAGATGATGGCGCGCGCGTGCGGCAAGTCCGACGTCCACGACCTCGAGCCCGAGGACATGCGGGCGCTCACGCTCGAGAGCTCGCTCGTCACCGGGATCCCGTTCGCCGGGCTGGACCGCCCGCTCGCTCTGTAAGTGCGCGTCCTGGTCCTCCAGCACATCGCGTGCGAGCACCCGGGGGTGTTCTCCGAGGTGATGCGCGATCGCGGAGTCGAGCAGGTTCCGGTCGAGCTCGACGAGAACGAGCCGCTCCCTGACTGGCGCGAGTTCGACGCCGTGCTCGCGATGGGCGGCCCGATGGGCGCCGTCGACGACGCCGAGCACCCGTGGCTCGCGCCCGAGAAGCAGCTCGTGCGCGAGGCGGTCGACGACGGTCGCCCGTTCCTCGGCGTGTGCCTGGGCGTGCAGCTGCTCGCCGCGGCGCTCGATGCCCGCGTCTATCCGGCCGAGCGCCCGGAGGTCGGGTTGCTCCCGGTCGAGCTCACCCCCGAGGGGCGCGACGACCCGCTGTTCGCCGGCGTGGAGGAGCCGCTCGTCTCTCTCCAGTGGCACGGCGACACGTTTGACCTCCCCGACGGCGCGGCGCTGCTGGCGCGCTCACCTCTCGTCCCGAACCAGGCTTTCCGGGCCGCGGAGCGCGCGTACGGCGTCCAGTTCCACCTCGAGGTCACGGGCGAGATGGCTCGGGAGTGGGCGGAGGTGCCCGCCTACCGCGACTCGCTCGCCGACACGCTCGGCGAGGAGGACGGAGCACGGTTCATCGCCGACGTCGAGCGTCGCGCGGACGAGCTCCACCCCGCCGCGCGTCGCCTGTTCGCGAACTGGCTCGACCTAGCGGCCTGACCTCCGCCTCACTCCTCGTCGAGCGGCGGGTTGGCGAGTACCACCGAGGTCTCGACCTGGCGGTCCGGGATCGTCCAGTACCTCTTCAGCAGCGCGGCCCCGCGCTCGCGGGAGGCGAGCTCAAACCCGTGGCGGCGATAGAAGTCGATCGCCCACTCGGCCGCGGCCCATGTGCCCACGAGCATCCGGCGTTCGCTGCGGCCCGCGAGACGCTTCAGCAACGCTCCGCCGACGCCGCGCCGCTGGCTCCCGGGCAGGACATACGCATGGCGAATCAGCTCGACGTCGCCCACCGGCTGGATGCCCATCACGCCGATCAGCGCGCCGTCCGCCTGGTAGCCCCAGAACACAACCCCGGCGGCGATCTCGCTCTCGAGCTCGCGTCGCGTCATGTAGGGCTCGTGCCAGCGATCAGCCGGGATCACGCCGCGATAGGCCTCGGCCGCGGCGTTGACGATCGCGAGGATCGCCGTGAGCTCGTCGCGACGGCACTCCCGGATGGTGGTGCTCATGTCGCCAAATCTAGGAGCGATCGAATCACGATTCGGACTTGACATATTCCTATATGGGTATATAGTGCCCCGCGTGGCACGAGCAGCGACTACGGCGGATGCGTTCAACGCGGTGGCCGAGCCCCGGCGGCGTCAAATCCTCGACGCACTCGCCGGCGGCGAGCACCCCGTGAACGACCTCGTACGCCGGCTCGGGCTCGCTCAGCCACAGGTGTCGAAGCACCTGCGGGTACTACGAGAAGTGGGGGCGGTTGACGTGCGCAATGAAGGACGGCGGCGGCTGTACCGGCTGAACGGCCACGCGCTCAAGCCCATCCATGACTGGGTGAAGGACTATGAGCGCTCGTGGTCGGAGCGGTTCGACGAGCTCGATGTCGTGGTTGATGAACTCAAGACGAAGGAGGAAGAAGCCCATGGCAACGACAGCTAGCGACTCACTGGAGACCCTGGAGCCGTTCGTCGGCGAATGGACCATGGCGGTCGCGTTCGAGGACATGCCCCCCGTCACCGATTCCGGCGCGCGCGTCAGCTTCGAGTGGCTGCCGGGGGAGCGGTTCCTGATCGAGCGCTGGGAAGTCCCGGTTCCGGAGGCACCGGACGGGATCGCGATCATCGGCGCCGATCCCGAGAGCGAGGGCAGCTACCTCCAGCACTACTTCGACTCACGCGGCGTGGCCCGCGTCTACAAGATGAGCTTCGAGGACGGAGTCTGGAAGCTGTGGCGCGACGAACCGGACTTCTCGCCGCATGATTTCTCCCAGCGCTACACCGGCACCTTCAGCGATGACGGGAAGACCATCGCCGGCGCATGGGAGATCTGCCATGACGGCAAGACCTGGGAGCACGACTTCGATCTCACCTACATCAGGAAATGACGAGGCACCCTTGAACGAGCGAAAGGAGAAGCGGATGGCGACGACGAGTACCGGAACAGCGAAGGTGACCCTCCCCACGGACGAGCAGATCCTCATCACGCGGGAGTTCGACGCGCCCAAGCACCTGGTCTACGAGGCGTACACCACGCCCGAGTACGTGAGGCGCTGGTGGGCCGGGCGGCAAGGCGAGATGACGGTCGCCGAGATCGACCTGCGGGTCGGCGGCGCGTGGCGCCACGCGCTGATCGCGGAGGGCGGGTTCGAGGTCGCGTTTCACGGCACCTACCGCGAGATCGTCCCGAACGAGCGGATCGTCACGACGGAGGTCTACGAGGGCGAGCCCATGGGGGGCGTGACGGAAGAGGAGGCCAAGGAGGGAGCGCTGAACACCGTCACGTTCGACGAGGTGGACGGGCGTACGACCCTCACGATCCTCGTGGAGTGCCCGAGCAAGCGGGTGCGTGACGGGATCATCGACTCCGGGATGGAGGTCGGCCTGCAGGAAGGCATGGATCTCCTGGAGGAGGTCGCGATCTCGCTTCGCTGAGCACCACACGCCCGCCGTACCACGGACCACCGGGGCTCGCTCCCGGTGGTCCTGTTTTGCGATGAGTTTCGCCGCGCCCCGCGGTCTGAGTAGGAGATAGCTTTCACAGGCGCAGTCCCGCGCCCAACCCCCGATTCCGGCGCTCACGCCGCCGGCTGAAGCGGGGGCAAAGGGGGCTCGAGCCCTCGGGACGCCGGTCCAGGTTGCCCTTTCCGGCGGGGCGTCGTGAGCGTGAGTCGCGGGGCCGCCGCCAGGCGAAAGGAGCACCAGATGACCAGGCAAAGATCCTTCAAGCGACTCGTCCGCTCACGGATGGAGAAGACGGGCGAGAGCTACACGGCGGCCCGCGCGACGCTGCTGACGGCAGATGAGGCAAGGGCGACCGAGGGTCCCGTCCTCACCGTCTCCGAGGAGGCGATCCGCAGCAGGACCGGACGTGGATGGGAGCAGTGGTTCGACCTCATCGACGACGCGCCCGCGTCCGACCTAACCCACGCCGAGATCGCGCGCTGGCTCGCCAACGAGCAGGGTGTGGACGGCTGGGGCGCGCAGGCGATCACCGTGAGCTACGAGCGCGCCCGGCGCGGACGCGCCGTCGGCGAGCGCTCGGACGGCTTCGTGATCACCGCCTCGAAGACGGTGGCGGTCCCGGTCGAGCGCCTATTCGACGCGTTCGTGGATGAGTCGACCCGCGATCGCTGGCTCCCCGACGGAGAGCTGCGCGAGCGCACCTCGACGAGGCCGAAGTCGGCCCGCTTCGATTGGGACGACGGCGAGACCCGGGTCAACGTCGGGTTCCTCGCCAAGGGCGACGATCGGAGCACGGTCGACCTCGAGCACGCGCGCCTGCCCGACGGCCAGCAGGCCGAGCGGATGAAGGCCTACTGGCGAGAGCGCGTGACCGCGCTCAAGTCGCTGCTCGAGGGAGGTGGGGTCGATGGCTGACGTCAACCTCCTGGCGGTGCTCGCGGCGTCGCTTGCGGCGTTCGTCCTCGGCGCGAGCTACTACGCCGTGCTCGGAGAGCAGCTAGCGGAGGTGAGCGGCGCGGCCACCGCAGGCGAGCAACCGGCGCCGTGGAAGATCGGCGTCGAGTTGCTGCGCTGCGTGATCATCGCCGCGGTGGTCGCGGGCCTCGCTTCTCGAGGCGAGATCGACACGTGGACCGGCGGGTTGCTGCTCGGGCTGGCGTTTTGGATCGGGTTTCCGTTCGTGCTCTGGACGGGCGCCATGATCCATGAGGACGCGCCCTGGAAGCTCGCCGCCATCCACGCCGGCGACTGGCTCGCGAAGCTGCTGCTGGTCGCTGTGATCGTGAGCGTCTGGCAGTAGCCCGTGGCCCTGGCCTCAACCCCTGTCAGGAGACGTTCGCGAGCTTCTTGCGCCGCTCGAGCTCCGCCTCGGTCGGCTCGTCGAACTCGAACGAACCGGTGTCGACATCGCCTGCCGGCTGGTAGGTGTTGATCGTCACGCCGGTCTTCGAGACCTTGCTGTCGACCAGCTTCAGCGCGGCCGGGTGCGCGCCGTCGCCGAACAGGCGCTTGCCGGTCCCGATCACCACGGGGAAGATCCACACCCGGTACTCGTCGACGAGGTCGTTTTCGAGCAGCGTCTGGATCAGACCCGGGCTGCCGTGAACCTGGATCTCGAGTCCGTCGTTGCGCTTGAGATCCGCGACGTATTCGGCGACGTCGCCGGTGATCAGGGTGGAGTTGTTCCAGCCCACCTCCTTCAGCGTCGTCGAGGCGACGTGCTTGCGCGTGCTGTTGAGCTGGTCTGCGATCGGCCCCTCGTCGTACGGCCAGTGCCCCGCGAAGATCTCGTACGTCCCACGGCCGAGCAGCAGCTCGTAGGAGTCGGACTCGGCGACTGTGCCCATCATCTCTTCGTCCATGTAGTTGACCCCCCATCCGCCGAGCTCAAACCCGCCGGTTGGGTCTTCGTCCGGTCCGCCGGGCGACTGCATGACTCCGTCGAGGGACACGAAGCTGTTGATTGCGAGCATTCTCATTTGGTTCTCCTTCGTTGTGGAGTGGCTGTTTGTCTTCTACAACGAAGATCCGCGGGAAACTCATCGCTCAGGCGGGAGACCCGGGTCACTCAAAGCGTCGGCGGAAGACCGAACGCCGGGAACAGCTGGGGAAAAGCGAACGAGGAGATCTCGGCGACTCGCTCATCCTCGATCCGCAGCACGTCAAACGCCAGTGCGCGGTAGTCCGAGTCGCCGGGCCGCCGCAGGTAGTGGGCCGCGGCCGGCTGGGTGTTGGCGCCGACGACGGTGCTTCGCAGGTGGCCGAACTCGGGGTCGAACCCCTTCCGCATCGCGGTGACGATCGCGTCGCGTCCCGCGTACCACGTCGGGTGCGGAGGCATCGTGAGGCGCGCGTCGTCGCGCAGCATCTCGGCCAGCGCGTCGACGTCGGCCTGCTCGTGCGCCTCCACGTAACGTCGGAGCAGCTCGCGCTCCTCCTCGCTCGGGCCCGGGGACCGCGTCCACTCCGTCCGCTGCTCGGGCAGGCGGTCCTGCAGCGTGGCTCGAGCCCTCTGCAGCGCGCTGTTCACCGAAGCGACGCTCGCGTCGAGCAGCGATGCCGTGTCCTTCGCGGACCAGCCGAGCACGTCGCGCAGGACAAGCACCGCCCGCTGTCTCGGCGGCAGGTGCTGGATCGCGGCGAGAAACGCAAGCTCGATCGTCTCCCTCGCGACGACCACGGCATCGGGCTCATCCTGCGGTGAGATCGACGCCAGCAGCCGATCCGGATACGGCTGCAGCCAGGGAAGATCGGCCGGGGGCGGAGGCGGCACCTCGGGGTCTCCTGCCGCCGCCACCTGCTGCGGAACCAGCCGGCGCGGACGACCGCGAAGCACGTCGAGACACGCGTTGGTCGCGATCTTGTAGAGCCAGGCTCGGAACGAGGAGGGTCCGTCGGGCCTGAAGCTCGAGCGCTTGCGCCACGCGCGAAGGAAGGTCTCCTGGACGAGGTCCTCGGATTCCTCGAGGGAACCGAGCATCCGGTAGCAGTGGACCTGAAGCTCCCGCCGGTGGCGCTCGAAGAGCGCGGCGAAGTCTGACTCCACGCGCGGATCCGACAGCTGATCGGCCGAGCTCATCGCCGTTCAGTCTCCCTCATTGCTCACGCGAGACACCGACACCGTGGCAAACTGCGCGGGATGGACGAGGACGAGCGGCGAGCGCAGATCCGGCGGTACTGGGAGGGCACCGGCAATGGTCAGGACATCAGCGACGAGATCTACCACGACGACGCCGTCCTCGAGTTCCCTCAATCCGGTGAGCGGTTCGAGGGCGTGGCCAACTTCAAGCAGTGGCGAAGCCAGTATCCGGCGTCGGTGACGCTCGAGATGCGCGACCTGCGAGGCCGGGGGGACCTGTGGGTCGTCGAGGGATCGATCAGCTACGACGGCGGTCCGTCACAACCCGCGGTGAACATCCTCGAGTTCCGGGGCGACAAGGTGGCCCGGGAGACGATCTACGTGACCGAGCCGTGGGAGGCCCCGGAGTGGCGCGCCCGGTGGCGGGCAGCGCCGTAGCGCCGGGCAGCCTAGGTCCAGGGATACGGACCCTTCGACGCCGTGTGAGTCTCGCCGCGCTCGAACCGCGCGAGGCGGAACGGCTCGAGCAGGGGCTCACCTCCGTCGAGGACGTCGTCGGCGGCAAGCCGGCCGAGGGCGAGCATCTTGAACCCGTGGCCTGAGTCGACGATCGCGTACGCATTCGGGAGCACCCGGTCGCAGATCGGGTAGTTGTCCGGGGTGTGCATGACGATCCCGCCGGCGGGGGTCTGCTTCCAGTCGGCCCAGCGACCGCGAAAGCGGCGGATCGCGGCGGCTAGTCCGGATGTGAAGAACTCGGCGAATGACGACTCGGCCGCGTGCGCCGGGTTGTCCGGGCCGTACGGGTCGAGCGCTGGGTCGTCGAGCGCCACGGGCAGCCCGCCGCCGGTTATCCCCGCGCCGGTGCGGCCCATGCGGAAGTAGATCCCCCACGGCCCCTCGACCAGCGTCCGGCCGTCGCGGTCGGAGACGAGCGGTCCCGCCTGGTCGAGGTGGACGACGGGCGCCTCGTGCCCCGCGGAACCGGCGAGGCCGACGCCCGGCAACGCGAACTCGCCCTCCTGGGCCTTCAGGTAGGAGAACAGCCGGCGGCGCTCGCGGTCGCCGTTCAGTGCAACCTCGACCTCGTCGCTGCGTCCGAATCGGGCCCACACGTTCGCCGCCCACGGGCCCGGCGCGGCGATCACCTCCTCGCACGCCAGCGGCCCCTGGCTCGTGAGCACCGCCGCGACCCCGCCGTCGCCGAGCTCGAACCCGGTCACCTCGACGCCCTCGACGATCCGGGCGCCCGCGCCCCGGGCCCGGGCGGCGAGGTGGCGAACCGTCTGCATCGCGTCGGCCCACCCGCCGCGGCGCTCGTGCAGCGCCGCCTCGACCTCGGCCTCCCAGTCGGGCCACGTCCACGCCAGGTACTCGCGGCAGCGCTCCGCTCCCACGACGAGCTCGGACTCGTAGCCGACTCGCTCGTGGTGCTCGCGGATGGCCCTCAGGTCGTCGACCTGCGCTTCGGGCACCGCCGCGACGTACCCGACCTGTCGGAAGCCGAACGCCTCCGGCTCTGCCTCGAACAGCTCGACCGAGCGCCGGATCACCTCGGAGATCGCGGCCGAGCGGTAGTAGTTGCGCACGATTCCGCCGGCGATTCCCGATGCGCCGGCGCCGATCCGATCCTTCTCCAGAACCGCGACGTCCGCGCCGCGCTCGGCGAGCCGCCACGCCGCCGACAGTCCGAGCACCCCGCCGCCGATCACGACGTGGCTCGGGGTCCCGCCCGCGCTCAGCTCCACGGATAAGGGCTGTGCGAGACGGGGTGCAGGTCCCCGGTCGCGAAGCGCTCGAACCGGAACGGGTGCAGGAGCGTGGAATGCTCGCCCTGGAGCACGCGGGCGATCTCGCGGCCGACGGCGATCATCTTGTAGCCGTGGTTCGAGTCCGCGGCCACGTACACGTTCGGCCGCATGTGGTCGAAGACCGGGAAGTTGTCCGCCGTGAACGCGCCGGCCCCGCCGGAGCGCACCTGGCGATACAGGGAGCGACAGCCCTCGAAGCGCTCCATGCAGTGCGACAGCGCGGCGCACCACAGGTCCGGGAAACCCTCCTCGACGGTGCCGGTCGGGTACGGCTCGAGCTCGATTCGCTCCCCCACCGGCAGCGGCTGGGCGCCGCCCTGGACCGTGGTGCGGTCGGGCTTGACGTAGATGCCCCACGGCCCGTCGCTGACGGTCGCGCCTCCGTCGTCGCGGAGCGGCAGATCGGAGTCGACGTGCAGCACCGGGCCCTCCTCCCCGCTCGCGGTGTCGAACGTGGACGGCGGAAGCGCGACCTCGCCCTCCTGGAGGTACCAGTAAGTCCACATCGGGACGTCGCGGTCGACGCTGCCGTCGGGGCGGTGGACGTCGATCCGGTCCGCGAGGCCGAGCATCTCCCACACCACCGGGATCCACGGCCCGACCGCGACCACGACCTGCTCGACCTCGATCGGCCCCGCGCTCGTCTCGACGCGGGTGACCGCGCCCGAGCCGTCCTGCTCGAACCCGGTCACCTCGACGCCCTCAACGATCCGCGCTCCGGCGGCGCGCGCCTTGTCGGCCAGTCCGCGCATCGACTCGACGTTGAAGGCGAACCCCCCCGCGCGCTCGTGAAGGCACACGGTCAGTCCCCCGGCGCGCCAGTCCCCGAACAGGCCCCGCATGTGGTCCCGCACCTCGCTCTCCCCGACGATGAGCTCGGATGGGTAGCCGATCCGCTGCTGGCGCTCGAACACCTCCGCGAGGTCGGGCTCCTGCGCCGGCGGCCCGAGCGCCACGTACCCGGTCGGGTGGTAGTGCAGCGCCTCCGGGTCGGACTCCCAGATCTCCACGCACGCGGCCATCAGCTCCGACATCGCGGGCTGGAAGTAGTTGTTTCGGATCACTCCGCAGGCGATCCCCGAGGCGCCCGCGCCGACATGATGCTTGTCGAGCACCAGCGCCTCCTCGCCCGCCTGGGCGAGGTGCCACGCGGTGGACAATCCGTGGACGCCCGCGCCGATCACGAGGTGGCGAGCGTGGTCGGGCACGGCGGGCATCGCCGCCGTCAGTGCTCCGGAGGCTCCCAGCCCTCGAGCACCGGCGGCTTCCAGTCGTCGCCGACCGTGGTCGTGTCCTCGACCCAGGGGCCGAGCTCGGGCTGGGCGAACTTCGCGTGCGCTTCCTTGAGCCTGATCCCGTACGAGTTGCCCGACGTCAGATGGGCGATCAGCACCTTGCGGGCGATCTCGTTCTCGCGGCCCTCGGGGATCGGGAAGTAGATGCGGATGAACGAGTTCGAGTAGCGGTCGAAGACGGCGGGCGTACCCTCCTCCTCGAGCAGCTCGATGTCCTCGAGCCAGTTCAGGTCCTTGCCTGGGGTCGCCGCGTCGAGGTCGATGTCCTCGACGACCGAGATGTCCTCCTGGTAGGGGAAGCGCTTCCCGGACAGGTACTCGGCATCGATCGAGATGACCTTCTCGGGCTCGCGCGCCTCGTCCGGCTTCATCGCTCGGGGCCCTCCGCGGACGTGCCCGCCGGCTCCGGCACGAAGTCGACCGGGTTCTCGAGGTACTGGTCGAGCGCCGTGCGGATCTCGCCGAGCGCGCGCTCCTCGGTCACGCCGGGGATGTAGTCGGTGCCCGCGAGCGGAACCTTGGCCATAGCCGACGCCTCGACCGTGAGCGCTGCGAGGTCCTCGGGCTCGAGGCTGTGGACGCTTGTCTTGCCGCACGCGCGGGCAAGCATCTGGACCTCGAGCGTCAGCGTGTGAAGGAAGTTGAACACGCGCTGAGCCGCCTCGTCGACGTGGAGTCGCTTGCGGAGCTCGGGATCCTGGGTGGTGATCCCGACCGGGCAGCGTCCCGTGTGGCAGTGGTAGCACTGCCCGGCGGGCACGCCGACCGTGCCCTCGTAGTCGGTGACGCCGGGGATCTCCTTGTTGCAGTTGAGCGCCATCAGCGCGGAATGGCCGATCGCGATCGCGTCGGCGCCCAGCGCCAGGCACTTGGCGATGTCCCCGCCGTTGCGGATCCCGCCTGCGACCACGAGGTCGACCTCGTCGGACGAGCCCGACATCCTCCAGCGCGCGACGCGCCTCCGGAATCGCGGCCAGCAGCGGGATGCCCGTCTCCTCAGTGGCGATGTGGGGGCCGGCCCCGGTGCTCCCCTCCGCCCCGTCGAGATAGATGATGTCGGGCCCGCACTTGGCCGCCATGCGGACGTCGTCGTACACGCGCGCCGCACCGAGCTTGAGCTGGATCGGCACCTCGTAGTTGGTGGCCTCGCGGGTCTCCTGCACCTTGAGCGAGAGGTCGTCTGGCCCCAGCCAGTCGGGGTGGCGGGCCGGGGAGCGCTGGTCGATGCCGGGCGGCAGCGAGCGCATCTCGGCGACCTGCTCGCTCACCTTCTGGCCCATCAGGTGGCCGCCCAGCCCCACCTTGCAGCCCTGCCCGATGAAGAATTCGACGCCGTCGGCAAGCATCAGGTGGTGGGGGTTGAAGCCGTAGCGGCTCTGGATCACCTGGTAGTACCACTTGGTCGACAGGTCACGCTCGGGCGGGGTCATACCGCCCTCCCCAGAGCAGGTCGCGGTGCCGGCCATCGAAGCGCCCTTGGCGAGCGCCATCTTCGCCTCGAGCGAGAGCGCGCCGAAGCTCATCCCGGTGATGTAGACGGGAATGTCGAGCTCGAGCGGCTTCTTCGCGAAGCGGGCGCCCAGCACGGTCTTGGTGTCGCACTTCTCGCGGTAGCCCTCGATCACGAACCGCGTCAGCGTGCCCGGCAGGAAGATCAACTCGTCCCAGCTCGGCATCTTCTTGAAGATCGAGAAGCCGCGCATCCGGTAGCGGCCGAGCTCGGCCTTCATGTGGATGTCGTTGATGACCTCCGGAGTGAAGATCGGGCTGCGGCCCAGGACCTCCCGCTCGTCGGGGGCTTGCTCGGTTGCTTTCTCGGGGGGCATATCGATCCTTCCTAGAGCACCAGCTTGCGCTCGCTGGGCTCGAGGACGTCGTAGTTGTAGAGCTTCTTCCCGGACACGAACTTGCGCAGGTCTGGGGGCTTGCCGAGCTCGTAGTTGGCGAACTTGCGCTCGACCAGCTCGGTGTCGGCGTCCTCCCACTCGGCCTCGACGCAGTCGATCCCGAGCGCGGCGATATCGCCACCGACGTAGATCGTGCCGTCGTACATCGAGTCGCCGAGGCCGGGACCGACGTCGCCGCAGATGATCTGGCGGCCGCGCTGCATCATGAAGGCGGTCATCGAGGCGGCGTTGCCGAGCACGAGGATCGTGCCGCCCTTCTGGTCGATCCCGGTGCGCGCGCCGACGTCGCCCTTGACGACGAGGTCGCCGCCGCGCAGCGCGGCCCCCGCCAGCGAGCCCGCGTTGTGCTCGACCACGACCACCCCGGACATCATGTTCTCGGCAACCGACCACCCCACCCTTCCCGTGATCTCGACCTCGGGGCCGTCGATCAGCCCGCACCCGAAGTAGCCCAGGCTCCCCTCGAAGCGGATCCGGCACCGCGCGAGGATCGCGACGCCGAGCGAGTGTCGGGCGCTCGGGTCGAGCACGGTCACGTCCGTTATCCCCTGCTCGTAGATCAGCCACCGCAGCTCGGCGTTGATCTTGCGCGTGGTCAGGTCGCTCGCGTCGAGCACCGCGCTGCGCCCGTCGATCTTCGAGCTCTTGGGGATGGCGTCGTCGAGCTCGACGAGCCCGCGCTCGTCCATCCGCGGCCCGTTCTGAGTGCTCACCTGCTCCAAACCCGGACCTCGCCCTCGTAGGGGTCGTGGGTCTCGATCTCGCGGTCGAGCACCTGGCGGATCGCGATCTCCTCGGACGCCAGCGCCACCAGGTCGTCGTCCTCGTACAGCACCAGCGGCTTCGCGCCGAGCTCGTCCTTGGCGACGCCGAGCGAGTCCTCGGTGACGCACATGTAGGTGAACACCCCGTCGAGGTCGGTGAGGCTCTGGCGCATCGCGTCCTCGAGCGACAGCCCGTCGCTCATCTGCTCGGCGAGGTACACGGCGATGATCTCCGAGTCGCACTCGGACTGGAAGCGGTGGCCCGACCGCTGGAGGCGGCGGCGCCAGTCGTGGAAGTTCGTCAGCTGGCCGTTGTGGACGACGGCGACGTCGGGGAACGGGTATGCCCAGTAGGGGTGCGCGTTGGCGATGTCGACGTCGGACTCGGTCGCCATCCGCGCGTGCCCAATCGCGTGCGTGCCTACGTACGCGTCGAGGTCGTACTCCCTCGCGACCGTCTCGGCGTCACCGAGGTCCTTGACGATCTCCAGCGAGCGGCCCAGCGAGAGCACCTCGGTGTGGCGCACCCGCTCGACCGCGTCGGCGAGCGGCTTCAGGTCGCCGTCGAAGCCGAAGCTGATTGTCATCGTGCGCGACGTGCTGCGTACCTCCTCGATCCGCGCGCCCGCCGCGCGCAGGCGCGCCTCGACCTGGTCGCGCTGGCGCTTGGTGCGCCGCGCGAGCTCGGGGTCCCCGTCGCTCGCCTCGCTCAGCTTCACGTGCATCACGAAGGTGTCGCCGCCGCCGCGGTAGAGCGCGTAGCCGGTCGAGTCGGGGCCCCGGTGCTTCATCGCCTGGAGCATCCGGGTCATGTCGCGGCCGACGTCCTGTCCGCCGTCGCCGTTGCGGTAGATGATCCCCGCGATCCCGCACATCAGGGGAGCACCGTCAGGTACTGCTCGCGATCCCAGTCGGTGACCGCCGCCAGGTAGCGCTCCCACTCGTCGCGCTTGTAGTGCATGAACACGTCGTACAGGCGCCCCGGCATCGCCGAGCGCACGACCTCGTCGGCCTCGAGCGCGTCGAGCGCCGCGCCGAGGTGGTCCGGGACGCGCTCGAACTCGGTCCCCTCGGCGAGCAGGTCGTAGGTGTTGCGCTGCTGCGGCGGCCCCGGGTCGAGCTCGCGATTGACCCCGTCGAGCCCCGCGGTGAGCAGCGCCGCCTGGGTCAGGTAGGGGTTGCAGGACGAGTCCACGCCGCGGAACTCGAACCGCCCGCCGCTCGCGACGCGAACCATGCAGGTGCGGTTCTGCCACCCGTAGTTCTTGTACACCGGCGCCCAGAACCCGAAGTCCCACATCCGCTTGTACGAGTTCACGGTCGGCGACCCGATGCAGACGAGCGCCTTGAAGTGGTCGAGGATGCCGCCCATGAACTGCTGCCCGAGCTCCGAGAGCTGGGCCGGGCCCTCCGGGTCGTGGAACACGTTGGTGCCGCTCCTTGTCGACGAGCGTGAAGTGGTGGTGGTGGCCGTTGGCGGACACGCCGGTGAACGGCTTCGGCATGAACGACGCGTGCAGGCCGTGCTCGCGCGCGACGGCGGTGCAGATCTGGCGGTACGTGGTGATGTTGTCCGCCGTGCGTAGGGCGCGGTCGAAGCGCGAGTTCAGCTCGAGCTGGCCGGGGGCGTCCTCGTGGTCGCCGTAGCTCATGTCGAGCCCCATCGCGTTGCCGTACGAGATCACGTCGAGGATCACGGGGCGAAGCTGCTCGAACTGGTTGATGTGGTAGCAGTACGGCTTCGTCACGCCCTCGGGCGGACGATCGCCGTCCTCGTCCAGCTTCAGCCACATCATCTCGGGCTCGATCCCGCACATGAACGTGTAGCCGAGCTCCTGCTCGACCTCATGCGCAATCCGCTTCAGGTTCTGGCGCGGGTCCGCGTCGAGCAGCTCGCCGGTCTCGGTGTCGTAGCAGTCGCAGTACACGCGAGCCACCCGCGGGTCCCACGGCAGGCGCTGGAACGTGTCGAGGTCCGCGACCGCGGCCAGCTCGGACTCCTCGGGCCCGAACCCGATGTAGTTCTCCTGGCGATCCGTGAACAGGTCGGCGGTGGCGCCGTAGACGAGCTGGTAGCCGCGCTCGGCGACCCTTGGGAACCAGCTCGCGACCACGCCCTTGCCGTTGATGTGGCCGCTGACCGAGACCTGCTGGAAGAAGACGTACTCGATCCCCTCGCGCTCGATCTCGTCCGTGAGCTCCGTGATCCGCTCTGCGCGCGCCGGACGCCGAGCGCGCCTCGTCCAGCGTCTTCGGCGGCGGCTCGATCTGCGGCGAGTCGAGAACCCGCTGCACCTCGCTCGGCGCGTGCCGCTGCCTTCGCTGCCATTACTCCGCCTCCTTTCGCGTGGTCACGGTGGCCAGGCCCGGACGAACTATATCCAGGCATTGAACAAAAAGGTACATTCGAGCACCGGCGCCGCCGCGGCCGCCGTCGGCGACACAGAGCCTCTTAGCTACAAGCCGCGACCCACTCACAGCTTTTTGTCTATGTGTCGAGCGGGCAATTTGCTTGATCGGAGCGCCCCATAGCGGTTCACTGTCGCAACCCGGCAGCGGTCGAGCGAGGAGAGAGCATGACGATCCCAGTGCGTTTGCATCGCAGCGAGCTGTGCGTTCCAGGGACCAGCCAGCGGATGCTCGAGAAGGCGCCGACCCTGGGTGCGGACGTCGTGATGCTCGACCTCGAGGACGCCGTCGCCCCCGACGACAAGCCCCGGGCGCGGGAGAACGTGATCGCCGCCCTGCGCGAGCTCGATTGGAGCGATTGCACCGTGACGCTGCGGATCAACGGGCTCGACACCCATTACTGCTATCGCGACGTCGTCGACGTCGTCGAGCAGAGCGGCAAATGGCTGGACATGATCCTGATCCCGAAGGTCAGCGGCGCCGGCGACATCCACATGCTCTCCACGCTGCTCACCCAGATCGAGGACGCGAGCGGGATCGATCGGCGGATCGGGATCGCGGCGCTGATCGAGACAGCGCCCGGGATGCTGCGCGTCGACGAGATCGCCGCGGCGTCCCCGGAGCGGATGGAGGCGCTGATCTTCGGCGTCGCGGACTACGCGGCGTCGATCCAGAGCCAGACCGCGTCGATCGGCGGATCCGACGCCAACTACGCGGTGCTCACCGATCCCGGATCCGGCGGAGCGGACGACCGAGACCTCCACTGGGGTGACCAGTGGCACTACCCGCTCGCTCGAATCGCGGTCGCGTGCCGCGCGAACGGGCTGAGGCCAATCGACGGCCCGTTCGGCGACTTCAGCGATGCGGAGGGCTACCTCGTCGCCGCGAGGCGGGCGTCAATCCTGGGATTCGAGGGCAAGTGGTGCATCCACCCCAGCCAGGTCGAGCTCGCGAACGAGGTCTTCTCGCCCGACGCCCAGCTGGTTTCCCGCACGCGCCGGATCATCGCCGCGATGGAGGAGGCGGCCGATGCGGGCATGGGCGCGGTCTCGCTGGACGGCCGCCTGATCGACGCGGCCTCGCTGCGTATGGCCGAGCACCTGCTGACGAAGATCGAGCTGATCGAGGAGCGCCAGAACGGCTCGGCACCCCCACGCGTGCCAGAGGGGGCGTCCCGCGCCACAGCCTGACCCGTGGCATTCTTCGCGAATGACGCGGCCGGTCGTACTCGGGGTCGTCGGGGACTCCGCAGCCGGAAAGACAACTCTCACGCGCGGAGTCGTCCGGATCCTCGGGGGGCGCGAGGCCGTCTCGTACATCAGCGGCGACGACTATCACCGCTACGACCGCCAGCAGCGGGCCGAGCTCGGGATCACCCCGCTCGATCCTGCGGCGAGCCACCTCGACATCCTCGGCCAGCACCTCGGCCATCTCCGCGAGCGCGAGCCGATCCTCAAGCCGGTGTATGACCATCGCAGCGGCACCCTGAAGCCACCCGAGGTCGTTCGCCCGTACCCCTACGTCGTCGTCGAGGGGCTGCTCAACTTTCACTCGCCCAAGCTCGCCGGCGCCCATGACATCCGCGTGTTCCTCGCGCCGCCCGAGGAGCTGCGGAGGATGTGGAAGCTTACGCGCGACTGCACCCGCCGCGGGTACACGACCCACGAGGTGCTGAGCGAGCTCGATCGCCGCGAGCCCGACGTCGAGGCCTTCATCCAGCCGCAGCGAAAGCACGCCGACATCCTCGTTGCGTTCAGGCCCACGACGAGCCGCGATCCCGAGCGTCTCGACGCCCACGTGATCCTTCGCGACACCCTCAAGCACCCCGACCTCTCCCCCTTCCTGCGACCCGACGGCGACGGACCGACGCTTGTTCGCCACGAGCGGGAATCGCTGCTCCGCATCCCGGGCGACACCGACCCCTCACTCGCGGCCGAGCTCGAGGAGGCGGTGTGGAAGCGGATGCAGTACGCGAGTCACCTCCGGACGCAGCGACTCGGTGAGTTCACGATCGGGACCGACCTGCACCGCTCGGAGTCGCTCGCGCTGGTCCAGGCGCTGCTGCTGTACCACCTAGTTTCGACGCGCGCCACGATCAGCGCCGGAATCGACCCGCACGACCGCCACGTGCCGGGTGTGACCGGCGCGGACTCGGTGCTTCACGCCTGAGGGCCAGGGCGGGCCAGGGCCTCCCGGGCGTCCGCCGAGCGCACGAATTCGATGAACTCCTCGACCGCGTCCGAGCTCGGCCCGACGGTCGAGGCGACCACGTGCCAGGCGCGCTTCGGCAACCCCCCGCGGGGGCTGATCGTGGCGAGGCGGCCGGCGTCCAGCTCGAGCTCGACCGCCTCACGAGACTGAAGCGCGATCCCCAGCCCCATCCGGGCGGCGTTCTTGATCGCGCCGTTCGACCCCAGCGTGAGCAGCGGAGGGTGAAGCTGATGCGAGTCGAGATACAGCTCGCACAGGCGGCGCGTCCCCGATCCCTCCTCGCGCATCAACCATGGAACGGCGGCGAGCTCGTCGACGGCGACCCACGGGCGCCGCGCGAGAGGATCGTCGGGCGCGGTGATGAGCACGAACTCGTTGTCGAGAAACGGAACCCCCTCGAGGTCGCCGCCCTCCGGGGCGCGCCCCGCGATTGCCACGTCGGCCTCGCGAGCCCCGAGGCGCCGGAACACCTCCTGGCGGTTGCCGACGTGGACGCTGACCTCGAGCGCGGGCCGGCGCTCGCGGAACGCGCGCACGAGCGGCGGCAGCAGGTACTCCCCGGCGGTGGTGACGGCAGTGATCCGCAGGTGACGCCCGGCCCCGCTCGCCACCTCCGCCGCCGCCTCGGAGCCCTCCTTGAGGAGGGCCAGCACGTCGGTCGCGTACCGCGCATAGGCGACGCCGGCCGGCGTCGGGGTGATGCCTCGACCTGCGCGCTCGGTGAGCTTCACCCCGACCTCGCGTTCGAGCGCGGCGACCGCGGCCGAGACCGACGGCTGCGTGACCACGAGCTCCTCGGCCGCAGCCGTGACCGAGCCGCGCCGAACGACCGCGAGGAACGCCGACAGCTGGGTGACGGTGACCGCCACGGCACGCAAGAAGATATAAGGCTAGCCCTATTGGTTCAAGGTTTTTCTTAGTTTGAAGACATGGCCTCGTGTGCGAGCCTTCCCGCCCATGGTCGAGGCGCTCGCCCCCCTTTCCCCATCCGAGAGGCTGCTGTGCGGGCCCGGGCCGACGAACGTCGAACCCGCGGCGCTCGAGGCGATGCAAAGGCCGATGCTCGGGCACCTCGACCCCGAGCTCCACGACATCCTGCTCGACCTGGTCGCGATGCTGCGCCGCGTGTACCGGGCGGAGTCGGGAATGGTCCTGCCGCTCCAGTCGACCGGGACGTCGGGAATGGAGGCGGGGATCGCGAACCTCGTCGAACGCGGCGACACGGTGATCGTGGGCGCCAGCGGGTTCTTCGGCAAGCGCATCGCCGAGGTGGCGCGGCGCTCCGGGGCGGACGTGGTCGAGGTGACCGCGGAGTGGGGGCGGCACGTGCCGAACGCGCGCCTGCTCGCCGCGCTCGACGAGCACCCTCACGCGCGTTTGCTCGCGGTCGTCCACGGGGAGACCTCGACCGGCAGCGAGCATCCGCTCGCCGAGCTCGGTGCCGAGATGCGGGGCAGCAGGACGCTCCTGATGGCCGACTGCGTCACGACCCTCGGGGGCGTCGAGCTCGACTTCGACAGGTGGGGAATCGACTACGCGTACTCGTGCACCCAGAAGTGCCTCGGAGCCCCGCCGGGCATGTCTCCGATCGCCGTCTCCGATCGCGCGCTCGAGCGGCGTCGCCGGCGGCGAACGCCTGTCCCGTTGTCGCTCGACGTCGAGCTGCTCCAGAACTATTGGGTGGAGCGCCCGGCGACCTACCATCACACCGCCCCGATCCTGCACATCTATGCTCTCCACGAGGTGCTGCGACAGATCCTGACCGAGGGGCTCGAGCAACGCTGGGCGAGGCACGCCGGCGCCGGTCGCCACTTCCAGGTGCGGGCGCTCGATGCGGGCTTCGAGCTGCTCGCGGAGCCCGAGCATCAGCTCGCCCCCCTGACCGCGATCCGGGTGCCCGAGGGGATCGACGGCAAGGCCGTGCAGCAGCAGCTGTTGGCCGACGGGCTCGAGATCGGGGGCGGGCTCGGCCCGCAGGCGCCCGCGATGTGGCGGGTCGGCCTGATGGGCCCGAACGCGGACACCGAGACCGCCGACCGGGTCATCGGCGCGCTCATCGCGGCGGTCGAGCGCGAGGACGCACCCGTTCCCGGATGAGCGACGAGCCGCGGCTCGTCGTCACCCGGATCATCCCCGAGCCGGCGCTCGAGCTCCTGCGCGAGGCAGGTGAGACGTGGGTGTCGGATCGCGACCGCCCGCTGGAGCGCGCCGAGCTCCACGAGGCGGTGCGTGGCGCGACCGCCGTGGTGACGCTGCTGCACGATCGGGTCGACGCCGAGTTCTTTGACGCCGCGGGCCCGCAGCTGCGCTGTGCGGCGAACGTCGCCGTCGGCTACGACAACGTCGACGTCGCGGAGGCGACTCGCCGCGGCGTCCTGATCACTAACACGCCCGCGGTGCTCACCGACGCGACCGCGGACCTTACGTTGGCGCTGATCCTGATGGTGACGCGCCGGCTCGGCGAGGGCGAGCGGATGGTCCGCGCCGGCGAGCGCTGGTCTTGGAGCATGTTCTTCCTGCTCGGCATGGGCCTTCAGGACAAGACGCTCGGGATCGTCGGGCTTGGCGCGATCGGCCGGGCTGTGGCGCGACGGGCCCGCGCGTTAGGGATGCGGATCACCTACGCGGACGCCCAGCGCGCGGACGCGGAGGTGGAGGCTGAGCTCGAGGCCGCCTTCGTCGGGCTCGACGAGCTGCTGGCTAAAGCCGACGTCCTCTGCCTGCACTGCCCCCTCACCGAGGAGACCCGTCACCTGATCGACGCGGAGCGGTTGCGTCAGATGAAGCCGACCGCGTTCCTCGTCAATACGGCCCGCGGGCCGATCGTCGACGAAGCAGCTCTCGCGGAGGCCCTGCGTGAACGCCGCATCGCGGGCGCAGCGCTGGACGTCTACGAGCGCGAGCCGGAGGTGCATCCCGGGCTGCTCGAACTGGACAACGCCGTCCTCCTCCCCCACCTGGGCTCGGCCACGCTCGAAACGCGCACTGCGATGGCGGTTCTCGCCGCTCGCAATGCGATCGCCGCCTCCAGTGGCCAGCCACCGCTGACGCCGGTCAACCCGGAGGTGCTGGCGGGAGGCGGTTGATGGCCGCGCGGATCCTCGTCGCCCCCGACTCGTTCAAGGGGACGTTCCCGGCGTGGGAGGTCGCCGCGGCGTGCGCCGAGGGGGTCGCGCTCGGCGGCTGCGACCCGGATCCCTGCCCGGCGGCCGACGGCGGCGAGGGCACGATGCGGATCCTCGTCGACGCGCTCGGCGGTCGAGTCGTGCGGCACCCGGCAACCGATCCGCTCGGACGCCCGATCGAGGCGGCGCTTGGGCTCGCCCGGCGCGACGCAATTGTCGAGGTCGCGGCGGCATCCGGGCTTGCGCTGCTCGCGCCCTCCGAGCTCGACCCCGAGCGAGCGACGACGACCGGAACCGGCGAGCTGATCGTCGCCGCGCGGGAGCAGGGCGCGAGCCGCATCCTCGTGGCGGCCGGCGGGAGCGCGACCGTCGACGGCGGCGCGGGTGCGATCGAGGCCATCCGCTCGGCCGGAGGGCTCGGAGAGTGCCGGCTCACGGTGCTGTGCGACGTTGAGACGGCGTTCGAGGACGCGGCCCGCGTCTACGGGCCGCAGAAGGGCGCGACCCCGGATGCGGTGCGGCGGCTCGCGGCGGTGCTCGAGCGGCTGGCGGCAGAGCTCCCGCGCGATCCCCGGGGAGTGCCTCTGACGGGCGCCGCGGGCGGGCTTGCGGGCGGGCTGTGGGCCGAGCTCGGCGCCGAGCTTCTCCCCGGCGCCGACTTCGTGCTCGACGCGCTCGATTTCGACCGGCGGCTCGACCGCGCGGACGCGACCATCGTCGGGGAGGGCCGTCTCGACGCCCAGAGCTTCGCGGGAAAAGCCGTCGGTCGGATCGCGGCGCGCTGCCGGGGCGCCGGAGTGCAGGTCCACGCGATCGTCGGGAGCAGCGCGCTCGACGGCACCGACGCAGCCAACCTGGGGCTCGCGAGCGTCCGGCTGGCTTCGGACCCCGACGAGCTGCTCGCCGCTGCTCAGGAGTTGGCGGCCGGCCTCGCCAAGAAGTAGCTACCGCCTGATCTCGTAGCGCAGCTCGACCATCCCGCTGTCGTAGGTGGTCGTCCCGGTGAGCTGCATCGGACCGCCCGGAATGCGGCGGTCGAACAGCTGCTTGCCCTCGCCGAGCACCACCGGGACAACGGTCACCAGCACGTCGTCCAGCAACCCCCCGTCGGCGAACTGCGAGGCGACGTTCCCCCCGCCGACGACCCACAGATTGCGGTCGCCCGCCGCGGCGATCATCTCGTCGTACAGCTCGGGCACCTTCGCGTCGACGATCCGGGCGTCGACGTCCTCGCCGTCGGGCCGAGGCAGCTCGCGGGAGCTCAAGATCCAGCTCGGCTTGCCCTTGTAGGGCCACTCCGGGCCCGCGGCCGGCTCACCGAGGATGAACTCGTACGTCGCCGACCCCATGACCAGCGCTCCTACGCCCTCGTAGAAGCGCTCGTAGCCGCCCCGGCCCCCCGGCTCCGCGCCCTCGCCCTCGAAGCTGCCCTCGTACTCCATCAGCCACGCCAGTGTGTCGTCTGACTCGGCGATGTACCCGTCCAGGGACATCGCGCAGTAGTACTGCGTGCGGCTCATATGGCTCGGCCGATCACCCCGCCTTGAAGCGCGCCGCCTCCTCGTGGCCTCCGGTCGCGTCACCCTCGCTGTACGCGTGGGCGCCGGCGCCGGCCAGCTTGCCGCCGTCGACGATCAGGTACTCCTCGCGCAGGGGGCGATCGGCGAAGAAGGACTCCAGGATCTCGCGCGTTCCCGCGGCGTAGCGCGCCTGCGCCGACAAGCTCGAGCCCGAGATGTGCGGGGTCATGCCGTGGTGGGGCATCGTGCGCCACGGGTGGTCCCGGGGCGCGGGCTGCGGGAACCACACGTCGCCCGCGTAGCCGGCGAGCTGCCCCGACGCCAGCGCCCGCGCGATCGCGTCGCGGTCGCAGATCTTGCCCCGCGCCGTGTTGACGATGTAGGCGCCACGCTTCATGCGCCCGATCATCGCCTCGTCGAACAGGCCCTCGGTCTCGGGATGGAGCGGCGCGTTGATCGTCACCACGTCGCAGTGGGGCACCATGTCCTCGGTCGACTCGTGGAAGGTGACTCCGAGCTCGTCCTCGACCTCGGAGGGGAGGCGGTGGCGGTCCGTGTAGTGGAGGACCATCTCGAACGGCTTCAGGCGCCGCAGCACTGCGCTGCCGATCCGGCCCGCCGCCACCGTCCCGACGTGCATCCCCTCGACGTCATAGGAGCGCGACACGCAGTCGGCGATGTTCCAGCCGCCGTCGATCACCCACTGGTAGGAGGGGATGTAGTTGCGGACCAGCGACAGGATCATCATCACCACGTGCTCGGAGACGCTGACCGAGTTGCAGTAGGTGACCTCGGCGACCGTCATCCCGGCGTCCATCGCCGCCTGCAGGTCGACGTGGTCGGAGCCGATCCCGGCGGTGATCGCGAGCTTCAGGTTGGGGGCCTTGGCGATCCGCTCGGCGGTCAAGTACGCAGGCCAGAACGGCTGCGAGATGACGACGTCCGCCTCCGGCAGCCGCTGCTCGAACTCTGAGTCCGGGCCGTCCTTGTCCGAGGTGACGATCAGGGCGTGACCCTCCGCCTCGAGGAACTTGCGCAGCCCGAGCTCCCCCGACACGCACCCCAGCAGCTCGCCCGGGGTGAAGTCGATCGACTCCGGGGTCGGAGTCGTCTGGCCGTCGGGGTACTTCTCGATCTTGGGGATCTCGTCGCGCGGGTAGTCCGGCGGGTACCCGTCGACCGGATCGTCGTAGAGGACACAGAGGATCGTCGCCATCGATCTAACCTCCGTTGAATGGCCAGTGAACCCGCATACCCTCCCGCGGGCGGACTATATCCAGGATCTGAACAAAAAGGTACATCCAGGCGCCGCGCCCGGCCGGGGGCTCATCCGGTCGCGATCAACGCCACCCCCGCGAGCGCGGCGGTGACCCCGGCCGTCTGGATCGGGATCAACCTCTCCCCCAGCATCGCCCGCGCGAGCAGCACGGTCCCGACCGGATACAGGGACGCGAGCACCGACACCACGCTCAGCAGCCCCGTCTCGGCGCCGAACGCGAAGCACGCGTTCGCGCCGACGTCGAGCAGGCCGATGAGGGCGAGCGAGGGGAGCGCAGCCGGAGCGACCCCGAGCCGCGGCCGCAGCGCGAGCAGCACCACGACCAAAACGATGCCGGCGCTCGTGCGGGCCGCGAGCAGCGCCCAGAACGGCTCCACATCGCTCACCGCGGCGTCCATGCCGACGTAGAACCCGCCGAACCCGAGCGCAGCCAGGGCCGCGAGCGGGAGCGCATCCCTCGACGACCCGCCGTCCTGGCCTGAGTCCGGGGCGCGGGTTGCGAGAGTCACGCCAATCAGTGCCGCCACCATTCCGATCACGACCAGGACGCCGGGGCGTTCCCCGGTCGCGACCCCCACGACCACCGGAATGGCCGCCGCCCCGCTCGCGGAGATCGGCGAGATCACGCTCATCGTGCCGATCGCGAGCGCCCGATAGAGCGCCGCGATCCCGGCGAGCTGGCACCCGCCGGCGAGGAAAGCGGGCACCAGGTTGCCGAACGCGGGCGACTCGAGGTTCCCGGCGGCCACCACGATCGCGATCGTGGCGAGGCCGATGAGCTGGCTCACGAGCAGCACCACCGCCAGCGTCAGCCGCCTGGTGCGAAGGCCCCCGAGGAAGTCGGCGAGGCCCCAGCACAGAGCGGCCCCGATCCCTAGCGCTACCGCGACCACTGTGCGCTGTCAGTCCGCGGGCGAGATCTGCTCGGGCTCGGACGACGCGAGCCCGCGCATCACGTGCAGGGCTAGTCGCCCCGGGGCGAAGACGCTGATCCCGTGCTGCACCGCGTCGCCGGAGGCGAGGTGCATCGTGTCGGCGAGCTCGAGCACGGCGATCGGCGGCCGTACGGCGAGCGCCTCAGCCACCGGATCGGCCTTGTCGAGCAGCCGCGGCATGACGTCCGTGCGCGCGAACGCGACCGGGACGTCCCGATCGACGAGCACGTCGAGCACCATGTTCCCGCGGCCGAGCGCCTGCTCGAGCTCGTGGGTCGGGGGAAGGTCGAGCTCGGGATGCAGCCAGTCCCGCATGTGCGCCGCCGGCCGGCCGTCTGCAACCAGGATTCGAACGACGACGGGCACCTCGGTGCCGGGCTCCAACCCCAGCTCACCGGCGACGTCCTCGCCCACCGGGTCGGTGGAGATGCTCATGTCGCTGACCGAGAGGTCGAGGCCCTGGCGTGAGGCGAGCAGCGAGTACGACTCGAGCCGCTCGAGCCCGGCGCTGAACGAGCTCTCCCCCGCCACGCGCCCGACGTAGGTGCCGCTTCCCTGCCGGCGGACGATCTCGCCTGTGCGCTCGAGGCGCTCGAGAGCAACCCGGAGGGTGCCGCGGGAGACGCCGAGCATCCCAGCGAGATCGTGCTCGGGCGGCAACCGGTCGCCTGGGCGGTGTCGCCCGGGAGCGAACCAGCGTCGGAGGGCCTGCTCGGCCTCGTCGACGAGCGTGGGCCTGCGGTCGACCGTCGCCTTGGCCATCGCCGAATCGTATGCTGCTCGCCACCCGCGGTCGAGCGGGTGGGTCCGAGCGATTAGTTTCGCGCGGCTGAGCGGTCTAAGGGCTCGAGATGGCAACGGTCGTTGCAGAGATGGCGATGTCGTGATCGGGCCGCAAGATCCCGTTCGCCCGCGCCGTCCCCGGCAGGGAAGCGGCGGTACCCTGGGTATTGAGGTGATGCATGGCTAGAGCGATCTGGAGTGGATCAATCAGCTTCGGGCTTCTGAACGTGCCCGTGAAGCTCTACAGCGCCGTCTCCAAGCAGACGATCCGGTTCCGGGAGCTGCGTGAGGGCGACGGCTCGCGGATCAAGCACAAGCGCGTCGCCGAGGACGACGGCGAGGAGGTCCCGTACGAGAAGATCGTCAAGGGGTACGAGGTCACGCCCGAGCAGTTCGTGGTCATGACCCGCGACGAGCTCGAGGAGATCGATCCCAAGAAGACGCGCGCGATCGAGATCAAGGACTTCGTCGACCTCGACGACATCGACCCGATCTACTTCGAGAATCCCTACTACCTCGGCCCGGACAAGGGCGCCGAGAAGGCCTACGCGCTGCTCGCGCAGGCGATGCGCGAGGAGCGCAAGGTCGCGATCGCGCGCTTTGTGCTCCGCAACAAGGAGCACCTCGCCGCGATCCGCCCGATGGACGGGGTCCTCACGTTGACCACGATGCGATTTGCCGACGAGGTCGTGCCCCCGGACCAGCTCGACGGCGTCGAGCTCGGCAACGGCCAGAAGCTCGATAAGCGCGAGGTCGAGATGGCCAAGGAGCTGATCGACTCGCTGAGCGGGGAGTTCGACCCGGACAAGTACCGCGACGAGTACCGCGAGGAGCTGGTGGCCCTGATCGAGCGCAAGGCGCAGGGCAAGGAGATCGTCGCGCAGCCGAGCGAGGAGCTCAAGCCGACCAAGGCCCCCGACCTGATGGCCGCTCTCGAGGACAGCCTCGCGAATGTTCGCGGCGAGGAGCTCGCGGGCGCCGCCGACGGCGCGGACGGAAAGAAGGCCACCAAGCCCTCGACCTCTCGCTCCAAGAGCTCGGGCTCGAAGTCGAAGTCGACCTCGAAGTCGAAGTCGAAGAGCTCGTCGAAGAGGTCCGGCTCCGGCGGACGACGCAAGACCGCCGCGAAGTCGCGCTCATAGCCGAGTAGCCTCCCTAGCCGCATCCGTGCCCGTGGCCCGTGCACAATGTGCGCGATGGCCAGGGCGCAACAGGTAGAGGTCGAAGGGCGGGAGCTCTCGATCACGAACCTGGACAAGGTGATGTACGCGTCGACCGGGTTCACCAAGGGCGCGGTGATCGACTATTACGCGCGGATCGCCCCGGCGATCATCCCTCACCTGCGTGGCCGCCCGCTGACGCTGAAGCGCTATCCGGAGGGCGCCGAGGCAGGTCACTTCTTCGAGAAGCGGTGCCCGAAGCATCGTCCCGAGTGGGTGGCCACAGCGTCGATCTGGAGCGAGCGCGAGGACGGCGAGATCGAGTTCTGCGTCTGCAACGACAAGCCCACCCTGGTGTGGATGGCGCAGCTCGCCGCCCTCGAGCTGCACCCGTCGCTGTCGCGTGCGAGGCACATGGAGCGCCCGACCGTGCTCGCGTTCGACCTCGATCCCGGCGAGCCCGCGAACGTGATCGACTGCGCGAGGGTCGCGCTGCAGGTCCGCGGCCTGTTCGGCGAGCTCGGCGTCGAGTGCTTTCCAAAGACCTCGGGCGGCAAGGGGCTCCAGGTCTACGTCCCGCTCAACGGCAGGACCACCTACGCGACGACGAAGCCGTACGCGCACGCGGTGGCCCAGCTGCTGGAGCGCATGTACCCCGACGCGATCGTGTCGCGGATGACCAAGAAGCTGCGCAAGGGAAAGGTGTTCGTCGACTGGAGCCAGAACACCGAGAGCAAGACGACCGTCGCCGTGTACTCATTGCGCGCGCGCGAGCGGCCGACCGTCTCCACGCCGCTCGAATGGGACGAGGTCGAGGCGGCGGCCGAGTCCGGCGACCCCGAGCCGATCCGGTTCGAGGCGGCGCAGGTCATCGACCGTGTCGACGAGCGCGGCGATCTCTTTGCGCCGGTGCTCGAGCTCAAGCAGAAGCTGCCCGGCTTGAAGGCGCTTCAGAAGGCGTGAACCGAGCGCTCAGGTGATCGGGAGCGCCTCGCGGGGACGCGCGGCGCGGCGAACGGCTCGAATCGCGACGGCGAGGCGCCGCACTCCCTCGCGGAGCTCGTCCGGGTCGAGGTAGCTGAACGAGAGGCGCATGAACGTCTCGCGCGGGCGCTCGGGCATCGCGGCGCCGCCGGGCAGGAATGCCACCCCCTGGCTCACGGCCTCCTCGTAGAGGTCACGCTCGTCGAGACCCTGGCCCAGCGCCAGCCACACGTGGGCTCCGCCCGCGGGGTGCGACCAGCTCGCGACGCCGTCGAGGTGCTCGCCAAGTGCCTCCAGCAGCGCCTCCCGGCGCTCGCGATGGAATCGGATCGCGAACTCGAGGTGCTTCTCGTACGCGCCCTCGGCGAGGAACCGGGCGCCGATCAGCTGCGTGAGCGTGGCGCTCGTCATATCGTCGTTCTGCTTCTCGCTCACAATCCGGTCGAACACGGGGCCGGTGGCGGCGACCCAACCGATCCGCAGGCCGGAGGTGGCGCTCTTCGAGAACGAGTCGACGTAGATCACGTGCTCCGGCGCCATCGCGCGCAGTGGTCCCACGTCGTCGCCCTCGAGCCGGAGGTCTCCGTAGACGCTGTCCTCGATGACGAAGAACCCATGCCGGCGGGCGAGCTCGCACAGTCGCACCCGCCGCTCTGGCGTGAGGTCGCGCCCGGTCGGGTTCTGGAGCCGTGGCTGAACGACGAGAGCGCGGATCTCGTGGCGGCGCAGAAGCTGCTCGAGCGCGTCGATGTCCAGCCCGTCCTCGTCGGTCGGGACCGCGAGCACCTTCGCGCCCGTGTTCCGGAGCGCGTTGATCGCGCCGATGAACGACGGGGACTCGCACGCGGCGACGTCCCCGGGCCGCAGGACCGCGCGCGTCGTAACCGTCAGCGCCTGGTGGGCGCCCGTGGTCACGACGATCTCCTCGGGTAGGTCGTCTGCGCCGCGGCGGCGCCCGAGGCTCGCGAGCTCCTCGCGCAGCGCCGGAGCGCCCTCGAGGTCGGTGTACTGGAGCGCCTGGCGGCCCTCCTCGGCCATCGTCGTCGCCGCGAGCTTCGCGATCCGCTCGACGGGAAACATGTCCGGCGAGGGGTGTCCGACCATCAGCGGGATCAGCTCGTCGGACCCGGCGCGCCGGAACATCTCGCTGAGGATGCGATCGCCGTATGTCTCCACCTCCTCCGGGAGGGCGTACAGCTGCCACGCGGTCGCGTCGCGGCCGCGCTCGAAGGACTGCGCCGGGGCGGCGGCGCTCGAGCGCACGAACGTCCCCCTCCCCACCCTGCCGGTGACGAGGCCCATGTCCGCGAGCCGCCGGTATGCCCGGGCCGCGGTCAGGTGGTTGACGCCGGCGAGCTCGGCGAGCTCGCGGGTCGGCGGGAGCTTCTCGCCCGGGCCGAGCTCACCCGATTCGATCGCGTCCGAGAACGCGCCGACGATCTGGCTCGTAACCGACTCGGGCGAGCCGCGGTCGATGTCTGACAATCGCTCTTTGTATGACATTGACAATCTCTGGAAGTGGTCTATCGTGCGATTGCAGTACTGCAATCGCAGGCCGATAGTCGTACACAGGCTACAGGAGGCGCACGAGATGTCAAACACCGACACACATCGATTCGGGTTCGACCTACCCACACGCAGGCAGCCGATCACCATCCGTGACGCGGTTCCCGCCGATCGCGGCGAGCTGCGGCGACTGGCCGAGCTCGACTCGGCCCGCCTCCCCGGCGGCCCGATGGTCGTCGGTGAGATCGACGGCGAGGTGCGGGCCGCGTACTCCGTCGCCGAGCGCCGGACGATCGCGAACCCGTTCAGGCGCACCGCCGAGCTCGTCGCTCTGGTTGAGCTCCATGCCCGGCAGGCCAACCGCGCTCGCAAGCACCGGCGCCGTCGCTCGGTCGCCCCTCAGCCACCGGGCTTCGGGATCGGGCTGTTCCCGCCGCGGCAAGGGCGCCGCGCCGCCTAGCGCTCTACGCGCCGAGCGCCTGGCGTACGACCGGGTGGCGCGCGGCCGCGGTCTCGTCGAGGCGCCGCACCGGCGTGGTGTACGGAGCCTGCTTCAGCAGCTCGGGGTCGCGCTCGGCCTCGGCAAGGATCTCCTCGATCGCGTCGGCGAACGCGTCCAGCGACTCCCGCGTCTCGGTCTCGGTCGGCTCGACCATCATCGACTCCTCGACGAGCAGCGGGAAGTAGATCGTCGGAGGGTGGAACCCGAAGTCGAGCAACCGCTTGGCGACGTCGAGCGTCGTCACGTTCAGCTCCCGCTTCGCCGGCCGCCCGCTGAGCACGAACTCGTGCATGCAGCGGCGCTCGAAGGCGAGCGGCAGGTACCTCGCCGCCGGGCCCTCGCGTAGCCGGGCGAGCAGGTAGTTGGCGTTCAGGACGGCGGTCTCGGAGGCCTCGGCGAGCCCGTCGCCGCCGAGGCTGAGGATGTACGCGTAGGCCCGCACGAACACGCCGAAGTTGCCCTGGAACCCGCGCAGCCGGCCGATCGACTTCGGGCGATCGTGGTCGAGGTCGTAGCTCGGCGATGTGCCGTTCCCGGAGTCGCGACGGACGATGCGGGGAACGGGGAGGTACGGCTCGATTCGATCCGAGACCGCGATCGGCCCGGAGCCCGGGCCGCCGCCGCCGTGCGGCTGGGAGAACGACTTGTGGAGGTTGACGTGGACGATGTCGAACCCCATGTCGCCCGGCCTCGAGTGCCCCATGATCGCGTTCAGGTTGGCGCCGTCGTAGTACAGCGTCCCGCCCGCCTCGTGCACGATCGCGGCGATCTCGGTGATGTTCTCGTCGAACAGCCCCAGCGTGTTCGGGTTCGTGAGCATCATGCAGGCGATGTCGTCGGTGACCTTGGAGCGCAGGTCGTCGAGGTCGACCCCGCCGCGCTCGTCGGTCGCGACCTTCACCAGCTCGTACCCCGCCATCGAAACCGATGCGGGGTTCGTGCCGTGCGCGGTGTCGGGGGTCAGCACGACGGTTCGCCGCTCGCCGCGATCGGCGTGGTAGGCGCGCGTGAGCAGCAAGCCCGCCAGCTCGCCGTGCGCGCCGGCGGACGGCTGGAGAGAGACGTGCGGCAGGCCGCACAGCTCCGCGAGCGCCTCGCCGAGCAGCCACATCAGCTCGAGTGCGCCCTGGGCGCGCTTGGGGTCCTGGGCCGGGTGGAGGCGGGCGTGGCCGTGAAGCGCCGCGACGCGCTCGTTGAGGCGCGGGTTGTGCTTCATCGTGCACGAGCCGAGCGGGTAGAGCCCGGTGTCGAGGTCGTAGTTGCGCCGCGAGATGCGGTTGTAGTGGCGGACGATCTCCGGCTCCGAGATCTCGGGGAGCTCGGCGGGTCGCTCCCGGCGCAGGTGCGCCGGGATCAGCTCGTCGAGCGGTCGTTCCGGGACGTCAACCGGCGGGAGCGTCGCCGCGCGGCGACCCGGGCGGGAGCGCTCGAAGATCGTCACCGCCGGCTCGCGCTGCTGCGGCGTGGGGGTGTCTGCGCGACCGGGCACCGAGGGGACCCGGGGGATCATGCGCGCGTCGCCTCCTCCACGACTGGCGCCCTGTTTGCGCTCTCGGCAGGTGAGGCGCCATTCGCCGTGCTCTCGGCAACCGCGCGCCTGAGCGCGGCCGCTAGCCGATCGATGTCCTCCTTCGTGCGCCGTTCGGTGATAGCCACCAGCAACCCATGCTCGTGCTCGGGGTAGTCGCGGCCGAGTGGATACCCGGCGGCGATCCCCTCCGCAGCGCATCGATCGAGGACCTCGTGGACTGGTGCGTCGAGGCGGACGGCGAATTCGCGCACGACCGGGGCGCCGTGGATGAGCTCGACCCCCTCGATCGCGGACAGCCGGTCGCGCGCGTAGGCGGTCCGCTGCGCGAGCAGCTCGCCGAGCTCGATGAGCCCTTGCTTCCCGAGCCAGCTCAGGTAGATGATCCCGGCGAGCGCGTTGAGTGCCTGCGAGGTGCAGATGTTGTGCGTCGCCCTCTCCCGCCGGATGTGCTGCTCGCGGGTTTGAAGCGCGAGAACGTAGCCGCGCCGCCCGTCGACGTCGGTCGTCTCGCCGGCGATCCGGCCCGGCATGCGGCGGATGTGCTCCTCGATCGCGCAGAAGAACCCGAACGAGGGGCCGCCGAAGTCGAGCCGCCCGCCGAGCGGCTGGCCCTCGCCCAGCGCGATGTCGGCGCCGGACTCGCCCGGCGGTCGCAGCACCCCCAACGTCATCGGGTCGACCGAGACGACGACGAGCGCCCCCACCTCCTTCGCCCTCGCGGCGAGCGACGCGACGTCCTCGATCGCGCCGAGGAAGTTCGGCGTCTGGAGGAACACCGCCGCCGTGTCCTCGTCCAGCGCCTCGGCGAGCGCAACGGGATCGGTGACTCCGCCGCTGAGCCCGACCTCGTCGACCGTGGTGCCATACCCCCCTGAGTACGTCGCAAGCGCCTCACGGCTGTGTGGATGCAGCCCGCGCGAGGCCACGAACCGTCGCCGTCCAGTGACCCCAAGCGCCAGGTAGCCGGCCGCGGCGACCGACGAGGGCCCCTCGTAGAGCGACGCGTTCGAGACCGGCAGGCCGGTGAGCTCGGACATGGCGGTCTGGAACTCGAACATCGCCTGGAGGTGGCCCTGCGAGACCTCCGGCTGGTACGGCGTGTACGGCGTGAGGAACTCGGAGCGCTGCGTGATCGCGTCGACCAACGCGGGGACGTAGTGGTCGTACATCCCGGCGCCGATGAAGCACAGCTCGTTCTCGGCGTGCGCGTTTCGCGACGCCAGCCGTGCGAGCACGTCGTAGACCTCGGTCTCCGCCATCCCGGGCGCGAGCCCGACCTCGCCGTCGAGCCGCACCTCGGCGGGGAGCTCCGCGAAGAGCTCGTCGATCGTCGACGCGCCGATCCGCGCCAGCATCTCGCGGCGGTCGGCGTCCGTGGCTGAGGTGTACCTAGTCATTCTCCTCGAGCAGCTTGCGATAGGCAGCGGCGTCCATCAAATCGTTGACCTCGGACGGGTCCGACAGCTTCACCTTCGCGAGCCACCCCTTACCGTAGGGATCCTCGTTGATCGTCTCGGGGCTGTCGTCCACGGCCTGGTTGATCTCGGTGACCTCGCCCGACAGCGGCGCGTACACCTCGGAGACCGCCTTCACCGACTCGACCTCGGCGTAGGGCTGGTCCTTCGTCACGTCGGTCCCAACGTCCGGGGGGTCGAAGAACACCACCTCGCCGAGGGCGTCCTGTGCGTACCAGGTGATCCCGAGGGTCGCTTCGTCGCCCTCTACGCGAGCCCAGTCGTGCTCGGGGTGGTACAGAAGGTCGTCGGGGTAGCTCTCGTCGGCCAAGGTGTCTCCTTTCAAGCGATCCGGGGGCTCAGCCCCGATCCTGCTTGTACAGGGGCTTCTCCTCGACGCGCGCCGGTCGGCGCGTGCCGCGGACGTCGATCTCCAGCTCCGTGCCGGGCTCGGCGAGCTCGGCCGCTACGTAAGCCATCCCGATTCCGACCCCGAGCGAGGGCGAGTGCGTGCCGCTGGTCACCTCGCCGACGCGATCCCCATCCCGCATCACGGGGTTGCCGGGGCGCGGGACGCCGCGCACCGTGAGCTCGAACGGCGCCAGCTTCTCGCGCGGGCCGGCGGCGCGCTCCTTCGCGACGGCGTCGGCGCCGACGAACCGGGTGTCCTCCTTGCAGCACCATCCGAGCCCCGCGGCGATCGGCGTGCGCTCGAGACCGAGATCGTTGCCGTACAGGGGTAAGCACGCCTCGAGCCGCAGGGTGTCGCGCGCGCCGAGTCCCGCCGGCACGGCACCTGCCGCGATCACCGCGTCCCACACGGCCCGCGCGTCGTCCGGCTCGAGCAGCAGCTCGACGCCGTCCTCGCCCGTGTACCCGGTGCCGCAGACGAGCGCATCGACCCCCGCGACGCGCGCGGTTGCGGTGCGCATCCGCGGGGGAAGCTCTCGATCCGCGAGGTCCGCAAGAAGACCGCGGGCAGCGGGGCCCTGGACGGCGAGCATCGCGTAGGCGCCCCCGACGTCGCGAGCTTCGGCGTCTACGCCACCCGCGTGATCCGCGAACCACTCGAAGTCGCGGTCGCGATTGGCGGCGTTGGTGACGGTCAGGTAGCGGTCCCGCTCGACGCGATAGGTGATCACGTCGTCGAGCACGCCGCCGTCCTCGCGGCACAAGCAGGAGTACTGCGCTCCGCCGACGTCGAGCGCCGCGACGTCGTTCGTGAGCAGGGGCTGGAGCAGCTCGGCGGCCTGCGGGCCCGCGGTCTCGATCTCGCCCATGTGGGAGACGTCGAAGACGCCGGCGGACTCGCGCACGGCGAGGTGCTCCGGGCGCACGCCCTCGTAGGAGACCGGCATCTCGAAGCCCGCATACGGGACGAGGCGAGCGCCGGCGGCGACGTGTGCGTCGTGGAGCGGTGTGCGCCTCAGAGCGGCGGCGGTGCTCACCCGCCCCAGGCTAACGACTCATCGACCCGGCTCGATTGCTCCGCGGCGGCGATCTATCTGCGGCGCAGGAAGGACGGGACGTCGATCTCGTCCTCGGAGACCTCGAGGTCGCGGCGCTCGCTGTCCCCGATCGAGAGCTCCGCGCGGCGGCGACCGCGCCGCCTCACCTCGGCGGGTCGACGGGCGAGGAGCTCGAAGCCCTCGAACCCGGTCGCTATCACGGACACCCGAACCTCCTCGTGGATCGCGGGATCGATCACGGCACCGAAGATGATGTTCGCTCCCGGGTCGGCCTGCTGGACGACAAGATCGGCCGCCTCGTGGACCTCGAACAGGCCAAGGTCCTCGCCGCCCGTCACGTTGATCAGCATCCCGGTCGCGCCCTCGATCTGCGACTCGAGCAGCGGCGAGGTGATCGCGATGCGCGCGGCCTCGCTGGCGCGGTTCTCCCCCGTCGATTCGCCGATTCCCATCAGCGCGGACCCGGCGTCGCGCATGATCATCTCGACGTCCGCGAAGTCGAGGTTGATCAGGCCCGGCACCGTGATCAGGTCGGTGATCCCCTGGACTCCCTGGCGCAGGATGTCGTCGGCCTTTCGGAATGCCTCGAGCACGCTCTCGCGCCGCTCGACGACCTGGAGCAGCTTCTCGTTGGGGACCACGAGCAGCGTGTCGACCTCGGCGCGCAGCTTCTCGATCCCGTCCTCGGCCTGCTGCATGCGCCGGCGGCCCTCGAACTCGAACGGCTTCGTAACCACGCCGACGGTCAGCGCGCCGACCTCCTCCTTCGCGATCTCAGCGATGATCGGCGCGGCGCCCGTTCCCGTGCCGCCGCCCTCGCCGGCGGTGACGAAGACCATGTCGGCGCCCTTCAGAGCCTCCTTGATGTCGTCGCGCGACTCCGCGGCGGCGCCGGCCCCGATCTCGGGGTTACCGCCTGCTCCGAGGCCCTTGGTGAGCTCATGGCCGACGCCGAGCTTGATGTCGGCGTCGATCGCGAGCAGCGCCTGCGCGTCCGTGTTGACCGCGGCGAACTCGATGCCTTTCAGCCCAGCGTCGACCATGCGGCTGATGACGTTGTTGCCGCCGCCGCCGACACCCACGACCTTGATCACTGCGAGGTACGACGATTCCATCTGACTCTCACGCTCCGGCTTCCGTGTCTTGAGCCCTGAAGTCGAAGTCCAGGGTTCCCATCAACGATTCGCCTGCAAGCAACTCGAAACTAGGGGAAAAGGCCCCACCTGTCAACGCCCAGATGAGGATAGTGCAAGCACGATTTCTCAAGTATGCCTTGAGAGTTCACCCAGGCTCAGGGTGCACCTCAGGGTTCGATTCATGCGTGCGTGAGGCTGATTTTGCGGCGATTTTCGGTCCTCTCGAATGGCTCCGGGAGGGGCTCCGGGCGATGACAGACCGCTTGCAGGGCGCGTTTTTCTACGCGGCGCCCGGCGCGAGAGTGGCGCCGCCGACCGCGGGGCGCTCCGGCGCGCGGACGTCGATGTAGGTCAGTCCGGCGAGCTTCGAGTCGGCGAGCACCCTCGACGCGGCTGCCCACTTCGCGTCGGCGTCGGTGGCGTTGCCGAATCGCAGCGCGATCCCGTCCGTGAGCTCCACCACGATGCCGTCGGCGTCCTCGATCGAGCGATCGATCAGCGGGCGCAGCGGTCCCGGCGCCGCGCCGAGCACGCGCGCCTGCTCCAGCGCGTCGCCCTCGACTCGCTTCGCCGCCGAAGCCGCCTCGGCATCGAGGGTGGGAAGCTCCAGCCCGGCGGTGGAGAGCCCCTCGAGGATGGTGCCGTCACCCGCCACCGGCAGGTCGCTCCCCTCGACGGCAACCAGCGCGACCGGCTCGCGCTCGCTCACCTCGATCGTGAGCCCGCTCGGCAAGCTCGCATCGGCGCTCACGGATCGAACGGTCGGGTACGAGGCGACGGCTGCCATCAGCTCGTCCTCGCGCACGTGCAACGTGGTCATCCCGCGCGCGGCGCGCTCGAGAGCGGCCTGGATCTCCTCGCGATCGGACGAACCCACGCCCACGACCTCGACGTCGCGCACGGCGACCACCGAGGAATCGCGGAACCACACCATGTAGGCGGCCGCGAGGATCGCGAGGAGCCCCGCAACGGCCACGAGGCGACGAATCCAGACTCTGATCCGCGAGCGCGCGCGCTTGCGGCCGGCGCGCCGCGAGCGCGGAGCTCGCCGCGGAAGCCGTCCCGCATGGGCAGCGGTTCGCGTCGACATCAGGAGAGCTCCCAGTCCCCGGGCCACTCGAGGTCGCCGAGCACCTGGACCTCGGGCTCGAGCGTTATGCCGAAGCGCTCGTGAACGCGTCGCCGGCCCTCCGCCATCACGGCGAGGACATCGGCCGTCGTAGCGTCGCCGGTGTTCTCGATGAAGTTGGCGTGCACCTCGGAGAGTCGCGCCCCGCCCCGCCCGAGGCCGCGGCATCCGGCCGCCTCGAGGAGCTGCCCCGCCGTGCGCCCCTCGGCGCGCGGATCGTCGGGGTTGGTGAAGGTCGAGCCGAAGGTCTTGATCCCCGACGGCTGGGCCTCGCGGCGCTTGTCGCGCATGCCCGCCAGCGTCGCCTTGATCTCGGCGGGATCACCCTCTACGAGCCGGAACGATGCGCGCGAGACGACCTCCCCCGGGCCGAGGTCCGAGCGCCGGTAGCGGAACCCGAGCTGGTCGGGGGTGCGGCGAGCCGACCCCCGCGCCGTGCACACGTCGACCCACTCGAGCGTGCGGGCGAGCTCGCCGCCGTAGGCGTTCGCGTTCATCTTCACGGCGCCGCCCACGGTCCCCGGGATGTTGACCCCGAACTCGAGCCCCGAAAGCCCCCACCCGGCCACCTTCGCCGACGCCGACGGGAGCCGGGCTCCGCCGCCGCACAGAACGCGCACGCCGTCGCGCTGGATCGTCGCCAGCTCGCCGTCGAGCTTGATTGCCAGGCCGCGAAATCCATCGTCCGCCACCAGCAGGTTCGATCCCGAGCCGACCACTCCTACACGGATGCCCTCGGCGTCCGCCCACCGCAGGAGCTCGAGCAGGCGCTCCTCGGTGCCGGCGCGGGCGAAATAGTCGGCGATGCCGCCCGTGCGGACGGTGGTCAGCCGGGCCATTGGATACGAAGTCATCACACCCGCGACGTGCTCCGCTCCCGCTCGCTCGCGACTCGAATCACCGGTCATGACGCTCGCTCGCTCCCGCTGTCCGCCGTCGCGGGGTTCGTGCTCAATCAACGCATCCGCGAGTTTGTAGATGTCTCCGGCCCCGAGCGTCACGAGCACGTCCCCCTCCCCGAGCCGTGGCGCGAGCGCCTCGCGCGCGCGCTCGGCGTCGCGAAGCCACCACACGGGCCGGCCGCCCGCGCGGTCCGCGGCGGCCTCCGCGACGCTCAGCCCGCTGACGCCGGCGAGCTCGCCGACCGGTTCCTCGCGCGCCGGGTACACCTCGAGGACGCCGATCTCATCGGCGACGGCGAGGGCCGCCCCGAACCCTTCGCCGAGCGCCTTGGTGCGCGAGTAGAGGTGCGGCTGGAACACGGCGACCAGCCGCCTCGGGCACAGCTCGCGAAGCGCGGCGAGGGCCGCCGCGACCTCGGTCGGGTGATGCGCGTAGTCGTCGAAGATCACGGCCCCGTCCCGCCGCCCCTTGCGCTCCAGCCGCCGCGCCATCCCGGGAAACTCGGCGAGCGCCGCGGCGGCGTCGTCGAGCGGCGGCTCCCCGATCAGCTCGACGGCGGCGAGCGCCGCGCGCGCGTTGAGCACGTTGTGTGCCCCGGGAACCGCCAGGTGAAGCCCTGGCCCCGGACCGTCGGGATCGAACCGGACCACGCGCTGCCCGCCGCACAGGGCGTCGAGCTCGGGGTTGGCGATCACCGCCAGGCCCGCGGCCGCGCCGCAGAAGCGCTCGAACGCGTCGAGCAGCTCGGCGCGCGAGGACCAGTGCGAGTGATGGTCGAGCTCGACGTTGGTGACGACCGCGACCTCCGGGCGCAGCGCGAGGAAGCTGGCGTCGCTCTCGTCGGCCTCCGCGACGATCCACGCCCCCTCTCCCCAACCCGCATTGGTGCGCTCGCCGTCCGCGCCCATGAGCTCGCCGCCGAGCAGGAACGAGGGGTCCGCGCCGGTCGCGCGCAGGACGTGGGCGATCATCCCCGCCGTCGTCGTCTTCCCGTGCGTGCCCGCCACCGCGACAAGCCTGCGCTCGGCGCACACCTGGGCGAGCAGCTCGCCCCGATGGAGGATCGGCTGCTTGCGCTCCCGGGCGCGCGCCAGCTCGGGGTTGTCCTCGGCGATCGCCGTCGAGACGACGACCTCGGCGTCCTCGGGCACCGCGTCAGCGTCGTGGCCCACGCGCGGCGCGAGCCCCGCCGCCCGGAGGCGTTCCATGTAGGACGAGTCGGCGCGGTCGCTCCCGCTCACCCTCGCCCCGAGCCTGTGGGCGACCAGCGCGAGGCCGCTCATTCCGGCCCCGCCGATGGCGATGAAGTGCAGCCGCCTGTTCTTCCACTCCGTCACATCATCACCTCAGTTCGCCTCATCGGATCGCCGCGAGGATCTCGGCCGCGATTCGCTCGGCGGCGTCGGGGCGGGCGATCGATCTCGCGGCGGACGCCATCCGCGCGAGCTCCTCGGGGGCGGCGAGCAGCGCACTCGCCGTCTCGCGGAGCCTCGCCGGCGTGAGATCGGCGTCGGCGATCACCTCGGCGGCACCTGCTTCCGCCATCCACGCGGCGTTGGCGAGCTGGTGGGCGGCGACCGCGTGCGGGTAGGGGACCAGGATCGAAGGCCGGCCCGCCGCAGCGAGCTCGAACACCGACCCGCCCGAGCGCGCGACGACGAGGTCGCACGCCGCCAGTGCGTCGCCGAGGTTCGGCTCGTACTCGGTCAGCGTGTAGTGGTCCGGCGCCGCCTCTTCGACGCGGGCCACCGAAGCGGCGTAGTCGCGGCTCCCGGTGATGTGAAGGACGTGAAACTCACGGCCGTCGGAGTCGCCGCTCACGAACGCGTCGAGCGCCGCCTCGTTGATCGAGCGCGCGCCGAGGCTTCCGCCGAACACCAGCAGGCACCGGTCCGCGGCCGCGATCCCGAACCGGCGTCGCGCGGCATCCCGATCGGCCCGCAGCACGGGCTCCGGGACCGGGCGACCCGTGACCAGATAGCGCTCGCCGTCGTGCCCCGGGATCGGGAACGCGAGGCACACGCGGCGCGCGCCCCTGGCGAGAATCCGGTTGGCGAGCCCGAGCCGGCGGTCGGCCTCGGTGAGGACCAGTGGGAGACGGGAGCCGAGCGCGGCGAGCCCCGCCGGGCCGGCCACGTAGCCTCCGCCGCCCATCACGGCGTCCGCACCCCGGCGCCGCAGCGCGCGGCGCGCGGCCGGAACCGCCGCCGCCGCGAGTCCCAGCGCCCCGATCGCCTTGACCGGGTTGCGGCGCTCGAGCCCGCGCACGGACAGGAAGTCGATCTCGTAGCCGGCCCGGGGGACCAGGGTCGCCTCGAGGCGATCCCTCGTGCCGAGGAATGAGACGCGGGTGCCGCTAGCGCGCAACGCGTCCGCGACGGCGAGCGCCGGGACGACGTGCCCGGCGGTCCCCCCCGCGGCTATGACGACGGTTGCCACCGGTTCGAGAGCTCCTCGACCTCGTTCTCGGAATTGTGCTTGCCGGCGTTCGCCCGCCGTCCAGCACACGGAGTCTCGCACCGCGCGCGGCCGTCGGCGCTCGCGTGCGCATCGGCGCCGTGCCTCCCCGGGCGACGTTCAGCATCAGGCCGACGGCGGCCAGCATCACGAGCAGGCTGCTGTTCCCGTACGAGACGAACGGCAGCGGAACACCGGTCAGCGGTGCGAGTCCCATGACCGCGAACAGGTTCACGACAGCCTGCACGAGGACCAGCGCCGTGAGCCCGGTGGCGAGAAGCTTTCCGTACCGATCCTTCGCGCGCTGGGCGGTGCGGAAGCCTGCGTACCCAAACAGGGCAAACAGCCCCACGAGGACGATGATCCCGAGCAGCCCGAGCTCCTCGCCGATCACCGCCGCGATCATGTCCGTGTGGGCCTCGGGCAGGTAGAAGGCCTTCTGCACGCTCTCGCCGAGTCCGACGCCGAACACTCCGCCTGATCCGAGAGCGATCGACGCCTGGGTTCCCTGGAAGCCCGAGCCGGCGGCGTCGGCGGACGGGTTGAGGAAGCCGGTCAGCCGGTCCTGCCGGTACGGCTCGAGCGCGATCGCCACGATCGCGATGATCGCCAGCAAGGCCGCGATCAGCATCAGGTGTCGCATCCGCACGCCCCCGGCGATCAACAGCGCCGTGACCGCGAACCCGGCGACGAGCGCGCTGCCCAGGTCCGGCTCGATCACGATCAGGCCGCAGGCGGCCGTGACGACGAGCAGGTAGGGCAGCATGGAGCGAATGTCGCGCACGAGGCGCGGCCGGGCCGCGATCAGGTGGGCGCCGTACAGGATCAGCGCGAGCTTGGCGATCTCCGACGGCTGCACCTGGATCGGGCCCATGCCGATCCACCGCTGCGCGCCGTTCGCCTCGATTCCCACGCCCGGGACCATCACTGCGACAAGGAGCACGAACGAGCCCGCGAGCACCATCGGGGTCAGGGTCCGGGCGGGGCGCAGGCCGCGCACCGACAGCACTCGCATCGCGAGCAGCCCGAGGGCTCCGAACAGCAGCGTGCGCTTGAGGTACTCCGCCCCGTCGCCGCCCTCCCCGAGGATCGAGGTCGTCGAGCTGGCGCTGAACACCATGACCGCCCCGAACGCGAGCAAGCAGAGCGTCGCGGTTAGCAGCAGCGAGTATTCGACCGGCGGGCTCGCGGCGCGGGTGCGCTTTCGCGCGCCGGTCTCCGGAGCCCTGACCCGGTGCGCCGCGGACACCGTGCTCACCGCAGTCCCTCCACAAGTGCCCTGAAGTGATCGCCCCGCGCCTCGAAGTCGCGATAGGCGTCGAAGCTCGCGCACGCCGGTGCGAGCACGACGACTTCGCCGGGGCCCGCGGCCGCCGCGGCCGCGCGGACGGCGTCTTCGAGCCCGGCGCTGCGATGGAGAGCGACCCCCGCCTCGCGCGCCGGCGCGAGGTCGCGCTCGAGACGCTCGGCGGCATCGCCGATCAAATAGCACGCGACGCAGCGCTCCGCCACGGGCTCGGCGAGGTCCTCGAAGGCCTCACCCTTCAGCGACCCGCCGAAGATCGCGTGCACCCCGCCCTCGAACGAGCGCAGCGCGGCCGTCGCGGCCGCGACGTTGGTCGCCTTGGAGTCGTTGACGTAGCTGACGCCGTCGATCTCCCCGACCACCTCGAGACGGTGCGGGACGCCGGGGAAGCTCTCGAGCCCCTCGCGCGCCGCGTCGGCGGGGACGCCGGTCGCGAGCGACGCCGCCGTCGCCGCCATCGCGTTCTCGACGTTGTGCGGCCCGAGCAGCAAAATCGAGTCGGCTTCGATCACCGGCTCGTCGCCCGAGAATATGACCCCGCTTCGCAGCGACACCGCGCAGTCGGGATCAAGCCGTCCGTCTCCTCCGCTTTGCGTCCGGCGGCGGCCGGGTTCCGCGCGGGACGCGCAGAACGCGACTCGTCGCGCGCACCCTCCGAGGTCGCGACTGCGGAGCGCCGGCTCGTCGGCGTTGTAGACGGCGACGTCGTCGTTTCCCTGGTGGGCGAAGATCCGCAGCTTCGCGTCGAGGTACTCGTCGAGCGTCGGATGGCGGTCGCGGTGGTCCGGGGCTAGGTTCAAGAACACGGCGCACTCGGGCGCGAACGCGTCCGCGTCCTCGAGCTGGAAGCTCGAGCACTCGCACACGACGGTGGCGTCGCGATCAACCGCGCCCGCGAGCGACGCGAGCGGGGTGCCCACGTTTCCGGCCACCGCAGTGGGAAGCGCCGCCTGGCGGCGGATGTGGCCGATCAGCTCGGTGACCGTCGTCTTTCCGTTCGTCCCCGTGACTGCGATGAAGGTGTTGGGGATCATTCGCCAGGCGACCTCCAGCTCGCCGATCACGGCCCTGCCTCGGGTGCGCGCCGCCTCGACCACGGGCGCGTGGTTCGGGACCCCTGGGCTCTTGAGCACGCAGCGGGCACGCTCGACCAGATCGACTCCGTCGACATCCAGATTGACTTCGACGCCCGTGCCCGTCAGCCCTTCCGCCTGCTCGGGGTGGCCCGCGTCGCACCCGATCACCTCCTCCCCGCGCTCGGCAAGCGCGCGCGCGACGGCGCTCCCGGAGCGGGCGAGGCCGACGACCAGGAACGGCCCCTCGGGCAGGGGCGGGCGCGGCTTCGGCGGCGGCGTGCTCACATCATCACCTGGGTTCGCGCTCGGCCCAACATCTCTTTCCCCGCCCGGGCGGGATCCTGGAATCCGCCTCGCGCTCACGGGGCTAGTTTCGCGCCCGCGGGGCCCATGCCGATAGACACGTCGCTAGTTCCCGACCGAGTTCTGGTACAGCGTGTACCCGATTCCCGAGCACACCGCGGCGACGATCCAGAACCGCAGCATGATCTTGGTCTCCGACCACGCCAGCAGCTCGAAGTGGTGGTGGATCGGCGCCATCAGCAGCACGCGGCGCCGAAACAGCTTGAAGAACAGCACCTGAAGCGCGACCGAAAGCGCCTCGATCACGAAGATCCCACCGAGGATGATCAGCAGGAGCTCGGTCTGCGTCATCACCGCGAGCGCTCCGATAGCGCCCCCGAGGCCTAGCGATCCCGTGTCGCCCATGAACACCGACGCCGGGAAGGCGTTGAACCACAGGAACCCCACCGACGCGCCGACGAGCGTCGCCGAGAGCACCGCAAGGCCCTCCTGTCCGTTGGTGATCGTGATCGCGGTGTAGGCGAGCAGGACGATCGCGCACGAGCCCGCAGCGAGGCCGTCGAGGCCGTCGCTGAGGTTGACGCCGTTGCTCGCCCCGGCGATCACGAGAAAGATCAGCAGCATGTAGAGCACGGGGCCGATGTGGATCTGGGCGTCTACGATCCTCACGTCAATCCTCGGGTCGAGGCCCACCTCCTGGGTCGCGACCCACCACAGGCAGAGCGCGAGCGCGATCTGGATCAACAGCTTCCATCTCGCCGGCAACCCCAGCGAGCGCCGCTGCGAGATCTTGATCCAGTCGTCCGCAAAACCGACGGCGGCGCTCGCGATCGCGATGCCGAACACGGCGAGGCTCTCCGTGTCGCGGTCCGAGAGCACGAGGTAGGGCACCGAGATCGACACGAAGATGATCAGCCCGCCCATCGTCGGCGTCCCCGCCTTCGAGTGATGCTCCTGCGGCCCCTCCTCGCGGATCTGCTGGCCGAACTCGCGCACGCGGATCCACTCGATGAACTTGGGGCCGAGGAAGATGCAGATGAGCATCGCCGCCATGCCCGCGATCAGGACCTCGCCGCGGTCGATCGCGGCCGCGGCGAGCTGCGCGGCGGGAAGCTCGGGCGCGCTCATCAATCCTGTTTCGAGCGCCGGGGCGCGCGCATCGCAGCGAGCTCGTCGCTGACCAGCTCGAGCCCGACCGAGCGCGAGCCCTTGACCAGCACTGTGTCGCCCGGTTCGATCAGGGCGTGGGCCGCGGGCACCGCGGCGCGCGCGTCCGGCACCCACTCGTCGGGCGCGTAGTGCTGCGCCAGCTCGCCCACGCCGACGATCGGCCCGATCCCTAGATCGCGCGCGTGCGCCCCGGCCTCCCGGTGGTACGCGGGCGCATCGGCGCCGAGCTCGGCCATCTCGCCGAGCACCGCGAGCCGCCGTCCCTCGACCCGCAGCGTGGCCAGATGGTCGAGCGCAGCCCGCATCGAGATCGGATTCGCGTTGTAGCAGTCGTTCACGATCACCACGCCGTCGCGCAGCTCGAGCAGCTCGCCCCGAAGGCGCGAGAAGCCTATCTCCGGCGCCCGCTCAGACATCGCGGCAAGCGGAGCATCGAGTGCTATCCCGATCCCGATCGCCGCGAGCGCGTTGGTCAGGTTGTACGCCTCACCGAACGGGAACCGGAACTCGTGCTCCCCGTGCGGGGTGCCGATCTGGGCCATGGTCGTCGCGCCGTCGGAGCGGGAATGCTGAACGAACACGTCCCCCCCGGGCCCGAACGTGATCGTCACCAGCTGCTCGTGCAGGTGCGGCTCCAGCGCCTCGGTGTCGGCTGGGACGACCGCTCTGCCACGTCCGCGCAGACCGTCGAGCATCTCCGCCTTCGCCTCGGTGATCGCCTCGAGCGTCCCGAGGAGCTCGAGGTGGACCGGCCCGATATTCGTGATCGCGCCGACGTCGGGCTCGGCGATCTCGCACAGCTCCGCGATCTGGCCGAGTCCCCGCATCGCCATCTCCAGGACGATCACCTCGGTCTCTTCCGGCGCCGAGAGCAGCGCGAGAGGGAGCCCGATCTCGGTGTTGTAGTTCTCTGGGCTCGCGTGGACCCGAAACGGGAGCAGCGTCCGGCAGATGTCCTTCACCGACGTCTTCCCGGTCGAGCCGGTGATCCCCACGACCGGACAGCCGACACGCCGGCGCCACTCCGTCGCCAGGCGCTGAAGGGCGCGCAGCGGCTCCGGCGCGGAGAGGATCCAGCCGTCGCCCGGCGTGTCGCGCAGCGATCGCGCCCGGTCGGGAGTCACGACCACGCCCCAGGCGCCCGACTCGAGCGCTCGCGCCGCGAACTGGCCTCCGTCGGCGTGCTCGCCCCGCAGCGCGAAGAACAGGTCGCCGTCCGCGAGGAGTCGCGAGTCGGTCACGGCGCGCTCGGGATGACCACCGCCGCCCCTTCGCGCGACGTCGGCCCCCGCCGCCTTCGCGAGCCCCTCAGGTTCGAGCCGGATCACGGCGACGTCCACCTCACGCTGTCGCCATCAAGCGGCGCAGCTCCTCGGTCGCGACCTCCCTGTCGTCGAACGGGACCTTCCTGCCGTTCTCGAACTCCTGGCCCTGCTCGTGGCCCTTGCCCGCGATCACGACCGTGTCGCCGGCGCTCGCCTCGCCTAGCGCGAGCGCGATCGCGGCGCGACGGTTCGGCTCGACCTCGACGGCGTCCCGTCCCGGTACGCCGGCGAGTACGTCGGCGATGATCGCCTCGGGGTCCTCGGACCGCGGGTTGTCCGAGGTGACGACGCAGAGGTCCGAGAGCTCGGACCCGATCGCGCCCATCAGCGGGCGCTTCTCGCGGTCGCGGTCCCCCCCGCACCCGAACACGCAGATCACGCGCCCCTCCGTGACCCTGCGCGCCGCGCGCAGGACGTTCTCGAGCGAGTCCGGGGTGTGCGCGTAGTCGACGAGCACCGCGAACGGCTGCCCCTCGTCGACTGGTTCGAAGCGGCCCGGGACGCGCTCGGCCCCTCGCAGCGCCGCCGCGCCGGCCTCGATTCCGACCCCCAGCGCGCCCGCGGACGCCAGGGCGGCGAGGGCGTTCTCGACGTTGAAGTGCCCGGGGAGCGGCATCTCGACGCGAACCTCCCCATCCGGGGCGAGGCAGCGAAAGCGCGTGGAGCCGGCGTCGAACTCGACGTCTTCCGCGCGGAAGTCGGCCGCATCCCCAGAGGCAGAGAAGGTCACCGGGGCGGATCCGTGATCGCGAAGCTCGTCGATCAAGCGTCGCCCGTACTCGTCATCGGCGTTGATGACCGCAGTCCCCCGCGAGGACGCGTCACCGTCCTCGCGGACTTCGAAGAGCATCCGCTTCGCGGCGAAGTAGTCCTCCATGTCGGAGTGAAAGTCGAGGTGGTCCTGCGTGAGGTTGGTGAACGCCCTGACGTCATAGGAGATCCCCTCGCTGCGGCCGAGCGCGAGCGCGTGCGAGGAAACCTCCATCACGCACGCTTCGTCGCCGCCGTCGAGCATGCGCCGGAACGTCGCCTGGAGGTCGATCGCCTCCGGAGTGGTTCGGACGACCTCCTCCTCGCGCCCGCCGACCACCCGCTTCACGGTCCCGAGCAGCCCCGTCTGGTGACCCTCGGCCTCGAGGATGCGTCGGAGCAGGAACGCCGTCGTCGTCTTGCCGTTCGTCCCCGTGATCCCGACGACCTTCAACTCGGCGGTGGGATCTCCCCAGAACCGCACAGCGAGCGGTCCCATCGCCGCCCGGGCGTCGGGGACCTTCACTTGCGGGACGGCGAGGTCGAGCTCGCGCTCGACGACGAGCGCCGCGGCGCCGCGCTCGACGGCACCGGGCGCGAACTCGTGCCCGTCAGCCGTCATTCCGCGCACGCAGAAGAACAGCGTGCCGGGGCCGACGCGCTGGCTGTCGTACGCGAGATCGGCGATCGCGACGTCCGGATCGCCCCTGACGATCTCAGCCTCGACGCCGACGATGAGCTCGGCGAGCCTCATGGACGCGATTCTAGGTCGCTACTGCGGAGGGATACCGAGGTGCGACAGCGCGAACTCGGCGATCTCGCCGAACGCCGGCGCCGCGACGTCGGCCCCGTAGTAGCTCCCCTGCGGCTCGTCGACTACGACGGTCACGAGGATTTGCGGATCGCTCGCGGGCACGAAGCCCGCGAACGACGCGACGAAGTCGGACTTCGAGTAGCCGCCGTTCTTCGCCTTCTGCGCGGTGCCCGTCTTCCCGGCGAGCGTGTAGCCGGGGACCTCGACCTCGGCCGCGGTCCCGCCGGGCGCCAGCACGCCCTCGAGCATCTCCCGCAGTCGCGCCGATGTCCGAGAGCTGATCACCCGTTGCCCGGTTGGCCGGTCGACGGGGTCGTCTCCCTCCCGGACGACGAGCCTCGGCGCCCGCAGAATCCCGCCGTTTGCGATCGCCGCGTAGCCGGCGGCCATCTGGATCGGCGTCACCGCGAGTCCCTGCCCTATCGACATGGTGCCGAGCGTGGAGCCCGAGTAGTCGTCGAGCGCGGGAACAATCCCCTGCTCCTCGGCGGGGAACGCGATCCCGGTCGGCTCGCCGAACCCGAAGCGCCGCACCCAGCTGTCGAACGTCCCCGCCCCCACCGACTCCCCGACCTTGACGGCGCCGACGTTCGAAGACTGGGCCAGGATCTCGGCGACCGTGAGGCGGACGGTCGCCCGCGGGTGCGACTCCTCGATCACCCGGTCGGCGACGTCGATCGAGGGCGGGAGGGTGAAGTCGGTGTCCGGGTTCACCGTGTCCTCCTCGAGCGCGGCCGCGACGGTGAACGCCTTGAAGGTCGACCCCGGCTCGTATGTGAACCCGGTGGCGTGGTTGGCGAGCGCCTCCTCGGACACTGACTCGAGGTCGGTGGGGTCGGCGGGCGGCCAGTTCGCCAGCGCGAGCACCTCGGCCGACCGCGGGTTCATCACCACGATCGTCGCGCCCTTCGGGTCGTAGGTCCGCCCGACCCCGGCGAGCACGTCCTCGGTTTGCGCCTGGATCTCGGCGTCGAGCGTCAGCTTGATGTCACCACCGGTCGCCTGGTTGTGGAGCGTCTCGCGCTCGATCGTGTCCCCGAGCGCGTCCCGGGTGATCTGCGTCTCGCCGTCGGTCCCTCCGATGAGGTCCTCGTAGTGGCTCTCGAGCCCGGTGAGTCCCTGGTTCTCGGTCCCGACCGTCCCGATAACCTGGGCCGCGAGCTCGCCCTGCGGGTAGGTGCGGCGGCTGTCGGGGAGCAGCCCGATGCCGTCGATCTCGAGCTTGCGCACCCGCTCCGCCGCCACGACGTCGAGCTCGCGGCGCAGGTACTCGAACCCCGACTCGCGGTTCGACAGGGCGTCGAAGATCTGGTCCTCGGGGACGTCGAGGAGCGGAGCCAGGCGCCGGGCGGCGTCGGAGGGATCGTCGACCTGGTAAGGGGTCGCGAACACCGTCGCGGCCTCCTCGGACGCCGCAAGCGGATCGCCTTCGCGATCGAGGATTCGGCCGCGGAAGCCGGGCACGGTGACGGTCTCGGTCTGTTGGCTGCGCGCGTTCGCCCTCAGCTCGGCCCCGCGCACGCCCTGAAGCCACACCGCCCGCACCAGCACGATCGCGAACAGGAGCAGGAACGCGGCGAACAGGAGGCCGATGCGCCGCTCGACTAGTCGCACGGGCCTTCTCCCGATCCCTACGGCGCCACCACGGGTGGCGCCTCCGTCGTCGGCGCGGCAGCGAGATCCGGCGACGCGGCCAGCTCCCCCGCCTGGAGGCGGCGGGCGGCTACCTCGGGATCCCCCTTGTCCGGGCTCAGGAACACGGTCTCGCCAGGATCCGGCATCTCGAGGCCGAGGCTGGCGGCGATCGACTCGACCCGCTTGCTCGCGAGCTTGTTCGCGAGCTGGGCTCGCAGCACCGAGTTGTCGCGCTCGAGCGCCGCGCTGCGCTCCGCGACCTCGCCGGCCTTGGTGCTGTAGCTGAGGCTGAGGACGTTGAGCGCGACGATTCCGGCCAGCAGCGTGGCCAGCACGGCGATCCACGCCCGCCCGCGGGTCATCCTCACCATCAGCCCGGAGTCGGCCAGATCGCCGACCGCGCCCGCGGTTCTCCCGACCGCCACCGGGATCAGCTGGGCTGCCCCGGCGGCGGGAGTAGTGCCGCGCGCCTGAGCCCGCGGCCGCGGACGTGGCCGCGGTCTCGCGCGCGCGGCGGAGCGGGGAGCGCGCCGGGGCGCCCTCCTCGCCGTTGCGGGAGCCGCCGCCGGCATCAGGCCTCGTCCCCGGCATCCGCGATCTTGACCGCGGCGCGCAGGTGCGCCGAGGCGGCACGCGGGTTGCGTTCGACCTCATCGGCACTCGGCGCGACCGCCCGCCGGGTGAGGAGCCGGGCGTCGGGGGTGCGGCCGCACACGCACACCGGGACCTCGGGAGGGCACACGCAGCCCTTCGCGCGATCGGCGAGAAAGCGCTTCACGCGGCGGTCCTCGAGCGAATGGAAGGAGATCGCCGCGAGGCGGCCGCCGTCGGGCAGCAGGTCCCACGCGGCGGGCAGCGCGCGATCGAGCGACTCGAGCTCCGAGTTGACCTCGATCCGGATCGCCTGAAAGGTTCGCTTCGCCGGGTGGCCGCGACCGAAGCGCGCGGCCGGGGGCAGCGCCTCCCTGATCGCCTCCACGAGCTCCGACGTCGTCTCGAGCGGGCGGCTCTCGACGATCCCATGTGCGATCCGCCTCGCGTGGCGCTCCTCCCCGTGAACGCGGATGATCTCGGCGATCCGGCGCTCGGGCCACTCGTTGACGATCTCGAGCGCAGACAGGTCCTGGTCGGGGTCCATACGCATGTCGAGCGGCGCGTCGTATGTGTAGGAGAACCCGCGCTCCCACGCATCGAGCTGGAGCGAGGAGATCCCGAGGTCCATGTAGATGAAGTCGGGACGCGGGCCCTCCGTGGCGAGCGTCTCGAGCGCTGAACCGAAGTCGTCGCGCACGAACTCGGTCTCGCACGGCGCTTGAGACGCGAACGAGTCGTAGCGCTCGGCGGCCGCCGGGTCGCGGTCGATGCAGATCAGCGTCCCGGTCGCGCCGAGGCGTTCGGCCACGAGCTCGGCATGCCCCCCGCCGCCGAAGGTGCAGTCGACGCCGAGCTCGCCGGGGGCAGCGTCGAGCACCGCGACCAGCTCGCTCGCGAGGACAGGTACGTGCTCGGTTGGCATATAGGACATTTTCAATGCCGCTCGAATCCTCCGCTCCCGCTCGCTCGCACCCACATCACCGGCAGCCTTGCTCGCTCGCTCCCGCGTCCGGTTCGAGCGGGTTTGCGCTGGGCTCATGGTCATCCCTCTCCGCCGAGGCCCTCGGCGATCTCGTGGGCGTGGGCGTCGACCTCGCTGTCCTCCGCGCCCCACGTTTCGGGACTCCAGATCTCGAGGTGCTCCCCGACACCGACGATCACGCACGGCCCGTCGAGGCCCGCGTGCTCGATCAGATGCCCGGGAATCCGGATGCGGCCCGCCGAGTCGAGCCTCTCGTCGACCGAGTGTGCGTAGATGCGCCTGCGCATGCGGCGCTGGTCGCGGCTGAAGGTGCTGAACTCTGCCATGTCGCGCTGCTCGAAGCGCGTGAACTCCTGCAAGGGAAAAACCTCGACGCAGGGGTCGAGGCCCTTCACGAGAATCACCCCGTCTGCGAGCGCCGAACGGAAGCGCGCCGGGATCGTCAGCCGGTCCTTCGAATCGAGACTGTGCTCGTGCTGCCCGTGAAATGCCAACCTGGGGTCTCCGTGGGTGAAGGGAAATCGGACCGGAAGGTGAGAGTGGGCCGGGGTGATGAGGTGGGAGGAACCTCACCACCCCGGCCCTGGTGATGGAAACCGCGTGCCACGCTAACCCACAACGCCCCACTTTTCAACACGATCCCGATCGCGCGATTCCAGCCGATCCGTCGGACGGAATTGCTACCGGTTACCCGGAGGGCCGGAATCCCGCTTCGTAGAGCCGATTCCGTGTCTTGCGACGTGGTCGTTGAGTGGCTGGTAGGGCTCGTCAGCCTGCAATCTGGGTTGCAGGAAGCTGCCCTTAGGCGGCGCTGCGCCCGACCCCGACCGCGCGCTGTCGCTCAGAACCCGCCGAGCAGCACGTCCGAGTTCGCGATCAGCGCGGCGGCGATCATCAGGAGAACGGACGGAACCAGCACGAGCGCGACGACGAGCTGGATCTTCGGCGCGGCGCGGGCGGCGTCCTCCTCGATCCGGCGGCGCTGATCGAGCCTGAGCGCGGTGGCCTGCTGGCGGAGTTGGTCAGCGAGCGGCGAGCCGTACCGACTCGAGCGCTCGAGCGCGGCTGCCAGCGACGCGATCTCGCCGCCGGGTATCCGCTCGCGCAGACCGTCGAGCGCGGCGAGTTGGGATGCGCCGCACTCGATCTCGGCCGCGGCGACCGCGAGCTCGCTGGCCAGCGGTCCGGTCGTGCCCTCCGCGATTTCCCCCAGCACGGCGCCGGGCCCGCGACCGGCCTCCGCGGCGACCGCGAGCAGGTCAAGCGCGTCCGGAAGCGCGAGGACGAGCCGATCGCGGCGCCGGCGCGACTCGCGCTCGAGCAGGGCATCGGGAAGAAGGAATCCCGCCGCGGGCAACGCGATCGCGACGAGCAACGACAGCCGCCCGGGCGCGGCGGGCGCGGCGATCGCCGCGAGGCCGGCGCCGAGCACCGCGCACCCCGCCTTCGCGGCGAGCACGGCCGGAACGCTGACGCGGTCGGAAAGCCCCGCGCGCAGGAGGCGGCGGGGGATTCCGAGCGGGAGCGCGGTTTCCGCGATCGTGCGGACCCGTCCCCCGCTTATCGCGCCGAGCACGTGTCTCGACGCCGCGCGCAGCTCGTCCCCCCTGCTTCCCGCGACCTCCCATGCGGCCGCGAACCCGAGCAGCACAGCGGCGCCCGCGAGCGCCGCCGCCGCACTCATCCCATCACCTCAGTTCGCGCTCGGCCCACCATCAAATTCCCCGCCCGGGCGGGATCTTGGAATCCGCCTCGCGCTCACACGCCTTCCGGCCCGATCCGGCTCAGCTGCCGGATCGCGGCGAAGCCGACGAGCTGCAGCGCGGCGGCGAGCGCCAGCAGCACGCTCGCCGCGGTGTCGGACAGCAGCCTGGCGACGAACCCCGGCTCGACGAGCTCGGCGAACAGCGCCGCACCGGTCGGCATCGCCACCACGAGCAGGCCCGTGAACCTCGCCTGCGCGGTCGCCGAGCGCGCGTCGGCCGCCACCCGGTCGCGCTCCGCGGCCGCCGCGGCATAGCGCCGCAACAGTCCCGCGAGATCGCCGCCGCCGAGCTGCTGAGAGAGCAGCGCCGCCGCGAACGAGTCCACGCGCGGCGACTTGAGCCTGCGCTGGAGCGCCGAGAGCGCCTCGGCGGTGGAGCTGCCCAGCTCCAGGTCCGCCCGCACGCGTGCCGTCTCCACTCCCGGCGGGCCGTCGAGCGTGCCCGCGGCGGCGGCGAGCGCGGCGCGAACGGAGCGCCCGCCCGATAGCGCGTCGGCGACCGCCGTCGCGAGAGCCGGAAGGCCTCGTTCGACCCTGCGCCGGTACCGGGCGCGCCGCGTCGCCAGCGCCCACGCGGCGGCGGCGGGTCCCGCGAGCGCCAGAGCCGACGCGGGACCAGGGCCGGCGACCAGCAGCGCGATGGCGAAGAACCCACCCGTCCCGACCACCCCGAGGCGCCGGCGCTCGGCCTCGGTGGGGACGTACCCCTCCCTGCCGGCGCGCAGCAATGGGTCGACGGCGGCCGCTAGCCAGCGCGCGACCGAGGGCATCGCCAGCACCGCCTCGCGCGCCGCCACCGCCGCCATCCCGCCGGCCAGTGCGGCGAGCACCACCGGCAGGATCCCGGGCTCGGCGCCCGGCGTCACCGCTACCCGGCGGTCGCGGCGGGCGCACTGTCGATCGCGCCCGGGCCGCGCCGCCACACCCCGCGCACCCCGACCCCGCCGGCGATCTTGACGACCTCGGCTATCTCCACCACCTTCCGCGAGCCGTCGCCGCCGCGCGCGAGGTGCACGACGATGTCGATTCCCCGCGCGACCTGCTCGCGGATCGCGTCGTGCGGCAGCCCCACCCCGGCCATCAGCGCGAGCGTCTCGAGCCTTCGCAGCGAGTCCTCCGGGGAGCTGGCGTGCACTGTGGAGAGCGCGCCGTCGTGGCCGGTGTTCAGCGCGGTGAGCAGATCGAGCGCCTCGGCGCCCCGCACCTCGCCGATCACGATGCGGTCGGGACGCATCCGCAGCGCATTGCGCAGCAGGTCGCGGATCGTCACCTCGCCGCGCCCCTCGACGCTTGCGGGGCGCGTCTCGAGGCGGACGACGTGGGGCTGGCGCAGCGCGAGCTCGGCCGCGTCCTCGATCGTGATCACCCGCTCCTCGGAGTCGAGGTACCCCGACAGGGCGTTGAGCAGGGTCGTCTTGCCCGACCCCGTGCCCCCGCTGATCAGAATGCTGCGCCGCGCGCGCACCGCCGCGGCGAGCAGGTCGCGCGCCTCCGCCGTGAGGCTGCCCGAGGCGACGAGCTCCTGCGGGCCGGGACGCGCGGCGGCGAAGCGCCTGATCGACAGCGACGCGCCGCTCACCGCGAGCGGCGGGATCACGACGTTGACCCGCGAGCCGTCGTCGAGGCGGGCGTCCGCCATCGGGCTGAGCTCGTCGATCCGCCGCCCGAGCGGGGTAAGTATTCGCTCGATCGCGTCGCGCAGCGCGCGCTCGGACGCGAAGCGGACCTCGGTGCGCTCGATCCTTCCCCTCCGCTCTACGTAGACCTCTTCGGGGCCGTTTACCATCACCTCCTCGACCATCGGGTCGGCCATCAACTCCTCGAGCGGGCCGAGACCGACGGTGTCGCGGAGGATCAACTCGACGATCCGCTCCCTCGTCGGCGCGGACAGGATCGCCGCCTCGCGCGCCACGAGGCCCTCGACCGCGACGGGCAGCTCGTCGAGATCCAAGCGACCTGCCGCCGCCTGCGCGCGGCGTCTCTCTATCAGCCGCCGGCGAAGCTGCGTGGCCAGGGCCTCGGCGTGGTCATCGTGGGAAGCCACACTGAGATGAGCGCCGGGAGGTCGAGGCTCTCCCCCCAACCACTCGCGCGATCTGCGAGCAGATCGCGCGGTCTCGTGAGGGCTCACCCGAGACTGTTTCTGAACCCCTCGCGCCAGCTTGGGTGGGCGGGTTGCCAGCCGAGCTCGCGCCTCGCCTTCGCGTTCGAGGCGCCGCGGATCTCTGTCATCAGGGCTACCGCGATCGGGCCTCCAACCAGCCGGCCCACCCAGACGGGAAGGCGTCGCGGCGGCGGTGCCCCGATCGCGTCGGCGAGCGCCGGGAGCCACTCCGACACCGGCGCGGGATCGTCGTCGACGATGTTGTAAATCCCCGGCGCGCCACCCTCGACCGCCACCAGTGTGGCGGTGGCGGCGTCGTCGATGTGCACGAATGACCACACGCCCGTCCCCCCGTCGAGGATCGGGAAGCGCCGCTTGCGGATCGTCTCCGGGAGCGTGTCGTTTGAGTCCCGGGCGAGCGAGGTCCCGGGGCCGTAGAAGCCCCCGTAGCGCAGTACCACTCCTTCCAGCCCCTCGGCACCCGTGACCGAGCTCTCGAGGTAACGGATCGCCGCGATCGTGGCGAGCCCGCCGATCGGAGGGCGCGTGTCGAGCGGATCGTCCTCGGTCTTCACCGGACCGCCCTCGCGCGCGTACGGCCACCCGGCGAAGCTCTGGGCGACGAACCGGCGGGCACCGGCCTCGATCGCGCCGGCGAGCAGGTTGTCCGTGCCGTCGGTCCGAAGCCGGTTGGTGAGCACGAACTCGCGGTCGAACTTCCGCGGATTGCCGCTCAGACCGGTCAGCGCGGTGAGCTGATGGACCACGACCTCGGGCGCGGCGTGCCGAACGGCGCATACGACGGCGTCACGATCGAGCGCGTCGCCCACAACCGGCTCGGCGCCGGACCGCTTGATCGCGTCCGCTTTCTCCGGCGTGCGCGTCAACGCGGTGATTGAGTGGCCCGCCTCGACCAGCTTCGGCACCAGCCGCGCGCCGATCGCCCCGCTTCCCCCGGCGACGAAGACTCTCATCTGAAGCTCCTTTCAACAATCAACCTACCAACCGGTAGGTAAGTTATCATGTGCGCCATGCAGGCAGCGGTCGCGACGAGTCGGATCAAGGGGCCGGAGCGGCGCAAGCGGATCCTCGAAGCCGCCGCCGAGGGGTTCGCCGCCCGCGGCTACCACGCGACATCAGTCGGACAGATCGCCGAGGCGGCCGGGATCACTAAGCCGGTCATCTACGACCACTTCCCCTCCAAGCGGGACCTGTTCGTCGCGCTGCTCGAGCAAGCCCGGGAGGAGCTACTCGCGCTCGGCGTCGAGGCGATGCGCGCCGACGCGCCGCCGGAGGAGCGCGTGCGGAGCGCCGTCGACGCATTCTTCTCCTATGTCAGTGCGCACCCCGCCACCGCGCGCGTCCTGTTCACGCCGCCGGTCGGCGAGCCCGACCTGCTCGCCGAGTCACAGCGCGTCCAAGCCGACGCGACGGCGGGGATCGCCGCGCTGCTCGCGGCTGAGCCCGGGCTGTTCGCGGGGGCGCGCGACCGGCGGCGACGCGTCGAGATGCTGAGCGAGTTCTTCAAGCAGGGGATGCACGGCCTCGCGATCTGGTCGATGGATCATCCCGGTGTCCCCCGCCGTGCACTCGTTGAGACGGCGATGGCCCTGGTTTGGGTCGGGCTGCGGGCGCAGCTCTCGCCGGCGGACCCGGACTCCTAGGATTTACGCATGGTCGACCTGGTCGCCACGACGGGGGACTCGGTGGTGCGCCTGGCCGCTGGAGATGGATGGTCCGTGAAGACGCTTCTGGAGGACGGTGGCGCGCAGTGCGTCGCCACCGACCCGCGCGTGCCGGCGCGCGTGTACGCCGGCTCGCGCGGACGTGGCGTATGGCGCAGCTCGGACGGCGGCGATCAGTGGGAGGACGCCGGGCTGCCGGCCGACGACGTGTTCTCTATCGCGGTCAGCCCGGCAGACGGCGCCGTGTACGCCGGCTGCGAGCCGAGCATGCTGTTCCGAAGCACCGACGGGGGAACGAGCTGGGAGGAGCTCTCCTCGCTGCGCGAGATTCCGTCGGCGCCGAACTGGAGCTTCCCCCCGCGGCCGTGGACGTCGCACGTCCGCTGGATCGCGCCGAGCCCGCACGACGCCGCCCGCCTGCTCGTCGGAATCGAGCTCGGCGGCGTGATGCTGAGCGAGGACGGCGGCTCGACGTGGAAGGACCATCGCCCGGGCGCACAGCCCGACTGCCACGCCCTCGCGTGGCATCCCGAGGCGGAGGGCCGCGCCTACGAGGCCGCGGGAGGTGGTGCGGCATGGAGCTCCGACGCGGGCGAGACGTGGCGGGGCGCCGACGAGGGCCGCGATCGCCACTACACGTGGGCACTCGCCGTCGATCCCGACGAGCCCGAGCGGTGGTTCGTCTCCGCGAGCCCCGGGCCGATGCAGGCGCATGGGTCGCGCAGCGCCGAGGCCCATCTCTATCGCTGGGAGGGTGAGGGCCCGTGGGAGCGCCTCACCGAGGGTCTACCCGATCCGCTCGACTCGATGCCGTACGCGCTCGCGTTCGCAGGCGACTCGCTCGTCGCCGGGCTGGCTGACGGGCGAGTCTTCCTTAGTGATGACCGCGGCGCACGCTGGGCACCGATAGCGCTCGACGGCGCGGGCCTCGGGAGGATCGCGGCGCTGGCGCCGCTCCCCCGATAGGTAGGGTCTAGGTCGTGAGCATGAGGCTCTACCAGGGTGTGGGCGGGCGGGGAAGTTGATGCTGGGCCGAGCGCGAACGTATTGATGTCCGAGATCGAGGTTCGCCAGGCGGACATCACCAAGCTCGAGGTCGACGCGATCGCCAACGCCGCGAACACGCAGCTCAAGCACGGCGGCGGCGTCGCAGCGGCGATCGTTCGCGCCGGTGGCCACATCGTCCAGGAGGAAAGCGACGGCGTGGCGCCGATCGCGCTTGGTGACGCGGTCGAGACCACCGCCGGCGACATGCCCGCGAAGTGGGTGATCCACGCCGCGACAATGGAGCTCGGCGGTCCGACCTCCGCGGAGATCATTCGCAGCGCGACCGCGAGCACGCTACGCAGGGCGGACGCGCTCGGGGCGACTTCGCTCGGCCTGGTCGCCTTCGGCACCGGCGTCGGGGGCTTCCCGCTCGACGACGCCGCGCGGATCGAGGTCGAGGAGGTCCGACGTCACCTCGACGACGGGAGCGGGATCGAGCGCGTCGTCTTCGCGGTCTTCGGCGAGGAAGCACGGGGGGCGTTCGAGCGAGCGGTTGGCGAGTCCGACTAGTCGACCCCGCCGAGCTGCGGCATCAGCCGCACCTGGCGCGCGAAGTTCTCGGCCTGGATCAGCCGGAGGGCCTCGGGCCTCGTGAGCGCGAGCGTCGCGCGCCAGTCGCCGGCCGGCGCCAGCCCCGGCTCGGAGCCGCGACTCGCCCCCTCGCGAAGCGAGAGCAGCTCGACGCCCTCGGCGGCGATCCGTGTGCGGCCCTTGGCGCCCGGCCCGGGCTCGGTCGTCACCACGACGTCGACCCGCATCCCGTCGGGCGAGTCGCCCGTGGCCGCCAGCGCCTCGGCGCCGGTGACGGCGATCTCCACCGGGCTTCGATCGCCTGCGAGGGTCGGGCGCCGCCGCCGCTGCTCCGCTCGCGGCTCCCGAAGCTGCGAGGCGACGAGGTAGGACCCGGCTGGGACCGGCGTCGCTGCCGCGCGACCGGCGGCCTCCTCCGGCGATCCGAGCGCGTCCGGCGGAACGAAGCGAACCGGGACACGGCGCACCTCCAGTCGCCCGATATCGCGGGGGCCGATCGGCTCGCCCGCGGTGAGCTCGGCGCCCGTGACTACGACGGGCCGGAGATCGCCGAACTGGCCGGCGACGCTCGACCCGTAGCCGTCCGCGATCGAAGCCGCCACGGCCGCACACGCTGCCGCGACCACTCCGAACGCGATCGCCCTCGCCCGACGACTCATCCCGCCGCGGGCAGCTCCGCGACGGCCGGACGCGCCGCGAGCGGCAGCTCGAGCGCGGCGACCGTCCTTCGCCGACCGTGACTGACCATGAACCGCCCTCCGTGCTGCGCGGCGACGCGCGCCACGACCTCGAGCCCGTGGCCGCGCCTGCCCCGAGCGCGCCGTGACGATGCGCGCACACCGGTCCCGCCGTCAACCACCTCGATCCGCACCGAGGCCACCGACACACTCCCCGCGACTCGTATCGGCGGCCCGCCGTGTTCGATCGCGTTCACGATCAGGTTGTCGAGCGCCTGCGCAAGCCGGCGAGTATCGGCGAGCACCATCGCCGATCCCGCGCGCCAGCGCAACTCGATGGGCGACCCGGAGCGCCCGGCCGCGACCCGCCAGCGGCCGAGCGCACCCTCCACCCATGTTCGGCACACGACGGGTCGCATGCGGAGCGGCGGCTCGCCGCCGTTGAGCTCGTGGTCGAGGTCGTCGAGCGCCGCGAGGGCGAGCTCGAGCTTGCCGGGACCGTGGCCGTTCGCGGACGCGCCGTCACCCATCGCGTCGTCCGCGCCGACTGCCAGCGCCTGGAGCGGGCGCCGCAGCTCGTGAAGGGCCCGGTTCAGCGCGCCGCGCCGACGGCCGTCCCGCACCCGCTCCCGGACGAGGAATGCCGCGACCGTCAACGCAAGCGGCCACCCGGCAATAAGGGCGTGGTCGAGCTCGCTCACGGCTCGACGAGCCGGTAACCGACGCCCCAGCAGTTGACGATGAATCGACCCGCGTCGGGGTCGAGCTTTCGCCGCAGGCGGCTCGCGTGCGAGTCGAGCGTCCGGGTCCGGCCCAGAGAGCGGAACCCCCATACGTCGCGAAGTAGCTCCTCCTTGGAGAACACGCGGGTCGGCTCGGCCGCGAGCGCCCGCAGCAGCGCGAACTCCTTGTTGGCGAGCTCGACCCGCCGCCCGCCGACCCTGACCTCGCGCGTCGAGGGGTCGAGGAACAGCTCGCCGATCCTGCGCGGGCCCTCGCGCCGCTGGGCGCGGCGGCGCAGCACCGCGCGAAGGCGGGCGACGAGCTCCTCATAGTGAAACGGCTTCACGACGTAGTCGTCGGCCCCCTCGGCGAACCCGCGCACCCGGTCGGCCGGCGAGCCGCGGCCGCTCACGACGACCACCGGGAGGCTCGGGTCGAAGCGGCCGTTGGACCCGTCGGTGGCGCGGATCTCGCGCAGCACGTCGAGGCCCGACGCGTCCGGCAGGATCAGGTCGAGCAGCAGCAGGTCGGGCTGTTTGTAATGGCACAGCCGCAGCGCGTCCGACGCGCTCGGAGCCGCGAGGGCGCGGTAGCGGTCCGCCGTCAGGTGGTCGCAGAGCAGCTCGAGGGTGGCCTCGTCGTCCTCGCACACGACCACCGTCGCGAGCTCGTCGACCTCGGGAAGCATGCCTCGGTAAGGGCGCCGCGAAGGAAGTTCTCCCCCGCTGCCGCTGGGCATCCGTCGGTTTCCGGGGATATCTTGAGCCGGTGTCGAGGGACGACGTAGGGGTAGTGCGGGAGGTGCACTGCAAAGAAACGAAAGGAAAGAGCAGATGGAAGCAACGACGAGCGTTGTCAGCAAGGGCCTGCTGGTCCGGATCGAGGCCAAGGAGGGTCGGGAGGACGAGGTCCGCTCGTTTCTCCAAAGCGGCCAGGCGCTGGTCGAGGAGGAGCCGGAGACGACCGCATGGTTCGCGATCCAACTCGGTTCATCGAGCTTCGGCATCTTCGACGTCTTCCCGGATGAGGCTGGGCGCGAGGCGCACCTCTCGGGACAGGTGGCGCAAGCGCTGGCCGATAACACGGGTGAGCTCTTCGACGAGCCGAGTATCGAGCGGGTCGACGTGATCGCGACCAAGCTCCCCAGCTAGCTAGACGGGGAGCTCGAGCACGGACGACGCGCGGCGTTCGGTCACCACGCGCCGTGGCCCGACCGCCGCACGACGTGAGATCACCGCGCCGTCGCGGTCGAGGAACACGACGTCGATCGGGAACCTCATCCCGAACGTGTGGATGCTGCGGCAGCGCGGGATCAGCAGGCCCGGGCCGGCCCGGTCGCGGTCGATCAGCGCGAGGCCGAGCAGGCGGGCGATTGGCCGATCGGCGATCGGCACTCCCCGGCCGGCGACCACCGTCGAGCACAGTCCACGAAGCCGCCGCGGCGGATCGGGAGGCGCGACTGCATCGTCGGAACCCACGCCTTCGGTAAGCCGCGGCGAGCGCGCCGCGCCCCTGCAAGCCGGCGTTCAGCGCACCGAAGGGAACAGCGCGCCACAGGCGCATACATAGAATCGGCGAACCGTGATGGGTTCCCGCGCGAAGCCGCGGGAGGGATGGAAACCACCTCACCTCGGACGTGGAGCGAAGGAACACAACCCGCAGAGGCAATTACGAGTCGGGCTCGGATTACGTCCTCGAGTACGGCGAGCTTCGATTCTCGTTCAACGAACGCGACTTCGCCGAGCGGGTGGAGCAGGCCGCCGTGAAGCTCGACTTCGTCGAGCCGGGCCTCGAGCCGGACGAGCTGCTCGACCTCGTCGAGCTCGCCGTCAGCGGGGAGATTCCAGAGTCGGCCTCGCCCCTGGGCGAGCACGTGAACGAGAACTGGGCGCGGCTGGTCGGCCCGTCGAACCACAGCCTCGTTCACTGGATCCGCAGGCTCGTGTTCCGTGGCGCATGGCTCGACCAGCGCGTCAAGGAGGGCGAGCTCGACGTCGTCTTCGACGAGGAGACCCACGCCTTCGGCTACGTGCAGCTCGAGCGCGACGCCGAGCCGATCGAGCTCTCTCGCGAGCCCTCGTGGGCGGGCGTCGCCTACCACCCCTCGTAACTAGGCCAACCGCCCGATGTGCTTGCACATCGGGCGTCTAGTTGAGCAGCTCGGCGTTGGTCCGCGTCGCCTCGAGGCGCTCGCGAATCGCCGCGACCGCGTCCGCCGGCTCCATGCCGGCGAGCTCGGCGCGCAGCCTGCGAACGGCTTCGAGCTCGTCGGGCTCGCGCAGGTCCTCCTCGCCCGATGCGCGTAGCTCAGCCGGGCGAATCGCCGGGTAGACCCCGGCCGCCGCGAGCTCCGGGTCGAGCCGGATCAGCGCGTTCTCCGTCGTCTCGACCGCCGCCAGCGCTGCGCCCTCGTCCGCGACCCCCTCGAGCGCTGTCGCGATCACAGTCAGCGAGCCCGCGTCCTCCTCGGCAAGCTCGCGCCCGGCGCCGAACAGCTGCTTGACGTCCCCGGCGTCGCGCTGCGCGACGGCGAGCCGGGACAGCGAGTCGACGATCAGCACCACGTCCTCGCCGGCCTCGGCGCGGCGCTTCGATCGCTCGAGCGCGAGGGTGGCGACCCGCACCTGCTCGCGGGAGCTCATCTCCGCTGTCGCGACGGCGAGCTCGTCGTCGGGCAGCAGCTCGGCCCACGCCGTCGCTTCCTCCGGTCGCTCGTCGACCAGGAGGACGACCAGCGCCGGCCGCTCCTCGGTGCGCTGGATCGCCCCGGCGAGGCCGCGGAGCAGCGTCGTTCGTCCCGAGCGCGGCGCCGCCCGCACGAGCACGCGCTGTCCGAGAGCCAGCGGCACGAGCAGATCGACCGCGCGGGTGAGAATGTCGGCCGAATCGGGGTCGAGCGGGAGGCGACGGCGCGGGGGCACCGCCGTGAGGTCCTCGAGCCGGGGCCGCTCGGCTCCCTCCTCCGGCTCGGCGCCGTTGACGAGGTCGACGTGCACCAGGGCCGGGTAGCGCTCGCCGCGCTCGGGGGGCCGCGCGGGGCCGCTCACCAGGTCGCCGATCCGCAGCTCGCAACGGCGGATCTGCGACGCCGAGATGTACACGTCCCCGGGCGTCGCCTCGAGGCCCCGCAGGCGGAGGAAGCCGTATCCCCGGAAGGTGCGATCGAGCACCCCCGACACCTGCTCGGTCTCGGGCTCGCGCCGGCGTTCTTCCTGCTCGGACTCGACGTCATCGGCCGGCTCCGCTTCGTCCGCTGGCTCTTCATCGGCCGGGGGAGCCTCCTCGGCAGGGGGCTCCTCCTCGGGGGCCTCCTCTTCCGTCTCGGGCAGCTCGCCGGCGCGCGCGGCGATCTCATCGATCAGCTCGTCGCGGCGCAGCATCCGATACCCGGGCACCCCGAGCCGAGCCGCCTCGGCGTGCAGCTCAGACAGGTGCTTGTCCGCGAGGTCGCCGGTGGCCATCGCGAGGCGCGCAGCATATCCGCGCCCTCGCGGTCATCGAACCAACCGGAAGAACGAACGAACCTCGTCGACGAACAGTCCCGGTTGCTCGAAGGCGGCGAAGTGGCCGGCGAGCACGGCTGTCCGGGTTACCTAGGAGCCGGTCGCCTGCAGCCGCTTCTCAGTCAGCTCGCGCAGCCATTGCCCGAACTCGGGGCGCGACTCCCAGTCCTTGCGGAACCGCTCGGCGCCCGCGTCGGTGAGCGGGTGGTTGAGCATCTGGCGCAGCACCTTGGCCGGCAGGGTCGCGATCTCGCATCCGAGCTTGGCGGCAATCACCGTGTGCTCGGGATGGCGGATCGACGCGGCGATCACCTGCGAGGTCACGCCGCCCGCACGGAATGCCTCGACGATCTCGCCGACGACGGCGGTCGAGTCGACCGAGATGTCGTCGAGCCGGCCCATGAAGCAAGACACGTAGGTCGCGCCAGCGCCGGCGGCGAGCAGCGCCTGGTTGGCAGAGAAGACGAGGGTCATGTTCACTGGGATCCCGTCGCTCGTCAGCACGTGCGCCGCCTCGAGGCCCTCCTTGCAGAACGGAACCTTGACGACGACGTGCTCGTGGAGCTCGCGGAGCGCGCGGCCCTCGTCGATCATCCCCTGCGGATCCTGGGAGACGACCTCGGCCGAGACGGGCCCACCGACCAGGTCGCAGATCCGGCGCACGATGTCGCCCGGGTCGCCATCCTCCTTGGCGAGCAGCGACGGGTTCGTGGTCGCGCCGGCGAGCACGCCCCAGGCCGCGATCTCCTCGACCTCGGCGACGCTCCCGGTGTCGATGAACAGCCTCACTGGCTGGACTAGCTTACGCCCTTCCGCCGACGTTGAGGGGCTTGTGGTAGATGACGAAATCGCACGGGGTCGCCAGCAGCGGTGCGAGATGCGGGTAGGACCCTTCGATGCCGCCGGTCCGCACCGGCCGGTAGCCGATGCGCGTGTACCACGCGTGCAGGAACTCCTTGGTGGGATGCGACCACTCGCGAGGGACGAGCAGCTCGAGTTGCATGATCGCCAGCCCGCGCTCTCGCGACAGCTCTTCGGCGAAGCGGACCAGCTCACGGCCGACGCCCTCGCCGCGACGAGCCGGGTCGGCGACGAGCATTCCGAACTCGCCGACGTCGTCATCGAGCTGCTGGATCCGGACGCTGCCCATGATCTGCCCGTCGACCCGCGCCAGCGCGATCTCATCCGCGGCGATCATCTCGGCCACTTCGGGGGTCGTCGTACGGGCGGCGCCCTCGACCCAGAGCCCCGACTCGGCGGTGGCGTAGACGCGGTTGATCAGGTCTGTGATCTCGCCGACGACGCGTTCGTCCTCCGCCATGGTCGCCGGCGCAACCTCGACCTCCAGCTTCGACGGAGCTTCAGGGGACGGCATCGGGATCCGCCGGATCGATCGCCTCGGCTCGGGCCGCCTCGACCCACGCCTCGGACTCGCGCTTCGCGCGTCTGCCCCGCCAGCCGAGCTCGTGGCCCATCGCCTCGGCGACCGCCCTCACGGAATCGGCGCCGCGAAGCTCGGGCGCCGCGAGGATGCCGAGCCGGGTGCGCCGCAGCAGTACGTCCTCGACCGAGCGCGCTTGCTCGCGGCGGGCCGCTATCACCGCTTCCGCGAGCAGGTCGGGGCGCCCGGGAGCGATTGGTCGCGCGAGCTCACGTCGCTCCGCGGCGAGCTCAAGCACGGCGCGCGCGGCGTGCCCGTAGCGAAACGCGAGCTGCTCGAGCGCGCCGTCCGGAAGCCCGTCCTCCTCGAGACCCTCGGGAACTGCCAGGTCCTCGGCCCGCGCCGGCATCCCGAGCGGGATCTCCGCCGTGCGGCACGGGGCGACGCGCTCCTCGCGCTCGACCATGCGGTCGACGACCTGCATCGCCATCCGCCGCCAGGTCGTCAGCTTGCCGCCGGTGATCGTGAGCATCCCCGACGAGGTCTCATACAGTTCCGCTTTGCGCGAGATGTCGACCGACTTGCGCGGATCGCCGGTCGCGATCAGCGGGCGAACGCCGGCATACGCGCCGGTGAGGTCGGCCGGCGTGAGATCGAGCGCGAAGAAGGAGTTGATCGCGCCGAGGAGGTACTCGATGTCGTCCTGGCCCGGGCGCGGGCGGTCGATGTCGCCGTCATAGTCGTTGTCGGTCGTCCCGATCAGCGCGCGCCCGTACCACGGGAGCGCGAAAATCGTCCGCTCCTCGCCCGCGGGGACGATGCACGCCGCCTCCTCGAGCGGCAGCCGGTCGAAGGTCACGGTCACGTGCGTCCCGCGGCTGGGGCTGATCCTGGGGACGTCCTCCTCGGCCTCGATCTCCTCGGGGCGGATCCGGTCGGCCCACACCCCGGTGGCGTTGACGACGTTGTCCGCCGCGACCTCGAAGCGCTCCCCGGACTCGGCCTCGACGAACGCGACCCCGGCCGCCCTGCCGTCGTCCTCGAGGACCTCGGTGACCTCGGCGCCGTTCAAGCACACGGCGCCGAACCGCTCCGCCTCGCCGAGGATCGTCAGCACGAGCCGGACGTCGTCGGTCTGGCAGTCGTAGAACAGGTACGCGGAGCTCGGCTCGAGGTCAGCGAGCGCCGGGATCAGCTCCGCTACCTCCTCGCCGGGTATCTGGCGGTGGCGATCGGGCGCCCAGTAGTCGTCGGCCTCGCGGTGCGCGGCGCGCGCGCGGCGGCCGCGCCCGACGCGCGTAGTCGCCATCACGTCATACATGTTCAGGCCCACGCTGTAGCGGCGGTTGCGGCGATCCTCGCCCAGCGTCGGGATCAGGAACGGGGTCGGGTAGACGAGGTGCGGCGCGAGCTGGACGAGGAGCTGGCGCTCGAGCAGCGCCTCGCGGACCAGGCCGAGGTCGAAGTTCTGCAGGTAGCGCAGCCCGCCGTGGACCATCTTCGAGGAGCGACTGGAGGTTCCGACGGCGTAGTCGTCGCGCTCGAGCAGCGCGACCGAGTATCCGCGTGAGGCCGCGTCGAGCGCGACCCCGGCGCCGGTGATCCCGCCGCCGATCACGACGACGTCGAAGCGCTCGCCGCGGATCGCCTCGAGTGCGTCCCTGCGACTGATCACAAGATGACTGATGCCATGGCCGCGTGCGCCTGGGGGCGCGCACGGCCGAGCAGATCGAGGACGCAGGGCGCGAGGTGTGCTTTCAGCACACGAGCGCCCGAGGACGAAGAGGTGCGATGGCCGTGCGCGTCATCCAGGTGTGCGCGGATCGTGGGATCAGTCATCTAGTCGAGGAAGGTGACGACCTGCTCGGCGGGGGCGCGCTCCGGCTCGCGCTGCTCCTGCACCGGCCGCCCGACGTGAATCAGGCTCACGAAGCGCTCGTCGTCGTGGAGGCCGACTGCCTTGCGCCCCTCGTCGGTGCGGAGCACATCCGGCGTCCGCCAGTACCCCGCCAGCCCGCGCGCGTGTGCGGCGAGCAGAACGATGTACGCGGCGACCGCCGTCGCGTGGAGGTCCTCCTCATCTTGAATTGGATCCCCGGTCAGCTTGCACGAGCACACGACAAGCGTCGGGGCGCGGTCGAGCTTCGACGCCGACTCGGGCCCCGCCGCGCGCTTCAGCCGCTCACGGGCCTCGGGCCCGACCACCCGAAACCGCCATGGATTCGTGAGGTGGTGGTTCGGCGCCCACCGCGCGAGCTCGAGCAGCTCCTCGAGCATCTCGCGCGGCACCGGCTCGGGTTTATAGGCCTTGTGAGTGCGCCGCGTCCGAATCGCCGTGTCGATGTCCATCGCGCGAAACGATAGTGAGGGGCCATCTTCCCACCACCGATACGCTCCTCGCAGGTGCGAGTAAGCCTCCAACTGATTCCCGAGCAGCCGGTGGAGCAGCTCGCCGATGCAGCGGCGCTCGCCGACGAGCTCGGCTATTACGCGTGCTACAGCGCCGATGAGATCTACCACAAGGACGCATGGGTGCTGCTCGGCGGATTGGCTGCTCGGACGGAGCGGGTCCGGCTCGGGGTCTGCGTCAGCTCGATCTACATGCGCGAGCCCACGCACGTCGCTCAGCTCGCGGCGACGCTGGATGAAATGAGCGGGGGTCGCGCCGAGGTCGTGTTCGGCATCGGCAACATCGCGATGCTCAAGCAGTACGGAGTGGAGTGGCGAGGCACCCGACCGATCGCACGCCTGCGGGAAGCCCACCGCGTGATGCGTGCTCTGCTCGACGAGGGCTCGATCGACTTCGCCGGCGATTTCTACTCCTACAAAGGCGTGACCACGGCGAGCCGACCGACCCAGGAGCACCTGCCGCTGAAGATCGGAGCGATGGGAGGCCCGAAGTCGATGGAGCTGGCCGGCGAGATCAGCGACGGCATGCATACGGCCGTCGCCTACTCGACCGAGGCGCTCGAGTACGCGGTCGGGTGCTTTCGAGCGGGTGCCGAGCGGGCCGGGCGGGACGCCGCGTCCCTCGACATCGGCGACTCGCTGCTCGGAGCAATAGCACCCGACGGTGATGTTGCGCGGCGCGCCGGTCGGATCCTGGCTTCCTTCTACATCCCCTCCATGCCACCGGCGCTGCTGCAGCGACAAGGAATCGCGCTCGACGAGGTCGCCCCGGTGACCGCGGCGTTCGATCGCGGCGACGTCCGGGGGGCGCTCGAGGCGACACCCGACGCCTTGGCCGAACGCATCATGCTCGCCGGCACGCCCGACGACTGGGTGCGGTGGCTTACGGAGAGCTACGCACCGGCTGGGCTGAACCACGCACTGCTCTCGTTCACCGATCCCTTCACCCTCGAGTCCTGGGCGGGCCGAGAGGTCGCTGGCCTACCAAATCTGATCGAGCAGGTGCGTCTGGTGGGCGAGGAGGTTCTGCCGAAGCTCGACTGACGCCCACGAGGCGCGGGTTCACGGCGGCAGGCGGCGCCGATAGACGAAGAAGCCTGCGGCGAGGGCGACGGCGAGCAGGCCGAGAGCGCCGAGCGCGAGCTGGGTGTCGGTCGGAAAGTCGCCGTCCTCAGACGATGTGGGCTGGCCGACGGGAACGATGGCCTCGGCGGGGTGGCCGGATGCGGACTCGTCCTTGCCGCCGGACTGCGGGCCACCGCTTCCGTCCCGCTGATTGGCCTCGGCACCTTTTGCGGTGCGCTCACCGCCCTCGCCATTTCGGGCCGCCCCGTCACCGCCACCATCGCCGCCGCCTCCGGCACCGCTCGCGCCGCCCGAACCGGGCGCGCGCGGGACGGCCGCAAGCGGGAACGTCTCGCGGCTCGCGGCGACCAGCACCTGGCCGGTGACCCACACCGGGGTCTGGTCGCTCGACGCCGAGTAGCTGTAGTGCCCGTCCGACGCCTGCCGGGCGCGGAGATACTCAAACGGATCGTGGCCGGCCTCGGTGACCGAGCCGGGATCGCGTCCCGCGGCGAGCAGACCCTGGATCGCCCACGCGGTCGACTGCGAATTTGTCGGGCCGCTGTCTGCGAGCGCCCACCCGCCGTCGCGCCCCTGTGCGCGGCTCAGGTAACGCGACCCGTCGGCAGCCGCCTGTCCCCCGCGCCCCGCCGCGGCGAGCGCCTGGAGCGCCGCGCCTGTGCTGTCGGACTCGCTCGGCTGGTCGGGCTGGTAACCCCACCCTCCGTCCCCGTTCTGCCCCCTGCGAAGCCACGCCGCCGAGCGCGACAGCGCGAAGCCATCTGCTCCCGCGGCTCGCAGGGCGAAGATCCCAAACGCGGTCAGGTTGACCTGCCCCTGGAAAGAGCCGTTGCCCATACGCCGCGCGCGCAGCGCGGAGACGAGGTCGCGGCCGCCGAACTCGCGCGGGCTCACGCCGGCGCCTGCGAGCGCGAGGATCGTGCGCTCGAGATCGCCGGTCGAGCGGACCTTCTCGGCGTTGGCGCGCAGGTAGGCGACGGGGTTCTCGCCGCCCGCGTCGAGGTCGAGCGGGTTGAGGCCCGCCGCCTCGAGGCCGAGCATCGCCCACCCCGTCATCGCGGAGCTCGACGATCCGCCAGGCGCGGTCCCGAACCCGCCGTCGTCGTTGCGCGCGTCCTGGAGCCAGCTCCGCGCCTTCCCCGCGGCCGCGGCCTTCGCCTGCGCCGCGGCCGAAGCATCCGCGGCTCCGGCCGGCGCGGCGAGGATCAGGACGGCGCCGCCCGCCGACAGTACGACCAGCGACGCCGTCGCGACGCGCTCGCGCCACCTGAACTCGCACCGCTCGCGGAAGCGCGCGAGCATCCGGACAAGCGCCGGGCCGGCGACGAGCGCGAGCACGATGTTCCCCGCCGCATGAGCGACGTTGAACGGGATGCCGCGAGCCGAGAGCGCCAGGTAGCGGTCGAGCGACTGCTCGCCGCCGTACGTGACCATGACCGAGAGGTCGAGCAGCGCGCCGTAGCCGAGCCCGGCGATTCCGCAGGCGAGCGCCAGGCCGATCCTCCCGAGGCGGCGGCCCGTTGCGGCGGCAAGCACGGCGCCGCCGATCCCGACCACCCCCCACCCCGCCATCTGCCACGGCGTCCACGGACCCTGCCCGAGCCAGAAGTTCGAAACCAGCGCCGCGAGCGCTCCCACAACGAAGCCCGGGCCGCCGCCGATCGCGTAACCCGTGAACAGGACGATGTCGGTCGTCGCGACGACGTTTGGGATCGGCGCGAGGACCAGCCGCCCGGCGACCGCGAGCGCGGCGAGCGCCGCGACCAGGGCGATGATCCGCGACGACGGGCGCGAGCGCTCGTACCACGCGAACCCCGACGCGATCACGAGCACGAGGATCGCGAGACTGGCCGCCTGCCAACTCATGCGCCCTCCGCCAATGGGCGTTCCGTCGGGCGCAGCAGCGCCGCGCCCTGCTCCGGCGTGATCGCGCCGTCGACGTCGAGGATCCGTGCGACCTCGGTCGCGAAGTACCACCCGCCCGACAGCACCTCGGCGATCAGCCCGTCGGCGATCAACTCGCCCTCGCCGAGCAGCACGGCGCGCTCGGCGAACCCGGCCGCGAACTCGACGTCGTGGGTCGCGACGACGATCGCCGTCCCCGACGCCGCGAGCTCGCCGATGCGCTCCGAGAGCTCCTGCTTGCGCGCGCGATCCATTCCGCGGGTCGGCTCGTCGAGGCAAACGAGCCCCGGTGGCCCCTCGTCCGCGCCCCGTCCCGCCATCACGATCGCGAGCGCGAGGCGCTGGCGCTCGCCGCCGGAGAGGTCGCGTGGGTCGGCGTCGCTCGCCCACGCGAGGCCGACCGCGTCGAGGGCGCGCGCGCCCGCTTCGGCGGGCAGCTCCTCGACGACACGCTCGTGGACGAGGAAGTCGTCCGGGCTCTGCGACAGCAGCGCGCACCCACGGGGCGCGGCGACCCGGCCGCGAACCGGCTCGACGATCCCGGCCGCGGCGCGAAGGAGGGTGCTCTTCCCGGCGCCGTTCCGCCCCATCAGCGCCACCCGCTCGCTCGCGCCGATGGCGAGATCGATTCCCCGAAGCACGTCGCGCGAATCGAGCTCAACCCAAAGATCTCTCACCTCAAGAGCGGGCGGCGCCGGGGTCACGCGATCCGGCGGCTTCAGACGGGGCGCCGAAGGCGCCACGTCTGGTGCGACGAAGTCGCCGCCCGGGCGCGTGACTGCCGGCGCCGCCCGCCGCGCAAGCGCCTCGCGAGCCTCGCGGACCCCGACCGGCACCGGGCGCAGGCCGGCGAGGTCGAACAGGCGCGCCCCTGGGGTCGCAAGCGCCTGGTCGCTGCCGAGCGCCCACTCCAGGAAGCGGCCGGGTGCGCCGTCGAAAGCGATCGCGCCGTCGCGCATCGCGACCGCCCGGTCGGCGGCGCCGAGGCAGCGCTCGAGTCGGTGCTCGCACACGATGACGGCCATGCCCCACTGCTCGTTGAGGCGGCGCAGCAGCCAAACGAGCTCGTCGCCGGCGACGGGATCGAGCTGCGAGGTCGGCTCGTCGAGCAGGACCAGAGGCGGCCGCGCGACGAGCGCCGCAGCGAGCGCGACCCGCTGGAGCTCGCCGCCCGAGAGCGTGTCGGTGGTGCGCTCGAGGAGGTCGGGGATCGCGAGCGCCAGCGCGACCTCCTCGACGGCGCGCGCGCGCCGCGCGGCCGTCTCGCCGCGTAGCTCGAGCGGAAGCCCGATCTCGGCGCGCACCGTGGTCGAGACGATCTGCGTCTCGGGGTCCTGCGCCACGAACCCGACGACGCCGGCGAGCTCGGCGGGCCCGCGCTCGCGGACGTCGAGTCCCGCCACCTCCACACCACCGGACACCTCGCCTCCGTGGAAGTGCGGGACGAGCCCGCACGCGGCGCGCAGGAGCGTCGACTTGCCCGATCCCGAGCGCCCGGCGAGCACGACGAACTCCCCCGCGTCGACCGCGAGCTTCACGCCGCCGAGCGCGTCGCGGTCGGCGTTCGGATAGCGATAGCTCAGATCCTCGATCTCCAGCACGCGGCTGTCGACGCGGTCAGACATCCGCGAACGGGAAGACCGCGATCAGCGGCAGGGCGGCGGCGACTGCCATCGTCGCTGCGTCAACATCCAGTGTCACTTCCGGATACGGGTCGAACCCGCCGGCGCCGGCAAGCAGCCCGGCGACGCCGCAGGCGCCGATTGCGACGCCCGCAGCGACGAACTTCCAGTCGTGGCGCGAGCGCCTCGAGCGTTCCGCCGGTGCGCGCACGCCGAGCGCGTAGCCGCGGAGCTCGAGCGTCGCGGCGACGTCCATCGCGCGATCGAGCGAGCCGGCCACGAGCCTGCGGGCGAGGGCCGCCCTGCCGGCCGGCGCGGCGCCGGGCCCCCGCAGGGCGGCTGCTTGGCGCAGCCGACCGAGGTCGCCCGCCGCGACCGGCACGAGGCGCGAGACGAGCGTGGCGGTGAGCGCGGAGCGCCGCGCGAGCGGTCGGACGACGCGCAGGACGCGGTCGGGATCGACGCACGCCGACCACACCGCGAACGCCATCGTCACGACGAGGATCCGCTCGGCGAGCACGGCGCCGGCGGCCAGCGATTCGAGCGTTACGTCCATCGGCCCGAGCGCCGGGACGTCGTACCCGCGCACGAGCACCGTGTCTCCCCGGTCGGTAACGAGGGCGTTGACGACGACGATCGTCGCGCCGAGCCAGACCCCCCATCGAACCGATATGGCCAGCGCCGCGCGCGCGCCGGCCGCGAGCCCCGCTGCGGCGACCGCCACGCCGGCCCCCCCGAGCACGATCGGGTTCGAGTAAGCGAAGGCCACGAGCACGAGCGATCCGAGGTACAACGCGGCCGCTGAGACCGAGGCGCCCTGGAGCCGGCCGCGGCGGGGCGTGTAGGCGAGCGTCGTGCGCATCGCGGCCTCAGCCCCGGCCCCCCTCGCCGGTCACCGGGAGCGCGAACTCGTCACGCTCGTCGACGCCGACCGCGTAGTGGTCGCGCAGGGAGTCGGCGTCGAGCAGCTCGGTCGCGGCGTCGACGCCCGCCTCGTCGGTGCCGGTCACGACCCAGGTCGGCTGCTCCTCGCCGAGCCGCACCGCGGCGACGAGCCCCTCGCTTTCGCCGTGCCCGCTCCGAAACGCGTCCCGGTCGGCCGGGTCGAGGGGCACCAGGTCGTAGCCTCCGGCGGGCGCGGGCTCGAAGTCCGCGTACACCCCGCTCTGCGCCGGGCCGTCCTCGATCTGTACGGCTGCTTGGTCCTGGCGCACGGCCTCCCACGGGCCCACCACGACCCGCAACAGCTCCTCGCCGAGCTTCGCGCGCTCGGTCGAGATGCTCGCCGGGACCCCTTCCTCCTCGAGCCGGTCGGCGACCGCCGAGCAATCGTCATCCTCGCCGAGGCAGTCAATCCTGACCGGGAACGCCTTCCCCTCCGACCCGTGGACGAAAGGCTCTGGCCACGACCCGACCACCGCCGGGGCGCGCATCGCCTCGCTCCAGTCGCGGTAGTCCCACCACACCCGATCGCCCCCGTACACGCGCGTCTCGGCGGCGCCGACCGACGACTCAATGCCGTTGACGAAGAAGAACCAGTCGAAGCGGCGATCGCCGCGCTCGGCGCTCTCGAGCCCGTCGATCGACTGCACGAAGCCTCCCCCGTAGCGCGTGGTGATCTCGGCCTCGCTGTCCAGGAACCGCATCACAGTCTCCGACTCAGGCGGGTCGGTGAGAGTCGCGTCGACCAGCCGCTGGGATCCAAAGTCGCGCGTGACCGCAAGAGTCGCCTCCCCGTCCGAGGAATCTCCCGGCCCGAAGCCGCAGCCCGCTACAGCGGCGGCGGAGAGGACTGCCGCCGCCGCCACGAGACCACGGCCTCCATTCACTTCTCCTTGACCCTCTCGCACGCACGCACGGTGTCGTCCGGGTCGACCACCGCGAGGTCGCGCTTGCCGGTACCGCAGTTGATCCGGTCGGGGAACCCACCGCGTGCTTTCACGCGGTCGTTGCGCGCCTTCGCCTTGATCCTGTCGGCGACCTCGGTGCCCTTGATCTTGTCGGGCCTACGGGTGCCGGCGATCTCCTGCTGCGGCGCGCAATCGCTCGCCGACCCGGCGACGCAGATCGAGACCTCATTCGAGGGGATGTCGGCACCGCGCGTCGCCTGCAGGGTCGCCTTGCCGGTCCCGAGCGCGACGGTCGCCCGGCCCTGCGCGTCGGTGGTCGCCGGCGAGCTGCCTCCGCTCACTGTCGCGCCGGCCGCGGGCGTCTGGGTGCCGTCATCTGCGTACTCGATAGCCCGCACCTCTACCTGGCTCCCGTGGTCGGCCAGCGGCGGCGCCTCGAGCCCGAGCTCGGGCGGATACGGGAACGTCGGCGCGAGGTACCACAGGATGTTGTCGCCCTTCGCGACCACGAGCTGGTCGCCCCCGACCTGGGCGCCGGCATGGTTCTGCTTCAGGTACCAGGACTCGGAGCCCTGGGCCTGGAAGCCGCCGATCCCGCAGACGCCGAGCCCGAAGTCGAACGCGTCGGTGACCGACAGCGGCCGCAGCTCACGCGCGGTCGCGGAGCCATCCTGGACGAGCCCCAGCGCGGTCGGCCCGGCGATCGTGACCGGATTGCCGCTGCCGCCAGTGCCGGGGCCGAAGCACAAGGCGTTCGGATCGGTCGGTACCTGCTCGCTTCCGGTGTACTGGACGAGCTCGGCGAGCGTCTCGCCCGACGGGCCGACGACCCGGAGGTCGGCGCCGAGCGTCTTCACCTTGGCGCCGGCGATCGGGGGAACGGCGAGAAGCGCTGCGACTGCGCACGCGACGATCAGCCCGCGCGGCCTACGTAGGGACCCTATTGGCATCGAAGCCACCCTTTCCTCGAGGGTTTGCATGGCTCGGCCGGAGCAGGTCTCCTGGCTTCCGGGATGAGCGCCGCGCCTTCCCAGGGCGACTGGTGGCCGCCCAAGTGGCTGACAGCGCGTCGTGCGACGCTCCCTTACCCGGTCACAGTGGCGGGACCGCGCCGGTCTTGCACCGGACTTCCCTGGGCCACCGGCCGTATGTGGCCGGGGAGTCTATATCCCCTACGGAGTGAGGCTCAGCCCTTGTGGGCTTCGACCTGCTTGCGAAGCGCCTCGACCGTCTCCGGCGCGTCGCGCCTCATGGTGCCGAGCTCCCAGCTCGCGATCTTGATCACACGCAGCGGGGATGTCGCGATCACGCTCGCCGAGCGCTGCTCTCCCTCGAGCAGTGCCTGCTCGCCGAAGATGTCGCCGGGCCCGAGATCCGCGAGGTGCTGGCCGTCGCGCTCGACCTTCGCGGTGCCCTCCTCGATCGCGTAGAAGTCGTTCGCGTAGCCTCCCTCCTTGACGACTGCCGCCCCTTCGGGGTGGGACTCGAGCTGGGCGAAGGTCGCGACCTTCTTCAGCGCGTCGTCCGGCACGTCGTGGAACAGGGGAATGCCCTTGAGCTGGCTGACGTCCACGCCCAGAACCTAACCGAAATCCAGGCCCTTTGGGATCACCAGCAACCCCGCGACGGCAGACGCGAGGGCGAGCGGAAGCAGAGCACGTCGCGGGAATGATTCAGGGCGGGTAGACCCAGGTGGTGAACAGGGCGCTCGACAGCACGAGGAGCGAGCCGCTGATCACGAGCACTTGACGCAGACGCCCCTTCTCCTGCGACCACAGCGCGAGCGCGATCCACAGCGGGAACAGCACGAGCATGAAGCGGGGCAGGGACTTGAGCGGCTCGTTCAGGGCCGGAGCCGAAAGCGGCAGCAGCAGGGCGCTCAACGCCCACGCCGTGTACGCGGCGGGAAGCCGCTTCACGCTTTCGCACAGCGCCCAGACCGCGAGCGCGAAGAACCCGAACAGAATCAGGTTGCGGACCGCGACCAGCTCCGGAATCTCGCTGGGTCTTAGCTGCAGGATGCTGATCCCGGGGAGCAGCTCGACCACTGCGGTGAGCGCACCCCACAGTCCGAGGACGGCACCGCCGATGAACGGAATCATGATCCGGCTCCACTCGCCCTGGGCCGCGAAGGCGTGCATCGGGTCGCCCGTGACGACCGAGAGGTAGCCCAGGTAGGCGAGCATCCCGGCGGGCACGGCGGCGATCCACAGGACGTCCGAAGCGAGATGGTGGCGCGGGCGCCACCCCGACGCGAGCCCGTGACGCGGCCGGTCTGCCCGGGGCCCGTACAGGTACATGATCAGGAGCGGGATCACGAGCAACACACCGGCGCTGCGGGTGGCCGCGGCGAGCCCGCCGACGACTCCGGCGAGCGGCCAGCGCCCGATTCGCGCCGCGTAGATCGATCCCACCGACGTCAGCATGAAGAGCGCCTCCGAGTACACGGCGGACAGCACCACCGCACTCGGGAACCAGGCGACAATGAGGACCACCGCGCGCGCCGTCTCGGTCCCGAAGTCGATCGCGACCAGCCGGTGGAGCAGGTACAGCCCGCCGATCGCGCACGCGAACGAGACGAAAAGCCCGAGCAGCAGCGATGGGCCAAGCGGGCCCACAACCGATACCAGCGCCGGGTAGAGGGGGAAGAACGCGGCCCGATCCGTATACCCGTACCCGTACTGCGCGATCTCCAGGTACCACACCGAGTCCCAGCGAGCGCCCGGGGCGACGAGCGCGTTGGCGAACGTCTCGTCGAACGGGATCGTGAGCCAGTAGGGATCGAGGCGTAACGACGTCTCACCCGCCGCGCCCACGGCGACGAGCGCCGCGATCCCCGCGATCCATGCGACCGCGCGCGAAACCCAGAACGCGGACCACACGTGTCGGATGGCGACCCACTGGTCTTCGGCGATCGGGAGCGCGGCGCGCAGCCGCTCGGCATAGCTGTACGGCTCGCTCACCGGCGAGATTGTCCCAGAAGCGGAACTCGTTGCGTGTGACCGCGGGGCAATCGTCGACGGGCGGACGGTCCGTTTCACCGCGAGATAACAGTTCCGCCCTGCGGAGGCGATAGCGTCGGGCGATGCCGCGCAGCGCGACGGAGGAGTCCTCGACTCCGACGAGCGCCACAGAACGCCCGCCCACCCAGACCACGATCCGGGCGTCGGAGATCGCGGAGGAGGAAGAGCTCCTCGCAAGCTGGGCCGAGAGCCGGCGGCGATCACGAGAGCGCCGCTACGCCCCCCGTCGCACGAAGCGGCGCATCGAGCCTCGGCGGTGGGCGCTCCGTGCGGGCGTCGCAGCCTTGCTCGTCGGCGCCGCAGTCATCCCGTTCAGCGACACGACCGATCTCGTAGTACCGAGCGCCGGGCGCGCCAAGGCCAGCGGGTCCGGTCCGCCCGGGACGCATGGGAGACGTCCGGGACCGCCGCCCGTGACCCCGTCCGCGAGCGGCGTGCGGGAGGCGAAGCAGTTCGTCCACACGCGCGAGGGCCTCGTGTCCTTCGCGGCGATCGACTCGCGCGGACGGGCGCGCGGGGTGGCCGAGAACCGCCCCTACGTGTCGGCGAGCGTGGTGAAGGCGCTGCTTCTCGCCGCCGAGCTGCGTCGGCTCGAGAGCGCCGGCGCCGGGATCGACGAGTTGACCCGGACCACCCTCACGCAGATGATCACGATCAGCGACAACGACGCAGCGGACGCGATCTACGCGCGGGTCGGCGACGCCGGGCTGTACGCGGTCGCGAACCGCACGGGGATGCGCAGCTTCACGGTGTCCGGTTACTGGGCGAACGCCCAGATCACGGCCGCCGACATGGCGGCGTTCATGTGGAATCTCGACAAGGCGGTCCCGGCCGGCAAGCGTGACTTCGGGCTCTCGATCCTCGGCGAGATCGTCCCGCAGCAGAGCTGGGGGATCCCCGAGGCCGCCGGGCCCCACTGGGACATTCGCTTCAAGGGCGGCTGGCGCTCGACGGAGCTCGGGCAGCTCGTCCACCAGGCCGCCGCGCTGCGGCACGACGACGGCTCCCGAACCGCGGTCGCGGTGCTAACCGACGCCCAGCCGACCCAGACGTACGGGATCGAGTCGGTGCGCGGCGTGGCCGAGCGCATGCTCGATCACGGAGACGCTCATCGCGGCAGCTCGCGCCCCAACCACTCCGAATAGAAGCCCTCGAGGTCGGGGAGGAAGTCGTGCACGACCGGGTAGCCGGGCGGGACGGCCTCGACCTCGAGCAACGTCTTGCACCCGGGGCAGAAGTACTCGCGCAGGTGGTTCCAGTCGGGGTCGCCCGACATCTTCTCCGGGTAGATCTCGTGCAGCGATTCGTCGTCATCGCGCACGTTGATCAGCGCCTCGAGCTTCCAGTTCTCGCGGTAGTCGCCGAACTCGTGCCCGCAGTCGCACTTGATGACATACCTAACACCGGACCCTGCACCACCCGTCGGCGGCTCTTGGCCGCCGGCGGCCACGATGTTTAGATGCTCGCCGAACGGGAGCACGATCGGCTCGTCCCACTCGACCCGCTCCTGGAGCAACGCGACGTACTGGTCGAACCGGCCGGGGTCCTTGTAGGAGGACTGGATCGCCCGCACCTGGGAGCGCGGAAGGCGCTCCTCGACGAGGTCGCGAAGCGTCTCGTCGTCGAGCTTCACTGTTCCGCGTCGCGACCACCCGGCCGCGACGGAGTGAAAGACGACGTCGCGACCGGCCCTGATTCGTCGGCGAGCAGCGTGCGCGTCAGCTCGACGGTCGGGGTGGCGACGTCGAAGTCGAAGTCCTCCGGCAGGTCCCAGAACTCGCGGAACTCACGCGCCCAGCTGTCCGACAACCGGATCGACTCCGCGTACATCCTCTGCACCGGCTCGATCATCTCGCCGTCGAGCAGTCGCTGGCGCTCGCCCCGCATCCACTCGCGCACAGGGACCGCCTTGCGCCCGCGCTCCTCGCGCATCTCGGCTCGGCGCGTCACGCTGGCGTCGGGGTCGCCGGGGACCACGCCGTACACCGAATCCGCGTACCGCGGCAGCAGGTACTCGCCCTCGATGTCGGCCATCACCGACTCGTACGGTCGCTCGAGCGCATCTCCCACGCCGGCGGCGCCGCGGAACATGCACAGGTAGAGGTCGCCCTGTCGCATCACCTCGGGCAGGGTGGTGGTCTCGAGGTCGAACTGGCGCTCACCCTTGACCATCCGCTCGAGCGCGGAGTCCGCGGGGTCGGGGTCGTGGGTCGGGAACGGCTCGCGGCGCTCGACGAGGTCGAAGAAGTTGGTGTTGCGCACGTTGTGCCGGTACCCGGTCGCGGCGGGGTACCCGCCCCACAGCCCCGTCTGGATGAACATCCGCCCGTTGCCGATGTTCTGCATCTCGTAGAACGGCGTCTTCCAAGCGAGCCGCAGCGCCTCGTAGCCCGAGCCGCCGCGGTGCCGCCCCGGCCCCGCCGTGTTCGGCTTCACGCGCTGGCCGATGTAAAGGAACGGTTCGATCAGCTCCCACATCTCCATGTCGCCCATGTCGCCCTCGGGATTCCACATCGCCGCGGCGTAGTCGAGCCCGTCGAGGATCATCTTCCCCCCGCCCCCGACGCACGAGAGCCCGAAGTTGGTCGTTGCCGACTGCTTGCCGTACTGGTCGATGCCGCCGCCCTGGAACGCGTTGCTCGTCAGCCCGTAGGGCGCCAGCACCTCCTCGACGAACCCGCGCGCCTGCAGAGCTCGCGACACCGACTTGATGAAGCCCATGAACGAAGGAATCAGGAACGCCCACGCGATCCCGGTCGAGGCCTGCGGGTTGGAGTGGTTGGTCCACGTCCCGGGCGGGAAGTTGGTGTTGAGGCCGAGGTAGGCGCCGTCGTTGACCTTGTCGTTCGGGATCAGCGTCTGGGTGAGCTGGACCCACACCGCTCCCTGCATCGCCGACGGCGTGCAGTTCGAGGAGTGGTATCCCCACGACGACGCGCCCTCGTAGTCCATCTCCAGCTTCGCGTCGCGCGTGACGCGGATCTCGACCGGCGCGTGCATCATCGTGTCGACGCGCGCGTACGAGGGAAGCTGCTCCTCCTTCGCGAACGCGTTCTCGGTGAACGCGGGGGCCCGGTAACGCCCCGGGATCAGCATCTCTCGGACGCGGCTCTGGAACGAGCGCCGCCCGTCCTCGATCACCTCGCGGATGAACCGCTTGTAGGAGTCGATCCCCTCCTCGAGGATCACCCGCTCGACCGACTCGCGGGCCATGTGGCAACCGGCGATGCGCGTCTTCTCGTCGAGCGTCCAGTACATCGGCGTCCGGGTCCCCTTCAGCCCGGCGAGGACGTGGTCGCGCCACAGCTCGTCGTTCGAGCCGATCTTCTTCGCCGGCAGGTCGATGCCGTCCTCGTAGCGGGCGATCGGCCCGACCGGCACCGAGCCCGGCGTCTTCGCGCCGATGTCGATCTCGTGCGTCACCCCCGCTGCCCATCCGACCAGCTCGTCCTCCCAGAAGATCGGCACGATCGTCTGCACGTCCGCGTTGTGGACGTCGCCGATCATCGCGTCGTTGTTCGTGAAGATGTCGCCCGGGGCGATCCCCGGGTTGTCCTCGTAGCCCTGGCGGATCATGTACTTGATCGCGTCGGACATCGTGTGGACGTGGACGATGATCCCGGTCGAGAGCGCGACCGAGTCGCCCTCCGGCGTGTAGAGCGCGAAGCTGAGCTCGCCGATCTCCTTCACGATCGGCGAGGCGGAGATGTTGAGCGCCGTCTCGCGCGCGCTGACGAGGCCGCCGCGCAGGCGTGAGAACAGCTTCTCGAACCGGATCGGGTCGCTTTCCTTCAGCTCGAGCGCGTCGATCCCCCAGTAACGCCCCGTCTCGGCGAACTGCCGCTCGGACTCGAGCAGCATCTCGCGCGCGGTGCGCCCCTCCCAGCCAATCGCCGACGCCTGCTCCGCCAGTGGCTCGAGCTCCCGTGTCCGGTCGACGATCGCCATCTCAGCTCCTCTCGCTCTCCCGGGTCTCCAGGTGGAAGATCCGGTTGCCATCCAGTCGCGCGGCGCGGCCCGGCGGGACCGCGAACGTGTCGGCTGGCGATTCGATGATCGCAGGCCCCTCGACCACGTGCCCGGCCCGCACATCGCCCTGCTCAAAGATCGGCGTCTCGGTCCAGCCTCCGTCCCACCACACATTCCTTCGCCCCTTCGGCTCCGGCGCCCCCGAGACCGGCTCCTCGTCCGGCAGTGCCGGCTTCTCGACGTCGACTGCGCCGGTGACGATCACGTTCGTCACCAGGTATCCGAGCTCGGGGGAGCGCGCCGCGCGCGCGTAGAGCTTCCCGTAGGCGTCCTCGAACGCCGCGATCAGGTCGTCCACCTGCGCCGCCTCGCTCAGCTCCTCGTGTGGCGAGAGGATCTCGAGGTCGTTGAGCTGGCCCATGTACTGCATGCGCACGTATCGGCGCAGCTCGATCCGGTCCTCGGGGACGCCCGACTTCGCGAACTCCTCGACGACCTTCTCGCGCAGCATCTCCCATCCGCCCGCGATGTAGATCCCGAGCCCCGCCTTGACGTCATCGTCGGCGCCCGGCTCGACCGGCATGTCGATCGTGAGGTCGTAGCGGTACGCGAAGTCTCCGCACGCACAGCCGAAGGCGGAGAACCCCGCCGCCCATGCCGGGACGAGGACCTCGCGATAGGGAACGTCGCGCGTGTAGCCGGCGGCGTGCAGCGGGCCGCCGCCCCCGTAACACAGGAGCGTGTAGTCGACCGGCGAGTAGCCCTTGCCGAGCACCTGCGCGACCGCCTCGTACTTGAGCGTCTCGTCGAACAGCTCCACGACCCCGGCCGCGGCCTCCTCGACGGAGAGCCCGAGCGGCTGGGCGATCTGCTCGCCCACCGCGGCGCGCGCCCGCTCGGGGTCGAGTTTCACCTCGCCGCCGAGGAAGTAGTCGGGGTTGATCCGTCCGAGGACGAGGTTGAGGTCGGTCACCGAGGGTGTCTCGAGCCCCGACTCCGGCCACGACACGCCGATCGCGGCGCCGGCCGAGTCCGGCCCCAGGTCGGGTCGCCCCGAGTTGGGGTCGATGCGCACGAATGAGCCGGTCCCGGCGCCGATCGAGTCGACCTGGACGAGCGGGATGTTGAGCAGGAATCGCCCCACGTCAGAAATCTGGCGGATCGCGAACTCGCCGTCGGTGATCAGCGCGATGTCGAAGCTCGTCCCGCCGATGTCGGTGCAGACGATGTTCTGGGAGCTCCCGGAGTCGATCCGGTCGGCGAGGTAGCGCGCGCCGATCACACCGCCGATCGGCCCCGAGATCAGCGTGCGCGCGAGCTCCTTGGCGTCGATCGAGATCGTCCCGCCGTGGGCGGCCATTATCCGCAGGTCGAACTTCGCTCCGGACTCGCGGGTCGCGTCGCGCACCTTGCGGAGCTGCTCGCGCGAGGGCGCGGCCGCGTAGGCCTCGACCAGGGTCGAGTTGAGACGCGGGAAGTCGCGCCGCATCGGGTACAGGTCGGACGACAGGAACACCGGGAGCTCGGGCGCCAGCTCGCCCGCGATCTCGCGGATCCGATCCTCGTGCTGGGAGTTTCGGTAGCTGTACAGGAGGTTGACGACGATCGCCTCCACACCGGCCCCGGCGAGCTCGGTGACCGCGGCGCGCGCCTCGTCGTCGTAGAGCGGGATCGCCTCCTCGCCGAACATGTCGACCCGACCCCGCACCCCGCGGATCAGCTCGCGCGGGACGAGCGGCTCGTTGTGGAAATGGGTCGCGACGTGGAGCCGGTCCGAATACGGGTAGCCCAGGTAGGTCTGGATCCCGCGCTCGAGGCGCAGCATGTCCTCCATGCCCGCGGTCACGATCAGACCCACGCGGCGGCCCTTGCGCTCGAGCAAGCGGTTGAGCATCGCCGTGCCCGAGTAGATCCCCGAGACGACCTCGGGCAGGGCGCCCGTGGGTTCCAGCCCCCAGTGGGCGAGCGCGTCGCGGGTCGAGCTCATGAATCCGACCGACTCGTCCTCCGGCGTCGTCTGCGCCTTGCCGACGACGAACTCGCCCGAGCGGTCGACGATGAACGTGTCGGTCATCGTCCCGCCGGCGTCGATCGCGAGCACCCGCGGTTGGCGGGAATCCGGGCCTCGTTCACGCGACACGGCCGGATTTTGACACTGTGTCTGACTTCGTGTCTAGCGATCAGAAACCCCCGCTCTCGCGGGGGCTCCCGATCCTTCGAGACTTCCCGAACGGGCTCGGAGTCGACCTCAGCCCTGGACCACGCTCACCCCGATCACGAACGTCAGCACCAGCATCGCTACCGCGATTCCCACCAGGCTCCCCGCCGCATAAGCGAGCGCCTCACGTTCCCCGCCGGGTTCCCCCTTGACCAACCAGGTAACTAGACGTGTCGTCACAGGCACCTCTCTTTCTCGTGCCTACGGGGTTAGCTGTCGGGCTCGCGCGAAAGAGCTGCGCTACCGGATTCTCCTATCGGATTCGCCCCAGGGCCGTCAAGCCCTTGCTCACCGGCAAGTTCGCCTCTTGCCGACGACCACCGGCAAATTCGCTCGCGAATTTGCCGCGTGATCCTGGGTCCCCCGCTCCCCGGCTCAGACGGCCGGGGACTCGGCAGGTTGCATCGCGGGAACCTTATAGCGTCGTGCGGCGAGATTGCAAGCAAGCGCTAATGACCCGCCGCGGGGTCACCCACGCGCGTGGTCGATCGGAAACCACGCCACGCTCATGTCCACGCGGTCGCCGCGGAACGGGATTCCCTCGGCGACCAGCAGCTTGCGCTGACGCTCGCCTTGGGTGAGCGAGCCGTCGGCGCGCACGACCCGGTGCCACGGGACGTCCGGGTCGTGGCCAGACGCCATCACAGCGCCGGCGAAGCGCGGCGCCTCCGGACACAGGTCGCCGTAGGTGGTGACGAAGCCTTCGGGAACCGAGCGCGCACGGTTCAGGACTTCGCGCGCGCGATCGGAGTCGAGCATCCTCCCAGTATCGCGCCGGGGTCGCGATTGCTCGCTACCCAGCGACGACCCCGACCACCCCACCGTTCCCCCGTCAGCACCTCCGCCTCCATGGGTCCGGCACTGACCCTAGGCTCTCACCGTGGCCGCGTTCGCGATCCGGGTGCCGTCGGTCGACGACCTTCTTGACCCCTACAGCACCGAGCCGCTCGAGCGCTGTCCGCTGCGGGATGAGATCCGCGAGCGGATCCTGCTCGCGTGGATAGACACGCGCGACGAGCGCCCGAGCCACCTCTCTGTGGAGATGCCGGCGCAGGAGAGGGAGCGTGCGCCCGCCGAGAGGCTTCAGCAGGCGATCCGAAACGATTTCGTCGAGACCTTTCGCTCGAGCACCCGGTTCCACGTCTTCACCCGCGGCGAGCGCCGCGAGGCCGAGGTCGCGTTCGTGTTCCTGATCCTGTGCCTGCTCGGGTCGAGCCTGATCGACAGCGTGACGCGGAACGACGCCCTGTTCTCCGGCATCTCGCAGGGGCTGCTCGTGCTCGGCTGGGTTGCGATGTGGCAGCCGGCGCAACAGGTGTTCCAGGCCATATCGCAGTGGTTGAGCCGTGGCCGCTACCGCGAGCTGTCGCAGGTCCCGATCGAGATCGAGTGGGTGTGAGCGCGGGAATCGGGACCGTGCTCCGCGCCGCTGCGCGCTCGGGTCGAGCCATCGCTATCGCCCTGGGCGACGGGCGAGTTCGACATGTAGCCTGGACGCCACATGGCAGGCCGATTCGAAGCCACGACCGTGATCGACCGCCCGATCGAGGAGGTGTTCGCCTTCCTCGCGGACGGGGAGAACGACCCCAAGTTCAGCCCCAGGGTGCAGCAGATCGAGAAGCGGACCGACGGCCCGCCCGGGGTGGGGACGGTCTACGCGAGCACGGTCAAGGACGCCGGGATGACGACCAAGCGCGAGTTCGAGATCACGGAGTTCGAGCAGCCGACCCGGATCCGGTGGAAGGAAGCGTCGAGGAACCTCGTCGTCGCCAGCGAGGGCGGCTACGACCTCGCCCCAGCGGACGGGGGAACCCGCGTGACGATCTTCAACGTGCTCGAGGGACGCGGCCTCGGAAAGCTGATCACCCCGCTGGCGCTGAGCGGCGCCCGCAGGGACGCCGACGCGTTTGCGAACCGGATCAAGACGGCTGTCGAGGCGTCGTGAGCCCGGCCGGCGCGCCTCCGCCGTAGTCGACCTCTCCCTTCAACCCGCGCGGAATCGTCGCCCGCAGCGCCGTCCCCCGGCCCGGCGGCGAGGTGATCTCGAGCCGCCCACCGAGCGCGGAGACGCGATCTGCGAGACCGCGCAGGCCCAAGCCGCGCGCCGGGTCGGCGCCTCCGATGCCATCGTCCTCGACCTCGACGGTGACCCGGCCGCCCTCCTCCGCGATGCTGACCGTCACGCGGCTCGCGTCCGCGTGCTTGGCCGCGTTCGTGAGCGCCTCCGAGACGAAGAAGTACGCAGCCGACTCGATCCTCTCAGGTAGCCGAGCGGCGGGCACGCCGTAGATCTTCACCTCGAACGGCGCCCGAGCCGCGAGCGCGGAGAGCGCCGGCCCCAATCCGCGATCGCTCAGGATCGCCGGGTGGATTCCGTGCGCCAGCTCGCGCAGCTCGCCGAGCGCGATGTCGAGCTCGCCCGCGGCGGAGTCGAGCATCTCCCCGGCCGCCCGCGGGTCGGAGTCGAGGCTCGAGCGGGCCAGCCGGAGCTCGAGCGCTAGCGACACGAGGCGTTGCTGCGCTCCGTCGTGGAGGTTGCGCTCGATCCGCCGCCGCTCGTCGTAGGCGGCCTCGACGATGCGCTCGCGCGACGCGCGCAGCTCCTCGAGGTTGGCCCGCAGCTCGGCGTCCAGCTGGTGCTTCTCGATTGCCAGGGCTGAGGCGGAGGCAACCGCGTCGATGAGTTGCTGATCGTTCATCAGCAACTCGTCGTAGACGATCACCGCGACCGGCTGCGCCTCGCCCTCGAGCTCCACGAACACGCTGCCGCGGTCCTCGCCGGGTCCCGGCAGCTCGACCTCCAGGCCTTCGGCGTTCGTGTATCTGCCGGTCTCCTGCTGGCGGAAGCCGAGATCGAGTGATGGATCGCCGAGCGTACGGCGCAGCGCGTCCCGCGCCTCATCGCATCCGCGGGCCTCGGTGAGGCGGGCGACGAGCTCGCCGACTTGCCCGCGGCCCGTCATCGCACCTCAGTCGTCGACCTCGCCCTCGAAGACGCCGAAGGGGGCGCCCTGAGGGTCGGCGAAGATCGCGATCTTGCCCTGGGGCATGTCCGTCCGGTAGAGCTCGCTCGCGCCGAGCCGCTTTGCCGCCTCCGCCGCCGCGTCACGGCTCTCGACGGTGAAGTAGGGAAGCCAGTTCGGCGGCTCGCCCTCCTGGGCGTCCATCACGCCGCCGTTCGCCCGATCGCCGACCTTGACGATCGTGTACGAGGGACCGCCTTCGGGGGTCTCCATCTCCTCCGTGCTCCAGCCGAACAGCGCGGTATAGAACTCGAGCGCCTTGGCGGGGTCGGGCGTGTGGAGGTCGTTCCAGGTGAGTGAGCCCGGATCGTTGACGCGGCCGGCGCCGATCATGTCGCGGGGCTCCCACACGCACAGCGTCGCGCCGGTCGGGTCCTGGATCATCGCCATGCGGCCAGCTTCCAAGACGTCGAACGGCTGCTCGATCACGTTCGCGCCCAGCTCGCCCGCCTTCGCCGACGCGTCGTCGGCGCTCGTGACGGTGACGTAGCTGTTCCAGTGCGGGGGTAACTCCTCGGTGTCCTGGCCGATCGCCGCCACGTACTCCCCGCCCAGCTTGAACATCGTGTACGTGCCCCCACCGGCCTCCTCGGGGATCTCGTTGTCCTCGGGCTCCCACCCGAACATGCCGCCGTAGAACTCCTTCGCGCCCGCTGAGTCGCTCGTCGTCAGATCGACCCAACTGAAAGTTGTCGGTGCGTGCTCGGTCCTGGTTCCCATCGCTTCTCCTTTCGCTCGCTGTTCGCGCCCCAACGACAGTAAATCGCAGCGAGCGTCCGGGGGGTACGATCGCCAGGGTGCCCAACCGGCTGTACTTCACGGACTCCGACGAGGCGAACGCGATGATCGCCTCGGACCCGATGGCGCTGCTGGTTGGCTTCGTGCTCGACCAGCAGGTCACCGTCCAGAAGGCGTTCGGCGGGCCGTTGGCGATCCGGGAGCGCCTCGGAGCGTTCGACGTCGACACGCTGGCGACCGCCGACCTCGAGCCCGTGTTCCGCGCGAGACCGGCGATCCACCGCTACCCAGGATCGATGGCGCAGCGGGTGCACGACCTCGCGGTGCACGTGCGCGACCGGTACGACGGCGACGCCGCCCGCGTGTGGACGGATGCCGCGGACTCGGATGAGCTGCGCGCGAACCTGGCCGCGCTGCCCGGCTTCGGCGAGATGAAGGTCAAGTCGCTGGGCGCCGTACTCGCGAAGCGGTTCGGCGTGGACGCAGCCCGCGACCTGATGCCACCTCATCCCACGCTGGGCGACGTCGATTCCGCTCAGGCGCTCACCGACTACCAGGACGCCAAGCGCGTCCACAAGGCGGAGTGGGCCGCGGCGAGGACGGGCTCCTAGCGTCCGAGGGGCCCGGCGCGTCTTCGCCGGCGCGATACTGCGCAGGAGATGTCCCAGGAGAATGTCGAGATCGTGCGATCGGCCTTCGCCGCATGGAATCGCGGGGACCTCGACGCCTGGCTCGACCACTGGGACGAGCAGGCGCAGATCTACCCCTGCGCGCTCAGCTGGAGGGGCGCGCGTACCACGGACGTGAAGGGCTGCGCCGGTTCCTGGCCGACATGGCCGAGGATTGGGAGGGATTGCGCTTCGAGATGGACGAGATCCGGGAAGCGGATGAGCAGATCGTCGGATCCGGCCGGTTTCAGGCACGGGGACGAGTTAGCGGGATTGAACTCGATGTCCCGCTTGGCGTGATTGGCGTCGTGCGGAAGGGAAAGCTCGTTTACGCGCGCTTCTTCTCCGACCCCGCCGACGCCATTGCGGCCGCAGGATTGGTGGAGAAGCCGCCGCCCTCCTGACCAAAGCGGTGGTGCGCCCGGCTCCGACGAGATCAAGTCGCGGGTAGGGATCCTCCCCGTGTGCGCCCGCGATACTTCGCCGGCGATGTCGCAGGAGAACGTCGAGATCGTGCGCGGAGGCTTCGAGGCGTTCCAGGAGGGGGACGTGAGCCAGATGCTCGATTTGATGGCCGACGATCTGGTCACGTACCGAGCCGACCCGGATGGCGCCACCTACCACGGCAAGGAGGGCTTCCTCCGGGCCACCGCTGACTGGACCGAGGACTTCAGTGAGTGGTCGGTGATCCCCGAGGAGTTCATCGACGCGGGGGATCGCGTCTTGGTGCGCGTTCGGCAGACGGCGCGGGGTGCAGCCAGCGGCATTCCGGTCGAAGGGGAGTTCTGGTTCGTCTTCGAGATCCGCGGGAGGAGAGCGGCGAAGGTGAGCTTCTACGTCAGACGAGGCGATGCCCTCGAAGCCGCCGGGCTTGCGGAGTAGGCGGGCACATCCTTCGGACCGACCTGGAACATGGGCGGGTGCTCGCTCCCGTCGCACTATCCATACGGGTTCGACACAATTGGACACCTGGGCCTGATCTACGTCGCGACCGCGGTGTTCGTGGCGGGGGCGGTGATCGCGCTAAAGGGCCTGGCCGAGGAATCGGGCTGAGAAGACAACCGCTCTACGAGAAGGAGACGAGATGCCCACCGCAGTTGATGCCCAGGAGCTCGAAACCAAAGTCAAGGACATGTACCGCCACGTCGCTGAGGAGCCACTGGGCGAGTACCACTTCGAGATGGGACGGTCGCTGGCCGAGCGGCTCGGCTATTCGGCGGAGGTGCTGGATCGGATCCCTGCGGGGGCCCTGGAGTCGTTCGCCGGCGTCGGGTTCTTCTTCGACCTTGCGGGGCTGAGCGCCGGCGATCGCGTCATCGACCTCGGCAGCGGATCGGGGACGGACGCCTTCTTCGCCGCGCTACAGGTCGGTGACACGGGCGGCGTGATGGGTGTCGACTTCACGGCACAGCAGCTCAACAAGGCGCGGCGGCTCGCCAACGAGGGCGGCTTCCCCCAGGTCGAGTTTCGCGAGGGCCGGATCGAGAGCCTTCCCGCGGAGGACGGCAGCTTCGACCGCGTGATCTCGAATGGCGTGATCAACCTCGCCCCCGACAAGGGGAGGGTGTTCTCCGAGGCAGCGCGCGTTTTGAAGCCGGGCGGGCGCCTGGCGATCGCCGATATCGTCAGCGAGCAGCAGCTCAAGGAGTCGATCGTGTGCGACGCCGACCTCTGGGCGTCGTGCATCGGCGGCGCCGCGCAGCAGGACGCCTACCGCGACGCTATCGAGGGCGCGGGTTTCAAGATCGAGGAGATGCGGGACAACCCGTACGAGTTCATCTCCGATCGCGCCCGCGACGCAAGCACGAAGTACGGCGTTAGGTCAGTCTCACTACTCGCGGTCGCTCAGTAGCCGACCACACTGTCCGCCACCGCTACCGGGATTCGAACCCGGGTTCCGGACTGAGAATCTCTCTTGCTCTGGAGGATCAGTTCATGCCCGGATTTTGGAGCGGTTTCTTCCAGAAAACGGATCGGCGGTCTCCAGGTGCAGCACCGCTCGGGGTCACCTCCCCCCGGTTCGTGGGGCTGGGTGTAGGGTCCTCGGGAATCCATGGCGATGAGGAGGTCGGGAACCGTGGCTGATGAGAGCGCCGTTTCTGATGGTCCGACACGTCTCGCCTACATCCTCGGGGTGCCGCTGGCAGACGACGCCGTTCGAGAATGGCCGCAGATGGGAGAGATCGTCCGGGGCCGCGACCAGATCGGCGCGGTCGAGGGGCACTTCGAGGAGTTCAGGCTCGCGGTTGGAGAACGCCGCCGCTTCGGCGACTTCCTGCTCGTTGAGTGGAGCGCCGACTACGGGGACGGCGCCATCTACCGCAATGTGACGATCGCCGAGATCGAGGACGGCGAGGCCGTGCGGGTCACCGACTACTGGGGAAAGCCGTTCGATACTCCGGACTGGCGCGAGGAAATGACAGACCGGCTCGACATGCCGGCCGACGGTCGGTGGCCTTCGGCCGACCGGCTCTCGGGCCACTGAATCGCCTTCTGCATCACAGCGGTCTGCGAGCGGAAGGCTCACGCTGGTCGACTTTCCTCGTCGGGCGATACCGAGCGGGCGAGGTCGCAGGAGAACGTCGAGATCGTCCGGAAGGGCCTCGAGGCCGCCTACTCGGCGCTTGCGATCGCGTTGCAGAGCTTCGTGAGCGCGTCCTGAGCCTGGCCCGAGGGGAGCTGGCCGACGGCGCTCTTGCAGGAGCGCTCTGCCTTTGAGAGCGCCTGCTTCACGTCCTCGCCGCCCGTGCTCAGGGCCTGCTTGGCGGTGTCGCCGACGGAAGTGCAGGCGCCCTCCAGAGCAGTCCCCGCAGTGCCGCCGAGCTGCTGGGCCTCGTCGGTGCACGACTTGACGGCCGCGTCAACCCTCTGCTCCGCACTCGCCCCGGGGGATGTGGTCGTCGTTGTCTCGTCGTCGTCACCGCCGCATCCGGCGGCGATCAGAGCGCAGACGAACAGCGCCGTGAGCGCCACGCTCGCATGGAAACCATGCTTTTCCACGATGCCTCCTTTGTCGAGTTGCTAGCGAGCGACAGCTTTACGGATCGCCGGACTCAGGGGGGCGGCGCTCTGCCTCCTCCCGTCGTGCGCTCAAACACCTCGGCCGCCACTTCGCGGACCGCTGGCTCGGGCTCGTGCTCGCGCAGCACCTCGACCTTGGCCGCGAGGTCCTCGCTCGGGGTCTCGGGCACCGCCTTCAGCGCCGTCTTTCGCACCCCGGGATCGTCGTCGTCGACGAGCGTCAGAAGGACGGCGTCGGCCTGCTCATCCGGCAGGTGGCGCACGCCTCCCGCCGCGGCGGCGCGGATCGCCGGGTCGTCGCTGGTCGCGGCCTGCTCGAGGATCGGCGCGGCCTGCGGATCGCCGATTCGGCCGGCGAGGTATGCCGCCTTGGAGGCCAGGTTCGGATCGGGGCCCTCGACGAAGCGCTGCAGGTGCGGCAGGGCGTCGGGGCCGAGCTGGGCCGCCGCCTCGTAATCGGGCTCCTCGGGATCTAGCGCCGCTCTGACCTGTTCGCTGGTGACTGCCACTCGCTCCTCCTCAGAGGTCGACCGTGAGCGCGCTGGCCTCCATCGTCGCCTGCTCGGAGGCGACCAGGTCAGGCGGAGGGTTGGTGATGTTGGCGGTCCCGTTGCCGGTCATCAGCCGGTCGTTGTCGTTGACGTGGGCGAGGCCGAGCACGTGTCCGTTCTCATGCGCGAAGGTCCACTGCGTCGCGGTCTTGACGACCACCGCTCTCGGCTTACCCGCCGGGTGCGCAGCGCAGCCGTTGAACGGCGGGTTCGTGGCGAGGACGAAGTACACGGCGACGTCGTTCGCGACCGACGAAGTTGCGGTTGGTGAAGAGCTGGTCCTGCTCGCTCGTTGTCTGGCCCTGACTGCATTGGCCGACGTCGACGACGTTTAGCCCCGGCAGGCTGAGCGGCTCCTCCGTCGCCCATTGGAGGTCGACGTGGACGGTGGCGTAGACCTCGCGCATGTTGTGGAACACCGTCGCGAGCGGAACGTTGGGGGGCGTCAAGACCTTCGCGTGGACCCTCACCAGGGAGGTCACGATCGGAATGCGGTAATTGCCGCTGCCGGCGCTGCTGTGGTTGCCGCCCGCTGGGCAGTTCGACTGCGCGGCGTTTGGGCCGAACCCCAGCCCCTGGCACTTGTTGCACCAGCGCCACTTGGGCTGGCCGGCGCCTATCTGGCGCGCGAGGGCGTAGTTTCGGCTGCCAGTCTTCACGTGCCCGCCCCCGGCCGGGCATTTCCCCGCCGTCTGGTTGCCCGCAAACCACAGCCCCTGGCACTTGTTGCACCAGCGCCAGTTCGCCTCGTGGTTGGGGGGCGTCGGGGACGCTTGGCGCACGAGCGAGTAGTTGCCGCTTCCCGTCTTCGCGTGGCTGCCCCCTGCGGGGCACTTTCCCTGCGATGCGCCGCCGCCGAACCACAGCCCCTGGCACTTGTCGCACCAGCGCCAGTTGCGCTGCGTTCCCCATGCGGGCACCTCGCCTCCCTTCCGCTCGCGTTGTCGACAAACGACAATCGCTCCCCCCGCCACGGGCACGTACGGGGGCTCGACAGGCAGTGTTCTCCTCCCGGTTGCGCCTGTCAAGCGCCTAAAAACATCGGTCTCGGGGTCGGCTGTCGGGCTCGATCCAACCGGACCGGCGTGCGCCACGCGAGGCGGGGGCGTTGCCCAATCCGTTGCCCACCTGCCATTCCCTGAAGAGGTAGAGCTACCGTGGTCGGGTGAGGACTCGAGCGACGAGGCCGCTCGGGGCGCCGCGACCTGCCGCTCTCGTCGGCGCGTTGCTCGAGCGCGTACTGGTCGAGCGCCATCAGCCCGCCTTCGCCCGCCAGTAGTTCCAAGCGACGACAGGGACACCCCGAGCTCCCGCAGCCCGGCGCGGCCACGCGGTGCCTTCCTCAAACCGCGCGATCGTCGCCTGGTTTACCTCGATCGCCGCCGCGATCCTCAGCTGGAGGACCCCTCGCTCCTCGCGCGCCTGGCGACAGGCGCGCCCCAGCCACGGCAGGAACGGGCGCGTTACCTCCTCGGCCTCATGGCGCGCCGGTTCGGATAGAACTGGGGGGATGGTCGTCCCGGTCCTTCGGCGGGCGGCGGGGGAGAACGTGCCCCTCGCCCTGCGCATCCCACGCCCGCTGTAGCCACTCGTTGCGCTGCTCCTGAGCCTGCCCACCCCACGCCCGCTGTAGCCACTCGTTGCGCTGCTCCTGAGTCATGGTCGTGGCCATCGCTGCCTCCTTCCTTCCTGACGGGTACCCACAGCCCGCGCGCCCAAACGAGCCGGAGGTGTCGGCCGACTGACGGCACCTGGTAGTCCATCGAGAGGCCGAAGAGGACGGCGAACATGATCAGCGGCACGAAGCTGGCGATCGGGTCGCCGTCCGCCTCAGCCGTGGGCCCGCGTCTCGGGTTTCGATCGGGGCCGCCCGTTACGGCGCACGCATGATCGGTTTCGCGATGGGCCCGCTACCCCAGCGGAGCCAGCAGGGTCTTCTGTCCCTGAAAGGCGAAGAGCAGCAGGTCGACCATGCGGAACGTCGTGTTGTTGGGGCCGAGCGTGGGGCGCCAGCTCGGGTCCGTGAAGATCGACGTCTGGCTTCCCTCGATCGCGCGGTGAAAGGTCTCGGCGACGATGCGCGCGCCGACCCCCTTCAGCCTGCCCGCGTTGAACTCGGCCTCGCGCAGGATGTAGAACCACAGCGGGGTGTTTGTGAGCAGCGCGTCCCGTTGCGCCTGGGTGAGCCCGCCGAGCGTGGCGCCGTTGCTGCCGTCGCGGATCTGGGCGTTGGTGAGCCGGGTCAGCGTCACGCCCTTGTTCTTCAGGAACGTGGCCATCTGCTGGCCGGTGGCCAGGTTCACCATCTTCGCCCGGGTCAGGTTGCGAAACGCCAGGTTGTTCTCGTCGGCCGCAAAGCCGGGCAGGTCCTTCAACGGCTCCGCCAGGCGGGTGTCGATCCGCATCGCCCGGTTGAACTTGTTCGCCGGGACGACGAGGCCGGGCTTGTTGGCCTCCCCGAAGTCGTAGAGGCGGCGAAAGTCGGCAATCCAGTTGCTCGGCAGCCGCGCCTCGCCGCCGAGCTGTCCGCTGCCACCCGAGAAGGTGAACAGGAGGTCGAGGGTGCCCAGGGTGCCCGTGTCGCTGTCGAAGCGGGCGTTCCACTCGTAATCCTTGCGGATCATCGAGTGCCCGAGCCGGAAGGCGGCGACCGAGAACTCGATCGGCATCGTCGGGACGACGGTGGGCCGCTGCGCCCGGCTCGAACGCCTTGCGCCCGCTCGTGAACACGTTGTTGAGGACGCCCGGCGCGCAGATCCGCGGCAGATAGTCGGTCCGGATCATCCAGTGGTAGTGCTTCGTGACGAGCTCGCGCGCCTTCGCGAAGCGCAGTGCCTGTGGCACCGAGGCGGGGAGGGTGTCGACGACGCGGTTGTGAAAGCGGATGAACGCGAGGTGGGTCTGGGCGACCGCGAGGTTCTCGTCGTTTCTCGCATCGGGGATGATCGCCTTGCGCTTCTGCGCCGCCGTGGACCCCTCCCCGCGGGGAAGGTCGAACCCGTCCATCGCGGCGTCGGTGCCGATCGCGACCGTCTTTCCCATCTTCAGGTGGAGCCCGTCGGCCGCGTAGAACTTCGCCGAGTCGGGATCCTGCGGCCCCGCCCCGTACAGCGAATCGAGGTCGAGGCTCGGCGAGCGGGCCTGCAGGAGCTCGCTCGGGGAGACGTGCTCGCCGAACGTGACGTTGGTCACGTCGAAGGTCAGGTCGTGGTCGATGAACTGGCCGAGGTAGGTGAAGCCGGCGGGGATCTGCGACGCCCCGCCGCCGCCCGCGGCGATCGCGTTGCCGAGCCGCTTGCAGGTTGGACTCGGTGAGCTGGCGATTGGTCCCCGTTCGGCCCCATGCGCGAGAACCGAAACGGCGGCGTGTCGGCTACGGCGTCCGCCGCGAGCCTGGGCTCCCGGCCCCCGACGGTCTCACCGAGGAGCCCCTCGCCGAGGACGAAGAAGCTCTCGGAACCATGCTTTTCCACGATGCCTCCCTGTCGAATCGATTGCAACTGCGAGGCCTCGCGCCGGCATTCGCGGCCTCGCCGAACGAGAATCTCACGCCCAATGCCCAGCGTCAAATTTTGACCGCGCGGGCCGTAAGCGGAGCGGCTGTGAGTCAGAGCGGGTCCGCACGCGGGCGGCGATGTCACCCGCCGGGTAGCTCTCCGAGAGCGCGAATTCAGCCCTCGGGGCCGTCGGGCGGGTCCGCGGCGGGCAGCTCCGCAGCGGAGCCCTCGACGGCCTCGCTCGGCACCCGTCTGATCGCACCGCCGCAGAGACGTTCGATTTGCACCAAGAGTGCGTTGAAGTTTTCGACCGTAGCCGGCGCCCTTTCCACCGGGGGACCGCGAAGCTGCGCGGCCTTGTCCGCAGCGATCCCCTTCGACACGGCGACGTTGCGGAGCGCGGTGCTGAGATCGCGTGGCTCGAACTTGCCTATGGATTCGCGGTAGCGCTTGGTGAAAGCAGGTGTCCTTAAGCGGCGCCCGCCTATCTTGATTTTGCCACCCGACGAAACCATTCCGGCTGCTATCACACCACCGTTGCGGGCTCGCTTGTAAACGGGTCCACCGCTATCGCCGTTCTTAGACTTGACGAGCCGTTTTCTTGACGACCTGGCCGTGGCCAATATCGGTAGTGACGTTCCTCGCATAGATTTGCCCGCATTTTTGCTTAGCGCTGCGGTAGCCGAAGAAGCAGAGCTTCATCCCGAAGCGAAAGGCGCTGTTGCTGAACCCGGCCCGACCGCCTGATCACGAAACTGCGTGAACCGGCCAACGGCCAGTTTGTGGGTCCCGAGTTGATGTCGACATGCGGCCCCCGGCGCGCCGTGAGCAGGACGCCAACGCGAGCGCCTATCCGCGCGGCTTTCGCGCCCCGATGTCGCCGAAGCGCATCCGACACGCGATGGTTCGCTCCGCCTGTTGCGCCGCGATCGCGCCGCCCGCCGGAAGCACGTCGGCGGTCGTGTAGAGAGCCGCCCCACGGCGCCCGCCCTTGGCGCCAAAGGCCCATGTGTGAAAGCCCGGGAACGAGCCCGAGTGGCCCTGCACGCCGCAGGCGCTCGCCCAGGTGAAGTGGATCAGCCCGAGCCCGTAGGTTCCGATGCCGCCTCCCTCGACTGGGCTTGACGGGGGCGTCCCGTTCAGCGAGCCCGGCGCCGCGATCTTCATCTCGCGCAGGAGGCTCTTGGGGAAGAGGCGACCGGCGAGCAGCGCGCGCATGAACCGCTGCAAATCTGTCGGCACCGACACGATCGCACCAGCGCCCCAGGCGATCGTCGGGCTTGTCGCGGTTACGTCGAACGGCCACTTTCCCTCGGCCAACACGTCATAGCCGTGGGCAAAGGGGCGGGCGATCCTGGAGCGCTTGCTGAGCGACGTCCGCTTGAGCCCCAGCGGGTCGAAGATCATCCGCTTGTAGCTGCTCGTGAGCGAACGGCCGGTGGCCTGTTCGATGATCATCCCGAGCAAGACGTAGTCGGTATTGGAATAGGAGAAGCCCTGACCGGGCGGAAACGTCGGAGCGGCTTGGACCCCGATCTCGACCAGCTGCAGCGGGGTCCATGTGCGCGTCATCTCGGATGGGGGAGGCACGCAGAGTGTGCTGTCCGGCGGCACGGCGCAGTAGTCGGCCAATCCGCTCGTGTGGTTGAGGAGCTGACGAACCGTGATCCGTTCACCGTTCGGCACCAACCCCGGCAACCACCGCTCCACAGGCTCATCGAGTGCGATCCGGCCTCGGGCGACCAGCTTGAGGATGGCGGCCGCGGTGAACGTCTTGGTCACGCTGCCGACTCGGGCCCGGTGGTCAGGCGAGAGCGGCACGCGCCGTCGCAGGTCCGCCGCGCCGGCGGCATAGCGCTCGACCCCGCCTGGGCCGCCAATCACGGCCGTGGCGCCGGGGACGCCCGCTGCGACCGAGCGCTCGAGTGCGTCTTGGACGTCCTGGCGAGAGGGGGCGCTCGCCGCCAGGGCGGGCGTCGGTGCCAGGAGCCAGAGCGCGAGCGTGGTCGCTACGGCGATGCCGGGCAGCGCAGGCATCCGTCGCCGATCACTCACCGAGGGCCGGATCACATCATCGTGCTCGGGCGATTTCATCTGGGCTGAAAGGCCATCTCGGGCGGCTGGATCGATCCCGTTCGGCGGCTGCACATGCCGACCCTACCCCGACCGCCGGAAGCCGGCAAGCTCGGCGGCACGAAGCGGGTGAGCGGATCCGGACGTCGTTGGGTTAGCAGCTGTACGCGTGTCGCTTCCGCGTGAAGGCGAGCGTCAGCGCGGCTGGGACAGAGGTGCCGCTCGCTCCCGCTCAGGACGAGCAGCGGGAGCGAGCGACACTGCCCTCGCCCATCGCGCACCCGGCCGGGGAGCCCTCAGATCCGCGCGTACCCCAAAACACACCGCGCGAGTTTGGCCGCTGATTCATCGCTGACCCTGCACGAGATTCCGCGCATTGGCCCGTCCATTGGCCCGTGGGCGTCTCCCGGAGGACGAAACCCCGCTTATCAAGCGGGTTCTCGAGGCACCGCTACCGGGATTCGAACCCGGGTTTCCGGACTGAGAATCCGGCGTCCTAGTCCCCTAGACGATAGCGGCGTGGGCGCGCGATTCTAGCGGGGGAGATGCCGGGTCCCCGGGCGAGAAGTGATGCGGCTGGAGGGACTCGAACCCCCAAGGGCTTTCGCCCACGTGGATCTGAACCACGCGTGTTTCCCAATTTCACCACAGCCGCGTGAGCACTTCAAAACTCTAGTGGCTACTCCTTGATTCCGACGTGCTCCAACATGAGGGCCACGCTATCGCGGCGATTGATCCGGACGTCCCAGAGTCCCCGGCGGCTGCGGTTCACCCGCGTGAAGACGCCGACTCGCTCGCATTGCGCCACGAAGAGATCGACTATATCCGTCGACATGTTGCAGAACTGGTAGCTCAGATACTCGTAGGGCTCGTCCCGGTGGATATCGGTTCGATTGATGAAGGAGCAGCCATCAGTCCGGATGCAACCGCGTATGAATGGCCATGGGGCGGCGTCCACGATGTCCTGCTGCCACTGTTCCAAGACGATTTTCCGCTGGTGCTTCATGCCTAGTCCGTGCTGAGGCAATAAGCACGGCAGATGCGAGCAATACAGCGAGACGTAGACCATGGTCCCCCCGTGGACGCTCACCTCGCCAACCGGGTTGCCTGGAAAGCAGCGGCCGAGCAGCGCCTTGATGTCGGCGATGATCCGTGGGTACTTCGTGTCCAGCGCGATCCTCAGCCGCGACGTTCGCGCGCCGTGCGAGATGCACCCGTCGCCGAGATAGACCGCGAGCAGCTCGGAGTAATGATCCGGCGTGAAGCGCATTGGCTTCGCTGCCTTCCAGCAGCGTGGGCAGGTACCAGGAAGGCGCGGTCTTCAGTTACGCGGGATGTAGGTTGGCCGGCGCCAGTCGAGGATCGTGCGGCGCGGGATGCCGATGCGCCGGGAGACCTCGCAGTCGTTCAGTCCCTGCTCGATCAGGGCGAGGGCTTCGGCGCGGACGTGCAGTGGGTGCATGTCTGCAATTTCCAGGGAAAAGTGTGTCGTGTGGGTGGAGTTTGTGGCGGGTTTGTGACAACTGGGGGCGCGTCGCGCGGGGCGGATCCGGCCGAGGCGGGCCGCTTTCAATTAGTCTCAGTGCCTGGGCGCGGCCTCGGCCGTCGCTCAGGGGCAGACGTAAAAAGACGAGAGAGGAGAAAGGACGCCTATGGAGCCGTCGGATCTCGCGACCCGCAACGAGGCCGCGGAGCAGACGAAGACGCCCGAGCAGGTCGTCGCCGACATCCTGCCGATCGCGGCCGACCCGCTCGAAGCCGAACGAGTGCTCGAAGAAGTCCCGTTCTGGTTTCACACCTTCGCACTGAACCGCGCCGATGGCATCTACACGCCCGGCGCCGCGCTCGATCACCGCTACCGCATCCCCGCGCTTCCCGACGACTTCACCGGGCTCAGCGTTCTCGACGTCGGCGCGTTCGACGGCTTCTACGCCTACGTCGCCGAGGACCGTGGCGCCGAGCGCGTGCTCGCGATCGACAACGAGCAGTACGTCCACTGGGTCCGCTCGCGCTGGGGCACCGAGCTCGAGGGCGGCGAGGGCTTCCGCGCCATCCACCGCCTGCTCGACTCGAACGTCGAGTACCGCGTCCTCGACGCGTTCGAGCTCGACGAGCTCGAAGAACGCTTCGATCTCATCTACTGCTTCGGGATCCTGCATCGCGTCCAGAACCCGCTCGGCCTCCTGCGCCGCCTCCGCGACCGTCTCGAGGACGGCGGGCGCGTGCTGCTGGAAACGCACGGAGTGCCCGGCAACGACGGCTCGGACAACGGCGCCGTCCGCGTCCCCGAGGTCGGCGAGGTGTACAAGGGCGACGCCTACGTGTTCTGGGAGTTCACAACCGGCAGCCTCGACCGGTTGTCGCGATACGCTGGCTTCAGCGAGATGGAGCTCCACGACACACCGGTGATCGACGGGCACCCGCGGATCCTGGCGACGCTGACCGCTGACGACGGCTAAAGCGGCGCCAATCGGAGAGATGCTTCACGGATGAAGGTCGGCCTCGTACTCGGCGCCGGCGGCGTCGTCGGCGGCGCATGGCTCACCGGCGGCCTGCACGCGCTCGCCACCGAGACGAGCTGGGACCCCGCCGAGGCCGACTACGTGGTCGGCACCTCAGCGGGATCGATGATCGGCGCGCTGTGCGCCTCCGGCGTCCCGCCGTGGTTCATGGTCGCGCACTCGCGCGGCGAGTCGTTCGCGGAGGTCGTCGATGTCCGGGGCGAGCCGGCCTCGAACGCCGACCGCGCGGCCGGCGCCGTGTACCGGCCCGAGCGCGCGTTCCCCTCGCTCGGCCCCGGCTCGTGGAGCCTCGCGCTGCGCGGTATCGCCCAGCCCAAGCGGCACCCCGCGGCTGCCGTGATCAGCGCGTGGCTCCCCAAGGGCATGATCTCCACCGATCCACTCAAGGAGCAGATCCGGCGCGTCGTCCCCGAGAGGTGGAGCCCGCATCCGAACCTGTGGATCGTGACCTGCGACTTCGCGAGCGGCGAGCGGGTCGTGTTCGGCCGCGAAGGCTCTCCCGTCGCGGACCTCGCGGACGCGGTCGCAGCTTCCTGCGCGATCCCCGGCTTCTACCACCCGGTCACGATCGGCGGGCGCCGCTACGTCGACGGCGGAGTGCACTCGGCGTCCAACCTCGACCTGCTCGAGGATGCCGAGCTCGACGTCGCGATCTGCCTCAACCCGACCTCCACCCTGCACCCGGTACGGGCGATCAACCCGCGTGTGTGGCCAAACCTCGTGTTCCGCCGCAGCTCGGGCCGGCAGCTGGGGAACGAGGCCAAGCGCGTGCGTGCGGCCGGCACCGAGTGCGTCCTCATCCAGCCGACCGGGGACGACCTCGCGGTGATGGGGCCGAACCTGATGAGCACGAGCCGGCGCGATGAGGTGATCGCGGTCGCGACCCGCACCGTGACCGAGCAGCTCCGCGCGCCCGAGGTCCAGGAGCTGCTCACCGGCCTTCCGCAGGGCGCGCCCGAGAAGGTCCATCGCCCCGACGCGGGGCCCGCGCGGTGGCCGAAGCTGCGCGACCTCTCGGAGCGCATCCGCGGCCGCGCGCGTCCCAGCGCGGACTCGAGCCCGGCGTAGGGCTCCCTACTCCGCCGCGATCGCGCCGGCCGTGCGGTGCGCCAGCGCCATGATCGTGATCATCGGGTTGGTCCCCGACGAGGTCGGGAACGCGCTGGCGTCGCCGATCCACACTCCCTCGACGTCGTGCAGCTCTCCCCACGGCCCGGCCACGCTCGTCTCCGGGTCGGTCCCCATCCGGCACGTCCCCATCTGGTGCGCGGAGAAGATCCCGTGCTCGCGCGGCGCCAGCGACGCCTCCCCCACCCTGCCGATGAACGACTCGAGGTCGTCGCCGCGATCCCAGTAGATTGGCTTGCGCGCCAGGGCCACGATCCGCCCGGCCCCCGCCGCCTCGTGGAGGCGGATCATCTCGACCAGCCCGCGCCGGAAGCTGCGGATGTCGAGCTCGTCCGCGAGCGGGTACTGAGGAACCGCGTTTCCGGAGGCGTCGATTGCGACGCGCCCGCGGCCACGGTCCCGGGTGAGGTTGATGAACGTGGCGGTGCGCGCCCACTCGAGCATCCACTCCTTGTGCGTGCGGCCCGACTCCCACGGCGTCGCCGCGGCGGCGAGTCCGGTCGTGTGGTGCGGGCACTCGATCAGGAACCCGTACCCGTCCTCGAGCTCCGCGAACTGGTGCGAGATCGCCGCCTGCGGCGGCCCCCACCACGCTCGCTGCTCGGCGTCGTACTGGCCGCTGATCGCGCCCGTCGGGTGCAGGCGCAGGTAGTCCCCCACCGCCGGCCCGCCGATCCCGGAGCGCAGCAGCAGCGCGGGCGACTCGATCGACCCGCACGCGACCACGACCTGAGGGGCCCGCACCGTCACCCGCGCGGTGACGCCATCGGGGCCCACGTAGGTCCCCTCTACCCCCGCCGCCCGACCGTTCTCGACGATGATCCGCTCCACACGACAGTCGGCAACCAGCTCGGCACCGTTCGCCTGGGCGTCGGCGAGGTAGGTCTTCGCCGTGCTCTGCTTCGAGCCCGAGACGTCGCCGTAGCCCATGAACCCCGCCGTCTCCGGGTCGTAGTCCGCCGGATCGGCGTTCCGCGTCGTGAGCCGGAAGTCGTAGGAGAGCGCCTCGCATCCCTCCTGGAGGCGGGCGTGATTGCCGTTCAGGTCGCTGCACGCATCGGTGGCGCCCAGCCGCTCCATCACCGCGTCCAGGTGGCGCTCGTAGTCCTGACCCTCGAGACCCTCGAGGCCGTGCCGCGCCCACTCCTCGCGCACCCAAGGGTGCGTGCGCAGGCAGTTGGTCCAGTTGATCACCGTCCCGCCGCCGATCGCCGAACCCGCCTGAATCGTGACCTGGCCCTCGGCGGTCGGGAATGGCCCGCCGTTCAGGTACAGCTGCTGGTAGGCGGGGATCTCGAGCTGGTGGAAGTCCGACTCGTTCAGGTAGCTCCCCATCTCGACGACGCAGACTCGCTTCCCGCCGCCCGCCAGCTCAGCGGCGATCACGCCGCCGCCCGCGCCCGAGCCGACCACGCACGCGTCCGCGTCGATAGTCATCTCCGCCCCCTCCGGACGGCGGATCCGCAGCTCGTCGGTCGCCTCGCGCGGAGGGCTCACCGGTCCCGGGTAGCCGATCGCCTCCCAGTTCGGGTTCCGGCCCGTGCCGAGGTCGGGAAGCGCGTAGTGGAGCGTCATCGTCAGCCCCTTCAGCGCGTGCATCCCCGCGAGCGCCTCGGGGCCGGAGTCGGCAAACCCGTGGACCATCGCCTCGCGCAGCGTCCGCGCTCGCCTCGTTCAGCCCCTGCGCCTCGAGCGCGTCAAGGAGCTCGCGCAGGCCCTCGACCTGCTCGGCGGGCACCCGATCCAGCGCCTGCTCGATCGCTTCGGGGACGGCCAGATGCGAGGCGGCGCGGGCCCAGAAGCCGTCCGGGTCGTCGGGCTCGTCGATCGACGGGACGTAGGTGTCGCACACGGTCGCAAGCGTGCGGCGCTGCGCATCGCTCAACAGCTCGCTCGCGGCCGCGAACCGCACCGCCTCGACGACCTGGAGCGTCGTAGCCGGATTGAACGGGAAGTAGTGCGGCTCGCGCGGCGGGGCGGTCGGGGGCGTGACGAGGATCGACTGGCGCGCCGTGTACTTGCGGATCCCGTCGGCTCCGTGCCGGGAGCCCAGCCCGGAGTCCTTCCACCCTCCCATCGGCAGCTCGAGCGCTGCGTAGTTGATCTGCGCGTCATTGACGCAACACACCCCCGCCTCGACCTGCCGGGCGAGCTCCTCGCCGCGCCGGACGTCCCGCGTCCACACGGACGCCTGCAGGCCGTACGGCCCGTCGTTCGCCAGCCGCAGCGCCTCCTCGGCGCTCTCCACCCTCATCACCGGCAGCGTCGGCCCGAACGTCTCCTCGGACATGCACCGCATCGAGTGGTCGACGTCGACGAGGACGGTCGGCTCGTAGAAGCGCCCCGGCCCGTCGAGCGCCCGCCCGCCCGTGACCACCCTCGCCCCCCTCTCGACGGCGTCGGCGACGTGCTCGGAGATCAGGTCCAGCTGCGGGGGAAAGATGATCGCGCCGAGGTCGATGCCTCCCGGCCCCGCCGGGCGGCCAGTGCGCAGCGCACCCGCCAGCTCGCTCACGCGTCGTACGAACTCGTCGTACGCGGGCGCCTCTACGTACACGCGCTCGATCGAGATGCAGGTCTGCCCCGCGTTCCCCATTCCGTACGCGAGCGCGGCGTTCGCCGCACGTTCGAGGTCGGCGTCGGCGAGCACGATCATCGGGTCCTTGCCGCCGAGCTCGAGACCGACCGGCGTCAGCGTCCGCGCCGCACGCTCCATTACCTTGCGCCCGGTCACGACCGAGCCGGTGAAGTGGATGAAGTCGGCCTCGTCGATCAGCGCGGCGCCCGTCTCACCCTCGCCGGTCGCGACCTGGAACACACCATCGGGCAGGCCAGAGTCGGCGAGCATCTCGGCCATCTGCAGCGACGTGAGCGGGGTGATCTCCGAGGGCTTCATCACCACCGAGTTGCCGGCGGCGAGCGCCGGGATGCAGTCGCCGAACGAGTTCGTGAGCGGGTAGTTCCACGGTCCGATCACGCCGACGACCCCGCGCGGGGCGTAGCGCACCACGAGCCGGCGCCCGCGCACGAACGGGTTGGCTGTCTCGACCTCCTCGTCCCCGAGATACTCCGGCGCGACCCGAGGCCAGAACCCGAGCGCCTGGACCCCGTAGACGATCTCCGAGAACTCTGCGTCGTCCCAGCTCTTCCCGGTCTCGGAGACGATCGTCTCGATCACCCGCTCCGAGTTCTCGCCGAGCCAGCGCCGCGCGCGCAGCAGGACCTCTCCGCGGCCGTCCATCCCCAGCGCCTCCCACGCGGGCTGCGCGGCGCGCGCCCTGTCGACGAGCGCGCTTACTTCTTCCGCGCCGAGCTTTGGCACGGTAGCGATCACCTCGCCCGTCGCCGGGTTCTCGACCTCCAGGGTCGTCCCCGTCAGGCCGGGCGCCTCCCGCGTCGCCATCGGGCGCGAGTCTACCCGGGTCGCAACCGGATCACGAGGTCGCCGACGCCGGCGCGGCCCGTGCGTGGAAGGATCCCGCCGTGCGAACGATCGTCGTCTCCGATCTCCACCTCGCCGCGGGATTCGACGGCGATCTCCTGCGGCGGCCGCGGTTCCGCGAGATCCTGCTTCGGGAGGTCGAGGGCGCGGACGAGGTCGTGCTGCTCGGCGACGCGATCGAGCTGCGGGATCGCACGCTGGGCGAGGTGCTCGAGATCGCCCAACCGTTCTTTGAAGAGCTCGGCGAGGCGATGGCCGACCGGCGGGTGGTGATCGTCCCGGGCAACCACGACCATCAGCTGATCGGGCCGTGGCTCGAGCGCCGCAGGCTCGAGGGCCACACCACGGTCGGCCTCGAACAGCGCGCCGCCCCCGACCTCGGGATCGCGGCGCGGATCGCACAGCTGCTCGGTAGCGCCGAGCTCGAGCTCGCCTACCCCGGCGTGTGGATGCGGCCGAACCTCTACGCGACCCACGGCCACTATCTCGATTGCCACGTCACGGTCCCCACCTTCGAGCGTCTCGCGATCGCCACGATCGAGAGGCTCTCGGGTGCGCTGCCGGAGGGCCTGCGATCCACCAACGACTACGAGTCGATCCAGGCGCCCCTTTACGAGCTGCTCTACGGTGTCGCCCAGAGCGGGCGGCGCCCGCGGCGCGCGCTGGGCGAGAACGCATCGGCGCGCGTGTGGGAGGCGGTCCACGGGCGCGACGGGCGCCGGCCTGACCTGCGCGGACGGCTGCTCGGCTCGGTCGTTCTCCCCGGGGCGGTCGCGCTGGCAAACCGGATCGGGCTGGGGCCGCTGCGGTGGGACATCTCGTTTCCGGAGATCAGCCGGGCGGGGTACTCGGCGATGCTCGAGCTCGTCCCTAGGCTTGGGATCGAGGCCGACCACGTGCTGTTCGGACACACGCACCGCCGCGGCCCGCTGGACGGCGAGCCCGGATGGGCGCTGCCGAGCGGCACCAGGCTGATCAACACCGGGAGCTGGGTGTTCGCGCCCGGCCTCGCCGGCCGCTCCTCCCACGGCAGCCCGTTCTGGCCGGGGACTGTGATCGAGGTCGAGGACGACGAGGCCCCGCGACCGCGGCACCTCCTCGACGGGGTCGGCCGCAACGAGCTCGCCAGGGGTTAGCGGCCGCGCTCAGGAAAAGTCGAGCGTCAGGCGAGAGCCGCTGCGCTTCACCGTGATCGTCTGGCTGGAGCTGCCCCTGGTGAGGACGACCTCGGTCGTGCCTGGCGCCGGGACCGAAACGGTGCCGCTCTGGGTCGCTCCGTTGAGCGTGAACACGGTGATGTAGTTGGCGTCGGCGGCCAGCGAGCCGTACTCGATGCTCCACCGCGGCACGGCCTGGCGGAACCCGGGGAAGGTGAAGCCCTGGAGCGGGGTCGGGCGACCCTTGATCACGGTGCGCGACGCGCCGCCTGTCGCTGCCGCCCTCTCGTAGAGCCCGCCGCTGAAGCCCGGCCCCGTGAGCCCGAGCGTGCCGGGGCTGAGCCCCTCGATCTCGAGATCCGGCCCGAGCTGGAAGAAACGCTGGTACGCGTGGGGCGCGTCCGCGCGCAGGCGATCTACGACGACGAGGGCGTCACCCGGCTTGTAGAGGAAGAGCCGCGCGTGCGACACGCCCTGGAGCTCGGTCAACGGATTGGTTCCCTCGATCGCGAACCACCCGGATCCGTTGCCGGTGGCCTGGATCGCGCTGCCGTGGGCGTTCTCCGCCTCGATCGGGAAGCTCTGGCCGTCGACCAGCAGGACGCTGTGCGATTGCCCGGAAAGCTGGTAGTCGCGGTACTGCTCCTCGCGGTCGTACCCGTAGTTGCCGGGCCCGTTGACGACCTTCATTCCCCGGTCGTACAGCTCGAAGTCGAGCTCGTCCGCGTGCTTGTGGGTCGTGTTGAAGAACCCTGCCGTCGTCGCCAGGTATGAGCCGCCCTGGCGCACCATTGCGAAGCCCGACTCTCGAAACGCCTTCAGCCCCTGGCTCTTGTAGCTTCCGCCCTTGTTGTAGCCCCACTCTGGCGCCTTGGCGAACTGGGTGTCGCCGAGTAACGCGTACTCGCCCTCCGGATCGACGAACCACCCTGTGGCGTCCCGCATCCGCGCCAGCGTGTCGGCGAGGGCGGGGTCGCGCTTCCCGGGTTTGTACTTGAGGAAGTCGCGCAGCAGCTCGATCGCAAGGAACTGGTACTGCGTCGAGTGCTCGCGCCACACCCACTCCGGGCTGAGCCTCCCCATCAACGTCTCGGGGAAGCGGCGCACCGCGAGCTTGCGCCACCGCTCGGCCTCGCGCTCGAACGGGAGGTACTGCGAGACCAGCAGCAGGCCGAGGTCCTGGAAGAGCCCGAAGTTGCTTTCCTGATGCTGGGCGGCGTTCGCGAGGTAGCGCCCGTGCGCGTTCAAGGACCGCACCATGAGCCGCGCCTGCTTGGGGTTCAGCAGTCCCCTGCAGCCGGCCTCTCCGGTCAGGAAGCCGAGATAGCCCGCCCTGTCGGCGGCCGCCTTCGGATGCCACGCAAAGCCCCTGAGGCCGGGCCGGAACTGGCGCGGGTTCGACTTGATCCAGTCGAGCGCGATGTCGCGCGCTTGCCGGAGAAGCCCCTCGTCGCCGGTCCGCATGTACGAGTACAGCAGCGTGTCAATCCAGATCAAGCCGTGCAGGTTCTGGCGGTAGGAGCGGCTCCCGAACGGGTTCTGCGCCCAGTCGATCGGCGGCTTGAGCCGCACGTTGAAGTGGAAGACCTCAAACCTCCATCGCCGGGCGGCCTGCCGCACCTTGCTCGAATACTTCCTCTCGGTGATCGCACGGTACGTCGGGCAGCCCGTGCGCTTGAGCTCGCCGACCGCCCGTCCCTCGTGGCCGCCCTTGGGCTTCTTGCCCTTTCCGCCCTTGCCCTTCTTGCCGCCCTTCGGCTTTGCCGCCGGAGGCGCCGCGGTCCGCGACATCGCGGCGCGAACGCCGGCGCCGCCCACAGCGCCCCGGCGAGCGCGCAGCACACTACGGCGATCAGCACCGCCCCGCGCCTGCCGCTTATGGCTCTCCTCCCGCCGCTTTGCATGCGGAGCGCATTAGTGTAGGCGCCCCTGTCCCCGGAACTCCACCTCGGCGAAGCGACGCGCCCGTGGTGGACCCTGACAGGCGCGTGCGCGGGGCTTCCACCTCTGAGGCGGCCGCTATTCGCACGGGCTCAGCCGCGTGGGATTCGACGACCTCCGGCAGGCGCTTGCGCCTGCCGGCTCTTGAAGAAGTCCTCGCCCTCGACGCCGATCCGGGGAAGGATCCGATCCAGCCAACCCGGGAACCACCAGTTCGCCCGCCCCAGCTTCACCATCACCGCCGGAACGAGCACGCAGCGGACGATCGTCGCGTCGATCGCAATCGCGACCGCGAGGCCGACCCCGAACTGCTTCACGATCACGTCGGCGTCGAGGATGAAGCTCCCGAACACGCACACCATGATCAGCGCGGCCGAGGTGATCACGCGCGCGCTCACCGCCAGCCCGTCGACGACGGCCTCGAGGTTGTCCCGGCTGTGCTGGTAGTGCTCGTGGACGCGGGTGACGAGGAACACCTGGTAGTCCATCGACAGCCCGAACAGGATCGCGAACATGATCAGCGGCACGTAGCTGGCGATCGGAACCGGCCCGTCGAGCCCGATCAGCTCAGCGCCCCACCCCTTCTGGAACACCGCGGTCAACACGCCGTACGCGGCTGCGACCGAGAGCAGGTTCATCAGCGCCGAGGTGAGCGGCACGAGGATCGAGCGGAACGCGATCAGCAGCAGGACGAAGGCGAGGCCGACGACGATCGCGATCACCGACGGGAGCTTGTCCGAGATCTTCGTTGCGAGGTCGATGTAGCCCGCGGTCTCCCCGTCGACGTACGCGGTCAGGCTCGTCCCCTTCACGGCATCGGGAATCACGGTGGAGCGCAGCTCGCGCACTAGGTCCTCGGTCGCGTCTGCGGCGGGCGCCGTGTTCGCCGTCGCGGTGAACACCGCCGTGCTCCCCGACTTGTTGACCTTCGCCGTCGAGACGAGGTCGACGTCGTTCGTCTTGGAGACCTTGTTCTCGAGCTTGCCGAGCCGCGGGTCGCTCGCCTTCGAGCTGTAGAACGACTCCTCCTGAGCGAGCTGGCGCTGCTGCGATTTGGTCGGCCCCTCGGCCGCGGCCTCCTGCTTCGCCTCGTCCGGCGGCACGCCCTCGGCCTCGAGCTGCGCCACGGCTTGCTGCTTTTGCTGCTTCGCCTCCCGCTGCTGGGCCTGGACCTGGTTGAGCTTCTTGCGATCCGGGTGCGCGGGATCCCCGTCGAAGTCGACCGCGATCAGAAGCGGGCCCGTGTACCCGGGGCCGAACCCGCGGCTGAGCAGGTCGTACGCCTGGCGCGCCGTTGTGTCCTTGGGGAGCTCGCCGTCGTCCTGCGCCCCCAGCTCGAGGTCGAGGGTGGGCAGTGCGAGCACGAGCAAGAGTGCGATGGCTCCGAGCATCGCGGGCCACGCTCTACCAGCCACCCAGCGGGCCCACCGCGCCCATCCGTGAGGTCTGCTGTCGTGCGGCGGAGTGTTGAGGAAGGGGACCTTCCACGACTCGATCCGCGCGCCGAGGAGGCCGAGGATCGCGGGCAGCAGGGTGATCGCCGCGACGATCGCCACCACCACCACGATCGCGGCCGCCAGGCCCATCGAGCTGACCAACGGGATGCCGGCGAGCGCGAGCGAGCACAGGGCGATCACGACCGTACCCCCCGCGAAGACGACCGCGCTCCCCGAAGTCGCCACGGCCCTCCCCACGGACTCCACCACCGGATCGCCGTCGGCGAGGAACCCGCGGTGCCGGGTGACGATGAACAGCGAGTAGTCGATCCCGACCCCGAGCCCGATCATGATCCCGAGCGTCGGAGCAACGTCGGGGACGTCCATCACGTGGCCCAGCAGGCCGATCACGCTCAGCCCGGTGAGCACCGCCAGCAGCGCCGTCACGATCGGGAGAGGCATCGCGGCGGCGGTCCCAAACGCGATCAGGAGGATGATGATCGCCGCGACGATCCCGACCACCTCGCTTGTCCCCGTGTCGGGCTTGGACACCTCCTCGCCGAGATAGCCGCCGACGGCGACCGTCAATCCGGCACGCTCGGCCGGGCCCTCGGCGGCGTCGATGATCTCGTTCGCCTCGTCGAGGTCGATGTCGTCGGGCCCGATCGTCAGCAGCACGGAGATGTAGCCGATCCGCTCGTCCTTGCTGAGCGCGTCCTTGCCCTCCCGGCTGAGCGGGCTGATCGCGCTGCGCACGTAGCTGTTGCGCTCCAGCGATTTGACGGTGTCGTCGACCGCGTTGCGATTCGAGCCGCTCGTGAGCCTCTGTCCCTGCGGAGCCTCGAGCACGACCGGGTTCGTCCCGTTGGCCTGCTTCGGGAGCTCGGCATCGAGCAGGTCGGTGGCGGCCGTCGAGTTGGTCCCCGGCAGCGACAGGTTGTTGCTCGTCTGGCGCCCTGCTGTGTTCGCGATCAGGACGATCGCGATCGCGAGCGCGATCCACGCGACCGCGACGACGTAGCGATGGGTCGCGCAGAGTCGTCCCAGCCGATACAGCACCCCGGCCATGTGGGCGCCAGCCTACTGCCGCGAGCGGCCGGCCTAGGAATGGCTATCGAGCCGTCAGCCAGTCCGCGATGCGACGGCCGATTGCCTCGCCGGCGTCCTCCTGAAGGAAGTGGGCGGCGTTCTGGATCGTCTCCGGCTCGTCGGACCCGATCGCTTCCGCGAAGCGGCGGCCAGTCTCGGGCGGGAGCACGGGGTCCGAGTCGGCCCACAGGAGCAGCCGCGGCCGCTCGTCGGACCGCATCGCCTCGAGCCCCCGCCGGCCCACCTCGGCACCCGGCGCGTCGGGAGTGGTGGGCAGCATCAGCGGAAACGCGCGGGCGCCCGCCTTCGACTCCGGCGACGGAAACGGCGCGTCGTAGGCCGCGGCGACCTCGTCACCGGGGTCCGTCTTGCACCCCCGGCGCACCAGCAGCGAGACGGGAAGGTCCTCGGTCCGCTCGACGAAGTCGTGAAACGCGATCCACGCGTCGCTCATCTTCTGGTGCCCGGTGAACAGCCCGGAGTCCATGATCACGATCCGGTCGAAGCGGTCAGGCGCCTCGACGGCGGCGCGAAGCCCGATCGGCCCGCCCCAGTCGTGCACCACGAGCGTCGCGCCGCGCAGATCGAGCTCGGCGACCAGTGAGCGGAAGAGCTGCGTGTGGCGGTCGTACGAGTACCACACGAGCTCGAGCGGCTTGTCGGACCGCCCGAAGCCCGCGAGGTCGGGCGCGATGCACCGAAAGCCGGCGTCGCGCACCGGAGGGATCACCTTGCGCCACAGGAACGACCATGTCGGCTCGCCGTGCAGGAAGACCACCGGCGCGCCCTCCCCCTCGTCAACCCGCGCAAGTCGGAGCCCGTCGATGTCGACGTAGTGTGGATCGAACGGGAACTCGGGCAGCCCCTCGAAGCGCTCATCGGAGGTGCGATGGATCTCGGTCATATCCGGTCGAAGCGGTCAGGCGCCTCGACGGCGGCGCGAAGCCCGATCGGCCCGCCCCAGTCGTGCACCACGAGCGTCGCGCCGCGCGGCAACATATCCGCGCTCGGCCGGGTCGATGGTTCTCGCCAACCGGCTCGCCGGCCGCACCGCTCCGGCCCCCGCCGCGTAACCCGGAATACTCCGCCCCATGCCGAGCTCGCTGGCGCGCCGCACAGTCGGTCCGTTCTTCGTGTTCGCCGGCCTGATGCATTTCGCCCGGACCAGGTGGTACGTGTCGATCATGCCCGACTACCTGCCCGCCCACCACGAGCTCGTCTACGCGAGCGGCGCCGCCGAGATGCTGGGCGGCGCCGCCGCGATCGCGTCCCGCCCCCGGTTCGCGCGTTGGTGGCTGGTCGCGACGCTGCTCGCCGTGTTCCCGGCCAACGTCCACATGGCGCTGCACCCGGAGCGCTACTCGCGAATTCCGCGCTGGGTGCTGTACGCGCGGCTCCCGTTCCAGGCCGTGTTCGTCCTCTGGGTGTGGCGCGGAACGAGGTAGCCGCGCGTGGCGATCGACCACCGGCCGATCAAGGCGCTGCACGGCGAGGCGCTGCGAACGCAGGACGTGCAACCCCCTACTTCTTCTTCTTGCGCTTCACCTTCCAGTTGCGCAGCGCGGGCGTCTCGTCGCCGTTGCCGAACTGGTCCGTGGCGACTGCGAGGAAGTTGTGCTTGCCCTTCGCGGTCTTCACCTTGAACGGAGACGTGCACGGCTCGGGGGGCTCGCCGTCGACGCTGCACTGGAAGGTCACCGCCGCCTCATTGGCGCTGAACTTGAACTTCGCCTTCGCCTTCTTCTTCTCCGTCTTCAGCTTCTTCTTCGGGCCCTTGTCGATGATCGTCTCGGGTGGCGTGTCGTCGCACGCCGCAGTCCCGCTCACGGGGACCGTCTCGCCGGTCAAGGCCGCGACCCTGGACACGACGAAGCTCCGCAACGGGTTGCACCCGACGCGGGCGTAGATGCCCGGGAATCCCGGACGGGCGCATCCATTGCCGAAGCTGACCACGCCGATCAACCGGCGCGCGTTCCCCTTCGGTGTCGTCAGCGGCCCGCCGCTGTCACCCTGGCAGGAGTCGGTTCCCCCCTCGAGAAACCCGGCGCAGGTCATGATCGGCGTGACGAAGCCCTCGCCGTAGACGTCCGGGCTGGCGCAGGTCTGCGAGGGGAGGCTCGGTACCACGGCCTCCTTGAGCGTGTCGCTCGTCGACCCTTCCTCGCTGGTCACGCCCCACCCGCTGACCACGGTCTGCGAATCCGGCACCCACAGCGTGCGATCTTCGGAGCCCGCGAGCCTGATCACCTGCTTGTTCGAAGCCGGCGTGAACCCGGGCGTGGGGAGCACGATGAACCCGACGTCATTCTCGAACGTCTCGGAGTTGAAGCTCGGATGGTGCTCGACCGCGGTCATCGGCCCCAAGAACTCCTCGTCCGTGGCCGGGTCGGTGGTCAGCGTCGTGCGGCCGACGATGACGTTGACGTCGTCGGGATCCAGATCGGTGCTGTTTTCCACATCGGTCCCGTCGATGCAGTGTCCGGCCGTGAGCACGACGCGGCGGGTGATCAGGGAGCCACCGCAAAAGAACCGGTCCTTGTCGCTCAAGCCCGGGGGAGCCTTGTCCGGATCGACGACCAGCGCCGCCTGCCACGGGTGCTGCGAGATCGTGGTCGTGTTCCCGCCGACGATCCTCGGCGGTCGCTCGGCGAAGGCCTGCGGGGCGACCGTCAACAGCATGCCCACGGCCACCAAGCCAACCAACCCGAACCTGCGCATCCCCTTCCGCCCCACCTTTGCGGTCATCCCGTCCTCCCTGAGCTCGCGAGGTTGTCCGCAATCTACAGCAGCAGGATCGTTCCGAGCCGCGTCTCCATGCAGCGACGGGCGACGATATCCAGCCACGCCTAGGCCAGCGGCGACATCCAGCTCGCGCACACCCATCCCTTGATCTCCGGGTCGGCGGGATGGCGTGGCTCGCCGTGCTCGAACACGCTCAGCCCGCAGTTGACGGTGCGGAGCCGCCACAGGCGGCCGACGTCGTGGGCGCTGAACCGGTCCTCGAGCAGCGTGTCGATGAGGAAGAAGCGAAGGAAGATCCCGTGTGACACCGCGAGCACCTCGCCGCGCGGATCGTATCCCTCCATCTCCGCCTTGAAGCGGCGCACGCGAGCGCGCACGGCGTTGAACGATTCGCCCCCCGGCGGCGCCCAGTCGGGGTCGTGACCGTGCTCGGCCATCCACACCGACCACCGCCTCAGCTTCTGCTCCTCGGGCGGGAGCGCAAGATACTCGTCGGACTCGCGCAGCTCGTGGATCGACTCGCTCACCTCTACCGGAAGACCCAGCTCCTCCGCCAGCACGCCCGCCGTCTCGCGGGCGCGGCGCATCGGGCTGCTGATCAGGCGCGCCGGCTTCGCGTCCCGGAGACCCCGCGCTGCGGCTCGCGCCTGCTCCCACCCGCGCGCCGTGAGGCGGTCGCCCCCCGCCTCGGGCAGCGCCACCGCCTCCGGGTGCGCATTCGAGCGCGACTCGGCGTGTCGGAGCATCAGCAGGCGCATCGGGGGCGAACGGTACGCGCGCCGCTAATCCGGCAGGATCGCGACGACGCGCGCCGGTGCCGCGCTCGCGCCTTCGATGCGAAGCGGGAAGCAGGCGACCTGGAACCCCTGAAGCGGCAGCTCGGCGAGATTGCATAGCCGCTCGATCTGGGCGTACGGGAGATCGACCTGGTGGGCGGCCCAGAAGACTCCCGCGTCGCCGGTCCGCTTGGCCTCCTCGGCCTGGAGGTGGAGCGGCGCGTCCCAGCTCCACGCGTCGATGCCCATCACCCGCGCGCCCTGCTCGAACAGCCAGCGGGTGGCCTCGGCGGTCACGCCGGGGCCCCTGGCGATGTAGTCGAGGTCGTCGGCGTACGCGTCGCGACCGGAGTGCACGAGCACGATGTCCTTCGACGCGAGCGGTCGCGGGACGCGCTCCTCGACGTCCGCAGCGCTCAGTGCCTCGCCGTCCGCGCGGTCGGTGGCGTCGATCACGACGCCGGCGGCGAAGAACCAGTCGAGCGGCAGCTCGTCGATCGCCTGGGCACGCTCCCCTCCGATCGTCGAGTTGTAGTGCCAGGGAGCGTCGACGTGGGTCGAGTTGTGGGTGCCGAAGCGCAGGAAGGTCTCGGTCGTCCACCCCTCGCCGTCCCGCAGCAGCTCGGGGCCGACCCCGAACAGCGCCTGTATCTGAGCGGCGCCGCCGGCGTGGTCGACGTACTCGATCTCGGTCCTGAGGGGCTCCGGCATCTCGGCCGGGTCGGAGCGAATCGGCAGCGAAAGGTCGACCAGGGGCACGGCCGGAGCCTATCCGGAGCGCCTCGCGCACCCATCCCGCTTCATCCCCGTTCGCGAGCTCCCGCCTGGTCCGGGATGCGGCGCCACCAACCGCGCGGCTCGGGCTCGAGAGCCGGGATGCGAAGGACGAGCACCACGATGTCGTCGCGGGGCTCGGTGGCGCCGTCCCCCGGCAGCACCATCCTTTCGAGTCCCTGCACGATCCCCCGTGCGCTTTCACCCGCGCACGAGGCCAGGGCGACGCTGAGCTCCGCGGCGCTCACCACCCGCCCCGGGGTCGCGTCCGTGAGCCCGTCCGTGTGCAGCACCAGCGCGTCTCCCGGGGCCAGATCGACTCCGTAGTCAGCCAGCTCGGGGTCCTCCGACACGCCGAGCAGGCCACCGCGACCCACCGGCTCGACGCTGCCATCGGACCGAAGCACGAGCGGCGGTGGATGCCCGCCGACGGACAGCACGACCCGGCTTCGGCCCCCCTGGTTGAGGTCGATGCAGGCGTACACGACCGTGCATGTCGGACCGGGAGACTCGCGCAGAACGGCGTCGTTCAGGAACTGGAGGATCCGGCTCGGACGCGACTCCTGGATCGCCGCTACGCGCAGCGTGTGGCGAGCGAGCGCCGCGGTTGCGGCCGCGGCGGGGCCCTTTCCGACCACGTCGCCGATCGTCACGGCCCAGGTTCCGTCGTCGTTCCGGAACCAGTCGTAGAAGTCGCCACCGACGAGGTGGCGCTCGCCGGCGGGGCGGAAGTCGACCGCGACCTCGACCCCGGGGATCTCGGGAGGGTGCGGGAGCAGGCTCTCCTGGAGCGTGCTCGCGATGTGCTCGAGGTTGTCCTCGGATCGCTGGCGCTGCGTCACGACTGCAGCGAGAACGAGGGCCGTGAGGCCCGCGACGCCGAGATAGAGCTGGGCGAGCAGCAGGCTGTCATCCGGCGCTTCCCCGGAGAACGGCCCCATGTCGCTCTCGGTGAGCGGGATCGCGATGCTCGCGAAGAGCAGAATCGCCACCACGGCTCCGAGGCGCCAGAACCGCAGAGCGGCCCACACCAGCACGGGGAAGATCAGGAACGTCAGGCTTGTCGAACGGGTGAATATGAACACCGCGAGCCCCGCGGTCGCCGCGGCGAGCGCCGCGGCCTCCACAACCCGCCCGCGCAGCTCCCGGAACGGCCATTGCGCCGCCACCACCAGCAGCGCCGGGGCGACGACGAGATCGCCGCCCATGTCGCCCAACCACCACGTTCGCCAAACCGAGCCGTAGTCACCCGTCGCGATCTCGTCGGCGGCGAGAAGGCTCGTGACGCCGAACGTCGCGCTTACGGTGGTGCTGACGACGGCGGCGAGGGCGGCGAGCGAGAGCACGTCCCGGACGCGCTCGAGCGAGGGACGGAACCCAACGCGGCGCAGGAGGTAGGTGCCGACCACGGCCTCGAGCGTGTTGCCCGCGGCGATCCCGAGGACGGCATAGACGGGAACCCCGGTCCAGCTATTCGCCAGGAACGCGCCCAGCGCTACGCCCGGCCACAGCCGGTAACCGCCGAGCACCAACGCCGCCAGCGCGATCCCGGTGGGCGGCCACACCGCCGTCACGCTCGGCGTCTCGAAAGCCAGCTCGAGGCCGAGCTTCGCGGCTCCGTAGTACACGCCGGCCAGCGCGACGACCTTCGCCGCATAGAGCCATGGATCCTCGTCGATCGCTGCGCGTAGCCAGCCCGGCCCACGCAGCGCCGACAGCCTGGTACTCCTCACCCGCTCGCCCCCGTTGCACTCGCGATGCCGTCAAGGCTATCGGGCGCGTGGCGGTGTGTGGCCGTGCGGGATCGCGGCTAGCCGCAGACCGGCCAGTGATGGGGCCCGTCGCGCCGCTTCAGCGCGACCGCGACGACGGCCTGCGTCCTGTAGCGGTGGTCGATCGGATCGCCGCCGGGCGACTTCGGGGAGTTGCGCCACGTCGCCTTGAGGAACTGGAAGGCGCCGCGGTACTTGCCCCCGCCTCCGATCGCCTTCGGGTCGCCACCCGACTCGCACTCGGCCGTCGAGCGCGCCCAGCGCCTGTCGCGGCGCGAGACGTTGTCCCACAGGCGCTCGTACTTTGCGGCCTGCGCGGGCGCCTCCTCGGTCCGGCCGTCGTCTCCGGTCGAGATGCCGCCCGATCCCGACGACGCGCCCGCCGGGGCGATCGATGCAGCGAGCATCGTCATCCCCGCGATCAGCGGGAGGACGATCCTCAGCTTCGGGTACGCAACGCCGTGCGACGGCTTCACAAAACGCTCTTTCGTTGCTTACGGGGTTAGCTGACGGGCTCGCGCCAAAGAGCCGGCGCTACGCGGCCAAGATGGCCACGATTCGCCCCAACGTGTGGGTCCCCCGACGACCACTTTGCAAGCGGCCGTTCAGCAGGTCGCGGCAGACTAGCAGACTATGAGCAAACCGTTAGCGCGACTCGGCGACGCGCGGAAGCCAGTCGCGCACCGCAGCCGCGACCGCGTCGAGGTCGGCCTTGAGTCCGTGGTTCCCGGGCACCTCGACGATCTCGCGGTTGGCGCCGCCGCGGGGCATCCCGAACGGGTCGCTGGTGCCCTGCACGACGAGCGTCGGCACCTCGACCGCGTCTAGCTCGGCCTGGCGGCTCTTCTCGGGACGACCCGGCGGGTGGAGCGGAAACGCCAGGCACAGGACGGCGACCGCGCCGGTCTCGGCCGCGGTCCGGCAGGCGACACGCGCGCCCAAAGACCGGCCGCCGGCGACCAGCGGCAGGTCCCGCAGCTGCTCGCGCGAGGCGCTCGACGACCGCCGTCCACGCATCGTCGAGCCGGGGCGCGGGAGCGGGAGAGCGCCGCCCGGCCACCACGTAGGGCTGCTCGACGAGCGCGACGCTGAATCGCTCCGCGAGCGCGACGTCGGTCGCCGCGACGAGGTCGGGGGCACTGACGCCTCCCGCGGCCCCATGCCCGAGCACCAGAGCGCCCGCCGCGGCTGGCGCCGTGTGGAGGTGCGCCCTCGCCGGACCGTGCGGGGTGTCGATCTCGAGCACCGTTGCGGCGGCGCCCTTGGCCGTCACGCCGCCGGCTTCACCCATCCTTGTGCACGGCGAGCACGTTGCCGGCCGGGTCCTTGAACCACGCGATGTCGGGCCCAGAGCCGCGCGCGATCCCCCTCTCGTCCTGGTCGAGCCCGTCGTAGCGCTCGAAGCTCACGCCGCGCGCGGCGAGCTCGTCGACGGCTCCCTCGACGTCGTCGACCGGGAAGTTGAGGATCGTGTAGCTCGCCGGCGTCGTGCCCTCCTGGCGGTAGACGAGCGTGTTGCGATCTCCCGCGAGCTCGAGCTGCATCAGGCCGGCGTCCTCATCGAGGATGCTGATCCTCAGTCCCAGTGTCTCGCCGTAGAACTGCTTCGCCTGCTCCAGGTCGTCGACGGCGAATCCGCTGTACGCCTTCGTGTCAGCGAACATGATCGCCTCCTTTCCTTCGTAGTCACTAAACCTCGGAGTATGCGGGCTCCGTGCGGGGCGGCTCGTGCTCTTCCTCCTCCTCGCCGAGCGCCTCCGCCGCCTTGTCCTCGGGCTGCAGCACCGTCACGGCGACGACGATCGCCACTGCGACGAGTGCAACTCCGATCACGTACGCGAGGTGGTAGCCGGAGTTCAGCGCGTTCGCCATCGGCTCACCGTCGGCCAGCAGCCCGTCGGTGCGCTCGGTGGACAGCGTCGCAAGCACGGCGAGCCCGATCGCGCCGCCGACCTGGACGCTCGTGTTCACCAGCCCCGACGCGAGCCCCGAGTCGCTGCGGGTGGCGCCCGACATCGCGAGCGTCATCAGCGACGGGAACGCGAGCCCGGCGCCGAGCCCGAACACGATCATCGCCGGGAGCAGGTCGATCGCGTACGTCGCGTCGACCGGGGTGAGAGCGAACAGGGCCATTGCCGCCCCGATCAGCACCAAGCCCGGCAGCAGGGTCGCCTTGGCCCCGAACCGTATGTTGAGCAGCGCCGTGAACCGGAACGTCATCGCGCCCATCACGATCGTCGCGGGCAGGAACGCCAGGCCGACCTCGAGCGCGTCGTAGCCCAGGATTTGCTGCATATAGAGCGCGCCGAGGAAGAACAGCCCGAACATCCCCACGACCGTCAGTGCCTGGACGAGGTTCGCCCCGCCGACGTTGCGCGACCGGAACAGCCGCAGCGGCATCAGCGGGTTTGCGATCCGTCCCTGTCGAACGATGAACGCCGCCAGCAGCGCCAGCGAGACGCCGCCGAGCGCGAGCGTCTGGGTCGAGCCCCAGCCCTGCTGCTCGACCTCGAGGATCGTGTACACGCCGAGCATCAGCCCGACTGTGATCAGGACCGCACCGAGGATGTCGGCGCCCTGACCGAGGCCGATCCCGTCGCGGTTCTCGATCAACCGGACCGCGAACAGCGCCGTCGCGATCCCGATCGGGACGTTGATGAAGAAGATCCAGTGCCAGTTGATCGCCTCCGTCAGCGCCCCGCCGGCGAGCAGCCCGATCGAGCTGCCGGACACCGCGACGAACGTGTACATCCCGATCGCCTTCGCCTGCTCCTTGGGCTCGGGGAACATCATCACGATCATCCCCAGGATCACCGCGGCGGTCAGCGCGCCGCCGATGCCCTGAAGGAACCGCGCCCCGATCAGCATGCCCTGGCTCTGCGCGAGCGCGCACAGCACCGACGCTGCGGTGAACACCGCGAGGCCGGTCAGGAACACGCGCCGCTGACCGACCAGATCGCCGACCCGCCCGGCGAGAAGCAGCAGGCCGCCGAACGGGATCAGGTAGGCGTTGACCACCCAGGCGAGGTTGCTCTGGGAGAAGCCCAAGTCATCCTGGATCGAGGGCAGGGCGACGTTCACGATCGTGATGTCGAGCACGATCATCAGCATGCCGACGCACAGCACGTACAGCGCCAGCCACCGCCTTCGGTCATTCACCTGCTCAGTGCTTGCGTTCACGTTTCAGGTCCCCCATCGTTTTCTTGCTTTGTAAACAAGGACTGCGTCGGGTCTCGGAACTAATCGCTTGCCGAGCTAGCGCTACTCGCCCTCGCGCGCGAGCTCGGCGCCGAGGGCGTCGAGAAGCCCGCCGGTGCCGGATTTGCGCTGGCCTGCGGAGTCGAGGCCATCGAGGTAGGCCCCCTGCTCGGTGTACGTGAGCCGCGTGCCGTCGCCCTCGGGCTCCAGCTCGACCGTCCCGAGCGACACCGAGATCCGCCTTCCCTCGAGGTGCATGTCGTACGCGTACACGATCCGCACGTCGGGGACGATGTCCTGGTAGCGGGCCTCGAACGTGTACTCCTGGCCCTCGACATTGCCGCGGTTGAGCTCTCGACCGCCGACGCGGAAGTCGAGCTCGAACTCGGCGACCCCGTCCTCGGGGTTGCCGAACCACCGTGCCTTCCGCTCGGGCTCGGCCCAGGCGGCGAACACTCGCGCCGGCGACGCGTCGTAAGTTCGCTCGACGGCGAAGGTCGCGTGAGTCACCGACCTCTCGATCGTCTCTGCTCCATCGGTCATCTTTGCTCCTCTCGGGTTGGCTCGTCGGGATGCTCGGCTAGGTACTCGCTGAGCCGGTCGAGGCGGTGCTCCCAGGTCGTCCGCCGGTCGGCGATCCAGTCCTCGGCCGGGCGCAGCGCCGTCGCCTCGATCTGGCACGTGCGCACCCGGCCGACCTTCTCGGACGAGACCAGGCCGCTGTCCTCGAGCACCTGGAGGTGCTGGACCACGGCCGGAAGCGAGATCTCGAGCGGACGCGCGAGCTCGGAGACCGATGCCGGTCCGCGGCTCAGCCGCTCGACCATCACCATTCTGGTCGGGTCCGAGAGTGCCCGGAACACCCGATCCAGCGGGACGTCCTGTGCAACGACTTGCTTAAGCATGTGCTTAAGTGTATCGAGGGGCCGAGACGGGCTGAGAGGGGCCCGGCGCGTGGCTAGGCCAGCCGCTCGGCGATCACGTCGAAGAAGCCCGACCACCCCTGGCCGGCGCGCTTGTACTCCTCGGGCGATAGGTGGCCTCCGCGCTGCTCGAAGTGCATCTCGGTCCGCGCCTCGCCTAGGTCCGTGAGCACGACGGTCACGACCTCGTACTCGCCGCCGCCGGGCCGGTCGGTGACCGTGAGGACGAGGCGCTCCGGCGGGTCCACCTCGTGGTATTCGCCCTCCCAGTTGATCTCGCGGCGTTGCTCGCTGGTGAACATCGTCAAGCGCCACTTGCCTCCGGGCCTGACGTCCATCTCCACGCTCGAGATCGGCACCTCGGACACTCCGCCGCCGAACCAGTCGGCGAAGCGCTCGGGCTCTGTCCACTCCTGCCACACGCGCTCGCGCGGCGCGTCGAACACGCGGGTGATCCGGATTCCCTCCCCCGCGGCGGGGGCAGATCGGTCGGCCATTCGCTACTCGGTCGCTCGCAGGCGCGCCTCGAGGGTGTCGAAGCTTTCGTCCCAGAACGGACGGTACCTCTCGAGCCATTCGGAGGCGTCCTTGAACGCCGCTCCCTGAAGCCGCGAGGGCCGAAGCTGCGCGGTACGGCTTCGCGCGATCAGGCCGGCGCGCTCGAGCACCTTGAGGTGGTGGGAGACTGCCTGGACGCTGATCGGGAACGGCTCGGCGAGCTCGTTCACCGACGCCTCGCCCTCCGCGAGGCGGTCGAGGATCGCCCGCCGCGTCGGGTCGGCGAGCGCCACGAAGGTCTCCGTGAGCTGATCGGTCGCCATTTCCCCGTTATTCAAACCCTCGATTTATCAAACGTTTGATTGAGTAGAATACCGGGTAATCGGACGTACGAGAACGAGGTCGTCTACCTGAACTACCGACCGCAGGCGTGAGGCCGGCGCGTCGATGAACGCGAAGGAGGAATCGAGATGGGAAGGATCGTCGTGACCGAGTTCGTCTCCCTGGACGGCGTCATGCAGGCGCCGGGCGGCGAGGACTTCAAATACAAGGGATGGACCTTCGAGATCGACCGCGGAGAGGACGGCGACAAGTTCAAGCTCGACGAGACCCTGGAAAGCGACGTGTTGCTGATCGGTCGCGTCACGTACGAGAGCTTTGCGAACGCGTGGCCGACGCGTGAGGGCCCGTTTGCCGACAAGTTCAACTCGATGCCCAAGTACCTGATCTCGTCCACTATCGACGACCCCGAGTGGAACAACACCTCGGTGATCAAGGGCGACGTCGTCGACGAGGTAGCGAAGCTACGCCAGGAGGTCGACGGGATCATCCAGGTTCCCGGCAGCCGGCGGCTCGTGCACGAGCTGATCGAGGCCGATCTCGTCGACGAGGTGCACATGATGATCTTCCCGGTGATCCTCGGCACCGGCGATCGGATGTACGGCGAGACCAGCGACAAGAAGGCGATGCGGCTGAAGGAGTCGAGGACGGTTGGCGACGGCGTGGTGATCCTCGTGTACGAGAGGGCCCAGGAGTAGGAAACGCGAGTGGACGAGGGCGCGACCGAGCTGCGGCGCTCGCTCACCGGCGCCGTGCTGACCCCGGCCGACCCCGGCTACGACGCGGCCCGGCGCGGCTTCAACGCCCTCGTCGACCGCCGGCCGGCGGTGATCGCGCGATGCCTCGGCCCCGACGACGTGGCGACGGCGTTCGATTTCGCGCGCGTGCGCGGGCTCGAGGTGGCGGTTCGCGGAGGCGGGCACAACCCCGCCGGGCACTGCGTGTGCGACGGCGGGCTCGTGATCGACCTCTCGCTCATGCGGCGGGTCGAGGTCGACCGCGACGCGCGGACCGCCCGCGCGGAGGGCGGCGCGCGGTGGCTCGAGTTCGACGCGGCGACGCAGGCCGCCGGCCTCGTCACCCCCGGAGGCGTCGTCGGCTCGACCGGAGTCGCCGGTCTCACGTTCGGCGGCGGGATCGGCCACCTGACCGCGCAGCACGGCCTCACGTGCGACAACCTCGTCGGCGCCGAGCTTGTCACGCCAGGCGGCGCCGTGGTCCGCGCGGATCCCGATCAGAACCCGGAGCTCCTGTGGGGGCTTCGAGGCGGAGGCGGCAACTTCGGCGTCGCGACGCGGCTCGAGTTCCGCCTCCATCCGCTCGAACGGGTCGTCGGGGGCCGCCTCACCTACCGCGGGAGCGGCGTCGCCGGCGCGCTGCGCCGCTTCCGCGACCTCGCTGCCCGCGCACCGCGCGATCTCAGCTGCGGCGCCGTGCTGACCGTGGACGATGCGCTCGAGCCGATGCTGATCGTCGCGCCGTGCTACACGGGTCGCGACGCGGATCCCGCCGAGGTCCGCGACCTGCGCTCGGGAGCGGGTCTCGTCGCCGACGGCGTGCAAGCACACTCGTTCCTCGACCAGCAGCACGTCTTCGACTCCCCGTACGGCGAGGACCGCAAGTACTGGAAGGGTCACTTCGTGCGAGAGCTCCCGGACGAGCTGCTCGACGAGCTGCTGCGGCGGATAGTCGCGCTCGGGCGGCCGCCCGGAGAGGTGCTGATCGAGTCCCTGCACGGCGCGCCGAAGGACGCCGATGCGGGCGGCGCGGCGCGTCGGCTTTCGCGACGCCGCCTTCAACATCAGCGCGATGGCCGATTGGCAGGACCCGGCGCTCGACGACGCCTACATCGCGTGGGCGCGCGACACGGCGGCGGCGATCGAGCCGTGGTCGGTGAGCGGCGGCTACGCCAACTACATGCAGGCGGACGAGCCGATCGAGCGCGTGCGTGCGGCGTTCGGCGACGACGCGTTCGAACGCCTCCGAGCTCTGAAGGGACTGTACGACCCGGACAACATCCTTCACCGAAATCAGAACATTCCGCCGCCCGGGCACGTGGGCGGATAGCGGTCTAGACCGGCAGTCGCTCCAGCATCGGAGCGAGGGCCTCGGGATCGACGTCATCCGCCTGGCCCTCAAGGGTGCGGTGCTGCACATCGGGGAGCACCGCCCACAGCGCGCGTGCCGCACGGTGAATCCGCGGGTCGCAGCGCTCGCCGACGATCACCACCGTCGGCACCGAGATGAACCGGATCCGCTCGGCCGGCAGGGCCCCGTCGAACATGAATGGCGGCTCGTACAGCGCCAGCGTCTCGATCTCGAGGCCGTGGGCCGCCGCGCGGAGGGCAATGACGGCCCCCGAGGACATTCCGAACACGGACGCCGATCCACCGGCCGCGTCGATGAGCGCGTCGAGATCCTCGATCTCGCGCTCGAGGGTGCTCGGGGACCCGTCCGCGAGGTCGCCGGAATCCCTGCGGTCATACGTGAGCACGGTGCGCTCCCGGGCCAGCAGTGCCGCGAGGTGGCCCAGCTTCGGGTCCGATCGGCCCTGGGACGCGCCCCCGATCAGGATGATCGGAGGTCCTTCGCCCGATCGGTCGAACGCGATCGTTGTCCCGTCGCTCGAGACCACGGTGCTCAATCTGGGTCCTCCCAGTCGGTGGATCACCAGCTAAGACGGCCCGGGGCCGCAAAAGTAATCGCTTCAGGACGCGGAGATCAGCTCGCGCAAGCGCTCCGCCGTGAGCGTCGTGTGCTCGCGCCGGCTCTCGGCAAAAGCGAGGAAGACGGGAGACCCCGGCTGCTGGCGCCGGCTGTCGGCAAGCGTTCCGGCGTCTACGGCGGTGAACCCGACCTGGTCGATCAGGTCACTCACCGTCTGCTTCGCGCCAGCGTCGTCACCGGCGATCGGGATCGCAAGGCGCTCCTCGGCGGCCGCGTCGGGCCGACCCTCGTCCACCAGGCGCTGGTACTGGATCGTGTTGAAGGCCTTGACCACCGTAGCGCCGGGCATTAGCGACGCCAGCAGCTCGGACGAGGTCGTCTCGTCGGCGTCAAGGCCGGCTACGGGCCTGCCGTCGCCTTGGCCTCTTCTTCGACATCGACCTCCGGCACCTCGACGCCGGCCACCTCGTAGGCCTCGGGTTGGTCGAGCGTCTCGCGCTCGAGCAGTGCGCCGGCCAGCGCCTCCAGCCGATCGCGCTCGCGCTCGAGCAGCTCGACCACGTCGCGCTCGGCCTCGTCGACGATTCGCCGCACCTCTTCGTCGACGAGCTGTTGGGTGAGGGGCGAGGAGGGCACGGCGCCGGGCAGCAGCGGGCCGTCCTGGCGGCCGTCGGTGACGGCGATCGGGCCGATCGCGTCGCTCATCCCCCATCGGCCGACCATGCCGCGGGCGGTCTGGGTGAGGTTCTGAATGTCGGACTCCGCTCCCGTGGTCACGATCCCCGAACACGACCTTCTCCGCCGCGCGTCCGCCCAGCGCGACCTTGATCTTCCCGAGCAGCTCGTCGCGGGCGTAGTTGTAGCGGTCGGTCTCCGGGGTGGCGAGCGTGACGCCGAGCGCCTGGCCGCGCGGGATGATCGAGACCTTTCGCACCGGGTCGGCCCCGGGCGTGAGCATGCCGACCAGGGCGTGGCCGGACTCGTGGTAGGCCGTGCGCCGGCGATCGTCGTCGGTCATCACAACCTGGCGTTCAGCGCCGAAGATGATCTTCTCGATCGCGTCGGTGAAGTCCCGCTGCTCCACTGCGGGGTGATCGCGGCGGGCGGCAAACAGCGCCGCCTCGTTGACGATCAGCGCGATGTCGGCGCCGGTTGCCCCAGGCGTCGAGGCCGCGATTCGGTCGAGGTCGACGTCCGGCGCGAGCGGCACCGAGCGGGTGTGGATCTTCAGGATCTCCACGCGGCCCTTGCGGTCGGGCGGCTGGATAGCGATGCGGCGATCGAAGCGCCCCGGGCGCAGCAGCGCGGGGTCGAGGACCTCAGGGCGGTTGGTGGCGCCGAGGACGATCACGTTCGTGTCGGCCTCGAAGCCGTCCATCTCGGTCAGGATCTGGTTGAGCGTCTGCTCGCGTTCGTCGTGGCCGCCGCTGATCCCGCCCACGTTGCCCGAGCGCGAGCGGCCGATCGCGTCCAGCTCGTCGATGAACACGATCGCCGGCGCAGCCTCCTTGGCCTGCTTGAACAGGTCGCGGACGCGCGAGGCGCCGACCCCCACGATCGCCTCGACGAACTCGGAGGCCGACATCGAGAAGAAGGCGGCGTCGGCCTCGCCCGCGACGGCGCGGGCAAGCAGCGTCTTGCCGGTTCCGGGCGGCCCGTAGAGCAGCACGCCACGAGGGACCCGTGCGCCGCGGCTGGTGTAGCGCTCGGGGTTCTTCAGGAAGTCGACCACCTCGACGAGCTCGTCCTCCGCCTCGTCGATACCCGCCACGTCGTCAAACGTGACTCGCTCCTGCTCGCCCGGCTTGATCCGCCGTGCCGTGGAGCGTCCGAAGCCGCCGAGCACGCCCCCTCCCCCTCGCGTCTGGCGGCGAAACAGCCAGATGAAGAACGCGACGAGCAGGATCGTCGGAAGGAAGCCGAGCAGGAGCGTGCCGATGAGCGACCGGCCGGTGTCGGGCGGCTCGGCGTTGATCACGACCTGCTGGCGCTCGAGCACCTTGGTGATCTCGGCCCGATCGACGAACGCGGGGACCTCTGTCTCGAAGCTCGTGACCATCACCGGCTCGGCGTCGCCGGGTGGGTCGTAGTTCGCCTCCTGGTCCAGCTCCCCCTCGATCGAGTTCTCCTGCGAGCTGATCTCGGTGACGTTGCCGTCCTCGACCTGGTTGACGAAGAACGGCTGGTACGGCACCCGCTGGCGCTCCTCGGGGCCGCTCGTGACGAACGAGATCACCAGGTTCACCGCCAGCAGCCCAACCAGCAGCGCTACGAACTGCCAGCTCCGGGGGATCATCGTCCGCCTCGGCTCGCGCGGCGCTCCGCCTCCCTCGCGCGCCGGATCCGCGCGCCGACCCGGGGAGTCGTTCCGAGATGGCGAGCTGTCAGCGGGCGAGTCGGGTCCCAGGCCGCTCACTGTACTCCTGCGGGCCGACCTCCGAGAGCAGCTGGTGGAGCTGCTCGACGACGACCGAGCCCTCGCCCACCGCCGAGGCGACCCGCTGGGTCGAGCCGCGACGAACGTCGCCGATCGCGAACACCCTCGGTGTGCTCGTCTCCAGAATCAGCGGCGACCGCTCGAGCGGCCACGCGTCTCCGACGCGGCCGTCGCGAACCAGCTCGGAACCCGTGAGCAGGTAACCCCCGTCATCGCGCTCGATCTCCTCCGGGAGCCAATCCGTATGCGGCTCGGCCCCGATCAGGACGAACAGCCCGGCGGCGTCGACCCGCTGGGTCTCGCCCGATTCCCTGTCGCGGAGGGCGAGCCATTCCAGCCGGCTGCCTCCGCCGCCGTCCACGACCTCGACCCCGTGGCGCACCTCGATGTTCGAGGTCGCCGCCAAGCGCCTGGCGCAGGTACTCGGACATGCTGTCGGCGAGCGTCTCGCCCCGGACCACGAGCGTGACTTGCCTCGCGTACCGGCACAGGTGCATCGCGGCCTGACCGGCCGAGTTTCCGCCGCCAACCACGTACACCGATTCATCGCTGAGCGCGGAGGCCTCCGAGCTCGACGCGCCGTAGTAGACCCCTGCCCCGGTCAGCTCCTCGAGCGCCGGGATCCCGATCCGGCGGTACGAGATCCCGGTGGCGAGGACCACCGCCGAGGCGGTGACGGGCTCCTCGCCGGAGATCTCGAGCACCGGGCCGGACGCCGTCGAGCCTGAGCGCGGTCGCCTCCCGCGCGAGCAGGAACCGGGTGCCGAACACCCACGCCTGCTGGTAGGCATTGCGCGCCAGCTCACCACCCGAGATCCCCCGCGAGAACCCGAGGTAATTTCGGATCAAGGAGCTGGCGCTGGCCTGACCACCGACTCCCTCGCGATCGACTACCAGGGTGCTGAGTCCCTCGGACGACGCGTACACGGCCGCGGTAAGCCCGGCGGGTCCGGCGCCCACGATCACGACGTCGAAGTCGCGGCGGTTGTCTTCGAGTGTGGTGTCGACCCCGAAGGCCTCGATCAACTCGGGGTTGGAGGGGTCGATCAGCACGCGCCCGTCGCGCATGATTCCTACCGGCGACTTGGCGTCCGACTGGCCGACCTCGTTGAGAAGCCGGCCGGCCCTCCGGGCCATCACTGCGCTCGAAGCGGTGCGGAACGCCGGTCCGGGCCAGCAGTTCGCGAATCTCGTGCGCGCGTGGTGACCATTGCTCGGCGACCAGGGTGACCTCGAGCGCCGCCTGGGAGCGCCCCCGCGACCACTCGTAGAGAAACTCGCCAATCAGCCGGTGAAAGTGCTCATCGGGGGGCTCCACGGGTCGGACCAGGTAGTAGTCGAGGTGGTCGTTGGCCATTCCCTCGAAGATCGCCTCGGCAGTGGGCCGGTGTGCCCACTCGCCCCAGTCGATCAGCAGCGCCCGCTTCGCGAGCGGGTGCAGCTCGCCGATCTCCTCCATCAGGCGGATGCCGTCGATCCCCTGCAGCCACTGGCCAGCCAGCGCGACCGCCACGTCTTCCCCCTCGTCGCTCAATCGCCGCAGCGCAGCGAGCGCGGCCTGGGGCGCGCACTCGCCGATCACCCGGTAGTCGGCCCCGAAGCGACGGACCAGCGCGTCCTGGACGACGGCGAGCGCGTCGTCGTCGCATTCGACGACGAAGATGATTGGTCGGTTGTCGCTCATGCCTCGCGCGATGAGTTTGGTGGCCGGGGGGCGTCTATGAAGTTGGAGTATGACCCGCCGTAACCGGGAACTATGTGGGTGTGTACTCGGAGGCTGTCCATTTCGCGACCCCCCGTTCGTCTTAGGGTTACCGCCGTAAACGAGCCATCAGCTGAGAAAGGACCATCGGAATGACGCGTTTCCTCGCCCGCCTCGCCGACCTCGCCTGCCGCCGCCGCGGCACGGTCGTCCTCGTTTGGATCGCGGCGATGGTCGTGACGATCGGGCTGGGCTCCGCGCTTGCCGGCGAGTACAACGCCGACTACGACACGCCGGGGTCCGAGTCGGAGGCGGCGGGCAACCTCACCGAGCGCGAGTTCGAGGGCTACTCGGGCCAGGAGATCTACGTCGTCTGGAAGGACGAGGCCGGAGCCGACAGCCCCGCGGCCAGGGAGCGGGTCAACGCGTTCCTCGATGAGGCGAAGCAGGTCGACCACGTCGCCGAGGAGACGCCGATCCGGATCTCCGAGGACGGCACGATCGGCGCCACCACGCTCCCGCTGACCGTCCCGGGTTGGGACGTGCCCAAGGAGGACGGCGAGAAGCTGATCGACGCCGCCGAGGCGAACAGCGGCGACGGGCTCGAGATCCAGCTCGGCGGGGATCCGATCTACGCGGCCCAGGAGTCGACGAGCCCCGAGGGGATCGGGTTCCTCGGCGCGCGCGATCGTGCTGCTGATCGCGTTCGGCTCGATCATCGCCGCCGGCCTGCCGCTCGCGATCGCGCTCGTCGGCCTCGGAATCACGAGCGGGGGCCTGATCCTGCTGCTCGCCAATGTTGTCGACGTTCCCGACTGGACGACGGCGGTGTCGGGCCTGATCGGGATCGGGGTCGGGATCGACTACGCGCTGCTCGTCCTGACCCGGTTCCGCTCGGCGATGAACCAGGGGAAGACCCCCCACGACGCGATCGTCGAGGCCAACACCACCGCCGGGCGGAGCGTGATCATCGCCGGGAGCACCGTCGTTATCGCGGTCCTCGGACTGTTCCTGACCGGTCTGCCCTACATGTACGGAGTGGCGATCTCTGCGTCGCTCGCGGTGCTCGTCGTGATGATCGCCTCGGTCACGCTGCTGCCCGCCCTGCTCGCGTACCTTGGGCCCCGGGTCAACAAGCTCCGGATACCCGTTCCTCGGCCGGACGCTCAAGGCCGAGGGTGACAGCCACTCCCCCGCGGCGCGGTGGAGCCACGCGGTACAGCGGCGGCCGTGGATCGCCGCGATCATCGCAACCGCCATCCTGCTCGCGCTCGCGGCGCCCGCGCTCGGCATGCGCCTCGGGTTCCCCGACGCCGGCAACGACCCGCCCGACACGATGACCCGCCAGGCGTACGACCTCAACACCGAGGGGTTCGGACCCGGCACGAACGGGCCGCTCGTGATCGCCCTCGAGCTGCCCGACCAGGCGGCGGAGAGCGAGGTCGACGCGTTCGTGACGCGACTCAACGGTGAGGACGGGGTGGAGTTCGTCGCCGACCCGGTGATCAACCAGGACGGGACCGCGGCGATCGTCAACGTGATTCCGTCGAGCTCTCCCCAGGACGAGGAGACGCAGGACCTGGTCACGCGGCTGCGCGACGAAGTCGTGCCCTCCGAGCTCGGAGGGACAGGGATCACCGCGCACATCGGCGGGGTCACGGCGGCGCTCGACGACCAGAGCGAGTACATCACCGACCGCATGCCGCTGTTCATCGCCGGCGTCGTCGGCCTCTCGTTCCTGCTTCTGCTGGTCGCCTTCCACTCACCGCTGATCTCGCTCAAGGCCGCGATCATGAACCTGCTCTCGGTCACCGCTGCCTACGGCGTGATGACCCTGTTCGCCAAGGGTGGAGGCCTCAGCAGCCTGATCGGAATCGACCACGAGGTGCCCGATCGCGCCGTTCCTGCCGGTGATGATGTTCGCGATCCTGTTCGGCCTCTCGATGGACTACGAGGTGTTCCTGATCTCGCGGATCCGGGAGGAGTACCTGAAGGACCGCAACACCCGCCGGGCGGTTGCCGACGGGCTCGCGAAGACGGCGCGCGTGATCACTGCGGCGGCGGCGATCATGGTCGTGGTCTTCCTCGCCTTCCTGGCGGCCCCGGACGTGTTCTTGAAGCTGTTCGGGATCGGGCTCGCCACGGCGATCTTCCTCGACGCCACGCTCGTGAGGATGGTGCTGGTGCCCGCCGTGATGCAGATCCTCGGCGACCGCAACTGGTGGATCCCGGACTGGCTGGAGCGGATCCTGCCGCGGCTCGACGTCGAGCCGCGCGCGGCGACCGCGGGCGGACGGCCCTAGCCGAGACCCGCCTCCTCAGGCGCGTTCCAGCTGAGCTCCTTCCTGCCCCGCTTGGCCTGACGCTGCGTGCTCGGCTCGCCGTCACAAATTGCCCCGGCATCTCGTCATATCAGATGAGTCGATCGAAGGAGATGTCATGAGCACACACGTAGCCAACCCGCAACACGGCCGGCCCCCGGCGTCCGACGTCGCGTACGAGGTTTCGGTGTGGGCAGTCGGCGGCGGCATTATCGTCACCGCGCTGTTCCCGCTCGCGATACCCATCCTCGTCCTGACGGCGGTTGCGGTGCTGCCGCTCCTGCTCCCGGTGGTCGCGGTGGGACTGGCCGTCGCGCTTGTCGCCCTGCCCGTTCTTGCGGCGCGCGCGGCCGGCCGCCGGACGCGCAAGGCGCTGGGTCGCACCACGGCGGCCGAGCAGGCGTCCACCCCCGCCAAGCGCGGCGCGTAGCGAAGAGCGTCAGTCGTCGAGGCCTGATGGTCATCATTGGTGGGTGGCGGCCACGGCGTCCGATCGAATCGCGTGGGCGATCGATGTTCTCGGCGTCGCACCGAACGACCGCATCCTCGAGGTCGGGTGTGGGCACGGCGTGGCCGTCTCACTGGTCTGCGAGCGCCTCAAGGGCGGCCGCGCGACGCCGAGCGGTTCGGCACCGAGCTCGCTGGGACTCTCAGCGGAGCGGGCTTCAGCGTCGAGGAGGTTCTGGGCGAAACCGTCGGGAACGGATTCGTAAACGGAGTCGTGGCGCGAGGCTCGCGATGAAACCGGTGTTCTTCGCCTCGAGCGAGGAGCTGCGCGGCTGGCTCGAGGCGAACCACGCGACCGCGACCGAGCTCTGGGTCGGGATCTACAAGAAGGCCTCGGGCAAGCGCAGCGTGACGGTCGAGGAGGCCCAGGAACAGGCCGTCTGCTTCGGCTGGATCGACAGCCTGGGCCGGCGGATCGATGACGAGAGCTACATGCTCCGCATCACGCCACGAAGGGCGGGCAGCAACTGGTCCGCGATCAACATCGAGCGCGTGGAGCGGCTTCGCGCGCAGGGGCTCATGCACGAGGCGGGAATTCGCGCCTTCGAGCGCCGGCGCGGCTGAAAGGACGACGAGCTTCAGTCGGGTCCTGTCTGGCGCGAGGGCCCGTCAGCCGCCACGAACTCGATCACGCTCGAATGGGTCGAACGAGCTCGTTCTCCCTGCGTGACCCCGGGCGCGCGTGATTTCCTTCCGCGATGTATGAGGGAGCTCGCGAGCGGAGCGGCGAGATCTCCGGGCGGCCGCGTCCATGTGCTCGAGCGCAGCCAGCGGCTCGGGCTGCCGGCGGAGCAGGCGTTCCAGTTCTTCACCGACGCGCACAACCTCGAGGCGATCACGCCGCCGTGGCTGGACTTCAAGGTGGCGACGCCGGGCCCGATCGAGATGCGCCCGGACGCGCTGATCGAGTACCGGCTGAAGCTGCGCGGCGTGCCCGTCCGTTGGCGAACCCGGATCGAGGCCTGGGAGCCGCCGCGTCGCTTCGTCGACGTGCAGCTGCGGGGTCCGTACGCATTCTGGGAACACACTCACACGTTCGAGCCGGACGGCGAGCGCGCGGTCGTGATCCGCGACCGCGTCCGTTACACGCTCCCATTCGGCCCGCTGGGGCGGCTCGCCCACGCGGCCTTCATCAAGCGCGACCTCGAACGGATCTTCGATTACCGCGAGCGCGCCGTGGCGAAGCACCTCCGGCCGATCGCAACGTGATCGCGATCATCGCGATCAGCCCGGTAAGCCTCCAGACGGTCGGCGTGTGCCAGCTTCCACCCGGCGTCGCCGCCGCCGTGGATCAAGACATCGGTGGTCACGTCATGCTGTCGTTCCCGCGCCAGCGCCCTCGTACTCGTCGTGGCGACGGAGCCAAAACTCGGACTCCTCCTCGTTGCGTCCCAGCGGCGTCCGGTCGAGCAGGAAGTAGTAACCCATCGTCGGCTCGAGTCCGCGCGCCGTGGTCACGTAGGTGCGGTAGACGTCGCCGTCCGAGAGCGCGTAGGCGCTCAGGCCCGGGCTCTCGGCCACATATCCCGCCGGGTCCGTGCCGCTGGCCTCCGCCATCTGCTTGACCGCCGGGGGGATCTCGCCCTCCAAGAACGGTTTCAGCTCCTCCTCGGTGTGGGCGAAGCCGAGGTCGCGGTTGAAGTCGCTGCCGGCCGTCGAGGCCCAGTCGATGTTCCAGCCCATCCGCTGCTTGTAGGCCTGGAGCTTCTCGAGCGGCGCCCGGGAGACCAGCATGAGGGTGGTGTCGCGAGCCTTCAGGTGCACCGCGTTCGGATCGAGGTTGTCCGTGATCGAGCTACACACCGTGCAGCCCGCCTCGTAGACGGGGCCGAACATGAAGTGGTAGATGAGCAGCTGCGAGCTTCCGCCGAAGAGCTCCGCCAGCGACTTGAGCCCATCGTCCGTCTCGAAGCTGTACTCCTTCTCGACTGGCACCCAGGGGAGGTCGCGCCGCTTCTTCGTGAGCTCGTCGTTGCGCCGGGTGATCTCCTTCTCCTCCGCGAGCAGCTTGTCTCGTTCCGCCTGCCACTCCTCTTGGGTTCCCACTGCGTGCTCCGTCATCGCGCTACCTCCTTATCTCACTGGGGTCAACACACTAGAAATCGGCTGCGGTCGCGTAACTCATCGGGCTCAGAGCATCCAGCCAGCCTCGTCGGTTATCGCCCTACACCCTCTGAACCGGCCGCGGCCAAAGCCTCGGCCTCGGTGTCGAACGGCCGCAGTCGCTTCAGCTTCCCAGCAGCGATCTCGAACACATAGAACAGCGTGCGGTCCACCTCTACCCCGCTGGCGCTCCCCCGGCCCACGAACCGGGCGCGGACGACCACCACGTCCTCGTGAGCCTCGATCACCTCCTCGAGCGTGACGCTGAGCTCGTCCCAGACGCTCCGAAAGGCCGCCCACACCCGCATCACCTCGTCAGGCCCGCGGAAGACGGTCTTGCCCACGGGCAGATCGGGGAGCCGGAATGACAGGTGCCACTCGACGTCCGGCTGCATCAGCTCCGCGCCGACCTCGAGGTCGCCGCGGCTGAATGCGTCGAGGCCGCGATGGATGAAAGCGATGTTCTCCTCGGCTGCCGTCGCCCCCAAGGATGGCAGCGCGTCGGAGATCGGGTACGGCGGAAGTCGGGAGGTTCGGAACCGCACTCTGTTCACGCGAAATGCGCCTTGGACTGGCGACCGGCGTCCTGATCGTCGTTGGCTGACGCCTTGGCCAGAGTTCGAGGCGCCTTTCCGTATTGCGACGGAGGCAGGCACTGATCGCGATCGCCTGAACCGAGGCCCTAGTTCGCGTCCTCTCGGCTCGCGGTCTCGATCTCGCGCTTGAGATCGTCGGCGTCGGCGTCGATCTGCTTCTCGATCAGCTTGTTGGCGCGCTCGGTCGCCTTCTCGAGCTGCTCTTCGATCTTTGACTCGCCGAGCACGATCACGGCGGCGCTGCCCTGCTCGAGCTCCTCGCCGAGGTCCTTCAGGTCACCGCGCGAGATGCCTCCCTCGAGGTGCCCGATCACTCCGCCGGCGGTGGCGCCGACGATCGCGCTGCCGATGAGCGCGGGTGGGAACAGGATCCCGACCAGCGCGCCGACCCCGGCCCCGGTCCAGGCGCCGTGCTGGGTCGGCTTCTCGGTCTTCGTCACATGGACCTTGCCGTCGTCGTCCTTGCGGATCACCGCGGAGTCGAAGGTCCCGATCGCTCCCGCGGCGTGGAGGTCGAACACGGCCTCGTAGTCGGCCTCGGCGTCGGCGATCTCGTCGTAGATCGCGGCGTACAGGAACACGGGTCGGTCGGCCATCTCTGGACTCCTTTCAGGTGGTCGGCGCTGACGGTGCTTGCGATCAACTCAACCCTATACCGGGCAACAGCCACGGCACCCTTCAGCACCGCGCCGCCCGAGCTAAGGGGCGGCGAAGCGCGGCGCGGCAGAGAAGTCGAACCTAAGCGATCCCGGCACGAATTCGATCAGCGCGCCTCCAGGGAGGACAGGTATCTGTGGACCAGCGTCACGGCCATCGCCCCCTCCCCCACCGCCGAAGCAACGCGTTTGATCGAACCGTGCCGCACGTCGCCGGCGACGAAGACGCCCGGCACGCTTGACTCGAGAAACATCGGTTCGCGTTCGAGTGACCACTCCCCGGCGCCGCTTCCCCTGGGCAGGTCGGGACCGGTCAGCAAGAAGCCGCGGCCGTCGACGTCGAGCCAATTCTCGACGCTGGCGATCAGAGGGTCGCCGCCGATCAGGAGGAAAAGCCCGTCCACCCCGATCGTTTCCTTGCCACCAGGACCGGAGACCTGGATCTCGGACAGCTGCGGTGAGCCGCTGGCTCGAACGATCTCGGTCTTCGTGCGGACGTCGATCCTATCGTGCGCCTCGATGCGCTCGACGAGATACTTGGACATCCCTCGGGAGATCGACTCCCCGCGGATGAGCATCGTCACTCCTGCTGCCGAGCCCGCGAAGTGAAGCGCTGCCTGGCCGGCAGAGTTGGCGCCGCCGACAACTGCCACCCTGCCGTCGCGATACTCCTGCGCCTCCCCCGGCGCGGCCCCGTAGTAGACGCCGCTGCCGACCAACTCATCGACCCCGGGTGCCTCGAGCCGACGGTAACGGACCCCGGAAGCGACGATTCCGGTTCGCGCCCTCACCGTGGCGCGCGCCCGTGAGCTCGACTTCGATCTTCGCGTCATCGCGGCGCCGGCTCGCGACCAGGTTGACGCCGATCACAAACTCGGCGCCGAAGCGCCGCGCCTGACCGTAGGCGTTCTCGGCCAGCTCACTGCCGCTGATCCCGTCAGCGAAGCCGGGGGCCTCACGGCGGCGCGTCTACGCGGCCTCGGAGCCCGACCGGATCCTCGTCGAGGTCGATCCAGCGATGGCGAGACCCGGTTTCGCTGCTCAGTAGCTCTCGGGCGGCCTGCACGGCGAGCGCGAGGCCCGCCGCCGAGCCACTGACATCGGGATCCACGAGGATGCGCTCGAGCCGCCATCGACGCCGATCATGACGCTGCGAGCGCACGATCGGTCCGTGGCGCAGAGCGCCCGAGTATTCTCCTCGAGTCGATCGATGGGGACCGTCGGGCAGGCCAGCGGCCTGAGGCAGCGGGGCCCGCCTCGACCATGACACGGCCTGTGGCGCTGAGCGCATCGACGCCCATCATGACGCTGACCGCCCGCGTCGCTCGACCGCGTCGACCGAGCGCGCCGACGCGATCTGCCCCTCGTCTACCCGGGAGCGACGGTCTGCAGTGCTTGTGGCTGTTCCGCACAGGGCGCGGGGACATCCACGCGCCCGGACTCGATCACCTCGCGACAATCACGCGAACTGATCAACACCACGGCCAGGATCGCGCCCGCGAGCGCGAACCCCGCGCCGACGAGAAACGCCGTCTGGAATCCCTCGGTCAGCGCGACTGCCTGGTCGCTTACGCCTTCCGAGACGGCACTCGCCGTTCGGCTGGTGGCGATCGAAGCCAGGATCGCGAGCCCGAGCGCGCCGCCCACCTGCTGGCTTGTGTTGATGAACCCGGACGCGAGTCCCGCCTCGTCGGGGCGCGTCCCGGCCACGGCGGCGATGGTGACGGGGACGAAGGCGAGGCCGAGACCGACGGCGACGACGAGCGAGGGGATAAGGAGATCGCCCAGATACGAGCCGTCGGCCGCGGCGCGCGAGAACCAAACCAGTGCGCCGGCGATGAGCAGCATGCCGACGACGAGCGTCGACCTCGCGCCGAAGCGCGTCACCAGGCGCGAGGCCACGGTCGCGCTGACCATGATCGTCACGGCCAGCGGCAGGAACGCGAACCCCGCCTCAAGCGCGGTGTAGCCGAGGACCTGCTGCATGTAGAGCGAGATGAAGAAGAACATCGAGAACAACGCCATGCCGAGGAGCAGGCCCACGGCGTTCGCGCCGCGCAGGGTCTCGAGCCGGAAGATGCCGAAGGGCATCAGCGGGTGGCTCGCGCGCGACTCCCACGCGACGAACGCCGCCAGCGTCGCCAGCGACAGCGCCCCGAGGCCAAGCGTCTGCGTCGAGGTCCAGCCCGCCGACTCCGCGTCGACGAGGGTGTAGACGAGAAGCGCGAGTCCCCCGGTCACGAGGACCGCGCCGGTCGCGTCGAACTCCCGGGCGGCGCCCTCGTCGCGGCTCTCGGGCAGCAGGCGCGGCGCCAGCGCGGCGGCGGCGACGCCGATCGGGACGTTGACGAACAGGACCCACTCCCACCCGGCCCACTCGGTGAGCATGCCGCCGAGCAGCACCCCCGCGGCGCCGCCTGAACCCGCCACGGCGCCCCAGATCCCGAGAGCCCGGTTGCGCTCGGCGCCCTCGGCGAAGATCGTCGTGACGAGCGACAGCGCGGCAGGGAGAGATGAGGGCCGCCCCCAGCCCCTGCAACGCGCGCGCCGCGATCAGCCACAGGTCGCTCTGAGCGAGACCGCCGAGCAGAGAGGCGACGGAGAAGAGGACGAGGCCGATCATGAACATGCGGCGGCGACCGAGGAGGTCGGCGAGGCGGCCACCGAGAAGCAGGAAGCCACCGAAGGTCAGGGTGTAGGCGTTGACCACCCAGGAGAGGTTTTCCTGCGAGAACTCGAGCGCGCTGCCGATCGAGGGCAGGGCCACGTTGACGATCGAGGCGTCGAGGATGACAACGAACTGCGTCGTCGCCAGCAGCGCCAGGGCGGGGCCCTTGCCGCGCGGCGGTTGTTGATCTGAGTTCACGGGATGCACCCCAGGAGCGCCATCACGCGATGGCTCCGAGCCGCTCGCGGGTCCTCTCGAAGCCCCATGCTACGTGCCAAGGACTCCCAGTGCGCCTGAGCAGCGTCTCGATATGCGTCGGCGAGCCCTGGCAGACCACCTCGGAAACCTCGGTCGGGGTCGGGAGCAGCGTCGGTCGCCGAGGTCCAGCATGCTGGTTCAATCCGTTGACACCCGGCGATGGCTCGCACGCTTACGGGACCTGAGCGAAGAAATGACACCCGACTACGCCGACTACGCGCCGACTCCGGTACCGGACTTCCTGGATCCCGACGATCCGACGCTCTTCCCTCGTCTCACGCCCGCGCAGGTCGAGTACCTGGGGGAGATCAGCACCCAGTTGTCATTCGCACGCGGGGAGCTTGTGTTCGAGCATGGCCAGCGCGAGACGCCGCTGTACGTGGTCCAGAGCGGAGCCGTGGACATCATCGACCAGGCGCCGGAGGGTGACCGCTACTTCACCCAATGCAGGGAGGGGACGTTCATCGGCGATCTCTCCATGTTCACGGGTGAGCCGACGCTCGCCGCCGGGTTCGCGGCCGAACCAACCTCGCTTCTGGCGCTCCCGCCGGAGGACGTGCGCAGGGTGGTTGCGACCGCCGCCGAGCTCGGCGACCTCCTCCTGCGGACGATGATCACACGCCGGGAGTGGCTGCAGGGTCGCGGTTTGGGTCAGCAGCGGCTGATCGGCTCACGATGGTCAGGCGAGGCGTTCGCCGTAAGGGAGCTGCTCGAGCGCAACCTCGTTCCCTTCACCTGGCACGACCTCGCTACCGACGATGAGAGCCGGGTCTTGCTCGACGGACTCGGCATCGGAGACGCCGAGTGCCCGGTCCTGGTGCGCTCCGACAGCGTCCTACGGCGGGCGACGGTGACCTCGGTCGCCGACGAGCTGGGGCTGCGAGCGCAGGTCGATGGCCAGGCCTTCGACGTCATCGTGCTCGGCGGCGGCCCGGCTGGGTTGGCCGCGGCGGTGTACGCCTCCTCGGAGGGTCTCACCACTCTGGTCGTCGAGCGATTCGCCCCGGGCGGGCAGGCGGGGACTAGCGCTCGAATCGAAAACTATCTCGGCTTTCCCACCGGTCTCTCCGGCGCCGAGCTCACCCGACGAGCGACGCTCCAGGCGCGCAAGTTCGGCACCGTGATCTCCAGCGTTCACGAGGCCTCTCACCTGTCGGAGCCGGAGCCGGGTGGGCTACGCGAAGTCGGGCTTGCGGACGGTCAGCGCGTGCAGGGCCGAGCCGTGGTCCTGGCGCCGGGCGCCGACTACCGTCGGCTCCCGGCCGAGAACGCCGAGCGTTTCGAGGGCCTGGGCCTTTATTACGCGGCGACGCACGTCGAGGCCCAGCAATGCTCGGAGGAGGATGTGATCGTCGTCGGCGGAGGAAACTCGGCCGGCCAGGCCGTGGTCAAGCTCGCCGACCACGCGGGTCAGGTCCATGTCGTGGCTCGGCGGCGGCTCGAAATGGCGATGTCGCGCTACCTGGTCGATCAGATCGAGGCAAAGTCGAACGTTCGCGTCTGGTCCGGGTGCGAGGTGAGAGCGCTCGAGGGAGACGGCAAGCTCGAGGCCGTGGTGATCTCGGGCGCGGGGCCCGACCGCCGCGTCGAGACCTCGGCGGTATTCGCGATGATCGGCGCCTCCCCGAGGTCGGAGGGGCTGGTCGATTACGTCGGCCAGGACGACAAGGGCTTCGTGGTCACCGGCGAGGAGGCGCGCCGCCACCCCGACTTCTCCCGACACTGGGACGGGGCGGACAGAGGCCCGCTGATGCTGGAGTGCACGCGTCGCGGCGTCTTTGCCATCGGCGACGTCCGCAGAGGCTCAACCAAGCGCGTGGCGGCGGCCGTGGGCGACGGCGCGCTGGTCGTCCGCTCCATCCACGCTTCGCTCGACACGCGCCGGACGTAGCCGTTAAGGAGTGTGCGCGTCTAACGCCCACGACCGTCCGCGAGGTCCGCACTCGGCGGCGGTTGGCGGTGCTGAGCTCAGAGAACCGCGCGACTTCTGCCTTGCGCGATTTGCGGGAGCGACGGCGGGGCCAGGCCAGATGCCTGCTCGTCGTCCAGAGCGAGCGTCTCGGATCACCTACCGCGACGCCTGCTCCCCACAGATGCGACGGCCGTGATCGGCGTCGTCCAGACGGGTGGCGATCGGGTGCTCGCTGCCAGCCCGGCTGTATACCGCGGCCTGATTGCGGCGATGATTTCGATGGCCGCCGATGATCGAGGCGCCAGACAACCGGCTAGCTTGTCGAGAATATCCAAGCGAAACCGGCTGGCAGCCGCGCCAGAGGCCGCAAGGCCTCGCCGCCGCCTCCGTCGCGATTTTGAATTCACCGGCAACGTGAACAGACACGGCATACGAAGAGCTTGCGAGGCGCAGGCCATCGGGGGCAGCGAAGCCGTCATGTCCCTCGACGCCGGAGCCGAGCCGGACCACAGCTCAGTCGGGATCGCATCGTGACGGCCGCGCCCAAGACCAGATATGCGCGCAGCGGCGATGTCAACATCGCCTACCAGATCGCCGGGGAGGGCCCGATCGACCTCGTATACGTGCCGGGCTGGGTGTCGAACATCGAGACGGCCTGGGAGGACCCACATGTCTCTCGCTTTCTCGAACGCCTCGCCTCGTTCTCGCGGTTGATCCTCTTCGACAAACGCGGCACGGGCCTCTCTGATCGGGTGTCGATAAGCGAGCTTCCCACGCTGGAGCAACGGATGGATGACGTCCGGGCCGTCATGGATGCCGCGGACTCCGAGCGCGCCGCTTTGTTCGGTGCCTCGGAAGGGGGCGTGATGTGCGCTCTGTTCGGTGCGACCTATCCGGATCGGACCGCTGCCCTGGTCCTCTACGGAAGCTATGCGAAGGGCACCGTGACCGCCGACTACCCGCACGGGCTGGCTGAGCAGGAGGCGATCGATGAGTTCATCGCGGCGCTGACCGAGCTCTGGGACGATGCCGGCGGGCTTCTCTACGTTTGGGCCCCGAGTGCTTCAGACGATCCGGTTACCCGAGCGGCCTTCGGGCGTTACCTGCGCACGGGCGCGAGTCCGAGCGCGGTCGTGGCGCTCACCCGCATGAACGCCGCCGTCGACATCCGGCACGTCCTGCCAGTGATTGCCGTACCGACACTCGTAATCCATCGATCGGAGGACATGATCGTGCCCGTCGAGGCCGGACGCGATCTTGCGGCGAAGATCCAAGGTGCGAAGTACGTGGAGCAATCCGGCGAGGACCATCTCTGGTTCCACGGTGATGCCGATGCGATCCTCGGCGAAGTGGAGGAGTTCCTCACCGGGACCCGCGCGGCAGAGATCGTCGATCGCATACTCGCAACCGTGATGTTCACCGACATCGTCGAGTCCACCCGGAAGGCCGCCGCGCTCGGTGACCGCCGCTGGCGGGACCTGCTCGCGCGCCACGACACGCTCATGCGCCGTGAGCTCGAGCGGCACAGGGGCCGCGAGGTAAAGACACTCGGCGACGGTTTCCTGGCCACCTTCGATGGCCCTGCGCGCGCGATCCGCTGCGCCTGCTCGGCTCGTGATGCGATGCGCGGCCTTGAGGTCGAGGTGCGCGCCGGCCTCCATACCGGCGAGTGCGAACTCATCGGGGAGGATCTCGGCGGTATTGCCGTCAACATCGGCGCCCGTGTGGGATCGGTCGCCGGTCCGGGTGAGGTGCTCGTCTCACGCACGGTCACGGACCTCGTTGCCGGGTCGGGAATCGAGTTCACCGACCGTGGAGTGCATTCGCTGAAAGGTGTGCCAGGGGAGTGGCAGCTCTATGCGGTGAAGGAGTAGCGCCGTCCCGGGAGACCCTGGCACTCGGAGATCGGGGGTTGCTCACGATCCACCGAGCGCGTTCGTCGAGGTTGGCACGCTGTCGCTTATCGCCGGGACCCGTCGCCTCTGCCGACGAGCGCTACACGACCGCTCCGGACGACGCACGATCGTCTGGGCCCGCCCCCTCCTGGCGTTCGCTTCGCCTCGGCGATGCGAAAGCCGACGATCGCGCAGCTGAGGCCGCTGACCCTCGTCCGCTGCGAGCCCTTCGGCGGCGGCGATCGTGACGCTGCATCCAGCCGAGCCTGGGTGGGGCCACAGCGAGCTGCGCCGGACTGCCACTTCAGCGACCCCGCTTCCAGCTAGGCGGGTCCGGGCTAGCAAGCCGTCGCGCCCTGCTGTTGGCGAGGAGCCGGGAGTGGCTGTCCCAGGCGTGAGTCCTGCTTTCGTTCCGAGGCAGAACCCCCGCTAGGCTCGGTCAATGAGTTCGCACGACGACGATGAACTGCCGGAGGCGGGCAAGCTCCCAACCAGTCGGCTCGCGCGCACTGCGCGCGTCGGTGGGCTGGTGACGGGACAGGGCCTACGGTGGGCCGGGACGCGAACCGCCAACCGGGTCCGGACGCCCGAGCGTGCCGCCGTGGCCCAGAGAGAGCGGGGCGCTGCGCTGATCCAGCAGATTGTCGAACAGCTTGGGCAGATGCGCGGCGCGGCGATGAAGGTCGGCCAGATGATCTCGATGGTCGAGTTCGACGGCCTCCCCGAAGACGAGCGAGACGAACTGCAACGCAGCCTCGCCGCGCTCCGCGACAACGTCCCGCCCGTGCGGTTCGCGGACCTGGAGAAGCTCATGCGGCAGGAGTTCGGCGGGCCGCTACACCACCTGTTCCGCGACTTCGACGAGCGTGCGTTCGCCGCGGCCTCGATCGGCCAGGTCCATCGCGCCAGGACCGTCGACGGCGACGACGTGGCCGTGAAGATCCAGTACCCCGGGGTCGCCGAGGCGGTCGCCACGGACCTGCGCAATGCGACGCTACTGCTACCGCTCGTCAAGCGGCTCGCCCCAGGGCTGGACGCGAAGGCGCTCGCCGCGGAGATGCGCGAACGGATCGGAGAGGAGCTCGACTACGAGCTCGAGGCGCAGAACCAGCGCCGCATCGAGCGGCTGCTGCGAGGACATCCCTTCGTCCGCGTCCCACGTGTCCACACGAGCCTCTCGACCCGGCGCGTGCTGGTGTCCGAGTACGTCGTGGGGGAGCGCTTCGAGGCCGTGCGCCGGGCCGACGAGGCGCGGCGCGACCGTTACGGCGAGATTGTCTTCCGGCTCTACTTCGGGTTGCTGTATCGCGACCGGATCGCGCTCGGAGACCCCCACCCCGGTAACTACCTGCTGTGCCCTGACGGCCGGGTCTGCTTCCTGGACTTCGGCCTGCTGCGCGGCGTCGACGCCTCCCGCGTGGCCGCCGAGCGGGCAATCGCCCTTGCCGTCCGGGACGGCGACGCGGAGGCCCTCAAGGCGGCCCTACGTGCGGGTGGGTATCTGCCCGCCAGCCGTGCGGATGCCGTGGACGCCGATTTCGCGCTGAGGCTGATGCGAATGGCGATCAAGTGGTACGCCGTCCGGGGAGAGCGCCGCTTCTCACCCGCTGACGCCCGGCGCGACCGGGACCGTGAACGTCCAGACCGGGAGGAGCGGGCCGCGATGAGGATGCAGCTCAACCAATTCACCCTGCCACCCGAGGCGATCCTCATCCGGCGCATGCACGGCATCGTGGCCGTCGTTCTTGCTCAACTCCGCGCCGGTGCCGACTGGGGCGCGATCGCCGCGGAGTACCTGCACGGCGAGCCGCCCTCGACGCCGCTGGGGGAGGCCGAAGCCGCCTTCTTTGCCCGCCGCGGTCGGACGACGGGCGCCGCCGTCGGCGCCGCCGGCTAGGCATTTCCCAACGGTCTGCCGGCGTCGCGCGTGCTCTCGGGCTCGCGCGACACCGTGGAGAGGCCGAACGACAGGGCGTTGGGTAAGCGCTCGGACCTCCTCGTCGCCAGTAGCACGAGCAAGCGCCAGGCGTCCCCTTTGAGCAAAGCGAGGCCCTCCGGCGAGGCGTGGATCGCTACCGCAAAGAACGACGTGCAGGCATCCCGCGTCTTACGTGCGTCGCTTTCGCTCCTCGCGCAATGCGAGAGGCCGGGGCTGACCGAGGAGCGCCTCAGCTGTGCCTACAGCTCGTCGAGCGGCGCCACGCGATACACGAACGGCCCCAGTCCACCCTGGTAGATCGCGAACGCGAGCCCCATGAAGCTCTCCTGTAAGCCTGCGTTCTCGAGTCCGCCGGCGTAGACGGGCTCGTAGCCGGCGTCGCGGTTCAGCTGCTCGACGACATCGCGCGCCTCGTCGTCGCCGCACCAGAGGTTGCCGGGCGTCGCGCGGGCGTCCCCCAGCCGGTCGTACAGCACCGCGAAGTTGATGTTGAACGACTTTGCGGTCGGGCCGCCGGTCTTCGACTTCAGGAACTCGGCGTTCGACGCGAACCCGTCGGGCGGCTCGATGCCGACCAGGTTGGTGGCGTCGACGGCGGTCTTGCCCTCGAGCCCGCTCACGTTCTCCACGGCCTCGGCAATCGAGCCACCGGGAACTGCGAGGAGCACCGCATCGGCGCCCGAGACGTCGCCGCCGTCGCGGCCGATCCTTGCCACGTCATGACCGGCCTTCTCCCAGCGGTCGGCGAGGCCACCGCCGACATTGCCCTTTCCGACTACGGCGATCCTCATCGCGTCTCCCTGGTTGCTTGCGCGATCAACGCTATAGCAGCGTCAGTCCGGCTGGGCGAGGGCCGGGAGGTGTGGCGGCGCCGCTCGTATTCGCGCTACCCGAGGCTCTGCCCGCTGGTGGCGTGATGAAGCGTCGGCTACTGCATGCGCCCGACCGTTGCGCAACTCGCCGAGGATCGCCGATCTAGGCGTCCGCGCCGCCTCAATGCACGCCGAGCGAGACCATCTCGGTCACGCTGGGACCGCATCAACGATACGTGGCGAGGTCAGTCCGAGCCCATCGCCGCCGCACGCCCTCGCCCGCTCCATGATCTGCCGCCGGGGTCAAGGGTTCTCCGTCCGCAGTTGCGAGCACCCTCAACAGGATCGGTGGAGGTCGTTGCGCAGCGCCCCATTGTGACTTCGGGTCCCTTGATTCAGTCGTTCTCTTCGGCGATTACGAATCGGTTGCCGTCCTGATCTCGGAAGAAGAACATCGACGGGACCGGGTCGCCGGGGCTGATGATGTCATCGGTATCAACGCCCTTCTTACCGAGATCGGCGTGGGCGGCTGCGACATCATCGGTTCCGAAGCCGACGTTGGTGTCGATCCCCTCGGGATCCTGGTGTCCCTCGCGCGGCGGAACGAGGGCGACCGTCGTTTCCGCGCCCGGCGGGGACACCTCGAGCCAGCGCTGATTCTCCTCGTAGGCGACATCGGTCCGTACCTCGAAGCCGAGCTTGTCGGTGTAGAACTTGAGCGCCTCGTTCTGATCAGAGACCGGAACGAACACGGTCGATACCTTGGCGATGGGAGGGTCATTCTCGGCGATTTTCGCCTCCTTGGTCGGGGCGCTCCACTCTAGTCGGGGGGAAGTTTCTTCAGCCCAGCCCGGCCGACGGCGTATCGCGCTGCTCGCGGGCTGTGACGCCTCCGCAAGTCCCGTCCGACTCCGCCTCCCGACGCCCCCATATGCCATCAGGGCTGCTCTGCCCGCCGCCCTCCTGCGCGGGAGGTTGTCGATCGCGCTACCCGATCGCGGCCCCGCTCTGCCCTGTCGGATGGACTAGAGGAGCGGGGCTGAGGGCAAATCGCGATACTCAGGCGATGTCTCAGGAGACCCGAGCACGGCGGGGGGCGCGATGAGCTTCAGCGATGCGCGCGGTCTTAGGAACAAGCCGGAATCGAGAGGAGATGCGAGATGACGAACGCACAGGAGGCGACGAAGCACAGGACGGGCACGCGAGAGGAGTGGCTCGCCGCCCGGGAGGAGCTCGGCAAGCTCGAGAACGAGCAGGCGGAGCGAAACGAGGAGATCAAGAAGAAGCGGCTGGAGCTCCCATGGGTCCCGGTGGAGAAGGAGTACGAGTTCGACACCGAGGACGGCAAGAAGACCCTCGCGGAGCTCTTCGACGGCCGCTCGCAGCTGCTCGCCTACAACATCATGTACGGCCCCGACTACGAGGTCGGCGCCTGCCCCGGCTGCACCAGCCTGGCCGACGGGTTCGACGGTCAGCTGATTCACATCAACAAGCGAGACGTGACCTTTCTCTGCTTCTCCCGGGCGCCGATCGACAGGCTGGCGGCCTACCGGAAGCGCATGGGCTGGCAGTTCCCGTACGTGTCGACCTACGAGACGGATTTCCCCTGGGACTTCGGGCTCGCGCTCACTGAGGAGCAGGCGCAGCAGATCCCCGAGGTGAAGGAGATGATCGACGACCCGCCCGAGTGGCTGCAGGAGTGGTCGCGGCAGGTCGGGGCCGAGCTCAAGGACGGCCTGCGCGAGGGGCCGAGCTACATCGCGTTCGCGCGCGAGAACGGGACCGTCTACCACACCTACACCGTGATGGCACCGGACCCGTTCGTCGCCCCGTTCTTCAGTTTCCTGCTCGACCGGACGCCGATGGAGCGCACAGGCGACGAGGAGTTCCGGTCCTGGCGCAAGGACGAATACCCCGAGGAGGCTTAGCGTCGCTGCTGAGCGATCCCTCGGAAGTGATGATCAGACGCCGAGACCGAGTGGCTCCGTTCGAGATGCCAGTACCAACCCAGAGACACGAGCAGAGGAGAGATCGTGGACATGAAGCTGGAGGTTGTGACGTTGCCGGTCTCCGGTGTCGATCGGGCAAAAAGCTTCTACCAGAGCCTCGGATGGCGGCTGGACATCGACCTGGTCGTCAGCGACGACATCCGGACGGTGCAGTTCACGCCGCCCCACTCGCAGTGCTCGATCCAGTTCGGCAAGGGCGGCACGGCGGCTGAGCCGGGCTCCAGTGACAGGCTGATCCTCGTGGTCGAGGACATCGACTCCGCCCGGGGCGACCTCATCAGCCGCGGTGTCGACGTCAGCGAGGTGGAGGAGAGGCGGCCCCCGGGCCTCGAGGCGCCAGAAGGGGACCGCTCGTACTTCGCGCAAGCGTCATTCAGCGACCCGGATGGGAACGGCTGGCTGCTCCAAGAGATCACGACCCGGCTCCCCGGCCGGGAATGGGAGGACTGACATGGACGTAGCCTCCCTGGCAGATCTGTTGCACGAGACGGCCGAGCATCACGGCTCGTTCGAGGCGGTCGCCCCACCGCACGACTGGTGGGACTGGTACGCGGCGTACATGGACGCTCGCGAGAGCGGGAGCACCCCGGAGGAGGCCTCCGCGGCCGCCGGGCGCTACATGGCGGAGGTCAAGCACGTCGTCGTGCCGCCCGCGTGAGCCCGTATTCGCCGCTGCACTTGAGACACCCGCCGGCCCCGGCGGTGTCTCGTACCCGATCCACCGTGGGACGGAAGCCTACGCCCGCTTGCGTGCGAAAGCAGACGCGGAGCGAACGTGCTCAGCGCACCAGTTCGCTGATCCCGAGCATGTTGCCCTCGCTGTCTCGAAACCAGGCAGCCCGTTCGCCGCTGCCCTTGCTCGGGTAGTTGCCGGCGACCTCCGCGATCCCCTCGACGGTCCTGAGCCCGGGCAGGTCGACCTCCTCGAACCCGACGCCCCGTTGCCGCAGCTCGGCCACGGTGGCGTCGATGTCATCCACGTACCACGCCATCTGGGTGAACGTGCCGGGTGAGGCGCTGGCTGACTCGAACAACGCGAACTCCCCGCTCGCGCCCCGATAGAGCAGTCCGCCCGGCCGCTCTTCGCTGGGCTTGAGGCCGAGCTTCTCAGCATAGAAGGCCCGTGCCCGCTTGAGATCCCGCGCGGGCAGTCTGGCCGATACATCGCCCTCTTGAAGCATTCCTTCCCCTTCGTCGATTGTGACTCCAGCCATGTGGGCACGACGGCTCACTCACGACCAGACCTGTCTATCGCAACCGGCCGCTGTGCCCGAAGCCGTCCCGGGAGCCGTCAGGACGGCGAGTCGCTCGCTCGTCGTATCGGTCACCTCACGTGTCGCTCCCCGGCTCGTACGGGGGTGCCTCGCCCCAGCCCCAGCGAGGGACAGGTGCGTGCTCGAAGACCTGGGCGTCCGGCTGGGAGTTGTGCATCGCAAGCCGGGATCCCCACTCGGCGTAGGCGACGAGCGCGGAGCGAAACTCGGGGTCGTCCGGAAGGCCGGCGTCGTCGGCGGCGAGGCTGATCAGCGAGACAAAGCGATGCCGCTCCTCGGGCGCGATCGCGAGCCCGCGATGGTGGGCGAGCATCTTCTCGTAGCCGCCGAGCTCCTGCGTGTAGCGGGCGGGCCCGCCGAGCACCTCCGACCACCAGACGGCGACGTGCGCGCGGTGGTCCTCGCTCACCCCGCCGGGGAAGTAAGGAGAGAGCAGCTCGTCGCGCTCGACGCGGTCATAGAAGCAGTCCATGAGCCGCCGGATCGCCGCCTCCCCTCCGGCCCACTCGTAGAGCGTCGGCGTCGCGTTCATTGGATCTGTGCCCCCGTTTCCATTGGTTGCTTCCTTTCGTCGATGTCGGGAATCGTCTCGCATCCCGGCGGCGCCGTCGGCCGGCGCCGCATGGCGATGTGGGCCGGGCCGTCCGGCACCAGCTGCAGGGCCGGCCTCTCGACCACGAAACCGTGGCGAGCGTAGTACTCGGCGTTGCGCGGATCCGCGGTCTCGAGGTAGCAGTCGACTCGGTCGCGGTCGGCGATCTCGAGCACCGGCTTCAACAGTCGGCCGCCGAAACCCCGGCGCTGGACAGCGGGGTCGACTCCCATCGTCTCCAGGTACCAGTGCCGATCGGCGGGATGAAGGCGGGCGCCGTTCGCCCCGGTCTGCATGAACGCCCGAAAGGAGCTCGGATAAGCGCGCAGGACCGACAGCATCCAGCCGCCGCCGCGAAGCTGCCTGAAGGCACTCCAGGGAAACTTCTCCGGGCCGAGCCAGATCGCAACCCCGCGAAGCTCGCCGTTGCCGCCGAGCGCTCCGTAGGCCGATCCAAGCCGGGCCGCGTCCCGGACGACACCCGTGAACATCGCTGGCAGCACCCGGGAGCGGCCGACGACCCTTCCCAGAGTCGGACGGCCCCCGCGCCTGACCCCGAACCGCGTCGTGACGGAGGCCCGCCGGATTGGGGCCGAGCAGGGCGTCGCGAGGCTGACGATGAGACGACTCGCCAATGCGCTCGGGGTGATGCCGAACGCCCTCTACACCTACTTTCCTGACAAGGCGGCGATACTGGACGCGGTGCTTGACGACCTGCTCGGCGACGTTAAGCGCCCGCGCTCACGCATGACCTGGCGGGATGGGCTCGTCTCGTTGATGAGCTCGTACCGCCGGCTCCTGCTGACCCAGCCGGGATTGATTGCACTGACCGTATCGCGACCGATGCTTGGGCCGAACGCGCTGCGCCTGCGCGAGCACATGCTGACGCTGTTGAGGCAAGGCGCCCTCGATGACGCCGACGCCGTGACGGCGTTCCTCGCCCTGTTCGCGTATACGACAGGATTCGTTACCTTCGAGACCGCGCGAACTCCAGGAAAACGTGACGCCAAACAACGTGCGCGGGCGCAAGAGCTACATGAGGCACTAGCCGAGGAGGTCTTTCCCAGCACGCGCGCCCTCGCGGGTCGCCTCGCAAAGCGCCCTGACGACGTCGAGTTCACACGCGGACTTCATGGGGTGATTAGCGGCTTCGCCAAGAGTGCGTTAGGGAAGAGGCCCCCGTCGAGCGTGTGAATCGGTCCTGGACGCTGAAACGGCACCGCCGAACCCGGTGCCGACGACGATCGCCTCGTAGGCCTCTTTCCTGAGAGCGGCCATGTCCTTTCGCTCGCGCGAGATGGAGGCGTACTGACCTAGACGAATTAGTTGCCTTGCTTGGTCAGCGTGATGTCCATCCAGGGCTGCCAGTCTCGGCCATCTTGCAGCAACTCCCAGTGTCCAGTGATCACCTTGCAGCCTTCGTCGAAAACGCCGGTGAACCGGGTCGTCTTGCTGCGCATCCTCCACGTAAGGCCATCGCGCTCCTGCGTCAGCTCAGCCTCGTATGCGGTCGCCTCATCGTTGCCGAAGTACTGCGTGACGTAGGTGCCTCGATCAGGGTCGTAGCCGATGATCTCAGCCCCTTCGACTTTGTCATCACCCATCTTGGCGTCAACGCTGTGCAAAAGCGCGAATCCACCAGGAAGCCACTCGTAGGTGTCCACCGCATCGATCTTGACCGCTGGCGCTCCCGGCATATCCCTGGTTGACCCGTCTGTCTTCCATCTGCCGATCAACACATCAAGCCGTTCGTGCTCGGCACCGGATGTCTGTTTCATCTCATTCCTCCTGTGGTGGCTACGAGTCCTCCTTCCCCACAGGATGTAATCAGAGGCAGTAGGGGCTACCGCTTAGCGCGATGAGCGGCAGCGCGCCAAAGGAGCCGGAAGCGCTTTGGCGGCCACGTGGACGTCGCCGCGGACGCCGCTGGCTCAGTGCGAGTCGGAGAAGGCGCGGTCGGACTGCTGGGCGGTGACAACCGTGACGGGGAGGCCGAGCACCTCCACCCGGTGGGGGAGATCGCGGCGGAGCCAGCGCGAGACCCGCGCCGGAAGGGTGGAGATGATGATCTCGTCGAACCCGCCTCGCTCGACCGCCTGCTGCACGGCGACGAAGGGATCGGTGTCCCCGACGATCCCTTCGACGTGGCCACCAGCGGCCTCGGACAGCAGCGGGATGGCCAGCTCGAGTGTGGTCGCGGCCGCGTCGGTCTCCGGGTCCCAGTAGGGACGCGGCACGACCAGCGTGAACGTGCAGGGAGACCGGCGCGCGCGGGCACGGACCTCGTCGAGCAGTCTCGGGGTCGCCGCGGTCTGGTGAGCCACGACCAGAACGCGCGTCGGCGCTGGGGACGTCATCGTGGTGGTGATTCTCGCATCGCCCCGCCGAGCCGGACCTTGTGAGGTGCACTCCTGGTTTGCGCGAGAACCAGCCGTCTCGAACCGGACGCGCTCGTTACGCAGGGGTCGTCTGCGACGACGTCGCCGCGCTGATCCAATGGCTCGCTGCGCACGACCCCGAGCTCGGCTCGCAGCCTGAGTCGCGCGGGCAGGGTCAATCGGAGCGGTGAGAGAGGATGTTCACGATCGTGCCGCTCGGCTCGCGAAGCATGAAGCGTCGGACTCCCCACTCCTCGTCGCGTAGGGGATAGGCGATCTCGAGCCCCCGCTCGACCGCGTCGGCGTGGACCGCGTCGACGTCGTCCACCTCGACCGAGATACCAGGCGCGGCGGGATCGTCGTTTGCGATGATCGTCACCTGGGCCGAGGGATTGGTCGGCGATGCGAGGGTCACGACCCAGCCCAGGTCCATCGCCACCTCGAAGCCGAGCAGGTCGACGAAGAAATCGCGCGTCTCGGCCGCGCGGTCCGACCTTATGTTTGGCACCGTCCTCTGAGCGGTCATTTTCGGGTTCCTTTCCTTGCTAACCCGGCCAGGCTACGTCTACCGCGAGCGCAGTGGCGAAGCACCTCCGGCTGATCGCAACGTGACCGCAATCGTTTGGTTCTATCGAGGCCGATCGCGATCGCGGAGCAGCCCAGCAGTCTCCGCGTCAGCCGGGTAGAAGGCCTCGATAGCGAGCTCGGCAATGGTGATGTCGGTGGCGGTTCCGAAGGTCGTCACGGTGCTGAAGAACGACAGCTCAGACCCCTCGAGGCGGAGATGGTGTAGGAGCCGAGCTCGAGCAGACTCGCGTCATCGACACGCCCCGCGCAACTCATTTGCAGTACCGGGTTCTCCCCTGATCCCGGGGAGCGCTCGGTCTACCAGCGTCGCTTTCACGCTAAGCGGTACTCCAGTGCTGAGCGCAAACGCGCCTCCTTTGCGCGAGGAGGAGCGGCGGCGACCTCCTCGACCGTTCTGTCCTAGCGCCTCGAGTTTCACCCCGGCGTCAACAGAATCGGCGGAGGTCGGTCTGTCCATTGAGCCCTCGGGTCGCTTGATTCAGTCGCTCTCTTCGGCGATCACGAACTTGTTGCCGTCCTGATCTCGGAAGTAGAACATCGACGGGACCGGGTCACCCGGGCGTCGTGAATGTGCTTATCCGATCGCGTCGAGCAGGCTGGCGCATGCCTCCTCGCAACGCCGGCAGGTTTCGGCGCAGATCCGGCAGTGCTCGTGATGCTGGGAGTGGCGCTCGCACTCCTCGGCGCATGCCGAACATGACCGCCGGCAGCTCTCGACCTGCGCTCTCGAGGTTTCCGGCTCGTATTCGGTCTGACGGCTCACCACACGCCCTGTGGCGTCGCAGACATCGGCGCAGTCGAGGCACAGACGGATGCATCTCCGCATCTCGGAGAGGTCCTCCTCGGCGAGATCGGCGTCCGCGCACGCCGTGCAGCTGCGAGCGCAGTCGAAGCACTCGGCGATGCAGCGGGCGAGCGTCTCGCGATCGACCTCGCTCGGCTTCGGGTGGGTGGCGAGTAGCTCGGCGACGTCGGTTGCGGTGGCCATGACTCCTCCTCCGTCGGGTTGCCCGCCAGGTCCGCTGTGGCCCATCGTACCCCGCGTGTTCGTGCTCCACGAAGACGGAAGGGCTGTCCGCTGGGATGATCCCTGCCGACGACGTCGGGCGGGTGATCGAGGGCGCCCAGCAGGTCCGGCGCGAGGACGCGGGCTTCCGCAAGCAGATTGCCGCCGAGCATTTGGGGGCGCCCCCGGGGAAGCGGGGTCAGGGTGAGCGATGACAACCGAAGGGAAGACGAAATGAGCGACGAGGTCGAGATCACCAACCACCGCGCCGATGCGACGCAGAACGAGTCCCTGATCGGCATGGCGCGCATGGGCGCGGACGCGTTCGGGTACACAGCGGAGCTGCGCATCGACCGCGGCCTCGCGCAGCTCCTGCGACTGCGGGTCTCGCAACTCAACAACTGCAGCTACTGTCTCAACCTCCACTACGAGGCCGCCCGCGACGCTGGGATCCCGCGCGCGAAGATCGACACGCTGACCGCGTGGTGGGAGACCGACCTGCACTCCGAGGCAGAGCAGGCCGCCCTCCGCTACACGGAGGCGCTTACCCGGGCCCCCGATACGGATGCTGGCCAGGCCTTCCAGCGCTTCCACGACGGGCTCGCGAAGCACTTCGACGCCGAGACGATCCTCGAGATCATCGGCGTCGTCGTGAACATGAACGTGTGGACGCGGCTAAAGCTAGCCGAGGGGGCGAAGCCGGGGCTGGGCTGAGGAAGGCGGCGTCCTTGCTGGACCTGGACTCGCGTCGTCCTCCGCTCTCGCCTTGCGCGACAAGGAGCATCGGTTCCGGCTGGCAGAAGCAACCGGGGCGCAGCCGACCCAGACTGCTTCAGCGCTCAACCCGAGGGAGCGCGCGCGGTGCGGGAATGGGGGCCGCCGAGGATGAAGCCCTTGTATAGGCCGAGCTCGTCGCACACCTCGACAGCGGCCTGGTCACGCCTCTCACAGATTGCGACCGCCCCCCGCCTATCCGAGGTGACCGCGAGAACGCCGTAGCTTCCCTCCTTGTCCTCGTCCTTCCAGCCAACGACGAACGTGCCGTCTGAATGTTCGACCACACGACCGCTGGCGTGTTGGCGCGAAGGTGCGTGACATTTCCATGGGAGCGCCTCATCCACACTTGGCCGCGCGGCCGACGGCTCCTGCTTCGCGCGAGTTGCGAGAGCGACGGCCGCGCTAGCCCAGACGCCTGCCCGTCGTCCACAGCGGGAGCGTGCTCCGGACCGTCGCTGGCGCTCGCAAACCGCGCGATGCGGGAGCCCGCAATCGGGTGATCCTCACTTCTCCGATCGTTCAAAGGCCGGGTGCCGATCAGCACCGCGGGGCGGGAGGCGACCGTGACCCGCGCGCCGGTGGAGGTAATCGTTGGCTGCACCGGGATCCCCGGCGGCACGTCGATGGTGAGCCGATGCTTCAGCCGCGCCGGGATGTCACGCCGGTGGGCGAAGCTGAGGTCGATCCAGGCCGTCAGGGCACAAGGTCCATCGCCGCACTCCCGCTCTCAAAATCAACGGGCAGTGAGACATGCTCGTGCGTAACCAACCACCTGTGATTTGACCGCTGGCAACAACTGGTCACCCGTACCCAGTATCCGACCTCTTGCCCGTTCGTCAGGGTTACGTCTGCTCGGGAAAGCATGTATGCGACCGCGATATCCCCGCTCGCCGAAATATTCAAGTCGCGGATCTCCTGGTCGAATGACTTGAAGCCCTCAAACCACTCCAGGAATCTAGGCCGGAGCGCAGCAGATCCGGTGTATTGGAGACCGGGGACAAGGTCGAAATAGACAATGTCGGGAGAATAAAACGACATCAGTCGATCAATGTCCTTTATCCGAACTGCCTCGGATCGACTGTCTAACAGCGCTCTGATCTCGGACTGGGTCGAAGCCATTGCGTCCTCCATTCTGGGCTAGGCCTCCTTGACGGCTGCGACGTCGATGACGATCTTCACCTTGTTGGCGACAATGAGCGGGGCGTACTTCATCGCGAACGCCGTGCGAGAGACCTGGCCGGTCACCTCGAGGCCGATCCGCTCCTCGCCGTCGGGACCGGTCTCGATCCCGCCGAGCTCGGCGGTGAGCTCGACCTCGTTCGTCACGCCGTTGATCGAGAGGTCGCCGATGACGCGGAAGGTGTCCTCGTCGACCGGGTCGATCGCCTTCGACCGGAAGCTCAGCTCAGGATGGCTCTCGGCGGAGAGGAAGTCCGTCGAGCGCAGGTGCTTGTCGCGCCGGGCCAGGTTGGTGTCGACGGAGGCGGCGTCGACCCGGCCGTAGGCGCGGGCGTCGGCGAGGTCCTCGCCGATCTCGAGGGCGCCGTCGAACTCGCGGAACTCGCCGCGCACGGTGTCGACGCCCATCTGCTTGACCGCGAACCCGACGCGGGTGTGGGCCTTGTCGACCTTCCAGGTGCCGGTGGGGATGCCGATTCGGCTGAGGGTGCTGATGGTCATGTTCGTCCCCCTTTCCGTCACATCGACTCGATTTCAGGGGTCTAGTGCTATGACCCCTCGCGACGGAGGAATGTGACATGGATGAGCGCGACTGGCTGGCGGAACGATTCGAGGAGCACCGAACCCGCCTGCGCGCGGTGGCCTATCGGATGCTCGGCTCGGTGAGCGAGGCCGACGACGCCGTCCAGGAAGCCTGGCTGCGGCTCAGCCGCAGCGACGCGGACGAGATCGAGAACCTCGGCGGCTGGCTGACGACCGTCGTCTCGCGCGTGTCGCTGAGCATGCTGCGCTCGCGCAAATCGCGACGCGAGCAGCCGCTCGGCGTGCACGTGCCCGAGCCGATCATCGACCGCGCCGACGGAACCGACCCCGAGCACGAGGCGCTAGTGGCCGACTCCGTCGGTCTCGCGCTGCTCGTGGTGCTCGAGACGCTAAGCCCCGCCGAGCGGCTCGCGTTCGTGCTCCACGACATCTTCGCCGTGCCATTCGACGAGATCGCGCCGATCGTCGACCGCTCCCCCGAGGCGGCCCGCCAGCTGGCGAGCCGCGCCCGCCGCCGCGTACAGGCCGAGAACACCGTCCCCGACGCCGACGTGGACGCTCAGCGAGAGGTCGTCGAGGCCTTCCTCGCGGCCGCGCGCGACGGGGACTTCGACCGATTGGTCGCAGTCCTCGACCCCGATGTCGTCCTGAGAGCCGACCTTGGCGCGGCCGGATCGCGCGAAGTCCGGGGGGCGGCCGCGGTCATTGGCCAGGCCATGTTCTATTCGCAGCTCGGGCTCGTCATGAAGCCGGCGCTCATCAACGGCGCGGTGGGAGTGGTCACGACGCGGGACGGCCAGCCCTTCTCGGTCGGAGGGTTCACGGTACGCCACGGAAGAATCGTCGAGATGGACTGGCTCGCCGACCCCGCCCGCCTCCGCGAGCTCGACCTCACTCTCCTCGACTGACCGTCGCCACATCTGGCGCGCCACCACCAATCCTGCTCGAGTGACGCGCACGCGCCACCCCAATCGGGCAAGATCTCCACCATGGGATTTCTGGATCGTCTCCTGGGTCGCAGTACTGGGCCCGAATCGCCGCCTCGGCAGCACGCTTCCGCCTCTTCGCGGGCCGCCCCGGGCGAACTGACGGACGAGCAAGCGCTCGAGCGCTACCGCTACCTCGTGCGTACCGCCCCGCCGGAAGCGATCGAGCAGGCGCATGAGGAGGCTTTCGCGAAGCTGACGCCCGAGCAACGGCGTATGGCGCTGCGCGAATTGAGCGCGGCGGTTCCTGAACACGAGCGCACCGGAGGCGACGACCCCCGCTCCCTCGCCCGCATGGCGACCCGCGCGGAGACGAACCGGCCCGGCACCGTCGAGCGAGCCTTCGGTGGTGGCGGAGGCATGCTCGGCGGCATCGGCGGTACCCTGCTCGGCAGCTTCGCGGCGGCGTTCGCCGGGAGCCTGGTCGCCCAGTCGCTGTTCTCGGAGTTCGGCGGCGAAGAGGCCGCCGCCGAGGCTGACGGGGGTGCTGAGGGAGATCCGGGCGACCCGGGCGGTGACATCGGAGGCGGGGACTTCGGCGGCGGCGACATCGGCTTCTGAGACCGGGACGCCCTCGGTGCACCGATCGGCTGGCGCTGCCGCGGCTGGAGGGTGGCCCGTCCCGACCTGAGGGCGCCGCTTCTGTGTTCACGCGTTTGCGAGAGCGAGCTGCGAGGGGCCGAGACTTCTCCTCCTCGCACGAGGCGGGCACCTCGCAGCGGAGGCCGAGACGCTCGCTACCACGCGAAGGCAGTCACCTTGAGGGAGGTCGAGGCGGCGACCTCGAGTACCCGTCGGGGACCTCCTGCGACACGGTTATTCCCGTACTGGAGCGGTGAGTTAGCCTCGTGGCGGCGATGTCAGGCGCTGAAACCTTCCGCGGATCGGCAGACTCCTACGACCGATTCGTGGGGCGCTATGGCCCTTCGCTTGCATCGGCACTGCTCGGCTTCGCCGGCCTCGAGCCCGGGATGCGCGCGCTCGACGTCGGCTGCGGGCCGGGTGCGCTGTCGGCAGCGCTCGTCGACCAGCTCGGGGCGGCGAGCGTCTCGGCGGCAGACCCATCGACCACGTTCGTTGACGCATGCCGGACGCGGTTGCCCGGCGTCGACGTGGTCGAGGCGTCGGCGGAGGCGCTGCCATTTGCGGACGGAACGTTCGATGCCACCCTTTCGCAGCTGGTGGTCAACTTCATGAGCGATCCCGAGGCAGGGGGACGCGAGATGGTCCGCGTGACCCGCCCCGGAGGAGTGGTGGCCTCGTGTGTGTGGGACTACGCGGGTGAGATGACGCTGCTGCGTGCGTTCTGGGACGCCGCCCGCGAGATTGCTCCCGAACGGGCCGCCGCCTCCGACGAGGGCGTCGTGATGCCCTGGTGCAGGGAGGGCGAGCTGGCAGAGCTGTGGCGCGCCGCACACCTCGACTCCGTTCGCTTCGATTCGCTCGTCGCGAGCGCCAAGTACGCGGACTTCGAGGACCTGTGGTCGCCGCTGCCGACCGGTGTCGGCCCCGCCGGCGCCTTTTGCAGCTCACTCGATGAGAAGGGCCAGGCCGCCCTCCGCGACGCCTTCCGCGGACGGCTGCAAATCGGTGATGGCCCATTCGAGCTGACCGCACGCGCCTGGGCGGTCGCCGGCGACGCCCCCGACTGACGCGCACCTCCTTCGCGCGACGAGCAGGCGTCTCAAACGACCTTCGGCAGACGCCCGCAAGGGACGAAGAGCGTTACTTAGAACGCCTCAAGGCACTGCGGGCCACCGAGGCGGGCACGGGCGTCGCCTATCCGGGCTGGATCGGCCGACCCTCGGAGGGCTGCACCAAGACCCAACCCTGGCCCGAGAGGCCGAGCTGGAAGCTCTCGCCCGAGCCCATCCCGATCAGGCTCTTCGCTTGGACCTCGGTCTTCAGGCTCGTCGAGACGCCGCCCGACCAGGCGATCGCCGCCTGCGGGTCCGCGAACGTGGGCGCGCTACCCACGTCGAGCCTCACCGGTTCGCCGTCCGAGACGAGCGCAACCAACCCGGTTCCGCGCAGGTGGATGTTGAAGAGTCCGCCGGCAAGCATCCCGGCCGTGCCTCCCTTCACCCGCGTCACATCCCACTCGATCTCGGTCTCGAACGCGAGGATGTTCTCTCCGCTCACCGTGATCGACTCGTTACTGAGGCGAAGCACGTGGACGAGCATCGCCTGGTGGGCGAGGAACACCTCGCCGCTGCCCTCGGCCTTCATCAGGCGCAGGGATTCCCCCGTGGCGGCCTTCTTCAGGACGCGTCCAAGCCCGCCCCCCTTGTGCTCGAACCGGACCTCGCCCTGGTACGCGACCATGGCCCCGTTCTTCGCCATCACCGAGGCCTCGGCCAACTCCACCTTCAACAGCCGCGGGCCCTGAAGCGTGAACGCCTCTCCGGTCTCGATCTCCTGATACTTGGCGAGCGATGTGTCGATGTCCGTCATCGGTGGCTTCATCCAGCTGTACGGGGTCCGCGACGACCATACATTGCGGCGAGCGGCCACCCCGGGTGACGGTCCCGAGCTCCCTAGGGGACAGTGCTCTTCGTCCGAGGCGGAAGTTTGGGGTTGCGCTACTTCGGCTTCCGCTTTCACGCGAAGGGAGGGGCTCCGC
>CAVWOU010000002.1:0-38669 GCA_963756745.1 uncultured Thermoleophilia bacterium
CGCCATAGCTACAGGCCGTACTCCTCCATCAGATCAAGCCACACCTCGCTTCGCGTCGGGAACGAGGGCACGGCGTGCCACAGCCGCTCCAGCGGCACTTCTCCGACGACGGCGATCGTCGCCGCGTGCACGAACTCGGCTGTCTCCGGGCCGACGAACGTCGCGCCGACGAGCACCCGGCGTTCCTCGTCCACCACGAGCCTGCTGGTGCCGGGGGCGTTGCGGCCGGTGAAGCTCGCGCCGGCGTTACCCGGCGGTCGGAACGTCGACTGCGCGGGCGCTGACCCCCCGTTCGCGCGCGGTCGCGAACGTCAGCCCAACCGCAGCGACCTGCGGTTCGGTGAAGACGACGCGCGGGACCGCGCGACGATCCTCGGTGGCGGCAACGTCCTTGCCCAGGATGTGGTCGCCCGCGATCCGAGCCTGGTACTTGCCCATGTGGGTGAGCAACGCCCTCCCGTTGACATCGCCCACCGCGTATAGCCACTCGGAAACCGCGCGATGTGCTTGCACATCGCGCGTTATGACTCTCAGCTGATCGTCCACCTCGAGGTAGCCGCCTTCACCCGCCTCGACGCCCGGCCGCATCGAGCCCGATCTCGGCCGTGTTGGGCTTGCGACCCAGCGCGACCAGCAGCCGCTCGCCGCTCGCCGAGTCGCCGTCCTCGAGCTCTACTCGCACGAGGCTGTCCTGGACCCTGACCGCGCTCGCCTTCGCTCCGGTGCGCACCTCGACGCCGATCTCCCGCAGGCCGTCGGAGACCTGCTCGCTCGCGAACGGCTCCTCCGGCGACAGGATGCGATCCTCGGCCTCGATCAGCGTCACGTCCGAACCAAGCGTCCGCCATGCCTGCGCGAGTTCGACCCCGACGAACCCGCCGCCAAGCACTACAAGGCTCTCGGGCGCGCTCTTCGCGGTCGTCGCCTCGCGGTTTCCCCACGGGTCGGCTCCGGCGAGCCCGTCGATCGGAGGCATCGCCGGCGAGGACCCCGTAGCGAGGACAACGGCGCGCCTCGCAGTGAGCGTGTCCTCGCCCACCCGCACCCGCCGCTCGCCATCGAGCCGACCGGCGCCTCGAAACACCGCGATCTCCCTCTTCTCGAGCCAGCCGACGTGCGAGGAGTCGTCGAGATCGTGGATTACCTCGTCACGGCGCGCGAGCGCGGACGCGACGTCGAGATCGCCGCTCGCCGCCTCGGTCGCGCCCGGGACACGCTTCACCTCCGCGAGCAGCTCGGCGGGTCGCAGCAACGACTTCGACGGCATGCAGGCGTAGTAGGAGCACTCGCCGCCGAGCAGGTGGCCCTCGACCACGGCAACTTCGAGCCCCCCGTTCGCGACCCGCCCCGCACAGACCTCGCCCGCCGGTCCAGCGCCTAGCACGACGACGTCGAACGCACGCTCCGCCATCGGGCGAACCCTAAACGGAGGCCCTAGACGTCGCCGAGATCGCGCTCGAAGAAGGTCTCGGTCACCCCGACGGCAAGCAGCGCCGCGAGGCCGAGGTACACGGCCGCGACCAGCACGCGGGTCCGGGTGGGGACGGTGTGGTAGGCGCGTGCCTCGGGCGTGTTGCGCTGCTTCCAGCGCCGCCAGCTCTCGATGCCGCCGAACAGCAGCACCAGAATCAGGATCGGGTTGGGGAAGAAGACCGTGAGGGCGATCAGTCCCGCGAACCCCGCGAACCACACCCAGGGGCTGAGCGCGGCCATCGCCCGCCCGCCGTCGAGCGGCAGCACCGGCAGCAGGTTGAAGAGGTTGATCAGGAACCCGATGTATGCGAGCGCGCGCCACAAGTCCTCACCGGTCGCGAGCCAGATCCCCAGCGGGACCAGCGTCGCGATCGTGCCGAGCATCGGCCCGGCGAGCCCCACCCGCGCCTCCGCGGCGGCGTCGTCGCCCATCGACTTCGCGGAGATGACCGCGCCGAGGAACGGGATGAACATCGGCGCCGACGCCTGGATCCCCTCGCGGCGGAGCTGGATCACGTGGCCCAGCTCGTGGAGCAGGAGCAGCAGCACGAAGCCGACCGAGAACGCCCACCCGAAGAGCAGCTGGTAGGCGACGATCGAGACCAGCATCGATCCCGAGGTCGTGAGGAACTTCGCCTTCGGGAGCAGGAACAGCAGCGCCTTGAGCTTGGTCCCGAACTTGACCAGCAGCAGCCCGATCGCGGCGAGCGGCCCGAGCGCGCGCTTGAGCACGCTGCGGCGACCCGATCCGGGATGGATCGGCTCGTGCTCGGGCTGGCGCTCCCCGACTCTCCGGACTTGGTGCGAGCGCTCCCGGGGGAAGCCTGTGTCGTGCCTGGGATTCCATCTTCCTTACGCGTAGATCCTCGTGTGCTGTTCCAAAGCTTCACTAAGGATAGTTCGCGGTGGGCCACACCGCGGGCGTACAGGAAGTTCGTCGTCGAGAGCGACTACCGCGGCCCTCGAAGCCCGACCCGGAGTCGGGCCAGGGCCTCACCAGCTCTCCGGCTTGCCCTCCTCGTAGAGCCAGACCTGGAAGAAGTCGTCCAGGTCCTGACCGCTCTCGCGCTCGGCGAGGCGCGATGAAGTCGGCCGTGGTCACGCTTTCGTCGCTCGTGACGCTTTGGGACCTGTTCTCCGCGTACCAGGCGCGCAGGATGTCGAAGAACGTGTCGTCCCCGACCTTCTCGCGCAGCGCCTGCAGCGTCATCGCGCCGCGATCGTAGACCGGCGTGTGGAAGAGCTGGCTCGGGCGTTGGAGGGCGGCCGGCGCGGGGAACCAGAGTTCCTCGAAGAATGGGTCGCTCTCCGGGGTCGCGTACAGCTCGTCGAACGTCTCGGCGGCAGTCGGCCCGCCGTGGTCCTCGTCGTAGATCCACTCGGAGAAGGTCGCAAAGCCCTCGTTCAGCCAGATGTCGGGCCATACCTTGAGCGACACGGCGTTGCCGAACCACTGGTGGGCGATCTCGTGGACGACGGTCGCGCTCGCCTCGGTGGTGATGCTTGGGTCGGGGGAGGAGGAATGCGCTGGTAGTTGGCCCGCGTCTGCGACTCGAGCGAGTAGACCACGATGGGGGCCCAGTCGATGATCCCGCCACCGCTGCTGTACGGGTACTGGCCGTAGAGATCCGAGAAGAACTCGATGATCTCCGGCTGCGGCTCCAGCCGCTCGTAGGCGACCGGGTCCGGATCGGGTCGCGGTCGGCCATGTCGGAGCCACGGCGTCGTCATCTGGAGTCCGAGCCGCGTCGTGTAGGAACATCGGCAGGCTCGCTTGGCGCAGCGGTCAGGGAGTGACGGTCTAGGAACACGCCGTTCGTCGCCGTGGCGAGATAGGACGCCATCGGGCTGTCCTCGCTCCAGTGCCAGGTCTCCTTGCCGCCCGGCCGTGGTGTGCGAGACGAGCTGGCCGTTGGCCATCACCGTGTGCCCCTGCGGGCACGGTGACGGTGAAGTCGTAGGTCGCCTTGTCCTGCGGGTTGTCGTTGACCGGGAACCAGCCGGGGGCACCCTGCGGCTCGTTGACGACGAAGGCGCCGTCGTCGGTCGGGATCCAGCCCTCGATCGACTTGTCCGGGTCCTTGATCGGCTTCGGGTTGCCGGAATAGTCGACCCGCACGGTGAAGTCGGAGCCCGAGTCCAGAGGGTCCGCCGGAGCTGATCTTGAGCTCCTGCTCGCCGCCGCGGGCGAAGTGGGCGGTCTCGCCGTTCACCGTCACGCTCGAGATCGTGTAGAAGTGGCGGAAGTCGAGGTTGAAGCGGCTCAGGTTCTGCGTCGCGGTGGCGTCGATGACGGCCGTGCCCTCGAGGAAGTTGGCGGGCTGGTCGTAGTCGAGGGTGAGCGAGTAGTGGGTGGTGTCGTACCCCCCGTTCCCGGCCTCCGGGAAGAAGGGATCCCCGAGACCATCGGAGCCGGCCACGTACTCCTGGCCGAGAGCAGACGGAGCGCCAATGAGAAGAATCGCGACCGCAAACGCCAGCGTCCTCCGAACCACGACCGACCCTCTACCCCGTGTGGCGGAGTTCCAAACCGGGCGCGGTGGGCAGCCTGCCGGGGCCGGTCGCGTAGACGCGGGCAGCGCCGAGCTAGAATCGAATCTCACATAGCACGGGGACGAATTGGAATCGATTCGGTCGATCGTGCGAACGGTTGCAGGTCGAGGTTCCCGGAGGCCTCGTTAAACACCGGGACAAAGAAACAAGTGCGGACCACGAGTTCGCCCTCGCGACTTAGTTAGTAGCTAGGTAGTGAGCGTCGGCCCTCCCTCGGCCCGTGGGGAGGGGTTCCGGCGTCAACAACGGGCTCGCCCGGCGCGGTGCGCCTCCGCCGCCCGGGGACACTCAGGAGGCTGGCCCCGCGGACCAACCCGCCGGCGACGGCCCCGCGGAGCGAGATTCAAACGCCGGCTATGCCTGTAGACGCCGATCGTTTCGCGACTGAACACAGGGGTTCGACTCCCCTCGTCTCCATTTGCGCAAGGTCGACGTAGCGGAGCGTCGAGCGCGGTTGGCTCGCCGTCACCGCCTGGCGCCCGGCCATCGCGCCTCCGACGTCGTGGAGGCGGCGAGGAGCATGGTCGCCCTGCACGGGACCGACCCCGCGTCGGTCTACCTGTCCGCCTGGGCGCGCGTCGACGACATGACGGTGGCCGACATGGAGCGTGCCCTTTACGTCGATCGGTCGCTCGTCAAGCACCTGGCCATGCGCCGGACCCTGTTCGTCTTCCCGCGGGAAAGCCTCGAGTTCGCCCAGGCGGGGGCCAGCAACCGGGTCGCCGACCTGGAGCGGCGCAGGCTGATCCGCGACGTCGAGAAGGCCGGGATGCACCGGCAGGGCGAGCGCTGGCTGTCGAAGGCCTCGGAGCAGGTGCTCACGGAGCTGTCCGACGGCCGCGAGGCCACCTCGTCGGAGCTCCGCGCGGAGATCCCGTCGCTCGAGGGCGCGATCGAGTACGGGGAGGGCAAGTCGTGGGGCGGGCGGATGCCGGTCGGCCCGCGGGTGCTGACCACGCTGTCGGCGGCCGGGCGCGTCGTGCGTGCGTCGAACGACGGCGCGTGGACGACCTCGCGGCCGAGATGGGCCTCGACGAAGTCGTGGCTGGGGGACGAGATCGCGCCTCGCCCCGAAGCCGAGGGCGTGGCGAGGCTGGTCGAGGAGTGGCTGCGCGCGTTCGGTCCGGGCACGGAGGCCGATCTGAAGTGGTGGCTCGGGTCGACGGTCACGGCGGTGCGGAGGGCGCTCGCCGACCTCGACGCCGTCGAGGTCGACCTGGACGGCCAAACCGGATACCTGCTGCCCGACGACCTCGAGGCACCCGATCCGGTCGAGCCGTGGGTCGCGCTGCTGCCGTCGCTCGATCCGACCACGATGGGTTGGTTCGAGCGCGGCTGGTACCTCGGCCCGCACAAGGAGCTGATCTTCGACAGCAACGGCAACGGCGGCGCCACGGTGTGGTGGGACGGGCGGATCGTGGGTGGCTGGCGTCAGAGCGACACCGGCGAGGTCGAGCTCCAGATGCTCGAGGACGTCGGCGCCGAGGGACAGCGCGCCGCCGAGCACGAGGCGGCGCGCCTGTCGGAGTGGCTGGGCCCGCTGGTGCTGCCGAGGTTCCCCTCCCCGATGTCGAAGGCGTCAGCGCGGTGAGAGCACGTGCGCGCGCGACGGGTCGATGTCGCCGTCGAGAAGCTCCAGGTAGGTCCGCTTGACGGCCTCGAGGCCGCTCTCGTGGACGACCTCGAGCCATCCGCCCGTCCACTCGACGAACGGTCGCCACGCCTCCGCAGTCCGCGCCTCGAGCCCGTCGCGCCCCCAGTCCTTACTCCGCTTCGCGAACCGGTCGGGCGCGAAGAAGAAGGTCGGCGGCGGCCCCGGCAGCCCCTCCGTCCCGCCCATCCGGTCGTGGTGGGTCGCGCCGACGACGGCGCTGTGCGCGAGTGACTCACCGAAGTGGTCGTGGACCGCTTGGCGCACCGCAGCGTCTCCCGACATGTCGGCGTACACCGCTCGCTCCGCCGGCAGCGCCGACACCTCGCCGTAGGGGACGACGCGGTCGTAGCCGCCGGTCCCCTCGACGAACCCGACCCGGCCCGGCGACGTGAGCCCGACCACCTCGACCTCGCGACGGCCGAGCAGGAACGCGAGCGCGAGGGCCGTCTTGCTCGACGCGCTCGACAGGATCGCCACATCGGCGCCGAAGAACCCTTCGTCGGCGAAGAAGTCGTCGATCAGGAATGAGGTGACGAACAGCGGCACGAGCAGCATCTGCTCGTCCTCGTGCTCGGCGTCGTACATCGGATCGGCGTCGACGAATGCGTAGCTGTTGTACGCGGCCGGCAGGCTGGCGCGGTGCGGCGACGCGTCGACGAACCCGCGCTCGTTGACGCGTTCGGGCCTAACGACGACGTGCGTGGCGGGCGGCCAGTATCCGAATGCGCGCGCGCCCTGCTCGAGTCCCGCGCCATCGGCGGCGACGTCGGCGAATCCCCACACCGGGACGCGACCCCAGCCGTCCTGCGCGGGGAAGAAGTCCCAGTAGGACATCGCCTCGCCCATCACGGCGTAGGTGATGTTGTTCGTCGTCAGGCCGAACGCGCTGACGGTGAGCAGCGCCTCGCCCGGCTCGAGCTCGGGGGGCTCAGAATCGACCACCCGGCACTCGTGAAGGTCGTCGCGCCTGACCTCGAACTGCCTCATCTCCCGGAGACTAGTGGTAGATCCGGGGAGCGTTCACCGGATCCTCGGCCACTTGGAGCATCGGAGAACCCCCATTTGCGGGGCGAGAACACCCGGTTTTGCGCCAAAAAAACTCGCAATTTGCGAAGAAATGGCGGCTTTGAGGTTCATGACCGGGGGCGAGCGGGTAGCGACGCATCGCACAAGCCACACACAGGTGGGGTGATAATTGCCGTCGGACGCACTTAGCAGTCTGCTGGGCCCGCGCTCCAGGTGCCTCCGGCTCGCTGCCATTCTCGTCGCGTTCGGGGCCGTGTTCGCCGTTTTTTCCCCGAGCGCCTCCGCCCAGCTTCCCACCGCCTCAAGCACGACCGACACGACGTCGATCACCCCCTCGGGAGCCACCGACACCGCGACCGATACGACCTCGGGGGCAACCGGTACCGCAACCGACACCGCCTCGGGGGCCACCGACACCGCGACCACCCCTCAGGAGCCACCGACACCGCGACCGACACCACCTCGGGGGCAACCGATACCACCTCGGGGGCCACCGACACCGCGACCACCCCATCGGGAGCCACCGACACCGCGACCGACACCGCCTCCGGGGCGACCGATACGACCTCGGGGGCAACCGGTACCGCAACCGACACCGCCTCGGGGGCCACCGACACCGCGACCGACACCGGGACCACCGACACCGCGACCGACACGACCTCGGGGGCAACCGGTACCGCAACCGACACCGCCTCGGGGGCCACCGACACCGCGACCGACACGACCTCGGGGGCAACCGGTACCGCGACCGACACGGTCGACGCGGCGACCGACACCGGCGACCGGCGACGGTCAATTCGGCGACCGGACCCGACGGCCGGGATCGTCGAGACCGTCACCGATCCGGTGGCCGGGACCGTCGACACGGTGACCGAGCCGGTGGCCGGGATCGTCGACATCGGTGACCGGAGCCGATCGCCGGGATCGTCGACACCGTGACCGATCCGGTGGCCGGGATCGTGGACACCGTCACCGAGCCGGTTGACCCGGTGATCGCGCCGATCGCCGGGATCGTCGACACCGGTCACCGATCCGGTCGCCGGGATCGTCGACACCGTGACCGATCCGGTGGCCGGGATCGTCGACACGATCACCGAGCCGGTTGACCCGGTGATCGCGCCGATCGCCGGGATCGTCGACACCGTCACCGATCCGAGTCGCCGGGATCGTCGACACCGTGACCGATCCGGTGCGCCGGGATCGTCGACACCGTCGACCGATCCGGTGGCCGGGATCGTGGACACCATCACCGAGCCGGTTGACCCGGTGATCGCGCCGATCGCCGGGATCGTCGACACCGTCACCGATCCGGTGGCCGGGATCGTCGACACCGTGACCGAGCCGGTTGACCCGTGATCGCGCCGATCGCCGGGATCGTCGACACCGTCACCGATCCGGTCGCCGGGATCGTGGACACGGTGACGGGGCCCATCGACACCTCGGCCAGCCCGGTGAGCGGGAGTGGCGGGAACGACGGGTCGGGTGGCGGGGCCGTCGACACGACACAGGGTCCGGCGGCGGGGGCTGTCGAGACGCCGACCGGGCCGGCGGGCGGGACGACCGCCACGGCCGACACGGTCGAGCCGGCGCCGGGGACGACCGAGCCGATGACCGCCGCGGTCGCCCCGACCGCGCCCGTGGCTGGCGGCGCTCCCCCGGGAGCAGCAGACCCGACGCGGGCACCGCCCGACTCGTTTGACGCCGCCGGGGCGGGCGCCCTCCAGTCGACGCTCCGGGATCTCTCCCTTCTTCTCGGCACCGGGTTTAGCGCCTCCACCCTGGATCGGCTCGTCACCGCCCTGTCCCATGCGCCCGGGCCCCGGCCCGCGCCGGGGGCGCCCGGGACGCCAACGGCGCCTGCAGCCGGCGGGCTCTCCGGCGGTGGCCCAGGTCCCTTCGGCGGCTATTGGCTTGACTTGCTTGCCTTCTTGATCGCGTTCGCGGGCCTCGCCGCCCGCTTCCTCGTGGCCCCGGCCGCCTGGCGGTCGACGGCCATCGTCGCCCTTCTCGAGCGACCCGGCTAGGTCCCGGCCCAGCCGGCGCTCGCCGGGCACCGGCAGGTGCTCGGCGGCGGACCTACTCGAGAAGGGAAGACAATGCGAAAGACAATCGATGCAGTACCTGCCGGCGGCGTGGGGCGCCCCGCAGCCGTCCGGGACGGCCGAGGCGACACCCCCATGCTCGGCTACGCGACCGTCTCCGCCCCCCACGGCAGCGTCGACAGGGGGGAGCTCGGGGAACAGGCGGAGGAGATCGCCGGCGAGTGCGGGCGCCGCAGGCTCGAGCTGCTCGAGTTGGTGCGCGAGCGCGAGCCCCGCAACGGCAAGGGGCTCGAGCGCCCCGGGCTCGGCTACGCGCTCCAGCGCATCTCGGCAGGCGAGGCTCGGGGGCTCGTGGTCTCCGAGCTCTCCCGGCTCAGCCGCTCGGCGGCCGAGCTGGGCGAGATCCTCGAGTGGTTCACGCGCTCCGAGGCGCGGCTCGTGGCGGTGGCGCAGGGGCTCGACACCGATGAGCGGCAGGGCCGGCTCGCCGCCCGGACCTTGGTCGAGGTCTCGGGCTGGGAGCGCGAGCGGCTCAGGGAGCGCACCCACAAGGGGCTCCAAGTGGCGCGCCTGAATGGGCGCCGCGCTGGGCGGCGAGCGGTCGCCGACGACCCCGAGCTGCGGGAGGGGATCGCCCGGATGCGTGCCCAGGGCATGACCCTGCAGGCGATCGCCGACCGGCTCAACGAGGAAGGCGTGCCGACGGTCAGGGGGGGCGCCAAGTGGCGCCCCTCGAGCGTGCAGGCGGCCACCGGCTACAAGCGCCGGCCGCGGCCACGGCTCGAGTCGCTGCCCGGCCCGCAGGGGTCGCGCGGGGAGGAGGGCTAGTGGAGTGAGCCCGCCACAGACGACGCCGACGCCCCGCCCGGTGGTGGGGGGGACGGCCATGTGACCGCCAGGACCCCGGCGGGCGCGCTGCGACGATGCCCAGCCCGGCAGGGACCGGGACGGCGCTCACCGTCCGGTCGCCAATTACGTAACGGTCGGCAACGTAAACGGTGAGCGCCCCCACACCGCCCCCGAAAGGGCTCAGAATCGGACGTGACATGCCTCGCCCGCAATCGCTGCTTGACGAATGGGCACTAGTGCCCAGACGGCCGTTGATCGCCGGAAATTCCGCTACTCCGCGCCGCCGTCAGAACGGTGGCGCCGAGTGTCGCGACCTTTCGCCGAGTTTGTCTGGGAGAGGTTTTGTCGGGGAGGATCCTGCGGCGGGCGGCGAGGCGACCCCGAAACCCGCCTCGTCGTCCCCGCAGGGCAAGTCGTTCGAGGGGAGTTTGCATTCATCGGTCGGCCCGATGGCCACAGGAGGTCCGCATCCGCACTCGTCCTCGGCGCGTGTGCTGAAGGTCACATTTAGGGGTGCCGAGTTAGTGGCAAACTCAACATGTGCGGCACGACGGCGGGTCCTCCGGTATGGCAGTTGGCGATGATCCAAGACGGCAAAATGCGCGTATATCGAGTGATGTGCTGAGCGATCGCGAGAGCACATTCCGCCACGAGGCGCTCTTCCACAGCGGTGAGGACCAGTTCCTGGCGGGGACGCTGCCGTTCGTCCGCGAGGCCGTGGCCGGCGACGAGCCCGTATTGATCGCCGTCGGCGAGTCCAAGCTCCGGCTGCTGGAGGCGCATCTGGGCCACGGCGCCCACGGGATCCGCCGTGCGGACATCAGGCAGGTCGCCCGGAACCCGGCCCGCATCATCCCGCTGTGGGGCGAATTCGTCGCCGATCATTCCGTCGCGGGTCGCCCGGTCCGCGGCATCGCGGAACCTGTGTGGCCGGGCCGCAGCGAGGCGGAGCTGGTCGAGTGCCGGCACACCGAGTCGCTGCTGAACGTGGCTTTCGCGGACGCACCATCGTGGCGACTTCTGTGCTGCTATGACGCCGACGCGCTCGACCCGGAAGTCCTCGAGGCCGCCCAGCGGACGCATCCGGTGATCGCTGAGGACGGCATCAACCGGCAGAGCGACGCCTATCTCCCGCCGCCGGAGGCACCCGGCCCATTCGACGGCCCGCTACCCGAGCCCTCGCCGGTGCCCGACAAGCTCGCGTTCGGTGCGAGCGATCTGGGTGAGGTGCGAGGCGTCGCCTACCGGCAGGCGATGAACGCAGCGCTGGAGGCGGCACGGACGTCGAGCCTCGTCTTGGCAGTCAACGAGCTGGCGACGAACAGCGTGCGCCACGCGGGCGGGCGGGGAACGCTTCGCGTGTGGCGCGAGCCCAATGCGCTTGTTTGCGAGGTCCGCGACCATGGCCACTTCGACAGTCCGCTGGTCGGGCGCGAGCGGCCCGAGCCGCTCCTGCTCGAGGGCCGCGGCCTGTGGCTCGTCAACCAGGTCTGCGACCTGGTGCAGATCCGGTCGTCCGCGAACGGAACCGTCGTGCGGGTCCGGATGGACCTTGGCTAGCCGCCCTTCGTGTAGCTGAGCAGCTCCTCGCGGTCGGTTCCGCCTGACACCGACACCGCCAGCACGGGGCCCACGTCTCGGGCATAGAACTTGAGCTCGAACACCTTCGGCTCGAGCGGGTTCGTGTCCTGGGTCATCAGCGTCGGCGAGTAGTGACCGGCCGGGACCTCGGCCTGCGCGTCCAGGCTCAGCACAGCGCCCTCGTCCTCGGCCTTGCCCTTGTAGTACTCCTGGCGGTAGGCCTGTCCGACCTCGGGGTCGGCGGGCATGATGATCCCCGGCTGCGCGCCGTCGACGCCGGCTTCGAACGACCCCGCGCGCGTGACGAGCTTGCCGTTCTCGTACTCGGCGGTCTCCTCGCCCATGTACCAGACGTTTCCGTCTGAGTCCTGGGCGTACCAGTCGTCGGTGATCTCCACGGCCTCGTTGGTCTTCGTGTCGGTGACCACGTCACGCACGACGCGCGCCTCGACGCCGTTCGCGATCCGCTTCGTCTTGTTGGTGATCGTGACCTCGACCCGCTGCTCGGCTCCCTCCTGGTCGGTCTCGCGATAAACCCACTCGCTGCCGACCTCCATCGGCCAGTACGGGTTGTCGATCTCGGTCGTGAAATCGTCCGGATTGATGTCGACCGGCTCGCTCCCCTGGGGGAGATCCGAGCCTGAAGTCCCGCTGTCGTCGTCGCCGCCGCAGGCCCCAACAGCGAACGCCACGGCGAGCGCCACCAGGACGGCCACGCCGGGCTTCCAGATCCTGGTTGTCATCTCTGATCTCCCTTCGGATTGGATGCGATCTCCGGCCGTTGGGCGACCGGCGGCCACAAGGCGTACGCCCAGCGAATGAGAGACAGATGAGAGATCTCACGCCCAACTCATCATCATCTCATCGCCGACGTGTAGGAACGGGCGCTTGCAGGGAGAATCAAGCCAGATTCACGGAGGTCAACAGATCCGATGAAAATCAATCGCAAGCTCGTCGCGATCGCGGCGGTGGTCGCGGTGGTGGCGGCCGGTGGAGTGGGCATCGCTTACGCCGTCGGGGGCGGTGACTCGGAGGAGCAGGTGACCGGACCCGACGCCGAGAAGGCGAAGAGTGCCGCGATCGACGCGGCCGGCGGCGGCACGGTACTCGAGGCCGAGTACCAGGAGGCGGGCAGCGCCGGCTTCTACGAGGTCGAGGTCGAGCGTCCGGACGGCTCGGTGGTCGAGGTCCATGTCGACGGCCAGTTCCAGCCCGTCGGGACCGCGGCGGATGACGACTCCGGCGCGGAGGACGAAGGCGCGGAGGACGAGAGCACCGAGGGCGCCGAGGACGAGTAGCCGCCGGAGTCCCTCCAGGACTCCGCCATCCGATCAGGAGAGCGGCATCGAGATGCGCACCACGGTCGCGGGCTCGCCGGAGCCCGCGACCGTCGCGAGTCCGCCGTGCGCCGTGGCGATCGCCTGCACGATCGCGAGGCCGAGGCCGGCCCCCTCGCTCGTGCGCCCGCCGTCGGCCCGGGTGAAGCGCTCGAACGCCTGGGACTCGAACCCGGGCGGGAATCCGGCCCCGTGGTCCGAGACCTCGAACGAGACCGACCCGTCGTCGCGCCGCGCGGACACGCGGACGTCACCGGCCCCGTACCGGAGCGCGTTGTCGATCAGGTTGCCGAGCGCCTGCTCGACCCGCAGGACGTCGAGGTCGGCCTCGAGGTTGTGGGGGACGTCGACGACGATCTCGCGGCCGCCCTCGCTCGCGCGGGGCCCGAAGCGGGCGCCGACCCGACCCAGCAGGGCTCCGAGATCGACCCGTTCGCGCTTGATCGGCAACTCGCCCTGATCCGATCGGGCGACCACGAGTAGGTCCTCGGCCAGCCTCGAGAGCCGATCGACCTCCTCGACCGCCGACCGGAGAGCCGCGTTGAGCTCCTCCCGCGTTCGATGCGATCGGTCGGCGAGCTCGAGCTCGGCGCGCAGCACGGCGAGCGGCGTGCGCAGCTCGTGGCTGGCGTCGGCTACGAACACGCGCTGGCGCTCGAGCGATGCCTCGATCCGATCGAGCATCCTGTTCAGCGTCTCGCCGAGCCGGTGGATCTCGTCCTCGGCGCGCGGGAGCGGCAGCCGCTCGCCGCTTCGCTCCAGCGTGATCTCGTCCGCCCGGCGGCGGATCGCTTCGACCGGTGCCAGCGACCTGGTCGCCAGCAGATACCCGAGGCCGGAGGCGATCAGCAGCGCAAGGGGGGCGCCGATCGCGAACGCGCCGGCTATCCCCGCGAGCGCCTCCTCGCGGTTTCCGGTCGAGGAGCCGGCGACAATCACGAACGTGCCCTGCGGCGAGCTCGCCGTCTCGGCGAGGACCCGGGCCTCGGCGTCCAGTCCCGGGACCTCACGCGTCACGATGATGGGCTCGGTGCTCGCCTGCTCGACCTGCCCGGGGGCGATCGCAGGACCCGCTGCCAGCTTCAGTGTGGAGGCGACGACCTCGCCGTCCTGGGTGAGGATCTGCGCGAAGCCCTCCTCGCCTTCGAACAGCCCGCCCGACAGCTGTGGCGGATCGTCGTCCGCGGACGCGAGCAGCCCCGCGAGGTCGTTGGCGCGCGCCTGGAGGCCGTCGTCGAGCGCCTCCGTCAGGTCGCTGGACACGCGCAGGTACACGAACACTCCCGCGAGCGCCAGCACGAGCAGCAACGCGGCCGCGAACGCGGCGGTCAGCCTCGCGCGGATCGACAGCCCCCTGAGCATCATGCGCCCTTGCTGAGCCGATACCCGGCGCCACGGACGGTCTCGATGCTCTTTGCGCCGAACGGCCGGTCGATCTTCTCGCGCAGGTAGCGCACGTACACGTCGACCACGTTGGAGCGGTTCTCGTACGCGTAGTCCCACGCGTGCTCGAGAAGCTGGTAGCGGGACAGCACCTCGCCCGGGCGCCGCATGAACACCTCGAGCAGGGTGAACTCCTTCGCGGACAGCGAGATCTCCGTGTCGCTGCGCCACACTTGGCGCGTCGCCGGGTCGAGGCGCAGCTCACCGACCTCGAGCAGCACGGGGCGCTCCGCCGGCGGGCGGCGGGCGAGCGCACGCAGCCGCGCGAGCAGCTCCGCGAACGAGAAAGGCTTCGTGAGGTAGTCGTCGGCACCGCCGTCCAGCCCGGAGACGCGGTCCTCGACCGCGTCGCGGGCGGTGAGCATCAGGACGGGCGCCCACACGCCGTCGCCGCGCAGCCGCTTGCAGGTCTCGAACCCGTCGATCCCGGGGAGCATCACGTCGAGCACGATCGCGTCGTACTCGGTCGAGCCTGCCATCCACAGCGCGTCCTCGCCGCGCTCGGTCACGTCGACCGCCATCCCCTCCTCGCGGAGGCCACGGCGAATCAACGCGGCCATCTTGACCTCGTCCTCGACGATCAGGACTCTCATGAGAGTCAGAGTCCAGCTTAAAGATGAGAGCGAGATGAGATATCCGCGTCGGGCCGCACGCCCCGCCTCGGATGAGCTACTCCTTGTGGCGCTGCCTGTAGTGGCGGTTCTTGATCCGGTTCCCGCATACCTCCATGCGACACCACGAGCCGCCGCGGTTGCGCGAGGAGTCGAAGAACGCCCACTGGCACTCGTCGTTGCGGCACAGCTTGAGCCGTTCCCACTGACCCTCGACCTGTGCCTGGAACGCGATCCCGATCAGCAGTGAGAGGAACTCCTCGACCGAGCGCGCCGGCGAGAGATCGAGCTCGAGCGTCCCGGCGCGATCAACGGTGAGAGGAATCGAGCGGGCGCCCAGGTGCGCGCGGAGCCTCCCCGCCGCGTGACGATCGGCCGTGCCGTCGGCATTGGCGGTGAGCAGCGCGCGCAGCGTGTCGCGTAGCTCGCGGGCACGGCGAAGGTCACCCGAGCTGATCGCGACCCCCCGGGTCGCTAGCCCGCCCGCGACAAGCCATCGCCTGAGCTCGGCCGGCGAGCTCAGCGCGTCGGTGTCGGTCTCGAGGTCGAGCGTGTTGGCGAACGCCTGAAGCGCGACCAGCGGCTCGGGGGCGGCCTTGTCCTCGACGAAGGGGGTGAGCTCGGCGGCGTTCACGACGCGATCATAGTGACTAGCAAAACCGCTTGACAGGTTAGCATGACTACTGTACCTTAAACGCCGGTCACGCAAAGAGCCCGCTGTGTGCGCCGGCGCACACAGCGGGCCCCAAAAGCTCCTAGCCTGGAGGTGGACGAAGGAGGAAGCATGTTGATTGCCCCGCTCGCGGTCGCCGTCGGTCGCGCCATCCAGCCGGAACACGTCCGGCGCCGCGCCCGCCGTCGCCGCATCTAGAAAGCTTTCGAGCCCCGAACCGGCACGCCGGCGGGGCTCGTTGCTCGTACGGGGCGGCTACGCTGAATACGTGGAGCGGCGAAGACCACTGCTCCTGCGTGAGGCACGGCCCTCGGCGGCGCTGGGGATGCTTGTCGCCGCGGGCGCCGTCGCCGCGATCACCGTCCTGATCTATCCGCTCGGCGAGGTGATGCCCAAGGTCTCGGCCGGCGTCCTTTACCTGCTCGCCGTGCTAGCGATCTCGACCTACTGGGGACTCCGACTCGGCCTGCTCACCAGCGTGCTGAGCGCGGCCGCGTTCAACTTCTTCCACATCCCGCCCACGGGGCGTTTCACGATCGCGGAGCCGCAGAACTGGGTCGCGCTGGCGGTGTTCTTCACCGCGGCCGTGCTCGCGAGCTCGGTCGCGGAGCTTGCCCGCGCGAGGGCGGTCGAGGCGGAGGTCCGTCGCCGCGAGGCGGTGCTCGCGGCCGAGATGGCGACCCTGCTCCTCGCCGGCGGGCGGGTCTCCGACGCCCTCGACGAGACTGCCGATCGGCTGGCGCAGGCGCTCGGGCTGCGATCGGCCCGGATCGCGCTCGGCTCTTCGGCGAGCGGGCCGGGCGATCGGGCTATCCCGCTCCGCCGCGACCGCGGGCTGATCGGGACCTTGATCGTGCCCGCCGACTCCGACCCGGAGTCCCTCGAGCGCCTCGGCGAGCGAATCGTGCCGGCGCTCGAGACGCTGCTCGCCGCGGCGCTCGAGCGAGAGCGACTCCAGGCGGAGGCGGTCGAGGCGGGCGCGCTGCGGCGGAGCGACGAGATCAAGACGGCGCTTTTGCGCTCGGTCTCGCATGACCTGCGCACCCCGCTGACGGCGATCGTCGCCTCCGGCGACGCGCTCGCGTCGGCCACGCTCACGGGCAAGGAGCGGACGGAGCTCGCGGACGCACTGACCGATGAGGCGTCGCGCCTCACCCGGCTGGTCGATCAGCTCCTCGATCTCTCCAAGCTGGAAGCCGGCGCCGCCGAGCCGCGGCGCGACTGGTGCTCGATCGAGGAGATCGCCCATGCCGCGGCCGAGCACGCCCCAGACGAGGCGGTGTTCAAGTTCTCGATCGACCGCGAGCTCCCGCTCCTCAACGCCGACGCGGCGCAGATCGAGCGCGCGCTCGCGAACGTGCTCGAGAACGCCGTGCGCCACTCGGGCGGCCAGCCGGTGTCGATTCGAGCCCGCGCTGTCGGCTCACGGGTGATCATCCGGATCGTCGACCTGGGCGGGGGGATTCCCGAGGCCGAGCTCGAGCGCGTGTTCGAGCCCTTCTATCGCGGCGATGGCCGGCGTGCGGTCGGTCAGCGCGGGTCCGGGCTCGGGCTGGCGATCGCGAAAGGGTTCGTGGAGGCGAACGGCGGCCGGATCTGGGCGGAGTCCCTCCCTGGGCAGGGGACGGTGATCGTCCTCGAGCTACCGCTCGAGGACGAGAATCATTCCCGCGACGTGCTCCGCTCCGCGTCCGCCGTCGCGGGGTTTGGTAAGGCGCGATGAAGGCGCCCACGCCGTGAGTAAGGGGCGGGTGCTCGTCTGCGACGACGAGCCGCAGATCGTCCGGGCGCTCAAGGTCGTGCTGCGAGAGGCGGGCTTCGAGGCGATCCCCGCGGAGACGGGTGAGGAGGCGCTCGATCGCGCAGCGGTGCGCCCGCCCGACGCCGCGATCATCGACCTGATCCTGCCGGACATCGACGGGGTCGAGGTGTGCCGGCGGCTGCGCGAGTGGTCCTCGGTGCCGATCATCGTGCTGTCGGCGGTCGGCGAGGAGGACGAGAAGGTGAGGGCGCTCGAGGCGGGCGCCGACGACTACGTGACGAAGCCGTTCGGCCCCGCCGAGCTCATCGCCCGCCTCCAGGCAACGCTGCGTCGCTCGGGAACGGATCCGGACGAGCCCGCTGTCGCCCTCGACGGGCTCGAGGTCGACCTCGCGGCGCGAACGGTTCAGCGCGATGGGGAGGAGGTGCACTTGACGCCGATCGAGTTCGAGCTGTTGCGCGTTCTGCTGCGAAACCGTGGTCGCCTGCTCACCCACCGGGCGCTCCTGAGCGAGGTTTGGGGGCCGGAGTACGCCGATGACACCCCGATCCTGCGCACCCACATCGCCAATCTGCGGCGCAAGATCGAGCCCGAGGACGATCGCCAGGGCCTGATCCGCACCGATCCCGGGGTTGGTTACCGCTTCGCGGCCTAGCGCTGGCTTCGCAATTGCCGGCGCAGGAAGCTGCGAATCTCCCTCGCCGCCGACCCGTGGGAGTCATATAACGAGACGACGTGGCCGCCGTTGCGGGCCTCGAAGTACTCGGAGTTCGGGAACTGCTTCGCCACCTGCTTGCCCTCGACTGGCGTGGTGATGTCGTCGAGCTCCCCCGCGACGATCAAGGTCGGCACGTCGGGGGCCTTCGCGTCCTCGGGCTTCGGCGACTCGTAGAGCTCGGTTGGCTCGGGCCACGTCAGGCACTCGAGGTAGCCGATCTCCGAGGAGAGAGCCATCTCCCGCGGTGTGAACGGGGGGAACGCCTTCGGGTCGTAGTCGCGGATCGCCTCCTCGAGCTGATCCCGGCGCTGAACTTCATCCACCTCCTTGTCCCAGATCATCGGGTAGTCGTTGCAGCCCACCACCAGCTCTCCAGCCCGGCGGTAGAACCGGGGATGGTGGTACGCGGGCTTGCCCTCCTCGGTGAGCTTGCGCCACGGCGCCGGGTTGCCGGCGAGCAGAGACCGCCCCGCGCTGTCGATCTTGAGGTAGTAGTCCGTGGCGAAGGTCCCCTCGCCGGCCTCGGCGATCGTGTCGATCAGCGCGCCGACATCGCGTCCGGTCTCGCGCAGGTGCGCGACGACCCTGCCGAGCCGCCTCCGCGCGTTCCCGGAGCACTCTTTGCTGCGCTCGCACGCAATCGAGATCGAGCGCACGCCGTTGCGGGGGAGATCCGGGTACCACGGGTCCTCGCCCTCCAGCAGGTAGGTGGAGTCGAGCACCAGCGCGTTCAGCGTGCCCCCGTGGCGGTAAGCGTAGGACTGCGCCAGGAAGCTTCCATAGGAGTCCCCGTACAGCGTGATCTCGTCGAGCCCCAGGGCCTTGCGCACGTCGTCGATATCGTCAGCCATGGTCTCGGTGCGGAACGAGCCGGCGCGCTCACCGAGCCGGCGCCCGCATTCGGCCAGCGTAAGCAGCTCCGGGCCCCTCCCATGCTGTAGGTCGGGGCAGTCGAGTGGCTCGGATCGTCCCGCACCCCGCTGGTCCACGAGCACGAGCTCGCGGTGCCGCAACAGGTCTCCGAAAAGCTTCACGTACGCGGTCGCGGTCCCGGTGCTCGAGTACCCGGGGCCACCCTCGGCCGCGAAGATCGCTCCGCGCGAGGGCTCGTCGCGCTCATCGCGCGGCCGGATCGCGAAGCCGATCTTCGCCTCCCCGAGTGACTCGTCCTCGCGCTCGAAGGGAACCTGGATCGACCCGCAGCGAAAGCCCGCTGGCTTCGGCAGAGTCCCGCACGCGCGGAGCTCACTCGCCGAGATGGACGGCACCTCGTAGTCCGCGTCGCCGCACCCCACACCCAGCGCCGCAAGAAGCGCAAGTCCCGCGAGTGCCGATTGTGCCCCGAAACGCATCCGCCCGATCTTGACGAAATCTTGACGGCGCCCGCCCGAATCCCGATGCGAGCTTGACGGGCAATCGCGCATATTGTCGGGGATGGAGGACCTCCTTGCAGTAGCAATCGCGCTCGTCGTGTTCGCCGTCATGTACGTGCTGATCGACGGGCTCGACCGGATATGAGCCTCACCGAGCTCGTAATGCTCGCGGTCTCGGTCGCGCTGTTCGTCTACCTCACGTACGTGGTGTTGCGGGGAGAGCGGTTGTAGATGACCGTTCAGGGCTGGCTCCAGATCGCGTTCTACTTCGCGGTCCTGATCGCGTTGACGCCTCCGCTGGGGGCGTACATGGCTCGCGTGTACCAGGGCCAGCGCGTCTTCCTCACGCCCGTCGTCGCGCCTTTCGAGCGGCTGATCTACCGCCTCATCGGCCCCGGCGCCCGTAGCGAGCAGGACTGGAAGGCCTACGGGCGGACGGTGATCGTCTTCAGCCTCGTGTTCTGGCTCGTGCTCTACCTCGTCCTGCGCACGCAGGGGATCCAGCCGTTCAACCCCGAGGACTTCAACTCGGCGCCCTGGGACGTGACCTTCAACACCACGTCGTCGTTCATCAGCAACACGAACTGGCAGTACTACGGCGGCGAGACGACCCTCTCCTATTTCTCGCAGATGGTCGGGCTCACGGTCCAGAACTTCATCTCCGCGGCGGTCGGGATGGCGGTGCTCGCGGCGGTGATCCGCGGGATCGCCAGCAGGGGGTCGACCTCGCTCGGCAACTTCTGGCAGGACCTCACCCGGACGCTGCTCTACATCCTGTTGCCGCTCTCGTTCGTCGGCGCGCTGATCCTCGCCTCGCAGGGTGTCATCCAGACGCTGGGCGGATACGCGGACGTCGACACCCTCACGGGTGGAGCCCAGACGCTGGCGCAGGGCCCGGCCGCCTCGCAGATCGCGATCAAGCAGCTCGGCACCAACGGCGGCGGGTTCTTCAACGTCAACTCGGCGATGCCGTTCGAGAACCCGACCGCGTTCTCGAGCTTCGTCGAGATGCTGTTCATCCTCCTGATCCCCGCGGCGCTGACCGCGACCTTCGGGCGCATGGTCGGCAGCCGGCGGCAGGGATGGGCGCTGTTCGCGGCGATGGCGGTCTTGCTGGCCGGCGGGATCGCCGTCGGCTACGCGGCGGAGCAGAACGGCTCGCCGGCACAGAAGGAGGCCGGGCTCGAGCTCGCCTCGGACGACGGGACAACGGGGGGCAATCTCGAGGGCAAGGAACAGCGCAACGGGATCGTCGCGAGCACCGAGTGGGCGGCGGCGACCACCGGCGCGTCGAACGGCTCCGTGAACTCGTCCCACGACTCCTACACCGGGGCCGGCGGCGCCGTCCCGCTGGCGAACATGATGACCGGGGAGGTGATCTTCGGCGGGGTCGGCTCGGGCCTGTACGGGATGCTTCTGTTCGTCCTGCTGGCGGTGTTCATCGCCGGCCTGATGGTGGGTCGGACGCCCGAGTACCTCGGCAAGAAGATCGAGGCGCGCGAGGTCAAGCTCGCCCTGATCGGGACCCTCGTCACCGAGTTCCTCGTCTTGTTCTTCGTGGCGCTCGCGGTCGCGACGCCGTACGGCGAGCCGTCCGTCTTCAACCCGAACCCGCAGGGATTCTCGGAGACGCTGTACGCCTACACGTCGCAGTCCAACAACAACGGCTCGGCGTTCGCGGGATACACGGGCTTCATCCAGCCCAACGCCCCGGGCAACGCGGGCTCCTACGGGATCACCTTCGCCGACCTGATGGGCGGGCTCGCGATGCTCGCGGGACGATTCGTTCCGCTGATCGCGGCGCTCGCCGTCGGCGGCTCGCTCGCCGTCAAGCGGATCTCCCCGGTCGGGCCCGGCACGTTCCGCACCGACACCCCGACGTTCGTCGTTCTGCTGATCGGCGTCGTGATCATCCTCGCGGCGCTGACGTTCTTCCCCGCCCTGTTGCTCGGACCGATCGTCCAGAGCCTGACGCCGGAGTTGTTCTGATGCGCAGGAACCTGATCGCCTCGGTCGTCGCGGCGGTGCTGTTCACCGTCATGTTCGGCCTCGCCTACCCGTTGATCACGACCGGTGTCGCCCAGGTGCTGTTCCCCGGCAAGTCCGACGGTAGCCGGATCGAGCGCGACGGACAGACGGTCGGGTCGAGCCTGATCGCGCAGGGCTACACGAAGACCGTCCGGGCCGACGACGGGAAGGGCAAGCCGATCAAGCGCGTGGTGCGCGACCCGCGCTACTTCCAGCCACGCCCATCGCAGACCGGCTACAGCGGCGACGTCACGTTCTTCAACAACCTCGGGCCGAACAACCGCGAGCTGAAGAACCTCTTCGTCAAGTGGATCGGACGCTACGTCGCCCTCGAGGGCGAGTACGTGCCCGGTGGGTTGTCCGCCGAGGACGTCCCCGTGGACGCGGTCACGACCTCCGCCTCGGGCGTCGACCCCCACATCTCGGAGGCGAACGCCCGCCTTCAGGCCAACCGGATCGCCGAGGTCCGCGGGATCCCGCTCGATCGGGTCAACGAGCTGATCGACGAGAACACCGACGGGCGGGCGCTGGGATTCCTGGGCGAGCCCGGCGTAAACGTGCTGGAACTGAACCTGGCGCTCGACGACGAGGAGGCAGCGGCATGATCGAGCGTGCCGGAGCCTCCAGCTTCGACGCCGCGATGCTTCGCACCGCCCTGATCGCGAGCCTCGCGAAGCTCGATCCACGTGTCCAGGTGCGCAACCCGGTCATGTTCGTGGTCGAGGTCGGGGCCCTGATAACGACCGTGGGGTGGCTGATCCAGGCGTTCGGTGGCGAGCCGCTGGGCGGCGGTGACGAGCCCGCGTGGTTCACGTTTACGGTCGCGATCTGGCTGTGGCTCACCGTCGTGTTCGCGAACTTCGCCGAGGCGCTCGCAGAGGGACGCGGGAAGGCGCAGGCCGATGCGCTGCGCGCCACGCGCACCGAGACCGTCGCCCAGCTCCAGGACGGCCGCGAGGTGCCGGCGCCGGAGCTGCGGCCCGGCGATGTCGTCGTGGTCGAGGCGGGCGAGGTGATCCCCGGCGACGGCACGGTGATCGAGGGCATCGCGTCGGTCGACGAGTCGGCGATCACAGGCGAGTCCGCGCCCGTGATCCGCGAGGCCGGCGGTGATCGCAGCGCGGTCACGGGCTCGACGCGCGTCCTCTCCGATCGCATCGTGGTCGAGATCACCCAGGAGCCCGGCAAGAGCTTCCTCGATCGCATGATTGCGCTCGTCGAGGGCGCCGAGCGGCGCAAGACGCCGAACGAGATCGCGCTCAACATCCTGCTCGCCGGCCTCACGCTGATCTTCCTCGTCGTCGTGGTCACGCTGCGCCCGTTCGCCGAGTTCGCCAATACCGATGCATCCGTCGCGACGCTGATCGCGCTGCTGATCGCGCTGATCCCGACAACCATCGGAGCGCTCCTGTCGGCGATCGGGATCGCGGGGATGGATCGGCTCGTGCGCCGCAACGTCCTCGCGCTCTCCGGGCGAGCGGTCGAGGCCTCGGGCGACGTGGACGTGCTGCTGCTCGACAAGACCGGGACGATCACGCTCGGCAACCGCGAGGCGACCGAGTTCGTCCCGATGCCCGGCGTCACCGACGCGCAGCTCGCGGAGGCCGCGCAGGTCGCGTCGCTTGCCGACGAGACGCCCGAGGGCCGCTCGATCGTCGTGCTCGCGAAGCACTTCGGGATCCGCGAGCACGAGTTCGCGACCGGGGAGGCGCAGTTCGTCCCGTTCAGCGCCGAGACCCGGATGAGCGGGATCGACCTGAACGGCCGCCGCCTGCGCAAGGGCGCCGGCGACGCGATCACGGACTGGGTCGAGGCCGAGGGCGGCCGAGCTCCAGCCGAGCTCCAGGGCGAGCTCGACCGGATCGGGCGCGACGGCGGTACCCCGCTCGCGGTCGCCCAGGACAGCCAGGTGCTCGGGGTGATCTACCTCAAGGACGTCGTCAAGGAGGGGATGCGGATGCGCTTCGACCATCTCCGCGCGATGGGAATCCGCACCGTGATGGTCACGGGGGACAACCGGCTGACGGCCGCCAAGATCGCGGACGAGTCTGGGGTCGACGACTTCCTCGCCGAGGCGACGCCGGAGCGAAAGCTTGCGCTGATCAAGGAGCAGCAGACCGACGGGCGCCTGATCGCGATGACCGGCGACGGGACCAACGACGCTCCGGCCCTCGCGCAGGCCGACGTCGGCGTGACGATGAACACCGGAACCCAGGCCGCTCGCGAGGCGGGGAACATGGTCGACCTCGACTCGAACCCCACGAAGCTGATCGAGATCGTCGAGGTCGGAAAGCAGCTCCTGATCACGCGCGGGGCGCTGACCACGTTCTCGATCGCCAACGACATCGCGAAGTACTTCGCGATCCTGCCCGCGATCTTCGCCGCGACCTACGCCGCGGTCACCGCCGGCAGCTCCAGCAACGCGTTCGTTGACGGCCCGCTCGACAAGCTCAACATCATGAATCTCGGCACGCCGGAGTCCGCGATCATCTCGGCGATCGTCTTCAACGCGCTGATCATCCCGCTGCTCGTCCCGCTGGCGCTGCGCGGGGTGCGCTACCGCCCGATCGGCGCGACCGCGATCCTGCGCCGCAACCTTTTCATCTACGGCCTCGGCGGGATCATCGCGCCGTTCATCGGCATCAAGCTCATCGACCTCGTCGTCCACGGGTTGCTTGGGGCGTGAGGGAATCGTGGAGCGGGCCCGCCACTTGCCGACGCTCCGATCGCCGCGGCCCGGGCGCGATGACCCTCGGGACGCGGTCGGCGAGATCGTCCTCCACCTCCGGGCATGGCTGTCGCGGTGGCGGCTGGACCGCGAGCTTGCCGCCGGGGGCGATCCCCACGAGCCCCTGTTGGGCGTGCGGGCGAGGAAGCTGACTCACCCCCGTAGGCGGGAGGCGATTGCCTCGCGGTTGGAGTGGGCCATCGCGGAAGCGGAGTCCCGCCCTGGGCGCAGCCTCAGCGCCGCGATCCCGGTGCGGCGGGAGGCCGTGCGCGAAGCTCGGCCGCTAATGCTCTCGCTGGCCCTGGAGCTGCGCGAGCCTGGGCCGCTCAGCCCCCAGGGGATCGCGCGTGCCGAGATGCTTGTGACTGATGGGGGGAGCTCGCTGTACTGGGACGGGAGATCGCTGTACCGGGACGACAGCCCCGGCGACCTCCCAACTGATCTGCGCTCGGCGATCGCCGCACTCCACATGGGACGGACGCTGGAGGACGACAGCCATGTCTGAGAGTTCGGCGTCGGCGAGTGCCACCGCCCGGAATGAGCGCATGGCGCCTCGGCGCGGCCGGCACAGAGTCTTCCTCGGCATGGCCGCCGGGGTGGGCAAGACCTACCGCATGCTCCAGGAGGGCCAGGCCGAGGCCGAGGCCGGTCGCGACGTCGTGATCGGCTACCTCGAGCCGCACGATCGCCCCGAGACGATCGCGCAGGCCGAGGGACTCGAGACGGTTCCGCGCCGCAGGGTGCGCTACCGCGACACGGTGCTCGAGGAGATGGACCTACAGGCGGTGCTGCGCCGTGCGCCCGAGCTCTGCCTCGTCGACGAGATAGCGCACACGAACGCGCCCGGGGTCGAGCACGAGAAGCGCTACGAGGACGTCGACGACATCGTCGCCGCCGGAATCGACGTCTACTCGACCGTCAACGTCCAGCATCTCGAGAGCCTCAACGACCAGGTGTGCGACCTGACCGGCGTCCGGGTGCGCGAGACGATTCCGGACGCGGTTCTGGCCCGAGCCGACGAGGTGGTGCTGATGGATCTGACACCCGAGGCTCTGCTCGACCGGCTGCGCGAGGGCAAGGTCTACCCGCCGGGGCGAATCGACTCGGCCCTGTCGAACTTCTTCAAGATCGAGAACCTCCAGTCGCTGCGCGAGATGGCGCTGCGCCAGGTCGCCGAGGAAGTCGAGTCCAAGCGGCTCGTGGCCGAGGTCGTCGGCCGGCGCGAGGACCGCGTCGCCGACACTGCGGCGACGGCGATCGGCGAGCGCCTCCTCGCCCTGATCCGGCCCGCGCCCGCGTCGCAGCGGCTGGTTCGCCGCGCGTGGCGCTCGGCCCAGCGGCTCGGCGGCGAGCTCGACCTGCTGTGGGTCAAGCCGCCGGGAGTCCGGATCGAGGGCGAGGTGCGCGAGCAGCTCGACGCGATGCGCCGGCTCGCGACGGTCCTGGGAGCGCACCTGCTCGTCGAGGAGGGCGACTCCCGCGTCGAGACCGTGCGCCGCATCGCCGACGAACGCGGCACGACCTACATCCTCATGGGACCGCCCTCGCACCGCCCGCTGCTGCGCCGCGTCGTCGAGCCGTTCCCGATCCGCCTGATCGACGCGCTCCCCGGGGTGGACATCCGGATCGTCGCCGACCGCACCAAGCGGCGGCGCGCCGAGGGCCGGGACGATGCGGCGCCCGGCGAGGACACCGAGGAGGAGTCGTGAGCCCGCTGCTGATCGTCGCGCTCGTCGTCGCGGCGGCCGCGGTCGCCTCGGCGGTGACGCTGCTCGTTCGCCGCCGGCGCACCACCAAGCTGACCCCGGCTCCGCGCCGCGTGCTGTTTCCCGTTCATCGGCGACCGCCTGTCGCAGACCGCGCTCGATGCCGCGCTAAGGCTGTGCCTCGCCGATGACGCGACCCTGGTGCCGGCGTTCCTGGCCCGCGTCCCGCTCAACCTGCCCCTCGATGCTCCGCTCCCGCGGCAGGCGTCCAAGGCGCTGCCGGTTCTCGAGGCAGTCGAGCAGCGAGCGCTCTCCAACGGAGTCCCGGTCGACTCGCGCATCGAGCGCGGCCGCACCTTCGCCACGCTCTGATGGAGCTCATCGATCACGAGCGCTACGACCGCATCGTCGCGGCGGCCGCACGCCCACAACGGCGACGGTTTCAGCGCCGACGACGTCGCGTGGCTGCTCGACCGCGCGCCCGGCGAGATCGTGATCCTGCGGACGCGGTCGCGCGCGTAGCGGTTTACGCCGCCGGTTTGCAGGGGATACAACGGGTGGTCCTCGCGGGGAGGAGCGAGAAGGAGGAGAGATTGCCTTTGCGGCGCTACGTGGCAGGCCCGGGTGTCGTCCTCGGGACCGCTCTGTGTGCCCTCGCTCTGCTCGCCGGGTGTGGCGGCTCCGACAACGGCGGCGGCGCCACGTCGCTGAACTGGTTCGTGCAGATCCAACCGGGCGGCTCCTTCCAGGAGGTCGCCAAGCGCTGCAGCGAGGAGTCGAACGGCCGCTACCAGATCGACCTCGAGCTGCTGCCCACGGACGCGAGCCAGGCGCGCGAGCAGCTCGTGCGCCGGCTCGGCGCCGAGGACTCGACGATCGACGTCGTCGGCATGGACGTGGTGTGGACCGCCGAGTTCGCCAACGCCGAATGGCTTCGGGAATTCCCCGAGCAGGAGGGGCGCCAGGTGACGAAGGGCGTGTTCGACAGCGTGGTCGACACGGCCACGTTCGAGAACAAGCTCTACGGGGCGCCGTTCAACTCAAACACGCAGCTGCTCTGGTACCGCACCGACGAGATCAAGCAGGCGCCGACGACCTGGGACGAGATGATCGATGAGGCGGAAAAGATCGGGCCGGCGGGCGGCCTGATCCAGGTGCAGGCGAACCAGTACGAGGGCTTCACCGCTTGGTTCAACGCCCTGCTGGAGTCGGCGGGCGGGCACATCCTCTCCGGACCGGAGACCGTGGACCTCCCGGAGGGCCCGACGGATGAAGCGCTGGCGGTGATGGGCCGGCTGGGGAACTCACCCGTCGCGGCGCCGGACATCGACACCTCGACCGAGGACACGGCGCGGCTCGGCTTCGAGGCGGGGGACTCGGCGTTCATGGTCAACTACACGTTCGCGTACGCGAGCGCGCAGGCGAACGCTCCCGACGTGGCCAAGAACATGGGCTTCGCCCCGTACCCCAGGGTGGTCGCGAACAAGCCAAGCCGACCGCCGCTCGGCGGGTTCAACCTCGGCGTCAGCGCTTTCTCGGACCATCCCGGAGCTCGCGTTCGACGCGGCGGCATGCATCAGCGAGCCGGAGAGCCAGCTGACGGCGACGGAGCTCGACGGCCTGCCGCCCAGCAACCAGACCCTGTACACGGACAAGGTGGTGAAGAAGGCCTATCCGGGGTTCGCGCAGCTGGTTCAGCGCTCGATCGACGCCGCCGGCCCGCGCCCGGCGACCCCGGCCTACCAGGACGTCTCGCTGGCGATACAGCGCTCGCTTCATCCTCCGAGCAGCATCGACCCGGATGACGTCACCTCGAAGTACGACGAGCTGCGCTCCGACCTCGAGGACGCCGTGAAGCGGGAGGGATTGCTGTGAGCGTTGCGACTGAGCGCGTGAGGAGGTTCCGCCTGTTCCGGGGCGAGACCGAGCGCGGCCGCGAGGAGAGGCGGCTGGGATGGATGCTGTGCGCGCCGGCGGTGATCGCGATGCTCGCGGTCACCGCGTACCCGATCGGCTACGCGATCGTGCTCTCGTTCCAGGACCTCGACCTCCGCTTCCCGGAGGAGGGTGGGTTCGCAGGGCTGAGCAATTACGGAGCGGTCCTGACCTCCGAGCTGTGGTGGCAGGACCTCTTCAACACACTGTTCGTAACCGTGATCACGGTCGCGGTCGAGCTCGTGATCGGGATGGCGATCGCGTTGGTCATGTACCGGGCGATCTTCGGGCGCGGGGCGGTTCGGGTCGGGGTGTTGGTCCCATACGGGATCGTTACCGTGGTCGCGGCGTTCGCGTGGCAGTTCGCCTTCCTGCCCGACGTCGGATTCGTCAACAAGCTTCCGCTGATCGCCGACGACAAGGCGTGGTTCGGCGACCGCTTCAGCGCCTTCGCCGTGATCATCATGGCCGAGGTGTGGAAGACGACGCCGTTCATCGCCCTGCTGCTGCTCGCGGGTCTGACCACGATCGACGACGGCCTCTACGAGGCGGCCAGGGTGGACGGCGCGAACGCGGTGCAGCGATTCTTCCGCATCACGCTGCCGTTGATGAAGCCGGCGATCCTCGTCGCGCTGCTGTTCCGCACGCTCGACGCGTTCCGGGTCTTCGACACCATCTTCATCATGACCCGGGGGGCGCAGGACACCGAGTCGGTCTCGATCCTCGGGTTCAACCAGCTGATCTCGCGCCTCAACCTCGGGCTGGGCTCGGCCGTCTCGGTGCTGATCTTCTTCTCGGTCCTGATCATCGCGTTCATCTTCATTCGCGGGTTCGGCGTGCGGATGGCCGAGGGAAGGCCGGGTAGGTGATGCAGCGAGGAACGCGGGAATACGCGCTGTGGAGCATCGGCATCCTGCTAATCCTGACCTTCTCGCTCTTCCCGGTGCTGTGGATCGTCTCGGTGTCCCTGAAGGACCCCGCCACGATCACCGAGGGCACTAATTTCGGCAACACATTCATCCCCCAGGACATCACGTTCGACAACTACGACGCGCTGTTCAAGGGGGGGATCGACAACAGCCCCTTCATAAAGCCCCTGATCAACTCGATCCTCATCGGCCTGATCTCGACGGTGATCGCGATCGTGCTGGCGGCGTTCGCCGCCTACGCGATCGCCCGCCTCGACTTCCCGGGCAAGTCACTGATCCTCGCCGGGGCGCTGGCCCTCGCGATCTTCCCGGCGATCTCGACGGTCGGGCCGCTGTTCGACATGTGGCGCGCCCTCGGCCTCTACGACACCTACCCGGGACTGATCATCCCCTACCTGGCGTTCGCGCTGCCGCTGGCGATCTACGTCCTGGTGGCGTTCTTCCGCGAGATCCCCTGGGACCTCGAGCAGGCGGCGCAGGTCGACGGCGCCACGCCGTTCCAGGCCTTCCGCAAGGTGATCGTCCCGCTGGCCGCGCCCGGCGTGTTCACGGCCGCGATCCTGGTCTTCATCTTCGCCTGGAACGAGTTCCTGTTCGCGATCTCGCTCACCTCGTCGGACGCGTCGCGCACCGTTCCCGCCGCGCTCGCCTTCTTCACCGGGGAGTCGCAGTTCACCGAGCCGACCGGGAACATCGCCGCCGCCGGGGTGATCGTGACCGTGCCCATCATCATCTTCGTGTTGATCTTCCAGCGCCGCATCGTTGCCGGCCTGACGTCGGGCGCCGTAAAGGGGTAAAAGGAGAGAGAGATGGCTGAGATCGTTATGGACGAGGTCACGAAGCGGTTCGCCGACGGGACCGAGGCCGTGAAGCAGATGAGCCTCGACGTCGGTGACGGCGAGTTCATAATCCTCGTCGGCCCGTCCGGGTGCGGCAAGTCGACCGCGCTGCGGATGATCGCCGGGCTCGAGGACATCACCGACGGGCAGGTGCGGATCGGCGACGAGGTCGTCAACGAGAAGGCCCCCAAAGACCGTGACATCGCGATGGTGTTCCAGAACTACGCGCTGTACCCACACCTGACCGTGCGCGAGAACATGGCCTTCCCGCTCCGGCTGGCCAAGGTGCCGAAGGAGGAGATCGATCGCAAGGTGGAGGAGGCGGCACGGACCCTCGACCTCGCGCAGCACCTCGATCGAAGGCCGGCCAACCTCTCCGGTGGCCAGCGGCAGCGGGTCGCAATGGGTCGCGCGATCGTGCGTGACCCCAAGGCGTTCCTGATGGACGAGCCGCTGTCCAACCTCGACGCGAAGCTGCGCGTCCAGATGCGGACCGAGGTCTCGCGGATCGTGGCGAGGGAGGGGACGACCACGGTGTATGTGACCCACGACCAGACCGAGGCGATGACGCTCGGCGACCGCGTGGCGGTGATGCGAAGCGGCGTCCTGCAGCAGGTCGGGGCCCCGGGGGAGCTGTACGCCAACCCGGTCAACCTCTTCGTCGCCGGGTTCATCGGCTCGCCGGCGATGAACTTCATGCCGGGGGAGCTCAGCGGCGACAGCGTCAAGACCCCCCTCGGGGACCTGCGGCTGCCGGATTCCGTGCGGGGTGGGGTCGGCGGCGCGGACGGAGGCCGTCACGTGATCGTGGGAATCCGGCCCGAGAGCTTCGAGGACGCCGAGTTGGTCGGCGGCGATACTCGCGACCGCGGGATGACCTTCAGGGCGAAGATCGACCTCGTGGAGCAGCTGGGCGCCGAGCAATACGCCTACTTTCAGCTCGAGCACGAGGGCGTGCAGTCCGACGAGCTACGGGAGCTGGCCGAGGACGCAGGCTCCGACGAGGTGCCTAGCTCCGGCGAGGGCCAGATCGTGGCGCGGCTCGAGTCGGCGAGCGGTATCAGCCGCGGCGCGGATGCCGAGCTGTGGCTCGACCTCTCCAAGCTGCACTTCTTCGACCCGTCCGGCGGCAGGAACCTGGCGCTAAGCCAACCGTCAGCCGAGAACTAGCGCCACTCGCGGCGCAGGCGCTCGAGCACGCGCTCGTCCCACTCGTGCGTGCGCATCAGGAAGTAGCGCTCCGCGACCACCCGCATGTAGGCCTCGGTCTCCGTCTCCCGGTCCCCGATCATGCCCGCTTCACGCAGGGTCGCCACGATCGGCTCGTAGTCCTCGCGGAACCACGTCTCCGCGACCTGCTCGCGGGTCATGAACTGGCCCGTTGCCTGCATTACTCGAAAGCCCCACGCCTCGACCGCCTCCGCCAGGTCGCCATACTGCCAGGGATCGGAGAGCTGGATCCGAGCTCTAGCCTCCGGGGGCAAGGGCACCCGCTCGTAGAACACCCGCTCGTGGCTCTTCAGCGGCAGGTCGGCTAGACGAAGGCCCGAGTCCGGATCGACCTCCGTCAGAACCTCTGTCACGTATGCGTCGATGTCCCGGCGTCCCTGCGCCCGGGCGACGGAGACGCGATGGTGGCCGTCCTCGACGAAGTGCATGTCGCCGATCCGGTACACCGAGATCGGCGGCATCGACTCGCCCCTTCGCTGCGCCTCGGCGACTCGCTGCCAGCGGTCGCGCACCCGCCTCGAGGTTGGTCGGAAGCGGCGATCGAACTCGCGGGTGCGATCGACCGTCCCGACGATCGAGTCGAGCGGAATCACCTGGAGGCCGAGATGGCGCTCGCCGCGAAACCCGAGCGCGTCCCTGACCTCCTCGAAGGGGAGCACCATGTGGACGTCCGCCGGCTCCCGCCGAAGCCGCTTGGCGAGCCGCGCCAGCACCTCCCGCCGGCGCGCCCGGGCGAAGTCGCTCTGCGCGTCCTGGCTCGGGAACCCGGTGTCCGGCACGAGAATCAGCGTAACGCGCGGGCTGCTGTCCGTCCGCTGCGGAGCGCTCCCTCCATCAGGCCGGCGAACTGCCCTCCCAGGTGCTCGCCCGCGAACGCGAGCGGCCCCAGCGGTTCGCTCAGGAGCTCGGTGATCTCCTCGGAGGGCAGGATCGAGTACGCGGCCCGCGCCCAGCGATCGTCGCTCCACGTCGAGAGCACGGCGCGATCGCGTTCGATCTCGAGGTCGGGTCGCAGCTCGCGTACCGACTCGACCCAGGCGGCGGGCCCCTCGCCCACCTCGAGCCGCTCGAGCGCCGGCGCCGATCCGGCGAAGGAGTTGACGACCGGCTGCACGAGATCATCTTCGCCGGTCGAGGTCCAGGTCCAGTAGCGGCCCGGGACCGACATCACCGCTCCGGGCGGCGCCTCGTGCACGAGCGGGACGAAGAGCTTCGCCGCGTGCCCGTAGCGGACCTCGCTCAGGGCTCGGGCCACCGGCTCCGGCAGCGCGGGCTCGAACCGGATCTCGCCGACCGTCGTCGCGGGGACCGCGATCACGCACGCGTCGCCGGCGAGCTCGCCGTCGGCCGTCCCGACCGTGACCGAATCCTCGCTCCACGCGATCCGACGCACGGGAGTTTCAAGGCGGATGCTCGAGCCCAGCCCCCGCGCGAGGCCTTCGGCGAGGCGCTGGTTGCCTCCCGCGACGCTCGGCGCGTCCTCGTCGCCGATGTGCGCGACGCCGGCCAGGGCGGCCGCCGGTACGGTGTCCGCCGGGCTCGCGGCCGAGGTCTCGAGCCGGGCGATCAGCACCTCGCGGGCCAGCGGGTCCAGGTCGAGGCGTTCGAGCAGCCGCGGCGCGGACAGCCGGCCCAGCTCGGCGTCGCCGGCTAGCGCCTCGTCGACCACTTGGATCGCGGTTTCGAGCGCGCCCGGCTCGGGCCGGCTCGGGCCCGCGCACCTCGCGCCGCCCGTACCGCATCCCCTTGTCCCACAGCCCGAGGCCGAGCCGGTCGACCAGCTCGCGGGTGACCGAGCTGCCCGGGGAGGATGAACTCGGCGCCCATCTCGACGACGGCGCCGTTGGGGAGCTCGCGCGACCACACCCGCCCGCCGACGCGGTCGCGGGCCTCGAGCACGACCGTGTCGTGGCCCGCGCTTCGGAGCTCGTCGGCAGCGCTGAGACCGGCCAGGCCCGCGCCGACGACGATCACCATCATCGGCGCGAGCGTAATACCTAGGGGGGCACTAGTCCACGAGCCGGCGCGCCACCGCCCAGCGGCTGAGCTCGTGGCGGTTCGAGAGCTGGAGCTTTCGCAGCACCGAGCTCACGTGGGCCTCGACGGTCTTCGCCGAGATCCCGAGCCGGTGGGCGATCTCCTTGTACAGGTAGCCGCGGGCGATGTAGCGGAGCACCTCGCGCTCGCGCGAGGTGAGCTGGTCGAGCTCGGGGTCGACCTCGTCGGCGGGAAGCGAGTCGGCGAACGCGTCGAGCACGAAGCCGGCAAGCCGGGGCGAGAAGACCGCGTCGCCGTCGCGGACGCGGCGCACCGCGTCGGCGAGCTCCGGGCCGGTGATCGTCTTCGTCACGTAGCCGCGGGCGCCCGCGCGCACGATCGCGATCACGTCCTCGGGCGCGTCGGAGACCGACAGCGCGAGGAAGCGCTGGTCGGGGCGAGCGGCGAACACCTGCCGGATCACCTCGACCCCGCCACCGCCGGGCATGTGGACGTCGAGCAGCACGACGTCGGGCCGCCGCTCGGCGATCGCGCGCACCGCGTCCTCGACCGTGCCGGCCTCGCCGAGCACCTCGACGAGGTCGCCGAGCTCGGCCTGGACCCCGCTGCGGAAGATCGCGTGGTCGTCGACGATCACGACGGTCGGGGCCGTCATCGCCTCCTCCCGACGCTCAGCTCGACCTCGGTGCCGCGGCCCGGCTGGCTGCGCACCTCGGCGTGCCCGCCCTGGCGCTCCATGCGGCCGATTATCGACTCCCGCAGCCCGCGGCGGTCGGACGGGACGCGCTCGGGGTCGAAGCCCTCGCCGCGGTCGTCGACGTACGCCGTGACGCGCTCGTCCTCGACCTCCGCGTAGAGCCGGATCGGGCCGTCGGCGGCGAACTTGGCCGCGTTGGTGAGCGCCTCGCGGGCCGCGGCGACGAGCGCTTCGAGCGGCTCGTCGAGCGGGCAGTCGCCGACCACGACGACCTCGATCGGCGCCCCGCGCGTCTCCTCGACCTCGATCGCGGCGGCGCGAAGCGCGTCGGCGACGCGCTCGTCGGGCTGCAGCGGCGGCGCGCCCGCCAGCCACGCTCGCAGCTCGCGCTCCTGGCGCCGCGCCAGCTGCGCGACGTCGGCCGGGTCGTCGGCGCGGCGCTGGACGAGGGCCAGCGTCTGCAGCACCGAGTCGTGCAGGTGCGCGGACAGCTCGGCCCGCTCCTGGGAGCGGATCCGCTCCGCGCGCTCGGCCGCGAGGCTGCGGGCGAACCGCCACCACAGCGGCGCGAGGATCAACCCGACGCCGACGATCACGACCAGCGCCGCGAGCGCGACGTCGCCGGCGGCGTTGAGCACGCCCCTCGCCCACAGGAACAGGAGCCCGGCGCCGAGCACCAGCGCGATCCCGAACCCGGCCAGCGACAGGCGCCCCGCGGCCTCGCGCGAGCGCCTGCGCCGCCGCGCCTCCTCGGTCGCGGGCTCGGCCGCGTCCTCGGGCGCCGGCCGGGTGAGGCTGATCAGCAGCGCAACCCCGAACGCGGCGAGCACGAGCGGCCACACGAGCGCGTCGCTCCACCACACGCCGAGCTGGCGGAAGACGAGCAGGACGCTCAGCGCGAGCAGCGCGACCCCGGTCGCGATCCGCCAGCTCCCGCGGCGGCGGCGGCGCTCCGGGCGCTCGCGCGCCTCGGCCGGCATCGCGGCCCACAGCGCGAGATAGGCGAGGGCGCCGATCCCGCTGGTCCCGATCGCGACGACGACGAAGCCCACCCTGGGGACGATCGGGTCGACGCCGAGCCGGCGGGCGATCCCGGCGCACACGCCGGCGATCATCGCGTTGCCGGGATCGCGGCGCAGGGTCCTGTCGGCGCTCACGGGTAAATGGTTACCCAGCCACGTCAGCCGCGCCGGGCGCCCATCCCGCTGGCGAGCAGGACGACGCCGGTCGCGGCGGCGACGATCGCCAGGAACCACCCGGCCTCGAGGTCGATCGTCCCCTCCTCCTGGAGCAGGATCAGGGCGCCGAAGACCGCGATCGCAGCGCCGGCGACGAGCGAGGTGAGGTCAACCCGGTCGCGCATCCGGCTCATGCGGCGCACGCCCTCTCCTGCCGCCGCTGCTCCACGGGGTCGGAGCCGTGCGAGTCGTCCCAGCGATCGCCGCCGACGCCGCGGCCGTCGCCGGTGAACGCCTCGGGCGGGCGGTCGGTGACGACGATCTCGCCGGCGTCGACCTCGGCGTCGAGGACGAGCCGCGGCGCGTCGCCGACCGGCGGCCCCTCGGTCACCTCGGCGTCGATCCCGGAGCCCTCACGCCCGCGGACGAGGACGTGGCCGACCGACGCGTTCGCGTCGGCCTCGACGCACACCCGCGCGGGCACCGAGACGACCGTCTGCCCGACGCCCATGTCGGTGTCGACCTCGACGCTGCGATCGCGCGGCCAATCCAGTCCCCGCAGGTCGACGGTCATCTGGCCGACCCCGAGGTCGTACCCGTCCGCCGGCAGCTCGGCCGCCGACGTCGGCCGGTAGTCGCGCTCCCCGATCCCGCCGTCGAAGCTCACGTCGCCGGCGGCGACGGCGCCGGCGGGCAGCGCCAGCACGAGCGCCGGCACGATCAGCCACCGCCATCTCGACTCGCCGATCAGCGCCGCGACGACGAGGGCGACGCCGATCGCGATCACGACCCCGGCGACGATCGCGCCGTGTCCCGTCGCGGTAGCCCATGCGGCCGCCGCCGCGACGCACAGCGCCGCGCAGATTGCCGCGAGGACGAGCACGCCGATCGCGACGCCGCGCAGCAGCCGGCTCCAGCCGTCGCGCGCCGGCGGCGTCTCCGACGCGCCCGCGTCGAGGCGCTGGGTGGGCGCGCGTCGAGTCGTCCGGCTCGGTCGAGTCCCCGCCCGGCGGACGGTTGCGGTCGCGCAGCGTCGCGTACAGCCACACCGCGCCGCCGATCAGCAGCACCAGCCACAGGCTGCCGCCCCACCACCAGCCGCCGCCCCACCAGCCGAACGCGCCCCAGAACGGGCCCGGAAGCACGATCAGGACGGCGAGGACGGCGAGCACGACCAGCCACAGGGACGGGCGATCCCCGGCACCGGCGCTCCGGTGCCGTCGTCGTTCGGCGTCACGACTGCGAGCACGAGGTACGCCACGATCCCGAGCCCCCCGAAGAGGACGGCGGCGACGAATCCGACCCGGACAAGGGTCGGGTCGATGTCGAGGTAGTTGGCGATCCCGCCGGCGACGCCGGCGAGGATGCGGTCGTCGGTCGAGCGGAGCAGCCTCTTGCGCGGTTGATTGCTCATGGGGACACCTTGACGCTGCGGCGCCGCTACGTCTATCGGGAATCACCCTGAACTTCCCCTAATCGCGACCGGCGGCCATGTGTGCCGATCCGCACACAGGCATCCACCCGTCCCGGGGTAAGTTGCCGTGCGGAGAGAGAGACGTTGGCGCGCCAGCAGCTTCCACCAGGACCGCGCGAGCCCAAGGTCATCCAGACCCTGGGCTGGTGGTCGAGAACGGTCCCGTACATGGAGCGGTGCCGGGCGAGGTTCGGGAAGCGCTTCACGCTCAGGCTCGTAGGCCAGCCGCCGCTCGTAATGCTCTCCGACCCGGACGAGGTGAAGGCCGTGTTCACCGCCCCACCCGAGGTCCTGCACCCCGGCGAGGGGGCATCGCGCGTCCTCGAGCTCCTGCTGGGCACGAACTCGGTGATCCTGCTCGACGAACGCGACCATCTCGAGCAGCGCAAGCTGATGCTGCCGGCCTTCCACGGCGACCGGATGGAGCGCCTCGCGGGCCTGATGACGGAGGTCGCGGAGCGCGACGTGGAGAGCTGGCCGCGCGGCGAGGCGATCGCCCTGCATCCGCGGCTCCAGACCCTGACGCTGGAGATCATATTGAGGGCCGTGTTTGGCCTCGACCCGGGACCGCGGCTCGACGCACTGCGCGAGCGCCTTACGGCGATCCTCGAGTGGGGCTCCGGCCCGATCGGGATGCTTCAGCCGCTTCAGCGGAGTCTCAACGGCCGCGGCCCCTACGCGGCCTTCGTCACGCTCCGGGACGAGGTCGACGCGCTGCTGTTCGATCTGATCGACGGGCGGCGGGGCGAGGACGGGGATCGCAACGACGTGCTCGCGATGCTCCTCGCCGCCCGCCACGAGGACGGATCGCCGATGTCCCGCCAGGAGCTCCGCGACGAGCTGATGACGCTGCTCGTGGCCGGCCACGAGACGACCGCGTCCGAGCTCGCGTGGGCGTTCGAGCGCCTGAGCCGCTCGCCCGCGGTGCTCGCGCGCCTGCGCGAGGAGATCGGCGCCGCGGAGGGCGACGCATACCTCACGGCAACGATCCACGAGACGTTGCGAAGGCGCCCGGTGCTGCCCAACGCCGCGCCGCGGCTAGTCAAGCGGGAGATCGAGATCGGCGGTTGGACCTATCCGCCGGGTGCGTGTCTGGTCGCGCACACGTATCTGATCCACCACGACCCCGAGATCTACCCCGACCCGTACGCGTTCCGCCCGGAGCGGTTCCTCGACGAGGCCCCCGGCACCTACACGTGGACGCCGTTCGGCGGCGGTCGCCGCCGGTGCCTGGGGGCGAGCTTCGCAACGCTCGAGATGAAGATCGTCCTGCGCGCGGTGCTGGCGAGCGCCGGATTGGGCGCCGCCGGGAACGGAGCCGAGCCGAGCCGCCGGCGCAGCATCACCATCAGCCCCGGCGAGGGCGCCTCGACGGTCCTCAGTTAGCTGCGCCGCGGCGCGGAGCGGCCCGACGCGGCCTGATTCGTCGTCAGGACGATTCCGTTGCCGGACGGATCGGCGGCGTGCACCCCTTCGGCGTCGCGCCGCGCCTCGACCCCGGCATCGCGAAGGCGTCCCTCGGCGGCATCCAGCTCGGCCGAGCCGGGCAGCACGATCGCGAAGTCCCGCAGCCCGCGGATCCCGGGAGGCGGCGCGGGGGCACCCTCCCCGGCCCAGATGTTGACGCCGATGTGGTGGTGGTAGCCCCCCGCGGAGAGGAACAGGGCACCCGGATAGCCGCGCACGGTGACGTCGAACCCCAGCACACCGGCATAGAACTCCTCCGCGGCGGCGAGGTCCGCGACTTGCAGGTGGACGTGTCCGATCCGCGTCCCGGCGGGAGCATGGGGCGACTCGCCCTCGCCCTGCTCGGCGAGCAGGGAGTCGAGGTCGAGCGGCAGCGTCGCCATCTCGATCTGTCCGTCGACGCGACGCCATTCCTCGCGAGGGCGGTCGCGGTATATCTCGATCCCGTTGCCCTCCGGGTCGGCGAGGTAGAGGGCCTCGCTGACGAGGTGGTCGGAGGCTCCGGCGAGCGGGCCACCAGCGTCGACGACGCGGCGCAGGGCGCCGGCGAGGTCCGCCCGGCTCGGCACCAGGATCGCGAGGTGGAAGAGGCCGGTGGTGCCCCGTCGCCGGGGTGGCGCATCCGGATCACCAATCAGCTCGACCACGACCGTGCCGTCGGCCCCGAGGCGGAGCGTCGAGCCGTCGTCGTCGCCTTGTCGTCGTCGAGGACCCGCAGGCCGATCGCGCGCTCGTAGAACTCGCGCTCCCGATCGAGGTCCACGACCGTGAGGCGCACGGGGCCCACATGCGTCTCCGGAGGGATGGCCACGGGCCGAAGCCTAGTTCGCGTTCCTGCCGAGTACGTCCGGACGTGTTGCGTGCGCCCCGCTACTACGCTCCATTTCGTGCAACGGAGCACGCGATTATGTCCAATCGGAGCTAAAGGATCGGATTCCGGGTGCCGATAGATGGGAGGCACGTGTACAACGTGTGTGCCTGCGCGTGGTCGCATGCGCGTCCGCGGCGGGTTCGGAATGAGGGGACTTGCTTCGAAACAAGCAACTCGGGGGACCTGACCGGCGGAGAAAGATCTCCCCGGCCTTGCGTCACGACGGGTGCGCACCCTTTCCCCCCTAAGGCTGCGCGTCCCATCCCCCTGGGGCGCGCGCCCGATACCCCCTTCGGGCGCGCCCCCTCATTCCACTTACCGAGCGGGTCCCTTTAAAGATCGAGTATTAGCCCCTCGGGGCCGAGGTTGAAGACGCGGGTGGGGCCGACGGTCGCCTGCTCACCCCAGCAATCGTGGATGTGGCCGCACACGGCGAGCGGCGGCTCGGTCTTCTCGATCGAGCGCAGCACGGCCTCGCTGCCGAGGTGCTCGCC
>CAVWOU010000003.1:0-57851 GCA_963756745.1 uncultured Thermoleophilia bacterium
GCCCTAGACGTCGCCGAGATCGCGCTCGAAGAAGGTCTCGGTCACCCCGACGGCGAGCAGCGCCGCGAGGCCGAGGTACACGGCCGCGACCAGCACGCGGGTCCGGGTGGGCACGGGGTGGTAGTCGCGTGCCTCGGGCGTCTTGCGCTGCTTCCAGCGCCGCCAGGTCTCGATCCCGCCGAAGAGCAGCAGCAGAATCAGGATCGGGTTGGGGAAGAAGACCGTGAGCGCGATCAGCAGCGAACCCCGCGAACCACACCCGGGGCGAGCGCGGCCATCGCCCGCCCGCCGTCGAGCGGCAGCACCGGCAGCAGGTTGAAGAGGTTGATCAGGAAGCCGATGTAGGCGAGCGCCCGCCACAGGTCCTCGCCGGTCGCGAGCCAGATCGCCAGCGGGACGAGCGTCGCGATGGTGCCGAGCACCGGCCCGGCGAGCCCGACGCGCGCCTCGGCGGCGGCGTCGTCGCGCATCGCCTTCGCGGAGATGACCGCGCCGAGGAACGGGATGAACATCGGCGCCGACGCCTGGATCCCCTCGCGGCGGAGCTGGATCACGTGGCCCAGCTCGTGGAGCAGGAGCAGCAGCACGAAGCCGACCGAGAACGCCCACCCGAAGAGCAGCTGGTAGGCGACGATCGAGACCAGCATCGAGCCCGAGGTCGTGAGGAACTTCGCCTTCGGGAGCAGGAACAGAAGCGCCTTGAGCTTGGTCCCGAACTTGACCAGCAGCAGCCCGATCGCGGCGAGCGGCCCGAGCGCGCGCTTGAGCGCGCTGCGGCGTCCCGATCCGGGATGGATCGGCTCGTGCTCGGGCTCGCGCTCGCCGACCTCCGGACTTGGCGCGAGCGCTCCCGGGGGAAGCGTGTGTCGTGCCTGGGATTCCATCTTCCTTACGTGTAGATCCTCGTGTGCCGCTCCAAAGCTTCACTAAGGATAGTTCGCGGTGGGCCACACCGCGGGCGTACAGGAAGTTCGTCGTCGCGATCGACTACCGTGGCCCTCGAAGCCCGACCCGGAGTCGGGCCAGGACCTCACCAGCTCTCCGGCTTGCCCTCCTCGTAGAGCCAGACGTGGAAGAAGTCGTCCAGGTCCTGCCGCACTCGTGTCGTCGGCGTGGGCGATGAAATCCTCCGTGGTGACCGTGTCGTCGGTCGTGACGCTTTGGGACCTGTTCTCCGTGTACCAGGTGCTCAGGAGGTTGAAGAACGTGTCGTCGTTCCCGATCTTCTCGCGCAGCGCCTGCAGCGTCATCGCGCCGCGATCGTAAACCGGCGTGTGGAAGAGCTGGCTCGGGCGTCGGAGGGCGGCCGGCGCGGGGAACCAAGTTCCTCGAAGAACGGGTCGTCCTCCGGGGTCGCGTACAGGTCGTCGAACGTCTCGGCTGCGGCCGGCCCGCCGTGGTCCTCGGCGTAGATCCACTCGGAGAAGGTCGCAAAGCCCTCGTTGAGCCAGATGTCGGGCCACACCTTGAGCGACACGGCGTTGCCGAACCACTGGTGGGCGATCTCGTGGACGACGGTCGTGGGGCTCGGTATCCGCTGGTAGTTGGCCCGCGTCTGGGACTCAGCGCGCATCCGACGAAGTGCGCCCAATCGATGATCCCGCCGCCGCTCGTGTACGGATAGGGGGCCGAAGAGATTCGAGAGGAACTGGATGATCTCCGGCTGTGGGTCCAGCCGCTCGTAGGCTGATCCGGATTTGGCGGGTCAACCCACGAGCCGGCGAGTGGTCGGATCCACGGCGTCGTACATCTGCAGCCCGAGGTCCGTCGTGTAGGAACACAGAGCAGCTCGCTCGATCGCAGCGGCCCGGGCGTGACTCGGTCTGGAACATGCCGTTCGTCGCCGTGGCGAGATAAGACGCCATCGGGCTCTCCTCGCTCCAGTGCCAGGTCTCCTTGCCGCCCGCTGTGGTGTGCGAGACGAGCCGGCCGTTGGCCATCACCGTGTGCCCCTCAGGCACGGTGACGGTGAAGTCGTAGGTGGCCTTGTCTTGCGGGTTGTCGTTGACCGGATACCAGCCGGGGGAGCCCTGCGGCTCGTTTACGACGAACGCGCCGTCGTCGTCGGGATCCAGCCCTCGATCGACTTGTCCGGGTCCTTGATCGGCTTCGGGTTACCGGAATAGTCGACACGCACGGTGAAGGCCGAGCCCGAGTCGAGAGGGTCCGCCGGAGTGATCTTGAGCTCCTGCTCGCCGCCGCGGGCGAAGTGGGCGGTCTCGCCGTTCACCCTCACGCTCGAGATCTTGTAGAAGTGGCGGAAGTCGAGGTTGAAGCGGCTCAGGTTCTGCGTCGCGGTGGCGTCGATCACGGCCGTGCCCTCGAGGAAGTTGGCGGGCTGGTCGTAGTCGAGCGTGAGCGAGTAGTGGGTGGTGTCGTACCCCCCGTTCCCGGACTCCGGAAAGAAGGGATCCCCGAGACCATCGGAGCCAGGCACGTACTCCTGGCCGAGAGCAGACGGAGCGCCAACGAGAAGAATCGCGACCGCAAACGCCAGCGTCCTCCGAAACACGACTGATCCTCTACCCTGTGTGGGCGAGTTCCAAACTGGGCGCGGTGGGCAGCCTGCCGGGCGCGGGTCGCGCAGACGCCGGCAGCGCCGAGCTAGAATCGAATGTCACATAGCACGGGGACGAATTGGAATCGATTCGGTCGATCGTGCGAACGGTTGCAGGTCGAGGTTCCCGGAGGCCTCGTTAAACACCGGGACAAAGAAACAAGTGCGGACCATGAGTTCGCCCTCGCGACTTAGTTAGTAGCTAGGTAGTGAGCGTCGGCCCTCCCTCGGCCCGTGGGGAGGGGTTCCGGCGTCAACAACGGGCTCGCCCGGCGCGGTGCGCCTCCGCCGCCCGGGGACACTCAGGAGGCTGGCCCCGCGGACCAACCCGCCGGCGACGGCCCCGCGGAGCGAGATTCAAACGCCGGCTATGCCTGTAGACGCCGATCGTTTCGCGACTGAACACAGGGGTTCGACTCCCCTCGTCTCCATTTGCGCAAGGTCGACGTAGCGGAGCGCCGAGCGCGGTTCGCTCGCCGCCACCGCCTCGCGCCCGGCCATCGCGCCTCCGACGTCGTCGAGGCCGCGAAGAGCATGGTCGCCTTGCACGGGACCGACCCCGCGTCGGTATACCTGGCCGCCTGGGCGCGCGTCGACGACATGACGGTGGCCGACATGGAGCGTGCCCTTTACGTCGATCGGTCGCTCGTCAAGCACCTGGCCATGCGCCGGACCCTGTTCGTCTTCCCGAGGGAAAGTCTCGAGTTCGCCCAGGCGGGGGCCAGCAACCGGGTCGCCGACCTGGAGCGGCGCAGGCTGATCCGCGACGTCGAGAAGGCCGGGCTGCAACGGAACGGCGAGCGCTGGCTGTCCGATGCCTCGGAGCAGGTGCTCACGGAGCTGTCCGACGGCCGCGAGGCCACCTCGACGGAGCTCCGCGCGGAGATCCCATCGCTCGAGGGCGCGATCGAGTACGGGGAGGGGAAGTCGTGGGGCGGGCGGATGCCGGTCGGCCCGCGGGTGCTGACCACGCTGTCGGCGGCGGGGCGCGTCGTGCGTGCGTCGAACGACGGCGCGTGGACGACCTCGCGGCCGAGATGGGCCTCGACGAAGTCGTGGCTGGGGGACGAGATCGCGCCTCGCCCCGAAGCCGAGGGCGTGGCGAGGCTGGTCGAGGAGTGGCTGCGCGCGTTCGGTCCGGGCACGGAGGCCGATCTGAAGTGGTGGCTCGGGTCGACGGTCACGGCTGTGCGGAGAGCGCTCGCCGACCTCCACGCCGTCGATGTCGACCTGGACGGCCAAACCGGATACCTGCTGCCCGACGATCTCGAGGCACCCGATCCAGTCGAGCCGTGGGCCGCGCTGCTGCCGGCGCTCGACCCGACCATGATGGGTTGGATCGAGCGCGGCTGGTACCTCGGCCCGCACAAGGAGTTGATCTTCGACAGCAACGGCAACGGCGGTGCCACGGTGTGGTGGGACGGGCGGATCGTGGGTGGCTGGCGTCAGAGCGACACCGGCGAGGTCGAGCTCCAGATGCTCGAGGACGTCGGCGCCGAGGGAAAGCGCGCCGCCGAGCACGAAGCGGCGCGCCTGTCGGAGTGGCTGGGCCCGCTGGTGCTGCCGAGGTTCCCCTCCCCGATGTCGAAGGCGTCAGCGCGGTGAGAGCACGTGCGCGCGCGACGGGTCGATGTCGCCGTCGAGAAGCTCCAGGTAGATCCGCTTGACCGCCTCGAGGCCGCTCTCGTGGACGACCTCGAGCCAGCCGCCCGTCCACTCGACGAACGGTCGCCACGCCTCCGCAGTCCGCGCCTCGAGCCCGTCGCGCCCCCAGTCCTTACTCCGCTTCGCGAACCGGTCGGGCGCGAAGAAGAAGGTCGGCGGCGGCCCCGGCAGCCCCTCCGTCCCTCCCATCCGGTCGTGGTGGGTCGCGCCGACGACGGCGCTGTGCGCGAGTGACTCACCGAAGTGGTCGTGGACCGCTTGGCGCACCGCAGCGTCTCCCGACATGTCGGCGTACACCGCTTGCTGGGACGGCAGCGCCGACACCTCGTCGTAGGGGACGACGCGGTCGTAGCCGCCGGTCCCCTCGACGAACCCGACCCGGCCCGGCGACGTGAGCCCTACCACCTCGACCTGGCGCCGGCCGAGCAGGTGCGCGAGCGCGAGGGCCGTCTTGCTCGACGCGCTCGACAGGATCGCCACATCGGCGCCGAAGAACCCTTCGTCGGCGAAGAAGTCGTCGATCAGGAATGAGGTGACGAACAGCGGCACGAGCAGCATCTGCTCGTCCTCGTGCTCGGCGTCGTACATCGGATCGGCGTCGACGAACGCGTAGCTGTTGTACGCGGCCGGCAGGCTGGCGCGGTGCGGCGACGCATCGACGAACCCACGCTCGTTGACGCGCTCCGGCTTAACGACAAGGTGCGTCGAGGGCGGCCAGTATCCGAACGCGCGCGCGCCCCGCTCGAGTCCCGCGCCATCGGTGGCGACGTCGGCGAATCCCCACACCGGGACGCGACCCCAGCCGTCCTGCGTTGGAAAGAAGTCCCAGTAGGACATCGCCTCCCCCATCACGGCGTAGGTGATGTTGTTCGTCGTCAGGCCGAAGGCGCTGACGGTGAGCAGCGCATCGCCCGGCTCGAGCTCGGGGGGCTCGGAATCGACCACCCGGCACTCGTGAAGATCGTCGCGCCTGACCTCGAACTGCGCCATTCCTCGCAGACTAGTGGGATACTGAGCGTGTGCGGCGACCAAGGAGGGTTTCGCCATGAAACAGCTGATCCACGTGGACCGTCAGCGCGTATATGAGGTGTAGTGGTGACGGTTAGCGAGGGCGCGTTTCGCCACGAGGCACTGTTCTACGACGGAGAGGACGAGTTCCTCTCCGGGACGCTGCCGTTCGTCCGCGAGGCCGTGGCGGCGAACGAGCCCGTGCTGATCGCGGTCGGCGAAGCCAAGATCCGGCTTCTGGAGCGGCACCTGAGCGGGACCGAGGACGGCGTCCGCCTGCGTCGACATAAGGCGGATCGGCCGCAACCCGGCCCGCATGATCCCGCTGTGGCGCGAGTTCGTCGACGACCATTCGGTCGCCGGCCGACCTGTCCGCGGGATCGGCGAGCCGGTGTGGCCGGGACGCAGCGAAGCCGAGCTGATCGAGTGCCAGCACAACGAGTCGCTGCTGAACGCGGCGTTCGCGGGCGAGCCGGCGTGGCGGCTTCTGTGCCGCGTACGACTCCGAGGCGCTCTCACCGGAGGTGCTCGAGGCCGCCCAGCGGACGCATCCGCTGATCGCGAGGAGGTCAACGGCGAGAGCCTCACCTATGTGTCGCCGGCGGAGGGACCAGGCCAGGTTCAAGGTCCGCTGTCCGAGCCCTCGATCGCTCCTGACGAGCTCGCTTTCGGCGCCGACACGCTGACCGAGGCGCGGCGCCTGGTCTACCGACAGGCGATGGACGCAGGGTTGGCCCCGGCGCGAACATCGAGCCTCGTGCTCGCGGTCAACGAGCTGGCGACGAACAGCGTGCGCCACGCGGGCGGGCGAGGGCACGATTCGCGTGTGGCGCGAGCCCGACGCGCTCGTGTGCGAGGTGCGCGACGAGGGCGATCTCGACCTCGGCGCCGCTCGGGCGCGAGCCGACCGGAGCCGCTCCTGCTCGAGGGCCGCGGCCTGTGGCTCGTCAACCAGGTCTGCGACCTCGTGCAGATCCGCGCGCTGGAGGGCGGGACCGTCGTGCGGGTCCGGATGGATCTCGCCGAGAGTCAGCCGCCCTTCGTGTAGCTGAGCAGCTCCTCGCGGTCGGTTCCGCCGGACACCGACACCGCCAGCACGGGGCCCACGTCGCGGGCATAGAACTTGAGCTCGAACACCTTCGGCTCGAGCGGGTTCGTGTCCTGGGTCATCACCGTCGGCGAGTAGTGACCGGCCGGGACCTCGGCCTGCGCGTCCAGGCTCAGCACAGCGCCCTCGTCCTCGGCCTTGCCCTTGTAGTACTCCTGGCGGTAGGCCTGTCCGACCTCGGGGTCGGCGGGCATGATGATCCCCGGCTGCGCGCCGTCGACGCCGGCTTCGAACGACCCCGCGCGCGTAACGAGCTTGCCGTTCTCGTACTCGGCGGTCTCCTCGCCCATGTACCAGACGTTTCCGTCTGAGTCCTGGGCGTACCAGTCGTCGGTGATCTCCACGGCCTCGTTGGTCTTCGTGTCGGTGACCACATCACGCACGACGCGCGCCTCGACGCCGTTCGCGATCCGCTTCGTCTTGTTGGTGATCGTGACCTCGACCCGCTGCTCGGCTCCCTCCTGGTCGGTCTCGCGATAAACCCACTCGCTGCCGACCTCCATCGGCCAGTACGGGTTGTCGATCTCGGTCGTGAAATCGTCCGGATTGATGTCGACCGGCTCGCTCCCCTGGGGGAGATCCGAGCCCGAAGTCCCGCTGTCGTCGTCGCCGCCGCAGGCCGCAACAGCGAACGCCACGGCGAGCGCCACCAGGACGGCCACGCCGGGCTTCCAGATCCTGGTTGTCATCTCTGATCTCCCTTCGGATTGGAGGCGATCTCCGGCCGTTTGGCGACCGGCGGCCACAAGGCGTACTCACAGCGAATGAGAGACAGATGAGAGATCTCACGCCCAACTCATCACCATCTCATCGCCGACTTGTAAGAACGGGCGCTTGCAGGGAGAATCAAGCCAGATTCACGGAGGTCAACAGATCCGATGAAAATCAATCGCAAGCTCGTCGCGATCGCGGCTGCGGTGGCGGTGGTCGCCGCGGGCGGCGTCGGGATCGCGTACGCGGTCGGCGGCGGTGAGTCCGATGAGCAGATCACGGGCCCGAGCGCCAAGAAGGCCGAGGCCGCCGCGCTCGACGCGGTGGGCGGCGGGACCGTGCTTGAGGCCGAGCACCAGGAAGCCGGCGGCTCCGGCGTCTATGAGGTCGAGGTCCAGCGGCCAGACGGCTCGGCAGGTCGAGGTCCTCATCGACGACCAGTTCCAGTCCGTCGGGACCGCGGCGGATGACGACTCCGGCGCGGAGGACGAAGGCGCGGAGGACGAGAGCACCGAGGGCGCCGAGGACTAGTAGCCGCCGGAGTCCCTCCAGGACTCCGCCGTCCGATCAGGAGAGCGGCATCGAGATGCGCACCACGGTCGCGGGCTCGCCGGAGCCCGCGACCGTCGCGCGTCCGCCGTGCGCCGTGGCGATTGCCTGCACGATCGCGAGGCCGAGGCCGGCCCCCTCGCTCGTGCGCCCGCCGTCGGCCCTGGTGAAGCGCTCGAACGCCTGGGACTCGAACCCGGGCGGGAATCCGGCCCCGTGGTCCGAGACCTCGAACGAGACCGCCCCGTCGTCGCGCCGCGCGGACACGCGGACGTCACCGGCCCCGTACCGGAGCGCGTTGTCGATCAGGTTCCCGAGCGCCTGCTCGACCCGCAGGATGTCGACGTCGGCCTCGAGGTCCGCTGGGACGTCGATGACGATCTCCCGGCCGCCCTCGCTCGCGCGGCCCGTGAACCGGGCTCCGACGCGGCTCAGCAGCTCGTCGAGGTCCACCCGCTCGCGCTTGATCGGCAACTCGCCCTGATCGGACCGTGCGACCACGAGCAGGTCTTCGGCCAGCCGCGAGAGCCGATCGACCTCCTCGACCGCCGACCGGAGAGCCGCCCGGAGCTCCTCCCGCGTTCGCTGGGATCGGTCCGCGAGCTCGAGCTCGGCGCGCAGCACGGCGAGCGGCGTGCGCAGCTCGTGGCTCGCGTCCGCCACGAACACGCGCTGGCGCTCGAGCGATGCCTCGATCCGGTCGAGCATCCTGTTCAGTGTCTCGCCGAGCCGGTGGATCTCGTCCTCGGCGCGCGGAAGCGGCAGCCGCTCTCCGCTTCGCTCGAGCGTGATCTCGTCCGCCTTTCTGCGCATGTGGTCGACCGGCGCCAGCGAGCGGCTGGCGAGCAGGTAGCCGAGGCCCGAGGCGACTAGAAGGGCGAGCGGAGCGCCGATCGCGAACGCGCCCGCGATCCCGGCGAGGGCCTCGTCGCGATCACCGGTCGAGGCCCCGGCGACGATCACGTAAGTCTCCTTCGGGAACGTCGCCGGCTCGGCCAGGATCCGCGCCTGGGCGTCGAGACCGGGGACGTCGCGGTCCACGACCAGGGGTCCGTCGGTCGCCTGGTCGACCTGGGCGGGGTCGATCGCCGGGCCGGTTTGCAGCTGCTGCGTCGAGGCCACCACCTTGCCGTTCGGGGTGAGGATCTGGGCGAATCCCTCCTCGCCCTCGAACAGCCCGCCCGTGAGCTTCGGTGGCCGGCCTTCGGAACGGGCAAGGAGCGACTCCACGTCGTTGACACGGGACTCCAGCCCGTCGTCGAGCGCCTCGGTGAGCTGGCTGGAGACTCGCAGGTAGACGAACAGCCCCGCGAGCGCGAGCACGAGCAGAAGCGCGGCGGCGAACGCGGCCGTAAGCTTCGCGCGGATCGACAGCCCTCTGAGCATCATGCGCCCTTGCTCAGCCGGTACCCGGCGCCGCGCACGGTCTGGATGCTCTTGGCGCCGAACGGCCGGTCGATCTTCTCGCGCAGGTAGCGCACGTACACGTCGACCACGTTGGAGCGGTTCTCGTACGCGTAGTCCCACGCGTGTTCGAGAAGCTGGTAGCGGGACAGCACCTCGCCCGGGCGCCGCATGAACACCTCGAGCAGGGTGAACTCCTTCGCGGACAGCGAGATCTCGGTGTCGCCGCGCCATACCTGCCGCGTCGCCGGGTCGAGGCGCAGCTCGCCGACCTCGAGCATTACAGGGCGCTCCGCCGGTGGGCGGCGGGCGAGCGCGCGCAGTCGCGCGAGCAGCTCCGCGAACGAGAACGGCTTCGTGAGGTAGTCGTCGGCGCCGCCGTCCAGCCCGGAGACCCGGTCCTCGACCGCGTCGCGGGCGGTGAGCATCAGGACGGGCGCCCACACGCCGTCGCCGCGCAGCCGCTTGCAGGTCTCGAACCCGTCGATCCCGGGGAGCATCACGTCGAGCACGATCGCGTCGTACTCGGTCGAGCCGGCCATCCACAGCGCGTCCTCGCCGCGCTCGGTCACGTCGACCGCCATCCCCTCCTCGCGGAGGCCACGGCGAATCAGCGCGGCCATCTTGACCTCGTCCTCGACGATCAGGACTCTCATGAGAGTCAGAGTCCAGCTTAAAGATGAGAGCGAGATGAGATATCCGCGTCGGGCGGCACGACCCGCCCCGGATGAGCTAGTCCTTGTGGCGCCGCCTGTAGTGGCGGTTCTTGATCCGGTTCCCGCACACCTCCATCCGGCACCACGAGCCACCGCGGTTGCGCGAGGAGTCGAAGAACGCCCACTGGCACTCGTCGTTGCGGCACAGCTTGAGCCGCTCCCAGTCGCCCTCGACCTGTGCCTGGAACGCGATCCCGATCATCAGCGAGAGGAACTCCTCGACCGAGCGAGCCGGGCGAGAGGTCGAGATCGAGGCGTCCCGGCGTGATCGACGGTGAGCGGAATCGAGCGGGCGCCGAGGTGCGCGCGGAGCCTCCCCGCCGCATGCCGATCGGCCGTGCCGTCGGCATTGGCGGTCAGCAGCGCGCGCAGCGTGTCGCGAAGCTCGCGCGCACGGCGGAGGTCAGCCGACGCTGATCGGCGACTCCCCGGGTCGCGAGCCCGCCCGACGACAAGCCAGCGCCTGAACTCGGCCGGCGAGCTCAGCAGCGTCGGTGTCGGTCTCGACGTCGAGCGTGTTGGCGAACGCCTGCAGCGCGACCAGCGGCTCGGGGGCGGGCTTGTCCTCGACGTAGGGGGTGAGCTCCGCGACGTTCACGAGGCGATCAGACGTGACTGGTAAAATCGCTTGACAGGTTAGCATGACTGGTGTAGGTTGAACGCCGGTCACGCAACGAGCCCGCTGTGTGCGCCGGCGCACACAGCGGGCTCCCGAAAGCTCCTAGCCTGGAGGTCGACGAAGGAGGAAGCATGTTGATTGCCCCGCTCGCGGTCGCCGTCGGTCGCGCCATCCAGCCGGAACAGGTCCGGCGCCGCGGCCGCCGACGCCGCATCTAGAAAGCTTTCGAGCCCCGAAACCGGCACGCCGGCGGGGCTCGTTGCTCGTACGGGGCGGCTACGCTGAATACGTGGAGCGGCGAAGACCACTGCTCCTGCGTGAGGCGCGGCCCTCGGCGGCGCTGGGGATAGTTGTCGCCGCGGCCGCCGTCGCCGCGATCACCGCCCTGATCTATCCGCTCGGCGAGGTGATGCCCGAGGTCTCGGCCGGCGTCCTCTACCTGCTCGCCGTGCTCGCGATCTCGACCTACTGGGGGCTGCGGCTCGGCCTGCTCACGAGCGTGCTGAGCGCGGCCGCGTTCAACTTCTTCCACATCCCGCCTACGGGGCGGTTCACCATCGCGGAGCCACAGAACTGGGTCGCGCTGGCGGTGTTCTTCACCGCGGCCGTGCTCGCGAGCTCCGTCGCGGAGCTCGCCCGCGCGAGGGCGGTCGAGGCGGAGGTCCGCCGCCGCGAGGCGGTGCTCGCGGCCGAGATGGCGACCCTGCTGCTCGGCGGCGGGCGGGTCACCGACGCCCTCGACGAGACCGCCGATCGGCTGGCGCAGGCGCTCGGGCTGCGATCGGCCCGGATCGCGCTCGGCTCGTCGGCGAGCGGGCCGGGCGAGCGGGCGATCCCGCTCCACCGCGACCGCGGGATGATCGGGACCTTGATCGTCCCGGCCGACTCCGACCCGGAGTCCCTCGAGCGCCTCGGCGAGCGGATCGTGCCGGCGCTGGAGACGCTGCTCGCCGCGGCGCTCGAGCGAGAGCGACTCCAGGCGGAGGCCGTCGAGGCGGGCGCGCTGCGGCGCAGCGACGAGATCAAGACGGCGCTTTTGCGCTCGGTCTCGCATGACCTGCGCACCCCGCTGACGGCGATCGTCGCCTCGGGCGACGCGCTCGCGTCGGCCACGCTCACCGGCAAGGAGCGGACGGAGCTCGCGGACGCGCTGACCGATGAGGCGTCGCGCCTCACCCGGCTGGTCGATCAGCTCCTCGATCTCTCCAAGCTGGAGGCCGGCGCCGCCGAGCCGCGGCGCGACTGGTGCTCGATCGAGGAGATCGCCCATGCCGCGGCCGAGCACGCCCCAGACGAGGCGGTGTTCAAGTTCTCGATCGACCGCGAGCTCCCGCTCCTCAACGCCGACGCGGCGCAGATCGAGCGCGCGCTCGCGAACGTGCTCGAGAACGCCGTGCGCCACTCGGGCGGCCAGCCGGTGTCGATTCGAGCCCGCGCCGTCGGCTCGACGGGTGATCATCCGGATCGTCGACCAGGGCGGGGGAATTCCCGAGGCCGAGCTCGAGCGCGTGTTCGAGCCCTTCTATCGCGGCGATGGCCGGCGTGCGGTCGGTCAGCGTGGGTCCGGGCTCGGGCTGGCGATCGCGAAAGGGTTCGTGGAGGCGAACGGCGGCCGGATCTGGGCGGAGTCCCTCCCTGGGCAGGGGACAGTGATCGTGATCGAGATGCCGGTCGAGGACGCGAATCATTCCCGCGACGTGCTCCGCTCCGCGTCCGCCGTCGCGGGGTTTGGCAAGGCGCGATGAAGGCGCCGATGCCGTGAGCAGCGGGCGCGTGCTCGTCTGCGACGACGAGCCGCAGATCGTCCGCGCGCTCAACGTCGTGCTGCGAGAGGCCGGCTTCGAGGCGATCCCCGCGGAGACCGGTGAGGAGGCGCTCGATCGCGCCGCGGTGCGCCCGCCCGACGCGGCGATCATCGACCTCATCCTCCCCGACATCGACGGGGTCGAGGTGTGCCGGCGGCTGCGCGAGTGGTCCTCGGTGCCGATCATCGTGCTGTCGGCGGTCGGCGAGGAGGACGAGAAGGTGAGGGCGCTCGAGGCGGGCGCCGACGACTACGTGACGAAGCCGTTCGGCCCCGCCGAGCTGATCGCCCGCCTGGAGGCGACGCTGCGCCGCTCGGGAGCGGATCCCGACGAGCCCGCCGTCGGCCGTCGACGGCCTCGAGGTCGACCTCGCGGCGCGAACGGTACGGCGCGAGGGGGAGGAGGTGCACCTGACGCCGATCGAGTTCGACCTCCTGCGCACGCTGCTGCGAAACCGTGGTCGCCTGCTCACCCACCGCGCGCTCCTGAGCGAGGTCTGGGGGCCCGAGTACGCGGACGACACCCCGATCCTGCGCACCCACATCGCCAACCTGAGGCGAAAGATCGAGCCCGACGGCGACCGTCAGGGCCTGATCAGGACCGACCCGGGAGTCGGGTATCGGTTCGCGGCCTGAACAGGGCTAGCCGCTGATGTTGCGGCGCAGGAAGCGCCGGATCTCCGTCGCGGCCGACCCGTGAGAGTCCTACAGCGAGTCGACGTGACCGGCGTTGCGGGCCTCGAAGTACTCGGAGTTGGGGAACTCCCTCGCCACCATCCGGCCCTCGGTGGGAGTGGTGATGTCGTCGAGCTCGCCGGCGACGACCAGCGTCGGAACGTCGGGGGCCTTGGCATCCTCGGGCTTCGGCGCTTCGTACAACTCGGTCGGCTCGGGCCACGTCAGGCACTCGAGGTAGCCGATCTCGGATGAGAGCGCCATCTCCCGCGGGGTGAAGGGGGGGAACGACTTCGGGTCGTAGTCGCGGATCGCCTGCTCGAGCTGTTCCCGCCGCTCCTCCTCGTCCGCCTGCTTGTCCCAGATCATCGGGTAGTCGTTGCAGCCCACCACCATCTCCCCCGCGCGGCGGTAGAAGCGCGGGTGGTGATAGGCGGGCTTGTGCTCCTCGGTGAGCTTGCGCCACGGCTTCGGGTTGCCGGCCAGCAGCGCCTGGCCTGCACGGTCGATGTCCAGGTAGTAGTCCCTCACGAAGTAGCCCTCCCCGGCCAAGGAGATCGCGTCGATCAGCCCGCCGACGCCGCGGCCCGTGGCGCGCAGGTGCTCGACGAGCTCCTGCGAGGCGCCGCCGCGCGTCCCCGGAGCACTCCTTGGAACGCTCGCACGCGATCGAGATCGAGCGGACTCCGGCCCGCGGGAGGTCCGGATACCAGGGATCCTCGCCCTCCAGCACGTAGGTGGAGTCGAGCACCAGCGCGTTCAGGCGGTCGCGGTAGCGGTATGCGTACGACTGCGCCAGGAAACTCCCGTACGAGTCGCCGTACAGCGTGATCGCGTCGAGGCCCAGGGCCCTTCGCACGTCGTCGATGTCGTCTGCCATCGCCTCGGTGCGGAAAGAGCCGGCGCGCTCGCCCAGGCGCCGCCCGCATTCGCCCAGGGTCAGCCACTCGGGGCCCTTGCCCTGCTGGAGGTCGCGGCACTCGAGCGGCTCGGAGAGCCCAGCCCCCCGCTGGTCCACCAGGACCAGCTCTCGGTTGCGGAGCAGCGGGCCGAAGAGCTTCACGTACGCGTTCGCGGTCCCGGTGCTCGAGTAGCCCGGCCCGCCCTCGAGGGCGAAGATCGCGCCGCGCGAAGGCTTCTGCCGCTCGTCCCGCTGCCGCACAGCGAACCCGACGGCCGTCATGCCCAGCGAGTCGTCCTGGCGCTCGAACGGGACCTCGATCGAGCCGCAGCGAAAGCCCGCCGGCTTCGGCAGAGTCCCGCACGCGCGGGGCTCAGCTCGCTCGACGATGCGAGGGAACGCTGGTAGTCCGCGTCGCCGCACCCGCGGGAGATCCCAGCGCCGCGAGCCGCGGCAAGTCCCGCGAGTGCCGATAGTGCCCCGCACCTGCATCCGAACCCCGATCTTGACGAAATCTTGACGGCGCCCGCCCGAATCCCGATGCGAGCTTGACGGGCAATCGCGCATATTGTCGGGGATGGAGGACCTCCTCGCAGTAGCAATCGCGCTCGTCGTGTTCGCCGTCATGTACGTGCTGATCGACGGGCTCGACCGGATATGAGCCTCACCGAGCTCGTAATGCTCGCGGTCTCGGTCGCGCTGTTCGTCTACCTCACGTACGTGGTGTTGCGGGGAGAGCGGTTGTAGATGACCGTTCAGGGCTGGCTCCAGATCGCGTTCTACTTCGCGGTCCTGATCGCGTTGACGCCTCCGCTCGGCGCGTACATGGCCCGCGTGTACCAGGGCCAGCGAGTCTTCCTCACGCCCGTCGTCGCGCCCTTCGAGCGGCTGATCTATCGCCTCATCGGGCCCGGCGCCCGCAGCGAGCAGGACTGGAAGGCCTACGGGCGGACGGTGATCGTCTTCAGCCTCGTGTTCTGGCTCGTGCTCTACCTCGTCCTGCGCACGCAGGGGATCCAGCCGTTCAACCCCGAGGACTTCAACTCGGCGCCCTGGGACGTGACCTTCAACACCACGTCGTCGTTCATCAGCAACACGAACTGGCAGTACTACGGCGGCGAGACGACCCTCTCCTATTTCTCGCAGATGGTCGGGCTCACGGTCCAGAACTTCATCTCCGCGGCGGTCGGGATGGCGGTGCTCGCGGCGGTGATCCGCGGGATCGCCAGCAGGGGGTCGACCTCGCTCGGCAACTTCTGGCAGGACCTCACCCGGACGCTGCTCTACATCCTGTTGCCGCTCTCGTTCGTCGGCGCGCTGATCCTCGCCTCGCAGGGTGTCATCCAGACGCTGGGCGGATACGCGGACGTCGACACCCTCACGGGTGGAGCCCAGACGCTGGCGCAGGGCCCGGCCGCCTCGCAGATCGCGATCAAGCAGCTCGGCACCAACGGCGGCGGGTTCTTCAACGTCAACTCGGCGATGCCGTTCGAGAACCCGACCGCGTTCTCGAGCTTCGTCGAGATGCTGTTCATCCTCCTGATCCCCGCGGCGCTGACCGCGACCTTCGGGCGCATGGTCGGCAGCCGGCGGCAGGGATGGGCGCTGTTCGCGGCGATGGCGGTCTTGCTGGCCGGCGGGATCGCCGTCGGCTACGCGGCGGAGCAGAACGGCTCGCCGGCACAGAAGGAGGCCGGGCTCGAGCTCGCCTCGGACGACGGGACAACGGGGGGCAATCTCGAGGGCAAGGAACAGCGCAACGGGATCGTCGCGAGCACCGAGTGGGCGGCGGCGACCACCGGCGCGTCGAACGGCTCCGTGAACTCGTCCCACGACTCCTACACCGGGGCCGGCGGCGCCGTCCCGCTGGCGAACATGATGACCGGGGAGGTGATCTTCGGCGGGGTCGGCTCGGGCCTGTACGGGATGCTTCTGTTCGTCCTGCTGGCGGTGTTCATCGCCGGCCTGATGGTGGGTCGGACGCCCGAGTACCTCGGCAAGAAGATCGAGGCGCGCGAGGTCAAGCTCGCCCTGATCGGGACCCTCGTCACCGAGTTCCTCGTCTTGTTCTTCGTGGCGCTCGCGGTCGCGACGCCGTACGGCGAGCCGTCCGTCTTCAACCCGAACCCGCAGGGATTCTCGGAGACGCTGTACGCCTACACGTCGCAGTCCAACAACAACGGCTCGGCGTTCGCGGGATACACGGGCTTCATCCAGCCCAACGCCCCGGGCAACGCGGGCTCCTACGGGATCACCTTCGCCGACCTGATGGGCGGGCTCGCGATGCTCGCGGGACGATTCGTTCCGCTGATCGCGGCGCTCGCCGTCGGCGGCTCGCTCGCCGTCAAGCGGATCTCCCCGGTCGGGCCCGGCACGTTCCGCACCGACACCCCGACGTTCGTCGTGCTGCTGATCGGCGTCGTGATCATCCTCGCGGCGCTGACGTTCTTCCCCGCCCTGTTGCTCGGACCGATCGTCCAGAGCCTGACGCCGGAGTTGTTCTGATGCGCAGGAACCTGATCGCCTCGGTGGTCGCAGCGGTGCTGTTCACCGTCATGTTCGGCCTCGCCTACCCGTTGATCACGACCGGTGTCGCCCAGGTGCTGTTCCCCGGCAAGTCCGACGGTAGCCGGATCGAGCGCGACGGACAGACGGTCGGGTCGAGCCTGATCGCGCAGGGCTACACGAAGACCGTCCGGGCCGACGACGGGAAGGGCAAGCCGATCAAGCGCGTGGTGCGCGACCCGCGCTACTTCCAGCCACGCCCATCGCAGACCGGCTACAGCGGCGACGTCACGTTCTTCAACAACCTCGGGCCGAACAACCGCGAGCTGAAGAACCTCTTCGTCAAGTGGATCGGACGCTACGTCGCCCTCGAGGGCGAGTACGTGCCCGGTGGGATTGTCCGCCGAGGACGTCCCCGTGGACGCGGTCACGACCTCCGCCTCGGGCGTCGACCCCCACATCTCGGAGGCGAACGCCCGCCTTCAGGCCAACCGGATCGCCGAGGTCCGCGGGATCCCGCTCGATCGGGTCAACGAGCTGATCGACGAGAACACCGACGGGCGGGCGCTGGGATTCCTGGGCGAGCCCGGCGTAAACGTGCTGGAACTGAACCTGGCGCTCGACGACGAGGAGGCAGCGGCATGAGATCGAGCGTGCCGGAGCCTCCAGCTTCGACGCCGCGATGCTTCGCACCGCCCTGATCGCGAGCCTCGCGAAGCTCGATCCACGTGTCCAGGTGCGCAACCCGGTCATGTTCGTGGTCGAGGTCGGGGCCCTGATAACGACCGTGGGGTGGCTGATCCAGGCGTTCGGCGGCGAGCCGCTGGGCGGCGGTGACGAGCCCGCGTGGTTCACGTTTACGGTCGCGATCTGGCTGTGGCTCACCGTCGTGTTCGCGAACTTCGCCGAGGCGCTCGCAGAGGGACGCGGGAAGGCGCAGGCCGATGCGCTGCGCGCCACGCGCACCGAGACCGTCGCCCAGCTCCAGGACGGCCGCGAGGTGCCGGCGCCGGAGCTGCGGCCCGGCGATGTCGTCGTGGTCGAGGCGGGCGAAGTGATCCCCGGCGACGGCACGGTGATCGAGGGCATCGCGTCGGTCGACGAGTCGGCGATCACAGGCGAGTCCGCGCCCGTGATCCGCGAGGCCGGCGGTGATCGCAGCGCGGTCACGGGCTCGACGCGCGTCCTCTCCGATCGCATCGTGGTCGAGATCACCCAGGAGCCCGGCAAGAGCTTCCTCGATCGCATGATTGCGCTCGTCGAGGGCGCCGAGCGGCGCAAGACGCCGAACGAGATCGCGCTCAATATCCTGCTCGCCGGCCTCACGCTGATCTTCCTCGTCGTCGTGGTCACGCTGCGCCCGTTCGCCGAGTTCGCCAATACCGATGCATCCGTCGCGACGCTGATCGCGCTGCTGATCGCGCTGATCCCGACAACCATCGGAGCGCTCCTGTCGGCGATCGGGATCGCGGGGATGGATCGGCTCGTGCGCCGCAACGTCCTCGCGCTCTCCGGGCGAGCGGTCGAGGCGTCGGGCGACGTGGACGTGCTGCTGCTCGACAAGACCGGGACAATCACGCTCGGCAACCGCGAGGCGACCGAGTTCGTCCCGATGCCCGGCGTCACCGATGCGCAGCTCGCGGAGGCCGCGCAGGTCGCGTCGCTTGCCGACGAGACGCCCGAGGGCCGCTCGATCGTCGTGCTCGCGAAGCACTTCGGGATCCGCGAGCACGAGTTCGCGACCGGGGAGGCGCAGTTCGTCCCGTTCAGCGCCGAGACTCGGATGAGCGGGATCGACCTGAACGGCCGCCGCCTGCGCAAGGGCGCCGGCGACGCGATCACGGACTGGGTCGAGGCCGAGGGCGGCCGAGCTCCAGCCGAGCTCCAGGGCGAGCTCGACCGGATCGGGCGTGACGGCGGTACCCCGCTCGCGGTCGCCCAGGACAGCCAGGTGCTCGGGGTGATCTACCTCAAGGACGTCGTCAAGGAGGGGATGCGGATGCGCTTCGACCATCTCCGCGCGATGGGAATCCGCACCGTGATGGTTACGGGGGACAACCGGCTGACGGCCGCCAAGATCGCGGACGAGTCTGGAGTCGACGACTTCCTCGCCGAGGCGACCCCCGAGCGCAAGCTTGCGCTGATCAAGGAGCAGCAGTCCGACGGGCGCCTGATCGCGATGACCGGCGACGGGACCAACGACGCTCCGGCCCTCGCGCAGGCCGACGTCGGCGTGACGATGAACACCGGAACCCAGGCCGCTCGCGAGGCGGGGAACATGGTCGACCTCGACTCGAACCCCACGAAGCTGATCGAGATCGTCGAGGTGGGAAAGCAGCTCCTGATCACGCGCGGGGCGCTGACCACGTTCTCGATCGCCAACGACATCGCGAAGTACTTCGCGATCCTGCCCGCGATCTTCGCCGCGACCTACGCCGCGGTCACCGCCGGCAGCTCCAGCAACGCGTTCGTTGACGGCCCGCTCGACAAGCTCAACATCATGAATCTCGGCACGCCGGAGTCCGCGATCATCTCGGCGATCGTCTTCAACGCGCTGATCATCCCGCTGCTCGTCCCGCTCGCGCTGCGCGGGGTGCGCTACCGCCCGATCGGCGCGACCGCGATCCTGCGCCGCAACCTTTTCATCTACGGCCTCGGCGGGATCATCGCGCCGTTCATCGGCATCAAGCTCATCGACCTCGTCGTCCACGGGTTGCTTGGGGCGTGAGGGAATCGTGGAGCGGGCCCGCCACTTGCCGACGCTCCGATCGCCGCGGCCCGGGCACGATGACCCTCGAGACGCGGTCGGCGAGATCGTCCTCCACCTCCGGGCATGGCTGTCGCGGTGGCGGCTGGACCGCGAGCTTGCCGCCGGGGGCGATCCCCACGAGCCCCTGTTGGGCGTGCGGGCGAGGAAGCTGACTCACCCCCGGAGGCGGGAGGCGCTTGCCTCGCGGTTGGAGTGGGCCATCGCGGAAGCGGAGTCCCGCCCTGGGCGCAGCCTCAGCGCCGCGATCCCGGTGCGGCGGGAGGCCGTGCGCGAAGCTCGGCCGCTAATGCTCTCGCTGGCCCTGGCGCTGCGCGAGCCTGGGCCGCTCAGCCCCCAGGGGATCGCGCGTGCCGAGATGCTTGTGACTGATGGGGGGAGCTCGCTGTACTGGGACGGGAGATCGCTGTACCGGGACGGCAGCCCCGGCGACCTCCCAACCGATCTGCGCTCGGCGATCGCCGCACTCCACATGGGACGGACGCTGCAGGACGACAGCCATGTCTGAGAGTTCGGCGTCGGCGAGTGCCACCGCCCGGAATGAGCGCATGGCGCCTCGGCGCGGCCGGCACAGAGTCTTCCTCGGCATGGCCGCCGGGGTGGGCAAGACCTACCGCATGCTCCAGGAGGGCCAGGCCGAGGCCGAGGCCGGTCGCGACGTCGTGATCGGCTACCTCGAGCCGCACGATCGCCCCGAGACGATCGCGCAGGCCGAGGGACTCGAGACGGTTCCCCGCCGCAGGGTCCGTTACCGCGACACGGTGCTCGAGGAGATGGACCTACAGGCGGTGCTGCGCCGTGCGCCCGAGCTCTGCCTCGTCGACGAGATAGCGCACACGAACGCGCCCGGGGTCGAGCACGCCAAGCGCTACGAGGACGTTGACGACATCGTCGCCGCTGGAATCGATGTCTACTCGACCGTCAACGTCCAACATCTCGAGAGCCTCAACGACCAGGTGTGCGACCTGACCGGCATCCGGGTGCGCGAGACGATTCCGGACGCGGTTCTGGCCCGAGCCGACGAGGTGGTGCTGATGGATCTGACACCCGAGGCTCTGCTCGAGAGGCTGCGCGAGGGCAAGGTCTACCCGCCGGGGCGAATCGACTCGGCCCTGTCGAACTTCTTCAAGATCGAGAACCTCCAGTCGCTGCGCGAGATGGCGCTGCGCCAGGTCGCCGAGGAAGTCGAGTCCAAGCGGCTCGTGGCCGAGGTGGTCGGCCGGCGCGAGGACCGCGTCGCCGACACTGCGGCGACGGCGATCGGCGAGCGCCTCCTCGCCCTGATCCGGCCCGCGCCCGCGTCGCAGCGGCTCGTTCGCCGCGCGTGGCGCTCGGCCCAGCGGCTCGGCGGCGAGCTCGACCTGCTGTGGGTCAAGCCGCCGGGAGTCCGGATCGAGGGCGAGGTGCGCGAGCAGCTCGACGCGATGCGCCGGCTCGCGACGGTCCTGGGAGCGCACCTGCTCGTCGAGGAGGGCGACTCCCGCGTCGAGACCGTGCGCCGCATCGCCGACGAACGCGGCACGACCTACATCCTCATGGGACCGCCCTCGCACCGACCGCTGCTGCGCCGCGTCGTCGAGCCGTTCCCGATCCGGCTGATCGACGCTCTCCCCGGGGTGGACATCCGGATCGTCGCCGACCGCACCAAGCGGCGGCGCGCCGAGGGCCGGGACGATGCGGGGCCCGGCGAGGACACCGAGGAGGAGTCGTGAGCCCGGTGCTGATCGTCGCGCTCGTCGTCGCGGCGGCCGCGGTCGCCTCGGCGGTGACGCTGCTGGTTCGCCGCCGGCGCACCACCAAGCTGACCCCGGCCCCGCGCCGCGTGCTTTTCCCGTTCATCGGCGACCGCCTGTCGCAGACCGCGCTCGATGCCGCGCTAAGGCTGTGCCTCGCCGATGACGCGACCCTCGTGCCTGCGTTCCTGGCCCGCGTCCCGCTCAACCTGCCCCTCGACGCTCCGCTCCCGCGGCAGGCGTCGCAGGCCCTGCCCGTTCTCGAGGCAGTCGAGCAGCGAGCGCTCTCCAACGGAGTCCCGGTCGACTCGCGCATCGAGCGCGGCCGCACCTTCCGCCACGCTCTGATGGAGCTCATCGATCACGAGCGCTACGACCGCATCGTCGCGGCGGCGGCCGCCCACAACGGCGACGGTTTCAGCGCCGACGACGTCGCGTGGCTGCTCGACCGCGCGCCGGGCGAGATCGTGATCCTGCGGACTGGCTCGGGAACCCGGTATCCGGCACGAGAATCAGCGTAACGCGCGGGCCGCTGTCCGTCCGCTGCGGAGCGCTCCCTCCATCAGGCCGGCGAACGGGCCTCCCAGGTGCTCGCCCGCGAACGCAAGGGGCCCCAGCGGTTCGCTCAGGAGCTCGGTGATCTCCTCGGAGGGCAGGATCGAGTACGCGGCCCTGGCCCATCGATCGTCGCTCCACGTCGAGAGCACGGCGCGATCCGCGGCGATCTCGAGGTCGGGTCGCAGCTCGCGTACCGACTCGACCCAGGCGGCGGGCCCCTCGCCCACTTCGAGCCGCTCGAGCGCCGGCGCCGAGCCGGCGAAGGAGTTGACGACCGGCTGCACGAGATCCTCGGCGCCGGTCGAGGTCCAGGTCCAATAGCGCCCCGGGACCGACATCACCGCGCCTGGCGGTGCCTCGGCCAGGAGCGGGACGAAGAGCTTCGCCGCGTGCCCGTAGCGGATCTCGCTCAGGGCTCGGGCCACCGGCTCCGGGAGCTCGGGCTCGAACCGGATCTCGCCGACCGTCGTCGCGGGGACCGCGATCACGCACGCGTCGCCGGATAGCTCGCCGTCGGCCGTCCCTACCTTGACCGCATGCTCGCTCCAGGCGATCCACCGCACCGGAGTTTCGAGGCGGATGCGCGATCCCAGCCCCCGCGCGAGGCCTTCGGCGAGACGCTGGTTGCCTCCGGCGACGCTCGGCGCGTCCTCGTCGCCGATGTGCGCGACGCCGGCCAGGGCGGCGGCCGGGACGGTGTCCGCCGCGCTCGCGGCCGAGGTCTCGAGCCGGGCGATCAGCACCTCGCGGGCCAGCGGGTCCAAGTCGAGGCGTTCGAGCAGCCGCGGCGCGGACAGCCGGCCCAGCTCGGCGTCGCCGGCGAGCGCCTCGTCGACCACTTGGATCGCGGTTTCGAGCGCGCCCGGCTCGGGCCGGGCGTGCCCGCGCACCTCGCGCTGCCCGTACCGCATCCCCTTATCCCACAGCCCGAGGCCGAGCCGGTCGACCAGCTCGCGGGTGACCGAGCTGCCCGGGAGGATGAACTCGGCGCCCATCTCGACGACGGCGCCGTTGGGGAGCTCGCGCGACCACACCCGCCCGCCGACCCGGTCGCGGGCCTCGAGCACGACCGTGTCGTGGCCCGCGCTTCGGAGTTCGTCGGCAGCGCTGAGACCGGCAAGGCCCGCGCCGACGACGATCACCATCATCGGCACGAGCGTAATACGTTGGACGGGGCACTAGTCCACGAGCCGGCGCGCCACCGCCCAGCGGCTGAGTTCGTGGCGGTTCGAGAGCTGGAGCTTTCGCAGCACCGAGCTCACGTGGGCCTCGACGGTCTTCGCCGAGATCCCGAGCCGGTGGGCGATCTCCTTGTACAGGTAGCCGCGGGCGATGTAGCGGAGCACCTCGCGCTCGCGTGCGGTGAGCTGGTCGAGCTCGGGGTCGACCTCGTCGGCGGGCAGCGAGTCGGCGAACGCGTCGAGCACGAAGCCGGCGAGCCGGGGGAGAAGACCGCGTCGCCGTCGCGGACGCGGCGCACCGCGTCGGCGAGCTCCGGCCCGGTGATCGTCTTCGTCACGTACCCGCGGGCGCCCGCGCGCACGACCGCGATCACGTCCTCGGGGGCGTCGGAGACCGACAGCGCCAGGAAGCGCTGGTCGGGGTGAGCGGCGAACACCTGCCGGATCACCTCGACCCCGCCACCGCCGGGCATGTGGACGTCGAGCAGCACGACGTCGGGCCGCCGCTCGGCGATCGCGCGCACCGCGTCCTCGACCGTGCCGGCCTCGCCGAGCACCTCGACGAGGTCGCCGAGCTCGGCCTGGACCCCGCTGCGGAAGATCGCGTGGTCGTCGACGATCACGACGGTCGGGGCGCGTCATCGCCTCCTCCCGACGCTCAGCTCGACCTCGGTGCCGCGGCCCGGCTGGCTGCGCACCTCGGCGTGCCCGCCGTGGCGCTCCATGCGGCCGATGATCGACTCCCGCAGCCCGCGGCGGTCGGACGGGACGCGCTCGGGGTCGAAGCCCTTGCCGCGGTCGTCGACGATACGCCGTGACGCGCTCGTCCTCGACCTCCGCGTACAGCCGGATCGGACCGCCGTCGGCGGCGAACTTCGCCGCGTTCGTGAGCGCCTCGCGGGCCGCGGCGACGAGCGCTTCGAGCGGCTCGTCGAGCGGGCAGTCGCCGACCACGACGACCTCGATCGGCGCCCCGCGCGTCTCTTCGACCTCGATCGCGGCGGCGCGAAGCGCGTCGGCGACGCGCTCGTCGGGCTGCAGCGGCGGCGCGCCCGCGAGCCACGCTCGCAGCTCGCGCTCCTGGCGCCGCGCCAGCTGCGCGACGTCGGCCGGGTCGTCGGCGCGGCGCTGGACGAGGGCCAGCGTCTGCAGCACCGAGTCGTGCAGGTGCGCGGACAGCTCGGCCCGCTCCTGGGAGCGGATCCGCTCCGCGCGCTCGGCCGCGAGGCTGCGGGCGAACCGCCACCACAGCGGAGCGAGGATCAGGCCGAGGCCGACTATCACCACGAGTGCGGCCAGCGCCGTGTCGCCGGCGGCGTCGAGCACGCCATTCGCCCACAGGAAGAGCAAGCCCGACCCCAGCACGAGGGCAACCCCGAAGCCGGCCACGGACAGCCGGCCCGCCGCCTCGCGCGAGCGCCGCGCGCGTCGCGCTTCGTCGGCGACGGGCTCTGCGGGCTCCTCGTCCGGGGCCGGCCGCGTCAGGCTCCACAGCAACGCGACGCCGAACGCGGCTAGGACGAGCGGCCACACGAGGGCGTCGCTCCACCACAGCCCGAGCTGGCGGAACACCAGCACGACGCTGAGCGCGAGCAAGCCAACGCCGGTCGCGATCCGCCAGCTCCCCTTGCGGCGGCTGCGACGCTAGCTCGGCGCCGCCCGCCTCGGACGGGATCACCGCCCACAACAGCAGGTAGGCGAGCGCCCCGATGCCGCTCGTCCCGATCGCGACCACCACAAACCCGATCCGCACGACCGCCGGATCGATCCCGAGCCGCCGCGCGATTCCGGCGCATACCCCGGCCAGGATCGCGTTCGCTGTGTCGCGGCGAAGCGGTTGGTGGGCGGCCGTTTCGGTCACGCCCGAATGGTGACTCAGGCCACCTCAGCGGCGCCGCGCGCCCATCCCGCTCGCGACGAGCACGACGCCGGTGGCCGCCGCGAGCGCCGCGAACAGCCATCCCGGCCTCGAGGTCGATCGCGGCGTCGTCCTGGAGCAGGATCAGGGCGCCGATCACCGCAATCGCTACGCCCGCGACGAGCGAGGTGAGGTCGATACGGTCGCGCGGCTCACTCATCGCTCGCACGCCCTCTGGCCGCGCTCGCGCGCTCCTCGTCGGCGCCCTCGTCGAGGTCGACGAACCGCCGCGATCCGAAGCCGGCGCCGGCCTTCTCGCTCAGGTCCTCCGGTGCGCGGTCGCTGACCACGATCTGGCCCGCGTCGAGCTCGGAGTCGAGCACGAGCCGCGGCGCCTTGCCTTCGGGCGGATGCTCGACCACCTCGGCGTCGATCCCGGAGCTGCGCTGCCCGCGGACGAACACGTCGCCCGCCGACGCGGTCGCGTCGGCCTGCACGCACACGTTGCGAGGGCACCGAGACGACCGTCTGCCCGACGCCCATGTCGGTCGCGAGGTCAAGGCTCTGATCGCGATGCCACGGCAGCCCCCGCAGGTCGACCACCAGCTGTCCGATCCCGAGGCTGTACCCGTCGTCGGGCACCTGAGCGGCGGAGGTGGGCCGGTAGTCGCGCTCGCCGATCCCGCCGTCGAAGCGGACGTCGGCGGCCGCGACCGCGCCGGCCGGAAGCGCGAGCACGAGCGCCGGCACGATCAGCCACCGCCACCGCGCGTCGCCTATGAAGCGCGGCGCCGACGAGGGCGGCGCCGAGCGCGATCACGATCCCCGCGACGATCTCGCCGTGGCCGGTCGCGGTCGCCCACGCGGCTGACTGCCGGCGACGCGCCGTCGCGACATTGCCGCGACGAGATCAGGACCACGATCGCGATCGCCCGCAGCACGCGGCTTGCCGCATCGCCGCCGCGCGCCGGGCCGATCCTGTGCCTCGGTCGCCGCAGTCGCGGGCTCGGACCGTTGGCCCGGCTCGGATCCTTGTCCGGGCTCGGACGCAGCTCCGGCGCGGCTCCGCCCGACGGCGGCGTCCCTCGTCGGCGGTCGCGCACGCGTCATGTACAGCCACACGCGCTCCGCCGGCGAGCAGCAGCAGCCACAGGCTGCCTCCCCACCACCAGCCGATGCCCCAGTCGAACGGGCCCCAGAACGGGCCCGGGCAGCAGGATCAGCACGGCGAGGACGGCGAGGACGATCAGCCACGGGGAGGGGCGATCGCCCTGGACCGGCGCGCCGGTCCCGTCGTCGTTCGGGGTCACGACGGCGAGGACGAGGTACGCGACGATCCCCAGCCCGCCGAAGAGGACGGCGGCGACGAACCCGACCCGGACCAGCGTCGGGTCGATGTCGAGGTAGCTTGCGATCCCGCCGGCGACGCCCGCGAGGACGCGGTCGTCGGTCGAGCGGAGCAGCCTTTTGCGCGGTTGATCGTTCATGGGCCACACCTTGACGCTGCGGCGCCGCTGCGTCTATCGGGAATCACCCTGAGACTTCCCCTGAGACGGGATCCCGCCACGGCAGGGACCGTCGCGATCCGTGTCAGGCCGCGCGGGGGCCGTATCCGCGCATGCGGCCGAGCGGCGCGAGCGCCGCGAGCGCGCCGCGAACCAGCGGCTCCGGGCCGACGGCGAGGCGGAACACGTCGTCGTACTCGGTCAGCAGCGCGGCGAAGGCCAGCGGGCCGGGCATCCCGTTCCGCCCCACCCTTCCCTCGCGGTGCAGGGCATCGATCGCGGCAAACCAGCTCTCGGTGCGCCCGCCGGGGCGCGTCTGCCACAGCACGCGCGCGTCGCCGCTGGCCGGATTCCACATCTGGTGCACCGTGCCGCGGGGAATGTCGATCTCATCGCCGACCCCGAGGGTTCGCTCCTCGTCGCCGGCCCGGGCCCGGAGGCTGCCCTCGAGCACCTCGAAGTGCTCGTCCTGGCTGGGGTGATAGTGCTTCGGAGGCTCCTTCCCCGCCGGGGCGTAGGTGGCCTCGACCTCGAGCAGCTCGGGCGTGCTCACGCGGACCGTGACCGACTCGGTCGGCGTGATCTTCAGCGTGCGCGACATCCGGGGTATGTTGCCGTGTGAGAGAGCCGTTGGCGAGCCAGCAGCTTCCACCAGGACCGCGCGAGCCCAAGGTGATCCAGACCCTGGGGTGGTGGTCGAGGACGGTCCCGTACATGGAGCGGTGCCGGGCGCGGTTCGGGAAGCGCTTCACTCTCAGGCTCGTGGGCCAGCCGCCGCTCGTGATGCTCTCCGACCCGGACGAGGTGAAGGCCGTGTTCACCGCCCCACCCGAGGTCCTGCACCCGGGCGAGGGGGCGTCCCGCGTCCTCGAGCTCCTGCTGGGCGCGAACTCGGTGATCCTGCTCGACGAGCGCGACCACCTCGAGCAGCGCAAGCTGATGCTGCCGGCGTTCCACGGCGACCGAATGGAGCGCCTCTCGAGCCTGATGACGGAGGTCGCGGAGCGCGACGTGGCGAGCTGGCCGCGCGGCGAGCCGATCGCGCTGCACCCGCGGCTTCAGGCCCTGACGCTTGAGATCATCCTGAGGGCCGTGTTCGGCCTCGACCCGGGGCCGCGGCTCGACGCGCTGCGGGAGCGCCTAACGGCGATCCTGGAGTGGGGCTCCCGCCCGATCGGGATGCTTCAGCCGCTTCAGCGGAGTCTCAACGGCCGCGGCCCGTACGCGGCCTTCGTCACGCTCCGGGACGAGGTCGACGCGCTGCTGTTCGAGCTGATCGACGAGCGGCGGGACCAGGATGGGGATCGCGACGACGTGCTCGCGATGCTGCTCGCGGCCCGCCACGAGGACGGATCGCGGATGTCCCCCCAGGAGCTCCGCGACGAGCTGATGACGCTGCTCGTGGCCGGCCACGAGACGACCGCGTCCGAGCTCGCGTGGGCATTCGAGCGGCTGGGCCGCTCGCCCGCAGTGCTCGCACGCCTGCGCGAGGAGATCGACGCCGCGGAGGGCGACGCATACCTCACGGCAACGATCCAGGAGACGCTGCGAAGGCGCCCGGTGCTTCCCAACGCCGCGCCGCGCCTCGTCAAGCGCGAGATCGAGATCGGCGGTTGGACGTATCCGCCGGGCGCGTGCCTGGTGGCGCACACGTATCTGATCCACCACGATCCCGAGATCTACCCCGACCCGTACGCCTTCCGCCCGGAGCGCTTCCTCGACGAGGCCCCCGGCACCTACACGTGGACGCCGTTCGGGGGCGGCCGCCGCCGGTGCCTCGGTGCGAGCTTCGCGACGCTCGAGATGAAGATCGTCCTGCGCGCGGTGCTGGCGAGCGCCGGACTGGGCGCCGCCGGCAACGGCGCCGAGCCGAGCCGCCGGCGCAGCATCACCATCAGCCCCGGCGAGGGCGCCTCGACGGTCCTCAGCTAGCCGGCCGCGGCGGACGCGAAGCTACGCGGCCTGAGTCGCTGTGAGGACGATTCCGTTGCCGGACGGATCGGCGGCATGCACCCCTCCGGCGTGGCGCCGTGCCTCGACCCCGGCGTCGCGAAGGCGGCCCTCGGCGGCATCCAGCTCGGCCGAGCCGGGCAGCACGATCGCGAAGTCCCGCAGCCCGCGGGTCCCGGGAGGCGGCGCGGGGGCACCCTCCCCGGCCCAGGTGTTGACGCCGATGTGGTGGTGGTAGCCCCCCGCGGAGAGGAACAGGGCGCCCGGATAGCCGCGCACGGTGACTTCGAACCCGAGCACGCCGGCATAGAACTCCTCCGCGGCGGCGAGGTCCGCGACGTGAAGGTGGACGTGTCCGATACGCGTCCCGGCGGGAGCATGGGGCGACGCGCCCTCGCCCTGCTCGGCGAGCAGGGAGTCGAGGTCGAGCGGCAGCGTCGCCATCTCGATCTGTCCGTCGACACGACGCCATTCCTCGCGAGGGCGGTCGCGGTATATCTCGATCCCGTTGCCCTCGGGGTCCGCGAGGTAGAGGGCCTCGCTGACGAGGTGGTCCGAGGCCCCGGCGAGCGGGCCACCAGCGCCGACGACGCGGCGCAGGGCGCCCGCAAGGTCAGCCCGGCTCGGCACCAGGATCGCGAGGTGGAAGAGGCCGGTGGTGCCCCGTCGCCGGGGTGGCGCGTCCGGATCACCAATCAGCTCGACGACGACCGTGCCGTCGGCCCCGAGGCGGAGCGTCGAGCCATCGTCGTCGCCTAGGTCGTCGTCGAGGACCCGCAGGCCGAGCGCGCGCTCGTAGAACTCGCGCTCTCGATCGAGGTCCGCGACCGTGAGGCGCACGGGGCCCACATGCGTCTCCGGGGGGCATGGCCACCGGCCGAAGCCTAGTTCGCGTTCTTGCCGAGTACGTCCGGACGTGTTGCGTGCGCTCCGCTACTACGTTCCATTTCGTCCAACGGAGCACGGGAAGTCTGTCCGAATCGGGGCTAAAGGATCGGATTCACCGTGCCGATGAATGGGAAGCACGTGTTCAACGTGTGTGCCTGCGCGTGGTCGCATGCGGCGTCCGCGGCGGGTTCGGAATGAGGGGCCTTGCTTCGAAACAAGCAACTCGGGGGACCTGACCGGCGGAGAATGATCTCCCCGGCCTTGCGTCACGACGGGTGCGCACCCTTTCCCCCCTAAGGCTGCGCGTCCCATCCCCCTGGGGCGCGCGCCCGATACCCCCTTCGGGCGCGCCCCCTCATTCCACTTTCCGAGCGGGTCTCTTAAAGATCGAGCAGTAGCCCCTCGGGGCCGAGGTTGATCACGCGGGTGGGGCCGACGGTCGCCTGCTCGCCCCAGCAATCGTGGATGTGGCCGCACACGGCGAGCGGCGGCTCGGTCCTCTCGATCGAGCGCAGCACGGCCTCGCTCCCGAGGTGCTCGCCGCCGCTCGAGTCCACGTAGCCCTGCGGAGGCGAGTGGACGACGAGCACCGCGCCCTCGGGGCAGGCTGAGAGCAGCTCCGACGCCTCGCCCTCGGAGAGGTCGAAGCTCCAGTCCCACGGCGTCACCGGGACGCCGGCGCCGAGGCCGAAGAACGTCTGCCCGTCGATCTCGGTCGCCTCACCGTGGAGCACCGTCGCCGCGTCCCAGCCGGCGCACGCCTCGCGCAGGGCGTCGTCGGTCTCGTTGTTGCCCGGGATCACGATCGTTGGCGCGCCGATCGGCGAGAGCGCGTCGACGGTCTCCTCGAGGCCCTCATGCACCGACGCGAGGTCGCCGGCCGCGATCACCACATCGGCGTCGCTCGACATCGCGACCAGCTTCGAGGCGCGGTGGAGATCGCGGTGCAGGTCGCTGAAGGCGAGGATTTTCACGCCGTATGCGGAGCATAGAGTTGGCGGGCACGTGTTCTCAATCCACGCGTGAGGGGCAGAGAGATGAACGAGCAGTACCCCGTCCAGTTCTCCGTCGACTACCCGGATCGGTCGCTCAACCGGCTGACCACGTTCTTCCGGATCTTCACAGTGATCCCGATTGCGATCGTGCTCAACCTCGTGATGGGGCACTCGTGGAGCTGGACGTACGGCGGTGAGACGACGACCTACGTCGTCAGCGGGGTCGGGTTCCTGTTCCTGCCCCCGCTGGTGATGATCCTGTTCCGCAAGAAGTACCCGCGGTGGTGGTTCGACTGGAACCAGGAGCTGCTGCGGTTCAGCAATCGCGTCGGGGTCTACGTGGCACTGATGGACGACCGCTACCCCTCCACCGACGAGCATCAGGCGGTGCGGCTCGACTACCCGTACCCGAACGCCGAGACCGAGCTCGGACGCGGAATGCCGCTCGTCAAATGGCTGCTCGCGATCCCGCACTACATCTTGCTGTTCTTTCTCTACATCGGTGGCTTTTTCGCGGTCGTGTTCGCGTGGTTCGCGATCCTGTTCACGGGCCGCTACCCGCGTGGGCTGTTCGACTTCGTCGAGGGCGTGATTCGGTGGGGGAACCGCGTCACCGGGTACGCCTACCTGCTCGTGACCGACAAGTACCCGCCGTTCAGGCTCGGGCAGTGATCGCCGGACGCTAGGCCTCGGCGGCACGAACGCGGGCGCGCGCCTCGCGGAACCGCACCACCTCGTACGCGACCAGCGCGCCGCAGATCGCCGCGATCGCCACCACCGCGACCAGCGCATCGGCACTGGTTGCGACCGGGATCACCGCGACGCACAGGGCGGCGGCGCCGAGCCGCTGGGGACCGAGCGACCGCATCAAGCGCATCTTGAACGCGACCTGGGCCAGTAGGTAAAGCGCCACCCCGCCGCACAGCGCGACGGCGGGGACGGTCTTCAGGGGCTCGTCGACGTCGCCGATCGTCTTCTTGACGCCGAGCGCCAGCAGCACGATCCCGGCGATCATCGGGAGGTGCAGGTAGCTGTACGAGTCGCGGGCGAGGCGCGCGCGCGCGTCGCCCCGCGCGGCTCTTAGCGCACGCACCGCGAGCGGGGCTGCGGTGTCGAAGTACGTCCACCACAGCGCCGCCGCGATCGCGACGCCAGCAAGAGCCGCGACCACCACGCCGGCGTCGAGCGGTATCCCGGCGGCGCCGACGCCGATCGCGACGATCGACTCGCCGAGCGCGATGATCACGATCAGCCCGAATCGCTCGGCGAAGTGCCCGGGCGACACCTGGTATCCGGCGACGCCGAACACGAGGGGACCCCCGAAGTCGATCGCCAGCGCGAGGCACCAGACGAGCGCCTGCGCCGTGCCGTCGAGCATTCCGGCGACGATCAGCAACACGGGCGCGGGGATGGCGGTACGGGCGAGTCGCCGCACAGCGAGCGTCACGCTGACCTCCGGGGACGCGTACGCGAACACGAGGATGTGGAGCGCGCGGACCACGAAGTAGGCGACTCCGAACAGCACGCCGTCGTCCCCGAACGCCCCCGGGACCGCGAGCGCCGCGATCAGCATCGCGCCCATCGCGCCGAACAGCGCCAGCCGGGCATCGTCCTCGTCGGCGGCGATCTCGTTCGTGAGCCACGAGTAGGCGCCCCACGCCCACCACACGGCCGCGAGCACGAGCATGCCCTGGCCGAGCCCCTCCCACGTCGGGTTGTCGGACATCAACCCGGTGACCTGGGTGAACGCGAACACGAACACGAGGTCGAAGAACAGCTCGAGCGGGATCGCCGCCCGCTCCTCCTCGGGCTCCTCGGGCAACTGCGCTTCGAGGGGCGGCTCCCCGGGCTCGGTGACGGCGGTTCGGCTCATGTGGCGATGATCGCAGGGGACACGACTCACCCGGCCGGGCGGTGGTCGGCCTCGCGCCGCTCGGCGAGCGCCAGGGTCTGGGGGTCGAGGGTCGCGGCGTGCAGCTCGTGTCCCGCATCCGCCAGCTCCTCGAGCAGCGCGTCCTCGACCGCCGCCAGGTCCGCGTCGCCTAGCTCGTCCTCGACGCTTCCCGCGGTGGCGGGGTCCCACTCGAGCCCGAGCGCGTCGTAGACCGGGATCAGCGCTTCGCGCACGAGAGCGCTGTCGCGGACAACGACGACGACGCCGAGGTGGGCGCCGCCGGACACGATCCGTTGCCCGATCCCGACGAGCTTCGAGCGCCCGCGGGCGTTGACGCTGTACGCGCCGGGGCAGTATTCGCCCGGCACCTCGCCGACCCGGGCGTCGACGCCGAGACGACGAACTGCGTCGGCCAGTAGCTCGGAGAGCTGCTCGAATCGCGAGTGCGTACCCGACGTCGGGTTGGGATCCGGGGTCGCCCAGGACAGCGCGATCGTTCCCTCGTGGTAGAGAGCGGCGCGGCCACCGGCGAGGCGCACGATCGGCTCGAAGCCGGCGCCGCGGGCGGCCGCCACCGCCGCCTGGAACCCGTCGCTCGCGGCGTCCTGGCGGCCGAATGCCAGCACCCTCCCGGTGCGATGAAGACGAATCGTGGGCGCCAGCTCACCCGCCGCGACGCGCTCGAGGATCGCGCGCGACACCGCAGCACCGAAGGCGGGACGGCCGGGGAACCAGTCGCGAACGAGGTCCACGTGCTCATTCTGGCGGGCACCGGCTATGAGCGTTTCGTTTCGAGTGTGACCGTCGTCACACATATTTGGCCATTTCGCTGCCACCCTGCCGCGATCGCGGGGCCGAAAGGGGGGTACCCGGCCTCGCCAAGCGACCGGCGCCAAAGGATGCGTGCGCCGACCCAATGGAGGTGGTTCGTCCTTGTTCGCAAGACGCAACCTGATCGTTGCCGTGGCCGTGGCCTCGCTGAGCGCGGGTGTGAGCGCCGCGTGGGCCGCGAGCGACGAGCTGACGCGGGAGGGCGAGGGCAGCAGGCTCCTCGACCGGCCCTCCAAGACGCTCGACCGCGCGATCGCGGGGCACGAAAAGCGCGAGCGACAGCGCGATCGACGGCGCGAGCAGCGCAAGCCCGCGTGGGCGGCCTCGGCGAGCGGCGACGAGATCGCGGGAGTCCCGCGGTCCACGCTCGAGGCGATCGCCTCGTGCGAGTCGGGCGGCGATCCATCCGCCGTGTCGTCCGACGGGAGCTACCGCGGCAAGTACCAGTTCGACACCGGCACGTGGGCCGCGGTCGGGGGCTCCGGCGATCCGGCGGATGCGCCCGAGGCCGAGCAGGACTACCGGGCCGCGCTCCTGTACGCGCGCTCGGAGTCGAGCCCGTGGCCGGTCTGCGGGTAGGTGGCCAGGCGCCGGGCTAACTTCGCCCACGTCACGACGGTCGCCGAGGAGCGCTACCGCGATCTGCTGCGCTGCTGCGAGGACCTGCGCGGCGACCTCATGCGGGCACGCCACCGGCTCTCGAAGCTGCTACATGCGGCACGGCCTGAGCTACACGGGAAAGGGAAACAACTGGACCGAGAACCACCGCAAGATGGCTGGGCAGGGATCCGCTTCGATGATCCGGACACCGAGGCGACTTTCGTCGATTACCTGAATGCGGTCGAGGGCCTCGGCCAGCGCCGCACCGCCCTAGACCGCACGATCGCCGAGCTCGTACCCGAGAGCCCCTACGCGGAGCTGGTCGCGAGCCTGCGCTGCTTTCGCGGCATCGACCGCTCACGGCGGCGGGGTCTGCGCCGAGGTCGGCGACTTCGCTCGCTCGCAAAGCCGAAGCTGCTCGCGGGCTTTCTCGGGATCACGCCCTGAGAGCGCACCTCCGATGAGAGCCGCCGCCGGGCGGGATCAGGAAGGCCGGTAAACGCCCAGGCCGAGCGGTGGACGCTACGCGGCCGTGCGCCAGTCGCGGCGCAGCGCCCGCTGCTCCGGCTCGATGGGCGCAGCCGCGGCCTTACGCTCGAGCAATACCGGCCTGAACCGGCGCACCTGATCCTCGAGGCAGTGCGCGCAAGAGCACTCGGGGATCGCGACACCGGTAACGGGACAGCTCGCCATTCGCGATTTCCCTATCGGCACGGTCGAGGGGCGAGCTTAAGCCCACCTTCGGCCGGAATCGCACCCATCACAACGGAGACCTGCCTGTCGCCTCGCAGTCGGGGGCTTCGCCCCCGATGCTCGACGCCAATATCGCTGCCGCGGGTGCGAAACTCCCGAGCCAGTGAGCGAGGACGGGACGAGCTTCGCGGGCGCCGGCACGCCGGCGCGCAAACCACCCTCCGAGGCGATCGACGACGCCCGGGTGCGCGCACCGACGCGCGGCAACCGCCGCCTGGAGGCATTGCTCGACGCGGTGAACTCGGACCCTCAGGTCCGCGCGTGGTGGTACATGGCCCAAGTGACCTCCGAACGGCTCGGGATGTCGGATCACTCGTGGGTCCACATCCAGATCGTGGTCAACGTGGCGCTGCGGCTGCTGCGCCTGCTGGCGAGGGCCGACGTCGAGCCGGCGATCGTCGCCGACCACGCAATGCGCAACCGCGACGCCGAGGTGGTGGTTGCCGCCGGGGCGCTGTTCCACGACGTCGGGCTTTCGATCAATCGCGCCGACCACGAGACCTACAGCCTGTTCCTCGCCGAGCGCAAGCTCCGCGAGCTGCTCGAGCCCGTCTACGACGAGCCGCAGCGAACGGTCGTGGTCTCGGAGGCGCTGCATTCGATTATCGGGCACCGGCGCCGGGGCGAGCCGTACACGCTGGAGGGCGGCGTTGTGCGAGTGGCCGACGCGCTCGACATGGCGCAGGGCCGCTCGCGGATTCCGATCGAGGCCGGTCGGATGGGCATCCACTCGCTCTCGGCGGCCGCCGTGGACGGCGTCGATATCGCGGCCGGCGAGGAACGCCCGATCCGGCTCGAGATCAAGCTCAACAACTCGGCAGGGATCTTCCAGGTCGACGACCTGCTCGCGACGAAGATCCGCGGCACGCCGCTCGAGCCGCACATCGAGGTGATCGCCGAGGTCGAGGGCGAGACCGAGAAGCGGCTGCTTACGTCGTTCCGCCTCCCCGAAGGCTAGGCGCCGGCTCCCTCGCCGCCCCGCCCCTCGCCGGCCGCGAACCGCGCCGCGCCGCGAATCCCGACCTCGATCGAGGCCCGGCCGAGCTCGGCCTCGAGCTCGAGTGCCTGCTCGAGCGGCATGCCCAGGCCCTCGAGCGCCGCGCGGCGGTCCGACAGCATCGTCTCCTGGGGAAACCCGGCGAGGCCCTCCGCCAGCTCGAGCGCGCGGTCGAGGTGACGGCCGGGCCCGACGACCTCGTTGACGAGCCCCCATTCGAGCGCCTCCGACGCCTCGATTATCCGCCCGGTGAGGATCAGCTCCAGCGCCCTGTCCCTGGCCCACGATCCGCGGCAGCCGCTGGGTGCCGCCGTCGATCAGCGGAACCCCCCAGCGCCTCTCGGGGTAGCCGAGGCGCGCGCTCTCGGTCGCGATCCGCAGATCGCACCACAGCGCGAGCTCCAGCCCGCCGGCGAGGCACCATCCGGAGATCGCCGCGATCGTCGGCTTCGAAGCCGCCAGCCGCGTGAACCCCATCGGTCCCTCGGGGCGCTCCGACACGGCCTCGATCCGCTCGGCGAGGTCGCCATCGCCCACCTCGGCGATCGCCTTCAGGTCGGCTCCGGCGCAGAACGCCTCCGGGCCGGCGCCCGTGAGCACGAGCACGCGCGCGCCGTCGTCGCGCTCGAAGCTTCGGAACCCCTCGAGCAGCTCCTCCGCCGTCTCCGCGTCGACCGCGTTGCGACGCTCCGGGCGGTCGATCGTCAGGATCGCGGCGGCGTCCCTGCGCTCGTAGCGAGCTTTCATCCGGCTACCGGCGCAGGCGCTCGAGCTCGTCGTGCAGTCGCTCCTTGCGGCTCTCGAGCCGGATCTGGATCAGCGCGAGCACGGTCACGAGGATCGCGAAGAACGCGATCACGCCGAACGCGAAGAAAGTGACCACGCGGTCGTCCGTGCGACCCCACAGCCCGACGCCGTCGGCGGCCATCGCTCGCCGGGGCCGCGGCGAGCGCGAACAGCGCGGCCAGAGCAAGAACGACGAGAGCCTTGGCGGCGGTTGAGCGGCTCACGGCACGGACTGTACCTTCTGCCCGCCGACCGCTCGCTGCCGCGTCCGACTGATTACCCTCTCCCGCTCATGTCCGAGCTTGAGGCGCTGCTGCTCGGGATCGTCCAGGGGCTGACCGAGTTCCTCCCGATCTCGTCGTCCGGCCACCTGATCCTTGTCCCGTGGCTGCAGGACTACACGTTCCTGCGCGAGAACCCCGAGTTCAACAAGACGTTCGACGTGGCGCTGCACATCGGCACCCTCGTCGCGGTCGTGTCGTACTTTCGCCGTGACCTCGTCGCGATGACCATCGGGTTCGTGCACACGCTACGCACCCGGAGGATCGAGTCCCGGGACGAGAGGCTCGCGTGGGTGATCGTGGTGGGGACGATCCCGGCCGTCATCGCCGGCGGGCTGGGCGAGGACTGGATCGACGACAACCTGGGTGAGCCGTGGATGATCGCGATTCTTTTGATCGTGTTCGGATTGATCCTGTGGGACTCAGACCGGCGGCCACAGGACAAGCCGGTCGAGGCCGTGGGCCTGCGCGAGGGCCTTTACATCGGGATCGCGCAGGCAATCGCGCTCGCTCCGGGCGTCTCGCGCTCGGGAGTGACGATCACGGCAGGACGCTACCTGCGGCTCGATCGCGACGCCGCGGCGCGCATCTCGTTCCTACTCCTCGCCCCAGTCACCGCCGGCGCGGGGGCGTTCAAGGCGTACGAGGCGATCAAGGACGGGTTGCCGGACGGGGTGGTGGGGCCGATGATCGTGGGGATGATCGCCGCCGCGGTGTCGGGGTACCTCGCGATCGCCGGGCTGCTGTCGTTCGTGCGCCGCCACACGTATGACGTCTTCGTCGTGTACCGGTTGGCGGCGGGTGCTGGCATTCTGATCCTGATCGCGACCGGGGTGCGCTCGGCAACCTTCTGAGTCTGCTCGTGATGGCGGCGCGCCACACCCCGCACGGATACTGGCTCGAGGAGGCCGGCGAGCCCGAGCCGCTTCCGGCCCTCGACGCCGACGTCGGCGCGGACGTGGTCGTCATCGGGGGTGGCTACACGGGACTGTGGACGGCGTGGTGGCTAGCCGAGAGCGAGCCAAACGCGAGCATCGTCGTGCTGGAAGCCGACGCCTGCGGGCGCGGCCCGAGCGGGCGCAACGGCGGCTTCGTCAACTCGATGTGGTTCAACGTCCCCGCGATGGAGGAGCGGTTCGGGACCGGGGGTGCGATCGCGGTGGCGCGGGCGGCGCGCGAGGCCGTGCGCGGGATCGGACGCTGGTGCGAGGAGAACGACGTCGATGCCTGGTACCGGCCCGGCGGCTACCTCCAGGTCTCGACGACGCGGCTCCACGACGGCGCCTGGGACGCATACGCGCGCGCGGCACGCGAGTACGCGGAACCCGAGGCGTGCGTCTCGCTGGACGCCGAGGAGCTGAGGGCGCGTTGCGACTCGCCGCTGTTTCGCGGCGGAGCGTTCTACCCGGACGCCGCGACGGTGCAACCGGCGCGGCTCGCGAACGGGCTGCGCGACCGGCTGGTCGCTCGGGGCGTGACCGTGCACGAGCGTTCTCCCGTGCGCGGTTTGCACTCCTCGAACACGCACGTCCGCGTCGACACCGACACCGGACACGTGGTCGCCGGCAGCGCGGTGCTCGCCTTGGGCGCGGGCTCGACCACCGTTCCTGCGCTCAGCCGCCATCTGACGATCACCTCGAGCCACATCGTCATCACCGAGCCCGTACCCGACGTCCTCGAGGAGATCGGCTGGACGGGTGGCGAGTGCATCACCGACTCGCGCGCGCTGATCCACTACTTCCGCACCACGCCAGACGGCCGGATCGCGTTCGGGTGGGGCGGGGGGCGGGTGGTTCACGGCTCCCGGTTCCACGGCCGCGCCGAGCTCGACGCCGAGGTCGTCGCCGAGGTGGAGCGCCAGCTCGTGCGGTTCTTCCCCGCTCTCGCTGGTCGCCGGATCGAGCACGCGTGGGGTGGGCCGGTCGACGTATCGCCGATCCACCTCCCGGTCGCCGGGTCGTTGGGCGACCGGGTGCACTTCGCGCTCGGATACACCGGGAACGGGGTCGGCCCGTCGTACCTCGTCGGTCGCATCCTTGCCTCGCTGGCGCTCGACAGCCGCGACGAGTGGACCCGTTTGCCGCTCGTCGAGCCGCGCCTCGTCGCCGTGCCCCCTGAGCCGCTTCGCTATCTCGGCGGGGCAATCGTGCGCAGGGCGATGGTGCGAAAGGAGCGCCTCGAGGAGCAGGGGCGCGGCGTGGATCCACTCACGCTCGCGATAGCGGGCTTCCCCGAACGAGTCGGGATTCGCATCGGGCGTTAACGCCAGCGGGAAGTGAGGACCTTCTTGCGGGTGTAGAACTCGACCGCGTCGAGGCCGTTGGCGTGCAGGTCGCCCTCCATCGAGTCCTTCCAGCCGGCGAACGGGAACCACGCCACCGGCGCCGGGACGCCGACGTTGACGCCGACCATCCCGGCTTCGACCCCGTAGCGGTATGCCCGCGCGGCCTCACCCGACGAGGTGAAGATTGCCGACGCGTTGCCGTACCGGGAGCCGTTGACGAAGTCGAGCGCGGCATCGAGGTCGGGCGCTCGGACCACCGTCAGGAGCGGGCCGAACAGCTCCTCGCGCGCCAGCTCCGAGTCGGCATCGCGGGGCTCGACGATCGTCGGCGCCAGCAGCGTCCCGGCCGCTCCCTGCTCCGCTCCGCGCCCGTCGAGCAGCACCTCGGCGCCCTCGCCCTCGGCGCGCGTCACGGCGTCGACGATCTTCTCGCGCGCCTCCGGCGCGACGAGCGGCGACACGTCGGTCTCGGGATCGACTCCGGGGCCGAGCGTCAGCTTCGCGGCCTCGGAGACGAGCGCGTCCCGGACCGCGTCCTGGCGCTCGCCATCGCCGACCACAACCGCGACGGAGCCGGCGAGACAGCGCTGGCCCGCGTTGCCGAACGCCGATCCGAGCATTGCCGGGAGCGCTTGCGCGAGGTCGGCGTCGGGCATCACGACCATCGAGTTCTTCGCCCCGCCAAGCGCCTGGAAGCGCTTGCCGGTTGCAGCGGCCCGCTTCGACACGTGCATCGCCGTCGACGCCTGGCCCACGAACGAGATCGCGTCGACCTCCGGGTGGTCGAGGAGGCCGTTGACGGCGTCGCGGCCGCCGTGCACGAGGTTTGCGACCCCGGGTGGGATCTCGTCGATCTCGTCGATCAGCTCGAAGATCCGCACCGACGGGCGCGGGTCGCGCTCCGAGGGCTTGAGCACGATCGCGTTGCCGGTCGCGATCGCGAACGGCAGGAACCACAGCGGGATCATGCACGGGAAGTTGAACGGGGTGATCGCGGCCACGACGCCGACCGGCTGGCGCACCAGCTCGACGTCGACACCCCTCGCGACGCCCTCGAGGTTCTCACCCTTGAGCAGGTGCGGGATCGCGGTCGCCGCCTCCGTCGACTCGATCCCGCGCAGGACCTCGCCGCGCGCGTCGTCGATCGTCTTGCCCAAGTCCGCGGTCACCAGCTGGGCGAGCTCCTCGCGGTGGGCCCACAGCGCCTCGCGCAGCGCCATCACCGCTCGCGCCCGGCGTTGCGGCGGTACCTCGCGCCAGGCGGGCTGCGCCGCCCGCGCCGCGCGAACCGCCGCGTCGACCTCGGGGGCCTTGGACAGCGGCACGCGCGCGGCGAGCGCACCCGTGAACGGGTCGATGTCGTCGAGCGCCTCGCGGTCGGTGGCCGGCGCCCACGCGCCTCCGACGTAGTTGTCGAGCGTGGAGACCTGGGTTTGTTCTGCGGTCGTGCTCATTCTGGGTGCTCGCCTCCCGCGTACTCGGAGTAGGGATACCACCATTCCTTCGGCGCGATATCGGTCTCGACGTGCACGTGCTTGGTCTCCTGGAAAGCCTCGAGGCCCTCGCGCCCCAGCTCGCGGCCGAGCCCCGACTGCTTGAAGCCTCCGAACGGGCCGGCGTCGTTGTCGGTAAGCGGGTCGTTGAACCACACGGTCCCGGCCTTGATCTCGCGCATGCAGCGGACCATCGTCTTCAGGTCACCGGTGTAGATATTCGCGCCGAGCCCGAACCTCGTCGAGTTCGCGAGCTCGATCGCCTCGTCGAGGCCGCGAACGCGGACGATCGGCGCGACGGGGCCGAACGTCTCCTCGCGCAGCAGATCGGTCTCGGACGGCGCCCCGGTGATCACGACGGGCGAGAAGAAGTGCCCGCGCTCGTGGCCGCCGTTGCCCCCGCCGACCACCACCTCGGCGCCCGCGGCGACCGCGGCCTCGACCTGGTCGACTACCTTCTGGCGCTGGGGGGCGGAGACCATCGGCCCGATGTCGGTGTTCGAGTCGGTCGGGTCGCCGACCACGAGCCCGCCGGTGTAGTCGACGATCGCCTCGAGGTAGCGGTCGTACACGTCCTCCATCACGTAGAAGCGCTCCGCCGACGTGCACACCTGACCGGCGTTGAGGAACGCGGCCCACGCGCCGCCCTTCGCCGCGACCTCGACGCGGTCGGCGACGTCCGAGCAGACGATGAACGGGTCCTTGCCGCCCATCTCGAGGTTGACCCGCGCGATTCGCTCGGCGCACGCGGCGGCGATCCGCTTGCCGGTCTCGACAGACCCCGTGAACGCCACCCCGTCGATTCGCTCGTCGGCCACGATCGCGGCGCCGACTTCGCCGCCGCCGGCGAGGATGTTGATCGCACCGTCGGGAAGGTGGTCGAAGCACTCGGCGAGCATCAGCGTCGACAGCGGCGTCAGCTCCGACGGCTTGCACACGACCGTGTTGCCGGTCGCGAGCGCCGGCGCGATCTTCCACGCCAGCAGCAGCAGCGGGTAGTTCCAGGGCACGATGCAGCCGAAGGTCCCGATCGGCTCCTTGACGACCATCGAGAGCTGGGTCGACTCGATCGAGGGGATCACCCGTCCCGCCGAGTCGCGCCCGATCTCGGCGTAGTAGTCGAGCGCGGCGGCGGTCCAGCCCACCTCGTCGACGTTCTCGACCACCGGCTTGCCTCCCTCGGCGGTCATCGTTCGCGCAAGATCGTCAGTGCGCGCGCGCAGCCGGCTCGCGGCCTCGTGCAGCGCCTCACCGCGCTCGACCGCCGGCGTGCTCGCCCACTCGCGCTTGGCCTCGACGCCCGCCGCGATCGCGGCGTCGATCTGCTCGCCGCTCGGAAGCCCGACGGTGGCGACGGTTTCCTCGCTGAACGGGTTCTCGACCGCGAGCCGATCCCCGTCCCCGGCGACCTGCTCTCCTCCGATCAGCAGCCTGGTCTCGACTTCGGCCACGGACGCGATGCTACCGGCGCAGCGAGTCTGGCTCGTAATGCTCGTGCACCGTCGAACTACGACGTACGCGCGAGCGCAGGTAGCGTTACGCGCCCCTTGGCCGCGATCGAGATCAACGGCATCAGCAAGCGCTACCGCGCGGTCCAGGCCGTGCGCGACCTCTCGTTCACGGTCGACGCGGGGCGCGTGACGGGCTTCCTGGGCCCGAACGGCGCCGGCAAGAGCACGACGCTGCGGATCCTGCTTGGACTCGTGCACGCCGACGCCGGGACCGCCGGGTTCGAGGGCCGGCGCTACGAGGAGCTGGAGCACCCCAGCTCCCACGTCGGCGCCGTGCTCGAGGAGGCGAGCTTTCACCCGGGGCGCACCGGCCGAAACCACCTGCGCGTGCTCGCCGCGGCGGGTCAGCATCCGCTGGCGCGGGTCGACGAGGTGCTCGCCCAGGTCGACCTCACCGGTGGCGCGGACCGTCGCGTCAAGGGCTACTCGATGGGCATGCGCCAGCGACTCGCGATCGCGGCGGCGCTCCTCGGGGACCCCGACGTGCTCGTGCTCGACGAGCCGGCCAACGGCCTCGACCCGCCGGGGATCCGGTGGATGCGGAACCTGCTGCGATCCGAGGCGGACCGCGGCCGCGCGGTGCTCGTCTCCAGCCACCTGCTGTCCGAGGTCGCCCAGAGCGTCGACGACGTGGTGGTGATCTCTCGCGGCGAGCTGCGCGGAAGCGGCACGCTCCAGGAGGTGCTCGGCTCGCCCGACGGACCCGTCACCCGGGTGCGCTCGGCCGACGGCGACCGGCTCGCCGCCCTGCTTCGCGAACGCGGCATCGCGGCCGAGCCCGACGGCTCGGGCGCGCTGCTGGCGCGGGGCGTGCCGCCGGAGGCGGTCGGCGCGGTCGCGGCCGAGCACCGGGTCGTGCTCGCGGAGCTCGTCGCCGTCTCGCGCTCGCTGGAAGACGCCTTCTTCGCGCTCACCGAGGGGGAGCGATGAGGGCCCTGCTCGAAGCCGAGCTGATCAAGCTTCGCACCACGCGCACGTTCATTGCGCTGGTGGGCGTCGCGATCGGCATCTCGGTGCTTGCTCACCGGGCTGGTGGCGGCGCTCACCGAGCCGACCGAGGAACTCGGTGCTCGTCGACGTGTTCCAGTCGGACACCAGCGGGCTGTTCATCGCGATCCTCGCGATCGTCGGGATCACCGGCGAGTGGCGCCACCGGACGATCACGAGCTCGTTGCTGGCGGCGCCGGACCGGCTCCGGTTCCTGGCCGCGAAGACGCTCGCGTTCGCCGTCGCGGGGGTCGCGCTGTCGGTGGCGATCTCGATCGCGGTCGCCGCGGTGGGCTTCGCCGTGCTGGAGATTCGCGGGCTGCCGACCCCCGAGGGCGGGGAGCTCCTGGACCTGTACGCGCGCAACGCCCTCGTGGCGGCGCTTGGCGGGGCGTTCGGCGTCGGGATCGGGGCCCTCGTGCGAAACCAGGCGATCGCGATCGTCGGCATCCTGCTGGTCGCGTTCGCGATCGAGCCCGCGCTGGTCGCGCTCGTTCCCGACGTCGCGCGGTACGCCCCGGTCTCCGCGCTGCCGACCGCGATCACGGACATCAATCCCGAGGAGGCCGGTCTCGGAGGGGACATCGACCTGCCCTCGCCGGGCGTGGCGCTGCTGTTGCTGCTGGCGTGGATCGGCGCGGCGTTCGCCGGCGGCGCCGCGCTGCTGCGCATCCGCGACGTCGACTAGCCGCCGCCCGGGAGATGCGACACTTCCCGCGATGAGCGACGAGTGGAGAGTCGAGGTCGCGCTCGGCGACGAGCAACACCACCTGACACTGGGCGAGCGGCTTAGCAGCCTCGACCTCGACGACGAGGCGAGGAGCCGGCTCGGCGATCGCGTGATCGCCACGCGCGACGGGGACCACATGTTCCTGTACGCGGATTCCCAGGCCGCCGCCAGGGAGGCCGAGCGCGTCGCGCGCGAGCTCCTCGCCGACGAGGGCCTCAGCGGTGAGATCGCGGTGACCCGCTGGCATCCGGTCCAGGAGGCGTGGGTGGATGCCTCGGTGCCGCTGCCGAGCTCGGAGCAGGAGGAGCAGGCCGAGGAGCACGCCCACGAGGAGGCCGAGGAGCGCGAGGCGGCGGTCGAGGGCGAGTACGACTGGGAGGTCAGGGTCGACCTGCCCGGCCTGTCGGAGACCCGCGAGATGGCGAAGCGCCTGTCCGCCGAGGGCCTCGACGTGAAGCGCCGCTGGAGCTATCTGCTGATCGGCGCCCCGACCGAGGAGCGCGCGGCCGAGCTCGGAAAGCGGATCGAGGCCGAGGCACCCGAGGGCACCGAGGTCCACGTCGAGCCCGCGGGCGGCGTGCGCCACCCCGTGTTCGTGTTCCTCGGCGCGCACAAGCCCGGGATCGCCCGGGACCTCGGGCTGTAGCCGGTCACGACAGGCGCTCCTTGAGCCACAGCGCGTTGTCGACCGCGTGGCCCTCCCAGTCGTTGTTGAAGTACGCGAACACCTCGACCTCGGAGCGCCATCTGGCGATCCTCCGCTTCCACGTCTCCAGCTCGCGCTCCGAGTAGCGGCCCCGGCGACCCCTCTTCCCGTAGTGGAACCGGACGAAGGTCCAGTCGGTGGTCAGCTCGTGACTCTGGAACGGCCGCTCGGGGTGGTCGCCGATCACGAGCGCGGCGCGATGGCGCCGCAGGATCTCGTAGACCTCGTCGGCGAACCAGCTCTCGTGCCTGAACTCGAGCGCGTGCCGGTGGCCGCGCGGGAGGCCGCGGAGCCCGCGCTCGAGGCGCTCGTCGTCGCGGTGGAAGTTGTCGGGGAACTGCCACAGCGTCGGGCCCAGCTTGCGCGCCTTGCGCAGCGCCTCGAGCGGCTCGTAGAAGCGGCCGGCTCCGCGCTCGACCTCGGCGAGGCGCTTGACGTGGGTGAGGTAGCGGCTCGCCTTGCAGCTGAACAGGAAGCCCTTCGGCGTCTGCTCCGCCCACCCGGCGACCGCGTTCGGCGACGCGAGCCGGTAGAAGGTGCTGTTGACCTCGACGGTGTCGAACACCTCCGAGTACCGCTCGAGCCACCGCCGCTGCGGCAGACCCTCCGGGTACAGGCGTCCCGCGCCAGTCCTTGTACTGCCACCCGGAGCAGCCGATCCTGACCGGCTTCATGGCTCGCTAGTACCCGGTGATCAGGGGGGCGAAGCGTGACCACGTATGCGTTTGACGACGTTCCATCGTCCGAGCACGCGGGAGCGGGAGCGTAAGGGATCGGCTAGCCGCGGCCCTGGGCCGGGGCAAGGGCGAGCGTCGTCTCGGGCTCCTGCTCGGGGCGCGCCGCCGCCATCCGCTCGGCGCGGCGCTGCTGCCAGATCGTGAACAGCATCGCGGCGACGGTGACCGCGAACAGCATCGTCGCCAGCACGTTGACCTCGACCGGGATCCCGCGCTGCGAGGCGCCGAAGATGTAGAGCGGGAAGGTGACCGTGGTCCCGGAGTTGAAGTTCGAGATCACGAAATCGTCGATCGAGAGCGCGAAGGCGAGCAGCGCCGCGGCGACGATCCCGGGCGCGAGCAGCGGCAGCGTGACGGTTCGGAAGGTCGTGAACGCGTCGGCCCCGAGGTCCCGCGCCGCCTCCTCGAGGCTGCGGTCGAACCCGATCAGCCGCGAGCGCACGACCACGACGACGAAGCTGATCTGGAACATCACGTGGGCGATGAACAGCGTGTTGAAGCCCGGGCTCACGCCGTAGAGCAGGAACATCGAAAGCAGCGCGGCGCCGATCACGACCTCGGGGGTCGCCATCGGGATCACGATCAGGAAGTTGCTACGCGCGGCGGCCGAAGAACTCGTAGCGGACGAGCGCCATCGCGATCAGCGTCCCGAGCGCGGTGGAGACGAGCGTCGACAGCGCCGCCAGCTCGATGCTGAGCACCATCGCGTCGGTCAGCTCGGTGATCGCGAACGGGTCGGCCCAGTGGTCGAGCGTGAAGCCCTCCCAGGTGAAGTTGTAGCGGCCCAGCGGGTCGTTGAACGAGAACACGATGATCACGAAGATCGGGATCAGCATGTAGGCGATCGCGAGCACGCCGTAGATCGAGATCGCGTGCTCGCGCAGCCACTTCCAGGCCCGGCTCATGCCTTTTCGCGCCTCCTCGCCCATCAGCGCCTCCGAGCCGGCGAAGCGGATGTAGATCACGACGACCGCCAGGATCAGCGCCATGAGCACGAACGAGAGCGCCGCCGCCGACGGGTAGTCGTTGACCACCAGGTAGCGGCTCTGGATCACGTTTCCGATCATCGCCTGGTTCGGGCTGCCGAGGAAGTCGGCGTTGATGTAGTCGCCGACCGCGGGGATGAAGGTGAGCAGCGTGCCCGCGACGATGCCCGGGGCCGAGATCGGCAGCGTCACCCTCCAGAACGCCTCGCGCGCCGACGCGTACAGATCCTTCGCGGCCTCGATCAGGCTCTCGTCGATGCGCTCGAGGCTCGCGTAGATCGGCAGGATCATGAACGGGAGGAAGTTGTAGGTCAGCCCCGCGATCACCGAGCCGGCCGTGTCGAGCACCCGACCGTCATTCGCGACCAACCCGAGCGTCTTCAGCGTGTCGACCACGACGCCCGTGTCGTTGAGGATCGTCTGCCACGCCAGCGTGCGGATCAGGTACGTGGTGAAGAACGGCGCGATGACCGCGAACAGCAGCGCGTTCTTCCACTTCCCCGCGCGGAAGGCGATCATGTACGCGAGCGGGTACGCGATCACGAGCGCGAGCAGCGTCGCCACCCCCGCGTACCAGAACGAGCGCAGGAACTGGTGCTCGAACTCCGACAGCGCGTCGGCGTAGTTCGAGAACTGCCACGTGAACTCGAACTGCCCTCGTGATCGCCGATCCCTGCTCGAGCGACAGCCGGGCCATGAAGTACATCGGCACGACGAAGAACAGGATCAGCCAGATCAGCCCCGGCCCGAGCAGGAAGTAGGGGACGAGGCGGCGGCGAACGGTTTCCATCAGCGCGGGCCGCTCGCCTCGACGTCCGGGAGGCCGGGACGGTCACGGTCAACGGGACTCCCTCGATCGGTCCGCCGCCGCCCCAGCATTTCGGTCAGCCCGTGACCACCGACTGGTACCTCTCGGTCACCGCGTCCTCGAACGACGGGTCCGGGACCGCCTGCGGCGTGCAGTCGGCCGTGAACTGCTCGTCGGGGAAGATCAGCTGGTTGTTGGCCAGCTTCGGGTCCTGCTTTGCGAGGACCTCCTTCGTGCCCTCCACCGGCGTGACGTAGTTCACGTACGCGGCGATCTGGGCCTGGTTCTTCGGGGTCGTAGACGTAGTTCATGAACGCCTGCGCCGTGCCCGGGTTCGGGGCCCCGACCGGGATCACCATGTTGTCCGACCATAGGTTGCAGCCCTCGGCCGGGCCGGATCCACTTGACGTTCGGGTTGTCGGCCTGGAGCTGGATCGCGTCTCCGGACCATCCGATCGCCGCGACGATGTCGCCCTTGACGAGCGGGCCGGCGTACGCGTTGCCGGTGAAGTCGCGGATCTGGCCGGAGTCGGCGGCCTCCTCGATCGTGTCGATCGCCTTGTTCCACTCCTCCTCGGTGGCGTCCGCGGGGTCGGCTCCCTGCATCTTCAGGACCAGGGAGACGTCGTCGTACATGTCGCCGAGGAACGTGACCTTGCCCTCGTACTTGGGGTCGAACAGGTCCTCGATCGAGTCGATCTCGGGCGCCAGGTCGGTGTTGATGATGATCCCGGTGAACCCGCTCTGCCACGGGACCGAGTAGTCCCGGTTCGGGTCGAAGTCCGGGCTCTCGAGGCTCGGCAGCAGGTTCTCCTCGACGTTCGGGATCGCCGACTTGTCGAAGTTCTGCAGGTAGCCGAGGTCGCGCATGATCTTCGCCATGTAGTCGGTGACCACGAACATCGAGCGACCTCCCGAGTCACCGTTCTGGAGCTGCGGGCGCAGCTTGCCGAAGAACTCGAAGTTGTCGTTGATGTCCTCGATGTACTTCGTGTTCGGCGCCGACCTCCTGGTCGAACTCGTCGATCGTCTGCTTGTCGATGTACAGCGGCCAGTTCGAGATCGTCCACTCGCCGCCGATCGGCTCCGCGGCGGCGGTCTCGACGTCGCCGCTCCCTCGCCGCCCTCCTCGAGCCCGTCGTCGCCGCCCCCACAGGCGGCGATCACGAGCGCCGCGCCGAGGGCGAGGACGGCGAGCGCAAATCGCCATGTCCTGTTCATCTTCAGATCTCTCCTTCTCTGTTGGGGGTTGGCTCACTCTCAAGTTGTGTGGGGCCGCCGTTTCCGCTCGGACCCGCGCGTCGATTCCCGGACGAGGTGGATGTGCTCCGGAGCCCAGCTCAGGCGCACGCTCGCGCCGCCTCCCGGCAGCCGCTGGCGCTCCGCCTCGTCGGCGTTCGGCACCAGGACCGTCATCGGAACGTCGCCGGTGAGCCGCACGACGATCTGGGTCGTGGTGCCGAGGTACACGGAGCTGTCGACGACGCCCTCGACGCTCGGCTGGCCGTCGGCGGGCGGATCCTCGACGCGGGTGATGCGCAGCTTCTCGGGCCTGACCACGGCGTGGCAGCGCTCGCCCGGGGCGAGCCCGTTGGCGCTTGCCTCGACGTCGACCCCGCTCTCGAGCTTGACCCGGACGCGGCTGCCGTTCACCGACGCGACCGTGCCCGGCATCAGGTTCGAGACGCCGATGAACCCGGCGACGAAGGTCGTCTCGGGCCGCTCGTAGACGTCCTCGGGCACCCCGATCTGCTCGATCGCGCCGCGGTTCATGACCGCGATCCGGTCCGACATCGTCAGCGCTTCCTCCTGGTCGTGCGTGACGTACACGAAGGTGATCCCCACCTCGCGCTGGATCCGCTTGAGCTCGATCTGGAGGCCCTTGCGGAGCTTGAGGTCGAGCGCGCCGAGCGGCTCGTCGAGCAACAGGACCTTGGGGAGGTTGACGAGCGCGCGGGCGAGCGCCACACGCTGCTGCTGGCCGCCCGAGAGCTGCGCCGGCCGGCGGTTGATCTCGCCCGCGAGGCCGACGCGGTCGAGCTCCGCGGCGACGCGGCGCTTGATCTCGCTCTTAGCGACCTTCTTGCGCCGGAGGCCAAAGGCGACGTTCTCGCCGACATTGAGGTGGGGGAACAGCGCGTAGGTCTGGAACACGGTGTTCGTCGGGCGGCGGTGGGCGGGCAGGCCCGCGACGTCGGCGCCGTCGATCAGCACCCGGCCCGCGGTGGGCTCCTCGAACCCGGCGACCATTCGCAGCGTGGTCGTCTTCCCGCACCCGCTCGGGCCGAGCAGGGTGAAGAACTCGCCCGGCTGGAGCGCGAGGTCGATCCCGCTCACGGCGACGAGCTCGCCGAACTGCTTCGTCACGTCCTCGAGCTCGACGCTCGGGTTCCCGCCGTTCCCCCGGCAACCCCGGGGTGTTCCGCTGCCGTGCTCTCCTCGCTTTCGGTGGTCACGCTGCCCGAGCCGACGCAACGATTCTACGCCGCGGCGTCCGCCGGTGAAAAATATGTCCGGGGCGGCACGGTTTGCAAGGGGCGGATGCCCCAAAACCGGCCGGCCCGCTTGTACGAAGAGTACAACCCGATAAGGTGGGGTTGAACGGAATCCCCGTTGTAAGGGGAGGGGGCTGCCGATACGGTTGTGCAAAGCGGCAAGTCGAGGGATGTAAGGAGGAAAATTCGATGGCCACCACCCGAGCCCGACCTGCGGTAGCGGAACAGGCGACCCTGCAGGAGCTCGCGAAGCGCCACCTGTGGATGCACTTCACTCGGATGGGCGCGTTCGCCGATGGTGACGTTCCGATCATCAAGCGCGGCGAGGGCGCGTACGTGTACGACGAGAACGGCAAGCGCTACCTCGACGGGCTGTCGGCGCTGTTCTGCGTCAACGCCGGCCACGGGCGGGCCGAGATCGGCGACGCCGCGGCGGCGCAGGTCCGCGAGCTCGACTTCTACATCACGTGGAGCTACGCGCACCCGCGCGCGATCGAGCTCGCCACCCGCCTCGCCTCCGTTGCCCCGGGCGACCTCAACCGGGCCTTCTTCACCTCGGGCGGCTCCGAAGCCGTCGAGTCCGCGATCAAGCTCGCCCGCGCCTACCACCAGCAGACCGGGAACCCGCGGAAGACGAAGTTCATCACCCGGGAGATCGCGTACCACGGAACCACGCTCGGCGCGCTCGCGGCGACCGGCATCCCCCAGCTTCGCACTCCCTTTGAGCCGCTGGTCCCGGGCGGGATGCACGTCCCGAACACGAACAGCTATCGGTGGCCCGACGAGCGCCATCCGCTGTGGGCCGCGGACGCGATCGAGGAGAAGATCCTGTTCGAGGGGCCCGAGACGGTCGCGGCCGTGATCCTCGAGCCGCTCCAGAACGCCGGCGGCAGCATCCCTCCCCAGGAGGGGTACTTCCAGCGCGTGCGCGAGATCTGCGACCGGTACGACGTGCTGCTGATCTCGGACGAGGTGATCTGCGCCTTCGGTCGCCTCGGCCACTACTTCGGCTGCCAGCGGTACGGGTACCAGCCCGACATCATCACGATGGCCAAGGCCCTGACGTCGGCCTACGTGCCGATGGGCGGGATGCTGGTCTCCGATCGCGTCTACGAGCCGTTCTCGGAAGGCAAGACCATGTTCACCCACGGCTTCACGTTCGGCGCGCATCCGGTGGCCGCGGCGGTGGCCCTCGCCACCCTCGACGTGTACGACCGCGAGGACCTGTTCGGCCACGTGCTGCGGCACGAGAGCGAGTTCACGGCGATGCTCGACCGGCTCAAGGACATCCCGATCGTCGGCCACGTGCGCGGCGACGGCTACTTCCACTCGATCGAGCTGGTGAAGGACAAGGCGACGAAGGAGACGTTCTCGGACGAGGAGTCGGAGGATCTGCTCCGGGGCTTCCTCTCAGGTGAGCTCTACAAGCGCGGGCTGATCTGCCGCGCCGACGACCGCGGCGATCCCGTGATCCAGCTCGCCCCACCGCTGATCTGCGGGCCCGAGCACTTCGAGGAGATTGAATCGGTGCTGCGCCCGGTGCTCACCGAGGCGTCGGACCGCGCCGGGCTGAACTAGCGGGGAGCGCCGTGCTCACGGTCGAGAGCCTGATCGGTGAGTTGGACCTGAAGCTTGCGACGGGTGAGACCGCCGCCGGCAACCCGATCCGCTGGGTGCACATCTCGGAGATCGAGGACCCCACGCCGTGGCTGAGAGGTGGGGAGCTCCTGCTCACCACCGGGATCCAGCTCGATACCGCCCCCAGGCAGCGCGAGTTCGTTCGCCTGCTTGCCGGGCACGGGCTGGCGGGGATCGGGTTCGGGACCGGCTTCGACCACAAGCGGCTGCCGAAGGCGCTCGTCGACGAGGCGGCGAGCCTCGAGCTCCCGGTGTTCGAGATTCCTTACGAGATGCCGTTCATCGCGATCACGGAGAAGGCGTTCGCCCGCCTCGTCAACGAGCAGTACGACGTGCTCGAGCGGGCGACCGCCCTGCACGAGCGACTCGAGCGGCTCGTGATCGAGGAGCGCGGACTGCCCGAGGTCCTGGGCTCGGTCGCGGGGGCGATCGGGGGCTCGGCGCTGGCGCTCGACGGCCGGGGCCGCGTCATCGCGCGCTCCCGCGGCGGCGCAGACGTGCGCCGCGCCGCGGTGACCAAGCTCGGCAAGGAGGTTGCCGCCCGCGCATCGGAGCGCCGGGCGGGGCAGTTCATCCCCGAGGACCCGGAGCTCTCCGAGCGAGCGCTCGCGCTGCCGGTCCCGGCCCGCGGCCAGGGCGTTCCGCGCGCGTGGCTGGTCGTCGTCGGCGCGGAGGGCCCACTAGGAGACTTCGAGCGGCTGTGCGCGCGCCAGGCCGCGGTCGTGGTGGCGCTCGAGCTGATGCGCGAGCGCACCGTCCGGGAGACCGAGCGGCGGCTCGCCGGCGACGTCCTCGCCGAGGCTCTGACCGGGAGGCTGGAGCCCGAGGAGATGCGCGGCCGCCTGCGGCCGTTCGGGGTCGGCGATCGCGCCGCGGTGCTGGTGTTCGAGCTCGAGGACCCGGCGGATGCGGAGAGAGCTCTCGAGAGCGCGCTCGCGGACGCGGGCTCCAGCGGCCTCGTCGCGGCCGCGCGGACCCCGCGCCGCCCGCTGCTGTGCGCGGTGGTCGATGGTGCGACAGGCGACCCGGTCGAGCTCGCACGCCGCGCGCGCGAGGCGCTCGCGCACGACCACGGCCCGGTTCGGGCCGCGGCGAGCCGCAGCGGCCCGGTCGAGTCGCTGCGCCGGGCCTTCCACGAGGCAAGGTGCGCGCTCGAGGCGACCTCGTTTGCCGACGGCCAGGCGCCGGAGGTCGCGTCGCATGAGGACCTGGGCGCCTTCACCCTGCTGCTCGCGCTCCAGGACGAGGACGCGCTGCGGTCCTACAGCGACAGCCTGCTCGCGCCGATCGAGGCCGACGGACAGTACGGGGATGAGCTGCTGCGGTCGCTCGAGGCGTACATCGAGCAGAACGGCCAGTGGGAGCGCGCTGCCCGCGAGCTCTACTGCCACCGCCACACCCTGCGCTACCGGATCCGTCGTGTCGAGGAGCTCACCGGCCGCGACCTGGGCCGCGCGCACGACCGGATCGAGCTATGGCTGGCGCTGCGCGCGAGGGAGCTGGTCCGGTGAGCGAGCTTCGCGCAGCGGTCCTCGGCGCCGGCGGGACGATCGGCCCCGCGATCGTCGCGGACCTTGGACGCTCGGCTGAGGTCAGCGAGCTGCTGTTGCTCGATCTGGTCCGGGAGCGGGCGGAGACGGTCGCGGCGGAGCACGGGTACGGCAAGGCGCGCGGCGCCGCTGCGGACGCGGGCGACGCGGCAAACCTCGCGGACGCGATCCGCGATTGCGACGTGCTCGTCAACTCGGCGAGCTACCGGGTCAACCTCAAGGCGATGGAGGCGTGCCTGGACGCCGGGTGCCACTACCTCGACCTGGGGGGCCTGTACTGGGTTCAGAAGGAGCAGTTCGAGACCTTTGGGGGTGCCGACGGTCGCTTCGAGCGGGCCGGCCTGCTCGCGGTTCTCGGGATCGGCTCGGCGCCGGGCAAGACAAACCTGATGGGAGAGCGGGCGAAGCGGGAGCTGGGGGATGTGGAGAGCGATGGACGTCGCGGCGGGTGGCCGGGACCTCGACCCCCCGGACGGATTCAGCGTTCCGTATGCCCTGCGAACCCTGATCGACGAGCTGACATTGCCGCCGGTGGTGATCCGCGGCGGCGAGCCGGTCGCGATCGAACCCCTGACCGACGGCGGGACTGTGGACTTCGGGGATCCGATCGGCGAGGCTGAGTCGATCTACACGCTGCACTCCGAGATGCTCACGTTCCGCGACAGCTTCCGATGCAGCGACGGGAGCTTCCGCCTCTCGCTGGCGCCGGAGCTGCCTGTCCCGACTTCGGGAGCTCGCGGAGGCGTCGCCGGCGGAGATCGAGCGGGCGGCGGCCGAGGCGGTCCCGCCGTCCGCGAACACGGTCGCGGTTCATCTCGTCGAGGCGACGGGAGCGGGGCGCACGATCCGGGTGCGTTCGGTCACCACTCCGGTCGAGGGGACCGGGATCGGGGGCGGTGTCACCTCGACGGCTGCGCCGGCCGCCGCGACAGTACGGCTGCTGGCGCGGGACCAGATCGCCAGCGCGGGGCGTCCACCCCCCGGAGCGCTGCATCGAGCCCGACGACCTGTTCGCCGAGCTGGAGCAGCGCGGCTCGAAGTTCGACGTCGAGATCCGAGAGCCCGGCACCGACCGCGCCGCCCCCGGACGCGAAGCGGAGGAGGCGGCGCGTAAATGAAGGTCGGGGTGGTCACCGAGACCAAGGACGACGAGTATCGCGTCGCGCTGACGCCGGCGGGAGCCCGCGAGCTCGCCGAGCACGGTCACGAGGTCCTGATCGAGTCAGGCGCCGGCGAGGGCAGCGCGCTTCCCGATCCCGCCTACGAAGCTCAGGGCGCCCGGATCGCGCCGGACGAGGCGACCGTGTGGGCGGAGGCGGACATGATCCTGAAGGTCAAGGAGCCGCAGCCGCCCGAGGTCGAGCTGCTGCGGCCCGACGCGACCCTTTTCACGTACCTGCACCTCGCGCCCGTGCCCGAATTGACCGAGGCGCTGCGCGAGTCGGGGGCGACGTGCATCGCCTACGAGACGGTCGAGGACGAGAACGGCCGGCTCCCGCTGCTCGCGCCGATGAGCGAGATCGCGGGCAAGCTGGCGACGCAGTCGGGCGCGTTCTTCCTCGAAAAGCCGCTCGGAGGGCGCGGGATCCTGCTCGGGGGTGCGCCCGGGGTCGCCCCGGCGAACGTGATGATCATCGGGGCGGGCGCGGTGGGGACCAACGCCGCGTTCATCGCGGTCGGCATGGAGGCGGACGTGTTCGTGTTCGACCTCAACATCGACCGCCTGCGCGAGATCGACACCGCCCTGGCCGGGCGCTGCTCGACCGTGTACTCGTCGACCCTGGCGATCGAGGAGATGCTTCCCCGTACAGACCTGGTGATCGGCGCCGTGCTCGTCCACGGCGCGCGGGCGCCGCACGTCGTACGGCGCAATCAGCTCTCGCTGATGCCCCGACACGCCGTCCTCGTGGACGTCGCGATCGACCAGGGAGGGTGCTTCGAGACCTCGAAGCCCACCACCCACCGCGATCCGACCTTCGAGGTCGACGGGGTGATCCATTACTGCGTCGCGAACATGCCCGGCGCGGTGCCGATCACGTCCACCTACGCGCTCACCAACGCGACCCTGCCGTACGTGCTCGCGCTCGCCGATTTCGGGGTCGCGGAGGCGACGCGTCGCGACCCGGGCCTGCGCCGCGGGGTCAACGTTGCGGGCGGGCGCGTCACCCACCCGGCGGTCGCGGAGAGCGTCGGGCGCCCGTACACGCCGGTCGAGGAAGTTCTCGACGGCGTGAAGGAGTCCGTGCCTTCGACGACGGAAGCGGCGTGACAGTCTTAGACATCAGCAAGCAGAACTAAAGGAGAGAGCGATGGCGACAGCAACCAAGACGAAGCTCCAGAACTTCATCGACGGCGAGTTCGTCGACCCGGCCGACGGTGCGACGGAAGAGGTGATCAACCCCGCCACCGGCGAGGCGATCGCCGAGGCGCCGTTGTCGACCAAGGAAGACGTCGATCGCGCTGTTGCGGCGGCGCGCAAGGCGTTCGAGGGCTGGTCCACGAGCACCCCGGCGGACCGCTCCGCCGCGCTGCTCAAGCTCGCGGACGCGATCGAGGAGCACGGCGAGCAGCTTGCGGACCTCGAGTCGGCGGACGCGGGCAAGCCGCGCAACGCCTTCCTGGAGGACGAGATTCCGGCCAGCTGCGACCAGCTGCGCTTCTTCGCCGGCGCTGCGCGCAACCTCGAGGGGAAGGCGGCGGGGGAGTACCTCGAGGGCCACACCTCGATGGTCCGCCGTGAGGCCGTCGGCGTAGTGGGTCAGATCACGCCGTGGAACTACCCGCTGATGATGGCGATCTGGAAGATCGGTCCCGCGTTCGCAGCCGGGTGCACCTCGGTGCTGAAGCCCGCGGAGCACACTCCGATCTCGACGTTCAAGCTCGCCGAGCTGGCGGCGGACATCCTCCCGCCCGGCGTGTTCAACGTGATCGGCGGCCATGGCGAGCCCGCGGGCTCGACCCTTGTGACGCATCCCGACGTCGACATGGTCTCGCTCACGGGCTCGCCCGAGACCGGAAAGTGGATCGCGAAGGCGGCGTCGGACACGCTGAAGCGCGTCCACCTCGAGCTCGGCGGGAAGGCGCCTGTGATCGTGTTCGACGACGTCGAGCTCGAGGCCGCGATGGAGACGATCGCGGCGACGGCGCTCTACAACGCGGGCCAGGACTGCACCGCGGCTACCCGGATCCTCGCGGGCAAGACCGTGTACGACGACGTCGTGTCCGGACTCGCCGATCAGGCGAAGGGATACAAGATGGGCGACACCCTCCATCCGGAGACGACGCTCGGGCCCGTGATCTCCGCTCGCCAGCACGAGCGGGTCTCGGGGTTCGTGGACCGCAAGCCCGACCACGCCCAGATCGCGACCGGCGGCCAGGTTCCCGACCTGCCGGGGTTCTTCTACGAGCCGACGGTGGTCGCAGATCTGAAGCAGGACGATGAGATGATCCAGCACGAGATCTTCGGTCCTGTGATGACCGTGCAGCAATTCGACGACGAGGCGCACGCGATCGAGTGGGCGAACGGGACCCGCTACGGGCTCGCGTCATCGGTGTGGACGCGGGATATTGGCCGTGCAATGCGCGTGGCCAACGCGCTGCAGTTCGGCTGCGTGTGGATCAACGACCACATCCCGATCGCCGCGGAGATGCCTCACGGCGGGTACAAGCAGTCCGGCTACGGCAAGGACCTGTCGATGTACTCGGTCGAGGACTACACCAACGTCAAGCACGTGATGGTGAACATCGAAAGCTAACCCGCTCGCGGCGGAAGCGAAGCGGAGCACGCGAGCGGAATTGACTCAAGGCACGGCGGTCGCCTCGGCGGCCGCCGTGCGCGCCCGGGAGGCGGCCTCCACGTCGACGGCGGCGCCGCGGCCGGCCGCGGCGCCGCCCACCTCGAGCGTGAGCCGGTGCGCGAGATAGACGGGGACGATCGAGATCAGGACCACCAGCACCGCGACCACGTTGACGATCGGAAGCTCGTTCGGCCGGAACAGGTTCGTGAAGATCCAGATCGGCAGCGTCTGGTCGCCCGCGCCGAGCGTGAACGTGGTGACGATGATCTCGTCGAACGACAGCGCGAAGGCGAGCAGGCCACCGGCGACCAGGGCGGTCCGCATGCTCGGGAAGGTCACGTGGCGGAACGTCTGCCACGTGTGGGCGCCGAGGTCGGCCGAGGCCTCCTCGAACGATCCGGAGACCCTGCGCAGGCGCGCGGCGACGTTGTTGTAGACGATCACGATGCAGAAGGTCGCGTGCGCGACGACCACCGTGAACAGGCCGAGGCTGATCCCGAGGACCTGGGTGAAGGTGTCGCTGAGCGCGATACCGGTCACGATCCCGGGCAGCGCGATCGGTAGCACGACCAGGAACGAGATGGTCTCGCGGCCGAAGAAGCTAAACCGCGTCACCGCCAGCGAGGCGAGGCTGCCGAGCACGAGCGCGATCGCCGTCGCGGCGAGCCCGACCTTGATCGAGGTTATGAAGGCGTCCTGGGCGCCCTGGTTCTCGATCGCCTTCGGGAACCACTCCGTGGTTAGGCTCGGCGGCGGCCACTCGAGCGTCACGCCGCCGTTGAACGCGTAGATCCCGATCACGATCAGGGGTATGTAGATGAACGCTAGGGTGATCCCGACCCCGACCCTGAGCAGGATGCGCGAGCGCCGCGACAGCCTCATAGGTGCTCGAACGCTCCCAGCCGCCTGGCCAGCAGCAGGTAGATGATCATCACCGCGATCGGGACAGTCGCGAACGCCGAGGCGAGCGGGAGGTTGTTGGTGATGTTCGCCCTCACCACGTTGCCGATGAACTGCGTCTCCGGGGAGACGAGCGAAGGCGTGATGAAGTCGCCCAGGGTGAGCGAGAAGGTGAATATCGACCCGGCGACCACGGCCGGGAAGGCGAGCGGCAGGATCACGCGCCTGAACGTGTGACCTGGCCCGGCGCCGAGGTCCTCCGACGCGCTCAGCAGGGAGTTCGGGATCCGCTCGAGCCCCGCGTAGATCGGGAGGATCATGAAGGGAAGCCATAAGTAGCTCTCCACCAGCCACACCGCGGTGGTGCCGAATCCGGGGCCGCTGAGGCCGATCGGCTCCAGCGCCCAGTTGATGATCCCGCCCTCCGACAGCATCGTCCGCCACGCGTACACCTTGACGAGGTAGAACGACCACAGAGGCATCAGGATCGCGACCACCAGCACCCCCTTCATCCGGGGGCTCGCGACCTTCGCCATGTAGAAGGCGATCGGGAAGGCGAGCAGGGCGTCGGTCACGGTCGCCGCGGCCGCTATCCCGACCGTGCGGCCGGTCACTGACCGGTACACGGGTGTCTCGACGATCTCCTTGAAGTTGTCGATCGTGAAGGTGCGGCTGACCTCGCCGCTCAGCGCGTCGACCTGCCAGAAGGCGGCGACCAGCATCACGAACAGCGAGCCGATGTAGCCGATCACGAGCCAGCCGATCGGCCCGGCCAGCAGCGAGCCGAGCTGGAGCCGGGGGCGGCCGTGGAAGAGGTCGGCGAGCCTGCGGCCCACCGACCTCTTCTGCGGTCCGGCTGCTACGCCGGCCGCTTCCACGGCGCCGTGCTTCATGGAGCGATCCGCGTGCGCGAGATCACCCCTTGATCTCGGTCCACGCCGAGACCCAGTCGTTGTAGTCCTTGCACTCCTCTCCGCGGTCGTCGCCGCAGTCCGCCACTGGGGTGATCCAGTAGTAGACACGATCCCAGAACGCGGGATCGTCGGCGTGGTAATCCGCGCAATGGTTCGGACTGGCGAAATAAGCGGCGGGCAGGGACTTGAACAGGTCGCACGACTTGCTCTGCGCCGGCGCCTCGCCGAACCACGCCGCCACCTTGGCGTTGGCCTCGGGGCTGATGATGTGGTTCATCCACAGGTACATGCAATTCGGGTGCTTGGCCTCCGAGGAGATCATCCAGGTGTCGGACCACCCGGTTGCACCCTCCTCCGGCACGAACCCCTGTTCGGCGGGATCACCGGCGACGTCGCGACCAAGGACTGACCCCGGGCTCACCGCGACCGGCTGCTTGTCGGCCAGCAGGGTGAAGTACTGGTACTGCCACGTCGTCCCGACCGTTGAGTCACCCTCGGTGTAGGACGAGATCTGCT
>CAVWOU010000004.1:0-31838 GCA_963756745.1 uncultured Thermoleophilia bacterium
AAACGGCTTGGCTATGCGGTGTGAACTAGATGTGGTACATCCCCGAGCCGGTGTCGGCGCTCTCACGGCTCGCGATGTCGGCGATGGTCGTCTGCGAGAACACGCTGCGGAGCGCGTCGACGCCCTCGGCCCAGATCCCGCCGGCCTCCTTGCCCTCTTCCCCCACCTTGCCGTCGAGCGCCTGCACGACCTCGAGCACGGTGATCTCGTCGGCGGGCCGCGCGAGCGTGTAACCGCCCCGCATCCCGCGCCGGCTGTCGAGCAGGCCCGAACGCCGCAGGGTCGAGAACAGCTGCTCCAGGAACTGCACCGGCATTCCCCGCCGCTCGGCCACCGCGGCGATCGGCACCGGGCGGTCGTTGCCGGAGCGCGCGAGCTCGGCGAGGGCGACCACCGCGTAGCGGGACTTCGAGGTAACGGAGATCACATGATCTGTTCTACACGACCACAATGCGTGCCGTGAACGGCATCGCCCGCACGGCAGCGCGCGCCGCGGCGCCCCTCGCCCTGATGGGGGTCATCTTCTGGCTCTCGGCCCAGTCCGACCTCGACACCGGCCTGGGCACGTGGGACCTAGTGCTGCGCAAGCTCGGCCACGCGCTCGTGTTCGGCGCGCTGGCCGCACTCTGGTACTGGGCGCTGCGTCCCGTCGTCCGCCACCCGCTCGTTCCCGCCGCCGGGATCTCGCTCGCCTACGCCATCCTGGACGAGTATCACCAGAGCTTCGTCGCCGGCCGCTCGGGCACCGCGGTCGACGTCGCGATCGACGCCGCGGGTGTCCTCGTCGCGCTCGCTCTCCTGAGATACGATCAACGCGTCCGATCCGCGCTCGAGCGATTTGGAGGGGCTCCTGAGCGAGTCGTCGCGATGCCTGGTGATAGACCGCCAACCCACGGTCCGCGTCGGCGTACGCGAGGTTCTGCGCGAGCGCTACGAGGTCGAGGAGACCGACTCCGGGACGAGCGCCCTCCAGCTTCTGACTGACGTCGGCGACTTCGACGTCGCGATCGTCGACATGCGCCCTCCCCAGGAGGCGACCAACGACGCGCTGTGGGGCGCCGCCACGATCCGGGCGCTTCTCAAAGCGCAGCCGGGGCTCGGGATCGTCGCCCACGGCGACCGCGCCGAGCGCCACCTCGTCGGAGAGGCGATCGCGGCCGGCGCCAACGCATTCGTCGCCAAGAGCTCGGAGCCGGACAAGCTGAGCCGCGCCGTCGAGGCCGCGGCGGACTCGGAGACATTCATCGATCCCGCCGCCGGCGGGCGCCGGCCGAGAGCCGGCCAGAGCCTCACCAAGCGCCAGCGCCAGATCCTCCAGATGTTCGCCGACGGCAACTCGACCACCCAGGTGGCGCGCAAACTCGGGCTCGGCACGGAGACCGTGAAGACCCACACGAAGCAGCTGCTCTCACGGCTGCGAGCCCGCGACCGCGCCCACGCCGTCGCGATCGGGCTCCGGAACTTCCTGATCGACTAATCGCAAGCCGGTACGCGGCGGACGCTTGCGGTACACGTGGCCTAGGCCGGTGCCGGAAGACGCTCGAGCGCCCGCTCGATCCGCGCGACGGACTCGTCGCGGCCGAGCGCCGCGAGCGACTCGAAGATTCCCGGCGACACCGTCGAGCCGGTGATCGCGACCCGGATCGGCTGAAAGACCTGCTTCGGCTTCACGTCGCCCGCCGCCACCACGTCCCGCAGCGCCCGCTCGATCGCATCGGGCTCGAACGCGACGCCGTCCTTGAGCGCCTCGAGCGCAGCCTCGAGCACCGGGCGGGTATCGGGCTTCATCACCTTCTCCCACGCGCGCGGATCGTCGGCAGGCTCCTCGAACAAGAACCGGACCAGCCGCCACACCTCGTCGAGCGTCTGCGCCTTCTCCTGCACGATCGCGCACGCGGCTCTGCGGCGCTCCGGCGGAGCAGCCTCGAAGCGCGAAGCCGACTCGGGATCCGCCAGCCTCAGGTGATCGGCGAGGCGCCGCTCGTACTCGTCCAGCGCCAGCTCGCGCATGAAGCGGCCGTTCATCCACCGCAGCTTCTGCTCGTCGAACACCGCGGCCGAGCGGCCGACCCTCGCGAGATCGAAACGCTCGATCAGCTCCTCGGTACTCATCAGGGTGGTGTCGTCGTCGGTACCCCACCCCAGCAGCGCGAGGTAGTTGCGGACCGCGGCGGGGAGGTACCCGGCGGCGCGCAGCTCCTCGACGGAGGCGCCGCCGTGGCGCTTCGAGAGCTTGGTGCCGTCCGGCGCGTGGAGCAGCGGCAGGTGCGCGTAGCGCGGCGGCGCGGTCCCGAGCGCTCGCAGCACCATCAGCTGCCGCGGTGTGTTCGAGAGATGGTCGTCGCCGCGAACCACGTCGGTGATCTCCATTTCCGCGTCGTCGACGGCGACCGCGAAGTTGTAGAGCACCGAACCGTCGCTGCGCGCAATCACGAAGTCGTCGAGAAGGCGGTTCTCGAACCGGATCTCACCCCTGATCGCGTCCTCGACGACCGTCTCGCCCTTGTCCGGGACCCGCAGCCGGATCGCGGCTCCCTTGACGTCTCGGGCCTCGCCGCGGTAGCCGGCGCCCCCGTGTGCCTCCTTCCATGCCTTCACGTCGTCGGCGCTCGCGGGGTCGGGATACGCGTCACCCGCCTCGACGAGCTCCGCCAGCCGCTCACGATGGCGCGGCGCGCGCTCGTACTGGCTGTGCTGCTCGTCCCAGTCGAGCTCGAGCCACCGGAGCGACTCGAGGATCTGCTCGACGTTCTCGGGCGTCGAGCGCTCGCGATCCGTGTCCTCGATCCGCAGCACGAACGCCCCTCCGCTCCCCCGTGCGAGGAGCCAGTTATAGAGTGCCGTTCGAGCGCCCCCGATGTGCAGGGCGCCGGTCGGCGACGGGGCGAAGCGGACACGAGGCTTCATGCTGATCGGGATCCATGTTTCCACAGCCGGCGGGCTCGACCGCGCCGTCGAGAGGGGCGTCGAGCGCGAGGCCGACGCGATTCAAATCTTCAACCAGAGCCCCCGCGCGTGGCGCCCGACGCGGTACAGCGAGGACGATTTCGCGGCTTTCCGGGAGGCGCTCGACGAGTCCCGCCTCGAGGCCGTGGTGATCCACGCGATCTACCTCATCAACCTCGCCGCGGACGACCGCGAGGTGCGGGACAAGTCGATGCAGTCGCTCGTCCACGCGCTCAGGGTCGGCGACGGGATCGGCGCAGCGGGGGTCGTCGTCCACGCCGGCTCGCGGAAGCGAGACCCCTACCCGAAGGCGACGAATCGGGCGGGGAAGGCAATCCGAAGCGTGCTCGGGGAATCCGAGTCGTGCCCGCTGCTGCTCGAGAACACCGCCGGGACGCAGGGGCCGCTCGGGCGCAACTTCGACGAGCTTGCCGACCTCATCGACGTGGGCGGCGGCGGCAAGCGGCTCGGCGTGTGCATCGACTGCTGCCACCTGTTCGCGTCCGGGTTCGAGATCGGCAGCTCGGACGCGATGTCCATAGTGATCGACGAACTCGACGCGAAGCTGGGACTCGCCCGCGTGCATTGCCTGCACGTCAACGACTCCGCCGCGCCCCAGGGCTCGAACCGCGACCGCCACGCGGACCTCGGGACGGGCGAGATGGGAAAGGCCGGATTGCGCCCGTTTCTCTCCGAGCCGCGCTTCGAGAAGCTCCCGGCGCTGATCGAGACCAACAAGTCGGACGACGCCGAGCACGACCGCATCGAGGTGAAGACCGCGAAGCGGCTGCGCCGCGAGGGGATCAGACGCCGTCGTGGAAAGCGGCGATCGGCCTGAGCCTTCGCCGCGCCGCCGCTAGGCCAGCGCGTCGCGAAGGTCGAACACCCTGAGGCCCTCGCTGCCGGCGTCGGTGCAGTCGAAGAATCGGGGGTTGACGCACTCGAAATCGGGGCCGTCGCCTTCGTACGCTGGCTCGATCTTGAACTGGCATTGCGGGAGCGGGTCGCCGGTCATCTTCAGCCCCCCGTACCCGCCGTGGCGCTCTGCCGCCTCGAAGGCCTCGACGTCGATCTCGCCCTTGAACACCTTGCGCATGCAGCCCATGTAGCGCTTCCCGGTGGGCTCGTCGAAGTAGCTGTACAGGTACCGGCACCGCAACTCGAGGCAACCGCGTGGCTCGACCAGCTTGTCGCAGAAGGTCTGGCACTGACGGCACTCGCCGGCCGCCGCGGTCTGCTCCTCGTGCTGCCTCAAGGCCACGAGCGGAGTGTAGGCGCTACGAGTGAGCGGGTCACGGCCGTGAAGGGGGGTCTGAAGGTGGTGCTCGTGGCCTGTTTGTGATACGGAAAACTAGGCCGCGAGCGCGTGTGGGCCGAGCAGCGAGTCGAGCTCGGCGCGCAGGCCATGGGAGGCGGCCACCCGGTACTCGCGTCCGAGCCGGACCTCGCGGGTGCCGGCGCGGGTCCGCATCTTGACGAGCACCTCGCATTCGCCCGGGAAGTTGGCGAGCACCGAGCGGAGCTCCTCGAACAGCGTCGGCGGGAAGTCCGCGGCGTCGATTTGGAGGACGAGCGGGCCGTCATCGACGGCGGCATGATCGGGGCGCGCCGCCGCGCGCTCGGCGTCCGTCGGCTCGAACGCCTCGGCCTCCTGGACCACGAGCTTCGTCTCCCCGCGCTCCTTGTGGTCGACCCGGCCACGCACGAGGACGACTCGGTCGATTTCGATCCGCGAGGCAGTAGCGGCGAACGCCGAGTTGAACACGAGGAGCTCGACCTGGCCCTCGAGGTCGTCGAGGGTCGCGAACATCATCTCGTCGCCGCGCTTCGTGCGGACCTTCTTGCGCTCGGTCACGAGCCCGCCGACCGTCACCCACGACCCGTCGGCCGTCGCCGCGAGGTCCGCGAGCGAGCAGTCGACGCGAGCGCGGAGCGCGTCGCGCACCTCCGACAGCGGGTGCTCGGAAAGGAACGTGCCGAGGGTCTGCTTCTCGAGCCGCAGCAACTCCCGCGAGTCGAACTCCTCGCCGATCAGCGGTGGGTGCTGGCGCGCCGCAGACGTCGCGCCGCCCCCCGACCCCCCGCCGAGGTCGAAGATCGAGGACTGGCCTCGCTGGGCGTCCTCCTGGGCCTTCTGACCGTTCGCCTGTGCGTGCGGCAGCGCCTCGAGCATCACCTTCCGGGTCGCGTCGGTCGAGTCGAAGGCGCCGCACTTGATCAGGCACTCCGTCGCCCGCCGGTTCACGGCGCGCGCGTCGACGCGCTCGCAGAACTCCCACAACGAGGAGAACTTGCCGTCGGCGGCTCGCGCCGCGAGGATCGCCTCGACCGCCGAGTGACCGACGTTCTTCACCGCGTCGAGCCCGAACCGGATCCGCTTGCCAGAGACCACGAAGCCGTGGTCGGACGCATTGACGTCGGGCGGCAGGACCTCGATCCCCATCTGATGGCAGCGGTTGACGAAGAACGGGACCTTGTCCTTGGTCGACATCACCGACGAGATCAGCGCGGCCATGTACTCGGCCGGGTAGTTCGCCTTCAGGTACGCGGTGCGGTAGGCGATCAGCGCATAGCAGGCTGCGTGCGACTTGTTGAAGCTGTAGTCGGCCGCCGCCGTCATCAGCGACCACAGGTCCTGTGCGACCTTGCGATCGGTTCCCGAGCCGGCGAGGCCGTCGACGAACTTGTCCTTCATCTGGGCCATCAAGTCGCGCTTCTTCTTCCCCACGGCCTTGCGGAGGTCGTCTGCCTCCGCCCCGCTGAATCCCGCCATCTGCTTGGCGATCTCCATCAGCTGCTCCTGGTAGATGCAGCAGCCATAGGTCGACTCCGTGATCGGGCGCAGCCGCTCGTCCGGATAGCGAACGGTCGAGGGATCGCGCTTTCCTCGCGCGTAGTCGGGGATGAAGCGCATCGCACCGGGGCGATACAGCGACACGAGCGCGACCAGGTCCTCGAACTCGGTCGGGCGGACCTTGCGCAGCGCCTCGCGCATGCCCTCGGACTCGAACTGGAACACGCCCACCGACTCCCCGCCCGCGAGCATCTCGTAGGTCTTGGGGTCGTCGAGCGGCAGGCCTTCGACGTCGAGCTCGATCCCGTGCGAGCGCTCGATGATGTCGACGGCGTCCTCGATCACGTCGAGGTTTCTCAGCCCGAGGAAGTCCATCTTCAGCAGCCCGATCTGCTCGATCGGCCCCATCGAGTACTGGGTCACGACCTTGTAGGCGCGCTCTCCCTTCGCCGCCCCGTTCGCGCCCGCGGCGCGGTCTTCGGCGAGCTGAAGCGGGACGATTTCCTGCAGCGGTCGGTCCGAGATCACCACCGCGGCCGCGTGGATCGAGTGGTTGCGCACGATCCCCTCGAGGCCGCGCCCTACGTCGATGATCTGGCGCGCCTCCGGCTCCGTGTCGTACGCGCGCTTCAGCTCCTCGCCCGGCTTCAGGCAGTCCTCGAACCTCGGGCTGCGGCCCATGATCGGCTCCGGGATCAGCTTCGCGATCCGGTCACCCGTCGCGTAGTCGAACCCCAGCACGCGCGCAGCGTCCCTGGTCGCCGCGCGAGGGGCCATCTTGCCGAAGGTGATGATCTGGGCTACTCGCTCGCGGCCGTACTTCTCCGCCACGTAGCGAATCACCCGCTCCCGGCCCCGGACCGAGAAGTCGATGTCGATGTCGGGCATCGACTTGCGCGCGGGGTTGAGGAAGCGCTCGAAGAGCAGGTCGTGCTCGAGCGGGTCGAGGTCGGTGATCCCGAGGCCGTAGGCGACGATCGAGCCGGCGGCGGACCCGCGCCCGGGACCCACCGCGATCCCCTCCTGCTTCGCGTGTCGCACGAAGTCCCACACGATCAGGAAGTACGACTCGAATCCCATCTCGAGGATCACGCCGAGCTCGTACTCGAGGCGCTCGATCGCCTCGGCCGGCGGCGGGTCCCCGTAGTGGCGACGCAGCCCCTCGGTGGCGATCCGCCGCAGCATCTCGGCTGGCTCGGAGCCGTCCTCGGTCGGGAAGCGAGGCAGTAGCAGCTCGCCGAGCTTCATCTCCACGTTGCACCGCTCCGCGACCTCGAGCGTGGTCGGGACGGCGTCCGGCCACCGCGTGAACGACTCCGCCATCTCGTCGGGGCCCTTGAGGTAGAACTCGTTCGTGTCGAAGCGCAGCTTCGGCTCCGCGAGCGTCGACTTGGTCTGGACGCAGAGCAGCGCGCCGTGGTTCGAGTAGTCCTCGCGATGCAGGTAGTGGACGTCGCACGTCCCGACGAGTGGGCGCCCCACCTCGCGCGCGATCCTCTCAATCCCCTCGTTGGCACGGTCCTGCTCCGCGATCCCGTTCGCCTGGACCTCGAAGTAGACGTTGTCCGGCCCGAAGACCCCGAGCAGGTCGTCGGCGTGGGCCCGCGCGTCGGCCGGACGCCCCTCGACCAGCCGCCGGCAGAAGCGCGACTGGAGGCAGCCGGTGAGCGCGATGACCCCGTCGGCGTGGCGCTCGAGCATTTCCATGTCGGCGTTGGCGCGCCCGCGCGAGAACCCCTCGAGGTAGCTCGCGGAGCTGAGCTTGACGAGGTTGCGAAACCCGTTCTCGTTCCGCGCCAGCAAGGTTATGTGGTTGCGCTCGTAGCGGACCTGCTCAGTCGCGCGGCGCACGTCGTCGACGACGTATGCCTCGAGCCCGAGGATCGGCTTCACGCCCGCCGAGCGACACGCCTCGGACATCTCGACCGCCCCGTTCATCACCCCGTGGTCGGTTAGCCCGAGGGCAGGCATTCCCAGCTCCGCGGCGCGTGCCGCCATTCGATCGATCTTGCACGCGCCGTCGAGCAACGAGTACTCGCTGTGGACGTGCAGGTGGACGGCCTGCCCGGCGCTCGAAGTCATTGGCATTGGGGCCAGGCTACCCGCGGGCGCTGACGGAGCCGCGGGCCCCGCGCGGACCAACACGGAGCTTGCGGAAGCCGGTGTGTGCCGTCCGCCAACGGCGGCCCGGTCGACGAACTACACGACGAAGCGACCGAGCGATAGGCGCTATCCGGCGCACACCCAGGCGCTACCGCCCGAGTCCTGCCAGATCTGCGCCGCGATGTCATGCTGCGCCTGCGGAGAGGCGTTGTTCGGCACGCCCTCCCCGCCGTACGAGTCCCAGGTCGAGGGCAGGATCTGGTACGCGCCGCCGGCACCGCTCGTCTGATTGACGGCGTCGAAGCTGCCGCCCGACTCGCACATCACGATCGAAGTCGGAATCGCCCAGTCGCCGACCCAGTCGCCGACCCGTTCCTGGGCCTGCGCCTCCGACACGCGCTCGAGCTCCTGGACCTGAGCGGTCCAGTCATCGACCTGCGAGCGGAGCCCGGACAGCGCCTCCGCGTGGGCCGCACGCGCACTCGCGAGCGCGGCCGCGTCGGCCTCCGCATCCGCCCGCGCGGCCGTGATCTCTGCTCGCGCGTCGTCCACCCGCTGATTGAAGGCCTCTTGTTGGGCACGCGCCTCGCGCACGGCGGCGAGCTGTGACTCGACCTGGTCGCGAAGCTCGCGCACGCGGGCGACGAGCTGCGCGTCGGCGTCCTCGATCCGCTCGAGGTAGTCCGCGCGGGTCACGAGGTCCTCGAACCCGTCCGACTCGAGGATCAGCGTCGTCGTGTCGGGAAACTCACCCTTGTAGATCGCAACCAGTCGCTTCTCGAGCAGGTCGATCGCCAGGCCCAGCCGCTTGCGCGCCTCGACAAGTCGTGCCTCGGCCGCCGAGACCTTTTCCGCGAGCGCGGCGGCGCGTTCCTGACCCTCTGCCAGCACGGCGGTGAGCTCGCTCTCTCGCTGCGCGGCGGCCGACGCCCGCGCCCGCGCGGTCGCGAGCTGCGCCGTATTGGCCTCGATCTCGGCGGCGACGCCCTGCGCCTCGCTGCGGGCGCTCGCGATCCTCGACTCGAGCGTCCCTATGTCCTGAGCGCCGACCCGCGTCACCCCCAGGCCCAAGGCAGCGATCGCGACGAGCGCCCCAGCCGTGAGGGCGCGAGCATGGCGATTGTCGTCGTGCGGGTTCATCCTTCTTGCGCCTACGGGGCTAGCTGACGGACTCGCGCCGAAGGACGGGCGCTACACGTGGATGTGATTCGCCCCCGGCGGCCGCTGGATGGCCAGCCGCCAATGGTTCCCCCGTTTCCCCGACTCGACCCGGGGAACTCGGCGATTATGTGAAGGCGGGGATATTAACGAGCCGTTGGTCAACGCACATACCGTCGTAACACGTCCTCTGTCGCCGTTGTCCGCCGTTTGCAGGGGAAACGTGAGCGAGGCGGGTTGGGCGCAGTCTTGCATTACCTCAAACGCGGTTGCTAAGCACGCCTCGTGCCCGGTCCTTCTGGTTCACGACGATTAAGTTCCTCGCAGGAGCGCCCAGTGCCGCTGCCCCGCCACCGCTGCTCGTCAATACTGGCCGCTGCCGGGACCGCTGTTGCTGCCGCTGCCTCCGTTGTCGTCTTCGCCACCTCCGCCGTTGTCATCGTCTGTGGTGGTCGTGTCCGTCCCGGTGGTCGTCGTGGTCCCCTTGGCTTCCGCCTTCTCCTCTCCGGCAGAACCACTGGTCTCCTCCGCCTTCTCCTTGGCGCCACCGCTCGGCTGGATGACCGTCGTCGTCGTGTCGTCGCCACCGCACGCCGAGATTCCGATCCCCGCCCCGATTCCGAGCGCCGTCGTCGCAACGATGATCGCTGCCCGCTTCATCGGGCCCCTTTCGCTCGCCACCAAGTGGCGCGCACCCTACCGGAGCCAGTCGGGACGAGCTGCAGCGTCGGCCGCAAGCTCCGCGCGCCCCTGCCGGTATGTCGGCGCGGGTTAGCCTTCCTCCACGTTGCGGTTCGCGGCCAGATACCCGCCGAGCAGCACCGAGGCGACCGCGACGCCGAGCGCGATCCGGATCTGGCGCCCGTAGCGGAGGAGCACGAACCGCACGACCAGTCGCCCAATCACCTCGTAGAACCTGCTCATGCCTCGTCGTCACCTCCGCTGTCGGTTGACCTGATCCGGTGCGCCATCCGGCTCTGCAGCGAGAACAGCTCGATGAAACCAGGGCTCGCCATTTGACTGAACTCGCCGCCGGACTCGCCGAACCCGGCGAGGGAACGATCGTACAGCGCGTAGCGCGACGTGCGCGCGACGGGGGTCACCGACCCCTTGTAGAGCTTCACGCTCACATCGCCGGTGACGTACTCGTTGACCTCGTCCATGTACGCGTCGAGGTCGGAGCGCAGCGGCTCGTGCCACAGCCCCGCGTAGCACAGGTACGCCCATTGGCGCTCGAGCCCCGGCTTGAAGTTGTTCTGGTGGATCGTGCACACGAGCTTTTCCAGCTCGCGGTGGGCGGTCAGCACGATCGCCGCAGCGGGGACCTCGTACAGGTCACGCACCTTGAGCCCGACGATCCGGTCCTCGACGTGGTCGACTATCCCGACGCCGTTGCGGCGCCCGAGCTCGGCGGCCCGACCGAGCAGCTCGACGAGCCCGAGCCGCTCACCGTCGAGCGCGACCGGACAACCCCGCTCGAATGAGATCGTGACCGTCTGCGGCTGCTCGGGAGCGTCCTCGGGTCGCGCGACGAGCCGGAACACGTCGTCCGCGGGAGGCTTCTCGAGATCCTCGATCGATCCGCCTTCGGAGGAACGACCCCATAGGTTGTCGTCGATCGAGTACGGCGCCGACTCGCTCCCGCCTGCCACGGGGATCCCATGCTCACGGGCGTACGCGATTTCCTCTTCGCGGCCCATCTGCCATTCGCGGACCGGCGCGATCACCTTCAGCTCGGGGTCGAGGGTCGCGATCGCGGTCTCAATCCGAACCTGGTCGTTGCCCTTCCCGGTGCAACCGTGGGCGATCGTGTCGCAGCCGGTGCCGCGGGCGTGCTCGACCGCGAGCTTGGCGAGCAACGGTCGCCCCAGCGCCGTGAACAGGGGGTAACCACCGCCGTACAGCGCGTTCGCCTTGATCGCCCGCAGCACGTACTCGCGTGCGAACTCCTCGCGCGCGTCGACGAGCAGCGCGTCGCGCGCGCCGAGATCGCGAGCCTTGCCGGTGACCACCTCAAATTCGTCCTCGGGCTGACCGAGGTCCACGGTCAGCGTGACGATCTCGGCTCCGTACGCCTCCTGGATCCAGCGCACCATCACGCTCGTGTCGAGGCCGCCCGAGTACAGCAGCAGCACGCGTCCGACCTCGTCGGGCACGGCCTGGTAGGAGGCGATTCTGGTCTCCGGTCGCGGCTCCGGCATGGCGGAAGTCTGGCATGCGTGATCATCCGCCCGGTGCACCGGTTCCTGGCGATCCTCTCGACCGTGCTGATCACCGCTGGGGTGATCGTGCTGATCGACGTCGGCGTGACGCTCGCGTGGGAGGAGCCAGTGTCGTCGCTCTACGCGGCAATCCAGCAGGGGCGAGCCGAGGGGGAGCTCGACGACCTCGAGACATCGTTCCTGACGGAGCGCTCGCTCCCAGACGTGCAGGGCCTAACCGACGTGAAGGCCGCCCGGGAGCTGGCCAACGCGTTCGCGGACGACCTGGAGACCGGAAACGGGATCGGGCGGATCGATGCCCCCGCCATGGACGTCGACGCCGTGATCGTCGAGGGGACCGATACGGACACCCTGCAAAAGGGGCCCGGGCGCTATCCGGACACGGCGCTTCCCGGGCAGGGAACTACGATCGGGATCGCCGGGCATCGCACCACCTACCTGGCTCCGTTCCGGCAAATCGATGAGATCGAGGAAGGAGAAGAGATCGTCGTCGAGATGCCGTACGGCAGCTTCACGTACGCGGTCGAGACGACGGAGATCGTCGAGCCGAGCGACGTCGAGGTCGTCCGGGATGTCGGCCACGAACGGGTGGTCCTCACAGCCTGCCACCCGGAATACAGCGCCGCGGAGCGCTACGTCGTGTTCGGGCGGCTGGTCGGGATCGAGCTCGCGAAAACCTAAGCGTCTGTGGCCCCCAGCGTTCGGCGCAGCCCGTCGTCGAGCTCAGTGGCGCTCGTCCATCCGAGCTCTGCCTGCGCCCGCGAACTGTCGAGCGCGATCCTCTGAACCTCGCCCGGGCGCTCGGGGGCCATGCGGGGGGTGAAGTCGGACCGATCGCCGATCCGGCCGAGTCGCTCAACCAGGTGCAATACGCTCGTCTCGAGTCCGGTCCCGATGTTGTAGGTGAGCGCGCCGTCGGTTCCTGCGGCGACGAGCCGCTGATCGGCGACCAGCATCGCCTCGACCACGTCGCCGACGTAGACATAGTCCCGGGTCTGGTGGCCGTCGCCGTACACGGTGGGGTCGCCTCCGCCCGCCAGCTTGCCGCAGAAGATCGCGATCACGCCGGCCTCGCCGCGCGGGTCCTGTCTCGGCCCGTAAACGTTCCCGAGCCGCAGCGCGGCGGCGGGCACTTCGTGCACGCGCCGGAAGTACGCGACGTAACCCTCCGCGGCCAGCTTGCTCTGTCCGTATGGGCTGTCCGGGTCGCACTCATCCTCCTCCGAGAGCGGCAGCGTGCGGGCGGCCCCCTCCCCGTAGATTGCCCCGCCCGTCGACGCGAACACGAACCGCGCGCCCGCCCTCCGGGCCGCCTCCAGCACTGCCACCGTGCCGGCGACGTTGACGGTCGCGTCGAAGACCGGATCGCGGACCGCTCGCCGCACGTCGATCTGCCCCGCGAGGTGGAACACGGCGGCGGGCTCGAATTCGCGCGCCGCCTCGGCAACGGCGGGGGCGTCGGTGATGTCCGCGACGAGCAGCGTCGCCCCTCGGGACCGCGCGGCGTCCAGATTGCGCTCACCGCCGGTCGACAGATCGTCAACGACAAGTACGGCACCACCCCTCTCGACAAGGGCATCGACGAGGTGTGATCCGATGAAGCCGGCGCCCCCGGTGACGAGTGCTCGCATCGCGGCGCGATGCTATACGTCGCCGCGGGCGAGCCTGTGGCTATCTCAGGGCGGCGGAGTGCCCCCGCTCGCTCCCGTCTCGGTCGCCGTGGTCGTAGTCGTCGCCTGGGTCGTGGTGGTCTGAGTGGTCGTGGCTTGCGTGGTCGTCGTCTCGGTCGCGGCGGCGGTCGCGCCTTCCTCGTCGTCGCTCCCACCGGTGGCCACCACGAGCCCGATCGCGAGCCCGATCACGGCGACGACGAGGATCGCGATCAGCGCCCGCGACAGCGGGCTCATGCCGCCGCCGGGCGCGCCGGGACCGGGTGGCCGGGGCGGCCGGGGCGGCGGCGGGGGCGCGCCCATGCCCCTCGGCGGGTCCTCGTGCATAACGGCGGCAGTGTAAGCGCGGTCAGCGGACGCAACGAGAGACGATCTCGAGCGCCTCGTCGATCTCCGCTTGGCCGATCACGAGCGGGGGCAGAAACCGCAGCGTGCGAGGCGCCGGGACGTTGATCACGAGGCCGGCGTCGAGGGCGCGCGAGGCGATCTCGGCCGCGTCGATGCCCTCGACCAGACCCGCGCCGACCATCAACCCGCGGCCGCGGACCTCCTCCACCCCATAGAGTGATGCGAGGCCGTCGGTGAGGCGGGTGCCCAGCTCGCGCACGCGGCGCAGCAGCGCCGGATCGTCGATCACCTCGAGCGCGGCGAGCGCGGCACGCGACGCGAGCGGCGCTCCGGCGAAGGTCGAACCGTGCTCGCCCGGCTCGAGCGTCACCTCGAGCTCGGGCACCGTCACGCACGCGCCCACCGGCAGCCCGCCGCCGAGCGCCTTCGCCGCGGTCATCACGTCCGGTCGAGCGGCCCCCTGCTCCCACGCCCATAGCGACCCGGTCCTCCCCATCCCGGTCTGGATCTCGTCGAGCACGAGCAGTGCTCCCGACGCGTCGCAGGCCGCGCGAGCCGCGGCGACGACCGGCTCGGGGATCGGGTGAACGCCGGCCTCGCCCTGGATCGGCTCGATCAGCACCGCGGCGGTGCTCTCCCCAACCGCCGCCTCGAGCGCGGCGGGGTCGTCGCGCGGCACCGTGACAAATCCGGGCGGAAGCGGGCCGAAGAGGTCCTCGCGGGCGATCTTCGGCGAAGCGGCAAGCGTCGCCACCGTGCGGCCGTGGAACGCCCCGTCGAGGACCACGATCTCCGGTTGCTCGACCCCCCTCGCGTGGGCATTCCTCCGGGCGAGCTTGATCGCGCACTCGTTCGCCTCGGCGCCCGAGTTGCACAGGAACACGCGGCCGCCCAGGCTCGAATCGGACAGTCGCTCGGCGAGCCTCACTCCCGGCTGCGAGTAGTACAGGTTCGAGACTCCGACGAGCCGCCCCGCCTGCTCGCGGATCGCCTCGGTGATCCGCGGGTGGCAGTGCCCCGCGTTCATCACCCCGAGCCCCGCGAAGAAATCGAGATAGGCGTTGCCGGCGTCGTCCCAGAGCCGCGCCCCCTCGCCGCGCACGAACTCGACCGCCGCGCGCTTGTAGGTCGGCATCAGCCACCGCGACTCGAGCTCCTGGAGCTCGCCGACGCTCACGGAGTGACTTTCGTCCCGATGCCTGCGTCCGTGAACAGCTCCAGTAGCAGCGAGTGCGGTCGGCGCCCGTCGATGATGTGGGCGTGCTGTACGCCGCCCCGGATCGCCTCGACGCACGCTCCGAGCTTCGGGCGCATCCCGCCGCCCACCCCGTCCAGCGCGCCTTCGACTTCCTCGACCGTGGTCTCGGAGATCCGCGAGCCGGGGTCGTCGGGGTCGGCGAGCCATCCGTCGACGTCAGTAAGGAAGATCGCCTTGTGGGCGCGCAGCCGGGCGGCGACCTTGCCGGCCGCCTCGTCGGCGTTCACGTTGTAGGAGTTCCCGTCCCTGTCGGCGCCGATCGACGCGACCACCGGGATGTAGTCGGCGGCGATGTGGTTGAGGACGTCGGCGTCGACGCGCTCGATCCGCCCCACGTACCCGACCTCGGCGGCGTTGGCGACCGGCGCCACCTCGAACATCGTTCCGTCCTCGCCGCTCAGCCCCACGGCCGGCTGGCCGTGGCGGTTCAGCCGCAGGACGATGTCCGAGTTGACCTTGCCGAGCAGGACCATCTTCGCCACCTCGACGGTCTCCGGGTCCGAGACGCGAAGCCCCTCGACGAACCGCACCTCCATCCCGAGCCGCTCCATGTACGCGGTGATTTCCGGGCCGCCCCCGTGGACCACCACCGGATCGAGGCCGACGTACTTCAGCAGCACGACGTCGGTGGCGAACGCCTCGCGGAGCTCCTCGTCGCGCATCGCCGCGCCCCCGTACTTGATCACGACCCTGCGGCCGTGGAACTCCCTGATATACGGGAGCGCCTCGAGCAGGGTCTCGACGCTCGCGCTCACGTTGTGTACTCCGCGTTCAGCCTCACGTAATCGGGCGTGAGGTCGGAGAAGTAGATGTGCGCCGCGCCGTCGCCGCGCCCGAGCCCGACCTCAAGCTCCGCCTCGGCGGCGTCGGACCCGAGCTCGGCGGCGTCGATCGCGTCGTGGCCGAGCTCGTCGAGCTCCTCGCCCGCGAGAGCCATCCCGGCCGCCTGGGCGACCCTGCCCCAGTTCGGGTCGCGCCCGTAGAGCGCGCTCTTCACGAGCGGCGAGTTGGCGATCGCGCGCGCGACGCGATCGGCCTCCTCACCGGTGGCGGCTCCGTTGACCGCGACTCGCGCGACGCGCGTCGCCCCCTCGCCGTCGGCGACGATCTCGAGCGCGAGCTGAAGCAGCACCGCGTCGAGCACACCGTCCGGAAGCGCCTCGCCGGCCGCGCCCGTCGCCTGGAGCAACACTGTGTCGTTGGTGCTCATCTGCCCGTCGACCGTGATTCGCTCGAACGAGCCGCCGACCGCCTCGCGAAGGATCGCGGCCGGATCCTCGACCACGGCGTCCGTCTGGACGAAGCACAGCATCGTGGCGAAGCCGGGCTCGATCATCCCCGCGCCCTTTGCCTGCGCCGACAGCGTGATCCCGCCGGCTCGGACTGTGCACGCCTTGGGGGAGCGATCGGTCGTCATGATCGCCTCGGCGAACGGCCGCCCGCCGCGGCGGTCGAGCGCCGTCGCCGCGGCGGCGACGCCCGCCTCGACCCGGTCGGTGGCGAGCGGAACGCCGATCGTCCCCGTCTCGGCGATCGCGACCGTGCGTGGATCGACGCCGAGCTCGCGGGCCGCCGCGTCGCGGATCGCAAGCGCGTCGGAATATCCCTGCGCACCGGTGGCGGCGTTCGCGTTCCCCGAGTTGACGACCGCCGCCCGGATCGCGCCGGCGTCGCACGCGTCGCGGCACACGCGCACCGGCGCGGCCGCGGCGGCGTTGCGCGTCAGCAGCAGGGCCGAGGACACGTCCTCGCCGTCGCACACGAGCAGACCGACGTCGGTGGCGCCGCCGTCCTTGAGCCCGCACGCCGCCCCGGCAGCGCGAAAGCCCGGCGCGAGCTCCGCCGGATCCAGCTCCTCGAAACCGCCGGGCGGCTCGACCCACCGAGAGCGGAAGAACGGCCGCGTGGCTTGGGACTCAGAGCTGCGAACCGAGGGCTGGGAGCTCACCGAAGCCCCTCCGTCTCGGGCAACCCGAGCATCAGGTTCAGGTTCTGGACCGCCTGGCCCGCCGCTCCCTTCCACAGGTTGTCGATCGCCGCGAACACGATCGCGCGGCGGGCTTCCTCGTCGAACGTCACGTGGATCCGGCAGATGTTGGTGTCGCGTACATCGCGGACGCCCGGCGGCGCGTCGGCGAGCTGGACGAACGGCTCATCGCGGTAGCGCTCCCAGTAAAGCCTCTCCAGCTCCGCGCTCGAGACGCTCTCCGGGAGGCGCACATAGCAGCTCACGAGCTCGCCCTGGTCGAGCGGGAGCAGATGGGGCACGAACGTGAGCGACGGCTCCGCGCCCAGGGCGGAGAGCTCCTGCGCGATCTCGGGCGCGTGCCGGTGGCCGGCGGTGCCGTAGGGAGAGAAGTTCTCGTCGACCGAGACGAAGTGCAGCCGCTCGGCGCCGTCCCTGCCGGCGCCCGAGACCCCGGACTTGGCATCGATGACGACGTCGTCGATCAAGTTCTCCTCGGCGAGCGGGGCCAGCGCCAGCACCGCGGCGGTCGGATAGCAGCCGGGGTTCGCGACGAGGTCCGCGTTCGAGATCCCCGTCCGGTAGAGCTCGGTGAGGCCGTAGACCGCCTCGGCGGCGACCCGCGCGTCGGGTGGGTCCCCGTACCAGTGGCGGTAGGTTTCCGGATCGCGGAGGCGGAAGTCGGCCGAGAGGTCGACCACCTTCATCCCGCGCCCGCGCAACGCGGCCACCACCGGAGCCGACGCGCCGTGGGGGTAGGCGACGATCGCCGCGTCGAGCTCGCCCGGCTCATCCGGGTTCAGCTCCTCGAGCACGAGCGGGACGCGGTAGCGCGGATACAGGCGGTCGAGCGGCGCCCCCGCGTCGCCGCGCGCCGTCACTCGGGCGAGCTCGAGGCGCGGGTGTCTCCACACGATCTGCGAGGCGAGCGCACCCGTGAATCCCGACGCGCCCGCGACCAGGACGCGCGCAGCGGGCTCCCCGTCGAGCGGTTGATCGAGAGGAGCGTTCTGCTCCGCGATGTCCGAAGGTTCACTCACGCAGCGTTCCCTCTATCGCGCTCAGGGCCTCCGTGATCGCCGCGCGCCGCTCCGCGACCTCCTCGTCCGTCAACGTCCGGTCGGGCGCCCGGAACTCGAGCCGCATCGCGATCGATTTGCGGTCCGCGCCGACCTGCTCGCCGCGGTAGAGATCGAACACCGTTGCGCTGCGCAGCAGCTCGCCTCCGCCGGACTCGACGGCTTCGCGCACGCGCTCGGCCGGGACGTCCTCCGGGACCACGATCGCGAGGTCCTGGTATACGGCCGGATAGGTGATGACGTCCTCGTAGGCCTCGGCGCCGTACGCGGACGCCGCGACCAACTCCGCGAGCCCGACCTCGAACGCCGTCGCGGACTCGAGGTCCCATTCGCGGCATACCAGCGGATGCACCTCGCCCAGCCATCCGGCGTCGAGGCCGCCGCTCACCACCCGCGCGGCGCGGCCCGGATGGAGGAACGGCTGCGGCGCGGGCTCGAAGGCGAGCTCGGCGCCGAGCTGGGCGGCGAGCGCCTCGAGCACGCCCTTCACCGCGAAGAAGTCGCCCGCCCGCTCTCCGCCCTTCCAGCCCGGCGCAACGAGTGGGCCGACAGCAAGCGCCGCGATCCGATGCGGCTCGAACGTCGGCGTGCCGCGGTCGCCGCTGAACTCGCCTCCCAGGAAGCCGCCGGCCTCGGAGTGGCCCTCGGCGAGGTAGGCGCGTCCCGACTCGAACAGCGCGACGCGCTCGGCCCCGCGGGCGAGGTTGTAGCGGGCGGCGCCGAGAAGCGAGCCGAGCACGGTCGTGCGCAGGGCCGAGTGCTCGATCGAGAGCGGGTTCGACACGGTGATCGGGGCGCCGCGGGGCTCGTCGCCGGGGAGCCGCAGCCGCGCCGGGAGCCCGGGGTCGGTGAGGGTGAGGCTGACGAGGGCGTCGAAGCCGAGGTCGCGCATCACGTCCTCGGCGCGACGGCGCAGCGCCTGCTCGCGGGTCAGGCGGCCGCCCTGGCCGGTCGCCTCGGGCAGCGTCGCCGGGAGGTGCACGTCGTAGCCGTGGATGCGACCGACCTCCTCGATCAGGTCCGCCTCGCGGGTGACGTCGTAGTGACGATGAACCGGCACCTCGGCGGTGAGCTCGCCGTCCTCGCGCTCGACGCCGAACCCGAGGCGCTCGAGATAGGTGACGCTCAGCTCGGGCTCGATCGACATCCCCAGGAGCGAGTCGGCGCGAGCAGTGCGCATCCGGACCCGGTGCGGCGGCGGGATCTCGGCCGCCGCGTCGATCGTCCCCTGAACCAGCCGCGCGCCGCAGACCTCGACCATCAGCTTCGATGCGATCCGCTGCGCTCGCATCGCCAATTCGGGATGGAGCTGCTTCTCGAACCGGTTCGACGCCTCCGAGCGGAGGCCGAGCTTGCGCGACGTACCCAGAATGTTGACGCCGTTCCAGGTCGCGACCTCGAGCAGCACGCGCGTCGTCGAGTCCGAGACCTCCGAGGCCGCGCCGCCCATGATCCCGGCGATTCCCGAGGGGCCATCCCGGTCGCACACCAGCACGGTCTCGGAGTCGAACGTCCTCTCCACCCCGTCGAGCGTCGTCATCGTCTCGCCCTCCGCGGCGGTGCGGATGATCAGCGCGCCGTCGGGCACCTTGTCGAGGTCGAACGCGTGCAGCGGCTGGGCGGTGAGCAGCATCACGTAGTTGGTGATGTCGACCACGTTGTTGACCGGCCGCTGGCCTGCTGCCGTGAGGCGGGCCTTGAGCCACAACGGTGACGGGCCGATCTCGACGCCGGTGAACACGCGGGCGGTGAACCGGGGGCACAGCTTTGGGACCTCGACCGCCACCGACGCATAGTCCGAAGCCTCGCCCTCGCCGGTCGCCTCGGCATCGCCCTCCCACGGCGGCGCCGCGAGCTCCACGCCCGTGAACGCGTGCACCTCACGCGCGACCCCGTACACGCCGAGGCAGTCGACCCGGTTCGAGTTCACCTCGAGCTCGAGCACCGGCTCGGCGATCGGCAGGACGTCCGCGAGCGGGGTGCCCGGAGCCGGCAGCGACCCCGCCGCGCCCGGACGCGAAGCGGAGGACGCAGCGGGATTGATGACCACTATGCCGCCGGCGTCATCCCCGACCTCGAGCTCCGCCTCGGAGAGGATCATCCCGTCGGACGTGACGCCGCGGAGCTCCGCGCGCTCGAGCTCGCGCCCGTCGGGCAAGCGGGCCCCGGGAAGCGCGACGGGGACGGTCTGACCCGCGGCCACGTTCGGGGCTCCGCACACGATCGTGCGCGTGCCGTCGCCGGTCTCCACCTCGCAAACGCTGAGCCGGTCGGCGTCGGGATGGGCCTCGACCGCCTGGACCCTGCCGACGACAAACCCCTCTCCGGACGGCGGCCCGACGTACGAGATCCGCTCGACCTCGGTGGTCCGCAGCGCGATGCCCTCGGCGAGCTCCTCGACTCCGAGTCCGGGGTCGCAGTGCTCGCGCAGCCATGAGATCGGAACCTTCAACGGAACTGCTCCAGCACCCGAACGTCGTTGTCGTAGAACTTCCGCAGGTCGGGGATCGCGTGCTTGAGCATCGCGATCCGCTCGATCCCCATCCCGAACGCGAACCCCTGCACGCGGTCGGGGTCGTATCCCGCCTCGCGCACGAACCCGAACACGTTCGGGTCGACCATCCCCGAGCCGAGGATCTCGATCCACCCGGTGCCCTTGCACACCGAGTCGCGCAAGCCGTCGGGCAGCCTCCCGGATCCCCCGCACCGGAAGCACGAGACGTCGACCTCGGTGCTCGGCTCCGTGAACGGGAAGAACCCGGGCCGGAAGCGTGTCTCGCGCTCGGGCCCGAAGATCGCCCTGGCGAGCTCGTCGAGCGTTCCCTTCAGGTCGGCGAGCGTGATGTCCTCCCCCACCGCGAGCCCCTCGACCTGGTGGAAGATCGGGCTGTGGGTCGCGTCGAACGGGTCGCTGCGATAGCAGCGGCCCGGGACGACGATGAAGATCGGGGGCTCCTGGGCCTCCATTGCACGAACCTGCATCGGCGACGTGTGTGTGCGCAGGACGACGTCCTCGGGGCCCGGTGGGGGCGTCAGGGCGAGGCTCGCGGGATCGACGTAGAACGTGTCCTGCTCCATCCGGGCCGGGTGGCCCGGCGGGTGGTTGAGCGCCGTGAAGTTGTAGTAGTCGAACTCGACCTCGGGGCCCTCCATCACGTGGTAGCCGAGGCCGACGAACACGTCCTCGATCTCGCGCTGCGTGCGCACGAGCAGGTTGCGCGAACCGACCGGGACAGCGGGCGAGCCGGGCAGCGTGACGTCGATCGCGTCGGAGGCGAGCCGCCGCTCCAGGGCGGCGTCCCCGAGCTCGGTGGTGCGGCTCTCGATCATGGTCTCGAGCGCCTCCCGAGCCTCGTTGCCGGCCTTGCCGATCGGTCCGCGCTCGTCGGCCGGCAGCTCGGCGATCCCGCGCAGGATCCCCGTCAGCTCCGCCTTGCGACCGAGGTAGCGGACCCTAAGCTGCTCGAGCGCGTCCGGATCCTCGGCGGCGGCGATCGCCGCCTCGGCCTGTTCGCGAATCTGCGCAATCCGATCAAGCACCGCTTACCACCTCGGAGGCGACGATATCCCGATCACCGCCACGTTCGCTCGCGAACCCCAAGACCACCGCCAATTTCGTTTACGAAAATGGCGCATTGATGTCGTGTAACGCGATCGCAGCCGCCGCGGCGACATTGAGCGACTCGGGCCCGCCGTCGCGCAGCGGGATCGTGACCTCCTCGTCGCACCGGGCGAGAACGTCGGCCGGGAGTCCGTTGCGCTCCGATCCGAAGCACAGTGTCAGGGGTGCGGCGAGGCGATCGAGCGCGCTGCCTCCGTGGGCGCTCAGGCCGACGCGGGGCGCCGGCGTCTCGTCGAGCTCCGCGCGGGCCACCGGCTGGGCGAATATCGACCCCATCGTCGCGCGCACGGCCTTCGGCGAGTAGGGGTCGGCGCACCCGGGCCCGAGCGCCACCGCGCCCTCGACGAGCGCGTGGGCGGTGCGGACCACGGCGCCGACGTTTCCCGGATCCCCCACCTCGTGCAGGTACACGCACACCGGCCCGACGGGCTCGGACCAGCGCTGGCGGTATACGCCAATCGCGCGCGTGCCCGATCCGAGCGTGCTGACCGCCTCGAGCAGCCGCGGCTCCACGTCCTCGCCGGCGACCAGCACCACCTCGGGCTCCACCCCCGCGCGCGCGGCCGCCGCGACGAGGTCCTCGCCCTCGGCCACGAACAGCCCCTCCCGCTCGCGGTGCTTTCGCTCGCGGAGCTTGCGGATGAGCTTCAACTTCTCGTTGTGCGTGCTCGTGATCAATTTTGGGACCTGAAACGAAAAAGGGCGGATGCCGCCTCGCGGTCCGCCCGGGTTTGGTGCTGTGCCGTCGCCTCTAAGCCGCGGCGGCCTCCCGGGCTAGCTCGGCGAATCGGCGAAACGCGTCGGGGTCGCGGACCGCGATGTCCGCGAGCATCTTGCGGTTCACGTCGACGTCGGCCTGCTTCAGGCCGTGCATGAGCTGCGAGTAGCTCATGCCCTCGCGCCGCGCCGCGGCATTGATCCGCACGATCCACAGGCGGCGGAAGTCGCGCTTGCGGTTGCGGCGATCGCGGTACGCGTACTGCCCTGAGCGCATCAGCTGCTCGCGGGCGAGTCGGTGGCTGGAGTGCTTGCGTCCCCAGTAGCCCCGCGCCTCGCGCAGCGTCTTTCGCCGCCGGCGCCGCGACGCGACCGAGCTCTTGACACGGCTCATCGCCGCCCCCTTCCTGCGAGCAGCGCCCGCACCCGCGGGCGATCCTGAGCCGAAATCGGCACCGGTCGGGCGAAGCGGCGCTTCCGCTTCGGCGGCTTCTTCTCGAGGATGTGGGTCGAGAACGCGTGCCGGCCGCGCAGCTTGCCAGTGGCGGTCTTGCGGAACCGCTTCTTGGATCCGGAGTGGGTCTTGGTCTTCGGCATCGCGCCTATTGAAGCAGGTCAGGCGGGAAGATCCGCTAGGCCGCTTGCCCGGCGGCCCTGGTCGGAGCGAGCAGCATCGTCATGTTGCGTCCCTCCTGCTCGGGCTCCTGCTCGATCGTCGCGAGCGGCTCGATGTCGGTGACCAGTCGGTCGAGCAGCATCCGCCCGCGCTCCGGGTGCGCCTGCTCGCGGCCGCGGAACATGATCGTCACCTTGACCTTGTCCTGCTGGCGCAGAAACCGCTCCACGTGGCCCTTCTTGGTCTCGTAGTCGTGGTCGGCGATCTTCGGGCGCAGCTTGATCTCGCGCACGTTGACCTGCTGCTGGTGCTTGCGCGCCGCCTTCGCCTTCTGCTCCTGCTCGTACTTGTACTTCGAGTAGTCGAGCAGCCGTGCCACCGGCGGGTCGGCCTGCGGCGCGACCTCGACCAGGTCGAGGTCCGCCTCGCGGGCCCGGACGAGCGCGTCGTCGCGCGACACGATCCCGATCTGCTCGCCGTCGGCGCCGATCAGCCGCACCTGGCGCGCCCCGATGTTCTCGTTGATGCGAGTCGGGTCGCGCTCTGGCGGCCGGCGGTCGAACCTGCGGGGAACCGGCACTAGAGGTGGAGGGCGAGCTTCAAGCTACGGGCGGCGGTGTGAGCTTCGCGACGGGGTTGGCAGGACTGGGGGGCACGAGGGCGCTAGCGGCGCTGCGTGGTGTTGGTGCCCGGCATCTGGCGGCAGTATAGAGGCAGTGCCCGGGGCGGACTCAGGTTTCCGCCTCGCTCCGCAGCCGCTCGATCAGCTCGTCGACCGCGAGCGCGCCGAGGTCACCCTCGCCGTGATGGCGCACCGAGGCGGTACCGGCGTCCCGCTCGCGGTCGCCGACGACGAGCATGTACGGCGCCTTCGCGAGCTCGGCGTCGCGGATCTTGCGCCCCACCGACTCCGAGCGCGAGTCGACCCGGGCGCGGAAGCCGGCCTCCGCCAGCCGGGCCGCAATCTCATCCGCGTACTCGTTGTGGCGATCGGCGACCGGAAGGATCGCCGCCTGAAGCGGCGCGAGCCACAGCGGGAAACGCCCGGCGTGGTGCTCGATCAGGATCCCGGCGAAGCGCTCCATCGAGCCGAGCAGCGCGCGGTGGATCATCACCGGCCGGTGCGGCGCGTTGTCGGGCCCCGCGTAGGTGAGCTCGAAGCGCTCCGGCATCTGGAAGTCGAGCTGGCAGGTGCCGCATTGCCACGATCGGCCGATCGCGTCGGTGATGTGAAAGTCGATCTTGGGGCCGTAGAACGTCCCCTCTCCCGGGCTGACCTCGTACTCGCGGCCCTGGCGCTCGAGCGCTTCGCGAAGGCCCGACTCGGCGCGCTCCCACTCCTCGTCCGACCCGATCGACTTCTCGGGCCGGGTCGAGAGCTCGACCCGCACCTCGTCGAAGCCGAACCGCGCGTACAGCTCGTCGATCGCGTCGCAGATCGCGTCGACCTCGGCCGTGACCTGGTCGAGGGTGCAGAACACGTGCCCGTCGTCCTGGGTGAACGCGCGCACCCGCAGCAGCCCGTGCAGCACCCCCTCGCGCTCGAACCGCGACACGAGGCCGAACTCGGCCAGCCGCAGCGGCAGCTCGCGGTAGGAGTGGCGCTCCGACGCGAACACGAGGCAGGCGCCGGGACAGTTCATCGGCTTGAGCGCGAAGCGGCGCTCGTCGGCTCGCTCGCGCTCGGCGGGCTCCGTGAAGTACATGTTCTCGCGGTAGTTGTCGTAGTGGCCCGATCGGTGCCACAGCTCCACGTCGAGCACCTGCGGGGTCTTGATCTCCCTCCACCCCCGCTTGTCGAGCTGGACGCGGACCTCGGCCTCGATCCCGCGCAGCAGCACGGTCCCGTCGGGGAGCCAGAACGGCATCCCCGGGGACTCGTCCCGAAACAGGAACAGCCCCAGCTCGGGGCCGAGCCTGCGGTGGTCGCGCGCGCGAGCCTCCTCGAGCAGCCGCAGGTGCTCCTCGAGGTCCTCTTGGGAGAAGAACGCGGTCCCGTAGATCCGCGTCAGCATCTGACGGGTCTCGTCGCCACGCCAGTACGCGCCCGCGAGCGAGTTGAGCTTGAACGCCCCGATTCGCCCCGTCGAGGGCCCGTGGGGCCCGCGGCACAGGTCCTCGAATGGGCCGTTGCGGTACAGCGAGACCGTCTCGACGCCCTCGTCGCGGATCAGGTCCTCGATCAGCTCGACCTTGTAGGGCTGCCCCTCGTCGCGGAACTTCTCGATCGCCTCGCCGACCGGAAGCTCGCGCCGCTCGAACGCCTCGTCCGCCTCGATGTGCGCGCGCATCCGCTCCTCGATCCGCGGGAGGTCGTCCTCGCCGGGCCCCGCGCCGTCGGGGAACTCGAAGTCGTAGTAGAAGCCGTGCTCGATCGGCGGCCCGATCGAGATCTTCGCCTCCGGCCAAAGCTCCAGCACAGCGGTCGCCATCACGTGCGCGGCGTCGTGGCGGAGCGTCTGGAGGTCGTCCTGGTCGTCCTTCTCCATCGGCGATTCATGCTATCCGCGGGGATCCCGATGGCAGAGGGAAGGATGTTCGTGCCGCGCTAGGCGCCGAGCGCGAGGCCGCACTCGCTCGGGTCTCCCGCCGGGCCTTCGACGGCCGCCCCGCCCACCGGCCCGCGGCGCTCCCACAGCGCGTACGGAGGCTCGTCGCGCCGCAGCGCGAGATCCCCGAACGGAGGCTCGGTCTCGCCCGTCGTCGTGACGACGAAGCGGATCCCGTCCGGCGGCGGGGTGCTCGCGGCCGACTCGGGCGCCGGTTCGATGCAGACCGGATCGCCGCCGCGCGCCTCCCACGCGAGGAAGTCGCGGGCGTGCTCGTCCGCGAGCGCCTGCGGATCGGCCAGCACGAGCGTCGGCTGGCCCTCGAAGGCCGACCTCATCTTGGCGAGGCCGGGCGAGTAGGAGTCCGGCCCGACCGGCGCGTTGCCGAGCGCGAGCACGCTCGACGCAGCGGCAGCGACCACGAACGCGCCCGCGACGGCGGCGACCGCGACGGCGCCGCGCGAGCGCACGGCCGGAGTGAGCACGGCGGGGTCGAGCAGCTCCCGGACCGTGATCAGCATCGCGAGCGGGGCGATCATCATGATCGCCTTCGCCGCGGCGTACGGGGTGCTGAACGCCCACGCCGCCGCGTAGATCAGGATCGCGCCTATGAGTGCCGCCGGCACCGCCGTCTCCCCGCGGCGCAGCCAGCGCGCGAGAGCGAGCAGTAGCGCGAGTGCGCCCACCAGGGACCCGAGGTAGAACGCGATCGCCGGAGCCGCGCCGTCGCCCGGGTCGACGCGGAAGTCGCCGCTCGGCCACACGCCGAGCGCCTCGAGCGGCGGGATCTCGTTGAAGAGGTTGCCGAGGTCGTCGTTGTGCCGCTCGCGCCCCTCCCCGCCACCCCCGGTCCCTCCCCCGCCCTCAGACTCCCCGCGACGGTCGGATTGCCGGTCGCCGTCCTCCCCGCTCCTCGCGACCTTGGCGGCGTTTCCCTGGAAGTCGACGACGCGGCCGAGCTCGGGGGCGGCGCCCGCCACGAGCACGAGTAGCCCGATCGAGACCGGGAGCGCGACGCGACGGACGACTACGGCGGGCGGCTCGGAGCGGCGCCGGCGCACGAGCTCGGCCGCGGCGAACAGCACCCCCGCCGCCGCCAGCCACGCGAGGCCGGGGGCGCTGTAGGAGTACAGCGACCCGAGCGCGATCGCGGCCAATGGGACCGCCGCGAGGTAGCGCATCCTCGGCGGCCCGCCGGCGGCCCACCCCGCGGCGAGCTGATGCAGGCACAGCGCGAAGCCGAGCAGGAAGAGCCCCTCGAGCAGCTCCTTGAACTGGCCCTGGGCGAGGTAGGACGCGACGACGTAGGGAAGCGCGACGAGCGCGGCGGCGATCGCGCGGCGAAGCGGCGGGAGCTCGCGCAGCACCACGAGCGAGCACAGCGCCGCGAGCACGGGGACCGCGATCGTCACGCCGCTGAATCCGTGCACGAGATTGCCGAGCTCCGCCGCCGCCACGGCGAGGCCGTGCGGGCCGAGCGGGTATCCCTGCTCGACGAGGCCGGGAGCCGGTCCCGACGGGTCCGCGAGCCAGTCGGCCGCGAACAGGTGCTGCGACATGTCGACGTTGAACCCCGTCCCCAGGACGCCGAACCGGCCCTCGACGATGAACGGGATCGAGGCCGCGACGAGCGTGACCGCCGCCGCGGGCAGTCCCTCCCGCACGCTCTCGCCGACCCCGTCTGTGCGGCCGACGAGAACGATCAGGCCCGCGGCCGAGACGGCGAGGACCGCGCCCAGCGCCGTCGCCCCTTCACCCGGAAGCTGAACGGCTCCCCACGCGAGCGCGACGACCGGTCCCAGCCCGATTACGGGCGCGAGCCACGACCACTGCCGCCATCCGCACACCGACAGCACCGCCTGTCCGACGATGAGCGCGGAACCGCACGCGAGCAGGGTGGCGGCGTACGTCCCGAGCACGGCGGCAGCATAGAGAGCGCCCGTGGCGCGACGGCGCGGCTAGGTCCGCTGCGGTACGCGCTCCTCGCTCGGCGACTCGGGCGCCTCGGCGTCCGCGCTCGCCTGCCTGCGCGCGAGCTCGGCGAGGATCTCATCGAGGTCGCGGCTGGTCGGGTCGTTGACGAGCGCTGTCACGTGCCCGAAGCTCACGGGCTCGCGCCACGTGTCGAGGATCGGCTTGACCTTCCGCGGCGTGCGCAGCGGGGGGAGCTGGCCGCGAACCGTCACCCATCGCCACAGGTCGTGCTGCCAGCCCTCGGTGTCGCGGAGCGCCGCCCTGCGGTGCTTCGCGGCGAGCTCGGAGTCGCGCCATGCGCGCAGGGACTCCTCCTTTACCTGGGCCAGCGCGCGGGCATGGGCCTCCTCGCCGGTGCGGTCGGCCTCGGCGAATCTCCTCGTCGCGCGCTTCAGCTCGCGCTCGAGGCGCACCGATTCGTCCGCGACCCAGTTGCCGAGCTCCTCGTCGTAATCGCCGACGAGTCGGTTGTGCGATCGAACCTGGGATGGAACTCGCGCAAGCGCGGCGATCGCGGCCCCAGCCGCGCCGCCGGCGAGTGCTGCTACCAGAAGGTCCATTCGGAGGTGGGCGCTACTGGACTCGAACCAGTGACCTCCGGCTTGTCGAGCCGGCGCTCTCCCAACTGAGCTAAGCGCCCGTCGAGCGGAGCGTAGCAGCGGGTTTCGGGCGCCCCTCCGCGAGCCCCTTGGCCCGCATCGTCTCGTCGTACACCTCGCGGGTCGTGTAGCTGGGCTCCCACCCGGTCGCCTTCAGCTTCTCGTTCGAGACGATCCAGGGGTGGTGCAGGAAGTGCAGGTTTCCCGGCGGCGACTCGACCCGCGGCGCGTGCAGCTTCCACGCCAACCCGTAGATCCGGTACACGGTCTTGAACGACATCTCGCGCACCTTGGTCCCGATCAACTCCGCGGTCTCGCGCCACTTCATCAGCCCGTCGGCAGCGACGTTGAACGCTCCCGCCTCGCGGCCGTCCAGCAGTCCGGAGATCGCCGTGACGATGTCGTCCTCGTGGACGAACTGGACGTCGGCCTCGATCCCGTCCATTACGGGAAGGAAGGAGCTGTTCTCCATCGCGCGCGAGATGTAGTTGTCGACGTTGGGACCGAACACGATCGTCGGGCGAACGATCGTCATCACGCGATCGGGGTGGTCGGCGGCCCACAGCTGGCAGATCCGATCGGCCTCGGCCTTGTCGCGGGCGTAGGAGAAGTCGGGTTGCCCGCGGACGGGCTGGTCCTCGGCGATCGGGACGGGGTTGTCGGGGAACGCTCCGTAGGCCGACGCGGACGAGGTGACGAGGACCTGCTCGATCCCCGCCTCCGAGGCCGCCTGGAGCACGGCCTGGGTGCCGTTGACGTCGATGTCGTACATCAACGCCTCATCGCGGATCGGGTTGAGCAGGAACGCGAGGTGCACGAGGGCGTCGGGTCGCTCGCGCTCGAGCAGCTCGCGCGTCGCGCGTCGATCCCGCACGTCGCCGCGCACGTACTCCGTGTTCGGCCACGGGACGTCGGGCGGGCGGACGTCGAGGATGACGATCCGCTCGGTCTCGTCGCGCTCGACCAGCAGCTCGGTGAGGCGGCCGCCGATGTATCCCGAGCCGCCGGTGATCACGTAGCGCATGTCCCCATCCTATTCGTCGCCGCCTCCGCATGACGCGCCGTTTGGCCGGCTGGCCAGAAGCGCTAGCGAATGCTCACAAACTGTCAATGTGGACAACCAGCAGCGTCTGATGCTCCAATTTGGCCAAGTTCGCAATTTGCCTGCTTTTCGTGCTTGCACCGGGCTCCCGCAGTTTGCGGTTGCAGCCCTTCTTCGGGGCGAAACTTTCGCCCGGCTGAAGTGTTAAGTTGGTGCAAGGCAGGGCGAGAGCCCGCCGCAGACTTGAGGACCGACGGGCCAGGGGCCAAGCTCCTGGTGGAACGTCCTTACGGAGATAGGGGCCCCTTCATCGGGGCCCTTTCCGTGTCCGCGGCGTGGCTCACGCAGCGCGCTCGACGGGCTCGACCGCGAGCGTGAGGCCGTCGACCGCGGTGACCCGCACGGTCTGGCCCCGCGTCAGCGGGATCTCGCTGCGCGCGTTCCAGATCTCCCCCTCGAGGCGCACCCGGCCTTCCTCCGACCCGCTCTCCATCACCTCCGCGTGCTTGCCGATCATCGCCTCGGCGCCGGTCTGGATCCTGTAGCGACGCAAGAACCGGCGCCACGCCACCACCTCGAGCACCTCGATCGTCGCGCCGACGACCACGGCCACCACCCCCCACGGGCTGGGTAGCACGAACAGGCCGACGAGCGCGAGTATCAGCAGCATCGGAGAAGGCGCCTACGAGATGGATAGTGAGGTTCGCGGTGACGCGTTTCTGGTCACTACGCGCTTGATCGCAGGTGAGGCGCCAGCGGCTGGCGGGCTTCGGCCTCACGAACTCTCCCGGCCAGCCCCGCCATGATCCGTCGCGCGACGAGTGGGACCTGGTTGATCAGCGCCGAGAAGCTGCGTGAGCTGAGCACAAGCAAGTGCATGTCCGTCTTCGCGGTGACTGTTGCGGAGCGCGGTCCCTGGTCGAGAAGGGACATCTCGCCCACGACATCGCCAGGTCCCAGTGAAGCCGACCCGCTTCCGCGCACGGTTGCTTTGGCTTGCCCTTCGGCGATCACGAAGCATTCCCACCCGGACTCACCCTGACGCATGAGGACCCTGCCCTCCGGAACATCGATTTCATCCACGAGCGCGGCGACCCGGCGCAGGTCGCGCTTGGTGCACGCCCGGAAGAGAGGCACGTTGCCCAGAAGCTCGACCTTCGCGTCCTTGCTCCGTCTGCCCAGCTGGGAGGTCCGTGTTTGACGCGCCATGGGGCGCCTAATATCGCATTCGAGGTCGGCCGGCGCAAATGGGCGCGCCCGAATATCCCCTCGTCCCGGAGCGCCCGACGCTGCGGCTGCGCCCCGCACGGTCAGTTCGTTGGCCTTGGGGCGAGGCCGCACAGCTCATCGGGCTCGCTCGTACCGCTTTGTCTCGTCAGGTGCCCCCCGCTTGGCCTTGAACTGGAGCACACCGGTGGCGCAGTCCTCCTCCGGATAGATGTTCGTGGCTGGGTAGTGGGCGTCGAGGTCGAGCTTGCCGGTCAGCTTCTTTCCGTCGAACCTGCCCTTCAGGTGGCTGACGTTCCCGTACACCGGCTGCTCAAAAATGATGTCGAACTTGCCCTTCTTCGAGACCTTGACGGGCCCGGCCAGGGTCGCGTCCACGGGCAACGCCCCAGACTGCTCACAAACCGCCGGCAGGTTGAAGCCGCGCGCCTCCGTGATCTTCTTCACCTTGTGCTTCTTGATCACGACATCGGCCGCCACCTTGCCGTCGCCCTCGGTGGTGCCCGCGTAGGTCGCGGTCTTGGCCGAGGCCGAGCTGATGGGAGCCAGCATTACCACTGCCCCGGCCGCGACCGTCATGAGCGTAATCCGATTCATCCTTCCTCCCTGTACGCGGTGCGGCCCCATGCATCGCAGCATCGCACAGGAGCCCTTGTGAGCCTTCTCTTGGTTGTGATCGCGCTCAGCGCAGCACCGATCTTTCTCGCAGTGCAACTCGGATCTTCCTGAAGGCGAGCCATGCTCCAGACTGTCGAACCGCCGCCCGGACCTCCCGGTTCCACCGCCTCCTAGTGGCTGCGCCCCGGTGCGTCGGTTGACCTCCTTCTGACGTGTCGCGGCCAAGGCTTTAGTGTTGATCCCGATAACAGGGCTCGGTCGGCCGGGCCTGGAGCGAAAGGAGCAGCCGGTGAACATCAAGAGCATCGCGGACAAGGTGAAGGGCACCGTTCAGAAGCGCGGCGGCACCGAGTCGGTGAAGGAGGACGCCGGGGAGCTGAAGGACATCGCCTCGGGTGAAGGCAGCCTCGCGGACAAGGCGAAGAAGGGGGCCGACGCCGTCAAGGAGCCGGGAGCCAAGCGCAGAGAGTGACCCTCCAAAAAACGTGGCGCTGCGGACGTTCCCAGACGCTGGCGCCCTACTCCCGCAGCCCGACGGCTTCGAGGGCGTCGGCGCGAGTCTTGAAGACCCGATGCCGCACGGCGCGGCCATCACGAACCGTCCACACGGTCGGCAGGTCGCGGTCGAGCATCATGTCGCTGTCTCGCATGCGGGCTCGCTCGTGGAGAATCAAGACGACCTCGTCTCCCGCGTCGATCAGCTCCCTGGACGAGACCTCGTAGTCGTTCCAGCCGCTGACGTAATCGCCGAGGTGGCGGAGAAAGGCGTCGCGGCCGCTGCCGCGGTTGGGGAAGTCGGGCAGGGGATGGGCAGAGACATCCCATTCGATGTCGGGATCGAGCGTCTCGATCCACTCGCCAATACTTCCATCTCTCCAGAGTTCGAAGCTTCGCTTCATCAGCTCGACGTTCTCGTCCGACATCGCCTACTCCTAAAGCCCGGCGGCTTCGAGGGCCTCGGTTCGGTCCGCGTACACCTTCCAGCGCACGAATACCCCGTCGCGGATCGTGAACTCGTGGGCGTCCCGCATCTCGACTGGAACCCCGCTCTCCTCCCCCTCGGCGGTAACGCGCACGAAGCCCAGCACGCGCTCGTCGTCGACATCGAAGTACCGCTCGGGCTCGAGCTTTCAGCGACCCACCCCACGGCAACGAGTCCGCATGCTCGCGCCAGCGCTCGAGTCCCCGAACGATCGGCCCATCCGGGTGCAGCGCCGAGAAGTCAATCTCAATGTCGCGCGCAACCAACCCGGAGCGGGCCGCCTTCTGGACCCCATCGCGGGTCGCGCCGAACTCCGCGAACGCCCAGCGAACGAGCTCGACGTTCTCC
>CAVWOU010000005.1:0-136998 GCA_963756745.1 uncultured Thermoleophilia bacterium
GACGGGTGAGATGAGTTTCCCGCGGTCGGCGGATGCGGCGCTGATGGCATGCGACGGAAATTTGAGATCTCCGCCGAGACAGCCGAGGACAGCCGATGGATCGGCACGAGCGTGAGATCTCCCCGAGCGGGTTTCTTGTCGGCGAGTCCTTCACGGTCGCCGACCTCACGGCGGCGGCGCTGTCGACAATGCTGACGTCGCCGTGGGTCCCCATCTCCGGCCAAGGATCTCCGATCGCGGCGAACAGGTGAACCGGTGCGCGTGCTCATTGCCACTGACGTGAGGTCGCCAAGCGGGGTCGATCGGTACGTCCGCGCCGTCGCGACGGCCCTCCGTGCCGCCGGACACGACCCCGAGGTCGCCGTCGGCACAGGGACGGCCACCGACCTCCCGGCGCTCGAGCGGGAGGGGATCTTGGTGCACCGACTGCGGCTTTCTCACATCCGGCACCCGCCAGCCGCTATCGCGGCTGACTGCGGCGCGCTTCTCGACGGCCGGGCACCCGGCTGGCTGCACGTCGTGTGCGGCATGCCGTGGTCCTGTTTGGCGCTGCGGGACTTGGCGACTGCGCGCGATATGCCGCTGGTAGTCACGGAGCAGTATGTCCCGGACGACATCGGGAACAAGCTCAGCGACGGCCAAGCGGCGGCGATCGCGCGCTCGTATGCGCGCGCGCGCGTCGTCATCTTCGTCAGCGAGGGCAACCGCCGCCGCATGGCTGCGGCGACGGACCTATCCGGCGTGCGCTGGGAGGTTATCCCGAACGGTGTGCCGGTCGAGGCGATCGCGCTCCGCTCTCCTAGTCTTGAGTTCCGCCGGCGCCGCGCGCTGTTGCGGGCCGGCGCGGGCGGATTGCGGGTAATGACGGCAGCGCGTTTCACGGCACAGAAGGGCCTGGACGTCTTGATCGACGCGGTGGCGCTGCTGGCCGCCGGGACGGTCGAGCGCGTGGACGTGTTCGGCGACGGCCCCGAGCGAGGCGCGCTGGAGCGGCGCCGTGCCGGCCCCGGCTGCGTCAACATAGTTCGTTTCCCGGGGTGGTGCGACGACGTGCTCGGTGCGATGGCGGATTACGACTTGCTCGTGTTGCCGAGCCGGCAGGAGGGAATGCCGTTCGTCCTGCTCGAGAGCATGGCCGCCGGCATCCCCGCCATCGCGGCGGACGTCCCCGGCGCGCTGGAGGCGCTCGACGGAGGCCGCGCGGGCACGCTCGTGCCACGCGAGGACCCGCGCGCGCTCGCACGTGCGCTCGAACATTTCGCCCGAGCAGTTCCCGACGCCATCGCCCGCGCCGCGGTGGCCCGGGCCCGTGTGAGTGCGGAATACGACTTGGACGCTCTCATGGCACGGACGCTCGCCGTGTGGCACGACCGAGATGACCCGTCCGTGGACGCGTAGCCGCTCGCGCCCCGCGCGCAGTCACAGCGGACGCCGACACGACGCAGCCCGATTATGCTCTGCCGGTGACACCGGCGCCGTGGCCCAACCGGCACTAGGCATGCGAGTTCTCGGCTTGAAGCCCCGGCCACGACGGAGCTGTGGCGCTCATCGATGGTGGGCGACTGCTGTTCTCGCTCGAGGCCGAGAAGGACGGGTTTCTGCGTTACGCAGAACTCACACCGACCGTGGAGATCGCCCTCCATCTCCATGTAGCGCGTGGTGAACTCCACCTCAGGGTCAATGAGCGCGAGGAAGCGTCGAGGTCGCGCCGGTTGAACGCGTCGAAGGCGCGACGGATCCGCTCCACGTTCTCCTGCGACATCGCCTACTCCGACAACCCTGGCGCGAGGCCGAGCTCGGCGAACGCGGGCTCGCGGTCCCAGTAGAGGACGAGCCTCGTCACCTTGCCGCCGCGAACGTGGAACAGGGCCGCCGCTTTGACTGAATCTGGCCGATCTCGACTCCGCTCGTCTTACCGCGTCCGCTCCAGTGATTCAGCACGAGGACACACTCGCCGTCGAGCTCGCGGTACTCGTCCGCCTCGGTGCGGTGCGCCTCCCAGGCGGTAGGAAGCCACCCCAGCCCGCTGCCATCCCGGACAGCCCGCTCCAGCTACCGGGTGTCGGGCCATCGACGAACACGAGCTCTATCTCGGGGTGGGCACTCGGCCGAGCCGTAGTCGCCAGCCTCCCGAGCCGCGAATATCGAACGGACGATCTCGGCCGAGTCGCCGAGAGGGCGTCGGTCAGCACGGCTTCGGCGCTCGGGGTCTCGGGCATGAGCGCCTCGCGCTGCTGCCGGATCAACTCGCGGAAATCGTCTCGAGCCTCCAGCGACTGAGCGTCCGCTCAGAGATTCCGAGGTCGGGCGCGATGGAGACTAGTTCCTCACCGGCTGCGATACGTGCCGCAGCCCGGCGCTGTGTCGGGGTTAGCGGTTCGGGACTCACTGCTTCCTCCGCGCCGCTGCTGCGGCGAGCATGAGCAGCAGCCGCTGCTGGAGCAGGAGCGCTCGACGGACCTCGCCCGCCACGGTCTCAGGTCCCGGTGAAGGCTTCGAGTGTGGCGATGGCGACGGCGCGGGCGGTGGCGACGTCAACACCGCGACCGATGTCACGCACGAACTGCTGCTGGACCTCACCGGCGACGCGATTCACTGCGGCGCTGCTGGCCCCCGCCGACTGGTGGCGGCGGATGAAATCTCCGACCTCGCGCTGGACGCCGACTGCGGGCTGAGCGGTAGCCATCGGCTACTCGTCCTCGCCGGTGTCGGGCTTGGCGCGCTCGGCTTCGAGCGTCGCTGCTATCTCGCCGAGAATCTTCGTTCCGGACCCGCTCGGCGACTCGGTAACCGTCTGGTCTTCTTCTGGACCCGCTCTCCGGGAGCGACCGACTCGCGGGTCGCAGGTATCTCGCCTCGCGGTGCCGGACGCTGGACGGCAGGTGCCTCGCCCTCGGGCGTGTCGCTCGCCCCGGTGATGAATCCCGGAGGCGGATCGACGTCGAAGCGACCCTTCCGTGGGTTCACCGACCACTCCGTCCGCGCGCGCCGGAGCCGATCCCGCTCAAGCGCTTCTGCGAGCGCTGCGCGGAACTCCGCGGAGCGAGGAAGGCCACTTTCTGTCCAGTCGGAAATCGACATCCGTACTACAAAGATTCATACCGTCTGCACCAACCCTGGGAACCGCCTCCCGGATCCGGACGGGCCAGCCGCCGCCAGAAGTCCCGCTGTTCCCCCACAAGCGCCCACACGGCGGCTTGTGAGCGACTCCGGGGGAGGTTTCGACTCCGTGCGCGACGGCGGGCATTCAGGGGGCCAAATCGGGTAAGGCGGGACGGACTCGATCCGGGGGGCACTCGCGGCGCGACAGGGCCGCTCCGGGGGCCTCAAATCGAGTCATATGTTCCCGACCGTTGGAGGGCCACATGCGGTTGGTGAGGTCCTCGCGCGAGGGTAATCTCCGCCCAACCGTGATCGGAGTCCCGGTACCCGATCCTCCGGCCCCGAGTTCAGCTGGCGTGCGTGCGGTGATGAAGGGGAATCGCGCTAGGGACACGAGTCCGGAGGTGGCCGTCCGCTCGGCGCTGCACCGCCGAGGGCTGCGCTTCCGAAAGCACACTCGCCCTCTGTCGGAACTGAACTGTCGAGCCGATGCGGTGTTTCCGCGCGAGAAGGTGGCGATCTTCGTGGATGGCTGCTATTGGCACGGTTGTCCTGAGCACGGGACAAGACCGAGAACGAATAGCGCGTACTGGGACGCCAAGATAGGCGGGAATGTTTCGCGGGACCGCCGGAACGACCAGGCCCTCGCGGACGCCGGGTGGCAAGTGGTCCGCGCTTGGGAGCATGAACTCCCATCCGAGGTCGCTAACCGGGTCGCCCCCGCTCGTTTCAGCCGACGACATTCGGTGAGGGCGCGACGGATCCGCTGATGGAGGTGTTCACCGATCTGTTGGATACCATCGACCTGCACCACGGATCATTGAGCCAAGATCCGCCGTACGACCGCATCGAGGTCTACGGCGCCCGACCCAATCAGGCGGTCATGACAGCTCTGGAGGCGATCGGATTCGCTGTGAGGGCGCCGACAGCGGATGGGTTTACGGCGGAGCGAGTCGCAAACGCCTGATTGGAAGTCGCCGCTGAGTGGGCACGGGGTCGCTGGGCTAATAGGTTAGAACCGACGGAGTGGAACCATATCCTTCTTGGGATGAGTCAGTGCCCACGAGGTCAACGCGATGAGCGGAGCCTACATCGGAGCCATAGTTGCGATCGCGATGGGAGCGTTTGTGACACTCTTCATCCTCAACCAGAAGCGCAGGAAGTAGTTCTCGCGGTGGAGGACGGACGCGATAAAGCAAAGGCGACGGTGGCGGCCGGTTACGACCGGATCGCCGAGCGCCACGCGATCTGGGCGGTAAGCGTCCGTAAGGAGGAACGCGCGCGGTTCGCCGCGCTCCTGATCGACGCGTGCCCGCGCGGCGCATCGCTCCTCGAGTTGGGGTGCGGCACCGCTGGCGCGACGACGCAGGCGCTGGCGGGCCACTTCGAGTTGACGGGGGTGGACATTTCCGCCCGGAGCATCGAGATCGCGCGTCGCGTCCTCCCCTCCGCGGAGTTCATCTGCGCCGACATGACGCGGCTGTCGCTCCCGCCCGTCAGTTTCGACACGGTGGCGGCGTTCTACTCGCTCATTCATGTCCCGCGCGAGGAGCTCGTCGGCCTGTTCGGGCGCGTTTTCTCCTGGCTCAAGCCCGGCGGCCTGTTCGTCGCGACGCTCAACGGGAGCGATACCGCTGGCAGCTACAAGACGGACTGGCTGGGCGTGCCGATGTTCTGGAGTGGCTACGATCCGGCCACTGCTCGACGGCTCGTTGAGGATGTTGGTTTCAGAGTCGACGCATTGACGCTGGAGACCGCCGACGAGGCGATCGACCTCGACCGCAATGGGGAGCCAACGTCATTCTGGTGGTTGGTCGCTCGCCGCCCGCACAGCCGGCTGCCTGACGATCGCTGAGAGATCCATGGAGATCGAGTGAGATCGCCCGTCGCGGCGACGATCGAGCAACTCCTCGGCTTCTTCATTCGGAGCGGCGTCGCCTGGGTGGACGGGCAACGCTCGCACTACCGCAGCGTCGCCAAGCCACTCGACGACCACGGGCGACAACGCGTGGCTCGACGAGCTGAGTCGCCCGGCGACGCTCATCCGGGCCTCGACGACGCCGAGATGGACTTGTGAGCGGGGATCGAGTTTCTAGGATCTGGAGCGTATTTACGCGACAGTCCTGGGACTTGACGCCCGCCGCCGCATGAGCGGTCTAGATGGGAGGACTGTCATATTCGTGGGGCGACGAAGGGAGAGTCAATGGCCAGCAAGGATCCGAACCGCCACCTTGGAGACGCCAGGAAGGAGAGGAAGGACGAGTTCTACACGGAGCTAGGCGACATCGAGCGCGAGCTGCGCCACTACAAGTCCCACTTCAAGGGCAAGGTCGTCTATTGCAACTGTGACGACCCCCGGGTGAGCAACTTCTTCCATTACTTCTCCTACAACTTCGAGAAGTTGGGGCTGAAGAAGCTCATCACGACCTGCTACAGGAGTCAGCACGCCGACCTTTTCAGTCAGAACGACTCCGAGCACGCGATCTACCTTGAGTACGACGGCGACGCGAACAACAACAACGTTCCCGACCCCGAGGAGATCGGCGTCAAGCCGTTGAAGGGGGACGGTGACTTCCGCAGCGCGGAGACCATCGAGCTCCTCAAGCAGGCAGACATCGTCGTGACCAACCCGCCGTTCTCGCTCTTCCGGGAGTACCTGGGTCAGCTAGTAGAGACATGACAAGAAGTTCTTGATCTCGGCAACCTAAATGCCATCACCTATAGCCACGGGGGTCGGGAAGCGGCGAATCCCCGGACGGAAACGTGCCGACGACCGCCCCGCTTGAGTTATGGGACCCACGGGGGTCGGGAAGGTTAATGGGCGGGATGTCTTCCTCCTGCTTAAGACAACAAGATGTGGTTGGGCTACAACAACGGGCAGATGGCATTCAAAGTGCCCGACTACTACGAACCGAGAGCGCCCGCCCGCAGCCGGTTCATCCGCTGCGCCGCCGCGGATGGCAGGACTGGCTTCTGGCAGGACGAGGATGGGCAGAAGTGGCGGAGCTTCGGGAACATGTGCTGGTTCACCAACCTCGACCTCTCCAAACGCCATGAGGATCTCATCCTGTATCGGAGCTATGACGAGACGGCGTATCCCAATTACGACAACTACGACGCCATCCATGTCAACAAGGTTGCCGACATTCCCATGGATTTCGATGGTGTCATGGGCGCGCCCATCACGTTCCTGAACAAGCACAACCCCGACCAGTTCGAGATCGTCGGCTTGATCGCTGGCAACATCAGGGGCTGGCAGGCATCCCGTCTTCAACGGGGAAGGACGGCCCCTATGTGGGGAGGGGGGGCAAACTTCGCTATGGGCGCATCTTGATTAGGAACAAGCGACTATGAAGATTGAACTCAGGGAGGGGTCGAGGACGCGTTTGCCCCTGCGGATGCCGCCCCCGCCAGGGCGCCGGCGAGGAGCAGTAATACGACGATCCTTCGAGGCACGGCTTTCCCTCTCCTTGGAAGGCCGCGAGCATCCCACGGATCGCAGGATTGTCAAGGCTAGAAGGAGACGATGCGCTACCCAACCGGCGCGGCTGCGACGTCGCCGGCCGCACTTCACCACTGGACCCCGAGCACGTCCCGGTACAGGAGCGGCCGTTCGCATTTGCACGGAGCCGCGACACCGGACGCGGGCCGATCCGCCAGCTACCCGGTCGATCGCCGCCGGGGCTGGGGCTTGCCATGGCTAGTTGAACTCGGGGTTCTCTGGCTCTTTCAGTTCGGCGAGATTCTCGACGACGACCACCCCGCCCTCGATCGGCACGCCGTGCTCGTCGAGCACCGCGTGTTCCCAGCGAACGGCGTCGTGCATCCAGCGGGTCGCCATGATCGTTTCGGTGCCGTCGCCGATGAAGCTGTACAGCCGGCGGCCGCTCGGGTGCTCGGCCTCGACACCGGTGATCACCACGCCGTTGCCCACGTCGACGTTCCAGCGCGGCTCGGCCTGGTTGTTCTCGTCGACGAGGTCGAGCTCGTACAGCAGCTCGGTCAGGCGGATGACCGAGGCCGCGATCTGGTCGGCTATCGGGGCGAGGTGGGGATCGAGGGGATGTTCTTCAGGCTGGTCGTGCATGTGCTCCTCCAATCGGAGTCGTGGGAACCTCCAGCGGCGGGATACGAATCGCCGGTGAAAAGCCTGAGTTAGATGGTCGTCGGGATGAAGCGCGGCTTGAAAGGGCCCGCCGCTGGTGTTGATCGGATGGTGGGCCAAGACGTCAAAGTTGGCCCGCTCGGGACAGCGGTCGGGCAGCAGCCTGTCACGGTTCCGCAGGCACATCACCGTGCGCCAGAAGAGCAAGGGGCGCACGCCCGAGCCGCCCGGACCGTCCCCGTACGGGGCGGTGCCGCCGGTGACCACGACGTTGCTGCGGTTTACCGACTTGATTCCGCGATAGAAGGCATTGAGCAGCCGCCGGTAAATGAACGCGCTTGCCGGCCGATCGCCTTCCCACTGCGACGCCAAGGTCAGGTTGGGCTCATTCCAGACCTGGAAGTGGCGCACCCGAGGCAACGCGGGGCCTTCGCTCGCGGGGTCGGGAAACGATCCCGAATACCGCTTGGCGATCGCGTATCCGAAGTCGCTTGCTGGCCCCGAGCGCGGCTTCCATCTCCCCGGCCGCACCCCCGGCGGGCGATCCTCACCTTCGGCCCAGCTCGGCGCGTGGACGATAAGGATCAGCACGCGTAACCCTCTCTTGTCAAGGGGAACCGAAACGTGCACCAGTTCGGGAACCGAAAAGTGCACCACTCGGTAGGCGACGATTAGGCGGAGTCGCGTAGCGACGCAGCCTGGCCGGCGGGCTCGACCTCGCCGCCCCGCTCGCGCAGGCGATAGCTCTTGCCCTTCAGGGTGACGATGGTGGGTGGTGGACGTGGCGGTCGATCAGCGCCGCGGCGACCATCGCGTCGCCCAGGATCTCGCCCCACTGCTCGAAGGAGCGGTTCGAGGTGACGACGATCGAGTTGACCCGAGAGCGATGCGGCTCCCCGGAGGGAGCCCCGCTTGCCTGTGCGATGGCGAGGGGCAGAATCGAACTGCCGACACCACGATTTTCAGTCGTGTGCTCTACCAACTGAGCTACCTCGCCGGGCTCAGAAAGGCTAGCGGCGGTTCGGTGACAAGGCGCCGCGCCGGTTGCCGAACAGCCTAGATCCCGGGCGGTTCGCCGCGTTATCCGGAGGTGGCCCGGTCGACGGCGTCGACCGCGGCGGCGGGGTCGGACGCGGACTCAATCCCGGGCGCGTCCTCCATCGGTCCCACGCCGCGCAGGCTCCACGTTCGAAGCGCGAACACCGGACGGCCGAGTCGCCGCGCGAACGCGATCTCCGTCAGGGTGCCCCACTCGCCGCCGATCGCGATCACCGCATCCGCCGAGGCGACCACCGCGAGGTTGCGGGCATCCCCGATCCCGGTCGCGACGACGTGAGTGCAGTACGGGTTGGCGTCCTCCGGGTCGTCGCCCGGGAGGATCCCGATCACCTCGCCCCCGGCGCCGGCCGCCCCTCGCGCCGCGGCCTCCATCACACCGCCGAGACCGCCGCAGACCAGCACGATCCCCGCCTCGGCCAGCCGGCGCCCGACCTCTTCCGCCGCCGCGAGCGCGTCCTCGGGCGGGCTCGCGCCCCCTCCCGAGACCGCGACCTGCCGCCGGCGGGTCACCCTAGCCGCCGATGGCTGAGCGGATTGAGCATTCCCCGTTCCTGCGTGTCGCGGCGACTATATCCCGCCCAGCATCAGGCCCATGAGCTCGAGCGCGCCCGCCTTGTGGAGCGGCTCGTTGAGGTTGCCGCACTTCGGGCTCTGGACGCAGGAGGGGCAGCCGTCCTCGCACGGGCACTCGGCGATCAGCCGCGCGGCGTCGCGCACGAGGCGCTCGAACTCGTCGTAGCCGCGACGCGCGATCCCGATCCCCCCGGGATGACCGTCGTAGATGAAGATCGTCGGGCTGGCGGTCTGGAAATGGACGTTCGTCGACAATCCGCCGATGTCCCACCGGTCGCACATCGCGACCAGCGGCAGGACGGCGATCTGGGTGTGCTCGGTCGCGTGCAGCGAGCCGAGCAGGATCTCGGTCGGCAGCGCTCCGGCGAGCCTGCGCGGGATCACGTACCACAGCGCCTGGGTGAGGAAGTTCTGCTCCGGCAGCTCGAGCGCCACGGTGTCCATCACCTCGTGATCCACCATTCGCTTGCGCTGGAACGCGATCACCTGCTCGGTGACCGAGACGGTCCCGAACGACAGCTCCACCCCGGCCGCCTCGCGGGTCTGAAGCGTGCCTTCGATGAAGGTCTCGGTCTCTTTCTTCGGCTGGGTGTACCAGTCACCGTCGAATCGCTCGACCACGGCCCGCCGGCGGTCGACGTCGAGCTCGCGCACCTCGTAGGAGACCCCGAGATGCAGGTACACGGCGCCCGGGTGGACGGTCGAGAACGCGCGCTCGGCCTCGACCGCTCCGAGCACCTCACCCGACGCGCGCTCGATCACCGCGACTGAGTCGGCCGAGGCGGATCGCAGGGCGATCGACCCGGCCGGGAAGCCGGACCCCCGCACGACGTAGCGCCCACCGCGCCCTCGCCGGAGCTTGCCGAGCCGCACGAGCTCGTCCGCCCGCTCCCTCCACCGCGCCCCGAGCAGCTCGTCGTCGGGCGAGCCCGCCGCCTCCGCCGCACCGAGCACGCCCTGTTCACCTCCTCCCAACGGCGTCTCGTACGCCGCCGCGATCAGGTGCTGAAGCTGGATCTGCTCGTTCTCGTGGTCGAGGATCGCCGCCTCGACCGGGCGCTCGAGGAACTCATCGGGGTGGCGGCAGAAGAACTGGTCCAGAGCGTCCTGCCCGGCGAGGTACAGCGCCAGGCCCTCGCGGCGCCGCCCCGCCCTGCCCCACATCTGGCGCAGGCTCGCGACGGTGCCGGGGAAGGTGACGCAGATCGCGGCGTCGAGCTCGCCGACGTCGATCCCCAGCTCGAGGGCATCGGTCGCTACCACGGCCAGCAGCTCTCCGCTCGACAACGCGGCTTCGATCTCGCGTCGCTGCTGGGGGGTGTACCCGGCGCGGTACGGCGCGATCAGCGGCCCCAGCTCGGCCATGTCCCACTCGGCGAGGCGGTCGCGCGTGAAGCGCTGGATCAGCTCGATCCCGCGGCGGCTGTTGAGAAAGCAGATCGTGCGCAGCCCCTGGCTGACGAGCCCCGCGAGCAGGTCGGCTCCCTCGGACAGCACCGAGCGGCGCGTTCCCGATCGCTCGTCGATCAGCGGCGGGTTCCACATCGCGATCCGTCGCGGAGCGCGAGGCGCGCCGTCGGAGTCGACGAGCTCGAAGTGCTGGCCGCACAGGCGCTCGGCGAGCTCAAGCGGGTTCGCGATCGTGGCCGAGGCGAGGATGAACCGCGGCTCCGCCCCGTACAGACGAGTCACGCGACGAAGCCTGCGCAGGACGTTCGCGACGTGCGAGCCGAAGACCCCCCGGTACACGTGCGCCTCGTCGACGACGACCCAACCGAGGTTGGCGAGAAAGTCGCCCCAGCTCTTGTGATGAGGCAGGATCCCTACGTTGAGCATGTCGGGATTCGTGAGCACGAGGTTGGAGCGCCGACGGATGCCGGGACGGTCCTCGCGCGGCGTGTCGCCGTCGTAGATCGCGTGGCGCAGCTCGGGCGGGTCGAGCGCCGAGAGCGCCCGCGCCTGGTCCTGAGCCAGAGCCTTGGTCGGGTACAGGTACAGGGCCCGCCGCCGCGGGTCGCGGGCGAGGCCGTCGAGCACCGGCAGGTTGAAGCTCAGTGACTTGCCGCTCGCCGTGCCGCTGGTGACGATCACGCTCTCGCCGGCGGCCGCCTCCAGCGCGTCGACCTGGTGCGAGTAGAGGTCCTCGATCCCCGCCGCCCGGAGCGCGTCCCTCAGCGCCGGGGTGAGCGACCGGGGCATCGGCGCCAGCTTCGCCGGATGCGGCTCCTGCGTTCCCTCGGCGACGAGGCGCCCATCATCGCGGCCGGGCTCGATCGCCTCGCGCCAGGCCGAGTCGACTCCAGCCGCCGCGGTCTCCGCCCTACCCATCGACCGGGAAACCACCACCGGAAGGTTCGCTCGCGAGCTTGCCGCCCGTGATTCTGTGCGCCACGCGCATCGCGTCGACCGCGCTGCGATCGTGGAGTCGCAGAAGCTCGGCCCCCGAGGCGACCGCGAGGGTCACCGCCGCGAGCGTCGCCCACTCGCGGTCCTCGGCGGGCGCACGCGCCTCCCACGACCCGGCCAGGACGGCGCCCAGGAAGTCCTTGCGGGACAGCGAGACGAACAGCGGCCGGCCGAGATCGCGCAGTTCGTCGAGCCGGGCGAGGATCTCGACGTCGTCGTCCACCGTGAGGTCGAAGTCGAGCCCGGGGTCGAGCGCGATCTGCTCCTCGGCCACCCCGCGGCTGCGCGCGGCCTCCAGTCGTTCGGTGAACCATCCCTTGAGGTGCGCGATCGGGTCGTCGTAGGATCGCGGCCGGCGTTGCTCGCGCGGTGGGCCCTCGATGTGCATCAGCACATAGCCGCACCCGGCCTCAGCGACGAGGTCGAGCATCGCGGGGTCGGCGCCACCGCCGATGTCGTTGATCGCCGCGGCGCCGGCATCGAGCGCGCGTCGCGCCACCTCGGGCGTGAACGTGTCGGCCATCACGGGGACGCGCCGCGGCTCGACCAGGCCTTCGATCGCGGGGACCAGCCGGGCGGCCTCGTCCGCGGGAGACACCGGCGGTCCCGCGGCCGCCGCGACGGCGCCGACGTCGAGCAGGTCGAACCCCTCCCTGACCATCGCCAGCCCGTCGCGGACCGCCAGCTCGGGGGTCCTGCTCCGCGCCCCGGAGTAGAACGAATCATCTGTGACGTTGACGATTCCGACCGCCATCGGGCGGGGGAAGCCGAGCGCCTTGCCTGCGAGCCGCCATCGCGGCCGGGCGTGTGTCGGTGCGGCATCCAGCGTCCCCACCCGGCTACCGTAGCGCCGTGGCTCTTCGCTGCGTGTACACGGATCTCGACGGGACGCTTCTCGGTCGCGGCGCATCGCTGTTCCGGGACGCCGAGGGAGAGTTCTCGATGCTCCAGGCGCGCGGCATCGAAGCGTGCCATCGCGCCGACGTCGAGATCGTGATCAAGTCGGGCCGCCGCGAGCCCCAGGTGATGGAGGACGCGCGGCTGATCGGGCAGAGCTCGTACATCTTCGAGGCCGGGTGCGCGATGCGGATAGACAGCGAGCTCACGCTGTTCACCGGCGAGATGGACGCGGATGCCGACACAACGATCGCGGAACAGATCTACAACGCCGGCGTCCCCGAGCTCCTGTTCAAGGCGTTCCCGGGGCGGATCGAATACCACTCCCCGTGGCACCACGGACGGGTGTACTCGCATTTGTTTCGGGGGCTCGTCGAGGTCGAAGACGCCAATGCCATGCTCGCCGAGGAGGGACATGGCCACCTGCGGCTGCTCGACAACGGGGCTATCAGCCGCGTGGTGGGCGACGGGACCGCGGCGCACGCCTACCACCTCGTCCCGCGCGGGGCGAGCAAGGCGGGCGCGGTCGAGGCCCATATGCGCGCCCGCGGTTACGCGCCCGGCGAATGCATCGCGATCGGCGACTCGATCGAGGACATCGCGGTTGCCGACGTCGTCGCCCACTTCTTCGTCCCCGCCAACGGCCCGGAGCGCGATCCCGGCGTCGTCGAGGCGATCGCGGGGCGGCCGAACGTGACCGTCACCGAGGGCGCGATGGGCGACGGCTTCTACGAAGCGGTCGTCGGGACCCTGGCCCGCGGCTGAGCCTAATCGCGGCGCGGGGCCGCGGTGCGGCCGCGCAACGTCGCGAGGATCCGATCTGCCAGCCTCGGCGCCAACCCGTTGATCCCCAACGCGCGCACGATGGCGGGCACGTAGACCGCGCGGCGGTCCTCCTCCACGGCGCGCACGATCCCCTCCGCGACCCGCTCGGGCGGGATCGCGTCGGCGCCGCGGTACCAGTCGGGCATCCGGTCCCTTTCGTGTGCGTGGAGGTCGGTCGCGATCTCGCCCGGGAACACGGTCGACACCGACACCCCCGTTCCCGACAGCTCGTGGCGCAGCGCCTCGGCGAATGCCCCCTGCGCGGACTTCGTCGCCCCGTACGTCGCGGCCCACGGGAACGCGCGCAGGCTCGCCCCCGAGGCGACGACTACCACGTGACCGGTGGCGCGGTCGAGCATGTGCGGCAACGCCGCCTTCGCGGTGTACAGCGTGCCGAGCAGGTTGATGCGCACCATCTCCTCGGCCTTTTCGACTGGCAGCTCGGAGAACGGCGCGTAGTGGGCGACCCCGGCGTTCGCGACGAGGATCTCGAGCCCGCCGGTCTCGTTCACGAATCCGCGCACGGCAGCCCCGACCGAGTCGCGGTCGGCGCAGTCCGCCGGCAGGACGACGGCTCCCCCGCCGAGCTCCTCCGCGAGCGAGGCGAGGTCGTCCTCGCTGCGCGACAGCAACCCCACCCGGGCGCCGCGCTCGGCGAGCGCCCGAGCGGTCGCCCGCCCGATTCCCCGCGAGGCGCCGGTTACGATCGCGCGCGTTCCCGGCTCGATCCGCACACCAGCATTACTATCGGTTCATGGCTGGTCACGAGGCCACGGTCGCTCAGGAGGAATACCTCGAGATCCTGTACTGGCTCGAGGAGGCCGGTCTGCCGATGACGGGCGCCAACGTCGCGCGTGCGATGCACCTTTCGCCTCCGACCGTCCACGAGATGGTCGGGCGGCTGGAGAAGGATGGGTACGTCACCCGCGAGGAAGACAAGACGCTCGTGTTCACCGATAACGGCCGCGAGCAGGCGCGGGCGATGGTCCGCCGCCACCGCATGATCGAACGCTTCCTCACCGACGTGCTGGGAATCCCGTGGGACGAGGTGCACGAGGAGGCGGAGCGCCTGGAACACGCGATGTCCCCCGTTCTCGAGGAGCGGATGACCGCCGCCATCGGCGACGCCACGACCTGCCCTCACGGACACCCGCTCGTCGAGGGCATCCGCGAGCAGGGCGTGCTGCTCGCGGACTGCGAGCCGGGAGCGAGGGTGACGATCCTGCGGTTCGAGAACGAGGCGGAGGAGCTACTCCACTACTTGATGGACGCGGGCGTCCACCCGGGGATGGGGGGGACGATCGAGAGCTCGAACGACGAGGTGGTACTCGCCGCGGATGACGGGAGCCACAGCGTGTCGAAGGACGTAGCCGAGACGGTGTCGGTACGAGCCGACCCTTCGCCGCCGCCGCGCCCGCCGCTCCCCGAGCAGCTCGAGCTGTCGGCAGATAGATACGGACGTTGAGTTTTCCAGTCGATCGCCGAGTTCGCTTGCGAACTCGGGGTTTATGCAGGGCTCGCGGCGCGGATCCGCTCTAGCGCCCGCGTCAGCCGCCCGACTCCCTCGGGAATCTCGTCGGGCCGCACGCCGGCGAACGAGAGGCGCAGGCTCGAGCGCCCGCCCTCGAGCATGAAGTCCGCCCCGGGGACGAACGCGACGCGCTCCTCGGCCGCCGCGCCGAGCAGCGCCCCGGCATCGACGTCGTCGTTCAGGGTCAGCCACAGGAAGTAACCGCCCTCGGGAACGACGAACGCGGCCTCGGGAAGGCGCTCGCGCAGCGCATCGACGAGGGTGTCGCGGCGCTGCTTCAGCGCGCGCTTGACGGACTCTGTGTTCTCCGCGAGCCCGCCGGTACGGCACAGCTCCCACACGATCGACTCGGCGAGCATGTTGGGCGAGATGTAGGTCTCGGCGGCGCGCTTCGCGAGCTTGGCGATCTCCTCGATTGGCCCGGCCAGGTAGCCGACCCTTACGCCCGGGCTGACTGTCTTGGAGAACGAGGACGCATAGATCACGCGGTCGGCGCGATCGAGCGAGAGCATCGTTGGCGCCGGCTCGCCGGCAAACCCGACCTCGCGGTACGGGTCGTCCTCGAACAGGGTGAACCCGTGCTCGGCCGCGAGTTTGACGAGCCGGTGGCGCTTGTCCTCGCCCAGCGTGCAGCCGGCCGGGTTGTGGAAGTTCGGGATCACGTGCACGAGTCGCGGTGAGTCGGGCCCGCGCAGCACCGTCTCCAGCCCATCGACGTCGATTCCGTCCTGCTCGAGCGGGACGCCGACGAGCTTCGCGCCGCCGCGTTGCAGCAGCAAGAGCGTTCTGTCGTACGACGGCTGCTCGACGACGGCGGGATCGCCTACCCCGAGCAGGTGCTCGAACAGCATCGCGCCGCCCTCCAGCGAGCCGTTCGTGACCATCACCTGCTCGGGCTCGAGGTCGTGCGCCTGGGCGACCCACTCCCGCAACCCCGGGTGGCCCGCGCCCTTACCGTACGACAGCGCTCGCTCCCAGTCGTCGGCGAGCGCCTTGTCGGCCGCGGCCTTGACGTGATCGACCGGGAGGATGTCGGCGCTCGGAGCGCCACGCGCGAAGCTGATCACCCCGTCGGCCATCGTCGAGCCAGTATAGGTCTGGCAACTGAAGCCCTTGGTAGCCCCTGGGGTACCGAATGCTTCAGTGTCGGCACACTACGCCCGCGCCCCGACCGCCTCGACCGCGAGCTTCGCGGTCTCGGTCGGGTTGCGGCCGACGCGGACGCCCTTCGACTCGAGCGCCTCGGCCTTGGCCTCGGCGGTGCCCGCCGACCCGGAGATGATCGCCCCGGCGTGGCCCATCTGCTTCCCGGGCGGGGCAGTGAAGCCGGCGATGTACGCGACGACCGGCTTCGTGACGCGCTCGGCGATGAACTCGGCCGCGCGCTCCTCGGCGTCCCCGCCGATCTCGCCGACCATCACGATCAGCTCGGTCTCGTCGTCGGCCTCGAACCAGCCGATGATGTCGATGAAGTCCGAGCCCACGATCGGGTCGCCGCCCATCCCGACGATCGACGAGTTGCCGACGCCCGCCTGGGCGAGCTCGTTGCCGATCTGGTACGTGAGCGTGCCCGAGCGGGAAACGACCCCGACCGAGCCGCGCTCGAAGAAATGGGCGGGGATGATCCCGACGTTGGCCTTCCCCGGCGACAGCACGCCGGGGCAGTTGGGCCCGATGAGCTTTACGCCCGCCTCCTTCGCGCGCCAGTAAACACGCAGCATGTCATGGACCGGGATCCCCTCGGTGATCGCGATGATCGTCTCGATTCCGACGTCGATCGCCTCCTCCATCGCGGCCGCGGCGAACGGGGCAGGGACGAAGATCATCGAGGTGTTGGCGCCGCGCTCCGCAACCGCCTCGGCGATCGTGTCGAAGATCGGGATCGCCTCGACGTCCTGGCCGCCCTTCTTCGGCGTCACCCCGGCGACGACATCGGTGCCGTAGTCGCGGTTGCGGAGACCGTGGAAGCTCCCCTCGCGACCGGTCAGGCCCGAGATGACAAGCTTCGTGTTGTTGTCAACGATGATGCTCACGCTGGTGGCTCGTAGCTCGTAGCTCGTAGCTCGAGCAACGAGCATCGAGCAACGAATTTCTAAGCAAGCTCCACAACCCTTTCCGCCGCCCCCAGCATCGTCTTCTCGACGTGCAGGTTGGGGAGGTCCGCGTCGGCCAGCATTGCGAGGCCCTCTTCGGAGTTCGTGCCGTCCAGCCTCACCACGACCGGCATGTCGATCTCGATTCGTCGGTACGCCTCGATGATCCCCTTTGCGATCTCGTCGCAGCGGGTGATGCCGCCGAAGATGTTGAACAGGATCGCGGTCACCTTCTCGTCCGAGGTGATCACCTCGAGCGCGTCGACTATCGCCTCCGCCTTCGAGCCGCCGCCGGCGTCGAGGAAGTTCGCCGGCCTGCCGCCGGCCTGCGCGACGACGTCGAGCGTCGACATGCAGAGCCCGGCCCCATTGCCGAGGATGCCGATGTTGCCGTCGAGCTTCACGTACGTGAGCCCCTTCTCCTTGGCCATCGCCTCTTGGGGGTCCTCGTCGGCGGGATTTCGCAGCTCGGCAATGTCCTCGTGGCGGAACAGGGCGTTGTTGTCGATGGTCACCTTCGAGTCGAGCGCGACGACCTCGCGCTGCGAGGTCGCGATCAGCGGGTTGACCTCGACCAGCGTGGCGTCGGTGGCGTTGAACATCTCGTAGAGCTTCGCCATCACCTCGCCGGCGCCCTCGACGACGTCCTCGTCGAGTCCGGCTTCGGACGCGAGCTCGGTACCCCGCGCTGCGTCGAACCGGTCGTTCGGCTCCACGTAGCGCCTGACCAGCGCCTGCGGGTCCTTGTCGGCGATCTCCTCGACGTTCATCCCGCCCATCGCCGACAGCATCGTCAGCAGCTTCTTCTCCGAGCGATCGAGGATTATCGAGGCGTAGTGCTCGGCGTCGATGTCGGACGCGCGCTCGACCCACACCTCGTGGACGGTGAACGGGCCCTCACCGCGGGGCCCGCGGATCTCCATCCCGAGGATCGCCTCGGCGTGCTCGCGCGCCTCCTCGGCGCTCTCGGCGATTTTGATCCCGCCGGCCTTGCCACGCCCGCCGATCCCGACCTGGGCCTTGATCACGCACGGGTATCCGACCTCCTCCGCCGCGGCGAGCGCGCCGTCGACGTCGCTCGCGGGTCGCCCCTCGGGGACGGGGATCCCGTGCGTGGCGAAGAGCTGCTTTCCCTGGTACTCGAGTAGGTCCATACGCGCCGCTAGGCGGGCGCGCAGCCTATCCGACGCGCGCGGGCGCCGCGACCGGCAATTTTTCACGCTCCGAGCGGTTTTTAGATGCCACCAGGTGCCGTCTTGGCATAATCCCGCGGCCTCATGCCCCTTCCACGCGACGTCAAGAAGGAAGCGAAGTGGGTGACCACGGATTGCTACGGAACCCTGATCGATTGGGAGAGGGGGATCGCCGACGCGTTCAGTGAGGAGGCCGCTAAGGACGGATTCACGATCGACGAGGCGAAGCTTCTGGAGCTGTTCTTTCCGATCCAGGAGCAGATCATGGCCGGCTCCTACGAGCTCTATGCCGAGGTCCTGCGACGGACGGCCGTTCGCGTGGCCAAGGAGCTCGGCTGGCAGCTCGAGCCGGCGCGCGCGCAGTTTCTGCCCGACGGCCTCCCAAGGTGGCAGCCGTTCAGGGAGGCGAATGCCGCGATGGACCGCCTCAAGTCGAAGTTCGAGATCGGGATCGTCTCCAACGTCGACGACAAGCTCCTGGGGCTTTCGCGGCGCCACCTCCGCACCGAGCTCGACCTCGTCGTGACCGCACAGCAGGTGCGCAGCTACAAGCCCGACCCGGCCCACTTCAAGGAAGCCGCCCGGCGAATCGGCGGCAAGAAGGGCTGGGTCCACATCGCGAGCGGATACGACGCCGACGTCGCCCCGCTGCTGAAGATGAACGTGCCGGTGATCTGGGTAAACCGCCGGGGCGAGAAGCTCGAAGGGCGAAAGCCGCCGACAGCTGAAACCAAGAACCTCCGCGAGGCGGCAAAATTGCTCGGTGCCGGCTGAACCGGCAGTCGAGACCGCATTCCCGCCGGATCCCGCCGACGAGGCAATGGTCGGGCGTGCACGGGAGCGGTTCCGCTCGATCGGCGGACGCCGAATTCCACGACGCCGGTTGCGCCGCGCCGCGAAGCCGAACCTCGTGGTGATCGGGGGGCTCAAGTGCGGGACGACGAGCCTTCACCACTACCTCAACCTCCACCCCGAGATCCAGATGTCGCGGCCCAAGGAGCTCAACTTCTTCGTCGCCGAGCTCAACTGGCCCCTCGGCGTGGAGTGGTACGAGAGCCACTTCCGCGCCGACGCCGCCGTGCGCGGCGAGTCCTCGCCTCACTACACGAACCTCCCGCGGTTCGCTGGGGTTGCGGAGCGCATGAGCTCGCTGATTCCCGGCGCAAGGCTGATCTTCATGGTTCGCGATCCCCTTGACCGGGCCCTCTCGCACTATCTGCACAACGTCGCAGGCGGATACGAGCACCGCCCGCTCGACGTCGCTCTCGCAGACCCCGACAGCGCTTACGTCCACCGCGGCATGTACGCGATGCAGCTCGGGCCCTATCTCGAGCGGTTTCCGGTCGAGCGGGTGGAGCTCGTGACTCAGGAGGAGCTGAGCTCCGAGCGCGAAGCGACGATGCGGCGGGTGTTCGCGTTTCTAGCCGTCGACGCCGGGTTCTCGTCGCCCCAGTTCTCTCGCGAATGGGAGACCGGGACCGGCAAGCGAACCGGGCGCTACCGCGTGCTGGACCGCGCGGTTCGGCTTCCGGGACTGCGAGTTCTCGACGCGAGCTTCGATCGCCTGCCGGAGTCACTGCGATGGATGGTCGAGCGGCTCGTCCATGACCCGGATGGGGCCGAGCGCGAGCGCCCGTCGCTGCCGGCCGCGATCGCCGAGCGCCTCCGAGAGCGGTTCCGCCCCGACGTCGAGCGGCTCGAGGCGCTCACCGGGCGGCGCTTCGATTGGGGGCTCTAGCTCGATGTCGGACGAGAACGTGGAGATCATCCGGCGCGGATTCGAGACGATGCAGAGGGACGGCTGGCAGACGTTGTTTTCACTGATCGACCCGGAGTTCGAGTTGACGACTCCTCCCGACCTCGCGATGGAGCCCGACACCTACCGCGGCGAGGCGGGGCTGCGGCGCTATTTCGAGTCGTTCGAGGACGCGATGGAGGACATCCAGATCGTGCCCGAGGGAGAGTTTCTGGGCGCGGGCGACAAGGTCTTCGTCCCGTTCAGGCTCTCGGCGCGCGGCCGCGAGACCGGGATCGAGGCGACGCAGCACGCGTTCCAGGTGTGGACGATGCGAGCCGGGAAGGGCCTGCGGGTTGAGATCTTCGCCTCGCGCGAGCGGGCGCTCGAGGCGGCCGGGCTGCCGCCGGATGCCTGACGACGCCTAACCTTGCGCCATGCGCATCGCTGTCGCCGCCGACGAGCGAGCCGGGATCGCCGGCGCGGTGGTCGAGGAGCTTCGCCGCCGCGGCCACGAGCCGATCCCGCACGGCGCGCTCTCGGACGCCGAGCGGGACGACTGGGCGTGGGCGAGCGAGGCCGCGGCGCGCGACGTGGTCGAGGGTCGCGCGGATCAGGCGGTGGTGTGCTGCTGGACGGGGACCGGCGCCTCGATCGCCGCCAACAAGGTGGCGGGCGCCCGCGCGGCGCTGTGCGGGGACGGACCGACCGCCGCCGGGGCGAGGCGCTGGAACGACGCCAACGTGCTCGCCCTCAGCCTGCGGGCGACGTCGGAGGCCGAGCTGTCGGAAATCCTCGACGCGTGGTTCGAGGCAGCGCCCAGCGCCGAGCCGGACGACCGCGCCAACGTCGAGCACGTGGACGAGATCGAGCGGACCCGGTAGTGGAGCGGCTGCTCCCCGACCCGGGCCCGACGACTCCCGCGGAGCAGTACTCGCACCTCGGCCTGGTCGAGCTCGCCCACGCCGACCGCCCCTACGTGGTCACGAACTTCGCTCTCACGCTCGACGGCCGAGCGACGATCGGGGGGCGCTCGGGAGCGATCGGCGACCGCACCGACAGCGAGGTCCTGCAACGCCTTCGCACGGAGGTCGACGCGGTGATGATCGGCGCCGGAACGCTGCGGGTCGAGCGCTACGGTCGCCTTGTCCCCGACGAGGCGCTCCGCGGGGGGCGCGAGCGCGCCGAGGGGCTCGCGCACGACCCCCTCGCGGTGATCGTGACCGACACCCTCGACCTCCCGTGGGACGCTGGGCTGTTCACGGTGGGATACGGGCGCGTGCTGATCTTTACGTCGAGCGAGGGCGAGCTCCCCGCCACCGCGACCAAGGTGCGCGTCGTTCGTCACGAGGGACGCGTCGACCTGGGGCGGGCGATGGCGACTCTTCGCGAGGAGCGCGGTGTTCGCGCGGTGCTGTGCGAGGGAGGCCCGCACTTGCACGCGAACCTCGTCGCGGCCGACCTCGTCGACGAGATGTTCGTGACCCTGGCCCCGAAGCTCGCCCTCAACCAGGGGCCGGGCCTGCTCGAGGACGGGTTCGGCGATCGCGGCCCGACCGCCCTCGAGCTCGTGTGGCTGCTCGCGGAGGGCGCCGAGCTGTTCGCGCGGTACCGGGTCATGCGCGGGTGAAATCCGTCCAAGACCGAGGCGGCCACTCCCCTAGGCTGGCGCGGAAGCACGACGCGAAGGAGGATCGATGGCGCAGACGACCACGACCGACACCCAGGTGTTCTACCCGGCGCACCGTTACCGTGACGCGGCGGCCGCGATCGAGTGGCTCGAGAAGGCGTTCGGATTCGAGCGCAAGGAGATCCACGAGGGTGACGACGGAACGATCGTCCACGCCGAGCTCACGTTCGGCCCCGGGGTCGTGATGCTCGGCTCCGAGCGGGACGATCGATACGGCCCGCACGCGGGACATGGATGGACCTACGTCGTCGTCGACGACCCCGACGCGCTGTTCGAGCGCGCGTCGTCGGCGGGAGCCGAGGTCGTGCAGGAGCTGATCGACACCGACTACGGGTCGCGTGACTTCTCCGTGCGCGACCCGGAGGGGAACATCTGGAGCTTCGGCACCTACGGCCCGACTCGATAGGGCGGCAGCTCGCCGAGCTCCTCGACGCGCAGCTCGCCCCGGCGCAGCATCCGCAACGCGATGATCGTGCCGCCGAGCAGCGCGGCGAGCCCGAAGCTGATCTGGACGCTCAGGAGACCCTCGCGGGTCCAGTACACGTCGCGGAGGTCGAGCAGCAGCGCAGCCTCGTCGAAGGTCAGGCCGATGCCGGCGCCGAACGGGACCGCAAGCGCGGTCTCGAGCCGCTCGCTGTCGGTGACCATCGCGACCGCGCCGCACCCGAACGCGGTCAGGATTCCCGGCACGAAATGGTGTACGTGCCGGCCGCCCACCCGCACGTTGCCGAACGGCCACCAGCCGCGGCGGATCCCGTACGTGGACAGCCGCATCAGCGCGAACGAGAGCACGAACCCCGTCAGCAGGTTGAACAGCGCCGTCTCGCGGCGGGGCGCAGACTCGTAGCCCTCGATCGCGACGGCCACGGTGTCACGGCTCGCTCGCCCCGCTGTCTCGATCGCATGCTCGGCCGTCTCGAGCACGCTCTCCGAGGGGTCGCGGTCGGGCGACCGGCGCCTCGCGAGCCGCGCGACCTCGCCGACCAGCACCGTGCCCGTCGTCCCCAGGGCGAGAACGGCAAGCCCGACCGTGACACGATCCGCGCGGCGCCCGGAGCGGCGCGCGCTAAAGCCGAACAAGGTTCGGCGCCTCGAGCCCGCGCGTCACGCCGCGGAAGTCGAGCACGAGCTCAGCGTCGCCGACGACGCGCGCGTAGGGCGGGATCCTGGTTTGAGCCTCGCGCTCACACGGAAGAGTTTAGGTCGATCATCGAACGCCGCGAATCGGTCGGCGGCAGGGGATAGGATTGCGCCGCCGATGATGAGGATCCTCGCTCCTGCCGCTCGAGGTTTCAGTGTCGCCAGGCACCTCGTCTGGTATGTGAGCTACCAGATGTCGGGCGAGTGCCGTCCGAAGTCGCCGGACGCGCCCTGAGTCAGTCCTGATCCTGCTCCAGCTCGCCCGGCCACGCGCCGGTCGCGCGGTAGAAGCCCAGCCTGGAAGCGCGCTCGACGACGCCGCGAATCACCCTTGCCAACGCCCCCTGGATTGCGAGCGCGGCGATCAGCTCTCCCCACTTGACCTCGAGATGCTCGGGCTCCGGAGCCTCCTCGCTGGAGACGCGCGCCCACGCGAGGTCGAATGCCTTCTTGGTGAGAAACCCGGCGACCAAGCCGCTGACGATGCCAACCGGAATGAAGAGGATCTTCGCCACGATCGCGCTTGACCGTATCATCGGCGCGTGGCCGACTCGATGTGGTCGTTGTGGTCCGAGGACTCGATGCTGTCTGTCGCGTCAAAGGGTTCGTTCCTGTCGATCGGGTCGGTCGGCTCCGCGATCTCGATCGGCTCGATCGGCTCGGCGGGATCGGCGTTCTCGGTCGGCTCGGCTGGCTCGTTCGGATCCGTTCTGTCGGCCGGGGCTCGCTCCTCTGCGCTCTCGGCCGGCACCGACCGAGGCGTGCTCGGGTCACCCAGCCACGCCCCGGTGAACCTTATGACGGCCGCGATCCTCGTCGTCGCCGCCCTTTTGATCGGCTGGTCGCGGCGCGGCCGATCTTGATCCGCCTCTACCGGGCCCACTGGTCTACCAACTGCGAGCGAGTCGCGCTCGCGCTCGCCCACAAGGACCTCGAGGTCGAGTCCGTCCTGATCTCCTACTCGGATCGATCGGTGGTGGAGCGAGTGAGCGGCCAGCCGCTCGTGCCGGTGATCGAGGAGGGTGACGCCGTGATCTTCGACTCGATCGCGATCCTGCGCCACCTCGACGAGCACCACCCGGAGCCACGGCTGTTCCCCGTCGATCCCACTCACCGCGCCGAGGTCGACGCCTTCATCGAGTGGTTCGAGCGAGTGTGGAAGGCCGCGCCGAACGGGATCGAGGAGGAGCTCGAGACGCCCGAGCCGGATCGCACGCGGGTGTCGATGCTCGCGGCGAGGATGGACGCCTGGCTCGACTGGTTCGAGCACCTGCTCGCCGTTCAGGACTACCTGATGGGGGACGAGCTGTCGGCGGCCGACTGCGCCGGCTTCCCGTTCCTCAAGTACGCGCGCGGCCGCGACCCCGCGGACGACGAGTCCTTCCACCGCATTCTCGACGAGCACCAGACCTTCGAGGGCCGACCGCGGCTCGCCGCGTGGATCGATCGCGTCGACGCGCTGCCGCGGGAGTACGGACAGACTGTCGAGGACCACACGACGGGACCCGGGAGCTAGACGCGCGGCTGATCGGCCTCGCCGAGTCCCTCGTCCATCATCCCCCGGCGATTCCGAGGGCAAAAACCCCGCCTGAGCGGGGCTTTCTCCAGGTGGGCCGTGAAGGACTCGAACCTTCAACCTTGGGCTTAAGAGGCCCCTGCTCTACCAATTGAGCTAACGGCCCGGGCCGGTTGATGGTAGCCCGCCGGGGCTCGTCCGGCCAGAGCGCCGTTGCCGTCTACGGGCTGGTGGGCGCCGGCGCCGTCGGGGCTCCAACGCCGCCGCCGCCGAGCGGCTGCTGGAGCGGGTTCTCTCCCTGCGGCGCGTTCTTGGCCTGCTTCTCGAGCTGCTTCTTCTGCTTCACCGCCTGCTCCGCGAGCCGGTCGAGCTGCCTCTTCACCACCGCCTTCTGCGAGCCCTCGGCCTCCGCGACCGCCTGCTTCGCGGCTTCGTCACCACCGTTGATGTCCCCTCCGAGGTAGAGGTACAGCGCCAGCGTCCCGTACGCGTTCTGGGAGGGTCGATCCTCCGCGACGATCCGCTGCGTCTCAGCCGCGCCCTCGGCGTCGTTGAGGAGCACATAGGCCTGCACCACCAGTGCGGCGGTGTCCGCGTCGGGCTGCTTCGCGACCTTCAAGTAGTCCTCCCACGCGGTCACGGACTCGTCTAGCTCGACCCTCGCTTCGTCGGTGACGATCGGCTGTCCGGTCTCCTCGTCCGTCTCGAGCTGGTCCTGGGCCGCGAGGTAGTGCGTCTCGGCGAGCTGGATCAGCGCCCGCTCGTCCTTCGGGTCCTGGGCGAGCTGCTGCTCGGCCTGCTCGATGTCCTCTTCGTACTGCGGGTTGGTCGACGAGGCGCCATCGCCGCCGCTGAACGCGTCGAAGATCCCTCCGACGCCGGATTCGGTTCCGACACCGAAGCCAACGAAGCCGATCAGGAACAGCGCCGCCAGGAGCGCGTACACGACCTGGATCACACGGCGGCGCTTCCCCTGCAGATCGAAGAGCATGGGCTCAGCCTAGCTGCCGCGAGCCGCCGCGGCTCAGCCGGTTTCCTCGGCCGCGTCGGCCGGCGCGGGCTCCCCCGGTGGTCTGCCAATGAGGCGCGCGAGCAGGAGGCTGAACTCGAACAGGAGCACCAGCGGGACCATCGAGATCAGCATCGTCACCGGGTCCGTCCCGGGCAGAAGCATCGCCACCACGGCGATCACGAGGATCGCGTACTTGCGGTTGCGGGCGAGCCGCTCCGGGGTCGTGATCCCGAGCCGCGTCACCGCGAGCACCCCGATCGGGATCTGGAACAGGACCCCGACGGCGATGCACGTCAGCGCGAAGAAGCTGTAGTACTCGCGCGCGCGAACCTCGATGTTGAACTCCGAGGCGTTGAAGTTCAGGAGGAACTGGGTCGCCGTCGGAAGCACGACGAAGTACGCGAACACCACGCCGCAGATGAACAGCACCGGGACCGTGAGCAGGAAGGGGAGGACGACGCGGCGCTCGTGCGGCGAGAACGCGGGCAGGACGTAGGCGTAGGCCTGGTAGAGGATCACCGGCATCGCCAGCAGGAGGCCTCCGTACACCGACAGGGTCACCGTGGTCATGAACGGCTCCGTCACGCCGAAGGTGATCGGCGTCAGGTCCCCGGGCAACGGCTTGTTCGCGATGTCGAGGAGGAGATCGTTCTGCCAGAAGCACAGGCTGGCCGCGACGACGAGCGTCGCGATCGAGACGATGATCCGCGTGCGAAGCTCGTCGAGATGCTCGACGAGGCTCAGGTGCTCGTCGAACTTGACAGCCCGGTAGCGGGCCACGCTCTACTCAATCCCTGGGCTCGCCTACGACCTCGCCCTCGACCGGCTCTTCGGCCTTGGACGATTCCTCCAGCTCGGCGCGCTTGGCGTCGACGTCGTCCTTGTCGTCGCCGGTGAGCGAACCTTTGAACTCCCGGATCCCGCGGCCCGCCGAGCGTCCCAGCTCGGGCAGCTTCTTAGGCCCGAAGATGATCAGTGCGATGACGAGAACGATCGCCAGCTCCAGTGGTCCGATATTCGGCATCGCCGCGAATGGTACCGGGGTTCTGAGCCGAGCTGCTGCGGAGGCGTTGCCGGGCGGTGCGGCGGCGGCGCGCGGCTACGCGCTGCGGCCGAAGTTGAGATGGAAGCGGCTGGGCGTGGGCTCGGCTTGGCCCTGATACTTGCTGCCGGTCTCGTCGCTCCCGTAAGGATGTTCCACCGGGCCGTCCATCCGCATGAACGAGATCTGGCCGATCGGCATCCCGTGGTAGACCGTGATTGGGAGGTTTGCGACGTTGGACAACTCGAGGGTCAGGTGCCCCTCGAACCCGCTGTCCACAAATCCGGCGGTGCTGTGAATGAGCAAGCCGAGTCGTCCTATCGAACTCTTCCCCTCGAGCCTCCCGACGAGATCGTTGGGCAGCCGCACTCGCTCGAGCGTCTGGCCGAGCACGAACTCACCGGGGTGGACGATGAACGGCTCGTCCTCGGCCACGGTGACGAGCTCCGTCAGGTCGTCCATCGGCTTGCGCACGTCGATGTACGGATAGCGCGCGTTGTGGAAGACGCGGAAGCGCCGATCCACACGCACGTCGACGCTCGACGGCTGTATGAGCGCGGGGTCGTAGGGCTCGAAGACGAGCCGACCCGCCTCGATCTCCGCCCTGATCGTGCGGTCGCTGAGCACCATCCCAGGCCAGTCTATTCCCGGCGCCCGGATGCACACACGCTGTTTGCGCCCTCGGTGCGCGGCTTTTGTACGAATTGGGCTAAAGCGAGAGGTGTTTGGCCGATACAGGAATCCGATGAGCCTCCACGGCCAGACAGCTGAGCCCATCGAGCCGGCAGCGGGCGCGGGCGTTGACCCGCTCGCGATCGCGGAGAGTCGCCCCAAGCCGAAGACCCGACGCCCGGATGAGCTTCACGTCTGCCTCGGGTGTGGATCGGATCTCGTTTACCCGATCGACTGGGCGCCGGCCGACGAGCGCAACTGGGCCCTGGACCTTCGGTGTCCCGACTGCGAGTGGGTCGGGAACGGCGTCTATGACGGAGGACTTCTAAGCGCACGATCGTCGGCGACCCCCGCGACTTCGGAGTCCGGAAGCGCTAGGCGTAACGCTCGACGACCCCGTCCGCGACCAGGCCGAGCAGGCGGCGCTCCTCCGCGGACAGCGCCGCCCCGGCGAGCGCCCGCTTCGCGGCCTCGACGCGCTCCAGCGCGAGCGCGCGAACATGCTCGAGCGCGCCGGTCGCTGCGATCCGATCGCAGACCTCCGCCGCCCGGCCGTCGTCGAGCTCGCGCAGATCGACCTCTCCCAGTGCCGGGTCGACCTCGCGGGCGATGATCAACGGGAGGGTCACGGTCCCGTCGAGCAGATCGGTGCCCCGCGCCTTGCCCGTGCGCTCCGGTGGCCCCGTGACGTCCAGAACGTCGTCGAGGAGCTGGAACGCGAGGCCGACCTCGCGCCCGAAGGTCGCCAGCTCCGCGTCGGTCGAAGACCCGCTCCCGGAGCGCCCGAGCAGGCACGCGCACTCGAACAGGCGGGCCGTCTTCAGCGCGCAGCGCTCGAGATAACGATCGCGGCTGATGCTCGCGTCAAACGCGTCGCGTCGCTGCGCGAGCTCCCCGAGCGCGAGGCTCACGGACGCCGTGCTCAGCAGCTCGACCTGCCCCTTGCCGCCGTGTGCGCTCAGCTCGGCGAAGGCGCGCGAGAACAGTAGGTCCCCGGTCGCGACCGCGCGCTCCCTGCCCGAGCTCGCCGCGACCGTGGGGCGGCCCCGCCGCAGCGGCGCGCCGTCGAGGACGTCGTCATGTACCAGCGTCGCCATGTGAACCAGCTCGACGGCGGTGGCGGCGCGAACCGCGCGCTCGCCCCCGCCCGGACCCCCGCACAGCAGCACCAGCAGTGGGCGCAGGCGTTTGCCGCCGGCGGACAGCGTGGCGCCGGCGTCAGCGGCGAGAGCGGCGCCGTGGCCTGCTGTCAGCTCACCGAGTCGGCGCTCGACGGCCGTCATTCCCTGCGGCAGCCACGTGCTCGCTGCCTCGAGGACGGAGGTGACGGGGGGCGGGACGGTGGAGGACATGGGCAATACTCGTGCTAGGCGATGCGAACGCCGCTGTGGATCGCGATGATGCCACCGGCGAGCAGGGTCCAGCGAATCCGGCCCAGCCCCCGACGCTTCATGATCGCGGCAAGCTCGACAGGAGAGGGGAAGCGCTTGACGGACTCCGGCAGGTAGGAGTAAGCCTCCCGATCTCCCGCGAGGGCTCCGAGACGCGGGACGATGCGGTCGAACCACATCGCATGGAACCACGAGAGCGGGGGCCGGCTCGGCTGGGTGATCTCGAGGATCACCAGTCGCCCGTCGGGTCGCAGGACCCGAGTCATCTCGCCGATTCCCGCTTCGAGGTCGGCGAGGTTCCGGGCCCCGAACCCGGCCGTCACCGCGTCGAAGGACCCATCCTCATATGGGAGCTCGAGCGCGTCCGCCCACTCGAACGACACATCCGGCATCCTGAGCCGGACCGCCTTGTCCCTCGCGAGCTCGAGCATCCGCTCCGAGAAATCGCATCCGATCACCTTGCCCGAGGGCCCGCAGCGCCGGCGCAGCTCGATCGCGAGGTCGCCCGTACCGCAGCAGACGTCGAGCGCGCTGTCTCCGGCCGAAAGCTCGGCGCGGTCGGCCGCGCGAGCGCGCCAGCGATGATGCAGGCCCGCGGTCATCGCGGTGTTCATCAGGTCGTAGACGCCGGCGATGCGCTCGAACATGCCCTGCACCTGGGCGGCGAACTCGCCCGACTCCGGCGACGGCCGCTCCGCCGGCGGTCGGCTCGGCGCCGGATCCCGCCCCTCGACGCGAGCGCTCATTTAACGCAGCGAGGCGAGAAAGTCGATCAGGTCCTGCTTCTTTGCGGGCGGGAGGTCGGCATAGGACGGCATGATCCCCGGCCCCACCTCCAGCGAGCGCGCGATCGCCTCACGCGGCAGCTTCTCGCCGATGTGCGTCAGATCCGGGCCCGGGCCGGGGTTTCCGTTGTGCTCGAACAAGTGGCACGCGAGGCACCCGGACTGCGCGGCGACCTCCTTGCCCGCCTCGTGCTCCTGGGCGACGGTGAGCTCGATCTCGGTCGGCGATCCGGCCTGGGCGCCGAGGAAGGTGAGGTACCCCATCGAGACGATCGTCAGGATGCCCACGGTGGTCGCGATCGGACGGCGTTCGGGGCGGCGTTCGGGCCCGCGGTCGATGAACGGAAATGTCAGCAGGAGAACCATCGCGACCGTTGGGATCCCCACCGTCGCGACCGGCACGAGCTCCGGCGGCTTCAGGACGCGGAGCAGCTCGAAGAGGAAGAAGAAGTACCACTCGGGGCGCGGGACGTAGGTCGTGGTGGTCGGGTCCACCTTCGGCCCCTGTTCGGCGCCGAGCACGATCGAGAGCACCGCGATCACGGCGGCGACGACGAGCGCCATCGTCGAGTCCTTGAGCACGGCGTAGGGGAAGAAAGGCTTGCCCTTCTTCTTCAGCGCGTCGTACTCGAGGAGGTACTGCTCCTTCTCGGCCGCCCTCAGACCTCTCGCCTCCTCAGCGACTTCGGCTTCGACTCTGCCTTGAGCCAAGGTGGGGCGGTGGTGCCGAGCTTCACGACGAGGTAGAGGTGAGCCCCGATCAGGGCGATCATCAGACCGGGAACGAGCAGCATGTGGATCGCGTAGAACCGCTGGATCGTTGTCGCGCCGACCTCGGGGCCGGCGCGCAGGAAGTCCGCGAGGTAGGGACCGATCACCGGCCCGGTCCCAGCGATGTTGTTCGCGACGACCGTCGCCCAGTAGGAGCGCTGGTCGAACGGCAGCAGATACCCGGTGAGGCCCATGATCAGCGTGAGGATCAGAAGCGTCGCGCCGATCACCCAGTTGAGCTCGCGGGGGTACTTGTAGGCGCCGAAGAAGAACACCCGGCCCATGTGGAGGAAGATCACGATGATCATCACCGACGCGCCCCACTTGTGCATCCCGCGCACGAACTCACCGAGGAAGACGTCGTTGGTGAGATGGGTGACGGAGTCGTACGCCTCGGTCGGCGAGGGCGTGTAGTACATCGCCAGGAACACGCCGGTGAGCGCCTGGAACAGGAACGCGAACAGGGTCGCCGAGCCGAGCGTGTAGAACCAGTTCGTCCCCTTCGGGACCTTGCGGTACAGGAGCCCGGTGAGGAAACCGGTCGTGCCCGTGCGCTCGTCGACCCAGCCAACGACGTCGGCGGGGACGTCCTTCGCGCGCTCGATCGGGCCGCCGCCGTCGCCGGGAGCCTTCTCGCCCGGCTCGGCCGGCTTTCGCAGCGGGGTCGGGATCAGTGCCTGTGGAAACCTCATCGAGCCTCTACGGGGGTGGTGGGACCGAGGGCCGCGGCGGGTAGATGTACTCCCACACCCCGCCGGTGAACTCGCCCGGGTCGCGGGCGCGGACCGGGTCGAGCTGGGAGGTGACGCTGTAGCGGGGGCCGACTTCGACCTGGCCGTCGTTGATCCGGGTCTGGAAGCGATCGAGCGGCCGCACCGGCGGCCCGCCGATCACCTTGCCCTGGAAGTCGTACACGCCACCGTGGCAGGGGCAGATGAAGTTGCCCGCCGCCTCGACGAATCGGGTCGGACAGCCGGCGTGCGCGCAGCGGTTGGAGACGGCGACGAAGTCGTCCGCGTTCTCGCCCAGGTCCGGGCTCCCGCGCCGGATGTACGCGGTCGTCTTCCCGGTCTCGCCGACGTCCTCGACGATCGTGATCACGGCCTCCTTGTAGGTGGCTTCCTCGAAGTCGCCCGGAGGGCCGACCGGTGTCCAGATCACCTCCGACTCGTCGAGCACCGGCGCAAGCGCGAACCCGACCGCCGGCAGCGCGACGATCGCGACCGCGCCCGCTCCCAGCGCCTGGACCGTGATCTCGAACTGGCGCCGGCGCGTCATCGACTCGCCCTTGAAGTAGCCGGGCGGGTCGGGCTTGGGGGGCGAGCCGTCGTCGCGCTTGTTGTCGCCGTCCTCAGCCAATGCCGGAGGGGTCCTCGGGGAGAGCCAAGCCTACCGAGTCGGCTGCGGCGGTCAGCGCATCGACGATGCCTGCGCTCGAGGCGGCCGAGCGCGCCGAGTCGAGCAATTCGCGCGGCGCGCCCGGGCGTTCTTCGCGCAGCGCGGCCTTGGCGCCCTCGTGGCGCTCCCCCCCACCCGCGGCTACGGCGACCACGGTCGCGAGCCACAGCGGCTCGGAATCGGCGCCGTTTCCCCCCGCGTGGACCTGCGCCGAGAGGCTGATCAGGTCCGAGAGCTCGCGCACCGCCTCGAGATCACCGAGCGCGGCGAGCCGCTCGAGGCCGCGCGCGTACAGGTAATCGCCGGCGAGCAGGGCGAGATCGCGATCGGAGGCGTCGACCACACGCGGCCTCCCGTAATGGAGGAGATACCCCTCGCGGATCGACTCGACGAGCAGGGCGAAATCGCCCCGCGCCGCGGCGGTCCTCGGCCCGGCGGCGGCGAGCAGGCCAAGCACGGGCGAGTCCTGCGTGTCGTGCACCTGCGGAGTGATCACCGAGTCGTCCGTGCGCAGCGTCTCGACGAGCGCGTCGAGGGCTTGTTCGGGTGCCGGCGCGGGCATGGGCGCGCGAGATTACTCGCGGCGGCTAGCCGAGCGCCTGATCGAAGGCTTCTGTGGCCGCCGCGATCGTGCGGTCGATCGCGGCCTCGTCGTGGGCCAGCGACACAAACCACGCCTCGAACTGGGAGGGCGGCGCGTACACGCCACGGTCGAGCAGCGCGCGGCAGAAGCGCGCGTACGCGTCCAGGTCGCACGCCGTCGCGCCGGCGAAGTCGCGCACCGGCTCGGCGCTGAAGAAGACGGTCAGAAGCCCGCACACCGAGACGACCTGGACGGGGCGATCGCCGGCCGCCTCTCGCAGGCCGGCGGCGAGCCGACCCGTCAGCGTGCCGAGCTCGCCGTACGCCGGGGCGTCGAGCTTGACGAGGGTCGCGAGCCCGGCGGCGACCGCGAGCGGGTTCCCGGACAGCGTGCCCGCCTGATAGACGTCGCCGGCCGGGGCGAGTTGCTCCATCAACCCGCGGCTCCCCCCGTACGCCGCCGCCGGGAGCCCGCCTCCCAGCACCTTCCCCATCACCGTGACGTCCGCGTCGACGCCGTACAGCTCCTGCGCGCCTCCCTGCGCGACGCGGAAGCCGCTGATCACCTCGTCGAGGATCAGCAGCGCCCCGTGCGCGCCCGCCTCCTCGCGGAGGAAGTCAAGAAAGCCCTTCGCGGGAACCACCACGCCCATGTTCGCCGGGACGGGCTCGGCGATGATCGCTGCCACGGGGCGCGCGGCCAGCGCGGCCTCGACGGCGGCGGTGTCGTTCCACGGCACCACGACCGTGTCCGCGGTCTGCGCCGCTGTCACCCCGGGGCTGGCCGGGATCCCCTCCGTCGCGAGCCCCGAGCCCGCCTCGGCGAGCAGCCCGTCGACGTGGCCGTGATAGGAGCCCGCGAACTTGACCACCGCGTCTCGCCCTGTCGCGGCGCGGGCGAGCCGGAGGGCGCTCATCGAAGCCTCCGTCCCGGAGTTCACCATCCGCACCATCTCGACCGAGCCGAACCTCTCGGTCACCTCGCCGGCGAGCGCGATCTCGGCTCCCGTCGCCGCGCCGTAGCTCGTCCCCCGCCCCACCGCCTCGCGCACCGCGGCGACGACGTCGGGGTCGGCGTGCCCGAGGATCAACGGGCCCCACGAGCACACGTAGTCGAGGTAGCGGTTCCCGTCGACGTCGATCAACTCGGCGCCCTCGCCGCGCTCGATGAAGATCGGGTCGCGGCCGATCGACCGCATCGCCCTTACGGGCGAATTCACGCCGCCGGGAATCAGCCCAAGCGCCCGGCGGTAGAGCCGCTCGGAGCGGTCGGTGTTCACCGTTCAGACGGCCGTCTGCCGTCTCAACCGTGCTCCTGTTCCCAGCGGGCGTAGTCGTCGACGAAGTACCGCAGCCGCACCTTCTTGAACTCAGTCGATGAGTACAGGACCGCGCGATCGTCCCCGTGCAGCCCGTGGTCCTCCGCGATCCGGTCGAGGATCGCGTCGCACTCCTCCTTCGAACGGCCATGAGCCATCGTGAACACGCTGTACGGCCAGTCGCCATACGTCGGGCGCTGGTAGCAGTGAGAGATCCCGCGCACCGCGGCCATCCGGCGTCCCACCTCGAGGACGTCGGCTTCGGGAACCCGCCACACGCCCATCCCGTTGGCCGAGAACCCCGCCCTGCGGTGATACAGGATCGCCGCCACGCGGCGGAGCAGCTTGCGATCGACCATCCCCCGCAGGTGGCCGAGGAAATCGTCGCTCGACATCCCGAGCTCCTCGGCCGCCGCGTCGTACGGGCGGTCGGCGACGTCCATCGGTCCCTGGAGAGCGCGGATCACCCCGACGTCGCGCTCGTCGTACGGCTGGGCCTGGAGCTCGCGAGGCGGTGCCGCGTCGATCTGGGCGGCGAGCGCGTCGGTGCCCCGCTCCATCTCGAGGTTCATGTTGATCTTGAACAGCACCAGCGTCGGTAGCTGGCGGATCGACTCGGCGCCGGTGAGCCGCTTCAGCACGTCGAGCGTCCCCTCGAGCCCCAGCTCCGAGTCCGGCGGGGTGGCGATCGTGAACCAGAGGTTGAACTCATGCGTGCGGAGGTAGTTGTGAGACACCCCGGGGTGGGCGTTGATGATCGCCGCCGCGCGGTGCGGGTTGTCCGAGTCGACCTTCGCGGCAACGAGCATCGAGCTGTAACCGAGCGCCCGGGTGTCGAAGATCGGCGTGATCTCGCGGATGATCCGCTCGTCGAGCAGCCGCTTGGTGCGGGCCTTGACCTCGCCGACGTCGATGCCGGCCTCGCCGGCGATCGCCGCGAACGGCTCGCGCTCGAGCGGGAAGCTCGACTGGAGCAGGTTCATCAGCCGCTTGTCGGTCTCGTCGAGCGGGACCGCGGCGCCGCCGGCCCGCGAGCGGACCTTGGGTCGGGCTACAGCCACCCGGCGGCTGCCTTGGCGAAGTAGGTGAAGATCACGTCGGCGCCGGCGCGCCTGATCGCGGTCAGCGACTCGAGCACCGCCGCGCGCTCGTCGATCCAGCCGGCGTCGGCGGCGGACTTCAGCATCGAGTACTCGCCCGAGACCTGGAACGCAGCGACGGGCGCGCCCGTGGCGTCCTTGACGCGGCGCACGACGTCGAGATAGGGAAGCGCGGGCTTGACCATCAGCACGTCGGCGCCCTCCTCGAGGTCGAGCAGCGCCTCGCGCACACCCTCGGCGGCGTTCGCGGGATCCATCTGGTAGCCGCGCCGGTCCCCGAACGCGGGGGTCGACTCGGCGGCGTCGCGGAACGGCCCGTAGAACGCCGACGCGTACTTCGCGCTGTAGGCGATGATCGGAAGCTCGCGCCGCCCGAGCTCGTCGAGCTGCGAGCGGACCGCCCCGATCCGGCCGTCCATCATGTCCGACGGCGCGACGGCGTCGGCGCCGGCCTCGACGTGCGAGATCGCCGTCTTGGCGAGCAGCTCCAGCGTCACGTCGTTGTCCACCTCGCCGTCCTCTCGCACCACCCCGCAGTGGCCGTGCGACGTGTACTCGCACAGGCACACGTCGGTGATCACGAGCAGGTCGGGGTGCGCCTCCTTCAGCGCCCGGACCGCCATCTGCACGACGCCCTCGTCGTCGTACGCGCCCGAGGCCATCTCATCCTTCTCGGCGGGAACGCCGAACAGGACCACGGCGCCGATTCCAGCCTCGGCGATCTCGCCGCCCTCGCCAACGAGCTCGGAGATCGAGTAGCGCTCGACGCCCGGCATCGAGGGAACCGGCTCGCGCACCCCCTCTCCGGAGACGACGAACATCGGCTGCACGAGGTGCGCCGGCGATAGCTCGGTCTCGCGGATCAGGTCGCGAAGCGTCTTGGTGCGACGCATGCGCCGCATCCGCGTGGCGGGAAAGCTCACCGGATGGATTCTAGGACCGATCCGTGTTACCTACGCGAATCGCTGCAGTGCGAGACGCGCGAGAGCGCCGTAGGCGAGCGCGAGCGCCGCGAGGTGCAGAAGCGGCACCCAGATCGACGGTCCGGCCTCGTCGAGCGCGCCGGAGATCGCATCGAGCGCGGGGCTGAACGGGAACAGAGCGGTCACGAACTCGAGCACATCGAACACGAACGGGCTGACTGTGCCCGAGGGCACGAGCGAGAGGAAGGCGATCGGCAGCGAGACCATGAACGCCAGCAGCGAGCTGGCGCGGACCTCCCGGGTCGCGCCGCCGATCGCGGCCCCGAAGGCTGCGAACCCCGCGCCCGCGACGACGATCGCGGGGATCCAAAGCGGGAACCGCGCCCAGTCGAGGTCGACGAAGAGCTGGATCCCGACGAGCATGACGAGCGTGACGACGAGCGAGCAGATCACCCCGAGCGCGATCTTCTCGGCGAGCAGCGAGCTTCGTGTGACGAGCCCTCGGGTGAGGCGCGCGAACGCGTTCTCCTCGCGCTCGAGCGCCAGCGACCCCGCGACGAGGAGCACGGTGACGAACATCAGCGTGACCGTCGCGGCCACCCCGATCGCGAACGCGTCGAGCGTCGGGCGCTCGCCCGCCACCGACTCGGTGTCCACCCGGATCGGCTGCCTCACCGCGCCGAGCAAGGGCACCGCGAGGTCGAGGTTCTGGCGCGCCAGGTCGGCGAACCTCACCACCTGCTCGACCGCCGCCCGCTGGCCCGCGGGGAGCTCCGCTTTGATCCCCTCGAGGATCCGCGCGGCGTTCTTGAGCCCGAGGATCTCGATCGACTGACCGAGGAGGCTGAATTCGCCGCCCTCGACGAGCAGGTCTAGGTACCCGGCGGCCTGGTCGGAGACCCGCTGCGAGATCAGCAGGTTGGCCTCGGTGACCAGCGAGTCGATCCGGTCCTCGACGAGCCGCGCCTTGAGCGGGTCCTCCTCGTTGACGAGCACCTGGACACTCGGCTGCTCGGGGTCGAGCGACGTGAGCGATCGCAGGTTGTCGATCAGGTCCGGCGGGACGATCACGGCCGCGAGCACGTCGCCGCTCTCGACCTTGCTCCGCGCCTCATCGAGCGAATCGACGTCGACGCACTCGATCCGCGAGCAGAGCTCTTCACTCGCGTCGACCTGGCCGAACTCCGTGTCGTCCCCGAACGGAAACTCCTCGCCCGCCGGGACCTGGTTGAAGAACGCCACCTCCGGCTCCACGGGGCCGCGCGAGAGCGCGAACCCGATCAGGACCGCGATCACGATCGGGTAGGCGATCAGCAGGGCCGTGACCAGCGGCGAGCGCCGCAGGATCTGGAGGTCCTTGAGGAGCAGCCAGCGCATTGGCTTCAGTGACCGCGCTGGTGGAGGAACGCCACGAACGCCGCCTCGAAGTCCTCGGCGGACGCCGCCCGGGCCCCGGCCGCCGCCTCGCTCGCGACCGCCTCGTGCAGCGCGCGCGCCGAGCCGTCAAAGAGGCGCTCGCCGTCCGCGAGCAGTAGCAGCCGCTCGCCGTAGCGCTCAGCCTCCTGGATGTTGTGGGTGGAGAAGATCACCGTCGTGCCGCCGCCGGCGAGCCCGAGCACGAATTCCCACAGGCGCTCGCGCTGGCGCGGGTCGAGCCCGGCGCTGGGCTCGTCCAGGAGCAGTACCGCGGGGCGCGCCAGCAGCCCGATGGCGATGTTGATCCGCTGCTGGTTTCCTCCCGACAGCGTCCCGACCTGATCGTCGCGACGCTCGCCCAGCGCCGTCTGGCCGAGCATCTCCTCCACCGTGGCGTCGACGTCATCCACGCCCTCCAGGTGCGCGAACAGCCGCAGGTTCTCGGCGACGGTGAGGCGTCGATACAGCGCCGCCTGCTGCGGGATCCACCCGATCTCGCCCGGCTGGCGCGAAACCGTGCCCTCGTCCGGCCGGCGGATCCCGGCGAGGATCGAAAGCAGCGTCGTCTTGCCCGCCCCGTTGGGCCCGATCACCGCGAGCAGCTCGCCGCGGTGCGCCTCGAAGCTCACCCCGCGCAGCGCCACGCGGTCGCCGAAGCGCTTGACGAGGCCTCGCCCCTCGATCACCACCTCCCGCTCCGCCGCCCGCGGGGCGGACGCGCCTTCCGCAACGTTCCCCGTCACCGGCGGAACGCTACCTAGAGTGGTGACTCTCACAACATTGCACCCGAAACGGCGGCCCCAGATCGCCGTTCCAAGCACAACGTTGAGAGAGGCACCACTGGCGCCGGATACGCTGGGCCAATGCGGGTCTTGTTTATCGGGGACGTCGTCGGAAAGCCCGGCCGCGCCGGCCTCGCGCGGGCGATGCCCGAGCTGCGCGAGCGCCACTCACCGGACCTCGTGATCGCGAACGGGGAGAACTCCGCGGGGGGGCTGGGGATCACAGAGAAGACCGCCGAGGACATGTTCGGCGTCGGCGTCGACGTGATCACGTCCGGCAACCACGTCTACAAGCACCGCGACGCGTATGAGTTCCTGGACCGCGCCGAGCGGGTGATCCGGCCGGCGAACTATCCGAGCGGGAACCCCGGCCGCGGCCACACGGTGGTCGAGGCCGGGGGGAGGCGGGTCGGGGTGATCAACCTCAGCGGCGCCCTGTATCTCACCGTCGCGCGGTATCCGTTCCCGGCGGCCGACGAGCTCGTCGAGCGGCTTCAGGGCGAGACCGAAGCGCTCGTGGTCGACTTCCACTGCGAGCTGACGAGCGAGAAAGTCGCGATGGGGTGGCATCTCGATGGCCGCGTCGCCGCGGTGCTCGGTACGCACACCCACGTTCCCACGGCCGACGCGCGCGTGCTCCCCGGCGGCACCGCCTACATCTCGGACGTCGGGATGACCGGATCGCGGGCGGGGATCATCGGCGTCAAGCGCCATCAGGCGCTGGAGGCGTTTCGCACCCAGATGCCGATCCGGTTCGAGACCGCCGACGAGGACGTGTGGGTGAACGCCGTCACGGTGGAGGTGGGCGACGGCGGGCTCGCTCACTCGATCGAGCAGGTGTTGATGCCCGCGCCCGACTGACCCGCCACGCGACGAGACACACAGTCCCACTTAAGCGAATGATCAGGGATGCGCGGGCGCGGCGCTAGCGGCGCTCCACGCTCACCGACCCCCCCGGACACCGAGCGGGGACAGGGCTTGCGGGTCAAGTAGACGAGCGCTGCTGCTAAGGTCGCAACCCGTCAGGCCGGGTAATGCCCGGCAAACAAGGTGCACAGCGCTCGCAGGGAGACGTTCGTATGTCGGATCCTCCGCGTTCGCAGCACACAGAGACATACCGGAGGAACGACATGCCAACCGGAACCGTGAAGTGGTTCAACGACGACAAGGGCTTCGGGTTCATTGCGCCCGAGGACGGCTCGGGGGACGACGTATTCGTCCACCAGAGCGCGATCGTCAGCGATGGCTTTCGCACGCTCGCCGAGGGTGCGACGGTCACCTACGAGGTCGAGTCGAGCGAGAAGGGCCCGCGCGCCGTCAACGTCACGACGGTGAGCTGACCCCGACCAGAGAACGCTTCGAATCACCGACGCCCGCCACACCGGCGGGCGTCGGTCGTTGAGGCTCCTCCCCCGCCAGCGCTGCGCAGGCGAGCGGGAAGAACCACACGATGTAGAGGTAGAACCAGTGCTCGGCGGTGAGCTGAAGCGCGATCAGGATCGCCGCGGCGAGCGCCGCGATCCGGGGGAGCGTGCGGTGGCGCGGGACGAAGGCCACCACGAGCGCAAGCGCGACGGTGGCGATCATGAGCCCGGTCCGGAGCGGCTCGAGATCGGGCTCCTGGCCCCAGATCGAGAACGGTGAGTCGCGGTCCACCTGGCTGGAGACCGTGCGCTCCCAGAACGTCGACAGCCCGGGGTCCAGCAGCGTCGGGAGTATCGCGAGCGCACCGACCCCCGCGAGCGCGGCCAAGAACAACGCGAGCGAACGCAACCGTCCGCGCGCGAAGGGCCCCTCGCCCGTCTCCGGGTCTGCCGCCAACAGGCCCGCGCGGGGGCCGGCCGCGAACAGGGGGGCGAGCGCGAGCGGCGCGAACTTCGTGAGCGCCGCCAGCGCCGTCATCGCCCCGCGGCCCACCGGTGTCCAGATCAGCACCAGCGCGGCGAGCACGAGCGCGGCCACCAGCGAGTCGTTGGCGTTCGACTGCAGCGTGTACGCGGTGTATGGGTATGCCGCCCATGCGAACGCCAACATCACGCCGAGGTCGAGACCCGCCCGACCAGGCCGCATCCGGCGACCGAGCAGCACGAGCAGCGCGACGACCGCAAGGTCGAACAGGATCGACGCCGCGTGGGCGGCGGGGAGCTCGTCCCACTCACCCGACCACGGGAGCACCTGCTCGAGCGGGACGTAGGCGTAGTAGTTGACCGGGCCGTACGTGTCGCCGAACTGGTTGTCGTCCGGAAATGCGTCCGCGCCGTACAGCGGATCGCCCTCGATCGCGCGGTCGGCGCCCACGACACCCGAGTAGCCGACGTCGATCACCCCCGAGTCCGCGACGTTGAGCGCGATCCGGAACCCGACCAGGAACGCGGCCGCGACCGCGAGCCACACGATCGGGGCCGCGGGACGCAGGCCGACCCCGGCGCCGCGAAACCCGATCCACAGCATCCGCGCGAGGAGGTAGAGCAGTACCGGGTATGCGAGCGGGACCGAGACCCCGATCTCGCCGTTGTTGAAGAAGACGTGCGAGACCCCGAACCCGAGCAGCACGAGCAGGTCGAGGTGGACGATCCGCCACGGCCGCCTCCAGTCGAGCAGCCCGAAGAAGAACAGCGCGCACAGCGGCAGCCACACGTACGGCGCGTTGAGCTTGTGGCCGAACGAGCCGGAATAGCCGCGTGCCATCTGCCACGCCACCTGGTAGCCGGTCCACGACTCGTCGACGGTCGCCGACGGGTCGTCCACCAGGACCTGCGCGACCTCACGACCATCCGCGAAATACCCGACCTGCCACTGCGCCGGTGGCTTTGCCTCGACCGCGACGTCGAGATTGCCGTAGCGCTCGCGCGTCTCGGCGACCTTGGGGTCGCGCTTGGCGACCCGGATCGCCTGCCGCGCCGTGATCTCGTAGCCGGTGGGGCGCGTGGGCAGGTCTTCGGAGATCTCGAACGCGGGCGCCGTCGATCCCGGCGTCCCGTCGACCTGGGCCGCGACCTCGGGAGCGAACAGGAGCAGCGCTACGACCGCGAGGACCGCGGCGCTCAGTGCCTCCCGAACGTCCACACGCTCAATCCCTCCCGAACGTCCACAGCTTGTTGCCGATGAAGTTGAGCGGCATCGCGAAAGCGACCGCGAACGCCTGGGAGGGCACCTCGGGGGCGTCGGCGACGTCGACGAGCACCGAGAGGACGACCAGGTTCACGCCCAGCGCCGCAAGGCTCACCGTGAAGAACCGGGCGGCCTGGAACCCCGCGTGCCCCTCGGTGGCCCGAAACGTCCAGTGGCGGTTCCAGAGGAAGTTGTTCATCACGGCGATGCAGAACGCGCCGACCGCGCCGGGGATGTGGTGGAGCGCGAGCGCCTCGACGAGGATCGCGAACACGATCAGGTTGACGACGTAGCCCGTCGCGCCGACGACGCCAAACTTGAAGAGCTGGATCCAGTTGGCCGGCTTGCGGGTCCCGAGGTGGACCCGGCGCACGAGTCGCCACGTCCAGTCCGCGGCGCCCGTCGGCTCGTGAACCGCGGGCACGTCCGTGGTCGTCGCCTCATCCACCGGCTTCATCGCTTCGAGTCATTCGGCAACTCCGCAAGGGGAGTTACCGGTTCGCGTCGATCCGCAAGCGGAATTGCCGGTTGGCGTCCACCTTCATGCACAGGGGACCCCGCTACCCCGAAATGATCCAGGACAAGAGCCGAGACGTCGCGCAGGGTCCACTGCTCGCGGGGCTCGACCGCCTGGTCGAGGCCGACCATCAGCAGCGGGCCGAGCGAGTCGTCGCGGTGCAGCGAGCCGTGGCTGCCGCCCCCGACGTGCGTGGCGTCACCCCAGTCGACGCACTCGTATCGGTCCGCGAGCGAGACGAGGACGTCGCCCGCATACGGCGCTACCAGCGCCGTCCACAGCCGGCCGAGCGCATCGGGGTAGGGGTCGCTGGTGAAGCGTCCGTCGCGCACCTCACCGAGCACCGCAGCATCACCGTCGAGCTCCCACTCGCGCCCGAGGAGGTCCTCGACCCCGGCGCCGGGGCGGAACCGCAGCTCGGCGCCGGCCCGCTCGACGACCGCCTCGAGTTTCTCGCCCGGAGGCGGGCCGGTACCCCGGCGCTCGACCGGCGCGCCGTCGGGTGCCGCGAGCCACGTGACGATGTCGATCCCGGTGAGCTCGCGCAACCTCTCGCGAACCCGGGCGTGAGCGCGCGCGTGGCGGCGGCCCTCCTCGAGCACGTAGACCGCTCCCGCTCGCGCGATCGGGCTGACCGCGAGCTCCGCCTCCTCGGGGCGATCGGCGTTGGGGCGCAGGACACGCCACTCCTCTTCGAGCGCCTCCGCGAGGGGCAGACGGTGCTCGACCGCGCTCTGCGAGTGATCCGCGAGCAGGACCACGGCGTGGTCGTCCAGGAACGAATCGATCCCGCCCGCCGCTTCGACGATCGAGCCGAAGCAGTCGTCGGCGTGCGCGATCGAGTCGACCTGCGCCTCCGGGCCGTAGCGGTGCGAGTGGTAGTCGTTGTCGGGGAGCGAGAACAGCATCAGGTCGTACAGGTCCTGCTCGACGAGCTCCCGGCCCACGCAAGCGGAGTACTCGTCCCTCGTCCCGGGCCGGGCCAGAGTGGGCCGGCAGGGCACCTTCCTGCTCGCATAGAGCTCGCCGTAGAAGAGCTCGTCCGGGCCCCAGACGGCGTGGTGGAACTTCGCCGCCACCGCCATTCGACGCATCAGGCCCTCGAGGCCAAGCTCGTGGCGCGTCCTCCCGCGGTAGATCAGGAAAGGAGTGCACGCGGTTCGCACGCCCGCGTCCCCCGCCCGCTCGAAGATCGTCTCGACCTCCGGCGAGAGATGCGCCATGTTCATGTTGTAGACGGTGTCGTAGAGCGTGCGGAAGAGCCCGAACGTGCGCGTGGCCTCGAACGAGGACCCATACTCGACGTAGCGCTGCTCGACCCGGTGGTACCAGTTCATCCCGCTGATCCAGTGGCGGTCGGGGCCGACGCCGGTCGCGATCTCCGAGCACGCGACCGGGGTGACGGAGGGGAAGGTCGACACGCAGTCGCGGATCAGCGTCCCGCGGTCGACCAGCTGCTTGAACGTCGGCGCCGCGCCCTCGGCGACGGCCCGCTCCAGCATCGCCATGTCGAGCGAGTCGACGACGATCAGGGCGAGCTTGCGCTGGGCAGCGCTCATCTCAGGACGCGAAGGCCCTCGTGCTTGCGGCCGGCGCGGCGTCGCCTGCCGATCGCAAGCCACGCGACGCCGACGAAGGCGACGAGCGCGACCGGCGAGACGAACAACGAGACCACGGCGAGGATCGCGGCCGCCGCGATCACGTACGCCGCCAGCGTGAAGGCCGAGCCGTCGCCTCTCGCCCTGGCCGCGGCGCCCGCGACGATGCCCTGGGCGGCGACGAAGCCGAGCAGGGCTACGAGCGCGCCGGCTGGCCACCCGGGCCACGCCGGATGGTCCTCGCTGCTCAGCGAGTCGCCGAAGAGAAACCCGCCGGCGACCAGCGCGACCGCGACGAGAACGGCGGCGACGCCACCCCCGACCTCGCCGCGGGTCCCGGCGAGGGCGCCGGCGGCGGCGCCGACGGCGAGGGCGAGCCCGATGCCCTGGCAGGTGGCGAGGAAGAGGTCCATCGGTCAGCCGAAGAGGCTAACGGCATCCCGGCGCCGACCCGGCCGCGGCACACGCGCCGGCAGGGAGCGGGCGGTTCCATCAGCAGCCGGTACCGGGTTCCGCCACACTTGGCGCGTGGCCGAACCCCCGCACCGGCGCGCTCACACGAGCGCGCGCGACCTGAAGCGCTACGCGACCCTGTTTGCCCAACGCACACGGGTCATGCGCTCGTCGGCGATGCGCGATCTGATGGCGATCACCGCTCGCCCCGGCGTGATCTCGCTCGCCGGCGGGCTCCCCGACACCTCCACGTTCCCGCCGGCCTCGTTTGCCGCGCAGATGACTCGGATCGCTCAGGAGTCCTCTGCCGAGGCGCTTCAGTACGGCCCCACCGAGGGCTTCGACGGCACGCGCGATTGCATCCGCGAGCTGATGGCGGCCGAAGGGATGGAACCCGACCCCGAGGACATCATCGTTACCACCGGCGGCCAGCAGGCGATCGACCTGGTGTGCAAGACGCTGGTCGATCCCGGCGACGCGGTGGTCTGCGAAGGCCCTACCTATCCCGGCGCGGTGCCGGTGTTCTCCTCCTACGAGGCCGAGACCTACCAGGTCGAGATGGACGACGACGGCATGCGGGTCGACGAGCTCGAGGCCCTCATCCGGCGCCTCGAGTCGGACGGGCGTCGACCGAAGTTCGTGTACACGGTGCCGAGCTTCCAGAACCCGGCCGGGGTGACGCTGTCGGCGGAGCGCCGTCGGCGCCTCGTCGAGATAGCGCGCGAGCACGAGCTCGTCGTGGTGGAGGACAACCCGTACGGGCTGCTGCGCTTCGAGGGCGATCCGCTGCCGCCGCTCTACCAGCTCGACGGCGGGGATTACGTGATCTACGTCGGCACGTTCTCGAAGATCCTGTCGCCCGGGATCCGGCTCGGGTGGTGTATCGCTCCCCCACCCCTGATGGAGAAGATCGTGCTCGGCAAGCAGGCCGCCGACCTGTGCACCTCCACCCTGGCCCAGTACTTCGTGATCGAGTACTTCGCCGAGGGGCGGTGGCGGGAGTACGTCGACAGTCTCGTCGAGGTCTACCGCGGGCGACGCGACGCGATGCTGGAGGCGCTCGAGCGCCATTTCCCGGAGCAGGCGGAGTGGACCCGGCCGGCTGGCGGCCTGTTCGTATGGGCCACCCTCCCGGACTACATCGACACGGGCGACCTGCTGGCGAAGGCGCTTCGCGACGACGTCGCATTCGTGCCCGGCAGCGCGGCGTACGTCGACGGGCGCGGGTCGAGCGCGATGCGGCTCAACTTCTCGGGCTCCGACGAGGACGAGATCCGCGAGGGAATCCGGCGGATCGGCCGAGTGGTGCGCGAGCAGGTCGCGTTGTACGAGACGATCACGGGAGAGCATCCAACATCATTGCCTGCGACGTCCTCCGCTTCGCGTCCGGGCGTCGCAGGGTCAGCCGAGGGACACGCGGGAGAGTCCGGCGACGTGTTGCCGCTCCGCCGTCGCAGGGGAGGCTCGCGATGAAAATCGCCGTTCTGGCCGGGCGGACGGTCGCTCGAGCGGGGGGTGTCGCTTCGCTCCGGCGCTCGCGTCCACGATGCGCTGCGCTCGCTCGACCACGAGGTCGTCGTGCTCGACCCGGGAGCCGACCTCGTCACGCGGCTGAAGCAGGACCGCCCTGAGGTCGCGTTCATCGCCCTGCACGGCCCCGGCGGCGAGGACGGGACCGTCCAGGAGCTGCTCGAGATCGTCGGGATCCCCTACACCGGCCCCGGCGTCGTCGCGTGCATGCGTTGCATGGACAAGGTGATGGCCAAGCACCTGATGCGTGACGCGGAGCTCCCGACACCAGATTGGGTCGCCTTCAACGCGACCGCGTTCCGCGAGCTCGGCGCGGCGGAGTCACTGGAGGAGATCGAGGCGCGGCTCGGGTTCCCCCTGGTCGTCAAGCCGGCCCGCCAGGGCTCCTCGCTCGGGGTCGAGTTCGCCGCCTCGCGCGGGGACGTCCCCGAGGCGCTCGTCGCGGCGTTCAGCTACGACGATCGCGTGTTGCTGGAGCGCTACGTGATGGGTCGCGAGCTCGCGGTCGGGATCATCGCCGGCGATCCGTTGCCGATCGTCGAGGCGATACCGAAGCAGGAGGACTTCTTCAACTTCGAGGCGCGCTACGAGATCGGGCGAACCGAGTACGCGTGCCCCGCCGAGCTCACCGAGGCCGACACGGCCGCGGTTCACGACGCCGCACGCCGAACGTGGGGCGTCCTCGGCATCGAGGGATTCGCGCGCGTGGACCTGATTCTTGGGGGACCCGACGGGCCGCCGGAGGTGCGGGGGCCGCAGATCCTCGAGGTCAATGCGATCCCCGGGCTGACAGACACTTCGCTGCTCCCGCAGGCGGCCGAGGCCTCCGGCCTGACGTTCGAGGACCTTTGCGCCCGGATCGTCGAGCTGGCGGGGCGCCCGCGGGCCTACGCCGCCGTGTAGGCGGCGGGACCGGTGGTCGAGCATCCGGCTCTCACGCAGACCAACATCCTTATCGGTCGTTCGGCGATCACAGTGCGACATGAACACGCGCCGACGCGAAAAGTCGCTCGGCCGGGTGGTCAGTCGCTACCGGAGGCGAAGTCCTCGGGTGACACCTCGTCGAGGAAGTTCTTGAACTTCTCGACGACCTCTTCCGTGTCCTCGACCTCGTGCTCGAACTCGATCGAGGACTCCTCGATCACGTCGTCGGCAGCGAAGATCGGCGCCGACGTGCGCACGGCGAGCGCCAGCGCGTCGGACGGACGCGAGTCGATCTCCATCTCGGAGCCGTTGACCGAGATCGTGATCGAGGCGTAGAAGGTGTTGTCGCGGAGCTCGGTCACCGAGACCCGCTCGCATTTTGCGTCGAGCTGCTCGAGCAGGTCATTGAGCAGGTCGTGGGTCATCGGCCGGGGCGTTGAGGCGCCCTGGAGCTTCATCAGGATCGCAGCCGCCTCGGGGTGGCCGATCCAGATCGGCAGGAACCGATTCCCGTCGACGGTCTTCAGCAGCACGATCGGCTGCTTGCCGACCATGTCGAAGCTCACGCCGTAGATTTGCATCTGTTGCACGGTCAACTCCGCTGCCCTCGGGGACCCGGCCATTATAGGTATGGCCCTTGGCCCAGCCGGGAGCCAGCGGCGGCGCTGTAACGCGCGCGGGGGTGACCGACTCTGTAGCGCCAACCCGCGCGCCCGACCGCGCCGAACGATGGAGGTAGCGATCCGATGAAGGCCATCGCCGTCCACCCCGGAGTGGAGAACTCGATGCACTTGCGCGACGTCGAGAAGCCGCGGCTCGCCGACATCCCGGACGGACGCGGCGTGCTGGTAAAGGTCCTCCGGGTCGGGGTCGACGCGACCGACAAGGAGATCAGCGCTGCCGAATACGGGGACGCGCCCGAGGGCGACGACTTCCTGATCACCGGCCACGAGGGCCTCGGTCGTGTCGTCGAGGCGGGGCCCAACGCTCCGAGCGTGTTCGCTCCGGGAACCCTCGTCGTGTCCACGGTTCGCAGGCCGGGGATGAGCATCTACGACCGGATCGGGCTTCAGGACATGACGACGGACGACGTGTACTTCGAGCGCGGGATCAACAAGCGCCACGGGTATCTCGCCGAGTACTACGTGGAGGACTCCGAGTACGCTGTCGCCCTCCCCGAATGCCTGCGAGATGTCGGCGTCCTGCTCGAGCCGCTTACGGTCGCCGAGAAGGCGATCAACCAGGCGTACGAGATCCAGCGACGGCTGAAGGTATGGCGACCGCAGCGCGCCGCGGTGCTCGGCTCGGGAACTCTCGGCTTGCTGACGACGCTCGCGCTGCGGCTGCGCGGGATCGAGGTCACGTGCCTCTCGCTGCCGAGGCCCCCGTATCTGAACAGCGAGCTGATCGAGGAGCTCGGCGCCCGCTACGTCAGCACCCAGGAGACCTCGATCGCGGAGGCGGCGGAGAGCTTCGGCCCGTTCGACCTGATCATCGAGGAGACCGGCTTCAGCCCGCTCGTGTTCGAGGCCGCGGAGGCGCTGGGGAAGAACGGCGTCCTGGTCCTGGTCAGCGTCACCGGCGGAGACCGCAAGGCCGAGGTGAACGCGGACATGATCAACCAGGGCTTCGTGCTCGGCAACAAGATCATGGTCGGGAGCGTCAACGCCTCCCCCGACGACTTCCGCACCGGCGTCGACGACCTGACGAAGGCAACCGCGATATACCCCGGCTGGCTCGAGAAGCTCCTCACCACGCGGGTCGAGGGGCTCGACAACTACGAGGAGATGCTGCGCGAGCTGACCGAGAACAGCGACGCCATCAAGGTGTTCGTCGAGGTCGCCGATGCCTGATCCGACGTCGTCGAAGCCGATCGACGAGTACGGCCTGCTGTCGGACTGCAACTCGGCGGCGCTCGTCGATCGTGGTGGTGCGATCGAGTGGCTGTGCATGCCGCGCTATGACAGCGACGCGATCTTCGCCCGGCTGCTCGACCCGGACGCGGGCCACTGGTCGATCCGGCCCACCGGGCCGTTCGAGGCCGAGCGCCGCTACCTCGAGGGCACACTGATCATCGAGACGACGTTCACGACGAGCGATGGGGTGGCGCGGCTCACCGACGCTCTCGTGTTCCCGCACGGCCAGCGCGTGCACGAGCTCGGGCTCGACGTCCCGCATGAGCTGCTGCGCTCGGTGGAGGCCGTCTCCGGGACCGTCGAGCTCGAGATGGAGCTCGCGCCGCGCCCCGAGTACGGCCTCGTCAAGCCGCTGTTCCGGCACACCGAGTACGGGGGCCGGACGTTCGGTGGACCGAACCAGATCGTGGTCACTGCGGGAGTACCGGTCGAGCTCGACGAGGCGACGATGCGGGCGAGCTTCACGGTCTCCGAAGGCGGCGAGATCGGATTCGCGATGCGCTGGGCCCCGGTGGAGAGCCGCGACCCGGCCGCGTGCGCGCCCGACGAGGTGCCAGATCGGATTCGCGACACCGCCGAGGGGTGGCGCTCGTGGGAGAGCGAGCACGACATCTACGAGGGGCCGAACCGCGATGCGATCAGGGTCGGCTCGCGCGTCCTGAAGGGTCTTACCTACCGCCCCACCGGGGCAATCGTCGCGGCGCCGACGACCTCGCTGCCCGAGGACCCTGGCGGGGAGCGCAACTGGGACTACCGCTTCTCGTGGATTCGCGACTCGAGCCTCACCCTCGAGGCGCTGTACGTGGGCGCGTGCCCCGACGAGGCCGATAACTTCATCTCGTTCATGACCAGCGCGGCCGGCGGACGCGCGGGCGACGAGGGGTCGCTCCAGATCATGTACGGGATCGGCGGCGAGCACGACCTCTCCGAGCGCGAGCTGCCCCACCTGCGCGGATGGCGCGACTCCCGCCCCGTGCGGGTCGGCAACGGCGCCTGGGGACAGACGCAGCTCGACGTGTACGGCGAGCTGCTGAACTCGCTGTACCTGTACCGCGAGCGGATCGGGGAGCTCCACCCCGAGATCCAGCGCTTCGTCTCCGAGCTCGCCGACACGGCGGCGAGCCGCTGGGACCAGACCGGGGCGGGGATATGGGAGATGCGGGGCGAGCCCCAGCACCACGTCCACTCCAAGGTCCTGTGTTGGGTCGCCCTCGATCGCGCCACCAAGCTCGCACCCCAGCTCGGCGAGTTCGCGCGCGCGGACGAATGGGCCGCGGAGCGCGATCGGATCCGCGATGAGATCCTGGAGCGGGGATGGAGCGAGAAGCGCCAGGCGTACGTGCAGGCATTCGACTCCGACGAGCTCGACGCGAGCCTGCTGTTGATGCCCCTCGTGGGGTTCCTGCCGGCGACCGACGAGCGGATGCGCTCGACGATCGACGCGATCGCGCGCGAGCTCACCGAGGGCGAGCTCGTGCTTCGGTACCGCAACACCGAAGGGGTCAACGCCGACGGCCTCGAGGGAGAGGAGGGCACGTTCGTCATCTGCACCTACTGGCTCGTATCCTGCCTCGCCGAGGCCGGCGAGCTCGAGCGCGCCGAGGCGTTGTTCGAGCGACTCACCGGATACGCAAACGACCTCGGGCTGCTTGCCGAGGAGGTGGACACCGCGAACGGCGAACAGCTCGGCAACTTCCCCCAGGCGTTCAGCCACATCGGGCTGATCAACGCCGCTGCGGACATCGACCGCGCCCGGGAGAGAATGTGAGCGCGAGGCTCTGCAATGGTGGGGGTGGGCGGGAAATTTGATCGTGGGCCGAGCGCGAACACCTGATGACTGATTACGACGCGATCGTCATCGGCGCCGGCCCGGCGGGGGAGCACTGCGCCGGCCAGCTCGCCGACGGCGGGCTCTCGGTCGCGATCGTGGAGCGAGACCTGGTCGGTGGCGAGTGCGACTACTACGCCTGCATCCCGTCGAAGACCCTGCTGCGGCCCGGCGAAGCCCTCGAGGCCGCCCGCGAGGCCCCCGGTGCACGCGAGGCCGTGACCGGGAAGCTCGACCCCCCCGCCGCGTTCGCGTGGCGCAACTTCATGGTCGCGGACTACCAGGACTCGGGCAAGGTGGGCTGGCTCGAGGACGCCGGAATCGACCTGCTTCGCGGGCCCGCGCGCCTCGCGGGTCCGGGCCGAGTGGCGGTCGGCGAGGTCGAGCACGGCGCGACCAACGTCGTGATCGCCACAGGGTCGGACCCGGTGATGCCACCGATTCCGGGACTCGCGGAGGCGGAGGGCGTGTGGACCAACCGCGAGGTAACCGCGCTCACCGAAGTCCCGGCGCGGATGATCGTCCTCGGCGGTGGCCCCGTCGGCGTCGAGATGTCGCAGGCGGTGCATCGCATGGGCGCGTCGGTCGCGCTCGTCGAGGGCGAGGATCACCTCCTGCCGCGCGAGCCGAAGCCGCTCGGCGAGGCGCTCGGCGAGGCCCTCGGCAAGGAGGGCATCGAGCTGTGCTTCGGCCAGCACGCGTCCGCGGTGCGGGTCGAGGACGGCGAGTACGTGCTCGAGTTCCCGGAGCGCGACGAGTTGCGCGGGGACCGATTGTTGGTCGCGACCGGCCGCAGACCCCGCACCGAGGGACTCGGCCTCGACTCGGTCGGGATCGAGCCCGGCAAGCGCGGGATCGAGGTCGACGCGCGGATGTCGGCCGGCGACGGCGTATGGGCGATCGGCGACGTGACCGGCATCTGGCCACTGACCTACGTCGGGAAGTACCAGGGGCGCGTCGCGGCAGCGAACATCCTCGGGCGCTCGACGGAGGCCAACTACGACGCCGTCCCGCGCGTCGTGTTCACCGACCCCCAGGCCGCCTCAGTGGGCGAGGCCGAGGGCCCGGCCACGGCGACGGTCCCGATCTCCGAGGTGCCCCGGACGGCGACCTACACGCGGGAGTACGCCGAGAGCCCCGGCTTCATGACCCTGATATCCGATGGGGAGCGGCTCACCGGCGCCCACGCGCTCGGCCCCGACGCCGGGGAGTGGCTGCAGCAGGCGACGGTCGCGATCCGGGCCGGGATCCCGCTCGTCGTGCTGCGCGACACGATCCAGCCGTTCCCAACCTTCTCCGAGATCTTCCTCCCCGCGTTCCAGCAGCTCGGCGCGAAGTAGCGCTCGAGCTCACGTGTAACGGGCGCGCGCGGACCCACGACTACCCATCGTCATGAATTCTGCTTCCGGATTGGGCGCTGGCCTCGACCCCGGGGCCCGGTTCCCGGATTTCACCCGGACGGCACGCCCGCGTGGGCGTCGCCCGCTTCGGGTCGCGGACGGAGTGCTCGGCGCCGCGCTCCCCCCCGTCGGGCCGGTAATCGAGCGCTACGGTGGTGCGAACCCCCGGCCGGGGTACCGCTTCGCGGGGCAAGGATCATGAGCGACGGCGATACCGAGTCAATCGAGCTGGCGTGCGACGAGCTGGTCGAGCTCGTCACCGACTATCTCGAGGAACGGCTGCCCGACCTCGACGTGGAGCGGCTCGAGGCCCACCTGGCTATCTGCGAGGGCTGCCGCAACTACGTCGACCAGATGCGCGAAACGGTCGACGCACTCGGCCACCTTCCCGAGGAGCCGCTCCCGCCCGAGGTGCGCAACGAGCTTCTCGAGGCGTTCCGAGGCTGGCGGAGCACGTAGCGACGTAACGCCCGGCATCCCGGCGAGACTCAGCCTGGGTGCCCGAGATCAGCTTCACCAACCTGCTGCTGGTCGTCGCCGTTGCGTTCGCGGCGCCGTTCCTGCTCGGGTTGGCTCCCCGCGTGCGGCTTCCGTCCATCGTCCTCGAGATCGTCGCCGGGATCGTCATCGGGCCCGCGGTGCTCGGCTGGGTCGAGGTCGACGAGCCGATCGAGGTCCTGAATCTGATCGGGCTCGCGTTCCTGCTCTTCCTCGCCGGGCTCGAGATCGACTTCCGGCGCCTGCGCGGGCGGTTGCTTCGACTTTCGGCGCTGGGGTACGTCGTCTCGTTCGCGATCGCGATTGCCGTCTGCCTCGCGCTCAAGGCGGGCGACCTGATCGAGACTCCCCTGCTGGTCGCGATCATCCTCGCGTCGACCTCGCTCGGGGTGATCATCCCCGTGCTCAAGGACGCCGGCGAGGTCTCGTCGCAGTTCGGCCAGCTCGTGATCGCCGGCGCGACGATCGCGGACTTCTCGGCGATCTTCCTGCTTTCGATCTTCTTCTCGGGCGAGGGCGGGACCGGCGCGACGATCATCCTGCTCGCGTGCTTCGTGCTGCTCGCCGTGGTCGCATACTTCGTCCTGCGTGGCGTCGAGCGCTCGAGAACGATCGCGCGAGAGCTCGTACGGCTCCAGGACACCACCGCTCAGATCCGGGTTCGCGGCGCGGTCGTCCTGATGATCGCGTTCGTCGCACTCGCCGAGACGCTCGGCCTCGAGGTGATCCTCGGCGCGTTCGCCGCAGGCGCGATCCTCACGCTGGTCGACCGCGACCAGGCGATGACGCACCCGCTGTTCCGGCGCAAGCTCGAAGCGATCGGGTTCGGTGTCTTCATTCCGGTGTTCTTCGTCACCACCGGCCTGAACTTCGACCTCGACGCGCTGTTCGGGAGCACGAAGGCGCTCGTGATGGTCCCGATCTTCCTCGCCGCGCTGCTCGCCGTGCGTGGCATACCGGCGCTTCTGTACAGGCAGCTCGTCGGCGGACGGCGAGCGACGATCGCCGGGATCCTCCAGGCGACGTCGCTGCCGTTCATCGTCGCGGCCGCCGCGATCGGGATCGAGCTCGGACTGCTGAGCCAGGCCGAGAGCGCGGCGCTGATCGCCGCCGGGTTGCTGTCCGTGATGATCTTCCCCGCCGCCGGCCTGGTGCTGCTCAGGCGGGCCGGCATGGCGCTCCCCGAAGAGGCGCCGGTCGAGCCCCGGGGGGGCGATCAGCCGACGATGGCGATGTAACGGCTGGCGGGGACCATCGAGGTGGTCGGTCTCGATTCCAGCAGCTGACGGGGCATGCGCGGGTGCGGGGTTTCGCCGGAGGCTTTCCGCCCTCCGGGCGGATCGCTCTACGCTTCCGGCGTGGACGACGCCGAGCTGCGCGACGCCCTGCGGGACGGAGACGAGGAAGCGTTCCGGCGCCTGATCGACGAGCACAGTCCCGCGCTGCTGCGCGTCGCGATGGGCTACGTCGGCAGCCGCGCTGCGGCGGAGGACGTGCTCCAGGAGACCTGGGTCGGCGTTCTGCGCGGAGTGGGCCGCTTCGAGGGTCGCTCGTCGCTGCGGACGTGGATCTTCAGGATCCTCACCAACACGGCGAAGACCCGCGCGGCACGTGAGAGTCGGACGGTTCCGTTCTCCTCGCTCGGCGGCGAAGAGGCGGCGGACGGCGGGCCCGTGATCGATCCAGATCGCTTCCTGCGGCCCGACCAGGGGGACGCGGCCGGCCATTGGGCGTCCGCGCCAAGGCGCTGGGACACGCCCGAGGACGACCTGCTCGCCGTGGAGACCCGGAAGGTGATCCTCGACACGATCGCGACACTGCCCCCGATGCAGCGTGCGGTGGTCACACTGCGCGACATCGAGGGCTGGCCGGCGGACGAGGTCTGCGACGCGCTCGAGCTCAGCGACGGCAATCAGCGCGTGCTGCTCCATCGCGGGCGCTCGAAGGTGCGTGCCGACCTCGAGCGCTACCTCGGGATGTGACGTGCGCCCGGATCGCCCGCGGTGTTGTTCGACGGCCATCGTACTTCGCTAAGTTCGACGGCCGCCGGTCCATGGGCGATCCTGGACTCGAACCAGGGACCTCCGCCTTATCAGAGCGGCGCTCTAACCGACTGAGCTAATCGCCCGGGAGCGCCGATTGTAGTCGGCCAGGGAAGGCGCACCGGCGGGCTCAGCGGCGACGGCGGAGGTGCCGCGCGAACGTTCGCAGCTCGTCGACGTCATCGAACACCAGTTCGGCCTTGATGCCGCCGCGGGCTGCGCGGACCTTCGCGTCATGTCCGAGCGCACGCTCGAGCTCCTCCTCCGCGTCTGCGAGCGCAGCGGCGCCCTCCGCGTCGGCGCGCGACCGACGCCGCCCGCCTCGCCCCCCGCCCTCCTTCGCGCGGCGCTCGGTCTCGCGCACCGACCACGCGCCCTCGACTGCTCCACGCGCGAGCCGGCGGCGCGTGTCGACGCCGCGCGCCTGGAGGATCGCCCGCCCGTGACCCTCGCTCAGCTCCCCGGCGCGCAACAGACCGAGCACATCGTCGGGGAGGTCGAGAAGCCGGATCAGGTTCGAGACCGCGGCCCGGCTCCGCCCCAGGCGGCGCGCGAGCTCCTCCTTGCTGAGCCCGAGGTCCTCGACCAGGGTCGCGCACGCGCGCGCCTCGTCGACCGCGTTGAGGTCCTCGCGGGCCATGTTCTCGATCAGCGCGACCTGGAGGCGCTCCGCATCCTGCTCGTCGCGGACGAGCGCCGGGACCTCGGCGAGCCCCGCCTGCTGCGCGGCGCGCCACCGCCGCTCCCCGGCGATCAACTCGTAGGTCCCGTTCGAGAGCGGGCGGACGATCAGCGGCTGGACGATCCCCGCGGCCGCGACCGACTCGGCGAGGTCGCCGATCCCGTCGCCGTCGATCCTGCTTCGCGGCTGGTCCGGGTTGGGGCGGATCAGCTCGGTCGGGACATCGCGCAGCTCCGGCGCCGAAGCCTCCGCCGCCGACTCGGGGAGGATCGCCGCAAGCCCGCGGCCCATCCCGCGCTTCACCTCAGCCACGCTCGGTCACCTCGCGGGCGAGCTCGAGGTAGGCCTCGGAGCCGCGCGAGCCGGGCGCGTGCTCGAGCAGCGGCTGGCCGTGGCTCGGGGCCTCGGCGACGCGGACGCTGCGCGGGATCACGGTCCGGTAGACGAGCTCGGGGAAGTGCTCGCGCAGCTCGCGCTCGACGTCCCGGGCGAGGCGGGTGCGTTCGTCCGCCATCGTCACCAACAACCCGCTGACGACTAGCGTCGGATTCAGCTCGCGTCGGATCAACCCCACTGTATCCATGAATTGCACCAAACCCTCCAGCGCCAAATATTCGGCCTGCACGGGGACGATCACGCGGTCCGCCGCGACGAGTGCGTTCACGGTCACGGGGCCGAGCGACGGCGGGCAGTCGAGGAGCGTGGAGGCGAACCGCTCGCGCACCGGGCCGAGCATCTCGCGGAGGCGAGTCTCGGACCCTTCGATCCGGGGGAGCTCGACCGCGGCGCCGGCGAGGTCGCGGTGCGCGGGAACCATCCACAGGTTGTCCGGTCCGGCGGGCCGCGCCGCCTCGGCGACCGAGACCTCGCCGATCAGGGAGCTGTAGGAGCTCGGCTCGAGATTGCGCGGGAGGCCGAGCGCCGCGGTCGCGTTGCACTGCTGGTCGAGGTCGACGAGCAGGGTCTGGCGGCCGGCCGCGGCGACGCACGCCGCCGTGTTGACCGCGGTCGTCGTCTTCCCCACCCCTCCCTTCTGATTTGAGATCGCATACACCGCTCCCATCGGCGATGACCTTACTTGCCGAGGGGGCGTCTCTTTGCGACCCCGGGGCGGCGGGGGAGATCGGACGGCGTCGGGCCGGACTTGCGCATGAGATGAAGGTGGCGGTGACGGCTGCCGGCGTAGGGGCCGACCCACCGGACCTCGACGGGCTCCATCGCGAGTCGATCGACGGCGCGGGCGAGCTCCGCCTCCTCATCTGGGTCGCGGCGCCCCTTCCAGGCGACGAGCGCACCGCCCTCGGCGAGCAGCGGCGAGGCGAGCTCCGCCAGGGTGGACAGCCGCCCCACTGCGCGCGCGGTGACCGCGTCATAGGCCTCGCGGCCCTCGCCGAGTGCCCACGTCTCGGAACGCTCGCAGACCACGCGGACGTTGGCGATCGCCGCCCGCGACGCGGCGCGCTCGATGAACGAGCATTTGCGCCCGACGGACTCGATCAGGTCAACGCAGGCGTCGGGCAGCGCCGCGGCGAGCACCAGGCCCGGCAGGCCGGCGCCCGAGCCGACGTCGGCGATCCGCTCGGCGGAGCGAAGCTCACCGAACTCGAGCCCGGCGAGCGAGTCGGCGACATGCACCCGCCACGCCTCGTCGGAGTCGCGGACCGCGCTCGGCGCCCCTCGCTCCGAGGCGAGCATCGACACGAGCTCGGCGAGCGACTCCCTGGCCGCGGCCGGGAGCTCGCGTACCGCCGGCGGGAGGTCGGGCTCGTCGCCCTCGCTCACTCGGCGAGCAGCGGGGCGACGACCACGCGCCGGTCGGGGTCGTCGCCCTCGCTGTACGTCTCGACGCCTGCGCGCTCCTTGAGATGGTCGTGGACGACGCGGCGCTCCTGCGCGGTCATCGGCTCGAGCTCCGAGGGCCTTCCGCTCTGCAGCGCCCGCTCCGCGGCACTGTCCGCCTGGCGGCAGAGGATCTCGCGCCGCCGCTCGCGATACCCGGCGGCGTCGACCGTGACGCGCTTGCGCTCCCCCATTCCCCGGAACGCCGCCCGATAGCAGAGCAGCTGGAGCGCGTCGATCGTCTGGCCGTGGCGGCCGATCAGCAAGCCGAGGTCGTCGCCCTCGACCCGGGCGGTGATCGACTCGTCGCTCTCCTCGATCACCACGTGGGCGTCGATCTCGAGCGCGTCGAGGGCCCTCTCCACCACGGCGCGCACCCGCTTACCGGGCTCCTCGGGGAGCGCCTCCGGCGGGCTGGCGGCGGCGTCGGGCGAGGTCATCTACGCCGGCCGCTGCGTCTCTTGCGCTTGCGCGGCGGGGGTGGCGGCGGTTTCGCCGCCTTGGCTGCCTCGATCGCCTCGGGCGTCGCCTTCGGTGGCGGCGGGGCGACCCGTTTGACGACCCATTGCTGGCCGACCGTCCACACGTTGGTCGTGATCCAGTACACGATCAGCCCGGCCGGGAAGCTGATGATGATCGGGACGAAGATCAGCGGAAGACCGAACATGATCAACCGCTGGGTGCGGTCCGCGGTCGCCGCCATCACCAGCCCCGCTCCGAGCTGGGTGGCGACGTAGACCACGATCAGGATGATCAGCACGCCGCCCGTCGCGTCGCTGAGCAGGTCCGGGATGAACAGCCACGGCACCGGATTGTCGTCGACGCATGCATCGAAGTTCGGCGATCCGAGCGCGCAACCCGTCGCCTCTGCTCGGAAGTCGTCGCCCTGCAGCAAGTAGAAGAGGGCCAGAAAGACAGGGAGCTGGAGGAGCAGCGGAAAGCACGACGACAGCGGGTTGATCTGGTTTTCCTGGTAGAAGGACATCATCTCGCGCTGCATGCGCTGACGGTCGTCCTTGTACTTCTCCTGGATCGCCTTGATCTGCGGCTGGAACGCCTGCAGCGCGCGCATCGAGCGGATCTGCTTGATCGACAGCGGCAGGATCACGATCCGCGTGATGAACGTAAGCGCGACGATCGCGGGGCCCCAGTACAACCCGACGTCATCGTGCAGGAAGACCAGCACCGCGTTCGCGACGTCGACCAGCGGCTGGAAGATGTCCTCAATGCCGGCTACCGGGATCACGCCGGGGCTCCTCGATGGTTGGAGGTGGATTCGTCATCCGCAGGTCTGAAGAACGAACGGTTTTCGACCGGGTCATATCCGCCGTTGCTGAACGGGTTGCAGCGCGCCAGCCGCCACACCGCGAGGATCAGCCCACGCACGACACCGACCTCGCGAATCGCCTCGACGGCGTACGCGGAGCACGTCGGGTAGTACTTGCAGCGGCGCGGGAACGCGGGGGAGATGTATCGCCGGTAGGCGACGATCGGGGCGAGCACCACGCGTTTCACGTCAAACGTTCCTTCTCCCGATCCCGCTTTCGCGGATCACATCCTCGAGGCAGGCAACGACGCCGTCGGTCCCCTCGCGCTCGACGAGGCCGCCGATGTCCGGGCGCGCGACGAGCACGTAGTCGTGACCATCGGGAACGCGATCTGCGAGTGGCCGAAACGCCTCGCGCAGCGCCCGCTTGACGCGGTTTCGCTCCACGGCGCCGCCGACGTTGCGCCCGACCGACACGCCGAGCCGCGCGCCCTGCGTGTCCTCGTCCGGGGGGCGCGGAAACGAGTACAGGATCACGAAGCGATTCGAGTGCGATTCCCCCTCCCGGTACGCGCGCTCGAAGTCACCGCTGCGCGACAGCCGGCCGCGGCCCTTCCGCTTCGGCTCGCTCATCTCAGGGAGTGAGGCGCTTGCGGCCCTTGGCCCGCCGACGCTTTAACACCGCGCGTCCGCCGCGCGTCTGCATGCGCGCGCGAAATCCGTGCGCTCGGGCGCGCTTTCGCTTCTTCGGCTGATAGGTCCGCTTCATCAGGGTCTGGATGGGTCCTGCGCGACACGCTCGAGGAGACTGCGGAGGCCCGCCGCCGTGGGCCGGGTGAGTATACGCACCCGCCGGAGAGCGCCACCCGGCCTCGCGTCGGCGATCGCCAACGCTTTCGTCGCGAATTGCGAGGAGGCCTGGCGAGAGGGGTTCTCGGGCGCAGCGCCCGGCGATATCATCGCCCGCTCCCCAGCGAGCGGGGAACGGCGCCACAAAGGCGCCGAGGGGCACGATCGCCGGGATCGACTCCCGCCGAGCGGGCGACAACCAGACCAGAGGAGGTTGGACCACACCGGTGGAGCAGGCGCTGCCTGACGATCTCGCAATGCTTTGGCAGCGCGTCAGCGACGAGATCCGCTCGTCGCTTCCACCCTCCACCTACAAGCTGTGGCTCGAGCCGCTCCGCCCGGTCTCCGCCCAGGGCGCGACCCTGTACGTCACCGGGCCGGAGCGGATCCGGACCTGGGTAGAGCGCCGCTACGCCCACCGCCTCGAGTGCGCGCTGCGCGAGAACGCGACGTCGCTCCGCGAGATCTCGTTCGTCGCCGCCGAGGATCGCGAGCGGGCCGGCGCGCGTGGTGGGCGGGCCGAGGTCGCGAGGCCGAACCCCGGTCACACCTTCGAGCGCTTCGTGATCGGCAACGCCAACCGGCTCGCTCACGGCGCGGCGCTCGCCGTCGCCGAGCTGCCCGGCGAGGCGTACAACCCCCTGTTCCTGCACGGCCAGTCCGGGCTCGGCAAGACTCATCTGCTCGGCGCGATCGCCCACTACCTCGACCACCACCACCCCGAGCTCACCGTCCGCTACACGACGGGGGAGAGGTTCACTTCCGAGTTCGTGGCGGCGCTGCGCGGCTCCGGCGCCGAGCGGTTCAAGCGCCGCCATCGCGAGATCGACGTCCTGTTGATCGACGACGTCCAGTTCCTCGAGGACAAGAGCCGAACCGAGGAGGAGTTCTTCCACACGTTCGACGCCCTGCACGAGAACGGCAGCCAGATCGCGCTCGCGAGCGATCGCGCGCCGCAGGCCCTCTCGCGGCTCGCCGCGCGGCTCCGGGATCGATTCGAATGGGGGCTTTCCGCCGAGCTCCACACCCCCGACTTCCCGACCCGGCTGACCATCCTCAGCCGGCTCGCGGAGGAGGCGCCGGTCCCGGTCGACGCGCCCGACGCCCTGCGCGAGATCGCCGTGCGCTCGTCGTCCAACCTCCGCCAGCTCGAGGGCGCGCTGACGCGCGTCGTCGCGCTCGCGTCGATAACCAGCCGAGCGCCCAGTGCCGATCTCGCCCGCGAGGCTCTCGCCGGCTCATCCACACCGTCCTCGCCCACGGGCCCCGCCGATCTAGCTCCGAGCGTCACCGCGATCCAGGACGCCGTCTGCGTCGTGCTTCATCTTTCGCGGGATGACCTCCTGTCTCCTTCCCGCGCCCCCGAAGTCACCCGCGCGCGCCATCTTGCGATGTACCTGACCCGCCAGCTGACCGGTCTCTCGCTCGCCGACATCGCCCGCAGCTTCCACCGCGACCACTCGACCGTCCTCCATGCGATCCGCCGCGTCGACAACGAGCTCGAGCCCGGATCGACTCTCCACACCACTCTGCTTCAAACTCGCGCGATGCTCGAGCGCGACGTCGAGCCGACCTAGCCAAGCCCAGAGTTATCAACCACCACCAGGCCAATCCACGGCCGCTCTCCACCACCACTGCGCCCCTCCGCCAAGCCATCCACCGGCCGTTCTCCACCTAGATCCCCGACACCCACTATTACTTCAGTCTCCTAACGGCATCCCGATGAAGATCTCCGTCCCACAAGACGTACTCGTCTCTCGGCTCCAGGTGGCTGGTCGCGCCGTGTCCACAAGGAGCGCGGTGCCCTCGCTCGGAGGCATCCTCGTCGATGTCGACGGGGACGGCATGACCCTGCGTGCCACCGACATGGAGGTGGGGCTGGTGCTGCGCGTCGACGGCGAGGTCGAGGCTCCGGGATCGGCTTTGCTCCCCGGGCGCTTGCTCGTCGACGTCGCGCGAAACCTGCCCGGCGGCAAGGTCAACCTGGCGTTGCGTCCGGAGGAGCGCGACGTCGAGCTCACCGCCGGCACGGCGCGCTTCCACCTTCGCACCCTGCCTCCCGAGGACTTCCCTCGCCTCCCCGAGTTCGAGGGCGAGCCGATAACGCTTCCGGGCAAGGCCCTGTCCGAAACGATCGAGCGCGTCGCGCGTGCCGCGTCTCGCGACGAGGTGCGCCCGATCCTGACCGGGGTCCTGATGACCGCCGAGGAGAGCACCCTCACGATGGTCGCCACCGACTCCTACCGGCTGAGCGTCAAGCACACGGAGCTCGAGCGGCCGGTATCGCAATCGCTCGAGGCGAACGTCCCGGCGCGCGCGCTGCGAGAGCTCAGCCGGATCGTCGGCTCGGAGTCGATCGAGGAGATCGAGCTCGCGCTGCTCACCAACCAGGTCGTGTTCCGAGCCAACGGGATCGTCCTGTCGTCGAGGTTGATCGAGGGCCAGTTCCCGAGCCACCGGCAGCTGATACCGGAGACGTTCGAGCACGAGGTGAGGCTCCCGCGCGGCGAGCTGCTCGAGGTCACGCGCCGGATCGGCCAGCTCGCCCAGCGCAATGCACCGCTGAGGCTCGCTTTCGCGGAGGGCGAGTTGACGATCTCCGCCGAGACACCCGAGGTCGGCGACGCGAGCGAGGCGATGCCCGCCCCGTTCAGCGGCGAGCCGCTGGAGATCGCGTTCAACCCCGAGTTCCTTATCGCCGGGATCGAGAGCATCGACTCCGAGGAGCTCGTCCTGCGACTCACCTCGCCCCTGCGGCCGGGCCTGCTTCAGCCGGTCGACCGCGACGACTTCAGCTATCTCGTGATGCCGATCCGGCTGAACGTGTAGCGGCGCTCGCTGTGCTCGTTCGGCTGCTCGAGGCGCGCGGGTTTCGCAACCTCCGTGAAGCCGTCATCGAGCCCGGCGAGCACGTCACCCTGATCCACGGCCCGAACGGAGCCGGCAAGACGAACCTCCTCGAGGCGCTCGCGTTCGGCCTCACCGGGGTCTCCTGGCGAACGCGGGCCGACCGCGAGCTGATCGGCTTCGAGGACGACCTCGCTCGCGCCGAGGTGACGGTGGCCGACGGGGCGGAGACCAGGGTGTTTCGCGCCACCGTGACCCGCGGTGAGGGTCGGCGGCACCGCCTCGACGGCAACCCGGTTCCCACCGATGCAAGCGCGCTGCGCCCGGCGGTCGCGGTGTTCTCGCCGGATCGCCTCGCCCTGGTGAAGGGGCCGCCCTCCGGGCGGCGCCGGCACCTCGACAGCCTCGTCGCGGCCCTGTGGCCGGGGCGGGCGGAGGCCCGCCGACGGTTCGGCCGCGCGCTCGCCCAGCGCAACGCGCTCGTATCGCGGATCCGGTCTGGAGCGGCCTCGGAGCAGGCGCTCGCCGCCTGGGACTCCGAGTTCGCCGGGGAAGCCGCGGCCCTCGTCGAGTCGCGCGCCGCGGCAATCGAGCGAGTGGCGCCGGCCTTCACCTCGCTCGCGGCATCACTAGGGCTCGGCGACGCCGCGACGATCTCGTACCGACCGCGAACCGGTCTCGCCGACGCCGAAGAGATCGTCGAGCAGCTTCGCGAGCGACGCGCCGGCGACCTCGAGCGTGGGCACTCGACTCACGGGCCGCATCTCGACGAGGTCCAGATCGCGGTGGAAGGGCGGGCCGTGCGGCGCTTCGGCTCGCAGGGCGAGCAGCGCATTGCGCTGCTCGCGCTCCTGTTCGCCGAGCGCGAGGCGCTCATGGACGCGCACCGCACGCCACCGCTGATGCTGCTCGACGACGTGATGAGCGAGCTCGACCCGGATCGCCGCTGCCTCCTCGTCGAGTTGCTCGGGGGAGGCGGACAGTCGCTGATCACCGCGACCGAGCCCGCGCAGGTCCCGGAGGCGGGTCGCGGCGGAGGTGCCGAGGTAGCGATCGAGGCCGGCCGCGCGATAGCCCGGGCGCCCGCCCCCAGCGGGATCGCGGCGTGAGCCGCCGTCGGGCCCCACGGCGAGCCGCTGACGCGCTGCGGGGAGTCCTCTCGGATGCTTCGCCGCAGACGCCGCTCGCCGCCACTCAGACCGTGTGGCGCGACGCGTGTGGGGACGCGATCGCGGCCGAGGCGCGACCGGTGACCGAGCGGGACGGGGTGATCACGGTCGCCTGCCGCTCCTCCACCTGGGCGTCGGAGCTCGATCTGATGCAGGCCGAGCTGCTCGAGCGGCTCAACGATCTGCTCCCGGAACGCCCCGTGAAAGGGCTTCGGTTCACCGCCGACGCGGCCCGTTTCAATGCGTGACAAATTGGCCCGATTTGGATCGCGGTTTGTCCGTGATTTGCAGGTAATTCGTCACATCCATCCCGAGCTTTCCGGGTTCCGTGGCTGCTATCCTTATGTCAACTTGGACGAGTGCCCCGACCCGTCCAGCTGGGGGCTTCCAGCACGCCCCGGGTCGGGGCTTCTCGTATGTAAAGGACGCAATAGAAAGGATCTGAGTGGCAACTCGGTCGCGGAGTCGAGCCGGGTCTCCCAGCAAGAGCACGCGGAAGACGGCGTCTAAGACGTCGGCGAAGGGCGCCGGCAAGCCTGCCCGGCGAGCGGGCTCGGGCAGCTACGACGCAACGGACATCACCGTCCTCGAGGGCCTCGAGGCGGTTCGCAAGCGGCCCGGAATGTACATCGGGTCGACCGGCCCTCGCGGCCTGCACCACCTCGTGTACGAGGTCGTCGACAACTCCGTCGATGAGGCGATCGCCGGCTACTGCGACCACGTCACCGTCACGCTGCATCCGGACAACAGCTGCACGGTCGTCGACAGCGGGCGCGGAATCCCGGTCGAGCAGCACGCTAAGGAGAAGCGCCCCGCGGCCGAGGTCGTGCTCACGACCCTGCACGCCGGCGCCAAGTTCGGCGAGGGCGGTGGGTACAAGGTGTCGGGCGGTCTCCATGGCGTGGGCGTGTCGGTCGTCAACGCGCTCTCCGAATGGCTCCACCTCGAGGTCCGTCGCGACGGGCATGCCTGGACCGAGGACTTCGCGCGCGGCAAGCCGACGTCGAAGCTCAAGAAGGGCAAGGCCGGCAAGCGCACCGGCACGACGATCACCTTCCTGCCCGACATCGAGGTGTTCGACGAGGTCGAGTTCGACTTCCAGACGCTCGCAGATCGGCTGCGTGAGACCGCGTTCCTGACCCGCGGCCTGAAGATCGATCTGGTCGACGAACGCGGCGCCGGCGAGGAGGTCAGCTTCCACTACAGGGGCGGGATCGTCGACTTCGTCAAGCACCTGAACGAGACCAAGGACCCGCTCCACCGCAAGACCGTCTACTTCGAGGACGGCGGCGACGAGGGCCAGGTGGAGCTCGCGATGCAGTGGACGACCTCGTACCAGGAGTCGATCTTCAGCTTCGCCAACAACATCAACACTCACGAGGGCGGGTCCCACCTGTCCGGCTTCAAGTCCGCGCTCACCCGAACCCTCAACGCCTACGCGCGCCAGAAGGGGCTGCTGAAGGACAAGGACCCGAATCTCTCCGGCGAGGACGTGCGCGAGGGCCTGACGGCCGTGATCTCGGTCAAGCTCCACGACCCCCAGTTCGAGGGCCAGACGAAGACCAAGCTTGGGAACCCCCCGGTCAAGGGCGCCGTCGAGGAGTCGGTCAACCGCCGGCTCGGCGAGTTCCTCGAGGAGAACCCGAGCGAGGGTCGCAGGATCATCACCAAGGCGGTCGACGCCGCCCGAGCGCGTGAGGCCGCGCGCAAGGCTCGCGACCTGACGCGCCGCAAGTCGGCGCTGGAGAACTCGACGTTGCCCGGGAAGCTCGCCGACTGCACTGTCAAGGACCCGCGCGACGCGGAGCTGTACATCGTCGAGGGAGACTCGGCCGGCGGCTCGGCGAAGCAGGCGCGCGATCGCTCGACCCAGGCGGTGCTGCCGTTGCGCGGCAAGATCATCAACGTCGAGAAGAGCCGCATCGACAAGGTGCTCTCGAACGTCGAGATCCAGGCGCTGATCACGGCGATCGGGACAGGGGTCCGCGATGAGTTCAAGCTCGAGGACGCGCGCTACCACAAGGTGGTGCTTTCGACGGACGCCGACGTCGATGGAGCGCACATCCGAACGCTCGCGCTGACGTTCCTCTACCGCGAGATGCCGGAGCTGATCGAGGCGGGATACGTGTACATCGCCAAGCCGCCGCTGTACAAGCTCCGCAACGGCACCCAGGAGACCTACGTCGAGAAGGAGGTCGAGCTCGAGGAGCTGCTGCTCCACGACAAGCTGGAGCGATTCGAGATCGTCGACTCGAAGGGCAAGCGCTCGAAGCTCAGCAAGCGGCGCTGGCAGCAGTTCAACCGCCTGTTCAAGGAGTACGAGGGCTGGTCGGGCTCGCTCGAGGCGGATTACGGCCACGAGGCGCTCGACTTCCTCGGCGAGTCGCAACTGCTCGACGCCGGCGCGGCGACCCTCGCGGGGGCGCGCAAGCTTGTCGAGGCCGACGACCCGCCCGAGGAGCCGTTCGAGACCGAGCTCGTGAAGGCGACGAAAGGCGAGCTCGTCGTCAAGGCTGTGCACCGTCGAAGTGGCCTCGCGCGAACCCACACGCTCCCGGCCAAGCTGTTCCAGTCGAACGGCTACCGCAAGCTGGTCGAGGTCCACGGGGGCCTGCTGAAGCACGTGGGCCGCCCGCCGTTCGAGGTCGCCCTCGAGAACCGGCGCCAGGAGGCGATCTCGTTCGGCGATCTGCGGCGAGCGATCCTCGAGCTCGCCCGGCACGGGATCACGCTCCAGCGCTTCAAGGGCCTCGGCGAAATGAACCCCGATCAGCTGCGCGAGACGACGATGGACCCGGCGACCCGCACGCTCCAGCGCGTGACGATCGACGAGGACACTACTCCCGAGCGGGTCTTCTCAGACCTGATGGGCGACAAGGTCGAGCCGCGCAAGGAGTTCATCGAGAAGCACGCCCGCGACGTGAGGTTCCTCGACGTCTAGCCGATGGAAGGCTCGCTTGAATCACTGACCGGCCGGATCGAGGAGCGCGAGCTCGCGAACGAGATGCGCTCCTCGTACCTCGATTACGCGATGAGCGTGATTGTGGGCCGCGCCCTGCCCGATGCCCGCGACGGGCTCAAGCCCGTGCATCGTCGCGTGCTCTACGCCATGCACGACCTCGGGCTGCAGCCCAACCGGCCGTTCCGGAAGTGCGCCTTCATCGTCGGCGAGGTGATGGGCAAGTACCACCCCCACGGCGACTCGGCGATCTACGACACGCTCGCCCGCATGGCGCAGGACTTCTCGCTGCGCTACCCGCTGATCGACGGGCAGGGCAACTTCGGCTCGATCGACGACGATCCGCCGGCCGCGATGCGCTACACCGAAGCGCGCCTCGCCCGCCTCGCGACCGAGCTCCTTCGCGACATCGAGGCGGAGACTGTCGACTTCGGGCTCAATTACGACGAGAAGACGCAGGAGCCCGAGATCCTGCCGGCGCGGTTCCCGAACCTGCTCGCCAACGGCTCGTCGGGGATCGCGGTCGGGATGGCCACCAACATCCCGCCCCACAACCTCAGCGAGGTGATCGCGGCGGTGCGGGCTTACATCGACAACCCGGACATCGACCTCGGTGGGCTGACGAAGCACATCAAGGGACCCGACTTCCCCGGCGGGGGCACGATCATGGGCTCGAGCGGGATCGAGGAGGCGTACCGCAGCGGCCGCGGTAGCGTGCGGCTGCGCGCCAAGGCCCACGTCGAGCCGATTCGCGGCGGCAAGGAGGCGATCATCGTCTCCGAGCTCCCGTTCCTGGTCAAGAAGGGCGGCGACGCCGGCTTGATCACGAAGATCGCCGACCTCGTGCGCGAGAAGAAGATCACCGGGATCTCCGACCTCCGCGACGAGTCCGATCGCAGCGGGATGCGGCTCGTGATCGAGCTGAAGCGCGGCGGCGATCCCGCCCAGGTGGTCCTGAACCAGCTCTTCAAGCGCACCTCGATGCAGACCAGCTTCGGAATCAACATGGTCGCGCTGGTCGATGGCGTCCCGCGTACGCTCAGCCTCAAGGAGCTGATCCAGCACTACGTCGGCCATCAGCGCGAGGTGGTGACGCGCCGGACCCAGTTCGAGCTCCGCCGCGCGGAGGCCCGCGCTCACATCCTCGAGGGGCTGCTGGTCGCGCTCGACAACCTCGACGCGGTGATCAAGCTGATCCGCGGCTCCGACGACCCCGACTCGGCGCGCCAGGGGCTGATCGACAAGTTCGAGCTCACCGAGGAGCAGGCACAGGCGATCCTCGACATGCGCCTGCAGCGTCTCACCGCGCTGGAGTCCGACAAGGTCCGCACCGAGCATGCGGAGCTCATGAAGCGGATCAAGGAGCTGCGCGCGATCCTGGGTGACGAGGCGCGGATCGACGGCCTGATGGCCGACGAGCTCGGTGAGATCGAGAGCCGCTACGGCGACGAGCGCCGGACCGAGATCACCGTCGCCGAGGGGGAGGTCGACATCGAGGACATGATCGCCGACCAGCAGATGGTGATCTCGATCACCGCCTCGGGGTACGCGAAGCGGCTGCCGCTCGCCACCTACCGGCAGCAGCGCCGCGGCGGCAAAGGGGTTATGGGAATGAACCTCAAGGAGGGCGACTACATCGAGCACCTGCACATCTGCTCGTCCCACGACTTCCTGCTGTTCTTCACCAACCGCGGAAAGGTCTACCGGCTCAAGGTCTACGAGCTGCCGGAGGGGTCGCGCACCTCGAAGGGCCAGGCGCTCGTCAACGTGCTGCCACTGCGAGACGGCGAGCGGGTCATGGCGGTGATCCCGACCAGGGACTTCAAGGAGGGCCGGTACCTCGTGTTCGCGACCGCGAACGGGCTTGTCAAGAAGACGGAGTTCTCCGCCTACAACACGCCGATTCGCGCCGACGGGATCATCGCGATCAAGATCCGCAAGGGAGACGAGCTGGTCCAGGTGCGACTCACGTCGGGCACGGACGACCTGTTGCTGGTCTCCAAGTCGGGCCACGCGTCGCGGTTCAGCAACGACGCGGTGCGGCCGATGGGCCGCGACACGTCCGGGGTCAAGGGGATGAACGTGTCCGACAAGCGCAACCGCGTCCTCGCGCTCGACGTGGCGCGCCCGGACTGCGAGCTGCTCGTCGTCACCCAGAACGGGTACGGCAAGCGCACCAAGGTCTCCGAGTACCCGGTCAAGGGGCGCGGGACCAAGGGCGTGCTGACGATAAAGCTGACGACCAAGAAGGGCGCGCTCGCCGGCGCGCTGATGGTCCGCGAGCACCAAGACCTGCTGTTCATATCCCAGAACGGGATGGTCCAGCGCACATCGGTGAAGGACATTTCCCAGATGGGGCGCGCGACCCAGGGCGTGAGGGTGATGAACGTGGGCTCGGGCGACTGCGTCAGCGCCGTCGCGCCCGTCGTCGAGTCCGGCTCCGGTGTCGAGGGCGCCGACGCGGATGTCGCGACGGATGGCGCCTCGGCGGACGGCGCGGGCAAGAAGCCGAAGCGCTCCGGTAGCAAGCGCAGATAGGCTCCCCCGGCATGGTGGAGCTGCGGGGAGCGCGGGTGCTGGTCACCGGAGCGGGCGGAGGCCTCGGCGGCTACATCTCGCGCGCGGTCGGCGGTCAGGGCGCCAACCTCGTCGTCTCGGACCTGCCCGGGAGCGAGATCGAGGCGCGCGCCGAGGAACTCCGCCGGATGGGGGTCGAGGCGCATGTGGTCCCGGCCGACCTCACCGACTCCGTCGAGCGAGAGCGCCTCGTCCGGGAGGCCGAGGAGGCGATCGGCCCGCTCGACGTGCTCGTCAACAACGCAGGAATCGAGCACGCCGGGACGTTCACGAAAAACTCCCGCGAGGAGATCGAGACGATCGTCACCGTCAACCTGACGGCGCTGATGGACCTGACGCTGCTCGCCGTCCCGGGGATGCTGCGGCGGCGACGGGGGCACGTCGTCAACCTCGCCTCGATGGCAGGGAAGCTGCCCGCCCTGTATCTGGCCACCTACGCCGCGACCAAGCACGGGGTCGTCGGGTTCACCCACGCGCTGCGGGCCGAGTATGCGGACGAGCCCTTGTCCTTCTCGGCGATCTGCCCGATCTTCATCACCCGCGTCGGGATGTACGCGCAGCATGCGCACAAGCACGGCGAGCCGCCCCCGGGGCTGCGCGCGGCCCCGCCCGAGGCGGTCGGCGACGCGGTCGTCGAGGCGATCAGGGAGGATCGCGCCGAGGTGATCGTCAACCGCGGCCCGATCCGCCCGTTGCTCGCGCTGTACGCCGCAGCTCCCGGAGTGGCGATCCGGTTGCTGAACCGGGGCGCGACCCGGCGCTTCGCCGAGGACTACGCCCGCGCCCGCGGGCGGCTATAGGCCGCTCACCGGCACAGCGCGATCGTCACCGTTTGCGCCTCGGCCTAGCGCTGGTCGGGAACTGGCTCGCAGCCGGCGAGGAACGACGCGGCGAGGAGGATCAGGATCGGCACACGATCGTTCACTTGGCACGACTTCCCAAGCTGCTTCAATGAAATCACCAGAGAAAGGAGGTGGTCCTAGGTTGATTCACATGCTTGACGGGACGCTGGAGGTGTCGGGCCGCTAGACCGGGCGCCTGGAGCGGCAACGCTCCACTGGGCCTGGTCTCCCGCGGGCGGGTGCGGCCGCCCGCCGGAATCCAACCCAGGCACCGGCGAGCCGGGGTGCGGGAGCCGTCCCGCCCCGCGCGTACTGCCTCGCGCACGCTTCAACCGCACGACGAAAGGGCCGCCTCCGGGCGGCCCTTTCACGTCCCGACCGCCGCCGGCCGTCAAAGCGCATCGCGGCGAGGGGCTACACGCCCGTGCCGCTGGCGCCGGTCATCACCAGGTAGGGCTCCCAGGACTCCGGGATCCTGGGGCTTGCGATCTGGATGAAGACCGTCGGACCCGGCGGCTTCGGGCGGCGCCGCGGGTGCATCTCGACCTCGCGCGGAAGGTGGTTGCCCTTGCGACGATTGCACGCCGCGCACGAGGCGACGATGTTGTCCCACGCCGAGGTCCCGCCACGACTTCGGGGGATCACGTGGTCCACCGTCAGCCCGGGCTTTCGCTGACCGCAGTACTGGCATGTCCACGAGTCGCGGGCGAGCACGGCCTTGCGCGTGATCTTGCGGCGGTGGACGTCGCGTGGGACTCGCACGTAGGTGATCAGGCGGATCACGATCGGGCGGTCGAGCGCCATCCGCTCGGAGCGCAGCCGGTCGTCGCCGTGCTCGACGATCTCCGCCTTCGACTTCAGCACGAGAACGGTCGCGCGGCGGACCGTGCACACGTTGATCGGTTCGTAGGTCGCGTTGAGGACCAGCACCCGGCCGCGACCCGCTCCCTGGGCACCGGCCACCGAGATCCGGTCGGGCTGCGCGCGGTGTCCGTTCACCCGAGTCGCCTGCCTGTCCATCGTGGGCCGGATTCTAGCCAGGCGATGCGGTGGCCCGGCCAGGCACACCCGCGGTGTTCACGGGGTAGCTACCTAGCGTCCGGACCGACTCCGCCTTCGTTCGGAGGCCGTCGATCGCCTCCGCGACGACCGGGTCCTCGGTCGAGCCCTCGAGGTCGAGGAAGAACATGTAGCGGCCCAAACCACGCCGCCGGGGCCGCGACTCGATCCGCGTCAGGTTGACGCCGCGGCTCGAGAACTCGACCAGCGCGTCGACGAGCGCGCCGGGATGGTCCTCTCCGAGCTCGGCGAAGACGAGCGTGGTCCGCCACGGGCCCTCGCCGAAGGCGAGCGTGTCCGCCGGCGCGATCCACACGAAACGGGTCACGTTGTCGGGGCTGTCCTCGACTCCGTCCGCGAGCACAGCGCAGCCGTACAGCGCCGCCGCGGAGCGCGCCGCGAGCGCCGCCCACGGCTCCTCGCTCTCCGAGACGCGTCGCGCGCCCTCGGCCGTGCTCGCGACGGCGCGGACCTCGGCGCCCGGGAGGTTCTCGCGGATGAACTGGGCGCACTGCGCGCTCGCTTGCGGGTGCGACAGCACCGTCGTGATCTCGCTCAGCGGGAGCTGGGTGCGCGCGATCAGGCTATGCCGAATCGGATGGTCGTGCTCGCCGACGATCGTCACCGCGGGCGTGTCGAAGGCCAGCGTGTCGAGTGTCGAGCGAACCGCGCCCTCGATCGAGTTCTCGAAGGGGACCAGTGCGCGGTCGGCGCTTCCGGAGTCGACCGCGCGAATCGCGTCGTACACGTTCGGCGCCGGGACGATCTCCGCGTCGGCGTCACCCATCGCCTCGAGGAGCGCGTCCTCCGTGAACGTGCCGGCCGGGCCGAGGTAGGCGATCCGCATCGGTTGCGCACTACCCCTGGCCGAGCGCGGTGTCGACCGCCGCCTGTTCCTCGGGGGAGAGGTCGAGCTCGGAGCGCCCCGACCTGACGGGCTTCGCGTACAGCCGCGCCTGCTCGCGATGAAGAATCGATGACAGCACGACGCCGTTGCGATGGTCATCGAGCAGGGCGATCGAGCTCGACTGCCGGCCGCTCATCTCGTTGTAGGCGTCGTAGCGGACCACCGCCGAATGGGTGATCGCGCCGTCGAGGCGCCGCGCCGTGGCCTCGGCGTGGCCGCGGACGTCCTCCACAAGAGCCGCGAGCCGCGAGACCTCCGCTTCGAGCCCCCGGGCATAGCCGACCAGGTCCTGCGCCGAGCCCTCGCCGATCACGGCGCGCTGGTCGGCACGAAAGCGCCGCAGCCTGAGCACGCAGAACAGCGCGAGCGCGAGCGCGATGATCGCTACGCCGCCCGCGATCAGCGCCGCGGTTCCCGCCGTCGAGGTGAGGTCGGCCACCGCCGAAGGATAGGAGGCCGCATCCGAAGCGGCCCTACTCGAACGTGACCTCGTAGCTGAACTCGTTGTCGGCGGTGTCTTCCTCCCCGAGCCGGGGGCCCAGGGTGACGTCGATCGTGACCGCCGAACCGGTGGGCGGGGCAGGCTCGAGCGGGACGGTTGCCGTCCGGGTCTCGGCCGGCGCGATCCGGGGGATCACCTCCTCGGCGTCGATCGGCTCGTCGCCGCCACTCACCACGACCGCGATCTCGACGTCGGTCTCCTCCGTGTCGCCTTCGTTCGCGATTGTCACCTCGACCTCGGGTGGGTCCTCGGCGGCCACCGTGGCCGGGGTATCGGGGCTGACGTCGACTCCATCGATCAGCACGGAGGTGATCGCGAGGTCGTGCAGCCCGGGCTCGGCGGTGTTGCCGGCAATCGCGGCGAGGTTCTCCTGGATCGCGGTCTCGTCGAGCCACTCGAGGTCGGGCTGCTCGCTGCCGGGGACGCGTGGATAGAAGAAGCTCGCCGGGACGTCCTCGTCGATCCCCTCCTGCTGGAGCACCGCGTTGATCTCGTCACGCCCCCTCGCGTACAGCACGTCGCTGGCGAGAAAGTCCTGCATGTCGATCGTGATCTGCTCGATCGCTTCGTTGAAATCCTCGTCCCCGAGCGCCGGGCCGATCTGGTCCGCGACCTTGCCGAGCCCGGCGGCGCGGAGCTGGAACGCCTCCACGACGTCGTCTTGGGCGTTGCTCAGCTCGCCGGGAGGGTCGAGGCTCTCCGCGCGGCTGACCACGCCGTCGGCGGCGCTTTGGTCGGCACGTATGTCGGTCTCGAACCGCAGCTCGGACGAGTTCTGGGGGTCGGAGAAGCGCGCGAAGAACCCCTCGCTGATCTGCTGGGACTGCTGGACGAGGGTGCTGAGGTCGCGAGCGTAGTTCTCGAACGCGCGCTCCTTACGCGCGTTCAGGCATCCCCGGATCCCGAGCACCAGCAGGACCAGGATCAGGATCCCGGCCACGACCGCCCCCAGCCGGCGCGCCATGAACACGCGCTGGCGCTCGGGGGGCGGGCGCCCAGGATCCTCCGGTTCGGTTGCGACCGGCGGGAGTGAGTCGTCCTCGTCCATGAAGGCCAAGGCGCACAAAAGTATGACCCGTGGCGCGGAAGGGAGACTCAGGGGCGCAGGAGCGGCAGGCATGGTGACGAAGAGTGAAGGCGTCGTGGTGGGCGATACGGCGCTGGGACGATTCAGGCTGCTCGAGCGGATCGGAGCGGGCGGGTTCGGCACCGTCTACCGCGGCTGGGACGAGCGGCTCGAGCGCCCGGTGGCGGTGAAGGTGATCGAGGCCCCGGGGGGTGCGCCGCGACGCGTCCTGCGCGAGGCCCAGGCGGCCGCCCGCCTGAATCATCCTGGCATCGTCACCCTGTTCGAGCTCGGGGAGCGAAACGGTCACGCCTTCCTAGTCAGCGAGCTCGTGGACGGGGCCACGGTCGACGAGCTCGCCGCGGAGGGTCGGCTATCGGATCGCGACGTGGCGCAGATCGGCGCCGACCTGTGCGACGCGCTCGCCCACGCCCACTCGCACGGGGTCATCCACCGCGACATCAAGCCGCAGAACGTGATCGCCCGCGAGGGCCCGGTCCCACCCGGCTCCGTGCGCGCGAAGGTGATGGACTTCGGCACCGCGTCGCTGGTCGACGCCCCTGGCCTGACCGCGACGGGGGAGGTGATCGGGACGATCGCCTACATGGCGCCCGAGCAGGCCGAGGGCGAGGATGTGGGCCCACCCGCGGATGCCTACGCGATGGCGCTGACGCTGTACGAGTGCTGGTCCGGGGGCCATCCGTTCATTCGCGCGACCCCAGCCGCGACTGCCCGCGCGATCGGCGAGCCGGTCACGCCGCTCGCCGAGCATCGTCCCGACCTTCCCGACGACCTCTGCTACCTGATCGACTCGTGTCTGGTCCGGGAGCCGGAGCACCGCCTCGGTCTCGAGGAGCTCGGCGGCGGGCTCGAACGGGTCGCCCCGCTGCTGAGCGCCGAGCAGGCCGTGCCGGCCCCGCGCCGGCGCGAATCGCTGTTCGCCGCGCCCTCGGAGCCGGCGGTCGCGATCGCGAGGACCGGGCTGCTCGCGGCGATCTCGGCGCTCGTCGCGTGGCTCGGCCTCGTCGCCGGTAGGCCGGGCGCCGCCCTGGTCGTGGGCCTGCTGATGCTGCCGGCTCTGCTTCTGATTCAGGCGCCGGCGGGCTGGGGGCTTCCAGCGATCGCCCCGCTGCTCGGGGCGATCGGCCTTGCGCCCGTGTACCCGGCGCTCGCAGCGCTTGCGCGGAGCACCGCGAGCCGCGCGCTGCTAGCGGCGCTCGGCTGGGCGTGGCTGGTGGCTGCCGAGGCGATCACGGGCTCCCGGTTGCTCTTCGAGACCGCGGAGCCCGCGCCCGACGGCTGGAGCGGGTCGATCGGTGGCGCGGCCACGCACGTCCTCGCTCCCATCCTCGCGCCGGAGTCGCTGCTCGTCGGCGTCGTCTGGGTCGCCGGTGCCGTGGCGCTCGGGGCCCTGATCCGGGGCCGGATCGTCGCCCTCGAGCTCCTCGGTGTGCTCGTGTGGGCGGCGGGCCTGGTCGCGCTCCACGGAGCGCTCGCGCCGGGCGCGCCCGAGCCGGCGGCCGGACCGCTCGCGGCGGCGCTGATCGCGGTCGCCGCGGCCGCGCTGTGGGCACGCACCACCGCCGGTCGTTCCAACTCACTTCCGTAGGATTGTGCGGGCCGCAACGGGCCGGGACCGCTTCGGGGCGGTGCGGCTCGGGTACCCCCTTCCAGGAGTGTGAGCGATCAGCGTTCTTCGCAATCTCGAAGCCAGGATCGAGGGCCTCGTCGAGGGCGTGTTCAGCCGTGCCTTCAGCTCCCAGGTCCAGCCGGTCGAGATCGCCCGCAAGCTGGCCAAGGAGATGGACGGGCACCGGACCGCTTCGGTGTCGCAGGTCTACGTCCCCAACCAGTACACGGTCTATCTCTCGACCGAGGATCACGAGCGCCTCGAGGGCTACGAGCGCTCGCTGGAGCAGGAGCTCTCCGGCTATCTGCTCGAGCACGCGCGGCGGCGCGACTACGCGCTTCTGACGCGCCCCGAGGTCTCGCTCGAGACCGACGAGCGCCTGCGCCTCGGGGAGTTCGGGATCCAGACGCGGCTCGTGAAGCCCCCCGCCCGCCAGGGCGAGGAGCCGAAGCAGGGCGACCAGGGCCAGACGATGGTCTACTCCGCGCCCAAGGAGCCGACCAAGCCGAAGCGGAGCCGCCAGCCCGCCGCCCGCCTCGTCGAGACCCGCGCGATCGTGTCCTTCGACGATCGCCGCTACGTGCTCGAGGGACCGGTCGCGGTCCTGGGACGGTCGCGCGAATCCGACTGCGTGTTTCGCGACCCCAACATCTCTCGCCGCCACGCCGAGCTCCGCCGCGGCCCTACGGGGGATTGGCAGGTGGTTGATCTGGGTTCAACCAACGGCGTGAAGGTCAACGGCCGCGGGGTCGAGAGCTCTCGCTTGTCGCCCGGCGACGAGGTCACCCTCGGGACCACGAGGTTCGTCTTCGACATCGAGCAGTGAGCGCATGGAGTCCGACCCGGTCGCCGTAGCGCTCAAGTTCGGCTTTCTGGCCGTCCTCTACCTGTTCCTGTTCTGGGTCGCGCGCAGCGCGCTGCGCGAGCTGCGGGGCACGGGCGCGCCCGCGCCCGAGCCGACCGGCTTCCACTCGCTTCCCGGGGAGCGCGGCGGGGGAAGCTCCGACGGCTGGCTGGTCGCGCTGGAGGGCGGCGGGCTCGACGAAGGGGAGCGGTTCGACCTCTTTGGCGGTCTGTCGATCGGACGCTCGAGCGACGCCGACATCCGGATCGAGGACCGCTTCGCGTCGGGGATTCACGCGCGGATCTACCCACGCGGAGGCGCCTATTACGTCGAGGACATGGGCTCGACGAACGGGACCTACCTCAACGGCGACGCCCTCGAGAGCGACCTCGAGCTCCACCATCTCGACCGGATCAGGATCGGCGGCACCGAGTTTCGGTTCGAGCTGGAGAGCTAAGGGATGAGGTCTCCGAAGCCCCGCGACGGCGGACGCGGGAGCACAGGAAAGAGACCGCGGCGGCCGCAGGCCGACGCGGAAAGTGATTCTGGGCGGGAGCGGAGCACGTCGCGGGAATGACTCTCAAGGTCGTTGAGGTAGCGCATCGCACCGACACCGGTCGGCAGCGCAATGCAAACGAGGACGCGTTCTACGCTCGGGCGCCGGTGTTCGCGGTCGCGGACGGCATGGGCGGCGCCCAGGCGGGCGAGGTCGCATCGCGCGTCGCGGCCGAAGCGTTCGAGTCGGCCGGCGAGCACGATGACGCGCCGGAGCGCTACCTGAGCAGGGTCGTGACCGAGGCGAACGAGCGCATCCACGAGCTCGCCCAAAGCGACGCGTCGCGCTCCGGGATGGGCACCACGCTCACCGCCGCGCTGATTCGCGACGACGAGGTCAGCCTCGCGCACGTCGGCGACAGTCGCGCGTACGTGCTGCGCGACGGAGAGCTCAAGCGCCTCACCAGCGACCACTCGCTCGTCGAGGAGCTGCGCCGCCAGGGCCGCCTCACCGAGGCGCAGGCGGAGGAGCACCCGCAGCGCTCGATCATCACCCGCGCGCTCGGCCCCGAGCCCGACGTCGAGGTGGACACGATGACCGTTCCCGCACGGCCCGGGGATGTGTTCGTGCTGTGCAGCGACGGCCTGACGACGATGGTGCCGGAGGCGCGAATCGCACGCATCCTCGAGCGTTCGAAAAGCCTCGAGTCGGCCGTGTCGAGGCTCGTCCGCGAGGCCAACGAAGGGGGCGGCCGGGACAACATCACGGTCGTCGCGTTCCGCCTCGCCGATGCCGGCGCCGCCGCCCCGAAGGAGCAGCCGACGCTGATCGCTCCCCCGGCTCAGGAGGCGGAGCCGGCCGCCGCTCGCCCACCGGCTCGCCGCGAGCGCGCACCGGTGGCCGCGTCCGCCCGCGGCTGGCCCGGCCGGGTCGCGCGGGCCTTGGTCGCTCTCGCGATCGTCGGTGCGCTCGCTCTCGCGGCGTTGTACGGAGCCCGCCAGGTGTACTTCCTCGGTGTCGACGAGGGCGGCCGCGTGGCCCTGTACCGCGGACTGCCGTACGACCTCCCGTTCGGGATCGAGCTCTACGACGAGCGCTACTCGAGTCCGGTCCAGGTCGACTCGCTGCCGCCCGAGCGGCGCTCGGTGGTGACCGACCACGAGCTGCGCTCCCACGACGATGCCTCGTCGCTGGTCACCGACCTCGAGGACGAAGCCGAGACCGCCCGGCCGGGTGGGGACGAGCGACCGCCGGGCAAGCGGGGCGGTGGTCAGGGCGGCGGCCGGGACCAGAAGGGCGGCGGCAATAAACCCGACGGCAACCGGCAGAGGCAAAAGGGGAATCGGTGAGCGCGAGGCTCCAGTCAGGATCCCGCCCTGGGCGAGGAATTTGATGTTGGGCCGAGCGCGAACCAAGTTGTTCTCGTGAGCGCGCGGAATCGTGAGCTGTTCGCGCTGATCCCGGTCGCGGTGCTCGTGACCGCTGGGTTCACCGCCGTGTTCATCGTGCAGTCGAACCAGATTGGCGACCTCAGCCTCACCTACGGCGCCTACTTCCTCGCGGTATGCGTCGCGACGCACCTGGTGATCAGGATCCGGCTTCCGTACGCGGACCCGTACCTGTTCCCGCTCGTGGCGCTGCTGGCGGCGTACGGCCTCGTGATCCTGTTCAGGATCGACGAGAGCCTCGCCGTCAAGCAGGCCTCGCTGTTCGTCGTCGGCCTGGCGCTGTTCGTCGCCACGATCCTCCTTCTGCGCGACTACGAGGTGCTCGAGCGCTACCGGTACGTGATCGCGCTGCTCGGCATCGGCCTCCTGATCTTGCCCAGGTTCCCGGTCATCGGCGAGCAGGTGAACGGCGCGTACCTTGGCATCGATCTCGGCCCGATCGCGTTCCAGCCCGCCGAGGCGGCGAAGATCTGCGTGGTCATCTTCATCGCCAGCTATCTGCACGAGCACCGCGAAGTGTTAGTTGTGGGGGCGCGGCGGTTCGCGGGGCTGATCCTGCCGCCGCTCAGGCACCTCGGCCCCCTGCTCGTGGTGTGGGGTGCCGCGATGGTGATGCTGATCGTGATCCGCGACCTCGGGAGCTCGCTGATGTTCTTCGGCGCGTTCCTGGCGCTGATCTACGTCGCGACATCGCGAATCTCGTTCGTGCTGATCGGGCTGCTGATGTTCGTGATCGGGGCCTGGGTGCTCTCGGCGACCGTCGGTCACGTCGGCGATCGGGTCGAGATCTGGCTCGACCCGTTCGGTCAGAACGCGCCGGAGGGGGCCGGTCAGATCACCCAGTCGCTTTACGCCCAGGCCGACGGCGGGCTGTTCGGCCGCGGCCTCGGGTCCTCGCTGCTCGAGCTCCCGGGGCCGTTCAAGCCCGATTGCTCGACGCCGTTCCCGGAGTGCGGGAGCCTGCTCCCGGCGCCGCACACCGACTTCATCTACGCGGTGATCGTCAACGAGCTCGGCGTGTTCGGCGCGGCCGCGGTCGTGATCATCTACATCCTGATCGCGGAGCGGGGATTCAAGACCGCGGTACTGGCGCGCGACGGGTTCGGGAAGCTGCTCGCCGCCGGCCTAACGGCGGTGTTCGCTCTCCAGGCGTTCGTGATCCTCGGGGGCGTCGTGCGTGTTATTCCGCTCACAGGTGTCACCTTGCCCTTCATCAGCTACGGCGGCAGCTCGATCGTCGCCAACATGGTCCTGCTCGGCCTGCTGCTCGTGATCTCGGATCGCGCGCGGCGCCCGCCCGCCGCCGGACGCCGGCGTGAGCTCGAGCCGCTCGAGGTCCCGCGATGAACTCCTCGATCGTCCGCCTCTACGTGCTGGTCCTGGCGCTGTTCATCACCGTCGTCGGGTTCACCTCGTACTGGGCGATCTTCGACGCCGACGAGCTGCGCGGGCGCTCCGACAACCGGCGCTCCCTGATCGAGGCGCAGAAGATCCCCCGCGGCACGATCACGACCGTCGACGGCACCGAGGTAGCGGTGAGCGTCCCGCGGGGCTCGGGCAACCAGCGGATCTTCGTCCGCGAGTACCCCCAGGGGGAGCTGTTCGGGCACCCGGTCGGTTACAGCTTCATCGAGTTCGGAAGCACCGAGATCGAGCGCTCCGAGAACGACATCCTGATCGGCCGCGACAACGAGTTCGTCTCGATTCTCGAGCAGCTCGAGGGCCAGGTCGACGAGGGCAGCGACCTCACCGTGACCCTCGACGCGGAGGCGCAGCAGATCGCGCAGGACGGGATCGAGAACGCGCTCAGCATCCCCGGAACGGGCGGCGCCCTCGTTGCAATCGAACCCGACACGGGGGCCGTGAGGGCGATGGTCTCAGAGCCCGGGTACGACCCGAACCTCGTTCCCGACGACTTCAAGGAGCTCAACAAGGACGAAGAGAACGATCCGCTGGTCAACCGCCCGACCCAATCGGTCTATCCGCCGGGCTCGACGATGAAGGTCGTGACCGCGACGGCGGCGCTCGACTCGGGCGAGTTCGAGACCTCGACGACGCTGAACGCGGCCTCGGGGATCGAAATCTCCGGGGTGCCGCTCGCGAACTCCGGAGGTCAGGACTTCGGGACGATCGACATGACCGAGGCGCTGACGAACTCGGTCAACACGTACTGGGCCCAGGTCGGCGAGCAGCTCGGGACGGAGACGATGGTGGAGTACATGGAGCGGTTCGGCTTCTACTCGCGACCCTCCGCTCGACTTCCCCTCCGACGCGCTGGCGCCGAGCGGGCCGATCAACTCCGACGGCGAGCTCGTTCGGGAGGGCTTCGACGTCGGCCGCGTCGCGATCGGCCAGGGCGGCGCCGAGGGCCAGGACCTGACGACCCCACTCCAGATGGCGATGGTCGCGTCGGCGGTCGCCAACGGCGGCACGCTGATGGAGCCGACGTTCATCCAGGAGGTGACCGACCCCGACGGACGCACGACCGAGGAGCTCGACCCGGACGAGTATCTCGGAGGTGATGAGCGAGGAGACCGCCACCGAGGTCGCCGAGATGATGACGAACGTCGCCGAGGAGGGAACCGCATCGGGCCTCTCGGTGGCGGGGGCGACGCTGGCCGGCAAGACCGGGACCGCGGAGATCGACATCGAGGCCAGCCTCAACCAGCCGTGGTTCATCGGCTTCGCACCCGCCGACGATCCCCAGATCGCGGTGGCCGCGACGATCGAGCGCTGCACCGGCTGCTTCGGCGGCGACACCGCGGGCCCGATCGCGACGGACGTCATGGAATCCCTGCTCGCCGAGTGAGCGGCATGTGCTCGTAGCGGAGAACACGGTCGTCGACGGCCGCTACCGGATCCTCAATCGACTCGGCTCGGGGGGGATGGCGGAGGTGTGGTGCGCGCAGGACACCCAGCTCGGCCGCAAGGTCGCGCTGAAGATCCTGCAGCCCCGCTTCGCTCAGGACCAGGAGTTCGTCGAGCGCTTTCGCCGCGAGGCCTCGGCCGCGGCCGGCCTCCAGCACCCCAACGTCGTCAACGTGTTCGATCGCGGCGAGTTCGACGGCACCTACTACATCGCGATGGAGTACGTCCAGGGCGCCTCGCTCCGCGACCTGATCAACGAGGGAATGAGCGTCGAGGCGGCCGTCGGGGTCACCCGCCAGATCCTCGCGGCCGCCAAGTTCGCGCACTCGCACGGCGTCATCCACCGCGACTTCAAGCCCGGCAACGTGCTCGTTGACCGCGAAGGGCGCGCCACCGTGACCGATTTCGGGATCGCCAAGGCGGGCGTGTCGGAGATCACCCAGACCGGATCGGTGATGGGGACGGCGCAGTACCTCTCGCCCGAGCAGGCGCAGGGGCTCGAGGTGACCGCCGCGTCCGACCTGTATTCGATCGGGGTGATCCTGTACGAGGCCCTGACGGGCCGCGTCCCGTTCGAGGCGGACAGCGCCGTGGCCGTGGCGCTGAAACAGGTGTCGGAGGTCCCGCGCCCGCCGAGCGAGCTGAACCCCGCGGTCCCGAAGGCGCTCGACGCCGTGGTCCTCAAGGCGATGGCGAAGGACCCCGCCAACCGCTTCCAGAGCGCGGACGAGTTCGACGCCACCCTCACCGAGGCCGAGCGGAATCCCTCCGTCGCGCCGGTCGAGACGGCGAGTTTCGCTCCGGTGCCTGTCGCGACGCCGGAGACCGCCGAACCCGCCGCCGCAGCACCTCCTCCCCCCGCGGCGCCGCGTGAGGATGAGGGGGAGGGAAAGCGGCGACGGTGGTGGCGGTGGGTGATCATCGCCCTCCTGATCGCGGGACTCGTCGGCCTGGCCGTGTGGGCGCTCACGCGGCCCGCGCAGGTGACGGTTCCGTCGGTGACGAACGAGGACGTGGAGAGCGCGACCGCGACGCTCGAGGACGCGGGATTCGAGGTCGAGATCAACGAGGGTTCGAACCCGAGGGCACCCGGGACGGTGCTCGAGCAGGATCCCACCGCCGGCGAGCAGGCGGACGAGGGCTCGACCGTGACGCTGTCGGTGAGCAGTGGGCCGGGTGTCGCCAAGATTCCTCGCGTCGTGGGGCTGACCGTGCGCGATGCGACCGAGAAGCTCCAGCGGGCCGGCTTCAGTGTCGATCCGAAGGAGCGCTTCTCGGAGGAGGTTTCCGCGGGCCGAGCAATCGGCACCGTTCCCAAGCAGGGGACGAAGCTCGAGCAGGACCAGCGCGTGACACTGCTCGTCTCGAAGGGCACGAACCTGGTCGGCGTCCCGTCCGTGCTCAATCTCCAGCAGGACGACGCCGAGGCGGAGATCGAGGACGCGGGGTTGCTCGCCAACGTCGAGACGGAGACCTCTGACGCGCCCGAAGGAACGGTGTTCGCGCAGGACCCGGGTCCCGGGGGCGCGGTCGAAGTCGGCTCCGAGGTCACGATTACTGTCTCCACCGGCGCTGAGGAGGTCGTGGTCCCGAGCGTGATCGGGGACACCCAGCAGGCGGGGAGGGCGACGCTTCGGGCCGAGGGGCTCAAGGTGGACGTGAGCAAGGAGAACGTAACCGACCCCGACGACGACGGCGTGATCATCGAGCAGACGCCGTCGGGAGGCACGAGGGTGCCGCCCGGGACCACCGTGTCGATCGTGATCGGGCACCTGGTCGTCGAGACCTCACCCGGGATCGACGAGGGGGATTGATGCGGGTCGTCGTACTGAGCGGCGGCCGCTCAAGCGAGCACGAGGTGTCGGTTCGCTCCGGCCAATCGGTGGCCGAAGGCCTCTCGGCAGCGGGCCACGAGGTTCTCCCGGTTCGGATCGAACGCGACGGGAGCTGGGTTGGCGACGGCGGCTCACGGCTCGAGGTCGTTCCCGGCGGCGGCCTACTGAACGCGGACGCGGTGTTCCCGGTCCTCCACGGCCCCTATGGCGAGGACGGGACGGTCCAGGGGACGCTCGAGGTCCTCGACTTGCCGTACGTCGGCGCCGGGGTGCTCGCCTCGGCGATCTGCATCGACAAGCTGACCTTCAAACGGCTGCTCGCCTACCACGCCGTGCCGCAAGTGCCGTTCTGCGCGGCGGGGGAGGAGGGGTGGCGTGAGGTCGCCGCGAGCTTCGGGATCCCGCTGTGGGTGAAGCCCTCGCGGCTCGGATCGAGCGTCGGCATCTCGAAGGTCACCAGCCCGGAGTCCGAGCTCGACGAGGCGGTCGAGACGGCGCGCGGGCACGACCCGCGGGTGATCATCGAGGCGAGCGCGGCCGGCAAGGAGGTCGAGTGCTCGGTGCTGGGGAACGACGACCCGGAGACCTCGGTCCCCGGCGAAATCGTCGCTCACGCCGACTGGTACGACTACGAAGCGAAGTACTCCGAGGGCGGGATGGACCTCGTCGTGCCCGCCCGCGTGGACACGGCGACGCTCGACACCGTTCGCGAGCTCGCCGCACGGGTGTTCACGCTCACAGGGTGCTCGGGTTTCGCCCGCTGCGACTTCTTCGTCACGGAGGAGGACGAGGTTCTGGTCAACGAGCTCAACACGATTCCCGGCTTCACCGATACGAGCGTGTTCGGAAAGCTGTTCGAGGCAACCGGGATCTCGTATCCCGAGCTCTGCGACCGCCTCGTACGGCTCGGGATCGAGCGCTACGAGCGCGAGCGCGAGTTCGAGTTCTGAGCGTTAAGCCAGCAGGCGAATCTCGTTGATCTGGACGAGGAAGCCGTCGTCGTCCTCCGCCGCGGCCGGGCTCGTGATCCACACCAGGTAGTACTGCAGCTCTGCGGTCGTCTTGAGCGGGATCTCCGTACGCTCCTCGGTCACGGTCGCCTCTCCGATCGGATTGCCCCACCCCTCGATGTCGTCCGGCGGTGGGTCCTCCGCGGTGCCGTAGACCTGCATGTCCCAGCCGCTCGAGTCCGAGCGCACCTCGAGGTCGGTGGCGGCAACCGGCTTCCCGGCGTCCACGTAGAGGCCGACGCCCTCCTTGCCGAGATTGTCGGTCGTGTAGGTCTCGGTGGTCCACGACGTCCCCGGATTTCCATCGATCGCGAATCGGACCTCCTCGCTGTGCTCGCCACCGGTGCCCAACGGATCGAAGTCGTTCACCCCCTGGAGCTGTGCGGCCGCGGGACCTCCCTCGGCCTCCTGTTTGTCCTCCGGGCCCCCGATGGTGGTTGCGACAACGATGGCGACGGCGGCCGCGGCTGCCGCGAGCACGAGCAGGATCCCGGCGATCGACATCCCGCGTCGGGTGAAGATCCGCCGCCGCCGCGGCGGGACCGAGTCGAGCACGGTCGTCACCTCGCCGGTTGCCTTTCCGGCCCTCGAGACCTCGACCTCGAGCGCGGACTCGAGGTCGCGCAGCATCGCCGCCATGCTCCGGTAGCGATCGTCCGGGTCCTTGGCGGTTCCGGCTTCGACGACGGCCGCGAGGGCGGCCGACACCTCGGGGCGCCGGCTCTGCACGTCCGGGAGCGGCTCGTTGACGTGCTTCATCGCGACGCCGACCTGCGTCTCGGCGTGGAACGGCACCTCGCCGGTGAGCATCTCGTAGAGCAGCACTCCGAGCGAGTAGACGTCGGATCGCGCGTCGATCGACTGTCCCATCGCCTGCTCGGGGGCGACGTAGTCGGTCGTGCCGAGCACCCGCCCGGTCGCCGTCAGGCCCTTCGCCTCGAGCGAGCGCGCGATCCCGAAGTCGGTCACCTTGGCGCGGCCCTCGGGGTCGATCAGAACGTTCTGCGGCTTCACGTCGCGGTGCACCAAGTTGCGGGCGTGCGCCGTCGCGAGGCCGCGGCCGACTTCGATCGCGTACGCCGCCGACTCGTCCAGCGGGAGCCGGCCGAGCCGCTCGATCCGCTGCTTCAGCGTCTCGCCGTCGATGTACTCGAACACGATGTAGGGGTGGCCGTGGTCCTGTCCCGCGTCGATCACCGCGACGACGTTCGGGTGCGAGAGCTGCGCGACGGCGCGCGCCTCGCGCCGGAATCGCTCGATCTGGTCCGGCTGGTCGGATATCTCGGCGTGCAGGACCTTCACCGCGACCGCGCGCATGAGAGTCTCATCGTCGGCGAGGTACACGGTCGACATGCCGCCGCTTCCGAGCTTCGACTCGAGGCGGTAGCGACCTGAGAGGAGGGTCCCGATCACCGAGCTGGTCGCCATCTGTGTGGTCTTGACTCGTCGCTCTCCATCGTCCTCGCTATTTTCGACGCTCTCGGCGCGCGTCAGCGCAGCGCCATTCCCAATCTTGCCCGTGCGGCGCGGCCGACGCCACCCGCCGTGAACCGATGACAGTCGAGGTTCGCTACTACACCGATCCCGCCTGCCCGCGTTCGTGGGGCGCCGAGCCCAAGCTGCGCCGGTTGATGTGGGAGTTCGCGGGCGGGCTTCGCTTCAAGTGGGTCATGGGCGGCCTCGCGCGCGAGTACGCCGCCGCCGAGCATCCGGCGCTCGTCGCCGAGTGGCTCGATCTCACGGAGGAGACGGGGATGCCGACCGACCCGCGACTGTGGCTGCGCAATCCGATCGCGTCGAGCCATCCGGCGTGTCAGGCGGTGAAGGCTGCGACCGAGCAGGGCTCCGAGGCGGGCTACGCATATCTGCGGCGAGTGCGCGAGGGGCTGATGGTGGAGCGGCGGAAGCTCGACCACGCCGAGGCGCTGGTGGGTGAGGCGGGGCCCGCAAGGCTGGACGTCGAGCGGTTCCGAATCGACCTCGACTCGAACGCGACGATCGAGGCATTCGCCGCCGACCTCGAGGAGGTCCGCGGTGGTGGGATCGAGCTTCCCTCGGCCTCGTTCGTGAGCGCTGGCGGCTCGCGGCACGACGTCGAGGGGGGAGACTCGTACGACGCCTACCGCGAAGCCGCGCTGGCGGCGGGGGCGGCGCCGGCAACCGAGCGCCGTCCCGAGCCGCTCGAGGTCGTGGAGCGGTTCGGGCGCGCCGCGACGGTGGAGGTCGAGGCCCTTACGGGAAAGCCAAGGCCCGTGGTGGAGGCGGAGTTGTGGTCGCTGGCGCGCGAGTGGAGGCTGCGGCCCGTGGCGATGCTGACGGGAACGCTGTGGGAGCGCGCCTGATTTGATCCGCGCGTGACGATCCGCCGCGAGATCCCCGGCGCGAGGGCGCTCGAGCTCGACCACCTGCTGCTCGACGTCAACGGGACGATCGCGAACCGCGCCCATCTGATCGAGGGGGTCGAGGATCGCATCGGTCGCATCCGCAACCAGCTCGAGGTCCACCTGCTCTCGGCGGACACCCTCCACAACCTCGACGATACGGCCGCGCGCCTCGGCGTCGCGGCGACGCGCGTCACGGACGGGACCGAGAAGCTCGACTACGCGGTCGAGCTCGGCCCTGAGCGGTGCGCGGCGGTCGGCAACGGCGTCAACGACGTGCCGATGCTCGAGGCCGTTCGGCTCGGGATCGTGGTCGTCGGTCCCGAGGGAGCCGGCGGCCCCACGGTGCGGGCCGCCGACGTCGTGTGCGTGTCGATACTCGACGCCCTCGATCTCCTGCTCGAGGACGACACGACGAAGTCCACCCTGCGGCCGTAGCTGCCCCTAGCGGGTCGGCGACGGGAGGTCGGAGAGGTCCTCGAGCTTGCGCACGGCCTCGACCACGTTGTCGGGCGCCTTGTGCGGCGACCCGGCGTCGAACGGGGGCTCGGGGTCGTACTCGATCCCGAGCTGGATCGCCTTCGCGGCGTCCTCTCCGGCGAGCTTCGCCGCCAGGTGGAGGGCCATGTCGATCCCCGACGACACCCCGGCCGCCGTGATCACCTTGCCGTCCTCGACCACGCGCTCGCCGACCGCAGTGGCGCCGAACCCGCGCAGGGTGTGCAGGTAGGCCCAGTGGGTCGTGGCGCGGAGCCCGTCGAGGATCCCGGCGGCGCCGAGCACGAGCGCTCCGGTGCACACCGACGTCGTGAACCGAGTGCCCGCGTGTGCCGATCGCAGCCACGCCAGCACCGGCTCGTCGCGGAGCAGGGGACGGTTTCCCTCGCCGCCCGGCACCAGGACCACGTCGGGCGCCGGGACCTCGGCGATCGAGCGACCCGCCTCGAGCCCGAGCCGGTCCGTGTCGGTCCTGACCGTCCCGGGCTTGGCCGCGACGAAGTCGAGCTCGGCACCGGGGAGGCGAGACAGGACCTCGTAGGGGCCGACCGCGTCGAGCGCCGTCAAGCGATCAAAGAGCAGAATTGCGATCCGCATGAGGAATCAAGGCGCAAGATGTGCAAGCACATCTTGCGGTTGGTGGCGGGACAAGCTTAGTCGCGCTTCAGCTCGTCCGGCCTGTCGGTCGCGCGGCCGATTCGCTTCGCGTCCGGATAGTGCCGGCGCAGGAGCTCGAGCGCGGCATCCTCGTCCCGCGCTGCGACCACGCAGCAGAACCCACAGCCCATGTTGAACACTTCGTGCATCTCGGCGTCGGACACCGACCCGCGCTCCCGGATCAGCGAGAAGATCGGCGGCGCGGGCGGTGCGTCGTCGATCTCGTAGCCGACCTTCGCCTCGAGGCGAAGCAGGTTCCCGAGCCCGCCGGAGGTGATGTGCGCGAGACCGCGCACCTCGACGGCCGAGCGCATCAGCTCCACCACGGCCGCGACGTAGATCTCGGTGGGCTCTAGCAGCACGTCGCCGAGCGGCCGGCCGAGCACTTCGTCGTCCATCGGGACGTCGGCGAGCGCACGGCGCGCGAGCGTGTACCCGTTCGAGTGCAGGCCCGAGGACGGCAATCCGAGCACCGAATCGCCAGGCTCGATCTCGGCGCCGGTGACGATCGCGTCGAGATCGACGGTCCCGAAGCACGCGCCGACGAGGTCCAGCCCGCGCACGATCTCCCCGATCTGCGCGAGCTCGCCGCCCGGGATCTCGATCCCGGCCAGCTCGGCACCGCGGCGCAGTCCGCGCCCGAGCTCGCGCATCACCGCCGGATCGGCTTCGGGAACGGCGACGTAGTCGAGCATCGCGAGCGGCTCGGCACCGACGCAGATCAGATCGTTGGCGTTCATCGCGACGCAGTCGATCCCGACCGTGTCCCAGCGACCGAGCTGCTCCGCCACCACGAGCTTCGTCCCGACACCGTCGGTCGACAGCGCGATTCCGGTTGTCTCGTCGAGCCGGATGACGCTCGCGTAGTGGCCCGGCGCGAGTGCCTGGCGCGACGGCCGCCCCGGGTCGATGCGCCGCAGCGACTCCAGCAGCGCGGCGACCGCGGCGTCGGCGGCTCGCTGGCTGACCCCGGCGCGCTCATAAGCGTCCCCGGAGCTCATCCCGAGCCCTTCCCGAGCTTCGCGAGCACCACGGCCCCGAGCGCCGCACGGTAGGCCGCGTAGGGCCACAGGGCGCGGTCACGCTCCACGAGCCCGATCAGGCGCTGGGAGGCGAGCGTCGAGGCGAACGATGTGGCCACGCCCGCGAGCATCGCATTCCTCATCGTCGGATCGACGCCGCGGCGTCGAAGCCGCGCCCCCTTGAGCAGCGCAGCGCCGATGATCACCGGCAATGCGACGGTGCGGGAGAGCATGTTGGCCTGCTCGCGGCTGAACCCGCGCAACCTCGCGGCGGCGAGCGTCGCTCCGTTCCGGGACACGCCGGGGATCAGGGCCGCGGTCTGAGCGAGCCCGAGCGCGAGCCCGTCCGCGGGCCGAACCCTGTCGCGGCCCCGCCGCTGCGGACGGGTGTCGGCGATCACCATCGCGGCGGCGCCTGCGATCAGGGCGGCGGCCGTGACGCCCGGGCCGCCCAGCCGCCGCTCGATGGTGCGCTCGAGCGCGAACCCGGCGAGCGCGGCGGGAGCGAATGACAGCGCGACAACGGACGCGCGGCGCGAGTCGAAGGATCGAAGCTCGTGGCCGATCACGCGCCGCTGGCCGACGAGCAGTGCGCCCGCCGCACCGGCGTGGAGCGCGATCTCAAAACTCTTTCGGAGCTCCGGGTCCGCGTCGTCCCAGTCCCAGCCGGCGAGCCAGGGCACAAGAATCAGGTGTGCGGAACTGGACACCGGCAACAGCTCGGCTGGCCCCTGGATCAGGCCGAGGGCCGCGGCTCGCGCCGGCGAGAGCGCCAAACCTACGGGCCGACTTCGGGGGCCGGCTCGGGCGGGGGCTCCGGGTCTTTGCGCGTTCCGCGACGTCGACGGACGAGGAGGTAGATCACGAGGGCGACGACCGCGGCTACGACGACGTAGTCGCCGTAGTGCAGGTAGTCCCGCCACTGCTCCCAGCGGTTGCCGACCTCGCGCCCGATGATCCCGAGCATCAGCACCCAGGGAACGCAGCCCAGCAACGTCAGCGCCGTGAAGCGCCAGAACGGCATCCGCGCGACGCCCGCGGGGAGCGAGATGAAAGTCCGGATGATCGGCAGCATGCGGGTGAAGAACACCGTGGCGTCGCCGTAGCGCTGGAACCAGCGGTCCGCCCACGCGAGGTGCTTGGGGCTGATGTGGATCAGCCGGTTCTTCTCGAGCAGCTCGATTCGCCCGTAGTAGCCGACCGCGTACGCGGCCCACGAGCCCACGACGTTGCCCAACACGCCAGCGGCGACGATTCCGAACAGCGTCATGTTCCCCTCGGAGACGTTGAAGCCGGCGAACAGCATGATCGCCTCGCTGGGCACGGGGATGCAGGCGCTCTCGAGCGCCATCAGGAAGAAGACGCCGGGAAGCCCCAAGGCGTCGATGACGTCGGTCGCGACCTCGACGATCGGGTCGACGATGAAGTCCGTCATGGTCGGCCCGCAGGTTAGGGAACAATCCCCCGCCAATGACTCGCGTCCTGTACGTCCACAGCCGCAAGACACGTTCACGGAGATCGATCGCGCGGCGCTGGCGCGGTTCGAGGCGGGAAGGAATCTGCCGCGAGGTCGACGCTCCTGTGCATCGCCGGTCCGCTGCTCGTCTCGCGATTGCTCTCGGAGCCCAACTACGACGTCATGCTCGCTTGGGATCCCGACGCGCTGCCCGACGACTGGCGGGCCGCTCAGGCCTACTATTTCAGTCTCAACTGGATCCGCGCCCTGATCACATGGGCGGCCTTCGGGCTGTTCTTGGCCGCCCTGGTGGCGCTCCTCGACTGAGAGGCCAGGTGGTTCCCGGGTTGCATGGGGCCGCTCTACACTCGTGGCGCTCGTGAAGCGCCTCAACGATCCCGTCTACCGCCACCGGGCGCTGCAGTTCATCGCCGACGCCCTGATCGCGGCGCTGGCGTTCTTCCTTGCCTTCCAGCTCCGATTCCTGGATGTCGCGGGCGGCATCCCGGGCCGCTACTGGACCGTCCTGTGGGGGTCGATCGGCTTCGTCGCGCTGGGTAAGGCGGTGATCTTCACCGCGCTCGGGCTCAACGACAAGTGGTGGAGGTATTTCTACCTTCGCGACTTCCCGCAGATCCTGCGCGCAGTCGCGGTGGCCAGCGCGGTGCTGATCGTGGTGTTCACCGTCGCTCAGCCGTTCCCCGAGGACGTCCCGCGCTCCGTCGTCGTGATGGACTTCCTGATCTGCCTCCTGCTCGTGTTCGGGGGCAGGATGGTGAGCCGGTTTCTCGCCGAGCGGCCGGCGCGCTCGACGCGGCGGCGCGGGCAACGCGAGTCGCTGGTGGTCGGGGCGGGCTCCGGCGGCCAGATGGTGGTCCGGGAGATGCACCTCAACCCGAACCTTGGGTCGAAGGCGATCGGGTTCATCGACGACGATCCGCGCAAGCGCGGAATGCGCCTCCTGGGCCTCAAGGTGATGGGCTCGACCGATGAGATCGGGGGCATCCTCGACCAGACCAAGCCCGACGAGGTGATCATTGCGATCCCGTCGGCGCCAGGCGTCCTCCGCGGCAAGGTGGTCGCCGCGTGCCGCGAGCGCGAGATCCCGGTCCAGACGCTGCCCACGGTGTTCGAGCTCCTGCGGGGAGGAGTCCAGCTCACTCGCCAGCTTCGCGAGGTCCAGGTTGAGGACGTGCTCGGTCGCGACCCGGTCGTGATGGAGCTGAACCGGGTCGGCGCCTACCTCAACGACCGCATCGTCCTCGTGACGGGTGCGGGGGGGTCGATCGGATCCGAGCTGTCGAGGCAGATCGCGCGCGTGCGCCCTCGCCTCCTGATCCTGCTCGACCACGCCGAGGACAACCTGTTCGAGATCGATCGCGAGATGCTCGACGCGTGGCACTTCACCGGCGTCGAGGCGGTGCTCGCCGATTGCAGGGAGGGCGACCGGATGCTCGAGGTGATGCAGCGCTTCAAGCCCGAGGTCGTGTTCCACGCCGCCGCCTACAAGCACGTGCCGCTGATGGAGACGAACCCGCTCGAGGCGGTGCGCAACAACGCCATCGCCACCCGCGTCACCGCGGAGACCGCCGCTGTTGCGGGGGCCGAGCGGTTCGTGCTCGTATCGACCGACAAGGCCGTCAATCCACGCACCGTGATGGGCGCTTCGAAGGCGATGGCGGAGTGGGTGGTCGACGCCGCGGGACGCCGCCATCCGGGGACGCGGTTCATCACCGTCCGGTTCGGGAACGTGCTCGCGTCGTCGGGAAGCGTCGTGCCGATCTTCCGCCGGCAAATCGAGCACGGGGGCCCGGTAACGGTGACCGACCCGGAGATGACGCGGTACTTCATGACGATCCCGGAGGCGGTCCAGCTAGTGATCCGGGCCGGCGACCTCGAGGGCCGGTCGGGCGACGTGTTCGTGCTCGAGATGGGCGAGCCGGTCCGGATCCTCGACCTCGCCCGCAACATGATCCGGCTCGCCGGCTACGAGCCCGAGAACGACGTCGCGATCGAGATCATCGGGCCGCGCCCGGGCGAGAAGCTCCACGAGGAGCTGTTCAACGTCGACGAGCGCTCCGAGCCGACCGAGGCGAGCAGGATTGTGCGCGCGGTGCGCGAGGGGCCGCTCGAGCCCGAGTGGGTCGAGCGTACGGTCACCGACCTCGAACAGCTCGTGGTCGCCGGCGACGAGACCGGTCTGGCGCAACGCGTGGTCGAGCTCGTCGCGGCGCAGCGGGAATCGGCGGCGGTGGAGCTCGACTAAAGGTCAATCCGCCGCATCTCCCTAACATCCGGCCCCGCGCTTGGACCTGATTGAGCAGATCGGGGCATTCCTCGGCCTGGCCGCGTTTCGTCGGCCTGGCCGTGCTCGTTCTGCTCTATTTCCAGCAGGCCCGCGACGTACGGCGACTTCGCGAATGGGCCGGCCGCGCGCCGGAGCGAGCAACCGAGCGGGCCGAGGAGGCGGTCGCGGCCGCGGCCGAGGAGGCCGGCCAGGCCGGCGAGGAGGCGGAGGGGCCCCCGCGCGAGCGGCTTCACCGGCGCGCGCTGTCCCGGATTTCCGTTCCATCGGGGCTCCGGGACCGCGTTCCGGAGGGACGCTACCTCGCCGTGATCGGCGTGGGGGTCGCGATCGTGGTCGCCGGGGTAGCGACAGTCGCCCTGGGGGTGCTCGGCGGCGGAGACGGGAAGGACGGCAAGGGCGGAAAGCCGCTTCCGCCGGGCAAGATCGAGGTAGCCGTGCTGAATGGCACCGCAGTAGCGGGCTCGCCCGGTGTGCCGGGGCTCGCCGAGGCGGTCGCGAGGGAGGTGAAGTCGGACGGGTTTGACGTCGGAGAGATCGGCGACGCCGGGAGCTCCGTCGACACCCTGGCGGCATACAGCAAGCCGGAGGACAAGGGCGCCGCGCAGCAGGTCAAGGAAGAGCTCTCCAAGCAGCTCGAGAACATCAAGCTCCGGGAGATGTCAGGCGATATCCGAGGGCAGGTCGGGAGCGCCAACGTCGCCGTGATCATCGGGCAGAACAACTCCGACCCGGCCCAGTTGTAGATGGACCTGGTGCAGCAGGCCGGAACCTACGCCGGAGTGGCGGCCTTCCTCGGTCTCGCGTTCCTGCTGCCGCTCTACATGTCGCAGTCGCGCGACATTCGCCGTCTGCGCGAGTGGTCCGAGCGCGACCCCGACGCAGTCGAGGAGGCGGAGCGAGCGACGGTCGCGAGCGCACGCGCGGCCCAGCAGGCGGCGGTCGCCCGCGCGACGGGAGCAGCGGAGGTAGCACGCGCGGAGGTCAGGGCCGCAGCCGAGTTGGCGCGCACGCCGGCCGAGCGCGTGTCGGCGGAGCGGCCGGCGTCGGCCCGGGTCACCGGCGAGCGGGCTGCGATCGAGCGGGAGTCCGCGTGGAGGCGGTGGCTCAGCCGCGGCCCGAACGCGAGGCAGCTCGTGTGGATAGTCGCCGCCGTGTTCGCGCTGGGACTCGTCGTCGCCTTCGTGTCGCTTCAGATCGCGGGCAGCGGCGACGACGCGGGATCGGCTCCCGAGCCGACGGTCGAGGAGGGCGGCGTGGTGAAACGCGACGTCGAGGTCGCGGTGCTCAACGGGACGGCCGTGGCAGGCCTCGCGGCCAAGGTCGGCGACGACGTGTCGACGAACGGGTACGAGCTGGGGGCGGTGACGAACAGCGAGACGCCCGCGGAGGAGACGTTCGTCATGTTCGAGCGTGGTCACGAGGAGGAGGCACAGGCCGTGGCCGATGATCTCGGGCTCAAGGACGTGTCCCCGATCGACTCACAGGCGGCCAGCCTCGCCGACGGCGCCGACGTGGTGGTGGTCGCCGGGGAGGACAGGGCGCAGCTCTAGGGCGGGGGTAATCTGGCCCCGTGAGCGCGAGGCTCCAGACAGGAGCCCGCCCTGGGCGGGGAAGTTGATTCTGGGCCGAGCGCGAACACCCGTTGATATGCAGGCTTCCGACGCGGCCCCGCCGCGTTACCTCGCGGGGATCCTCCTCGCCGCAGTCGTGCTCGCCGCGCTCGGCTCGCTCGCGCTGATCCAGGAGGCTCGGCAACGCGGCGAGGTGCTCGACCTGGTCGAGGCCACGGACTCCTTTTCTCCGGACGCCGGTCAGCGGGCGCGGATCGAGTGGCGTCAGCGGCGTTCCAGCGACGACGCGACCGTTCAGATCATCGATCGCGCGGGGGTCCCGGTGCGCACGCTACTCGACAGGGGCTCGCTCGATGGGGACGACCGCATCCAGGTGTTCCACTGGAACGGCCGGACCGACCACGGCGATCCGGCGCCGCCCGGCGTCTACCGGATCGAAATCCTGCTCCGCGACCAGGACCGCGAGATCGTACCCGAGCAGAGTGCGATCCGCCTCCGCCGGCTCCCGGTCGAGGAAGCGAGCCCCTGAGTGGACGCTGTCGAGTGGGTCGGGGTGCTCGCTGCGTGCGGCGCGGCGGCGACCGCGCTGGTGGCGCGCGACGCTCGCGTGCGCGCCGCCGCGATGGTCCTCGCCCTCGTGCTCGCTCCCGCGCTCGTGGCGGGCGACGTGTGGGACACCGAGCGCTTCCGCGACCTGCGCGACAGCCCCATGCAGCTGCTCGCGCTTGCGGTAGTCGCCGCGATCGGAATCTCGCTGCTGACCGCGCTGATCCTCCGCTGGCCGGCTGCGCTGCCGCTGCTCGCGTTCGCGGTGCTCGCGGTTCGCATCCCGGTCGAGCTCGGAGGAGAGACCTCGAACCTGCTGATCCCCCTGTACCTGGTGATCGCTTCGGGAACCGCGGCCACGGCCATTGCGACATATCAATCCCGCGGCGTGCTCCGCTCTCGCTCGCCAACACAAGACCGGTCGCCTCCTCCGCTTCGCGTCCGGGGCGACCCGGTCGCTGAAAGGGTGTCGTTACCGGAGACCGCGGCGCGCGCCTTGCCGTGGCTGCTCGCCGGCTTCCTCGTCCTGTACGCGATCCAGAGCGCGTACTCGAGCGACCTCTCGAAGGCGACCGAGAACGTCTCGTTCTTCTTCGTCCCGTTTGCGGTGCTCCTCGCGCTGCTGCTCCAGGTCCGGTGGACGTCGAACCTGCTCACCGCGCTGTTCGCGATCGTCTTCTGTGAGGGCTTGCTGTTCGTCGCCGTCGGCGTGTGGCAGTTCGCGGCGCGAGATCTGTTCTGGAACCCGACCGTGATCGCGGGCAACGAGGTTCACACATACTTCCGCATCAACTCGCTGTTCTGGGATCCAAACGTGCTCGGGCGCTATCTGGTCCTCGCGGCGCTTGCCGCCACCGCGTACATGCTGTGGACCCGTCACACGGAGCGAGCGATCGCCGCGGCCGCAGGGTGCATGGTGCTGCTGGTCGGGTTGACGCTCAGCTTCTCGCAGTCCAGCATTCTCGCCCTGCTGGCCGGCCTGCTTGCGCTGGTCGTGCTGCGCTGGGGATGGCGCTGGGCGCTCGTCGCGGGCGCGGTGATCGCGATCGCCTCGGGCGCGCTCGTGCTCGCGGCCGGGGTGAAGCCCACTTCCAGCGAGTCGCTCGAGACCCGCAGCAGCGGGCGTGTCTCACTGATCACCGGCGGGGTCGAGCTGGCCGGGGAACGGCCGGTGTACGGATACGGGTCGGGCGCATTCCAGAGCGAGTTCGCCCAGCGTCACCTCGACGTCGACGAGCCGGAAGGGGGCGCGATCTCGCACAGCGAGCCGATCACGGTGGCCGCGGAGCAGGGGGCCGTGGGACTGTTGCTGTACACAGCGCTCGTCCTCGCCGGGCTTGTGGCGCTGCTCGGCGCGGCCCCGCTGATACCGGCGCCCCGGGGCGCGCTCGTAGCGTGTTTCGTGGCGATGGTCGTACACAGCCTCGCGTACGCGGGGTTTCTGATCGACCCGGTGACCTGGGCGCTGCTCGGGGTCGGGCTCTCGCTTGCCCGCGGGCCGCTGCCGTCGCCGCTCGCCGAGCGGGCGCCGCACCCGGGGGCTGAAGCCGCGCCGCCACGCCCGCGCGTGCAGGCCGCGTAGCGAGATCCAGCCGATGCTCTCCTACCTGCGCCGCCTCGCCACGACGGGTACCGCGTACACGGCCTCGAGCGTGATCTCGAAGCTGCTCGCGGTCCTCCTCCTCCCGCTCTACACCCATTACCTCACTCCGGCCGACTACGGCGCCGCCGAGGTGATGCTGGTCGCCGTGATCGCGACCAGCATCGTGATCCGGTTCGGCGTCATCGAGGCGCTGCTGCGCTACTACTACCTCTCCGACGAGGACCCCGACGAGGTCGTGCGGACGGGATTCGCGTCGCTTTTCTGGACCACTACGGCGGGCACCCTGATCGCGCTGCCCCTCGCGGGACCGATCTCCGAGGCGCTGCTCGACACGCCCGACGCCGGGCTGGCGCGGATCGCGATCTTCGGGCTGTGGATCTTCACCCTGTTCGAGTACCTCGCGACGTTGCTGCGCGTCGACGAGCGCGCGCGCGCCTACTTCGTCTTCAACATGGCCGGCGTCGTGATGGCGATCCCACTCACGGTGTGGCTGGTAGTGATCGAGGACCAGGGTGCGGACGGGCTGCTGGGCGCGATCTACATCGCGACGGTGCCGATGGTGGCGTGGTTGGTCGTCACCGAGTGGCGCCGGCTCTCGCTGGTGCCCAACTGGGGGCTGTTGCGGCGCATGATCCGGTTCGGGCTGCCGACGATGCCGGCGGAGCTGTCGCTGTACTCGCTCAACTTCATCGACCGGATCATCATCGTGCGCCTCGCCGGGCTCGCCGAAGCCGGCCTGTACGCACTGGCGATCAAGTTCGCCCAGGGGATAAACGTCCTCGTGCGGGGGTTCCAGCTTGCGTGGCCCCCGCTCGCCTACTCGATCCGTGACGACGACGAGGCTCGCCGCGTCTACGCGCTGATCGTCACCTGGTTCATGGCGCTGTGCACGTTCGCGGTCGTCGGCCTGTGGCTGCTGGCACGGTGGATCGTCCGGCTGCTGGCCGCGCCCGAGTTCTTCGACGCGTACGAGGCGATCGGGCTGCTCGCGGCGGGGATCACGCTTTACGCCCTGTACCTGGTCCAGGTAGTGGTGCTCGGCCGAACGGGGCGCACCGAGTTCAACTTCCCCGCCACGATCGCCGCCACGGCGGCGAACATCGGCCTCAACCTCGCACTGGTCCCGCCGCTCGGGATCGTCGGCGCCGGCATCGCGCTGGTGGCCTCCTACCTCGTGGTGCTCGTGCTGATGTACGCGTTCACGCAGCGCCTCTTCCCGGTCCCCTACGAGTGGCGTCGCCTCGGCCTGATCGTCGGCGCAGCAGCGGCGCTGGTGGGCGCAGGCGAGCTACTGCTTCCGACCGACGGCGCGGTCGGACTGCTGAGCCGCACCGCGCTGTGGCTCTCGTATCCGCTGGTGTTGTGGGGCGCGCGATTCCTCAGCCCCGAGGAGCGCGTGACGCTGGCCCGCCTCCTGCGACCGTCGGCGGTCGCTGCCCGGCTGCGCGAGCTGCGCACAGCCGCGCCGGCGCGGGCGCCGGCGGTTGCCGGCGAGCGTGGCCGCGGCCCGCGCCTGACCGAGGAGGTGTACGAGGCGGAGGCCCGCGACGAGGACCGAGGCGGCGCGTAGCGCCGCTCGCTCGCATATAGTCGGCGCCAATGGGCGAGGGGCGGACGTGGGTAGCAATCGGCATCGGGGTCGGAGCTCAAGACGAGGAAGAAGAACCGGTAGCGAGTCTGCGGTTGTAGTCATCCGCGGCCTCCCGGACCCCCTCGCCCCGGTCCGGTCGCAGCGCCTGCCGGGCGTGGAGCAGGTACCACCGCGGCGAGTCGCCGCCGAGCAGCGGCGCGATCGCGGCGCGGACGGCGTAGAACCACGCCGTGAGCCCGCGCACCAGCGCCGCCGCGAGCCGCGAGTGGTGCTTTCGCATGTAGAGGTCGCGGTTGCGGTGGAACTCCACGATGCGGCGGGTGCGCGCCACCGGATCGGTCGAGAGCTGGTCGTGATGCACGGCGCGCGCCGCGGGCACGTACAGGACCCGCCATCCGGCGTCGCCGAGCCGCTTGCAGAAGTCCGTCTCGTCCGAGTACACGAAGAAGTCGGGGTCGAGGTAGCCGACCTCGGCTGCCGCGTCGCGGCGCACCAGCATCGCGGACGACTGCACCCAGCCGACGGGGCGCGTCGCGGAGCCGCGGCTCTGCACGGTGACCCACCGGTGCAGGAAGAGTGCGCCCGCGAGCGCCGTGCCGACTCCGGGGAGGCGCCACGCGCACGCCTTCGGCGCCCCATCGGTGCTCAGGAGCTGGGCGCCGGCGGCGGCCGCACCCGGATCGTCGTCGAGCGCCGCGAGCAGCGCCGCCGTGGCTCCCGGCTGGAGCTCGGAGTCCTCGTTCAGCAGCAGGCAATAGCGTCCGCCCGCCTCGCGCAGCAGCTCGGTGTCGTTCGCGGCCTTTCCGGTGCGCAGCTCGCGTGCGATCACCCGCGCTTCCGGGTGGAGGTCCCGCACCGCGTCGGCCGAGCCGTCGTCGGAGGCGTTGTCGAGCACCAGCACCTCGTGCTCGATCCCGCCCGGATGCGTGCGCCGGATCGCGTCCAGGCACACGAGCAGGTGCTCGCGCCCGTTCGTGTTCACCAAGCAGTAGGAGAGGAGCAAGGCCGATAATTCTCGCCAATGCGGGTGCAAATCGTGGATCCCTCCGCCTACAGCCCGCCGTATGACCGCTCCCTGTGCGCGGCGCTGGCGCGATCCGGGGCGGACGTCGAGCTGGTCACGAGCCGGTTCCTGTACGGGCCGGTGCCCCCCGCCGACGGCTACCGGGTCACCGAGGCCTTCTACCGACGCTCGGCCACCCGAGGGCTCGACGCTCCGGCCAGGCGCGCCTTCAAGCTCGCCGAGCACTTCGGCGACATGGCCCGCTACCGGCGGCACTCGGTGAGCGCGGACGTCGTTCACTACCAGTGGGTGACGATGCCCGCGCTCGACTGGGCGCTGCTGCCCTCGCGGCGAGGGAACGCCGTGGGGGGCGTCGGGCGACCTCCGCAGGTCTTCACCTTCCACGAGCGTCCGGCCCGCGGCCGGCTCGGGCTTGCCCGCGAGCGCCGGCTGCTTTCGCGGATGGACGCGGTCGTCGCTCATTCCGAGCACGCGGAGCGCCGTTTGCGCGACGAGCTCCGATTCGACCCGGGTCGGATCCACGTGATTCCCCACGGCGCGCTCGACTACCTCACGCGACTTCCCGACGAGCGCCCGCTGCCGCCCGATCTCGCGCGCGTCGAGGGCCCGGTCGTCCTGTGCTTCGGCTTGATCCGCCCGCACAAGGGCGTCGACGTGCTGCTCGAGGCGTTCCGCTCGGTCGAGGGCGCGGAGCTGTGGATCGTCGGGATGCCGCGCATGTCCCTCGATCCGCTGCGCGAGCTCGCCGCCCGGATCCCGGGCCGCGTGCGTATCGTCCCGCGCTTCATTCCCGACGAGGAGGTCCCGGCGTACTTCCGCCGCGCCGAGCTCGTCGTCCTCCCGCACCTTCAGGCGGAGCAGTCGGGCGTGCTGAACATTGCGCTTGCCTTCGCGAGGCCGCTCGTGCTCACTGCGGTGGGCGGATTCCCCGAGGTCGCCGAGCGCGACGGCGCCGCGATGCTCGTCCCGCCGCGGGACCCGGCCGCGCTGGCCGCCGCGATCAACGCGCTGCTCGACGACGAGGCGGAGCGACGCCGTCTCGCTGGCGCCGCGGCGAGGGCGGCCGCCGGTCCCTACTCCTGGGACGAGATCGCCGCGCGAACAATCGACCTGTACCGGTCCCTGAACAGCTGAGCATGCTCGCGCTCGAGATCGCGTTCTGGCTTTGTGTGGCGCTGCTCGTGCACACGCACGTCACCTACCCGCTCTCGCTGTGGGTCATCGCGCGGCTGAGGGGCCGGCAGGCGACCGCGGTGGTCGAGCCGGCCAAGCCGGCCGATCTCCCGAGCGTCTCGCTGATCGTCGCCGCACACGACGAGGAGGATGTGATCGCGCATCGCCTGCGCAACGCGCGCGATCTCGACTACCCGCGCGATCTCCTCGAGCTGATCGTCGCCTCGGACGGATCGTCGGATCGCACCGTGGAGCTGGCGCGAGCGGCGGACGCCGATGTGGTGCTCGACCTCCCCCGCGCCGGCAAGGTCGAGGCCCAGAACGCCGCCGTAGAGGCGGCGCGGGGTGAGCTGCTGGCGTTCTCGGACGCGAACTCGTTCTGGTCCCCCGACGCTTTGCGCCGCCTGGTAGCCCGCTTCGCCGACCCCCGGGTCGGGTACGTGTGCGGTCAGGTGCGGCTCCTCGGCTCCGGGTCCGAGAACGAGGAGGGGGCCTACTGGCGCTACGAGATGGCGGTGCGCGAGCTCGAGTCCGAGCTCGGTGGGATAACCGCCGGCAACGGCGCGATCTACGCGACGCGCCCCGACGCGTACGTCGTGCTCGACTCCGCGCGCGGGCACGACCTCAGCTTCCCGTTCACGATGACGAGGCGGGGCTGGCGCGCGCTGTATGCGCCCGACGCCGTCGCGCAGGAGAAGATGGCGCCGACGATCGCCGGGGAGTTCGCGCGCAAGCGCCGGATGATGGCCCGGACCTGGGGCGTCGTGCTGGGAGACGGGATGCTCTCTCCGCGCGGATACGGCGCCCTGTACGCGTTCGAGATCCTCTCCCATCGGGCGCTGCGCTACGCGGCGCCGTTCCTGCACCTCGTCGCGCTCGGGACGAACATCGCGCTGCTTGGACACGGCGCCGTGTACACGGTCACCCTCGCCCTACAGGCGGCGTTCGTGCTCGCGGCGCTGCTCGGAAGCGTGATCCCGCTTCGACCCTTCCGGCTCGGGTGGTACTACGCGGTAGTCGAAGGCTCGATCATCGCCGGGCTGTGGGACCGGCTGCGCAACCGCAGGGCGGTGACGTGGGGGAAGGTCGAGGGGACCCGGTGAGCGCGAGGCTCCAATCAGGATCCCGCCGTGGGCGGGGAATTTGATGCTGGGCCGAGCGCGAACACGGGTGACTAGCGCGAGGGGGCTTCCGCGCCCCGTCGACGTCGGCCTCGCGGCGGGTTGCCTTGTGCTCGCGGCGCCGTTTCTTCTCGTCACAGCTGTTGCGATCCGACTCGAGACCCGCGGCCCGGCGCTGTACCGCCAGCGGCGTGTCGGCAAGGGCGGCGAGGTGTTCGAGATGTGCAAGCTCCGCACGATGGTGACCGGCTCAGACCCGACCCCGGCCGAGACCTGGGAGCCGCTGCGGGAGGATGACCCACGGGTGACACGGGTCGGCGCAGTGCTCCGCCGCATGTCGCTGGACGAGATCCCGAACCTGCTCAACGTCCTCCGGGGCGAGATGGCGATCGTCGGCCCCCGGCCCACGATCGAGGCCCAGGTCGAGCAGTACGTACCGCGCCAGCGTCGCAGGCTCGAGGTCAGCCCCGGGATCACCGGGTGGGCCCAGGTCAACGGGCGGGCGTCCCTGAGCTGGGAGGAGCGGATCGAGCTCGACATCTGGTACGTGGAGAATCGATCCCTCGCGCTGGACCTGAGGATCCTCGCGCGCACGGCGCGGTTGATCGTGACCGGGAAGGGGCTGTACGAGGGATGACCAGATCGCCGAGCCGCCACCGATGACGTCGGCCGAGCTGCTGAGCGTCCGGGACGAGGCTCGCTGGGCCCAAGCCCTCCCGGCGAGCGAGAGCGTGTTCGGCAGCGTCGAGTTCGCAGCCGTCCAGCGCGACCACCGCGGCGCCGATCCCCGCCTGTTCGTGCTCGACGCGCCACACCGTACGATCGCGCATCCACTGTTCCTTCGCCCCGTGTCCGTCCTCGACCTCGACACCGGGTCGAGCCGCGATCTGTTCGACGCCGCGACCCCCGAGTACACCGGCCCGCTCGCAGCGGGTGCGCTTGACGACGCCGCGCGCCGCGCGTTCGCCGACGAGTTGTCGAGCTGGTGCGCCGCGACAGGGATCGTCACCGAGTTCGGCCACCTGCACCCCTGGAAGGCGCGCACCGAGCTCCTCGACGCGGCCGCGATCGAGCGCGAGCGGGAGATCGTCTACGTGGACCTCACGCAGGATCCCGAGCGCATGTGGCGGGAGTCGTTCACCCACGCCGCTCGAAAGAACGTCAAGCGCGCCCGGCGCGAGGGCGTGCGCGTGCACGCGGCTACGAGCGAGGCCGACGTGCGCGAGCTCCACCGCATATACACGCTGACGATGGACCGACAGGGAGCGAGCAAGCGCCACTACTTCCCGTACGAGTACTTCGCCGCGATCCAGGAGCGGCTGCCCCGCAACTCGCGGATCCTGCTCGCCGAGCACGACGGTCGCGTCGTCGCCGCGACCCTCTACCTCCACGACGGAGCCGACGCCTACTCGTACCTCGGCGGCGCCGACCACGATGCCCAGCGCGTGCGACCGACGAACGCGATCGTCGACGAGATGATCCGGTGGGCGCGCGCGCAGGGAAAGCAACGGCTCATCCTCGGGGGCGGGTACTCACCCCGCGACGGGATCTTCCGCTTCAAGTCGAGCTTCTCGCCGCTGCGAGCTTTCTTCCAGGTGTACCGGCGGGTGCACATCCCGGACGCCTACGCCGCCCTTGTCGAGGCGTGGCGCGGGCGGCACGGAGGCGCGGCCACGGACCAGGGCTTCTTCCCTCCCTACCGGGCGCCGCAGCAGGCCGGCTAGAGCGGGACGGGCTGGGGGCCCTGCCCGCGAAGGGTGTCGCGGAAGGCGCGGAGCGCGTCGAGCGTCGCTGCGCCCTCGTAGCGGTCGCACCCCAGCATGTTCGTCCACGCGGTCGCGGCGACCTCGTATGGCATGTCGGCGTTGGGAAAGAGCAGCATTCCCTCCGGGTCCTCGTCGAACACCCCCTTGATCGCGAGCTGGTCTTCCTCGGGGAGGTCGGGGCTGTACTGGATCTCGATCCGACCGTGCTCGAGCGAGTGCACGAAATGGCGCGGATCGGGTGTGACCGCGAACGCGCCGTCCGCCTGAGGATCGGGATCGTGGTCACCCGAGGTCGGCGGGTTGGTGTCGTACTCAGGGGTCGGCTCGTTGGGCGAGATGTGTTTGTTTCCCTCGTCAGGGAGATCGAGTCGCAGATCGCAGCCAGCCTTCCTTGCGGCCACCGCGAGCCGAGCTTGTTCGACCGGCGGAGGCGGGGTCCCAACTCGGCCATCGGGGTCGACTCCAAATGTGGCCGCGAATCCCCCCTGTGTGTCAATGTTCGCCTCCGCGGGTAAGTCGCCGTCACTGCCGCCGTCGCTGCTTCCGCTCGCGATCACGACGATGATCCCGACGACGACCGCCGCCGCCAGCAGCCCTGCGACGGTGTACCCGAGCACGAGCCGCCGCTGGCCGGACTGCGCCTCGCGGCGCTGGGCGGCAATCCGCTGCTGGCGCAGGCGTTCCTTCTCTTCCCTTCGGCTCGCCATTGGGCAGGCGAGCGTAGCGGATGGACTTCAACCAAAATAAAGTCCCTTGCCGAGCGAGCGGAACAACATCCTGTGGTGGGAGACCGAGCCTGTGACTCCCGGGCCACCGCTCCACGGAACCGAGCGGGCGGATGTGTGCATCGTCGGCGGCGGGTACACCGGGCTGTGGACGGCCTATTTCCTCAAGCGTGCGGAGCCCTCCCTCGACGTTGCGGTAGTCGAGCGAAGCTGGGCCGGATCGGGCGCGTCGGGCCACAACGACGGCTACGCCATGACCGTGCTCGACATGAGCCTCCACCACCTGGTCGAGCATCACGGGCCCGAGCTGGCGGGCGCCGCGCACGAGGCCGTCGCGAGGTCGGTCGTCGAAATCGGCGAATTCTGCGCCGAGCACGACGTCGACGCCGAGTACGAGCTCAACGGTTTCGCGGGGATCGCGGTCAACGACGGTCAGATGTGGCGCCTCGAGCGCGACCTCGAGGCCGCCGAGCGGATCGGCGCCGCGCACGACTTCAGCCTCGTGGAAGGTGACAAGGCGAGGGCGGTGATCGGCTCGCCAATCGTGCGGGGCGTCCTCAAGGAGGGAAGGGGAGCGATCCTCAACCCGCACAAGCTGGTGCGCGGCCTAGCCCGCGCCGTCCAGGAGCTCGGGGTGCGCCTGTTCGAGCGTTCGCCGGCGACCGCCATCGCCCCCGGGAAGGTGACAACCAGCCTCGGAGCGGTGGAGGCGCCCCGAATCGTGGTGGCCACGAACGCCTACCAACACGTGTTCGCGCAGTTCAAGCGCAAGGTGATACCGCTGTGGAGCTACGCGATGGCGACCGAGCCCCTGACCGACGAGCAGCGCGATCGGGTGGCGTGGCCGGGTCGCGAGGGGTTCGAGGACAAGCGCAACTTCATAACAATCGGGCGGTGGACCGCCGACGGGCGGATTCTGTGGGGCGGCCGCCTCGCGCCGTACTTCCACGGCAACGACATGGACCTCCGTCACACGACCCACGAGGGTGTGCACGGCGAGCTCCGCGAGGCGTGGCGGCGCTACTTCCCGATGTGGCACGACGTCCGCTTCACCCACGCCTACGGAGGGTGCGTGGCGATCACCGCGACGTTCCTGCCCTACGTCGGGTCGCTCGGCGACGGCGTCTTCTACGGCTACGGGTACAACGGGCACGGCGTGGCCCCGAGCCACGCCGTCGGCCGCGCCCTGACCGACCTGGTGCTGGAGCGCGACTCCGAGTACACCGAGCTCGTATTCGTGAACGCCGATCGCGAGCCCGACCTGCCGCCGGAGCCGCTGCGGTTCCTCGGCACGCGGCTGACCACGCGGTTGCTCGAGCGTCAGGATCGCAGCATGGACGAGGGCGACGGAGTGGGGGAGATGGACCCGCTCCTGCTGCGGCTGATCAACCGGCTCGGCTAGACGTCGCCGCCGGCTCCCGCTGGGCCCACACCTCGTCCAGGAACGCGGCCAGCTCGTCGTTGAGGCGCTCGGGGTTGATCCGCCACTCGGCGATCGAGGTGGCGTTGACGAGCCGCGCGTTCGGCATCTCGTCGACGAGCTGATCCGCGTCGTTGAAAGGGTGCAGCGGGTCGGCAGGGTGCCCGATCACAAGCGCCGGCTGCTGGAGGCGAACGCGGTCCTCCTGCGGCGGCGCCGAGCGTCCGAGCAGCAGTCCTTCGAGCACCGCGGCAGAGGGCTCGGGGTCCTGGCGCGCCCAGTCGAGCACGATGTCGACGAGGAAATGTGAGCGCGGGAAACGGCGCGAGATCCGCGCCACCATCTTCCACGCCGGGGTCCCGAACCGCAACCCGACGAGGATCGGTGTGAAGATCACCGCGACCGCAGTCAGGGCGTTCTCGAGCACCGGCATCTCGACGAACAGCGCCTTCGCCCGCTCCGGATGCCATGCGGCGAACTCCAGTCCGACGTTGGCTCCCAGCGAAGTCCCTCCGACCACGGCCTCGTCGAGCTCCATGTGGTCGAGCAGCGCCCTGACCTGATCGGCGAACGAGGTCATCGAGTACAGCCGGGGGTCGTCAGGGCGATCGGAACGGCCATGCCCGAGCAGATCGAGGCAGATGACGCGGTTGCCGCGCGCGGCCATCTCGGGGCCGAGGCGCTCGTACATGCGCCGGTTCATCAGCAGGCCGTGGACCAGCACCAGCACGCGGTCGCCCTCCCCGTACACCTCGTAGGTGAGGTCGTGCCTGTCGTTGTAGCGAAACGAGGCCACGACCTCGAGAGGTTATTCGGCGATCAGGAGGGAGCCACGGCGGCGGGCTCGGAGGGCGCCCGCTCCCACGGGCGCGAGGCGCGAAGCGCTCCCAGGATCGCGCGGGTCGCCGGCGCCCTGTTGAGCGTGTAGAAGTGGATCCCCGGCACTCCCGCCGCGAGCAGCTCGTCGCACTGCCGCGCCGCGTAGGCGATGCCCAGCTCGAGCTCGGCGTGCTCGTCTCCGCCGAGCGCCTCCATCGCGTCCGCGAGCGGCCCCGGGATCGTCGCCTGGCAGATCTCGCAGAAGCGCTTGATCTGCGCGTAGCTCGTGATCGGCATCACGCCTGGGATGATCGGGACGTCGATCCCGACGCGCCGCGCGGCGGAGAGCCAATCGAAGAACACGTGGTTGTCGAAGAACAGCTGCGTGATCAGGAATGTGTCTCCGGCGTCGACCTTGGTCTTCAGGAACGCGAGGTCGGCGGCGAGGTCGGGCGCCTCGGGATGGACCTCGGGGAAGCACGCGCCGCCGATCCCGAACTCGAAGCGCTCGGAGATGAACGCCGAGAGCGCGACCGAGGACGGCAGGCCCCCCTCGGGGCGTCGAAACTCGGGCTCGCCGCGGGGTGGGTCGCCGCGCAGCGCGAGCACGTTCTCCAGCCCCGCGCCGTCGATGTTGCCCAGGATCTCCTCCAGGCGCTCCGTCGTCTCGCCGACGCAGCTCAGGTGGGCCATCGTCTCGATCCCGAACTCGCGCTTGATCGTGCCCGAGATCTCCACCGTTCCCTCGCGCGTGGCGCCGCCCGCCCCATAGGTGACCGAGACGAAGCCCGGGTCCAGCGGTCGCAGGACGCGGATCGTCTCGTACAGGGCCTCCTTTCCCTCTGCAGTCGACGGCGGGAAGAACTCGAACGAGAAACAGGGCTTCGTCGCGGCGATGATCTCGTCGATGCGCACGGACGCAGGATGGTAGAGGCCCGACCCTGGACGACCGGCACGGCTGTGGTCAGCGCGCGACCAGCCGTTCACTGAGCTCGTGTAGTCGCCGCCGCGCGTCGATGTCGTACGCCTGTGGGTAGGCGCGGGACTCGGCCTCGCCGTCGAAGTAGCGCCCAGTCACCCCGGCGAGCTCCGGGGCCACGACGAGGCGGAGCGTCGCCCGGGTTCCCTCCTCTAGCGTGCTCACCGGCCTCGTTCCCGAGTGCGTGACCATCTTCGTCGGCATGTACGTCGCGGGGTGGAGGCAGTTGGCGGTCACGCGCGCATCAGCGAGCTCCTCGGCGAGGTCGAACGTGAACATCACCTGCGCGAGCTTGCTCTGGCAGTACGCCTGGACGCCGTTGTAGCCGCGCTCGAGCATGACGTCGTCGAAGTCGATCGGGGCCTGGCCCGCCGAGCTGACGTTGACGATCCGAGCCGGCGCCGAGTCGACGAGCAGCGGGTCGAGGCGGCGGGTGAGCAGGAAGCTCGCGAGGTAGTTCACGGCGAAGCGCAGCTCGTAGCCGTCGCGGCTCTCCATCCGTACGCCGTCGCCGGGCAGTGTCACCCCGATTCCTGCGTTGTTGACGAGGGCGTCCAGGCGCGGTTCGTCTCGCGCCACGCGGTCGGCCATCTCGCGCACCTCGTCGAGCGCCGCAAAGTCGGCGCGGTACCAGCGCAGGCGATCGTTTCCGGTCGCGTCCCGGATCTCGTCGACCGTCCGCTGTCCGCGCGCGTCGTCGCGCCCGTGGAGCAGGACCGTGGCGTCGCCGGAGGCGAGCCGCGTCGCGAGCGCCTTGCCGAGGCCGTCGGTGGCCCCGGTGACCAGGATCGTCTGCTCATTCAGCGGTCTCACGCTCGCAGATCAAGGTAGCGTCGGGCGGGCACCGATCCCGACACCGCGGAGGCACGCTTATGAGCACGGTGGACATCCGGCGCCTGGAGCAACCCGACGAGACGCGCGAGTTCGAGCTCGGCCGGTTCGAGGTTGTGAGCGTCGGGGGCATGACGATCGGCCGCGCCGCGTACCAGCCTGGGTGGAAGTGGTCAACGCACGTCGGGGGCTCGCCGGATGCTCGCTGCGAGGTCGAGCACGTCGGGATGGTCGTGTCGGGTCGCGCGGCGGTGCTGATGAACGACGGCACCGAGGTCGTGATGGAGCCCGGCGACCTGTTCCACGTCCCGCCCGGCCACGACAGCTGGGTGGTCGGAGATGAGCCGTACGTCTCGCTGCACTTCCTCGGTGCGGAGGAGTATGCGGACTAGCCCGTCACGGGCTCGCCGGTCTCGGCGACCCGCGCGATCAGCTCGGCCGCCCGCTCGTTGCCGGGCGACGCGCGCAGCCGCCGGGACATGGCCTCGAGGCGCTCGGCCAGCGGCCGGTCGGCGATCAGCCGATCGATCGCGTCGCTCATCGCATCTTCGGAGAACGTGTACGTCGGAAGCCTGATTCCGCAGCCGGTCTCGTCCATTCGCTGGGCGTTGTCGTGCTGGTCCCAGAACAGGGGGAGGACGATCGTCGGGACGCCGAAGTGGAGCGCTTCGGTGATCGTGTTGTTCCCGCCGTGCGTGATCACGAGGTCCACGTCGGCGAGCAGCGACGTCTGGGGCAGGAACTCGGCGCCGGCCATGTTGTCGGCGAGCTCGTACTCGTCGTGTTGGGGGCCCTTGGAGACGACGAATCGATGCCGCGTGGAGCCCAGGCCCTCGACCAGGCGCTGCATCAGCGGGACGTCGCCGGATCCGAGCGAGCCGAGGCTCAGGTAGACGAGCCCGCCGTCGCCTTCCGCGAGCTCCGATGGGACCGACCACTCCGGATCCGTCGTGCGCACGCTCGAGCCCAGGTTGTGCCACGTCGGGCCGAGAGGATTCGAGCGGGGGTAGTCGACCTCGGGCGGGTAGATGTACAGGTTGAGCAGCGGCGAGGAGTGGATGAACTCGGCCTCGGGCAGCCCCGGAGCGCCGCGCTCGCGGCAGTACTCGTCGAACCCCGCCCACAGGTCGCCGCTCGCGCGCCGATACTCGGTTCGGTAGGCGTCCCACTCGGAGCGGTCGTCCACTGGGAGCCCGCAGAATGTCGGCGGCAGGTCGGGATCCTTGAGCTCGAGCGGGTTGCACGACACGATGCGCACCCAGGGGATGCCCGAGGCGGGAATCGCCGGGAACGCGCACACGTTGTCCTCGACGATCGCGTCGGGGCGCAGCTCGTCGAAGATCTCGCGCAGGCGGTCGTCGACGTACCGCGCCCCGTCGAGCAGGGCCTCCCAGGTCGGAACGATGAACTCGGAAAGCTGCTCGAAGGTGCTGCGGCGGAACACAGGCGCGGTCTCGCGGATGAAGTCCTTCCAGAACTGGCCCGGCTCCTCGGGCTGCTCCGGCGCCGGGGCGAGCCTCATCAGGCGCTCCTCGAAGCCCTTCTCCTCGAGCGTGCCCGCGAACGACTCCTCCACGATGAACACGACCCGGTGCCCCTCGCGGCGCAGCACGTCGCCGATCCCGACGCAATTGTTCGTCGGCCCGAACGCGCCCTCGGGGAAGAAGACGATTGTGCTCATATCCGGTCACGCAGGCTATAGCCCGCTCCCGGGCATCCCGGGTGGAGATGGGCCGCAGCATGGACTACCTTCTCGGCCCGTAGCCGCCGAGCTCGACCCCACCGAGGAGCGCGCGAAGTTCGAGGTCCCGGACGGGATCGCGTACTTCAACGTCGCCAACCTCGCACCGCAGCTGCGCTCGGTCCGAGCCGCGGGTGAGGCGGCACTCGACCGCCGGGCCGCTCCGTGGACGATCGACTCCGCGGACTGGTTCACCGAGGTGGAGAGGATCCGCGAACTGTTCGCACGCTTGATCGGCTCCGACGCCGAGGGAGTGGCGCTGGTCCCGGCGACGAGTTATGGGATGGCGGTCGCCGCGGCGAACCTCGACGCCGGTCCGGGCGAGCGGGTACTCGTGCTCGCCGAGGAGTATCCGTCGGGGATCTACACGTGGAGGGCGTTCGCGAGGCGCACGGGCGCGGAGATCCACACGGTGCGCCCAGAGGATGGCCAGCCGTGGACCGAGGCGATCCTCGGCGCGCTCGACGCGCGCACGCGAATCGTCTCGGTGCCGAACCTCCACTGGACGAACGGCGCGCTCGTCGATCTCGAAGCGGTGTGCGAGCGAGCTCACGAGCTCGGAGCGTCGCTGGTGCTCGACGTCTCGCAGTCCGCCGGCGCGATGCCGCTCGATGTCGGGAGGCTTCGGCCGGACTTCCTCGTCTCGGTCGGCTACAAGTGGTTGCTCGGGCCGTTCAGCCTCGCCTACCTGTACGTGGACGAGCGCCATCGCGAGGGCGAGCCGATCGAGCACAACTGGATCGTCAGGGCGGGCGCCGAGGATTTCGCCCGGCTGGTCGACTACACCGACGAGCTGCAGCCGGGAGCACGGAGGTTCGATGTCGGAGCGCGGACCAACTTCACGCTCGCCCCGATGGCGATCGCGGCGCTCGAGCAGGTGCTCGATTGGACCGTCGCGGGAATCGCGGGGGCGCTCGCCGCGACGACCGCGGCGATAGAGCGCGGGGCGCGCGCGCGGAGCCTCGACGCGATTCCCGCGAGCGAGCGCGGCCCGCACATTGTCGGAATCCGACTGCCCGACCCGCGGCCGGGCGACCTCGTCGGCAGACTGGCGGAACGCGACGTGTACGCGGGCGTTCGCTCTTCGTGGCTGCGGGTCGCGCCCCATCTCCATACGACCGAAGCGGACGTCGACCGTCTGTTCGCCGCTCTCGACGCGGCGCTGGCCTGACGCGACCGGCGCCGCGGACCACCTCTCAGATCTCGAGCCGCTCCTCCTCCAGATCGAGCTCGCGTTCGATCTGCCGCATCACGTCGTCCGCGATCTCGCCCTGGTTGCGAAGGTCGACCACGGCGCGGTGCTGGGCCTCGATCACGTCGCGGACCGCGCGCTGGTATGCGAGCGAGCGATCCTCTAACCCGTCGTCGGGGGCGAAGCCCGCGCGCGCGCCGAAGCGGCGACGGCGGTAGTTGTACAGCCCGCGCATGCGTTCGATGGTGTCGTCGCGCGTCCAATCCTGCTCGGCCAGGTTGTCGAGCGCGGCGAGCGCCGCCGTGGCCGCCACGAGGCGCGCGTGGAGCTCTTCCTGCTCCCGATCGGCGCCGTCGTCGCGAACCCGAAGCGCGCGAATCAGTGCCGGCAAGGTGAGCCCCTGGAGCACGAGCGTGGCGAGGATCACCGTGAAGGTGAGGAACAGGATCAGCTCGCGCTGCGGCAGCGGCGCTCCGGCATCGGTCTCGAAGGGAAGCGCGAGCGCCGCGGCGAGGGAAACCGCACCCCGCATCCCGCTCCAGGCCACGATTATCCGCTGCTGCGCGCCGACCCGCCGCGCGCGCTGGCTCGGGCGACGGTCGAGTGCACGGATCACGTACGGGACGGTGAACGTCCACGCGAATCGCATCGCGATCACGGTGCCCGCGATCAGCGCCGCGTAGCCGAGCAGCTCACCGGTCGAGTATCCCTCGAGCCCGTCGAGGATCGTGTTGAGCTGGAGGCCGATCAGCAGGAAGAGCGTCGCGTTGAGCAGAAACACGAGCACTTCCCACGCCGAGAATCCCCGGATTCGCATCGACGCCGAGCTGATCTCGGGCGACACCCTGCCGATGTACAGGCCCGCCGTGACCGCGGCAAGCACGCCCGACATTCCGAGTTCCTCGGCCGGTACGTAGGCCGCGTACCCGGTCAACAGCGAGATGGTGATCTCCACCGGCGGGTCCTCGATCCGCCTCCGCACCTCCCCGATCACCCAGCCCGCCGCCAACCCGACCGCCACCCCGCCCGCCACCGCGACGACGAAGTCGAGCGCCGCCTCGCCGAGCGAGAACGTGCCGCCGACCGCTGCCGCGACCGCTACGCGATACGCGATCAGCGCGGAGGCGTCGTTCACGAGGCTCTCGCCCTCGACGACCGTGACGATCCGGCGCGGCACGCCGATCCGCCGCATGATCGCGGTCGCCGCAACCGGGTCGGTCGGCGAGACGATCGCCCCGAGCGCGAACGCCATCGCCCACGGCATCCCGTCGATCATCTCGTGCGCGATCACCGCCACCACGCACGTCGTCACGAGCACGAGCCCGATCGAGGTGAGCGTGATCGCGCGCGCGTCGGCGCGCAGATCGCGCCACGAGGACTGGAAGGCGGCGAAGAAGAGCAGCGGGGGGAGGAAGATCACCAGCACTAGGTCCGGCTCGAGCTGTACCTCCGGAAGGCCCGGCAGGAGTCCAAGAACCAACCCCCCGAGCACGAGCAGGATCGGGTACGGGATCGACAGCATTCGCGCCACCGTGCTGAGTCCCGCAACGGCGACGAACAGGAAGATCAGGAAGATCTCGAGGTGCTCCATGGCCCGTTTCTATCCGTCCGTGGAAATCGGTGGCGGGCCGCTCACCACCGGATGGGCTTGCCGTCGCGGAAGAACCCGCCCGTCGGCCCGTCGTCTGGGAGCACCGCCGCCCAGACGATGCCCGCGGCGCCCTCCGAGACCGGTCGGCCGCCAGGCCCGCCCATGTCGGTCGCGACCCACCCCGGGCAAACGGAGTTGACGAGGATGCCGTCCGCGCGGAGGTCGGCAGCGAGCATGCGGGTGAGCGCGTTGAGCGCCGCCTTCGAGGCGCTGTACGCGGGCGCCCCGCCGCTGGACATGCTCCCGAGCGACCCCGCCCCGCTGGACACGTTGACGATCCGGGCGTGCTTGCTCTCGCGCAGCAGCGGGAGGCACGCCTCGGCCATTCGCCACGCGCCGAGCAGGTTCGTCTCGAGCGCCTCGCGCACGACATCGAGGTCGGCGCCCGCCGCCTGCTGCCAGGTGTCGTAGTGGATCGCCGCGTTGTTCACGAGGACGTCCAGCTCTGTCGCCTCGCTGGTAAGCCACTCCGCGAACTGCTCGACGCTGCCGGGATCGGCGACGTCGAGGCCCCGCGGCGTGACCGGATGTCCGTCGCTCGCGAGGCGCTCGGCGGCGCGCTCGCCGTTTGCTTCATCGCGTGAGCCGAGCACGACGTCGTAATCGCGCGCGGCGAGTTGTCGGGCGACCTCGAGGCCGATCCCGCGGTTCGCCCCCGTGACGACGGCCCTACCGCGCTCCGTCACGGATGGATGCGGCTGCGCCGGGTCATCGTCGAATTATCCAGGCTGAACAGCGACTTTTCCCCGCAGAATGCGGAAACGAGCTGCGACGACCCCTAGCCGTAGGCCGAAGATTCCGCTAGCGTGCTGCCCCGCAGCCGGGAGAGAGCGGAACTCGCGACAGCCAAGCGAGTGACCACTTTCGAAGGCGACGAGAAAGCTTCTTTCGTGCGCAGGCTACGCACGGGGCAGGCCAACCCGTTGCCACCGGTTGCTTTTTATTGCCCAAGTGAGGCGCAGGGGGCGTCCGGTCGGCGACCTACGGTTCCGATGCGGCGTACGCCGCCGGCCGATGGAACGCCTGCCATTCCCGGCCGTGCGACCGGGGCGCGCACGTGGGAGCCGGGCGCCGAGGGTCTACCCCGGACGGGCCCAACGGCTAGCCCGCCCGCTCCCGTTCAGCCGCAGACGAGCAGGGTTCCGCCGCCGATCTCGAGTCGCGCGACGTGCGAGAACCGGCCCGGAGGGTCCGGAACGGAGGCTGGATTGTCGAAGCTGATCTCCACGCTCGGATAGGCTGTCGCAGGTGACCGTGGTCCTCATCATCGTCGCGGCGGTGGTCGTGATCGCAGTCGTGTGGGCGGTCGTCACGTACAACCGCCTCGTCCGGCTCTCGGTCTCGGCCGACGAGGGAGAGTCGGAGATCGACGTGCAGCTCAAACGGCGCCACGACCTGATCCCGAACCTGGTCGAGACCGTGAAGGGGTACGCGTCGCATGAGCGAGGGACCTTCGAGCAGGTGACCGAGGCCCGCGGCGCCGCGATCTCCGCGCAGGGCGCGCGCGACCGGGCGGCTGCGGAGGGCGAGCTGAGCCAGGCGCTCGGGCGCCTGCTCGCCGTCGCCGAGGCGTATCCGGACCTGAAGGCGAACCAGAACTTCCTCGAGCTCCAGCGCGAGCTGACCGCGACCGAGGACCGCATCCAGGCGGCGCGCCGTTTCTACAACACCCAGGTGGAGGCCCTGAACACGAAGATCCAGAGCCTGCCGTCGAAGATCGTCGCCCGGATGGGCAACTTCAGAGAGCGCGAGTTCTTCGAGCTCGAGGACCGCGCCGATGCCGAGGTTCCGAGCGTCACCTTCTGACCCTGGTCCCGGGGGCGGATCGCGGTGCTACTCGACGACCAGATCAGGCGAAACCGATGGAAGAGCTGGACGCTGTTCGCGGGGTTCTTCGTCATCTACGCCGCGATCGGGGCGGCGATCAGCTTCGCGATCGCCGGTTTCGAGCCGCAGGGCAACCTGATCGCGTTCGCGATCTTCGCCGTCGTCGCGATCGTCGTCGTCACGTTCACCCTGTTCATGGGCGACGACATGGCGGTGGCGGTCGCCGGCGGGCGCCAGATCCACGATCGAAAGCACGCGCCGGAGCTGTGGGACGCGGTCGAGACGATGTCCCTGGCGGCAGGGATACAGACGCCGCGCATCTTCGTGTCGGAGGATCCGTCCCCAAACGCGTTCGCCGCCGGGCGCAGCCAGGGGCAGGCCCTGGTGTGCGCCAATCGCGGCTTGCTCGAGCGCCTCGACAAGGAGGAGCTCGAGGGCGTGATCGGGCACGAGATCAGCCACATCCGGAACCTCGACGTGCGGCTGATGACGTATGCGGCGGTGCTCGCGGGCTCGATCGCGCTGCTGTCCGAGTTCGTCCTGCGCGGGGCGATCTTCAGCGACGACGATTCCGGCGGTGGGATAGTCGGGCTGATCGTGGTCGTGCTCGCCGCGGTGCTGGCGCCGATCGCCGCGCTGCTGATCCAGTTGGCGATCTCCCGTCGGCGCGAGTTTCTCGCCGACGCGAGCGCCGCCGACCTGACGCGCTATCCGCAGGGACTCGCGTCGGCGCTGCGTCAGATCTCGTCGTCGCAGGAGCGCCCGACGCACGATCGGAACGCGATCGCTCACCTCTACATCGTCCCGCCGCGCCTGTTCAAGGAGAAGTCGGCGGGCCTGTTCTCCACCCACCCGCCGGTCTCCGAGCGCCTCGCCCGCCTCGACGGGCTCGCCGGCGGCGAGGTTCACATCCACAGGCCGCGGGCGCGCACAGCGGCGACCGAGGAGCTGCTCGGCGCCGGCGAGTGAGCCGCCCGAGGCTGAGGGGACGCGGGCCGTGCTCGTCAGGCTAATCAGCTAACCTGCGCCGCCGACGAGCGGCCCGCACGTGGACGTCCGCGGGGCCGGGGACGCAAGAGCCGGAGCTCAGGGCTTGTTTGGACCGACCGCGGCGGTCGCGGGGGTCCGCGGCGACCACGGATGCGCCGGCTCCCGAACCGCCACGCGCAACGCAACCACACCACGAGGAGGAAAAATGGCAGAGCTGATCAGAGTGCGACCGCGGTGGTTCTGGATCGCCGTCGTTGCCTTCGTCGTGACGGTGGCGGCGGTTCCGAGTCAGGCTCAGGCGCAGTCTGCGCCGCGCAGCTTCTTCGGGCTCGTTCCCAACGACGATCTGCGAGACGCGGATTACCAGCTGATGCGGGAGGCGAACGTCGGGACTGCCCGGGTGGGGATCTTCTGGAATGCGATTGAGCTCTCCGAGAATCAGCCTCCCGACTGGGGCCTTACGGATCAGCGGGTCGGCGGGCTTCGCATCCCAGGGCATCGCCGTGCTGCCGACGCTCTTTGCCACCCCCGCGTGGCTCGCCAACGATGTCGCGATCCCGCCGGTGGGCTCCGATCGGCAGAAGCGCGCATGGGAGCAATTCGTCCGCAAGGCGGTGGAGCGCTATGGGGAGGGCGGCACCTATTGGACCGACGAATACCCCGTCCAGTTCCCTAGCGGCGATCCCAGCCCTCAGCCGATCACAACCTGGCAGGTCTGGAACGAGCAGAACGGTCCGAAGCACTTCCTGCCAAGGCCCAACGTGAAGAAGTACGCGACGCTGCTTGGGATCGCAAGCCGGGCAGTCAAGGCAGAGGACCCCAACGGCAAGATCCTCACGGGCGGGATGGCGAGCATGCCCACGGGGAGCGGCGGGATCGACGCCTGGAAGTACGTGAAGAAGCTGACGAAGAAGAAGTCGGCCCGCAATAGCTTCGATTACGTCGCGCTCCACCCCTACGCCCGCACCCATCGGGAGATCGTCTCGCACGTGAAGAAGATCCGCCGGGCGCTAAAGAAGGGGCACAAGAAGCAGGCGCAGGTGTGGATCACCGAGGTTGGATGGAGCTCTGTCCCCGGCGAGAGCCCGAAGCTGTCGACCACCCTCAATGAGCAAGCGAAGCGGTTGAAGAAGACCTACAAGGCCCTGAAGAAGGGCCGCAAGAAGTGGAAGATCGGAGGCGTGTACTGGTACACGTGGCGCGACTCCAGTGGCGGCATCTGCGACTGGTGCCCGGACGCCGGCCTCGTGAAGAGCAACCTGGATCCGAAGCCGGCCTTTAACGCATACAAGAAGATCGCCCGCTGACGCGGTGCGCGACCCGGCCGCGGGTGTCGCGGCCGGGTCGCCCCGCTTGCTCGCGCAGGAACGTCATCCGCAGCTTCTCGCCGCTCTCCGGACCGCGACCGCAAAGCGGGTCTCGCACCCCTTCATTATCCGTTCCGGTCATTCGACCGCGCGGCGGAGTTCGGGCGACAGGCGACCGCCGCCGCTCTTCGACGTGAAGGCGCGGTGCCATTCAGGAGCGCTCGAAAGTGAGGGCAAGGGGATAGACCTTGCCCTCAACCGCTTTGTTACCGCGCAGCCTCGCTAGGGGCGCTAGTCCGACTCGGTGGCGGCGGGCCGCTTGACCTTGATCTTCTTCACCTCGACCAGGACCTCGCCCTCGCAGCCGTGCTTGGGAAGCACCAGCTTGGCCTTGAGCTTGACCCGGTCGCCTAACGCCGTGTCCTCGAAACCGACGCCGTCGATCCACGGTCGTCGGTGACGCCGATGAACTTGACCTTCTCGGCACCGGTGGTGTCGAAGGTCGGGTCGTTGCCGGCCACCAGCCAGTCCCGAGCGTGCCGGTTGGCCCGCGTGACATCGACCGTCAGGAGCGGTGCCGCATAGGCATCAACGAGGGAGGGTGCCGTTGACCTTAAAGCCGACCCGCTTCGGCTTCTCGCACTTCTTCGACTTCGTGGGGCCGCCGTCTCCGTTCGGCTTTGCATCGGTGCCCGCAACGGGGGCGACGAGCAGTGCCGCAACGGCAAGAGCGGCGAAGAGAACTCGCTTCCGCATCGATACCTCACTCCTTTGCTTTGGCGCACACCACGCTACCGAAAACGTGGCGAAACGCACGTAACCCAAGAACACGACCGCGGCCCCCGAGTAGCGGCCATGGCTAGCTTGACTTCGCACTGAAAGGTGCGGAGATCGTGTCCCTCGACGGGGCACGTAGGCTGGGGAAACTCGGGCGTGCCCGCCAGGACGCGAAATGAGGTAGCCTCACCCGCCGCCGTGCGGCGCGCAGGTGGACGACGCCGGGGCCGGGAGTGCAACACCGGGGGCTCGGGCGCTTGTTTGGACCGACCGCGGCGGTAGCGTGGGTGCGGGGTGAAGGCCAATGCGCCGGCTCCCCGAACCGCCACGGTGCAACTGCAACCACACCCCGAGGAGGACAAATGGCAGAGCTGATCGGAGCACGAGCGAGGTGGTTCCCGATGGCCGTCGTCGCCCTGGTCGCCGCGGCGGCAACGGCGGTTCCGAGCTCGTCGCAGTCTGCGCCGCGCTCGGCGGTTCCGAGCTTGGCGCAGTCTGCGCCGCGCGGCTTCTTCGGCCTCGTCCCCTCCGATCTGCAGGCCGACGACTACCAACCGATCCAGGAGGCGAATGTCGGGACCGTCCGGCTGCCGATCGTCTGGGAAACGATCGAGAGCAAGAAGGGTCAGTTTGAGTGGTACACGGACCGGCTGATCGGCGGGTTCGCCTCACGGGGTATCGACGTGCTGCCGGTCCTCTTCGGCACTCCCTCGTGGCTCGCCAACGATCCCGCGACCCCGCCGGTCGGCTCGGACATGCAGGAGGGCGCATGGGAGCGGTTCGTACGCCAAGCGGTAAGGCGCTACGGGGACGGCGGCACCTACTGGAGCACCGCCTACCCGCTCCAGTTCCCCGGTGCGCAGCCGAATCCGATCACGACCTGGCAGGTCTGGAACGAGCAGAACGGCCCGAAGCACTTCCTGCCAAGGCCCAACGTGAAGAAGTACGCGACGCTGCTTGGGATTGCGAGCCGGGCGGTCGAGGCCGAGAACCCTGGCGGACGGATCCTCACGGGCGGCCTGGCGAGCAAGCCCACCGGGAGCGGCGGGATCACCGCTTGGAAGTACGTGAAGAAGCTGACGAAGAAGAAGTCGGCCCGCAATAGCTTCGATCACGTGGCGCTTCACCCCTATGCTCGCGACACCCGCGAGATCGTCTCGCACGTCAAGAAGATGCGCCGGGCGCTCAAGAAGAGGCACAAGAAGAAGGCGCAGCTGTGGGTCACCGAGGTCGGCTGGAGCTCTGTCCCCAACGGTGCGAGCCCGAAGCTGTCGACCACCCCCGAGGGGCAAGCGGAGCGGCTCACGAAGACCTACACGCGTCTGCTGAAGAAGCGTGGGCCGTGGAAGATCGGCGGCGTGTACTGGTACACGTGGCGCGACTTCGGTGGCGGCGTCTGTGACTGGTGCCCAGATGCCGGCCTCGTGACGGGCAATCTGCAGCCGAAGCCGGCGTTCAACGCGTATACGCAGATCGCCGGCTGACGCGGTGCGATACGAAGAGCTCGCCCTCAGGTGGGTTCGTTCGGGCACTATGAGGCGCGGCCAACTGTGAGACCGAGCCCGAACTAGGGTGCGGGTCGTCTGAAGACCTTGCGCACCTTCGGTTCGGCGGCGACCTTCGGGACTTGAGCCTGCTGCGTTTCGACCAGACCACCTGACGCGCTTAGGAACGCGCTCGTCTGCGCTTCGTCCAGACCCGTGGCGTACGGGTGGTCGCACACATCGCTGGGAAGGCGCGAGACCTTCGCAGCCCCCTGTCTGCCCTTCCGGTTGCGCTCGATTGCGTCGATGAAGGCCGCGAACGACACCGAATCGACGGCGGTGCCTATGTGGGTCGTCGTGCGACCTCCTGGGTGCGATATCGCGTTCGCGAGCCGAATCGAGGCGATCTGAGTTCGCTGGGGCGCTCTGAGTTCAGCTCAGTTCGCTCCGGTGCGCTCACTTTGGTACCCACGTGGTACCTCCGGGTTCCGCGTGGACGACGTGTCTGATGATCGCGTGGCCGATGATCGTGGCGGCACGATCGGCGACGACGATCCTCGCGCCGCGAACGGACGCACGGTCGTTGGTGTTCAGGTGACCTCGTTGAGCCGGCCGGTCTTCACGTCGTAGATGAAGCCCCGCACCTCATCCTTCCTGGGGATGAAGGGGCTTTCCCTGATGCGCTGGATCGACTCGCGGACACTACCTTCCAGGTCGGGAAATGATCGCGGGCGCCACTCCGGCCGCCGGCCGGCCTCCTTCGCGAGCAACTGCTCGAACTCCGAGTCGCTGAAGGTGAGCATCCCACAGTCGGTGTGATGGATCAGCATGATCTCCTCCGTCCCTAGCAGGTGCTGGGAGATCGCCAGGGAACGGATCTCGTCATCGGTGATCACGCCGCCCGCGTTGCGGATTACGTGCGCGTCCCCGATCGAGAGCCCGAGGATCGGATACGGATTCAGCCGTGCGTCCATACATGCGACGATCGCGACCTTCCTGGCGGGCGGCAGCGGCAGGTCGCCCTTGTCGAATCCCTCGGCAAATTCCTCGTTGTTCTTCAGAAACTGGTCGATGGCGCTCATTCGGCCCCCTTCGGACTTGGTTCCAACGAACATCGTAAAGGCGATTAAGTTTGGTCTTTTTTCGCACCGAGATCCGGCCACCGGGATCTCGTGGTCGCCAGCTCGTGGGCAGCAAGAAGGTGCCGCCGACGCGTGGGGTCGCAGTTCTGGTGCTCGTCCTTGGCGGGCGTCTGCGCAGGTGCACGAGAAGCTCCCGGACATGCGCGTCGCGTTCGCCGAACCGCCCGAGGCCGCGAGCGCATCGCCTCGATCGGCCGGACCCGCGGCTTCCTCGCAGGGCAGCGACGCTGCGCTGACTCAGAGCTGAACCAAACCTAGGCTCGCTTGAAGGTCTGCAGCCCCTGGTGCGAGGGCACGAGCACACCCTCCTCGTGCAGCTCGCTGACCTCCGCGAAGCGGTCGACCGCGTCCGCCGCGTCGAGGCCCTCGACGACGTACGGGCAGAGAGTGACCACGGGCCGACCCTTGAACCGCTCCTCCCATGCGCGCTCTATCGCGATCGCGAGCTGGAACGAATCCGGCCCGGGACCGACCGGCGAGTGAGAGGACCAGAGGCCGGTCAGGCCCCGGTCGAGGGCCGCGTCGAAGCCCGCTTCGAGCCGCCGCGGCAAGGTGTCGGGAGGTTCGTCGAGGTTGAGCGCCTCGATCACGAGCCGGTCGTCCGACTCCAACAAGGCCACATCGAGGCCGGCGTCATTGAGCGCCCTACGGTCGTCCTCCACCTCCACCGCGCGGTGGGCCAGCCATGCCCCGCGCTTCGCTCCCAGTGCATAGAACGACGCGACCACCGGAGCGAACTCGGCCTCGTTGCGCTGGTCGGGTCCGGCAACCTCACCGAGCTCGCCGAGCGGGCGCTTGCCGAGATCCGCGCGGCGCTCACGCTGGAACTCGCGGTCCTCTATCTGCCGAGGGACGCCAGGCCACGCGCCACGTTGTGAATGAATCGGCCCGCCTCCTGTCGAGCTTGCGCCGCAGCCGGCTTGCATGGGAGTCGAGGGTCCGCGTCCTGCCAGTGCCTTGAGGCTTTGTGTATGCCTTCGCGCCGGTTTCTGCCCGTGACCCCGCACATCCTCTCGCGTCGAGGAAGCGAGTGCGCCCCGGGCGGTGGGAGAATTCCCGCATCTTTCGGCGTTGGCGGCGCGCCGCACGTAGTCCTGCGCGGTCCGAGGCGCACCGGGGAAGTTCGCCGTCAAGCCGCGGCAGCCGCGATCGAATCGGTGAACGCGTGATTGCAGATGACGCGAGCATTTGATCTCCCCCGAATTGGGTAAGTAATCTGAGGTCAGGCGACTGTTGATCTCGGCAGACTCGTCAGAGACCGGGGGCGCGGAGTGAAACTGTCGGCGACGACTTCATGGCCCGGGGTATCTGAGCGAGATAGGTACTTCGGAGAAAGCGACGCGGGCGAGCGTCCTGCGCTCGGCGGTAAGCCGCCGGCCAGTGCGATCGCCGTCGACGAGGCGCGACAGGCGCCCGGTGATATTGGCGCGGTGCAGCAGCGTCGCCAGGACAGCATTGGCAAACTCGCCGCCCACCTCAGGCGTCTCAGCGGGGAGCTGAGCGAGACATGGTGCAGGCTGGAGCAGGCCGAGGCGGAGCTTGCCGACTCCCAGCTGGCTCGTGCTCAGGCCGCTGCCCGAGGGCCAGGCACCGAGCGGATCATCGCTGAGACCGCAGAGCGCGCCAGCGACGCCGACCGCGAGCGCAACGGGGTCGTTCCCTGGGTCACCCGCGAGCGCGACGAGACCCTGGACCGGGGCGAGCGGCGGTGCGAAGAGGCCATCGCAAGTGCCGTGCGCGGGCACGACGCCCCGGTCGCGCCGCAGAAGCCGCTCCGCGCTCAACTCCGCGAGGCGGGCGACCTGCTTTCACAGGCTCAGCAGAAGCTTCGAGCCGAAGCCGAGCGGACGGTCCAAGAGCTGCGCCGTAGCGCGGCCGAGAAGGTCCCCGAAGCCCGGTCGATCGCTGGGGTCCAGCCGAGTCGAAGTACTACCCACATGCGCGTGCGCGGAACAGAGATAGGCGCACCGCCTACGGCGGGCCGCCGTCCAGACGACGAACTGAGCCACCGCCGCCTTGTCGTCGAGGCGTGGGTTTCAGGCGCCGCTCTGATTCTCACCGTGCTCGCGTTCGCCGGCTTCCTCGTCACCTTCGGAATGACGCTGGAGGAGCACGTGAGAAGCGCGCTCGGGATGGTCTCCGCCGCCGTCTATCTCCTGATCGTCGGCTTCCTCATCTACGGCGGACTCGTCTACCTCCTGTCCCGGCTTGGCTACATGCGCCACCGGGTTCAGTTTCGACATGCCGGTGCCGAGGAGTTGCGGAGATTTACTGCGGAGACCGATGCGACGGTGACCGTACTGGTGCCTTCCTACAAGGAGGAACCAGGAGTCGTGCGGCAGACCCTTCTCTCGGCGGCGCTGCAGGAATACCCGCATCGGCGCGTGGTGCTGCTGATTGACGATCCCCCGTGCCCGTCAAGCGCAGAAGACGCGCAGTTACTGGCTGCCACGAGGGAGTTGCCTGGGGAGGTCAATGCGCTGCTCGCGCTGGCTCGAGCACCGTTTGCATGCGCGGCTCACCAAGCGGAACGGCGCGCGCTGAGGGGGCAGCTTGACCGTCGGGAGGCGACCGCGGAGCTTGCCGATCTGTATTCGCGTGCCGCCGGGTGGTTCTGGGCCCAAGCGGCCCTGAGTCGTCTCGAGGACCACGCCGGCGCCCTCTTCCTGGAAATGAACCTACACGAGCCCGCCAGGCGCCATGCGGCAACGGCGGAGTTCCTTCACGACACGCTGGCAGCCGAGGGTGACTACCCGACCGAGGAGGAGCTCCTCCGGAGCTATCGCGAGCTGGGCGGACTCTTCACTGCCGAGGTGACGAGCTTCGAGCGCAAGCGCTACGCCGACCTCTCTCATGCGCCCAACAAGGCGATGAACCTCAACAGCTACATCGCCCTAATGGGGCAACGGATCGCGGAGACACAAACGCGGCACGGTGGGGCCATCCACGAGGTGTCGCCGCATGCGGCCGGATTCGAGGTTCCCGACGCCGAGTACGTGCTCACGCTGGATGCGGACAGCTTGCTTGAGCCCCGCTACATGGTGAGGCTCGCCCATTTCCTTGAGCGCCCGGAGAACTCGCGCATCGCGGTTGCGCAAACACCGTACAGCGCCATTCCAGATGCGGCACGAAGCATCGAGCGGATTGCGGGCGCCACCACGGACATCCAGTACGTGATTCATCAAGGCTTCTCAGTGCATGGGGCGACATTTTGGGTGGGGGCCAATGCGCTACTTCGGAAGCGAGCCCTCGAGGACATCGCCACCACCGTTCGCGACGAGCGCACGGGCGCCGACGTCGTGCGATACATCCAGGATCGCACCGTGATCGAGGACACCGAGTCGAGCGTCGATCTGGTGCACCGAGGCTGGGGTCTCTTCAACTATCCGGCTCGCCTCTCATACACCGCCACGCCGCCTGACTTCGGATCCCTGGTGGTGCAGCGCCGCCGGTGGGCCAACGGCGGGCTATTGATCCTGCCCAAGCTGCTGCGCATCATCCTGCGCCGCTCCGAGCGCCCCGGCCCCATCCACGCGTTGATGCGTTTCCATTACCTCGTCTCGATAGCGGCCGTGAACATCGGCCTGGTCGTCCTGTTCCTCGTTCCGTTCGCGGACTGGTACGCGAACGTGTGCCTTCCGTTGGCGGCGGCGCCGTACTTCGCCCTCTACACCCATGATCTGAGACTCGCCGGTTACCGGGGGAGGGATGTTTTGAGGGTGTATGCACTGAACCTGATCCTCGTCCCGGTGAACCTGGGCGGGGTGGCTAGGTCGCTTTGGCAGGCGATCACGGGCCGCGGGACACCGTTCCTCCGCACACCGAAGGTGCGCGACCGCACGAGGACCCCCGCGCTCTACGTTGTGTTGCCCTACATGCTGGTTTTCATGCTGCTGTTCGGTGGGACCTTCAGCGTGGTCAGCGGGCACGAGTTCACGGGTGTGGCATCAGGCGTCAATGCTTTGCTCCTCCTCTACGCGCTCGGGGCTTTCATCGGCTGGCGCCACGCTCGGGAGGACCTCACGGTGAAGTGGCAACTTGCGCTGCGTACCCGTTCCGCCCACCTGCCCCCGCTTCCGGTCCGGGCGAAGGTGCTTCCGCGGCGATTGCTTCTGCAAGGCGTCGGCGTCCTCGTCGCTGCGTGGTTCCCGCTTCTCGGATTCGGGGTGGCTGGGCTCAGCCCGCTCTCCGACGGCGTGGTCTCCCGCCCGGCACCGGCGGTAGAGCACTCCGCCGGTGAGGACGGCGCTGGAGCAGTTTCAGCGCGCAAGCGCGGTGTCGACTCCACCGGCGATGAGCCCGTACCCGAAGCCAGCGTTGCCCCGCTTGCGGATGAAAGTGCCGCTGGCCCTCCATCGTTGCCCGGAACCGAACTCGTCGAACAGGCGCCCGAGCAGGAGGCGCCTGAAGGTGACACCGGCGGCAACGGTCGGGTCCCGGGGACGGGCGGGGTGGCTGTCTCCCTCGACACCGGCGGCAACGGTCGGGTCCCGACGACGGGCGGGGTGGCCGCTCCCTCCAAGTAGCCGACCGCCGTTAGAAACCCAGCGCGAACTCCGCGTCCTAGGTCATCATCTCCGGGGCGCGGCGTCGGCCTCCTACTCCGTCCGGAAGACGGCCTTCTAGTGCAGTTTTGGGTCCGCCCCTATACCGTCGCTATCGCCGTGAGACTCAGATTCATCTTCTGGTGAGCTTGCCGGTGCCCCGCCCCCGGGGCTACGCCTCGGAGGTCGCCCAGCGACGTTGGGAGCGCCGCCGGATCGGGGCAGGCCCACCGGCAGTTGAACCTTGACTCCCGGTCCCATCGGATATTCAACGGCTTGAGATCGCGGAATTGATGCCTCAATGGTGCCTCGGTGATCGCGGGAGCGGAAGAGCGCGCTGCATTGAGACTCCACGATCCCCGCTCTCATATGGGAATCTAGATAGTGGAGCTAGCGGGACTTGAACCCGCGACCTCCTGGGTGCGATATCGCGTTCGCGAGCCGAATCGAGGTGATCTGAGTTCGCTGGGATGCTCTAAGTTCAGCTCAGTTCGCTCCGCTGTGCTCAGTTTGGTACCCGACGTGGTACCTCGGCCGGGCGGAAGACTCCTATAAGTAGATTTGGGGAACCGGCTCGCGACGCCGCCGATCTGTGGGCGGTCGTCAGTTACTCGCGAAGAAGGAGGCGAGCGCTTCGACCACCGGTCCGGGCTGATCCTCGGGAAGGAAGTGACCACCGTTGGGGATGGGCGTGAGGTGCGCATCTGGGATCGCGTCGGCCAGCCGCCGGCCGAATTCGGGGGCAAGCCAGCCATCCTGCTCGCCCCAGAGCACGAGCGTGGGCGTGCGGATCTCCCCGTAGCGCGGCTCGATCTCGCGCGTGTAGCGCTCGTCGAACTGCGCCACCTGGCGGTAGTAGGCCGCCTGGCCGATTGGCCCGAGCCAGGGCAGCAGGTAGGGCTCGAGCTCGGCGTCGGCCATGTCGCGGGCGATCGCGGTGCGCAGATGCGCGGCGATCATCTGGCGGTGGATGTGCTCGGGCACGGTCTGAAACGCCTCGAGGTGGCGCTGCACATGCCGGGAGAACGGGGTGATCCACGGCGCGATCGCGACCGCGTCGCACAACGCCACCCGACTGAAGCGCCGTCCCTCGAGCAGCATCAGCCGCAGCGTGATCGCCCCGCCGAAGTCGTGACCAGCGATGCACGGCTCCTCCAGCTCCCAGTGCTCGAGCAGCTCGACGAGCATCCGGGTCTGCGCGCCGATCGAGACGTCTTGGCCCTCGCGCTTCTCCGAAGTCCCGTAGCCGAGCAGATCGCAGACGTAGATCGTGAACCGTTCGGCGAGCTCGTTGGCCACGTTGCGCCACAAGTACGACCAGCTCGGCGTCCCATGCACGAGCACGACCGGGGGACCGTCGCCAAGCACCTCGTAGGCGACCGTGCCGCCCACGGAGTCGTAGGTCCTGCTCAACCGCCAATCGGCTGTCACGCTCATCGCGGCTCCCTTGTCTCAATCAAGCAGGTTGCGCAGCGGAAAGCGTTACCACGGGCTGAGATGCCCAGGTCTCCCACCGACGACGAAAGCCTGTCCCGAGCGCGGCTTTCTTGAGATGGAGCTAGCGGGACTCGAACCGGCGACCTCCTGGGTGCGATATCGCGTACGAAAGCCGAATCGAGGCGATCTGAGTTCCCTGAGGTGCTCTAAGTTCATCAAAGTGCGCTCCGCTGCGCTCAGTTTGGTACCCCACGTGGTACCTCGTCGTGCGCGAGGAGGCCGAGCGCGAGGCGGAGGGCCGCCACCCTGCTCAAGGCGGTTCGGGCGATGCGACGGCGTGAGGCTCGTCAGCGCGAGGCGCTGCGGCAAGCGATCGCGGCCGGACTGAAGGGAAGGCCGACGACAAGGAGGCCGAGCGCCAGCGGGGGAGGGCCGGTGACCGCCTAAAGGATCCCGCCGCTGCCTAGACGAGCTCGCTCGACAGCGACTTCTGCACAGCGGCGACCTCGCGGAACGCATCGCGCAGATACCGCCGCGTGAGCTCGGAAAGCTCGTGCGGGTCGACGTAGTCATCTGGCTCGTCTCCCCGCTCGAGCTGCTGAATCTGGTGCTCGAGTCGGAGCGCACTGAAGAGGTCGTAGGCCTCCTCGAGCGTCCTCGCATCTGCCCCCTCGATCGCACCGAGCTCGGACGCCGCCCGGAGCCGCTCGATCGTCGCCGTGACCGTGGCGCCGGCCTTCAGTGCTGCGAAGCGGGCGATATCGACGACGGGAAGCAGGCCGCCGTGCTTGATGTCGAAGGTGCCGCTGTGCTCGCCGGAGCTCTCTACGACGATGTTGCCCCTGAATCCGGTCGGAACCCTCGGCGCCAGGGCAAGACGGAGCATCGATGGGAGCAGCCTGGCGCGGTTTTCCGGCTCCAGCAGGATCGCCCGCGGGTCCATCTCCGAGGGCCCGTAAAGCGTGCGGCCGTCGAGCAGGATCGAGCTCGCGATGAGGACCTTCTCATCGCCAGGGTTCTGCAGCCAATGTCCAATCGACCGGTGCCATGCCGCCATCGAGCTGGCTGAGAACTCACTGGACGCCGTCACGCCGTGTGGATCAAGGCGCCAGCCAACGACCCGGATGCAGTCCTCCACGTCGGCGGCAAGCGCCCGCATGTAGCCCACAACCCCGTCTGAACCCTGTCGCGGGTCTGATCGGCTGGGTTCGTGCTCGGACTCGTCCTCCCAGGCCATCCCCGAGTCGACGTCGGAAGAAGGCACGGTCTCCCGTCTGCCGTGACTGCCCAGGGCGAGCCAGGCGAACTCCGCCGGAGCCGTGCCCTCGGACTCGATCGCCAGCTCGATCATGCGCCGGATCAGCGCGTCGCCGACGACCGAGATCACGTGGCCGATCTGCTGGGGAGGGAGCTTGGTCGCCTGCAGCGCCACCACCGTGGAGCGCAGCCGCTGCGCCGCCTCAGTCAGCTCCTCCTTGTCCTGGGCCTGCGCGATCTCGCGCCGAAGCGCAAAGGGCGTGCGTGCCTCGGCCGCCACCAGGTCGATGCCGCCGAGCACGCCGATCAACTCGTCCCTCGGAGAGAGGACGCCGACGTGGCGGACGTCATTGTCCAGCATCGCCAGCATCACGTCGGCGCCGGCAGCGTCCGCGCCGACCGTGGTCAGGCGTTCCGACACGACCTCTCCCACTGGGGTGTCAACCGATACCCCCTCGGCCACAACCCGATCGAGCAGGTCACCGTCCGTGACGATTCCCAGCTCTCCGTTCTCCGCCCGTACGACCATCGAGTTGACGTTCTCCTCCGACATCAGCCGGGCCACCTCGCGAAGGGGGCGATCCGCCGCGCAGGTCACCGGCCCGCGACGGATCAGGGCCCGCGCCGCCTGCTGTGCCATTTCGGCGCTGGGCACATCGGCCTTGACGGCCGCGGCCCCCGGCTGGCGACGCCGGAGCAACGACTTTGTCGGATGCGACAGGCCTGATCGCCGCGCCAGCAGCGGGTTCACATCGGAAGCCGCGATCGAATAGCAGAGGCTGTCCTCCTGGGCGCGCGCCTCGAACCCCGGCGGCAGACCCGACAGCATCGCGGGGTGTCCGATCAGCTCCCCCTCCCCGAGCACGTCGAGGACCCGGCTGCCGTCGACCAGCTCGATCGTTCCTCGTCGCACCACCAGCACCCTGTCCTGAGACCGCTCGCCCTGCTCGAAGATGGTGGCCCCCGCCTCGCAGACCTCCTCCTCCACCCGCTCGGCAAGCCGCTCCAAGGTCTCATCGTCGAGCCCGCTGAACGGGTCGTGGGTTCTCAGGAACTCCGCGATGTCCTGCATGCGGCGCCTACCTCACAGTCGGGACCGTCATCCAGAACCTAAAGGCCATCGACTGCACTTACAAGCCCGCGCACTCGACTGGCTGACCGTTTCTATTCGGCCGCGAGATAGGTATCGAGTAGACCAGTGGCCTTCGCTTCCGAACCTGCCATCAGGTGTCCGTAGCGGTCTGCCACGGACGCACCCGCGCCACCCACCGATCTCGCCGATCGCGCTGCGCTGGCGAGTCGAGAGCCGGAGTCCCCGACTGATCACGAGAGCTCCGCCTGAGCAGGACTTTCTTCGGAATGGAGCTAGCCGGGCTCGAACCGGCGACCTCCTGGGTGCGATCCAGGCTCGCGAACGGCTTCCTGGCCACCTCATTCCGCATTCTAGAGCGGTGAATCGGCTGGTTCCTATCGGTTGCGGGTCTCAAATGTACGTGGATATACGCGGGGATATGCGGCGATTCGGCACTGGTGGTCTCGAGTGCCCAATCCGACGGGTCGGCAGTTCGAAGTGAGAATCGCCTGCCGACTCTGACCTCCCGTTCCATGCCCTGATGCGCCCACGGAACCTCCTGCCAGCCCGCACCGGGATCAATGGCCTCGCGCACGACGGACGACAGACCCGCCAGGGACCCCCGAGCCATCAGACGGCCCTACCGCCCTCGGGCCTGCTCCAGGTTCGACTGGTGGGGGCCGGAGAGCCAGTCCGCATCCGGCCCCAGACGCGCGTCGACCGGGTCCTCCCCGCGCCGCAGCGCGCCGATGTAGGCATGATCGGCGGCGAGGCGGGCCGCCACCTCGGGACCCTCGGCAACGCCGCCGTGGCCGGGGACCACGACGTCGACGTGTCTGGCGGCCTCATCCAGCCGGTCGAGTGCCCTCTCGTAAGCGCCCACCTGATCGTCTTGGCGAGGGTCGAAGAGCGGGATCAGGACATCGGAGAGCATGTCGCCGGCAAGCAGGACGCCACGGTCCGCGAGGAGGATCGCGGCGTGGCCGACAGCGTGCCCCTGATGCTCGATGATCTCGCCCGGCACGGGTCCGCCGTCCGCGGGCAGCGGGGTGACGAGCGCGATCAGCTCGAGCGGGATTCCCGACGCGCTCTCCGCCGCCATCGCCTGCGCCCGCTCTCGGGCTTCACCGGCAACTTGGGCGCCGGCGGCGGTGGCGTAGCGCGGCACGTCGCCGAACCGAGGATGCCAGAGCAGATGGTCCCAGTGGGGATGGGTGGAGAACCCGGCGACCACCGGGATGCCGAGCCGGTCCAGGTCATCGGCGAGCTGGTTCAGCTCGGAACCATCGATGCCGGGATCGACCAGGATCAACCCATCCTCCCCGCGCACCGCGATGGTATTGGTCCAGACCCACGCGCTCTGCCGGACCCAGACGTCGTCGGCCACCTGAGTCAGCATCGGTTCACCCTGGTGCAGCTTGGCCATCTCCACTCCTATCGGTTGGTTACGGTGCTGAGACTGCGGTCCGACACCAAAAATCATCGGTTGTCTCGACCTACGGCCCGTGAGGCGGCCGAAATCCGCTGGCAGAGCCGGATTCCGGTCGTCGGAAGCTACTCCTGGGCGATCCACCGCTACCCTCGCCCCCCTCGCGGCGCTCGTGCTCGACTCGCTCGAGGAGCTTAGCCCTGAGCGGGTTCGCTCTCTGCCGGTCGCCTGATCTCGTAGGTCAGGCCGACCATTCCGCTGGAGGTGGTCCGGGCTGCGATCAGCTGCATCGGCCCGCCCGGCAGCCGCCGATCGAAGAGCGGCTTTCCCTCGCTGAGCACCACGGGAACGATCGTCACCTCGAGCCGGTCGAGTAGGCCGTGATCGGCGAATTGGGAGGCGACGTTTCCGCCGCCGACGATCCAGAGGTCCCGATCTCCCGCCGAGTCGAGCATCTCGTCGATCAGATCCGGAATCTGTCCCGAGACGATGCGGACGTCGACCCCCTCGCCATCGGGCTTCGGCAGCTCACGCGAGCTGACTATCCAGCAGGGTTTGCCGGCATACGGCCAGCCGCTGCCATGCTCGAGCACCCACTCGTAGGTGGTCGAGCCTGAGACCAGCGCGCCGACCCCCTCGTAGAAGCTCTCGTAGCCGCCCTGCTCCGCGTCCGAGTCGGCCCCTTCGAAGTGACCCTCGTATTTGAGCAGCCAGTCGAGCGTGTCGTCCGACTCGGCGATGTAGCCGTCGAGCGTGGCGGCGCAGTAGTAGCTGACAAGGGTCATCTAGACGGCTTCGCCATCAAATCGCGGCCACAAGCGGACTGCCCCACGAACTCAGTTATCACGATCTTGCCCATGGCTTCGGCTCCTTCTCTCAGTGTTCGGAGGAACTGCGTCTATCGATTTAGAGCGGTCTCAGGGTCGGAACTCATCGGTCCGGTGTGGAGTCGGACGGTCGCTACGTCCGCCGGTACGTGCCGGAGCTCGCGGCGGTCCCCGACGAGTACCTGCCCGAGCCGTGGACGATGCCGCCCGTGGTCCAGCGCGAGGTGGGATGCGTGATCGGCGAGCACTACCTGGGCCCGATCGTCGATCACGCCAAGGCGAGGCAGGAGGCGCTGGCGCGCTACAGGGTCTGACCTGCGGCGGCCGGAGCCCGATGGGCGTCGCCGGCGGCGAACTGCGCGAGCCCGGCGCGCCACCCGGGCTTCGCGAACAGGATCTGGAGGTCGACGATCCGCGCCTCGTGGAAGCCGGCCTCGGAGATCGCCAGATACATCTCCCAAGTGCGGCGGAAGCGGCGGTCGTAGCCGATGCGCTCGAGCTCGGCCTCGGCGGCCAGGAACCGCTCCCGCCAGTGCCGCAGGGTGAGCGCGTAGCTGGCGCTGATGTCGTCGAGCCACACCGTGCGCATGTCGGTGTTGCGCACGACGCAGCGCTGGATCACCTCCAGCGACGGCAGGCAGCCGCCGGGAAAGATCAGCTCGGTCGCGAACGTGCGCGAGCTCTTCTCGGCCTCGTAGGCGCGGTCGTCGATCGCCGATCGCCTGGAGGAGCAACAGACCGTGCGGGCGCAGCAGCTCCGAGCAGCGGCGGAAGAAGACGTCGAAGTACTGCCAGCCGACCGCCTCGATCATCTCGATCGAGACGAGCTTGTCGTAGCTGCCCCCGAGGTCGCGGTAGTCGACGCCGAGGACCTCGACCCGGCCTCGAGCCCGGCGGCGCGCACCCGCGCCTCGGCGTACTCGCGCTGCTCGCGCGAGATCGTCGTCGTCGTCACCCGGCAGCCGTAGTGCGACGCCGCGTGCACGGCGAGCCCGCCCCACCCGGTGCCGATCTCGAGCAGATGGTCGTCGGGGCGCAGCTCGAGCCGGCGGCAGATCGCGCTCGAGCTTCGCCGCCTGCGCCTGCTCGAGCGTCGCGTCCTCGCGCTCGAACCAAGCGCACGAGTACATCATCGGCTCGCGGTCGAGGAAGAGCTCGAACAGCTCGTTGCCGAGGTCGTAGTGGGCGGCGATGTTGTGCCGCGCGCCGCCCCGCGTGTTGAGCAGCGGCAGCTTGGCGAGGCGCTGGGCGGGGCGGACGAACGGCGCGAGCCGGCGCCGCGCAGGCGTCGGCGCGGCGCAGCTCGCGCGCGCCGATCCGGAACAGCGGAGACGAGGTCGTCGGTATCCCAGAGGCCGTCGGCGTAGGCCTCGCCGAGCCCGACGCTGCGGCGGCGCGCGACGAGCGCGTAGAAGCGCGGCGAGTGGATCGTGATCTCGGCCCGCAGCTCCGCCTCGGCCGGGCCGAACCCGAGCCGCTCGCCCGACCACGCCTCGACCAGCTCGAGCCGTCCGGCCCGGACCCGCCGCAGGACGCGCGTGGAGCGCTGCCCGGGCGGCGCGCTCGATCACCGCGCCGCCTTCGGGTGGGGGTGGAACGGCGCGCCCTTGAGCTTCAGCCGCGGCGCGTTGCCGTAGATCCGCGCGACCGCCGCCAGCACCTGCGGCGGGTAGCGCGAGCGGGACGGCGGTCATCGCCGCTCGCGTCAGCTCGCGGCGGCGCAGCGCCAGCGACGCCTCGAACACCAGCTCCCCGCGCTCGCGGTTGGCGATCCGGACGCCCAGCCGCTCGCCTGGCTCGCCCGAGCTCCAGTCGTAGGTCTGCTCCATCGGCATGAACGGGGAGACGTGCATGCGCTTCGGCGATCTTCCCACCGAGCGGCGCTCCGCGGTCCCGGGCGCTCGAGCACGTAGCAGTGGCGCTCGCCCCACGGCGTGTTGGTGACCTCGGCGACCATCGCGTCGCACGGCTCGCCCCCGTCCGCGTAGCAGGTAGTAGAAGCTGACCGGGTTGAAGCCGACGCCCGAGGTAGCCGGGCATCGGCAGCAGCCGCACGGGCCCGCCCGGGCGCGCGCCCGGTGCGGTCGGCGACGAGGTCGCGGGCGGCGTCGGCGAGCGGGACGCGCGGGGTCGCCGAGGTAGTCGGCGCGGCGAAAGCGCGCCGGCGCCGGCCGCCGGGCCGACCACAGCGGGTGGCGGTCGAAGACCTCCGGCAGCTCGTCGAGGTCGAGCGAGCAGCATGAACACCCGGTAGCGAGAACGCGTGCTCGACCGGGCTCGAGGCGGCGGTGGCGAAGCCGGCCGTCGTAGATCGCCGAGCGCGCTCACGCCGCCAGCGCCCTCTCGGGCGCGGGTCAGGATCCGCCGCCCCGCGCTCGCAGCGCCCCGATCCGCTCGCCGACCCGGAGCGCGCTCCACACGCCGTCCTCGTGGAAGCCCCAGCCCCAGTACGCGCCGCAGTAGTGGGTGCGGCGGCGCCGCTGATCTCCGCCCAGCGTGCCTGGGCGCGCACCGCCGCGGCCGTGTAGACCGGGTGGGCGTAGCGAGATGCGGCGGATCACCCTCGCGGGGTCGATCGCCTCGGTGCGGTTGAGCGTGACGAGGAACTCGCGATCGGCGACCAGGCGACTGCAGGCGGTTCATGTGGTAGGTGACCGTCGTCCGCCCGGTCGGCTCGTCGGCGAGGTGGAAGTTCCAGCTCGCCCAGGCGCGCGCGGCGGCGCGGCAGCAGCGCGCGCGTCGGTGTGCAGCACGGCCTCGTTCGGCTGGTAGGGGATCGCGCCGAGCACCTCGCGCTCGCGCGTCGGCTGGGGTCGGCGAGCATCGCCAGCGCCTGGTCGGAGTGGGTGGCGATCACGACCTCGTCGAAGCGCTCCACGCAGGCGTCGAGCGCGAGCTCGACGCCGTCGTGGCCGCGCGCGATCGCGCGCACCGGGGTGCGCGAGGTGGATGCGGTCGCGCGAACGGCGCGGTCAGCGCCTCGACGTAGCGGCGCGAGCCGCCGGGGATCGAGCGCCACCGCGGGCCGGCCGACGAGCTGGAGCGTCGCCGTGGTTGTCGAAGAACTCGGCCATGAAGCTGGCCGGGAAGCGACCACAGCTGGTCGGGGTCGGCCGACCAGATCGCCGAGACCTGGGGCACGATCAGGCGCTCGACGAAGTACTCCGAGTAGCCGCGCTGCTCGAGGAAACGCCCGCAGCGAGGGCCCTGTGCCGTTCGTCCCGACGAGCGCGCGCGCCTCGCGGTAGAAGCGCACCAGGTCGAGCAGCATGCGGTGGAAGCGGGGGTCGAGCAGGTGGGCGCGGCCTGCGCGAACACGCCGCGCGGACGGCTCGCCCACTCGAAGCCGCCGCGCCCGTCGGAGACCGAGAAGCTCATGCTCGCGGGCTGGGTGGCGACGCCGAGCTCGGCCAGCAGGCGCTCGAAGTTGGGGTAGTTGCGGTCGTTGAGGACGATGAAGCCGGTGTCGACCTCCCAGCGTGCCGGCGTCGGCTCTCGACGCGACCGTGTTCGTGTGCCCGCCCGCGTAGTCGCGCCGCCTCGAAGACGTGCACCTCGTGGCCGGCGCGATGGAGCTCGCGCGCGGCGACGAGCCCCGAGACGCCGGCGCCGACCACCGCGATCCGCCGCCCGCTCATGCCAGCGCCTCCTCGAGCCCGGTCGCGGGCCCCCGGTCGCCGATGCGGCGGAAGATCAGCCGCATCGGCAAGGTCTGCGAGGCGCAGCGCGCCCTTCAGCCGCAGGTCGGCGTCGTAGGTGACCAGCGTTCCGCCGTCCGGAAGGGGGGCGGAAGCTGATCGTGGTCGGTGGATGGACGACCGTGTCGCTGATCGCCTGCAAGGACCACGCGGTGCGGACGGTCGAGCTCGACGGTGCGGTAGGTCAGCGGCACGTCGCGGCCGAGAAAGCGCTGAGATCACCTTGAACTGTGCCCCGCGCCGTACGCCGCCCGAGTTGACCGGGTACGCCTCCTTGACGCCGGGGTCCCACTCGGCGACGCTCGAGAAGTCGGCGAGGTAGTCGAACACCTCCTCGGGTGGGCGCGACGTCGTCACGGTGCCTGAGTAGCGGGCCATCAGCGGCCTCCTTTCTCGTCCTCGCTCCACCCGGTGATTCGGGCGAGCTCGTTCCAAAGGCGGTGGCGCTCCGCCTCCGACTCGCGGGGTCCACGGGACGCGGTGCGGAGGGCGGGGCCGGCGGTCGTGCCAGAAGGCGCCCGGAGGCTGCTCGGACGCGGCCGTGGCGAGCAGCCACACCGCGGTGTCGGCGCCCTGGTCGGCGTCGCGGAGCAGCGGTCGCAGCAGCCGGTGGAACCGGGGCAGCGACGACTCGAGCCCGGGGGTGTCGACCCAGCCGGGGTGAAACGACGCGAACGAGACGCCGCTCGCGCGCTCGCGCTCCGCCCACAGCTCGGCGAGGATCACCTCGATCCGCTTCGTGTGCGCGTACGCGCGCGCGCCGTCGTACTCGCGCCGGTCGAGCTCGAGATCGTCGGGTCGCAGGCGCGCCGTGTACATGCCGCCGGACGAGGCGAGTACGACCCGCGACGGGGCGGCCGCGCGCAGCGAGGGGAGCAGCAGCGTTGGTGAGCAGGAACGGCCCCAGGACGTTGGTCGCGAAGGCGAGTTCGTGACCCTGCGGGCTGCGCCGCCGGCTCGACGGCAGCACGCCGGCGTTGTGGAGCAGGCCGTGCAGCTCGCCGGCGCGGCGGAGGAAGTCGGTGGCGAAGGCCTGGACCGAGTCGAGGTCGGAGAGGTCGCAGCGCTCGAGCTCGAGCCGCGAGCCCGCCTCGATGCCGGAGTCCTCGAGCTTCGAGCCGACGCGCTCGAGCGCCGCCACGCCGCGCTCGGGGTCGCGCGCCACCATGTGGACGCGGGCACCGAGCCGCGCCAGCCGCTCGGAAGCCGCCTCGCCGATCCCCGAGCTGGCGCCGGTGACCAGCAACTCGCGCCCGGCGAGCGCGTCGCGCGCAAGGTCCCGGTTCCAGCCGTGGGCTGCGAAGCCGGTAGCCGACCGACGTGAACCCCGGAATCACGGTCCAGTCGAGGACCCGGTCGATCGCGCTCGGGGTCACGGGCGGTGCCTCGAGCGGTGGTCCTCGATGATCCCCCACACGATCACTCCGAGCGCCGCGCCCACGAACGAGAACACGACGACCCCGTACACGAAGATCGCTCCCGGCGAGTTCATCGGCGATCACGCTCCGGTCGCGCTCGCGTCTCCGGCTCGTCCCGGGGGACGAGGAATGCCCCCAGGGCCAGGATCGAGGGGACCCAGATCCCAACGAAGATGCCCTCGATCTCTCGCCGCCGAAGTAGAGGACGACCGAGAGGACGAAGGAGAGCAGGGCCGCGGCCAAAAACAACCCCCGCCGGCGGCGTGCGTCCTCCTTGGTCTCAGCTTCGTCTGTTCTCCTGTGTCGGGTTGCTACAAGGTCTGTCCAGGTTGACAAACCAGGTTGTATCAGCTAGGCTGGTGCTGTCAAGGGTCTGTCCAATGTCTGTCACGATCTCCCACACCGGACCGAGGGGCCGCTCGTCCGCATCGGCGAGCTCAGCCGGCGCACCGGGGTGGGCGTGGACACGCTGCGGGCCTGGGAGCGGCGCTACGGCCTGCTCCGCCCGCAGCGCAGCCCCGGCGGCTTCCGCCTCTACGGCACCAGCGACGAGGAGCGGGTCAGGGCGATGACGGGCCCTGATCGACTCGGGCGTCTCGGCCGCCGAGGCGGCCCGGCTCGCGGCCACGGAGGCCCGCGCCGAGCGCCAGCCGAGCGAGGAGGCGACCGACCATGCCGAGCGGCTGGCCGTGGCACTGGACCGCTTCGACGAGGCCGACGCCAACGCGATCCTCGACGACGCGATCGCCCGCTTCACGGTCGAGGCCGTCGCGAGCCGCGTGCTGCTGCCGGTGCTGCACGAGATCGGGACCCGGTGGGAGAGCGGCGAGATCTCGGTCGCGGAGGAGCACTTCGCGACGGCTCTGCTGCGCGGCCGCATGCTCGCGCTCGGCCGCAATTGGGGAGCGGGTCGCGGGCCGCTCGCGGTGCTCGCCTGCCCGCCGGGGGAGCTGCACGACCTGGGGCTGATCGCCTTCGGCCTCGTGCTGCGCGAACGCGGCTGGCGCATCGCGCTGCTCGGCAGCGACACGCCGATCGGCACGATCGCCGACGCGGTGGCGAAGCTGGGCCCGGACGCGGTCGTTCTGGCGGCCGTCACCCCGGAGCCGTTCGAGGCCGTCGCCGACGAGATCAGGAGCCTGGCCGGCGGAACGCCGGTGCTGATCGGGGGCGAGGGCGCGGGCGCGAAGCTGGCGACGCGCCTCGGAGCGACCGCCCTCGAGCCCGATGCGGTGACCGCCGCAGCGGGTATGCCCGGATCCTGATGGGTTCCGACGCTCGCACCGCTCTCGTCACGGGCGCCACCGGCTTCATCGGCGGGCGGCTGGCCAACGCCCTCGCCGACGACGGCTGGCAGGTCCGCGCCCTCGTGCGCGACAGGGGCCGTGCGGGCGAGCTCGCCGAACGCGGGATCGAGCTGGTCGAGGGAGACGTTCTCGACGCCGAGTCGCTGCGCGGCGCGGGCGACGGCGTCGAGGTCGCCTACTACCTCGTGCACGGAATGGGACGGGGCGGCGAGGGCGACTTCGAGGAGCGTGAGCGCGAGGCGGCGCGCAACTTCGCCGAGATGGCCAAGCGGGAGGGGGTCGAGCGGGTGGTCTACCTCGGCGGTCTCGGAGACCAGCCGCGCTCGAAGCACCTGCGCAGCCGGGCGCAGACCGCCGAGATCCTGCGACAGCACGCCCCCCCGCTCACCTATTTCCGGGCGGCCATGGTGGTGGGAGCGCGCAGCGAGTCCTACCGGACGCTCCGCTACCTGGTCCAGCGGCTGCCGGCGATGATCGCGCCGTCATGGCTCTCGACGCCGACCCAGCCGATCGCGGTGGACGACGTGATCGCCTATCTGAAGAAGGCGCCCGACCTGCCTGAGTCGACGGGCCGTGAGATCCAGATCGGCGGCCCCGACGTCCTCTCCTACGGCGACATGCTCGACCGGATGGCCCATGCGCTCAAGACCAATCCGAGGCCGCGGGTTCCCGTGCCCCTGCTCACCCCCTGGCTCTCGTCGCTGTGGATCGGCCTCGTCACCCCGGTCGACGCCGGGGTCGCGAGGCCCCTGATCGAGGGGCTCTCCACGCCCACGACCGTCACCGATCCGTCGGGAGCGGAGCCCTTCGGCATCGAGCCGGTGTCGTTCGCCGAGGCGCTCCGCCGGGCGCTCGCCGAGGACTCCGAGGTCAAGATCTCCGGATGAGCGCCGAGCTCCGGCTCTATCCGGACCGGCTCGGCAAGGTGCCGCGGACCGGAGCGGTCGAGTCAGTCCAGGAAGCCGAGCTGCGGCTCGACGAGCCGGCCTCGAGCGTCGTGAACCGGGGCTTCCTCGAGCGCGCGGCGCGCGCCTACTGGCGGCTGATCACCCGCTGGACGCTCGGGTTGATCCGGGTGACCTCCGACGGCGGCGACCAGTGCGTGGTGCTGATCGCCCGTCCGTTCGTCCTGTTGCGGTTTCACGCGCCCGAGTACGAGGTCTCCGAGAACCGCGGCTCGGTCATCTGGCGAATCAAGCGCGGGATCCTGGTCTCGCGGGAGGGGCGGGACAGTGGCTCGCTGCGGCTGGCCGTGGCGGCGGCCGATGGAGCGGAGGGGCGCTGCCGCGTCCACGTCCGCATCGAGGTCCAGAACTTCTATCCGTGGCTCCGCGGCACCGGCCCGTTCGCACGGGTCGGGGTCTGGGTGTACGCGCAGACCCAGCAGCGCATCCACCGGACGGTGACCCGGGGGTTCCTGCGAAGGCTCGCGACGACGGCCGCGGAGGGCTAGTTCGGCGGAGGCACGAGCGGCTCCGGGTAGTCGAGTCGCTCGCGCTCGGCCGGATCGGCCTTCCAGGGCTCGTGAATCGCCCTGCCCTCGAGGCGGGCGAGCTCCGGCACAAAGCGCCGGACGTAGGCGCCGTCCGGGTCGAAGCGGTGGGCCTGCCGGATCGGGTTGAGCACGCGGTTCGGCCGGGTGTCGTTGCCCGTGCCCGCCACCCACTGCCAGTTGCCGACGTTGTTGGCGAGGTCGCCGTCGACCAGCAGGCTCTCGAAGTGGATCGCGCCGGCCCGCCAGTCGATGTCGAGGGTCTTGGTGAGGAAGGAGGCGACGATCAGGCGGGCCCGGTTCGGCAGAAAGCCCTGATCGGCGAGCTGGCGCATGCCGGCGTCCACGATCGGATAGCCGGTCCGGCCCTCCTTCCACGCGTCGAGCCGGCCTCGCGGGCTCTTCCAGCGGCGATCGCGCTTCCGGTAGTCGTTGTAGGGGATGTCCGGCCGTGCCGCCATCACCTGGTGGTGGAAGTCACGCCAGCAGAGCTGCCGGGCGAACTCCTCGAGGCCCTTGCGCTCGTCCACCCGCGCGAGCACCTCGTTGGCCGATAGGCAGCCGAAGTGCAGGTACGGGCTCAGGTGCGACGTGGCGTCCGCCGGCAGGTCATCGGCCCGGTCGACGTACTGCCGCGCGCCGTTCCGAAGCCACCGACTGAGGAGCTCGCGACCCGCTGACTCGCCGCCGGGCGGCAGGTCGTTCGCGGGGTCCTCACGGGTGAGGTCCGCGAGCCGGGGTATCCGCCCCTGCCGCAGCCGCGACGGCGAGCGCAGCTTTCGCGGTGCGCCGAGCACCTCTCGCTTCGTCGCCGCTCTCCAGGCCCGCCAGTACGGCGTGAAGACGCGGTAGTGGTCGCCGGACGCCGGAGTGAGCTCACCCGGCGGGATGACGGTGACGCCCTCGAACGTCTTGAGGGACAGGCCCGCGTCCTCGCACGCTCGCTCGAGGCGTCGCCGGCGGCTGCGCGCATAGCCGCTGACGTCCTCGCTCATGAAGATCCCCTCGGCATCGCACTCGCTCGCGAGGCGCATCACCTCCGTGACGACGTCGCCGCGCCGGATGACGAGCGCCGAGCCGCGGTCGCGCAGCGAGCGGTCGAGGTCCCGGAGGCTCTCGAGCAGGAAGGCCAGCCGGTTCGGCGTCCCCGGGCGGCCGCAGACGAGCCGGTCGTCGATCACGAAGGCCGGCACGACGCGATCCGAGTGCCGCGCCGCCGCCCTCAGCGCCGGGTGGTCGTGCAGGCGGAGGTCGCGGGTGAAGAGGACGATCGACGTCTTCACCCTGCTCAGGCTAGTGGGGGAGGCGACTCAGTCGCCCGAGGGCTGCTTGCCCTTGGCGGGC
>CAVWOU010000006.1:0-62500 GCA_963756745.1 uncultured Thermoleophilia bacterium
GGCGATGTCGCGGGAGAACGTCGGCAGGTCTCGCATCCCGGCGCTGCTGCGGGCATGCTGCGCAAGGAGTACCCTCCGAGCCGGTACTGGTGCGGGAGATGGGGTAGGCACGCGTCGCTATCCCACGGAAGGGAAGGACGCATGAAGCGCAGAATCGTTCCCGGCGGCATCCTCGCGCTGAGCCTCGCCGTCATCCTCTTGGCCGCCACGGCGAGCACCGCAAGCGCGGACAGGGTCCTTTCCCCGTGGTACTGCCCGCCGCTACCGACGCCGCCGACCAGTACCGAGCAGATCCCCGGAGGCTGCCTTGATCCGCTCGGCGCCGGGCCGGGCTTCGACTTCGGCGATCGGCAGGTCGGAACGACGAGCCCGGCGCAGGGCTTTGCGCTGGGGGTCTACGACAACGATGCGTTGGACCCCAGGATCAGCGTCTCCGGCGACTACGCCCAGACCAATAACTGCCCACCGACGCTGTCGGCTGGTGCCTTCCCGCAGCTCCAGGGCTGCCTCATCATGGTCACCTTCACCCCCACGGGCACCGGGCCCAAGAACGGCACCCTGAGCACCGGACCGGGAGGCCCGACGGCGGCGCTCACCGGCAGCGGGGTCACCACCCCGACTCCACCGGCCCTGCCCCTGTTGCTCTCGGTGTCGTCCAGGTCGAAGCAGAAGCTGGAGAAGAAGGTCACGCTCTTCGCCACCACCAACTACGACTCCACCCTGGTGGCCAGAGGCGGCAAGATCAAGAAGACCACGAAGCAGCTCGCGGCCCGCGAGTCCACCAGGATCAAGCCCAGGCTCAAGCACCTGAAGCGGCTCAAGCAGAAGCCGACGCGGCCCAAGGTCAAGATCAAGCTCGCGGCGACCGATGAGTTCGACCAAACGGCCACCGAGGAGTCCAAGGTCACGCTCTGTCGCCGAATACAAATAGTTTTCGAACGAGAGAACCCAGCAAGAGCGCGAGCTCACGTTGGTGGACACACTCAAGCGGTCTGCCGGTGGCCCCCGCTCACATAAATGATGCGCTCTAACCGCGAGCTGTCGTAACTAGCTGAAACTGAGAGGCTGCGCCCGCCGGGCTGCGCCTGCTGACGAAAGTGCGCGTCAGGTGGTGCGCGGGAATGTCCCCTGTCGCAACGCGAAGCGAGTCATGAAGCGGCTCTTCAAGGGCCGCAGCACGGGCAAATGGAGCTGCGTAGGCCCGCAGACGGGCTACGCCGCCTGCACACGGGGAGAGAGCAAGATCACGGCCCGGTTCTGACGGCCTGTTCGGTGCGCACCAGAAACAGTGCAGGGGCTTTTGCCCCGTACTTTCATTATCCCATGCGGCCCCGGATTCAGTAGACGGTCAGCGTGGGCTGGCCGGTACCCCTCGCCCGCGCTGGGTGTTACGCTGCCACCGGTACTGGACGGGAGATGGGGTAGGCGCGTGTCGCTGCCCACGGAAGGGAAGCACGAGATGGGTAAGCGATTCGCGATTGTGATCGGCGTGGCCGCGGCCGGCGTGATGGCGCTCGGGGCGCCGTCGGCGTCGGCGACCTTCCCCGGCCCGGACGGGCTGATCTCCTTCGCTCGCTTAGTCCCGAAGACGGAGAGCTTCGAGATCTTCACCGCCAGGCCCGACGGCAGCGACGCCCAGCAGCTTACGTCCAACCCTCGCCGAACCTCGTTCGTCCCCGACTGGTCCCCCGACGGAGAGATGATCGCCTTCGACATCCGCGGGGAGTCCGAGGCCCAGATCAACGTGATGAACGCGGACGGGAGCGGCCTCACGCAGCTCACGACGGGCCCCGGGTTCCACGTCACTCCGGGGTGGTCGCCGGACGGCAGCAGCCTGGCGATCGGCGCGGACTGGGGAGACTTTCCAGCTCTTCAGGGAATCTGGATCATTCCCGCCTCCGACCCCGACGGCGTCACCCAGGTTGAGGCTCAGCGCGTGACGACGATCCCGAAGTTTGGGCACGCCTTCGACGACGAGCCCCAGTTCTCCCCCGACGGGAGCTCGATCGTGTTCACGCGGTTCAAGAACCCCGAGAAGTCGGCGATCCACCGGGTGAGCGTCGACGGGAGCGGCCTGCAGCGTCTCACCCGGTGGAAGCTGAACGCCTCCGACCCCGACTGGTCGCCCGACGGACAGATGATCACGTTTGACTCCGGAGACCTCGGATTCCCCCCCGCCAAACCCGACATCTTCGTCATGGGCGCTGACGGCAGCTCGCGAACGAGACTGACCCACAGCAAGCCGATTCGCGAGGGCAAGCGCGTCAAGTTCGCGCAGAACCCGGTCTGGTCGCCGAGCGGCACGAAGATCATGTTCACCCGCTTCCAAGCCCGTCGGTTCTTGCCCAAGTCTCTTCCGCCGCCGGGGGGCCCGGTGGTCGTGATGAACCCCGACGGGTCGGGCAAGCAGGTCGTCGTCGACGATCAGATCCAGAACAAGGTCGACTGGGGCACCCACCCCTAGCCGCGCGGGACTGGCTCAGTCGTGCCGAGGCCCTCGAAGCCGCCGGGCTGTCGGAGTAGGCGATGTCGCAGGAGAACGTCGAGGGCCTGCGCACGGCCCCTGCACAGGCGGCTGCCCGGCGGGTCGACTGTGACGGCGTCACATATAGCCGCGGTCGCGGCAGCTAGGTTGGGTACCGGTATTGGGAACGGGAGATGGGGTAGGCGCGTCGTCACTATCCCACGGAAGGGAAGGACGACATGAGTAAGCGAATCGTCGAGGGGTATCTGATTGACAGGAATGGCCGTCCATGATGCGGTTTCCTGTTCTGCGCCGAGTGCGGCGCTCCGGGGCGCAAGGGCGTTCTAGGCCTACTCGTAGCTGGACCCGCGAGGGCGGCTGGACGCTCCCGATCCGCTCGCCGTATGCGACCAACCGACCTAGCGAGGGCGGGCGGAGCTGGACGCGGGCCGGCTGGCAGCCCTCACGCTGATCGAGAGGACGCATGAAGCGCAGAATCGTTCCCTGCGGCATCTTCGCACTGAGCCTCGCCGTCGTGCTCTTGGCCGCCACGGCGAGCACGGCGAGCGCGGAGAGGCAGGGGCGCTACGAGCTGATGCCGGGGATCGGCCTTTTCCCGTGGAACTGCCCACCCCCATCGACGCCGCCGACGACTGTCGAGCAGATCCCCGAGGAGTGCCTCCCGTCCAGCGGCGGGTTCGCGCCCAGCGGGGAGTGGACGGCGAGCATTGACTTCGGCGACCGGCAGCTCGGAACGACGAGCACGCCGCAGCGCCTTGCCCTGGGGGTCTTGGGCAACGAGTCCTTCAACCCCAGGATCAGCGTCCCCGGCGACTACGCCCAGACCAATAACTGCCCACCGACGCTGTCGGTTAATGGCGGCGGGCAGATCCAGGGCTGCCTGATCACGGTCACCTTCACCCCCACGAGCACCGGGCCCAAGCACGGCACCCTGAGCACCGGACCCGGTGGGCCGACGGTGGCGCTCGTCGGTAACGGGGTCACCACCCCGACCCCTTCGCCGGACCTCGAACTCTCGGGGAAGAAGAAGCAGCACCCCACCATCGGCCCGGGTCCAGGCTGTGGCGGCGTGCACACCACGGACCCCGTATGTGGCCCCTGCGACATGCGCGCCGATTGCGCCCTGAAGGTCGAGGCGAGCTGTGGCGCCGACGCGTGCACCGCACGCGCCGAGGGGAAGCTGACGAAGGTCAAGAAGGACAAGCTCGATGGGGCGCGCGGGATAGAGATCGTGCCGGGTGGGACGAGGTCCCTGCACCTGAGGCTGACGAAGAAGATGCGCGAGGAGGCCCTCAAGGCGATCGACAAGGGCAAGAACGTCCAGGCGAAGGTCACTGTCAAGGCGACGGATGAGATCGGCAACGTGGCGACCGCGAAGCGCACGATCAGGCTCAAGTAGGAACGACTCGGGCGCCTCGGGCCACTACGGGAAGGACGAGATGGGTAAGCGATTCGCGATTGTGGCTTCGGCGACTCGGGGCAGGTCGCCGGCATGGATTAGTTCCATCGCGCTCGGCGTGATGGTTCTCGGCGCTGCTTGGCTCGCGGCGGCGCCGCAAGACGCAGAAGCGGTCCACGACAAGGCCTGCGACAACAAGCAGGACCACCTTTTTTGGGTGAGCGGCGTGAGCTGCCACCAAGCTAAGCGTGTCGCTAGGCACCACGACAAGACTGGAGACCCCCGCTTCAACGGCTGGAAGTGCGACGACGACAAGCAGCGGAAGACGTGGTTCGACACGACTTGTCACCGCCCCCGTAAGGGCCACATACAGAGGATCGCCTACAGCAAGACCAAGAAGTGGAAAGGCGCTAGACACGCCGCCCTCGGTGCGCAGACGGCGACTTCATCTAACGGTGGAACCCGTCGATAGCGTCAAGCCGGACCTCCAGCTCTCGGGGAAGAAGAAGCGCTCAAGGCGGCGTCGGAGCCGCCTGGCCCGATTCAAAGCCTGCGTCGTTAGGGCACTGCGAGCTTGGCGAGCACCTCCGCCCATTTCACGGCGGCGTCGCCGGTGGGATCGTGGAGGCCGCGCTCCCAGCCGCTAATCGTCGGCTGGCTCGACGCGCACCAGCGGGCGAGTTCGCCCATGCTCAGGCCCGCCATCTCGCGGATGAGCTTGCCGCGTCCGGTCTTCGAGTATTCCCGTGCCTTGGCGAGTTTGATTGGGTCGTGTGGCTTGGCCACCGGGGTTGCGCGGTTTCCTTTCGAGCATAGTTCTGGGTGCTCCATAGCGAACGTCGATACCTCCGAGTGCGAAAAAAGAGCCCGGAGGCTCCATCTACTCCTGGGGTTTGCGGACAGTTAGTCGGTTGCGGCCGAGCCGCACTCAGCCTGGGTGAGCCTGCGACGCCCAGCGCCGTATCGTGCGCGTGGTCACCCCCAGCGCCGCCGCCAGCGCCTCGGGGGTGGCGCGGCGCTCCCTCCGTAGCTCGGCCACGATCCGCGCCAGCAAGCCGCAGTGCTCGCGCCTCTTGGCTTTCAGCGTGTCGAAGGGAATGCCACCCGCGCGCTCGATGATCAGCTCGCGGGCGCGGTCGGGGTCCTTGGTCCCCACGCGGGGGCGGCCGGGGGGATTCCCGGTGGGGCCGAGCACGATCGAAACCTCACCGGAGCCGAAGTCGTCTCGGAGCCCCCGCGACGTGGAATCGTTACGCGCATAGGTTGAGCTGCGGCGCCTCTGAAGCTCAAGGTCGCTGGCCGCCGACTTCATCGCATCCTCATCGTCCCGACGCCTGCGCGCCCCCTCGACAACGCGCTCCGCCAGTGCGGCCCGCTCCTCGGGGTCCTGAGCGGAGTCCAGCGCGGCCATCTGTTCCTCGGCAATCCAGGCCTCCCCGATCGCGTGAAGGTCGAGGTTCTCGTCGTCCTTGTGGGCACCGTAGAACTGCTCCCAGCGTGCCTTCGCGGCGGCGACGGTGGCCTCGTCGGCATTCCGCCCGCGCTCACGCGCGGCTTGCCGGCGATCGGCGTCCGCGCTCCAAACCTCATCGTCCCACTCGTCCGGGGTGGTGTAGGTGCTCTCGTCGGTCACTGCGTTCAGTTCTCGGGTAAGGATGACGGCGAGTTCGGGTGGAGCCCCGTTAGCCAGTCAGAGACACGAATCCCGCGGGTCCACCCGGGTTGCTGCGGGTCCAAAGCGCCTGCTCCTGCCAAAACTTCCGTGTGTATAGCCGCGGCGTGGCAGACGTACCACATCTGATCCGCCAGTCAGTGGCGACGAATCCAGCCGCCGAGGAGCCAGGCCCAAGAACGCCTCCCGCAGCGCGGACAGCGGGACCACGGGCGTGTCAGGGTGGCACCGCAGTGGTGGCAGGAGGGCTGTTGCTTCACGACCATCGCTCAGTCCGTCTTCTCCGCCATCGGCGGCAGTATCGCGCTATACGTCGATTCAGTAGTCCGGACCTCAGCGCCCAGGTCGATCTGCCCGGTTGCCGCCGTTCCGGGTAGTTTGCGGCGGATGGCCTCGAGAAGGGGATCGGCGAGCACGACCGAGCTACGGATCGGCGGCCAGGCGTCCGATGTCGTCGGCAACACGCCCCTCGTCGCGCTCAACCGCCTCGGCAAGAACCTCGGCGCCGAGGTCGTCGCGAAGCTCGAGTACTTCAATCCCGCCGGCTCGGTGAAGGACCGGATCGGCGTCGCGATGATCGACGCGGCGGAGGCCGAGGGGCGGATCGAGCCTGGCCGCTCGCTGATCGTCGAGCCGACGAGCGGCAACACGGGGATCGCGCTTGCGATGGTGTGTGCCGCGCGCGGATACCACTGCATCCTCACCCTGCCCGAGGGGATGGGCAGGGAGCGCTCGGCGCTGCTTCGCACCTACGGCGCAGTCGTTCGCGAGACACCGTCGTTGGGTGGCATGAACGAGGCCGTGGACCTGGCGCGGCAGATCGTCGACGCGACCGACAATGCATTCATGCCGCAGCAGTTCAACAACCCCGCGAATCCCGAGATCCACCGCCGCACGACGGCCGAGGAGATCTGGCGCGACCTCGACGGCGAGGTGGACGCGTTCGTGTGCGGGGTCGGGACGGGGGGGACGATCACGGGGGTCGGTCAGGTGCTGAAGGAGCGCCGGCCCGGCGTGCGTGTGGTAGCGGTCGAGCCGGCAAGCTCACCGGTGATCTCCGGCGGGCCGCCCGGCCCGCACAAGATCCAGGGCATCGGCGCGGGATTCGTCCCCCAGGTGCTTGACCGCGATGTGATCGACGAGGTGATGCCGGTCGAGGACGAGGTCGCGATCCAGACGGCGCTGCTCGCTGCGACGCGGGAGGGCCTGCTGGTCGGGATCTCGGCCGGCGCCGCGATCAACGCCGCGCTCGATCTCGGCTCGCGCCGCGAGCTGGCGGGCAAGCGGATCGTGGTGATCGTCCCCGACAGCGGCGAGCGCTACATGTCGCTCCCCTTCTTCGCTCCGTAACCTCCGGGTCATGATTGGCCTCGGGACGCTGCGCCGAGTAGTCGTTGAGATCCGCGCCGACGTCGCTTCGGCACGAGATCGCGACCCGGCGGCGCGCGGCGCCGGCACGCTTCAGATCCTCACGGGCTGGGCCGGGGTGCAGGCGCTCCTCTCGCACCGCGTCGCCCACGCACTGCACGACGCGCATGTGCCGGCCGCCCCGATGGCGATCGCGTACGCGAGCCGCGCCGTCACGGGGATCGAGATCCACCCGGCGGCCACGATCGGCGACGACTTCTTCATCGACCACGGGTCCGGGGTCGTAATCGGCGAGACTGCCGAGATCGGCGACCGCGTGACCCTGTACCAAGGCGTGACGCTCGGCGGCACCGGATTCGCGCGCGGAAAGCGACACCCGACCGTGGGCGACAACGTCACGGTCGGCTCCGGGGCGAAGCTGCTGGGCCCGATCGAGGTCGGGCACGGGGCGAAGATCGGAGCAAACACGGTCGTGATCCAGGACGTGCCGCCGAAATCGACGGTGGTCGGCAACCCGGGCCATCCGGTGCGCATCGAGGGAAACAGGGTGGAGGGACCCGACACCGACTGGATCCACCTCCCGGACCCGGTCGCCGACGCGATCAAGGGGCTCTCGGAGAGAATCGCCGAGCTCGAGCGCCAACTCGCCGAGGCCAACGGGGAGCAGGCGCCCCCGGACAAGGTGCACGAGCTGCGGCCCAAGCGGGGACCTTCGTCCGCAGGCGGCTGAATCATTCCCCGCGACGTGCTCCGCTACGCGTCCGCCGTCGCGGGGTTTAGTCAGGGGTCGTGGCTATTCTCGACCCGTGGCCCTAACCGAGGACCAGGAGCAGTTCGGGGCGCCCGTCGAGGCGGGAGCGACGGCCGAGGAGCGGCTGCTCGCCGATCTCAATCCGCCCCAGCGCGAGGCGGTCACGCACGGGGACGGGCCGCTGCTCGTCCTCGCCGGAGCGGGATCCGGCAAGACCCGCGTGCTGACGCATCGCATCGCGTGGCTGGTCGCCACGGGCCGCGCCCAGCCGGGCGAGATCCTCTCGATCACGTTCACGAACAAGGCGGCCGACGAGATGCGCGAGCGCGTCGAGCAGCTCGTCGGGCGGGTCTCGCGGCTGATGTGGGTGATGACCTTCCACTCGGCGTGCGCGCGGATCCTGCGAAGTGAGGCGACGCACCTCGGCTACAAGGGGACGTTCACGATCTACGACGAGGGCGACTCGCTGCGCATGGTGAAGCGCGCGATGGGGGAGCTCGAGCTCGACACGAAGCGATTTGCGCCGCGCGCGATGAGGGCCCAGGTCTCGGGCGCGAAGAACCAGCTTCTAGACCCAGACGGATTCCGCGAGCAGCAGGGATCGTTCTTCGAACAGACCGCGGCCGACGTGTACGAGCTCTACGAGAAGCGCATGCACGAGGCGAACTCGATGGACTTCGACGACCTGCTCGTCCGGACCGTCAACCTGTTCGAGCTCTTCCCCGACGTCCGCGAGCGCTACCAGCGCGCGTTCCGCAGCGTGCTCGTCGACGAGTACCAGGACACGAACCGCGCCCAGTACCGGCTGCTGCAGCTGCTGTGCGAGGAGCATCGCAACCTGTTCGTGGTCGGCGACGAGAGCCAGTCGATCTACGGCTTCCGCCACGCCGATATCCGCAACATCCTCGAGTTCGAGCGCGACTTCCCGGACGCCGCGGTGGTGAAGCTGGAGCAGAACTACCGGTCGACGCAGACGATCCTCGACGCGACGAACGCGATCATCGCCAACAACCGCGCGCGCAAGCCGAAGCGGCTGTGGACCGAGGAAGGGGCGGGAGCGCCGATCCGGATCGTCGAGCTCGGGGACGAGCATGAGGAGGCGCGCTATCTCGCGGGGGAGATCGAGCGGCTCGCGACGGAGGAGGACGTCCCGCGGACAGGGATCGCGGTCTTCTACCGCACCAACGCCCAGAGCCGCGTGCTCGAGGACACGCTAGTGCGCTTCGACGTCCCCTACCAGGTGATCGGCGGGACGAAGTTCTACGAGCGTGCAGAGATCAAGGACGCGATCGCGTACCTGACCCTGCTCACCAACCCGGCCGACGCGGTGTCGTTCGCCCGCGTCGTCAACTCCCCACGCCGCGGGATAGGCCAGACCACCCAGGGCCGGCTGCTCTCGCACGCCAACACCACCGGCGAGCCGGTGTGGGAGGTGGCGCTGCGCCCCGAGCGGGTCCCGGGGCTCGGATCGGCCGCCGTGAAGGCCGTCGGGCGCTTCGGCGAGATGATGGACGGGCTGCGCCAGCGTGCGGCCGCCAAGCCTCCCGTTGCCGAGCTGCTCGAGGCAGTGCTCTCCGAGAGCGGCTACATGGAGGCGCTCGAGGCCGAGCGCACGATCGAGGCCGAGGGACGCGTCGACAACCTTCGCGAGCTCGTCGGGGTCGCGGGCGAGTTCGACGCGAACCGCGCGCTCGAGGAGGGCTCGGCCGACGCCGAGGAGATCACGCCGCTCGACGAGTTCCTCCAGCAGCTCGCCCTGTACACCGACCAGGACGCGATGCGCGACCAGGAGGAGCTCGTCACGCTGATGACCCTCCACAACGCGAAGGGGCTGGAGTTCGACTCCGTGCTCATGATCGGGTGCGAGGAAGGGGTTTTCCCCCATTCGCGCTCGATCGAGGAGGGAAACCTCGAGGAGGAGCGCCGCCTCTGCTACGTCGGCGCCACGCGGGCGAAACGCGCGCTGACGCTGAGCTTCGCCCGCCAGCGCAGCCTGTTCGGCGCCCGCGGCTACAACCTTCCTTCGCGCTTCCTCTCGGAGATCCCCGACGACCTGACCGAGCGCGAGGGCGGGGTCGAGGCGACGGGCTGGCTCGCCGGCGATGAGGCGTCGCCATCGCCGCTCGCGCGGGCGCCGAGCGCGGCTCCCACGGTCGAGCTCGGCCTCGGCGACGACGTCGTTCACGCGAGCTTCGGCGAGGGGGTCGTGACCGCGGTCGAACCGGGATCGGTGATCGTGGTCCGGTTCGCGGCCGACGGCACCGAGCGCAAGCTGATGGCCGACTACGCGCCGCTGCGAAAGGCAGGCTGAGTACTGGCCGCCGAGCTGATCGACGGCAAGGCGGTGGCGGCGACGGTTCGTGCAGAGGTCGCCGCCGGCGCACGCGAGTTCACCCAGCAGCACGACCGCCCGCCGGCGCTGGCGACCGTTCTCGTCGGCGATGACCCCGCCTCCCAGGTTTACGTCGGCTCGAAGCGCAAGCTGTCCGAGGAGGCGGGGATCCGCTCGATCCACCACGAGCTCGACGCCTCGGCCGCGCCCGAGCAGCTGCTGGAGCTGATCGAGCGGCTCGGCGCCGACGACGACGTCGATGGGATCCTCGTCCAGCTACCACTCCCCGATCACCACGATCAGGACGCGGTGATCGCGCGCGTCGCCCCGGAGAAGGACGTCGACGGGCTGACGGCGACGAGCGCGGGACTGCTCGCCCAGGGCCGGCCCGGACTGGTCCCGTGCACCCCGCAGGGTGTGATGCGTCTGCTCGAGGTGGCGGGGGCGGAGGTCGAAGGCGCAGAGGCGGTAGTCGTGGGCCGCTCGATCCTGGTCGGCCGGCCGCTCGCGAGCCTGTTGCTGAACGCGAGCGCGACGGTCACCGTCTGCCATTCGCGCACTCGAGACCTGCCGCAGGTGACCTCGCGCGCCGACGTGCTCGTCGCCGCGGTCGGTTCTCCGCGCACGATCGGGGCCGAGATGGTCAAGCCCGGCGCGACGGTGATCGACGTCGGCGTCAACCGCACAGATGACGGTTTGGTTGGCGACGTGGACTTCGAATCCGTCCGCGAAGTGGCCGGGGCGATCACCCCGGTGCCCGGTGGTGTCGGGCCGATGACGATCGCGATGCTGCTCGTCAACACCCTGCGGGCAGCCAACGCCCGAGCCGCGTAGCAACCTATACGCTCCGCGCCCCAGCCACGACAAGGGAGACGGAGATGGAATTCAGCAGGGTTCGAACGGGAGAGCTCATCGCTGGGATCTCAGGCGTCGCGCTCTTCATCATCATGTTCTTGCCGTGGTTCGGCGCCCCGGATGTCGCCAGCGAGGCGATCGAGAACGCCGAGCAGTTCGGCATCGAGGTCGATACCGGGTCGTTGAACGTCAACGCGTGGGAGTCGTTCGACTTCATCGACATCGTCCTGCTGCTGGCGGTCATCGGCGGAATCGGGCTCGCGGTGCTGGCGGCCGCCCAGTCGAGCGTCCAGCTTCCGGTCGCGGCGAGCGCGATAACGGCGGGCCTCGGGATCTTCGGGACGCTGCTGGTCCTCTACCGGGTCATCGAGCCGCCGTCGGAGGCGAGTCGCAAGATCGGCCTCTTCCTCGGCCTGATCGCGATCGTGGGCATAGCCTTCGGGGGCTGGGTCGCGATGCAGGAGGAGGGCACGACGTTCGGGGGTGAAGCCGACCGGCTCGGCGGCGGCGGGGCCGCACCCGGTGCGGGGCCGCCGGCACCACCCCCGCCACCTCCGTCGACCGGTACCTAGCCACGCGAGCGGCAATGCTTCCAGCGGGCGTGATCGCCGGCGTGGCCGGCGTGGTGTTGGTGATCTCGATGTTCCTTCCCTGGTTCGGCCCCAACGCCGCGCAGGAACAGGCGATTCAGGAGGCGCAGGAGATCACGGAGCGCTTCGGCGGCCAACCGCTCGACGAGCCCGACCTGACCGAGAACGCGTGGCAGTCCTTCGGGTTCGTCGACCTCGTGCTGCTCGTGACGGGCGTGGTGGGAGCGCTCACGGGCGCACTCGCACTCGCCGCCCCACGCGGGCGAGGTGCGGTTGGACCGGCGGCGACAACGCTCGCGCTCGGAATCCTCTCGACGCTGCTCGTGCTGCACCGGGTGATCAACCCGATCGGGGAGGCGGCACGCGAGTACGGGCTCTTCATCGGCTTCTTCGCGGCCCTCGGGGTCGCCGCCGGTGGCTGGCTCGCGCTCGAGCGCCGGACGAGCTCGTCGACGAGGCGCTCGGCCGATTCCGTAGGATCACGACGGCATGGGTGAGAGGAGCACCCCGGTACCACCGCTCGCGGGATGGCTGATGATCGTCGGCGGGGTGGCGCTCGCCGGGCTCACGTTCGTCGACTGGTACGAGTTCTTCGGCGAGGGCGTCAATGCCTGGCAGACGCTGACGCGCACGGACGTCGCGATCTTCGTCGCGGGCATCGTGGCGGGGGCATGCGGCGCATGGCTGGTGTTCGGCGACGTCGGACCGGAGCGGCGTGTGGTGGCGCCGTTCGGCACGCTCGCGGCGGGACTCGGCGCGATCGTCGTCTTCGTGCGCATGGTGAGCCCACCGGCCGACCTGCCGCTGAAGTTCGGCATCTACCTCGCGCTGGCAGCCGCGCTCGCAGCCACCGTGGGCGGTGTGATCGCCACGCTTTCGACGTTTGGCTCGCCGCGGCCCCCGAAGCCGGCTGGACCCGAGCCGCGCGTCGGCCGCTAGCGGGCGGCGTTCAGGTGAGCCGCTCGGCGAGCCGGCCCGCGACCCGCGACGCGCACGCGATCACCGTCATCATCGGGTTGACGCCGAGCGAAGTAGGGAGCAGGCTGGCGTCGGCTACGAATAGGCCATCGACGCCCCGGAGCGCGCCCGACGGTGTGGTCACGCTCCGCGCCGGGTCGCCGCCCATCGCGGCCGTTCCCATCGGGTGGAAGGCCTCGAGGCGCAGCTCGCTCGGGCGCGGCGGGGTCGCCTCGAACGCCGCGACGCCGCCGGGCCGGACCGTGGGGTTCCCGCTCACCTGCGGGTACACCTCGCGCGCGCCGGCCGCGAAGAAGATCTCGGCCGCGCGGGCGATCCCGTAGGTGAGCGTGGCAGCCTCGGCGTGGCTCAGGCGGTAGGAGATCCGCAGCGCCCCGTCGCCGGCGAGCCCGATCCGGCCCGAGGAGCGATCGCTGAGGTGGACCCCGGTCGACGCGACCCGATCGTAGGCCAGCATTCGCTCCTGGTGCTCGCGACCGACGCCGGGCAGCCACTGCGCGCCGAACGCGAGCGGGGTGAACGTGGCCTCGAGGAGCAGCCCTCGGTCGAACCACTCGTCGACGCAGTAGCTCTGCATGACCCCGTCCCAGCCGCGAACCTCCTCGTCAAAGCGCGCCCCGATCCACGCCGCCGGATGGAGATGGAGGTTGCCCCCCAGCGCGCCGTTCGCACCGCCAAGGCCCGAGCGCATCAATAGCTCCGGTGTGCCGAATGCCCCGCCCGCGGAGATCACGGTGCGCGCCCGAACCTCGAACGGGCGCGCCGGGCCCTCGCCGTCCACGCTGCAGCTCACGCCGGCGGCGCGCGAGCCCTCGACCAGGACCCGGTCCGCCTCGACGCCGGCGCGGACCCGAGCGCCCGCCTCGACGGCGCGCGGCAGGTAGGTGACGTGCATCGCGCGCTTGGCGTCGAGGCGGCATCCCTTGGGGCACGAGCTGCACTGGACGCAGCGGCCGGCGTTGCGCGACAGCGGCGAGCCGCTCGCCCCGATCGCCTCGGCGCCGTCCATGAACAGCTGACCATTCCTTCCCATCCGCGCGGCGTCCACGGGCACGACCGCCAGCGCCTTCTCGGCGTCGGCGAACTCGGCCTCGAGGTCGGTCGCCCACCCGATGCCGTGGTGCTCACGCCAGCGCTTCAGGACCCGCTCGGGGGCGCGAAGCGCGGTTCCGGAGTTGATCACCGTTGTCCCGCCGACCGCGCGGCCCACCGGCACCGGCACGGCGGGCCGTCCCTCGGCGATCGTCAGGCCCCCGTCGCGGTACAGCTCGGAGAGCGCCTCGACCGGGTCGTCGGGATAGGTATCGCGGTTCATGTACCGGCCGGCCTCGAGCACGACGACGTCGAGTCCGGCCTCGGCGAGGATCGACGCGGCGACCGCGCCCCCGGCACCGGAGCCGACGATCGCGACGTCGCACTCCTCGCCCTCGTCCGGCGGCTTGAGGTCTCCCAGCGGCGCCGGCTTCGGCGCCTCGCGGTCCCACCCCGGCTCGCCCACCGCCACCGCGCAGCGCTCCTCGTAGCCGACGGCGATCCGGACGCGCTCATCGCGCGCATAGTGGACGCCGCTCATCACCTTGATCAGAAGCAGGAGGTCGCGATGGATCGACAGTCGCGAGAGCTCGAGGTCGGCGAGGAAGCGCTGGCGCGCCTCGAGGCTCGAGCGGCTGAACCGCCACGGGAACGGAAGCCACTCGAACACGCGCAGCGCGAGCCGGATCTGGCGCAGGGTGCGCGGCTCCAGCGAGCGTGCGTACCGCGCGAAGCTCTCCGCAACGGGCACCTCGGTCTCGGCCGCTGGCAGCGGCCCGATGCCCGGCGCCATCGCCTCCGCGAAGGCTCCGAGCGTCCGAAGCTCAGCGGCGCTCAGCCCCGGGCGGCGCCTTCAGGTGGGCGCGGCGACCGGTGCGACCCTGCCGGAGAGCGACCACAGCAACAGCGCGACGCCGACGAGGAAGCCGTCGACGAGGAAGTTGAGCAGGTAGATGAAGACGTCCTGGTCGAACACGAAGAAGCCCAGGCCCGCCAGCGACGACGCGGCCTTGCCGGCGGCGAGCACGAGCAGCAGCGGCCGGTAGCGCACCACGTCTGCCTGAGCGACGAGACAGATTCCGGTGATCACCACCATGTACGCGAACCCGAGCGCGAGCCATAGCTGCTCGGTCGTCTCCGGCGCGCGGGGGAAGTCGCCGAACCACTCCCCGACGTCGGAGATGACGTCGAGCACGCCGTCAGGTGCCGCGATGAACAGGATCCCGGTCACGGCGAAGCTCGCGGCCAGCAGGCGCAGGTTGAATACGACGAAGCGCTCGGCTCGCTCCCCGGTCATGCGTTTCCGGATGCTATCCGCGCGGATGCCAACCGTGTCCCACTCGTAGAATCGTGGCGTGATCGACCGCGACCAGGTGCTTCACGTCGCGCGGCTGGCGCGGCTTAGGCTCGGCGACGATGAGGTGGAGCGGATGGCCAACGAGCTGTCCGGGATCCTCGACCACGTCGATCGGATGAACAGGCTCGACCTCGAGGGAGTCGAGCCGACCTCGCACGTCGTCGAGCTCGAGAACGTGCTGCGCGCCGACGAGCCGCGGCCGAGTTGGCCCAAGGAGAAGATCCTCGAGCCGGCCCCCGATCCCGCCGAGGGAGCCTTCCGGGTCCCCTCGCCGCAGGCGGAGTCGTAGGTGGGCGAGATCGTCGAGCTCACCGCCCGCCAGGCGGGGGAGAGGATCCGTGAGGGCGAGCTCGCGGCCGGGGAGTGCTTCTCCGCGTGGGCCGCCGCCGCGGCCGGTGACGATCTCAACGCATACCTGTGGCGTGCGGAGGAGGACGGGGCCGGATCGAGCTACCCGCCGCTCGCGGTCAAGGACATCTTCTGCACGGAGGGAGTCCCGACGACGGCGGGCTCGCGGATCCTCGCCGGCTACGAGCCGCCCTACACAGCGACGGCGGTGCGAAACGTCGCCGAGGCCGGCGTTGGCCTGCTCGGCAAGACGAACATGGACGAGTTCGCGATGGGATCATCGAACGAGAACTCCGGCTACGGCCCGGTGCTCAATCCCTGGGACCGCGAGCGGGTTCCAGGCGGCTCCTCGGGTGGCTCGGCGGCGGCGGTGGCAGGTGGGCTCGCGCCGTGGGCGATCGGCACGGACACCGGCGGCTCGATCCGCCAGCCCGCGTCGCTGTGCGGGATCGTCGGGATGAAGCCGACCTACGGCGCCGTGTCCCGCTACGGGATGATCGCGTTCGCCTCCTCGCTCGACCAGTGCGGGCCGCTGACGCGCGACGTCACCGACGCCGCGCTGCTGCTCTCGCTGCTCCAGCGCCGCGATCCCTGCGACTCCACCTCGGTCGGAATCGACGGCGGCGTCGAGCTGCCGCGGCGCGAGGATCTGAAGGGGCTGCGGTTCGCCGTCCCGAGCGAGCTGACCACGGACGGCGTCGAGCCTGGAGTGAGGTCGTGCTTCGAGAGTGCTCTGACCCGGATCGAGGAGCTGGGAGGCGAGGTGGGGGAGACGGCCCTACCCAGCGCCGAGCACGGAATCTCGGCCTACTACGTGATCGCCCCCGCCGAGGCGTCGGCGAACCTGGCGCGCTACGACGGGGTGCGGTTCGGGATCCGGGAGGAGGCGCCGGAGCTCGATGCGATGTACGAGGCGACCCGCGCCGCGGGCTTCGGCGACGAGGTGAAGCGGCGGATCATGCTTGGCACGTACGCGCTTTCGTCGGGCTACTACGAGGCGTACTACGGCCGGGCCCAGCGGGTGAGGACGAAGATCGCCGACGACTTCCGTGCCGCCTTCGACCGCTTCGACTTCGTCGTCACCCCAACGTCACCGTCCGTGGCGTTCGAGCTCGGGGCGAAGCTGGACGACCCGTGGTCGATGTACATGAGCGACTACTTCACGGTCCCGATGCCGCTCGCCGGGATCCCGGCGATCTCGATCCCCGCCGGGCTGGCCGAGCCTGACGGGGGAGGCCCCGAGCTCCCGGTCGGGTTCCAGATCGCCGGGCCGGCGTTCAGCGAGAACGCAATGCTCGACGCGGCGTTTGCGCTCGAGCAGGCGATCGGTTTCGACGCCCGCCCACCCGGGGTCGGGTGAGCGCGATGACCCCTGAGCGCAACGGGTACGAGGCCGTGATCGGACTCGAGATCCACGTCCAGCTCTCGACCCGCACGAAGATGTTCTGCGGTTGCGAGCTGTCGTTCGGCGACGATCCCAACGTCCACACGTGCCCCGTGTGCCTCGGGCATCCGGGCACGCTGCCGGTGACCAACGAGCGCGCGATCCAGTTCGCGCTGATGATCGCCCGGGCGCTCGAGTGCGAGGTCCTCCCGCGGTCGATCTTCCACCGCAAGAACTACTTCTATCCCGACCTCCCGAAGGGCTACCAGATCAGCCAGTACGACATCCCGCTGGCGAGCGGCGGACGGCTCGGCGACGTCCGCATCAACCGCGTGCACCTCGAGGAGGACGCCGCGAAGCTGATCCACCTCGGCGAGTCGGGACGGATCCACGGCTCCGGGCAGTCACTCGTCGACTTCAACCGCGGCGGGACCCCGCTGGTGGAGATCGTGACCGAGCCCGACCTGCGCGGCACCGCGGAGGCCCGCGATTGGGCGCAGCTCTTGCGCACGACCATCAAGCAGCTCGGCGTCTCCGACGTGAACATGGAGGAGGGCAGCCTGCGCTGCGACGCGAACGTCTCGCTGCGCCCGGCGGGGTCCGAGGAGCTCGGGGTGAAGACCGAGCTCAAGAACATGAACAGCTTCCGCTTCCTCGAGCGCGGGATCGAGGCCGAGCTCGAACGCCAGGGCGCGCTGCTCGAGAGCGGGGAGGCGGTCACCCAGGACACGTTGCACTTCGACCCCAGGACCGGATCGCTTACGCCGCTGCGAAGCAAGGAGTACGCGCACGACTACCGGTACTTCCCCGAGCCCGACCTGGTCCCGCTCGCACCGACCGAGGAGATGCTTCGCGCCGCCGCGGAGGCGCTGCCCGAGCTCCCCGCGCACCGGCGCGACCGCTACCGCGACGAGCTCGGGTTGTCCGACGATCTCGCCACCCAGCTCGCGTTCGAGGCCGAGCTGGGGAGCTATTTCGAGGCGGCCGTCTCCGCCGCGACCGACGGCGCCGCGCCCGTCGCAATCGCGAACTGGGTCACCGGCGAGCTCGCGGCCGAGCTGCGCCAGGCGGGCGAGGAGGATCCTCGTTCTTCCAAGGTCGAGCCGGCGGCGCTCGCGACGCTCGTCGCGATGGTGCAGGCGAAGCAGGTCACGCACGGCGCCGCGAAGCAGGTGCTCGCGGCGCTCGTCGCCGACGGCGGCGATCCCGCCGAGATCGTCGCGGCGCGCGGCCTCGGCCAGATCTCCGATTCGGGAGAGCTCGAGGCCGCGGTCGACCGCGCGCTCGAGGCCCATCCGGACGAGGCGGAGCGGGTCCGCGAGGGCAACGCGAAGGCGATCGGCCCGATCGTCGGCGCGGTGATGAAGGAGACCAAGGGCCGCGCCGACGGCGGCGAGGTCACGAGGCTGATCCGTCAGAAGCTCGGCTTGTAACGACCCCTTACAAGCCGAGCGCCGGTGCGATACTGGCGCCGATGGCCTGGAACGTCGTGATCGCGGGCGGGGGGTTCGCCGGGGCCCACGCGGCGCGCGAGCTCGAGCGCGTGATGCCGAGACAGGCGGCGCGGCTGAACCTCGTCAACGACGTGAACTTCATTCTCTACACGCCGTTTCTCCCCGAGGCGGCGGCGGGCACGCTCGAGCCGCGCCACGTCGTCACGCCCCTGCGCGACATCCTGAAGCGCACCTACCTGAGGCTCGGCGCGATCACGGCGCACGACCCGGCGGCACGCACGGTCGAGCTCCGAACGCATGACGGCGACAAGGAGGAGGTGCGCTACGACCAGCTCGTGCTCGCGCTCGGCTCGGTGTCGAGGCTGCTTCCCGTCCCGGGCCTCGAGCGCGCGATCGGGTTCAAGAGCCTCGCCGACGCGATCTGGCTGCGCAACCACGTGATCGAGACGCTCGAGGCTGCCAACGCCTCGGAGGACCCCGCGCAGCGCTCCGAGCAGCTCACCTACATCTTCATCGGCGGGGGGTACGCGGGGGTGGAGGCGCTCGCCGAGCTCCAGGACTTCGCTGTCGACGCGATCGAGCGCTACCCGCGCGCCCGCCTCCACGGGATGAACTGGATCCTGGTCGAGGCCCAGGACCGGATCCTGCCTGAGACCGACGCCGACCTCGCCGAGTACGCGTTCCACGAGCTGCGCGGAAGGGGCATCGACGTCCGCGTGGGCACGAGGCTCGCCGAGCTGGGGGAGACCGAGGCGCGGCTGTCGACCGGGGAGGTCTTCCCGACCAAGACCGTCGTGTGGACGACGGGAGTCGCCCCGCACCCGAGCCTGCGCTCGCTAAACGTGCCGCTCGACGAGCGCGGCCGCGTGCAGGTCGACGAGATGATGCGCGTGCGCGGGTTGAACGCCGTGTGGGCGATCGGGGATTGCGCGGCGGTTCCCAAGCCGGCCGGCGGCGTGTCCCCGATGACCGCGCAGTTCGCAACCCGCCAGGGACGGACCGTGGCCCGCAACGTCGCTGCCGCGCTCGGGGTCGGCAAGCCACGCCGCTTCGCCTACCGGGACATGGGCGCGTTCGTGAACCTGGGCCGCCACAAGGCCGTCGCGAAGGTGATGCGGTGGAAGTTCCGCGGCTTTCCGGCCTGGTGGATGGCGCGGACCTACCACGTGAGCCAGATCCCTGGCACCGCCCGCAAGCTTCGCGCCGTAGTCGACTGGACCGTCGGGTTGCCGTTCGGACGCGACACCGCCGAGGTCGGCTCGATCGGCCATCCGCGACCGCTGCGCGCGGAGGAGTACGCGCACGGCGGCAGCCACCGGCCCGTCCACTGACCTGTACCGAACGACGAACCTACGTGTCGACCGTCGATCGCATCCAGCGGCCCACGATTTCGACGAGCGCGGCCTGCTTGGCCTCGATCTCCGCCATGTCCTCAAATGTGACGGTGGCGCGGTCATCAGCGACCCACCGGAGCAGCCCGCTGTCGTCCTCGAACACGAAGTCCCCGGAGTCCTCTCGCACTTTGGCGCCCCGATGGAACACGATCTGGAAACGGTCCGCAGGGTGCAACCTGAACGTGACGCGATCATCGCCTCGATAGCAGAAACTGGGTGCGTTCCACTTGATGTGCTCGGTGATCTGTTCATCGCTTGCCAAGATCGCAGCTCTGATCGCGATCACCCCCTCCCTCAATGGATGGGAGAGGTTGTCGAGGAATTCATCGACCTCTTGCGTCTGATTCGGCATCTCGTCCTTGTCGGGTGTGCCGAAGCGGGCGGTCCGTCCGATCTGCCCTGCTTCGTCGAGCCAGGAGGAGACGGCGGGTCGAACCTTACTGCGCCGAGTGATGACTTTTGTAGCCCAGGGGGTACCAAAGTCTTCATCCGATCCGCGACGCGCGCGGGCGGCGCCGCGCCATCATTAGTCCCATGCAGTACGCGCTCATAGCGATCTCGTTCGGGCTTGCGACGGCGATCATCGGCCGGGCCAAGGGGAGCTCGTTCTTCATCTGGCTCGCCGTCGGCACCGTGCTGCCGCTGCTCGGGCTGATCGCCGTGATCCTGTACCGCTCCGAGAAGCTCGAGCCCGAGCGGCGCTGCCCCCGCTGCGGCACTGTCCACAAGCTGTACGTGCAGGTGTGCCGCAACTGCGGCGAGGACCTTTTCCTTCCCGACCCCTCTGAGGTGCGCCAACCGCGTTAGGGCGGGGAAAACCCCTGCTGGCCAGGCGAGGCCCGTTGCTACCATCGTCGGCCCATGCGGGCGGCGGATGCTCTATGTGAAGCGCTCAAGGCCGAGGGCGTAAAGCACGTCTTCGGAATACCCGGCGGCGCCAACCTGCCGACCTACGACGCGCTCTACGACGCCGACATCCGTCACATCCAGGTGCGCCATGAGCAGGGCGGGGGACACGCCGCCGAGGGCTACGCGAAGGCGTCCGGCAACGTCGGCGTCGCGTTCGCGACCTCCGGCCCCGGCGCGACGAACATGGTCACGGCGATCGCCGACGCGATCATGGACTCGGTGCCGACGGTGTTCGTCACCGGCCAGGTGCGCACCGAGCTGATCGGCACCGACGGGTTCCAGGAGGCCGACGTCACCGGGATCACGCTGCCGATCGTCAAGCACTCGTTCCTCGTCACCGATCCGCGCCAGATCCCCGAGTACGTCCACGACGCCTTCTACATCGCCTCCACGGGTCGCCCCGGCCCGGTGCTTATCGACGTCCCCCAGGACCTCTCGCGGGCCGACATCGAGTACGAGCCCAGCTCGGGCACACCTGAGCTGGCGGGCTACAAGCCGTCGACCGAGGGCAACATCAAGCAGATCAGGCTCGCCGCGAAGGCGCTCGCGAACTCGCGCCGGCCCGTGATCTACGGGGGCGGCGGGATCGTGAACGCGAACGCCTCGGAGGAGTTTCGCGAGTTCGCCCGTGCGGATAGGTTCCCGGTCACGCTCACCGTGATGGGGCTCGGCGCCTTCCCAGCCCCCGACGAGCAATGGCTCGGGATGCTCGGGATGCACGGGACCCGGACGGCGAACTACGCGATGGACGAGGCCGATCTGATCGTCGCGGTCGGCGCGCGGTTCGACGACCGCATCACCGGGAAACTGTCGGAGTTCGCGCCGCGGGCGAAGTTCATCCACATCGACATCGACCCCGCGGAGATCTCCAAGAACGTCCCGGCGCACATCCCGATCGTCGGCGACGTCCGGGACGTGCTGCCGAAGCTGACCCACGAGTACCAGGCGCTGCAGCCCGATTCGCAGCGGCTCGAGGAGTGGTGGAAGCGGATCGGCGAATGGCAGGAGGAGTACCCGCTGCGCTACGACGACTCGGAAGACTCCGAGATCAAGCCACAGCGGATGATCGAGGCGATGTACAACGTCACCGAGGGCGACGCGGTAATCACCTCCGACGTCGGCCAGCACCAGATGTGGTGCGCGCAGTACTACGACTTCCCCGAGCCCCGCAGGTGGATCAACTCAGGCGGGCTCGGGACGATGGGCTTCGGGCTCCCGGCGGCGATCGGCGCGAAGGCCGCGCGGCCGGACGACACGGTGGTCTGCCTCGCCGGCGACGGAAGCCTGATCATGGTGTGCCAGGAGCTCGCGACCGCGAAGCTCCACGACATCCCGGTGAAGGTGTTCCTGATGAACAACGGCCACTTCGGGATGGTCCGCCAGTGGCAGGAGCTGTTCTGGGACCGCCGCTACTCGTCGGTCGAGATGGGCGACAGCCCCGACTGGGTGAAGCTCGCCGAGGCTTTCGGGTGGACCGGGATGCGGTGCACGGACAAGGGCGAGATCGAGGACTCGATGAACACCGCTCTCGAGACCGACGGCCCTGTGCTGGTCGACGTCCAGGTGACCAAGGAGGAGAACTGCTACCCGATGATCCCGGCGGGCGCCGCGGCGAGGGACATGGTGGGCTGATGGAAGCCGGGACCCCCGACCTGATCAAGCTCGAGGACCTCGAGGTGACGAGCGGCCTCACGGGCCGCAAGCACATCCTGTCGCTGCTTGTCGAGAACAAGCCCGGCGTGCTGGCGCGCATCGCCGGGCTGTTCAGCCGCCGGGGGTTCAACATCGACACGCTCGCGGTCGGCCCCACCGAGGACCCGGACACCTCGCGGATCACGATGACCGTTGACGGGGCGCTTCACCCGATCGACCAGGTGACCAAGCAGCTTCACAAGCTCGTCAACGTGATCAAGATCCGCGACATGGAGCCCGAGCAGACGATCGCTCGGGAGATGGCGCTGTTCAAGGTGCAGGCGAGCGTGGAGAGCCGCGGCGAGATCATGCAGTTCGCCGAGATCTTCCGCGCCGACGTGATCGACGTCTCGCGGCGGACGCTGACGATCGAGGTCACGGGCGACACGGGCAAGATCGACGCCTTCGAGCGCATGGTCCGCCCCCACGGGCTGGTCGAGATGGCGCGCACCGGTGTGGTAGCGATCAGCCGCTCGCGCCCCGAGGCGTAGCCCGCCACGAACCACCAGGCGACAGCGGGGCTCCTCGAGGCGCTCGACGGGTGCGTCGCGGAGGCGCTCCGGCGAGATCGCCGCACGTTGGTCAGCGCGACCGTCGAGGTGGATGCGCTCGACCCAAGCGCGGTCGCGTTCGCGTCGCGACTCGCGTCGGACCGCTGGTTCTGCTGGGAGCAGCCGGATCGGGGCGGGTTCGCGCTCGCCGGGGTCGGCTCGGCATGGGAGGTCGTGTCGCGCGGCTCCGACCGGTTCGACGACGTCGAAGCCGGCTGCGCCGAGGTCGCCCGCGACCGCATCGCCGCGGAGCCGACCGACATGCCGCCGGGAGCCGGCCCGGTGTGGGCCGGGGGGTTCGCGTTCTCCCCGGAGGGAGGCCGCTCGCCGCTGTGGTCGTCGCTGCCGCCGGCGCTCGTCGTGATGCCGGAGCTCATGCTGGTGCGGGCCGACGGCGTCTCGTTCATGACGCTCGCAACGGTTGTCTCGCCCGATCGCTCGCTCGAGGAGGCAACGGCGCGGTTGCGATCGCGCGTGGCCTCTTTGCGGGAGGGGCCGCTGCCGATGCTCGACCCCAACGTCGCCGGCGAGACGCTGATCCGAAGCGCGCGCCCGCCGCGTAGCTTCGAGTCCGCGGTCGAGCTCGCGACCGCGCGGATCCGCGACGGCGAGCTGGAGAAGATCGTTCTGGCGCGGGAGGTCGTCGTCGAGTCGGCGGCGGCCCACGACACCGCGGCGATCTATGGCGCGCTGCGCGAGCTGTTCCCGTCCTGCTTCTGCTTCTGCGTCGGCACGCCGGAGGCGGCGTTCATCGGCGCGAGCCCCGAGCTGCTGGTGCGCCGGAGCGGCGCCGTGGCCGCGACGGCCGCCCTCGCGGGCTCGATGCGCCGCAGCGCCGATCCCGCGGTCGACGACCACCTGGGCGAGCAGCTCGTGCGCAGCGCGAAGGACCGAAACGAGCACGAGATCGTGGCGCGGAGGATCGAGCGGACGCTGCGGCCGCACGCCGTGTGGGTCGAGGCCGCCCGGGAGCCCGAGCTTGTGCGGGTGACGAACATCCAGCACCTCGCGACCCCGATCCATGCGCAGCTCGCGGAGCCGCGCTCGGCGATCGAGCTGGCGGGGCTGCTTCACCCCACGCCGGCGGTGGGCGGCGAGCCGCGGGAGGTGGCGACCGCGGCGATCGAGGAGCTCGAGGGGATGGACCGCGGTTGGTACGCCGGTCCCGTCGGATGGATGGACGCGACCGAGGACGGCGAGCTGTGCGTCGCGCTGCGCAGCGCGCTGATCCGCGACCGAGAGGCGCACCTCTATGCCGGCGGCGGGATCGTCGCCGGCTCCGACCCCGCCGCCGAGCTTCAGGAGACCGAGGTCAAGCTCGAGGCGCTGCTGCCGCTTCTTGCCGGCTGAGCCCGACTACTCCGACGTCAGGTCGACGACCGTTCCCTCGCGCCATGGCCGGCGCGCGTCGTCGTCCGACCACGGGGCGCCGCCGACCCCTACTCGCTCGACGTAGGCGCGCATCGCGCGCTGGGAGGCCGGCCTCGACGCCCCTGCCAGAAACCACTTGCGCTCGATCGCGAGCCCTGCTGGCAGCGGAAGGCGCGAGCCCTCGCGCACCGCGCGCTTCGCGCCGGCGACGGAGATGGGTGCCCGCCGCGCGAGGCGCGCAGCGGTCTCCGACGCCTCGGCGACGAGGTCCTTGCCGCGCACCACGCGGTGGACGAGCCCGGCTTCCAGCGCCTCGCGCGGCTTCATCGCCTCGGCCTCGAGGATCATCTCGAGCGCGCGACCAGGTCCGAGCAAGTCGGTCAGCCGCTGCGTTCCCCCCGCGCCGGGGTTGAAGCCGAGCGTCATCTCGGGGAGCCCGATCACTCCGGCGTCGCGCGCCATGTAGCGCAGGTCGCACGCGAGCGCGAGCTCGCAGCCGCCGCCGAGAGCCGGGCCGTTGATCGCCGCGATGAACACCTTGTCGAGCCGGCCGATGCGGAGGAACAGGTCGTGGATCGCGAGCAGCTCGACCATCCCGGCAGCGGGCGTTCGCCCCAGCGCGTTCTGCGCGCGGGGGATGCGCGCGGCGCCGCGGACGGCTCGCAGCGCCGTCCCCGCGACCCCACTCGAGACCTCCATCCCGACGGTCTCGGTCCCGGCGACGATCTCCGCGATGTCGTAGTGGGTGATGAACCGCCCCTCGACGCCGCCCGTGATCACGACCGCGCCGATCGAGCGGTCACCCTCGAGCGAGCGGGTGAGCTCGTCGAGCTCCGCGACCATGATTCGATTCATGAAGTTGTGCGGGGGGTTCTCGATCCGGACGGTCATCGTGCGGCCGTCGCGATCGGCTGTGATCGTGGACATTGCGCGCTCCTTTCGTGGCGGGCTACGTGCTGGTGGCGGAGACCATCGCATCGGCCACCGCGTCGGCGATCCGGCGGTGAACCGCGACGTTCTCGCGCCGGGCGACCGGGACCTCGGCGATCACGCGGGTCTCGCGCGGAAGGTCGCTGAGCTCGTCGAGGTCGTCGATCCTCCGGTGCGGGATCTCGTGCAACGCCGCGATCCGCTCGACGGCGACCCCGGACGGCGTGCCGAACAGGGCCTCGAACTCGTCGCGGTCGATCAGCCCCGCCTGGGGCAGGAACTCGAAGATCCCGCCGCCGCCGTTGTCCAGCACCACGATTCGCACCGGCGCCTTCGTTCGCCGCAGCCCCGAGAGGCCGTTCACGTCGTGGTACAGGCACAGATCGCCGAGCACGAGCCACGTCGGGCGATCGCTGGCGGCCGCCGCGCCGATCCCCGACGAGACGAGGCCGTCGATCCCGTTCGCGCCGCGGTTGCACAGGAAGCGGACTCGAGCGGGCCCCGCCTCGACGAAGGCCTCCTGGTCGCGGATCGGCATGCTCGAGGCCGTGTAGACGACGTCTCCGTCGGCGTACAGGCGTCCGAGGGCGGCGTGCACGGCCGGCTCCGTCGGCGCGTCGGCGGCCGCGAGGGCCTCCTGGATCGCGGCGGCGGCGGCGGCCCCATACCGCTTCCACGGGCCGGTCCACTCGGTGTTCTCGCGCCGCCCGAGGCGCTGTGACAGCGCCTCCGCCGCCGCCGTGGGATCGGCCCTCAGGATCGTTGCCGCGCGCCGGTTGGGATCGTTCCAACCGTAGGTGGGATCGACCGTGATCTCGTGCAGGCCCTCGAGCGAGTCGAGCCACTCCCGGAGCGGCTTCGACGTCGGGAGATCCCCAAACCGGATCACCAGCTCGGGCTCGAGCGCCGCCGGGCGAACGCGCGCGATCGAGTCGTACGGCCACACGACGAGCTCGCGGTCGTGGGCGCCCAGCCGCACCTGCGAGGTCGGTTCGGGGATCACGGGGTATCCGGCGTTGGCGGCGAGCGAGACGATCGCGGCCGCGTGCGAGGCCGGCTGGCGGCCGCAAACGATCAGCCCTCGCGACGCCGTCGCCACCCGCGCCGCGAGCTCGTCGAGCTCGCCCGCGTCGGGTTGGGGAGGGGCGGGCGCGCTCACCGCCGTGAGCGGCCCTCCGCCGCGACCCTCGAGAGCCAGCGTCGAGCGGGCGGTGACGTCACCCTCGCGCGGTTCGGGGCCGAGAGGGTCGCGCCACGCGAGGTTGAGATGAACGGGCCCCGGGCGCGGCTCGCCGCGAGCGGTCGAGTACGCGCGACACGCCACCGATCGCATGTGGATCAGCCCCGCGTCGTCGGCGTCGTGGGTTCCGACCTCGCAGAACCACCGAACCGCGGGCCCATACAGCTTCAACTGGTCGATCGTCTGCCCGGCGCCGATCCCGCGCAGCTCCGGCGGGCGATCGGACGTGAGCACGATCAGCGGCACCGCGGCCTCGTCGGCCTCGACCACGGCGGGATGGAGGTTCGCCGCCGCCGACCCCGACGTGCAGGCGACAACCGCGGGGCGCCCGCTTGCCTGCGCGGCTCCGAGAGCAAGAAATCCGCCCGAGCGCTCGTCGACGTGGACGAGCACCTCGATGTCCGGGTGGCGCAACAGCGCGAGCGCGACAGGGGTGGAGCGCGAGCCCGGCGCGACGACGGCGTGGCGAACCCCGCACCGCGCGAGCTCCTCGACCATCGCCGACGCGAGCGCGGTGTTGCGATTCGTACGGTCGAGCGCCATAGGCGAACGCTAGCTAGATCCGCAGGCGCCCAAGCGCCGACTCATCGATCTCGACGCCGAGCCCGGGACCCTCGGGCAATTCGAGGGCGCCGCCGCGCAGCTCGCACTCGCGCGACGCAACCGTGTCGGCGAACAGCAGCTGGGTCGCGAGTCCGTGTGCGAGCCCAGGATCGGGGCTCTCGCGGTAGACGGCCTGCGCGGCGTGCCCGGCGGCGGCGATCCCCACTGGGCCGTCGAGCGCGCTCGACAGGTACACGGGCAGGTGCTTGGCGATCCCGGCGACGCCGCCAACGCCCCCTGTCTTGGCAAGCTTTGCCGTCGCGAGCTCGCATGCCCCCGCGCGCGCGGCGCGCGAGGCCTCCTTGCCCGTGGCGACGCTCTCATCGGCCGCGATCGGGATCTCCGTCGCCGCCGCGACCGCCGCCATGTCGCGGAGCCCCGACGTCGGCTCCTCCACGAGCTCGACCTCGAGCGGCTCGAGCTCGCGCACGATCGCGATCGCATCGGCGCGGCTCCAGCTCCCGTTGGCGTCGACCCTGATCGCGGCATCCGGCCCGACAGCGTCGCGCACTGTCGCGACCTGGCGGAGGTCGTCACCGACGCCGAGCTTGAGCTTGAACGTCCCGAACCCCTGCGACTGCCAGGCGCCGGCGCTCGCGGCAACCTCCTCGGGCGTGCCGGCGACGAGCGTCGCGTTGCAGCGAACGGGCACGGGAGACTCGGAGCCGAGCAGCTGCCATACCGGCATTCCGGCCGCCTTCCCGGCGAGATCGAACAGCGCCATCTCCAGCGCAGCCGCGGCGGGAGGCGGCAGGCGGCGGCCTGCCACCGCGTAGACCAGGGTGTCGATCGCGGCCCGCAGCGGCTCCTCGCCCGCGAAGTCGGAGACGTCGGCCGGCGACAGGCGGCGCAGCGCGCGCCCGAGCCTGCGTTCGACTCGCGACCGCTCATCGCCGCCGCGCATCGCTAGCGGCACCGCTTCGCCGAGTCCGACGACGCCCTCGTCGGTGTGGAGCCTGACGAGGATCATCTCGCGCCGCTCCAGCGACCCGCGCGCCGTGACGTAGGGGCGCACGAACGGAAGCGCAAACGGGACGAGCTCGGTCCGCTCGATGCGCATCAGGCGGCGAGCAGCAATCCGGTGGTGAGCAGGAGGCTGAACGCCCCGAGCAGGGCGCCGGTCGCGGCCAGCGCCGCGTTCAGCGCGGGACCGTCGGTTCGGTTGGCGACGGCCCGGACCGGCCGGATCGCTAGCGGAGCCGACGCGAGCGCGATCAGCCCCCACGCGGGCCCCCCGGTGACAAGCAGGGCGATCGGGAGTCCGACGTACGAGCCTCCGACGAGCGCCGCGTACAGGGCGCGCGCTCCCCGCCTGCCGAGCCTCACGGCAAGGGTCATCTTGCCCGCTCGGCGATCGGTGTCGATGTCGCGGACGTTGTTGACCACCAGGATCGCGGTGGACAGGAAGCCGATCGGGATCGAGAGCGCGAACGGAAGCCAGTCGAGGCGCTCGACCTGGACGAAGTAGGAGCCGTTGACCGCCACGAGCCCGAAGAACAGGAACACGAACGCCTCGCCGAGCCCCGCGTACCCGTACGGGCGCGGCCCGCCCGTGTACAGGACGCCGGCGAGGATCGACGCGGCGCCGACGGCGAGGATCACCGGCCCGGCGACGACGGCGAGGTACACGCCCGCGGCGACGGCGACACCGAACGCGACCCAGGTCGCGACGAGCACGCGCTGCGGCGCCGCGAGCCCGGACGCGGTGACCCGCACGGGACCCAGCCGGTCGAGCGAGTCCGCGCCGCGCTTGGCGTCGGAATAGTCGTTCGCGAGGTTTGTGCCGATCTGGATGAAGATGCTCCCAACAAGCGCCGCGAGAAACGCGCCGACGCGCAGCTCGTCGGAGGCCTCCACCGCGGCGGCAGCTCCGACCAGAACCGGCGCGACCGCCGCGGGCAGCGTCCGCGGACGGGCGGCCATCAGCCATATGCGCGGGTTCAAGGTCGCTTCGGGAACTTCGAGAAGTCCGGCTTGCGGCCCTCGACGTAGGCGTCGCGCCCCTCCTGGCCCTCCTCGGTCATGTAGAAGAGCAGCGTCGCGTCGTGCGCCAGCTGCTGGACGCCGGTGAGGCCGTCCTCGGCGGCGTTGAAGCTTGCCTTGAGCAGCCGCAGCGAGAGCGGCGACAGCGCCGCCATCTCGCGGCACCAGCGCACGGTCTCGCGCTCCAGCTCGGCGACGGGGACGACGGCGTTGACGAGCCCCATCTGGAACGCCTCCTCGGCCGAGTAGAGGCGAGCGAGAAACCAGATCTCCTTCGCGCGCTTCAGCCCCACGGTGCGGGTCAGCAGCCCCGCCCCGAAGCCTCCGTCGAAGCTTCCGACCCGCGGGCCCGTCTGCCCGAAGCGGGCGTTGTCCCCGGCGATGCTGAGGTCGCACACGAGGTGCAGGATGTGACCCCCGCCGACCGCGTAGCCGGCGACCATCGCCACCACCGGCTTGGGAAGACGGCGGATCGCGACGTGGAGGTCGCCGACGTCGAGCCGCCCCACGCCGGCCTGGGCGACGGAGTCGTCGCCGATGTACCCGTCATCGCCCCGGATGCGCTGGTCGCCGCCGGAGCAGAACGCGTCGGTTCCGGCGCCGGTGAAGATGATCGTCGCGACCTCGAGGTCGTCGCGGGCGAGCTCGAAGGCCTCTCGAAGCTCGCGCAGCGTCTGGGGTCGGAACGCGTTGCGCCTCTCCGGCCGGTCGATCGTGATCTTCGCAATCGTCTCGGCCTTCTCGTACGCGATGTCGCCGAACTCGCCGGCGGGCCGCCACTCGATCGGGGCGTAGAGCTCCTGCTCCGGTGGGGCGTCCTTGTGGGGGATCGGCATCGGGCTGGCGGTTCTCCCGCGGCCCACAAGTCGGGCCGCGGATCGCAAGAATGGGCAGCAACGATAGCCGTAGAACGCTCCCCTCCCTCGGCACAGTGCTGCTCGACAACTGGCTCGCACAACGCGCCCTGACCAGCCCAGACCGGGCGGCTCTGATCGCCTCCGGGGCGGCTCTCACGTACGCGGAGCTCGAGCGCGAGGCTAGCGCCGCCGCCCGCCGGCTCGCCGCGCGAGGTGTGCGCAGGGACGCCTCGGTCGTGCTGGAGCTCCCGGGCGGGGTCGACCACGCGATCGTCCTCCACGCGCTGATGAAGCTCGGGGCGGTGGTGCAGCCGCTCGGCGCGCGGCTCTCGCCGGCGGAGCGAGAGGCGGAGATCGAGCGCGCCAGGCCCGCGCTCGTGGTCGCGGCCCCCGAGGACGCCGCGGGGCCGGAGGCCGACCTGCCGTTGCTCGGCGAGCACGACCTGTCCGCGATCCACTGCAGGCTGATGACGAGCGGGACCGCGGGGCGCCCGCGGACCGTCGGGCTGACGTATGGGAACCACCTGTGGAGCGCGGTGGGATCCGCGTTCAAGATCGGCGTCGACCCCGCCGACCGGTGGCTCTGCTGCCTGCCGCTCCACCACGTCGGCGGGCTGTCGATCCTGATGCGCTCGGTGATCTACGGGACCGGAGTCGTGATCCACGACGGCTTCGACGTCGATCGCGTCGCCGAGTCGCTGCGATCGGACGGGGTCACGCTCGTCTCGCTCGTGCCGACGATGCTCGTTCGCCTGCTCGACGCGGGCGTGGAGCTCTCCGGGCCGCGCGCGATCCTGCTCGGCGGCGGACCGGTGCCGGTGGAGGTGATCGAGGAAGCGGCGGGTCGCGGGGCCAAGGTGGTCCAGACCTATGGACTCACCGAGGCCGCCTCGCAGGTCACGACTCTGGAGCCGAACGAGGCGCATCGAAAGCTCGGCTCGGCCGGCCGACCGCTGCTCACCACGCACCTGCGGATCCAGGACGGCGAGATCCTCGTCCAGGGCCCCACCGTCGGTCCGGGGCTCGCCGACGAGGACGGCTGGCTGCACACCGGAGACCTCGGGCGAATCGACGACGAGGGCTTCCTCTACGTCGAGGACCGGCTCGACGACGTGATCGTCACCGGGGGCGAGAACGTCGTGCCGTCAGAGGTCGAGGACGTCCTGCTGCGCCATCCGGGGGTCGCCGAGGCGGCCGCCGTCGCACGCCCGGACCCCGAGTGGCAGCAGGCGGTGACGGCGGTGGTAGTGCTGCGCGACGGGGCGCAGGCGTCGGCCGACGAGCTGCGGCGCCACTGCGCGAGCTCGCTCGCCGGCCACAAGGTCCCGAAGCGGGTCGAGTTCGCGCCGGAGCTCCCGCGCACCCCGTCGGGCAAGGTGCTCCGGCGAGCATTGCGCTGATCGGCCTTCCTCTAGCATCCTCGGCCCGATGGCAGCGGACGAAGGCATCTTCTACGACGACGACGCGGACCTCTCGCTGCTCGAGGGCAAGACGATCGCGATCATCGGGTACGGCTCGCAGGGGCATGCGCACGCGCTGAACCTGAAGGACTCGGGGTGCGACGTCGTGGTCGGTCTGCGACCGGACTCGAGCAGCCGTGCGGAGGCGGAGGGAGCCGGGCTGACCGTGCTCGACATCGCCGATGCGGCGAGCCAGGGCGATGTCGTGATGATCCTGCTTCCCGACGAGCGCCAGGCCGAGGTGTGGGACGCCGAGATCGTGGACGGGATTGCCGAGGGCAAGCTGCTGATGTTCGCCCACGGCTTCACGATCCACTACGGCCAGATCGAGCCGCCCGCCGGCGTCGACGTCGGCATGGTCGCGCCGAAGGGCCCGGGCCACCTGGTGCGCCGCCAGTTCCTCGACGGCCGCGGCGTTCCGTGCCTGATGGCGGTCCACCAGAACGCCAGCGGAAGCGCCCACGACCTCGTTCTCGCGTACGCCAAGGGGATCGGGGGGACTCGGGCGGGCGTGATCGAGACGACGTTCAAGGACGAGTGCGAGACCGATTTGTTCGGAGAGCAGTCCGTGCTGTGCGGAGGCGTCACCGAGCTCGTTCGCGCCGGGTACGAGACCCTGGTCGACGCCGGGTACGACCCCCGGCTCGCCTACTTCGAGTGCCTCCACGAGCTGAAGCTGATCGTCGACCTGATGTACGAGAAGGGGATCACGGGGATGCGGGACTCGATCTCGAACACCGCCGAGTACGGCGACATGACCCGCGGCAATCGGGTCATCAGCACCGAGACCCGCGAGGCGATGAAGCAGATCCTCGCCGACATCCAGTCCGGCGAGTTCGCGAGGGAGTGGATTGCCGAGAACCGCGCCGGTCAGGAGAACTTCCAGCGGATGCGCGCCGAGGGCAAGGACCACCAGGTCGAACGCGTCGGCCGCGAGCTGCGGGCGATGATGCCCTGGATCGAGGACAAGTCGTAGCGGTTTGGGCGGGCGCCGCGGTGGGCATATCATCCGACGCGAGATAACCGGGGCTCACCGCCGGAGTCCCTGGGTCGGGATCGACCCTGACCTGGATCCGGTCCCGGTGGGTCCAACGATGAAAGGAGACCGACCGTGGCGGAAGGCGTGACCCTCACTCAGGCGCAGGCGGTCGTCGAGGCGGCCCGCGCGAAGGCCGAGGAGATCGACGTGCCGATGAACATCGCCGTCGTCGACGCGGGCAACAACCTGACCGCCTTCGTCCGCATGGACGGCGCGTGGCTGGGTTCGATCGACATCGCCCAGAACAAGGCCTACACCGCTCGAGCATTCGACATGTCGACCAAGGACCTGGCGCCGCTGTGCCAGCCGAACCAGCCGCTGTTCGGCATCAACGCGTCCAACCAGGGCCGGCTGATCGTCTTCGCCGGCGGCATCCCGCTGGAATCGGGCGGCGACGTGATCGGCGCGGTCGGAGTCAGCGGTGGCTCGGTCGAGCAGGACCACGAGGTCGCCGAGGCCGGCGTCGCGGCTCTCTAGCCGAAGGAGGCAAGCATGGCCGACAACAGAGGCGTTGCCTACATCGAGCCGGGCAAGGTCGAGGTCCAGGACATCGACTTCCCGGAGCTCGAGCTCAAGGACGGGCCCGGCGTGCATCCCGAGAACGTCGGGCGCAAGACACCCCACGGGGCGATCCTGAGGATCGTGTCGACGAACATCTGCGGATCGGACCAGCACATGGTTCGCGGCCGCACGACGGCGCCCGCGGGGCTGATCCTCGGCCACGAGATCACCGGGGAGGTGATCGAGGCCGGGCCCGGGGTGGAGTTCATCAAGGAGGGCGACCTGTGCTCGGTGCCTTTCAACATCTCCTGCGGCCGCTGCCGGAGCTGCAAGGAGGGCGACACTGGCGTGTGCTTGAACGTCAACCCGGATCGTCCGGGGTCCGCCTACGGGTACGTCGACATGGGGGGATGGGTCGGCGGGCAGGCCGAGTACGTGATGGTTCCGTACGCGGACTGGAACCTGCTCAAGTTCCCGGACAAGGATCAAGCGATGGAGAAGATCCTCGACCTGACCATGCTCTCGGACATCTTCCCGACCGGCTACCACGGCGCGTATACGGCCGGCGTTGGCCCAGGCTCAACGGTGTACGTCGCGGGCGCCGGCCCGGTCGGGCTCGCGGCCGCCTACTCGGCCCAGCTCCTGGGCGCGGCCGTTGTGCTCGTAGGAGACCGGATCCCGGAGCGGCTCGAGCAGGCGCGCTCGTTCGGCTGCGAGCCGGTCGACATCACCAAGGGCGAGCCGAAGGACCAGATCGAGCAGATCCTCGGCGTCCCGGAGGTGGACGCCGCGGTCGACGCTGTGGGGTTCGAGGCCCGCGGCCACGGCTCGGGCCATGAGGAGGAGGCGCCAGCGACGGTGCTGAACAGCGTCATGGACTTGACCCGGGCGGCCGGAAAGATCGGAATCCCCGGCCTGTACGTCACCGGCGACCCGGGAGCCGTCGACGACGCCGCCAAGGAGGGCTCGCTCTCGATCCGGATCGGGCTCGGGTGGGCGATGTCGCACTCGTTCACCACCGGCCAGTGCCCCGTGATGCGTTACCACCGGGGGCTGATGCAGATGATCCTCAACGACAAGGCGCACATCGCCAAGGCAGTCAACGCGACTGTGGTCACGCTCGATGACGCACCGCAGGGCTACAAGGACTTCGACAAGGGGGCCGCGAGGAAGTACGTCCTCAACCCCAACGAGCTGATCCCGGCGTAGGCCGCGACTAGGCGCTCGGCTCCTGCTGTGGCGTCGCGGGAGTCGTCGCCGGCTCGGTGGAGGGCAGCGCCCCCGCGGGCTCTGCCTGCGCCTGCCAGACCTTGTTCAGCTCGCTCTGGATGTAGGCGGGCACAATGAGGCCCGTCACCCCGACGAAGAACGACCCCACGATCAGCGCGAGCACGATCCACCCGTTGATCGTCTGGTCCTCGGAGTAGCCGAGCCCGACCTCCTGCGCGCGCTTGATCCGCTGCACCCCGTTGTAGAGCGAGAAGTACGGCGGGATGATGATCAGCAGGCCCGGGAACATCGCGAACAGCGAGAGGGTCGGGTTGTCGCCGAGCCCCTCGGCGTTGCGGGCCTTGCCGAGGTCGACCATCTCGCGGTTGACCTGGTACCACCAGTACAGGAAGTAGATCCCGATCGTGACGACCGACAGGGCGGCCACCGCGACCGGATGACGGATCTTCGCGGTCCCCGGACCGCCGTTGATCTGAACCTCCGTTGCCATCTCGAGCCTCCGTGAGGCTACTGACCGGCCGGGCGCTCGGGCTCGGCGGGCTGCGGCGCCGCCGGCTGCTCGATCTCGCCGGTGGCCGCCGCGCCGGGCTGGATCGCCGCACCGGGCAGCGCCCGCCACGCCTTGTTGAGCTCGGCCTGCATGTAGCCGTAGGCGACGAGGCTGAGTCCGAGGACGACCAGGATCACGATGATCCAGCCGTTGAGGGTCGGGGTGGCGCCGGTGGTGACCTCTTGCGCCCGCTTCATACGGTGGGTGCCGTTGTAGAGCGAGATCAGGGCGGGCACGATGATCAGGCCGCCGGGGAAGAACGCCAGCAGCGACGTGGTCGGGTTGTCGCCGAGTCCTTCGGCGTTGCGGGCCTTGCCGAGGTCGACCATCTCGCGGTTGACCTGGTACCACCAGTAGAGCCCGTAGATCCCAAGCGTGATCAGCGTGAGGACGGCGACGCCGACGGGATGCCTGATCTTGGCTTCCCCCGGGCCACCGTTGATCTGAACCTCTTCGGCCATTTCCCTCTCCCTCCTGGGTGAATCGTGAATCGGCGCGACTACGCGGCCGCAAACCTATCTGGTTTATCGGTCATTGTCCGAGAACCTTGATCACGAGCCGCTTCGGCCTCCACCGGTCGAATTCGGGTGGTGGAGTCCGAGCATCGCCACTCGGGCCGCGGGATACTGAACGGCGATGTCGCAGGAGAACATCGAGCTCACCGAGCAGCTGATTCACGCCTTCAACCGCCGCGACCTCGCGGCGATGACCGAGAGATTCGATCCCGAGATCGAATGGACTCCCGGCGGTCCTGCCGCCGTCGAACGCGCCGTCTACCGAGGCCGCGACGAGGTCTCGGACGGGTTTGCCGCGACCTGGGAGACCTGGGAGCTGTTCCAACTGGAGCAGCACGAGATTCGTGATCTGGGTGACGCCACCCTGTGGATTGGGCGCGCCCAACTGAGAGGCGGCGCCAGCCACGTCGAACTCGACCAGGAGTTCGCCGTCCACCTCCTGATAGACGACGGCAAGATCGCTCGGATCCAGGGGTTCCCCTCGTGGCGAGAGGCCCTCGAAGGCCGGGCTGTCGGAGTAGGCGATGTCGGAGGAGAACGTCGAGATCGTCGCCCGACTGGTCCAGAGGTTCAACGAGCAAGGCATCGCAGCCACCGGCGCGGACTTTTTCGCCGACGAGATCGAGTTCCATGAACCGCCGGAGCAACCCGGTGCGCGGATCGCGCGTGGCCGGGAGTCGACGGTGGAGTACTTCGCCGCATTCGATGCGGCTTGGGAGGAGCATCGGTCGGACCCGGAAGAGATTCGAGCGGTGGATGCAGAGCGGGTCCTGCTGCTCAGCGTCGAGCACTTTCGGGGGAGGGACGGAATCCAAGTCGCCCAACCCGCTGGCAACATCTTCACGGTGCGGCACGGCAAGGTCGTGCACTGGCAGGCGTTTTGGAACCGGGAAACAGCCCTCGAAGCCGCCGGGCTGCGGGAGTAGGGCGCCAGCGTTGTGAACGTCTTCAGCGCCAGATTTGCCGGAGCCCACTCCCCGCTCACTGTTCCACTGCGCCCGCCATCAACGTCGCGACCGATCGCAGTCCGGGGAGTATGACGGCCGCTAGCCCATCCCTTGTTCGTCCAGGGCTGTCTCCTCCGGCAGCGGGGTGCCGAGCACGCGTTTACCGATCGGGGCGAAGGGCTCCTCGAAGACGCTGACGACGGTGGCGCTGGCGAACCAGCCCACCACCTTGACCGGCTGATCGCCGGCGCAGGAGACGTCATGCGGGACCATTGCGGGGACGAGCGCCATTTCTCCCGTTTCGAGGCGGCCACGCTCGCCACCGACGACGACCTCGGCGCTTCCCTCGACTACTAGCAAGACCTCCTCGGCACTGTCGGTGTGCATGCCGAGGTGTTTGCCAGGGTCGACCTGGAAGTAGACGACCGCGCTGGCACGCGCGCCGGTGGAGCTGGAGATCGGGAAGTTGAAGCGGGCGCCCCTGCGTTCGTCGGTATCGGACCAGGCCTCAATCAGCTCGAGGTCTGCGAGCGTTACGTTCTCCACAAGACTCTCCTTTCGCACGACGCCATGTCCGGCGGAATACTAGGACCGGGCTGCGTGCGGGGGAACGTCGTCGATGCCTACTCCCCGAGCACTTTTATCACCAGCCGCTTTGGGCGGCGGCCGTCGAACTCGGTGTAGAAGACCTGCTGCCACGGGCCGAGGTCGAGGCGGCCGTCGGTGACCGGCAGGACGACCTGATGGTGGACGAGCAGGTTCTTGAGGTGCGCGTCGCCGTTGTCCTCGCCGCCGCGGTGGTGGCGGTAGTCGCCCGGGTCGGGAAGCAGCTGCGCCGCGACGTCATTCGCCGGATCGCTCCAGCTCGGAGGAGCGAGCTTGTCGAGCCACTCGAGCGTGTCCTCGTGAAGCCCGGGCTCGTCGTCGTTGACCCACACGCCGGCAGTGATGTGCATCGCGGATACGAGCACCATCCCGTCGGAGACGCCCGCCTCGTCGACCGCCGCCTGGACGTCCTCGGTGATCCGGATCAGCTCACGCCGCTCCTCGGTCTGGAACGTCCTGTACACGGTGTTGGTCTTCATTCGCCGCCTCCTTCGTTTGTCGGTGGCGACGCGTAACCTTGACCTCGTCCGCGCAGCAGACGGGCCAATGACCGAGTCGCCTCATATCTTCGCGAAGCAATACCTGATGACCGCGGGGCCGACGCCCCTGCCGCCGGCGGTGAGCCAGGTGATGGCCGAGCCGGTGCTCTATCACCGCTCGCCGGCGTTCATCGAGATCTACGCTCGCGTGCTCGACAACCTGCGCACGGTGTTCCGGACGCGCAACGACGTGTTGTGCTTCGCGGCTTCGGGCACAGGGGCGATGGACTCCACGGTCGCCAACCTGATTGCGCCGGGCGACCAGGCCGTCGTCGCGTCGTGCGGGAAGTTCGGCCAGCGGTGGCGGGACCTGTGCGACGCGTACGGTGCCGACACGATCGATCTCGAGTTCGAATGGGGGGAGCCGATCGACCATGAGCGCGTTGACGCCGCGCTTGCCGACGCCACGCCCCCCGTGCGAGCGGTCTTCGCGACGCAGTGCGAGACCTCGACGGGAGTGGTCAGCGACGTGCGGGCGCTGAGCGAGGTCGTGCGCCGCCACGGCACCGTGCTGTGCGTCGACGCCGTGTCGGGTCTCGGCGCGGTCGACCTCCCGCAGGACGAATGGGGGGTGGACGTCGTCGTCGCCGGGTCGCAGAAGTCGCTGATGTGCCCTCCCGGGCTGGCGTTCGTCTCGGCCTCCGAGCGCGCGCTCGCCCAGGCGGCCGAGCGGCCGGGCCGCCGCCACTACTTCGATTGGGGGCTGACGGCCGCCGGCCAGCGGCAGCAGCCGCCGAACAGCGCCTTCACCCCCGCGGTGACCCTGTTTCGAGCGCTCGACGTCGCCCTGGAGCTGATCATCGCCGAGGGGCTCGAGCAGGTGTTCGCGCGTCACGCGTTGCTCGCGCGCGCCGCGCGAGCGGGAATCGAGTCCCTGGGACTGGAGCGGTTCGGCCCCGACGACGAGAACGCCAACGTCGTCACCGTCGCCGAGATGCCGGATGAGATCGACGGCGCACAGGTTCCGAAGCTGATGCGGGATCGCTATGGCGTGACGGTCGCCGGCGGTCAAGGTCGGCTCAAGGGAAGGATCGTCCGGATCGCCCACTGCGGCTACTACGGCGCGTTCGACATCGTCGCCGCGCTGACGGCGCTCGAGATGGCGCTGCGCGATCTCGGCGTCGAGGTCGAGCCGGGCGCTGGGGCGGGCGGGGCACAGCGCTTGTTCGCCGAGGCTGGGGCCGCACCCGAGCCGGTGGGCTAATGAGCGAGCGCGTGCTCGTCAGGGAGCCGATCGCCGAGTCGGGGATCGAGCTGTTGCGCGGTGAGTTCGACGTCGAGCTCGGGTTCGAGATGTCCGACGACGAGTTGCGCGAGCGGATCGGCGAGTTCGACGCGCTTCTGATCCGCTCGGGAACGCAGGTGACGGCGGAGCTGATCGACCGGGCGGAGCGGCTGAAGGTGATAGGTCGGGCTGGCACCGGAGTCGACAACGTCGACGTCGAGGCGGCGACGAAGCGCGGGATCGTGGTCGCGAACGCGCCGGAGTCGAACTCGGTCGCCGCGGCGGAGCACACGCTCGCACTCGCCCTCGCGCTGTGCCGAAATGTCCCACGCGCACATGCGTCGCTCGTCCAGGGTCGGTGGGAGCGCTCGGAGCTCAAGGGAAAGGAGCTGTACGGCAAGACACTCGGTGTGATCGGGCTCGGGCGGATCGGCCAGCTCGTCGCGCAGCGCGCGATGGCGTTCGGAATGGAGGTCGTGGCCTTCGACAAGTTCGTTGCGGCGGAGCGCTTCCGCGAGCTCGGCATCGAGGGTGTCGACTCGACCACCGAGCTGTACGAGCGGGCGGACATCATCTCGATCCACCTGCCCCGCACGGCGGAGACCGTGAACTGGATAGACGCGGAGGCGATCTCGAAGATGCGCGACGGAGCAATGGTCATCAACGCCGCGCGGGGCGAGCTCGTCGACCTCGACGCGCTCGAGGCGGGCCTCGAGTCAGGCAAGATCGCCGGAGCAGCGCTCGACGTGTTCCCCCAGGAGCCGATGACGGAGCATCCGCTGTTCGAGCGCGACGACGTCGTCGTCACCCCGCACCTCGGAGCGTCGACCGAGGAGGCTCAGGACCGGGCGGGAGTGATCACCGCGGAGCAGGTGCGCGGGGCGCTGACCGGAGGCGTGGTAACGAACGCGGTGAACATCCAGGCCGTGCGGCCCGAGGCGATGGAGGCTTTGGCCCCGTTCGTGCCGCTGTGCGAGCAGCTCGGCTGCCTCGCCCAAGGGCTCGGGAACGGGTCTGTCGACAAGGTCCAGGCCGAGTTCCGCGGGTCGCTCGCCGAGCACGACACCCGGCTGCTCGGGATCGCGGTTCTTGTCGGGATCCTCTCGGGTCACACGGAGGAGCCGGTCAATCTCGTCAACGCCCCCGCGATGGCGGCCGAGCGGGGGATCGAGCTGATCGAGCTCAAGGACACGTTCTCCGACGAGTTCACAGAGCTCGTGACGGTGCGGATCGAGTCCGGCGAGGACACCGTCGAGGTCGCCGGAACGGCGGTCGGGCCGCGCAACCTCCCACACTTGGTGCGAGTGTGGGGCGAGAGCTTCTACATGCCACTCGCGGAGCACCTCGCGATCTTCCGCTACAAGGACCAGCCCGGGATGATCGGGCGCGTTGGCACCGCGTTCGGGCGCCACGGCGTGAACATCGTCTCCGCCGCCGTCGGAGCCGAGGCGAACCCCGACAAGGCCGTGATGGCGATGACGACAGACGCGAAGGTGCCCGACGAGGTCGTCGAGGAGATCGTCTCCACCGACTCGTTCGACGAGGGCCGGGCCGTGGATCTCTAGCCGTCGGCCGAGTGCCGCCGGCCCCGGAGCGCGAGGCCGGTGAGGATCTCGCTGACGATGCGCCCCGCCATGAGCGCGGTGACGTCGACCGGGCCACTGCGCGCGGGCAGGACCTCGACCACGTCCGCGCCGACGAGCTCCACGGCGTCAGCGACCCTGCGACATGCGGACAGCAGCTCGTGCACATTCATCCCTCCGGGCTCGGGTGTCCCGGTCCCGGGCGCGAACGCGGGATCGAGGGAGTCGATGTCGACCGTGAGGTAGACGGGGCCGTCGCCGACGATCTCCGTCGTCCGTTCGACGACCGTGGCGATCCCGAGCTCGCGCACGTCGTGCATGAAGAAGCTCGTGATCCCCACGGACTCCTGCCACGCGAACTCCGGCTCGCCGGGCCAGTACCCGCGGAGGCCGATCTGGGCGTAGCGGCGGGCGTCGACGTGGCCCTGCTCGACCAGCCGGCGCATCGGCGTGCCGTGCGATACCTCGACGCCCCAGAGCTCGGACGCGGTGTCGGTGTGGGCGTCGAAATGGATCAGGCCAAGCGGGCCTTCGGAGGCGCACCCGCGCACGCACGGCTCCGTGATCGAGTGGTCGCCGCCGAGGATCAGCGGGATCGTGCCGGAGCGTCGCACCTCGGAGACGATCGACTCGATTCCCCGGTGCGACGCGGCGGGATCGGCCGGCACGACGGCCGCGTCACCGTAGTCGACCACGGTCAGGTCCGCGTTCCAGTCGACGCCCGCCTCCAGGTGTCCACCGGTATCGGTGCTCTCGGTGCGGATCGCGCGCGGCCCCATGCGCGTCCCGGGGCGGTCCGAGGCGAGCTCGTCCATCGGGGCCCCGACGACGGCGGCGTCGCATCCGGCGAGGTCGTCGGGATCCTCCGTATAGGGCACGCCGGCGAACGTGAGCAGGCCCGCGTAGGGCGGCGCGCTTTCGACCCCGAGCCGGGTCCAGCGCTGATTTGGGTCGATCGTGGTGACCCCGTGACCTTAGTGCCCCGTCCCACCAATGGACGCCCCATGGGCGGACGGCGCACTAGTAGGGTCATGGCGTGCGCGCGGTGGTGATCACCAGGCACGGAGGGCCGGAGGTGCTCCGCGTCGAGGAGCGGCCCACCTCGCCGCCGGGGCCCGGCGAGGTGGCGATCTCGGTCCGCGCGGCCGGAATCAACTTCGCGGACACGATGGCGCGCTGCGGCACCTATCCCGACGCCCCGGCGCCCCCGTGCGTGATCGGCTACGAGGTCGCCGGCGAAGTGGAGTCCGTTGGCGCCGGCGTCGAGTCGGTGCGCGAAGGCGACAGGGTGTGCGCCGCGACCCGGTTCGGTGGCTACTCGGAGCACGTCACGGTCCCCGCCGGCCAGGTCTTCCCGCTGCCGCAGGACGTGCCGTTCGAGCAGGGCGCGGCGTTCCCCGTCAACTACGGGACGGCGTACGCGGCGCTGGTGATCATGGGTGGCGTTCGCGCCGGCGATCGGGTCCTGATCCACAGCGCGGGAGGTGGCGTCGGGACCGCGGCGACCCAGGTCGCCAAGTCACACGGGGCGGAGGTCTTCGGGACCGCGTCGGCGTCCAAGCACGACGCGATCCGCGCCAATGGCGTCGACCACGCGATCGACTACCGTTCGACCGACTTCGAGGACGAGGTGCGGCGGATCACCGGCGGCGACGGCGTGGACGTGATCATCGACGCCCTCGGACCGGCGAGCTTCCGCAAGGACTACCGCCTGCTTAGGCAGGGGGGTCGCCTCGTCATGTACGGCCTCGCCGATGTCCAGACGGGCGACACGCGCAACGTCCCCGCCGTGCTCCGCAACCTCGTGCGGATGCCGTTCGCCACCGTGCCATGGTGGAAGAGCCTCAGCATGATGAACGAGAACAAGGGGGTGTTCGGCCTCAACATGCTTCATTGGTGGGACCGGGAGGGGGACCTCGAGCGCGTCACCGAGCCGCTCGCGGCGGCATTGGAGGCGGGTGAGCTCGAGCCCGTCGTCGCGGAGTCGTTCCCGTTCGACCGCGCCGGCGACGCGCATCGCTTCCTCCAGGATCGCCGCAACATCGGCAAGGTCGTCCTGGTGCCATGAGCGGCGTTCTCGTGGCCAGTATCGGGAGCCTGTACGAGCGGGCGATCGTGGATACCGGCAAGGAGCCGGAGCTGCTGTTCCTCGTCTCGTTCCTGGTCACGTTCGGGTTCATCCGCACCAGCGCTTACATGATCCGGGCCCAGGTGAGCTGGTGGCCCGGCAACGTCCAGGTGGGGGGGACCCACATCCACCACCTCGTGTGGGGCATCTGCACGCTGCTGATCGTCGGCTATCTCGAGATCGCGATCTCCCCGGAGTCGCCGTGGCACGAGTACCTCGCGATCCTGTTCGGGATCGGAACGGGGCTGGCGCTCGACGAGTTCGCGCTGTGGCTCAACCTCAAGGACGTGTACTGGTCCGAGCAGGGACGGCGCTCGATCGACGCCGTGATCTTGATGGCGACGTTCGCCGCGATCATGCTGATCGGCTTCAAGGCGTGGCTCGACGTCGCGAAGGGGGTGGAGGACGCGATCGTCAGCGTCGCCGGCTCCTTCTGGATCATCACGATCGCGCTCGTGATCGTCAACTTGACGAAGGAGAAGTTCGTCACGGGGATCGTGGGGCTGTTCGTTCCGCCCGTCGCGCTCGTGGGCGCGCTGCGGCTGGGCAGGGCGCACTCGCCATGGGCGAAGTGGTTCTACGGCGACGAGAAGAAGGCCAAGGCGGCGCACCGGACCGAGCGGGAGCAGGCCCCGTTCGAGCGGATGTGGGACCGGATGCGAGGCAAGGGCACTCACTCGCCGGCGGGCTCCGGCTGAGCGCCGGAAACAGGTTCAGGCTTGGCGTCAGCCGTGTCCGCGTGCTCGCGTTGATATCGCGCGGCCTCGTCGATCAGGACGCCGAGCGAGGCCGCGATCGGGATTGCGAGCAGGGCGCCGAGGATCCCGAGAAGCTGCGCGCCGACCAGGATCGCGATGATCGCGATCACGGGGTGGATCTGGACGGCGTTCTTGTACATCAGCGGCTGAATCACCCGATCCTGTAGCTGCTGGTAGATGAGGAAGAACACGCCCCAGACGATCAGCGCGACGGGGAAGTCGTGGAAGATGGCGACGATCGCCACCAGGAGTCCGCCCAGCGTCAGCCCGATCAGAGGGATGAGGTCGAGGAACGCGACCAGGACCGCGAGCGGCACCGCGAGGTCGACCCCGAGCAGCTCGAGCACGAGCCACGTGATCACGCCGACGGCCGCTGCGAGAGTGAGGTTGACCGTCACGTAGCCCTTGACGATCCCGTATATGCGGTCGCCGATCCGCCGGGTACGGTCGCGTGCGGTGGGGGTGAACCGCCCCGTCAGGCGCTCGAACTGCCGGTCGCCGTCGATGAGCAGGAAGAAGGCGATGACGAGGACCGTGATCGCGGCGACGAGGTTGCTGAGCAGCGAGACCGTGATCGTCTTCGCCTCGCCGGCCGCGCCTCCGAGCTCCGAGGGGAGATTGGAGGCCGCGCTCTTGAGCTTCTGGGTGATGTCGAACTTCTGGTTGAGCTCCTGGAACTGCGCGTTGTTGTTGGCCCAGTCCTCGAAGTCCTTGACATAGCCGGGCAGCTTCGGCGCCAGGGCCTCGACCTCGGTGATGATCGGCCGGATCACGTGGAGCAGCAGGAAGGCGAACAGCGCGATGAACGCGACGTAGACGACGAGGATCGCGACCCACCGCGGCACCGAGCGGCCGCGGATCCGGACGCGCTCGACGAGGCTCACCGCGGGGGCGAGCGCGAGCGCGAGGAAGATCGCCGCCAGGGCCCAGCGCAGCGTCGTGCGGATCTCCATCACCGCGAGCGAGAGCAGCACGGCGATCGCGATCACGAGCAGCGCGATCGCGACGACCTTGACCACGGCCCAGCCCTGAATTCGATCGGCTTGCACGGCGTACCTCGCCGTCAGGTTCGCCGCCGGAGTCCACCAACCTCCACAACGCAACGAGCCCGGCAGGGCCGGGCTCGTTGTTCAATCAGTCCCGCGACATGCGCCGCTTCGCGTCGGCTATCGCGGGGTCACAGCCGGCTAGTAGGTGATGCCGCCTCCCCCGCCGCCTGAGCCTCCGCCGGAGCCTCCGCCGCCGCCCTTCTTCTTGAGCTGCGCGCGGATTGCACCGGCCGGGAACTCCTCGTTGTGGATGTTGATGTAGAAGCCGCCCGGATTCTTGCTCACCTGCTTGACCTGGCCCTTCGGGGCCTTCACACACCCCGACTGCGGCGAGGTGAACGTCCCTCCGGTCGTGCTCTCGAACAACGTGATCAGGGGCGGACCGTTGACCCCGGCCGCACCCGGATGTATGTGGGCGACGAACGGGGCCCCGATGTTCTGGAAGCTGACGTCAAAGCAGACCTTGCCCTGTGGCTTGCCCTTCTTCCGCGTCAGCGTGAAGTCCGCGGTCCCGGTCCCGTCCAAATCGGCGGGCGGAACCTCCTGTTGACCGATGAGGTTGGCACTCGCCCTGACCGTCTTCTTCTTCTTCTTGGCGCCGATCGCGCCGCCGACGAGTGAGAGCACGAGCGCTATCGCGATCGCGCCGATGATCCCGGCAGTCAGTCCCCTGCGTCTGTGCATTGCGCCTCCTCCTGCTGTTTGACCCGCTGCTGCGATTGATAGCAGCCTACGTTCGGTTGTACGAACCTGCCCCTCTGCGGGATGGCTCGGTTCGCTACAGTCCGGGTACCGATGACGCTCCGGCTCGACAGCCTGGCGCTTCTCCTTCTCCTCCCCCTGCGGGGGGAGTAAGCGCTGGGCGGCGCGACAGCCGCGAGACACACAGGTCATCGGATTCGCAACGAGAAGGAGGTAGGCCATGAGTGGCCGGCACGACGTTAGTCAGGAGAACCGGGTCGAGATCTTCGACACGACGCTGCGCGACGGAGAGCAGTCGCCCGGGATCTCGCTCAACACGCAGGAGAAGGTCGAGATCGCGCAGCAGCTCGCGCGCCTCGGCGTCGACGTCATCGAGGCGGGCTTCCCGATCACCTCGCCGGGCGACTTCGAGGCCGTCGAGGCAATCTCGCGCAACGTCGAGGGACCGGCGATCTGCGGTCTCGCGCGCACGCACAAGGCCGACATCGACGCCGCGTGGGGTGCGATCAAGGACGCGCCGCGGCCGCGTATCCACACCTTCATCTCGACCTCCGACATCCACATCGAGCACCAGCTCCAGACGACGCGCGACGACGTCAAAGGCCAGGCGCGCGCAGCCGTGGCGCTCGCGCGCTCGTACACGGACGACGTCGAGTTCTCCCCGATGGACGCGACGCGCGCCGACGTCGAGTTCACCGCGGAGGTGTGCGCGATCGCGGTCGAGGAGGGCGCGGGCGTGGTCAACATTCCCGACACGGTCGGCTACACGACGCCCGAGGAGTACCAGCGCTACTTCGAGGAGCTCTACCGGGTGGCGCCGGCGCTCCGAGAGGTCCGCCTCTCGGTGCATTGCCACGACGACCTCGGCCTCGCCGTCGCGAACTCATACGCCGGGCTGCTCGCCGGGGCACGCCAGGTCGAGTGCGCCGTCAACGGGATCGGCGAGCGCGCGGGCAACTGCTCGCTCGAAGAGATCGTGATGCTGCTTCGCACCCGTCGCGACGAGCACGGGCTCGACACGCGGATCGACACCCGGGAGATCGCCCGCACCAGCCGCATGGTGTCCCGTTTCACGGGCTACGCGGTGCAGCCGAACAAGGCCGTCGTGGGGCGCAACGCGTTCGCGCACGAGTCGGGTATCCACCAGGACGGCGTGCTCAAGGAGCGTACGACGTACGAGATCATGGACGCGACCGAGGTCGGCCTGGACTCGAACCAGATCGTTCTCGGCAAGCACTCCGGGCGCCACGCGCTGCGCGAGGCGTTGGAGGAGTTGGGCTTCAAGGTCGACGGCCAGGCGCTCAACCACGCGTTCAAGCGCTTCAAGGCGATCGCCGACCGCAAGAAGAACGTCACCGCGCTCGACCTCGAGGCGATCGTCTCCGATGAGATGCGCGAGCGCTCGGAGCGCTACGACCTCGCATGGTTCGACGTCGAGGCGTCGTCGCGGCGCGAGCCGCACGCGAAGGTGGCGGTGACGCTCCCGTCCGGCGAGCAGAAGGTCGGCGAGGCGTCCGGCGACGGTCCGGTCGACGCGATCTTCAGCGCGATCCAGGCCGCAGTCGATGTCGAGTGCGAGCTGCGCCAGTACACGGTGTCCGCCGTGACCGAAGGCGAGGACGCGCTCGGCGAGGTGACGGTGATGCTCCGCGCCGGCGGTCGTCTCGCCAGCGGCCAGGGCGTGTCGACCGACATCCTCGAGGCCTCCGCGCGGGCCTACGTCCGCGCGCTCTCGAACGCTGTCGAGGGCGCCGCGGTGCGCGAGGCTGAGGCCCTCACCGAGGAAGCCGCGTCCGAGCGCTCACCGGGCCCGTAGCGACTCGCCGCATATAGTTCGCCCATGCCCGGCGCGCTCGATGGCCGCGTCGCCGTCGTCACCGGCGCCTCGTCGGGGATCGGCGAGGCAACCGCCGAGGCGCTGGCGCGTGAAGGGGCCACGGTCGCGGTTGCCGCGAGGCGGCTCGACCGCCTCGAGGAGCTCGCAAAACGGATCTCGGATGAGGGCGGGCGCGCGGAGACGTTCGAGGTCGACGTCGCCGACGAGGACGAGGCGCGCGGATTGATCCTCGATTCCGAGGAGAAGCTGGGCGGGCTGGACATCCTCATCAACAACGCGGGACTGATGCTGCTGGGGCCGGTCCAGGGCGCCGACACCGAGGAGTGGCGGCGCATGGTCGACGTCAACTGCCTCGGCCTCCTGTATTGCACGCACGCGGCGCTGCCAGTGATGCAGCAGCGTGGCGGCGGGCACATCGTCAACGTCTCCTCGGTCGCGGGGCGGCAGGCGGACCTGGGTTCGGCGGTCTACAACATGACGAAGTGGGGTGTCGTCGGGTTCTCAGAGGCGCTGCGGCAGGAGGCTCTGCACTCGAACATCCGCGTCACGGTCGTGGAGCCCGGCTTCGTGGCGACGGAGCTCCACGGGCACAACAAGCTCCCGGTGGTGGTCGAAGGGGTCGAGAAGGTGCGCTCGCAGATCGGGGATGTGCTCGAGGCGGAGGACATCGCGGACGCGATCGCCTACGTCGTCACGAGACCGGGGCGGGTCGACGTCAACGAGATCCTGATCCGGCCGACGCGTCAACGTCGGTAAAGCGACCTCGACAAGACAAGCGTACGTGATAACGTACGGCGTCCCATGGCGATCGCGACCGCGCGGCAGCACGACGGAAACGCCTTCGCGCCGAGCACGGCCGCCCTCGGCGCGCGCGTCCGGGCTCTGCGTGAGGCGATGGGCCTCTCGCTACGAGACCTCGCGGAGCGCACCAGCGTCAGCGCTCCGATGCTGTCGCAGGTGGAGCGCGGAGAGACGAGCCCGACGCTGGCGGTCGCCGAGCGGATCGCCGCCGGTCTCGAGCTCACCCTGTCGCAGCTGCTGCGCCTCGACGAGGGTGGCCACCTGGTGATCACCCGCCGGGGCAGGGGCCGGAAGCACCGCCGCGCCGGCCATCGGGTCGAGGAGCTGACTCCGGCGCTCCCCGGTCAGCGGGCTGAGCTGTCGCTTCATCTGCTGGACCCCGGCGCTGCGACCGGAGGGGCGGACGATCCCCCGATGCACGAACCCGGAAGCCGCGAGACGGTCCACGTCCAGTCGGGCGCCGTGGTGCTCGCGATCGACGGGGAGGAGCACGAGCTGCGAGGCGGGGACAGCGTGACGTTCGACGCCGACCTGCCGCACCATTTCGAGAACAGAGACGATGCCCCGGCCGAGTTCCTCGCCGTCGTCGCGGCCGGGCTGAGAAGGAGCTAGCGGTGCCGAAGACCCTCTTCGACAAGATCTGGGACGCGCACGCGGTCGCCGACGGCCTGATCTACATCGACCTCCACCTCGTCCACGAGGTGACCTCGCCGCAGGCGTTCGAGGGGCTGCGGCTCGAGGGGCGCTCGGTGCGCCGCCCGGACAAGACGATCGCCACGGCCGACCACAACGTGCCCACCGACGGCACACACGCGGCGCGGCTTATCCGCGACGAGCTTTCACGGGTCCAGGTCGAGACCCTCGAGCGCAACTGCGAGGAGTTCGGCGTCCCGATCTACTCACTCGGGTCCGACCGCCAGGGAATCGTGCACGTGATCGGCCCCGAGCTCGGGCTCACTCAACCTGGCCTAACCGTGGTGTGCGGCGACAGCCACACCTCGACCCACGGCGCGTTCGGCGCGCTGGCATTGCCGATCGGGACGTCCGAGGTCGAGCACGTGCTGGCTACCCAGTCCCTGATCCAGCGTCGACCCAAGACGATGCGGATCAGCTACGCGGGTGAGCTCGGCGCCGGAGTCACCCCCAAGGACCTGATCCTGGCGACGATCGGCAAGTTGGGCACGGGCGGGATGGCGGGCCACGCCGTCGAGTACGCCGGGCCGCCGATCTCTGCCCTGTCCATGGAGGGTCGGATGACGGTCTGCAACATGACGATCGAGGGCGGCGGACGGGCCGGGATGATCGCTCCCGACGACACGACGTTCGAGTGGGTGCGAGCGAGGCCGGCCGCCCCCGACGGCTTCGACGCCGCGGTCGAAGGGTGGCGCGGGCTCCCCACGGACGACGGGGCGAGCTTCGACCGGAACGTCGAGATCGATGCCGGCGCGATCTCGCCGATGGTGACCTGGGGCACGACCCCGGGGATGGTCGTTCAGGTCACCGACGCCGTGCCCGATCCGGTGCACCTTGACACGCCCGCCGATCGCGAGGCGGCGGAGCGCGCGCTGGTCTACATGGCGCTCGAGCCCGGGACCCCGATGCGGGAGATCCCTCTCGATCGCGTCTTCATCGGATCGTGCACGAACTCGCGGATCGGCGACCTGCGCGAGGCGGCGAGCATGGTCGACGGCCGCCGGGTGGCGGACTCGGTCCGCGCGATGGTCGTCCCGGGATCGGCGCAGGTCAAAGCGGAGGCCGAGTCCGAGGGGCTCGACGAGGTGTTTCGGGTCGCCGGCTTCGAGTGGCGCGCGGCGGGGTGTTCGATGTGCCTCGGCATGAACCCCGACATCCTCGCGGAGGGGGAGCGCTGCGCCTCGACCTCGAACCGCAACTTCGAGGGCCGCCAGGGCAAGGGCGGCCGCACCCACCTCGTCAGCCCGAGGATGGCCGCGGCCGCGGCGCTCGAGGGACACTTCGTCGACATCCGGGAGTGGGCCTGATGGATCCGGTCGAGGTCGTCGAGGGCAAGGTGTCGGTGCTCGATCGCGCCGACGTCGACACCGACCAGATCATCCCGAAGCAGTTCCTGAAGCGGATCGAGCGCAGCGGGTTCGGCGAGTTCCTGTTCCACGACTGGATCCGGTCGGGGGAGATCGAGCTCGAGCCCAACCCGATCCTTGTCGCTGGCCGTAACTTTGGATCGGGGTCGTCGCGCGAGCACGCGGTGTGGGCGTTGCGCGACTTCGGGTTCGAGGCCGTGATCGCGCCTTCGTTCGCCGACATCTTCTACGTCAACTGCACCAAGAACGGGCTGGTGCCGGCGATCCTCGACGAGGAGGAGTGTCGCGCGATCGCCGACGCCGGCGAGGCGCGGGTGGACGTCGACGACCAGACCGTCAACTTCGCGGGTGGGGTGGTCCGGTTCGAGATCGACGAGGAGATCAAGCACCGGCTCCTGCACGGCCTCGACGACATCGGGATAACGCTTCAGCGGAGTGAGGAGATCGACGCTTTCGAGCGCGCCGGATGGGCGGATCGCGGACCCGTGACGACGGCGCTATGAGCGAGGCCGCCGGGATCGACGCCCGCGCCTGGGACGCGGGGCTGTACGACGCGATCTCGGACATGCAACTCGGGTGGGGGATCAAGGTCCTCGACCGGATCGAGCTGAGCGGCGGCGAGACCGTCCTCGACGCCGGCTGCGGCACCGGCAAGGTGACCGCGCTGATCGCGGAGCGGGTGCCGCGCGGCCGCGTGATCGGCGTCGACGCGTCGCGATCGATGATCGACGAGGCGCGCAAGCGCCTTCCGAACGACGTCGAACTCGTCGTTGCCGACCTCCTCGACCTCGATCTGCCCGACCCGGTCGACGTGGTGTTCTCAAACGCGACGCTGCACTGGATCCACGATCACGACCGGCTGTTCGAGCGGCTCTACGCCGCGCTGCGGCCCGACGGGCGGCTCGAGGTCCAGTTCGGCGGGCAGGGCAACGTCGCGGCGCTCGAGGCCGCCGTGCGTGAGGCGAGCGCCTCGGAGCCGTTCGCCGAGCACCTGGAGGGCGTCCCGCTGCCGTGGCGATTCCCGTCGGCGGAGGAGACGGCAGCGGCGCTCGACCGGGCGGGATTCGTGGAAGTGCGATGCTGGACCGAGCGCGTCACTGAGTCGTTCGACGAGGGCCGCGACCTGAGGGCATGCGGGGTCGGCGACTACATCGGTCACCTGCCGGCGTCGCTGCGGGACCGCTTCGTCGCCGCCGTGGTCGACGCGATGGACGATCCGACCGTGCGCGAGTACGTGCGACTGAACGTCAGCGCGCGGCGCTAACCATGACTGCCATCGACTGGGATGCCAGGGCGTACGACCGGATCTCCGACATGCAGCTCGAGTCGGGGCGCGAGTTCCTCGCCGGGGTCTCGCTGCGCGGCGACGAGACGGCGATCGACGCCGGGTGCGGCACGGGACGCGTGACCAGGCTGTTGGCCGAGCGCCTCCCGCGCGGTCGCGTGATCGGCGTGGACGCCTCCGAGGCGATGATCGCCCGGTCGCGGGCCAACCTCGACTCGAAGGTCGACCTCGTCACCTCCGACCTGCTCGTATTCGAGCCCACAGAGCCCGTCGACCTCGTGTTCTCGACCTCCGCCCTGCACTGGATCGACGACCAGGACCGCTTGTTTCGCACGATTCACGGCTGGTTGCGTCCCGGCGGTCGGGTCGCGGCTCAATTCGGCGGCGCGGGCAACCTGCGCGGGGTTCTCGACGCGATCGTGACCGCATCACGCCGCGAGCCGTTTACCGAACACCTCGACGGACTCGAGCATCCTTGGACCTATCCATCGATCGACGAGGCCACCGAGCGACTCGCAGGCACGGGGTTCACGGAGATCCGGTGCGAGCTGGTGGAGCTGCCGTTCGAGTTCGACGACCCGCGGGAGTTTCACCGCACCGTGTACCTCGTCGTGCACCTCGAGCGTTTGCCGGCCGAGCTTCATGACGAGTTCATCGACGCGGTGATGGCCGGCCAAAGCGACCCTTCGACGGCGCACTTCCTGCACATGAACCTCACGGCTCGCCGGCCCCAAGATGGAGACGAGTGAGGAATACGGTGACGCCTACCCGGTCGAGGTTCAGTGGGGGAGGCCCCGCCGAGTGACCGCCGCCGACCGACGGCCGCGCATCGTCGTCCTTCCCGGCGATGGGATCGGCCCCGAGATCGTCGCGGCGGCGCGGCGGCTGCTCGACGCGCTCGGTGAGTTCGAGGTGACCGAGCACGTGGTCGGCGGCGCCTCGATCGACGAGCACGGCACGGCCCTCACCGACGGGGTGCTCGAGGCCTGCCGCAGCGCCGATGCCGTGCTGCTCGGCGCCGTCGGCGGCCCGAAGTGGGACACCACCGACCCCGACGCACCGCGCCCCGAGCAGGGCCTGCTGGGCCTGCGCAAGGGGCTCGGGTTGTACGCGAACCTGCGCCCGGTCCGGCCCAGCGCGGCGCTCGCCGAGGCCAGCCCGCTGCGTCCGGAGCGGATCACCGGCACCGACCTGCTCGTGGTGCGGGAGCTGACCGGCGGGATCTACTTCGGGGACCGCGGCCGCTCCGACGGCGAGGCGCATGACACGTGCGTCTACACGGTGGCCGAGATCGAGCGGATCGCGCGGACCGCGTTCGAGTCCGCGCGGTCGAGGACCGACATGGGGACCAGCGGGCCCACGGTGACCTCGGTCGACAAGGCGAACGTGCTCGAGACCTCGCGCCTGTGGCGTGAGACCGTCACCCGCGTTTCGGCCGAGTTCGCCGACGTCGAGCTCGAGCACATGCTCGTCGACAGCGCCGCGATGCAGCTCGTGTCCGAGCCGTCGCGGTTCGACGTGATCCTGACCGAGAACATGTTCGGGGACATCCTCAGCGACGAGGCCGCGATGCTGACCGGCTCGCTCGGGATGCTCCCGTCGGCGAGCCTCGGCGAGAACGGCCCTGGGGTGTTCGAGCCGGTTCACGGGTCCGCGCCGGACATCGCGGGCACGGGGACCGCGAACCCGCTCGCGATGTTCCTCTCGGTCGCGCTGATGCTGCGCTACGGGCTCGATCGGGAGCACGACGCCGCCCGGGTGGAGCTGGCGGTCGAGGCGGTGCTGGAGCGCGGACTCCGGACTCCCGACCTGTCGTGGGTCGAGTCCGAGCAGCCGCCGATGTCCGACATTCCGGCGGAGGTCGAGGTCGGGACGCGGGAGATGACCGACGCCGTGCTCGAAGAGCTGATGTCCTGATGCCGACCGCCAAGTTCGCTTGCGAACTTGGCGCTGTGACGAGTCCTGAGGGTTCGCTGGCATACTTGGTCGCCAACGTCACCGGAGCCTGGAGGACACAGTGGAGAAGGCGGAGCTGATCTGGAAGAACGGCGAGTTCGTCGCCTGGGACGACGCCACGCTCCACGTGCTCAGCCACGGCCTCCACTACGGAACCGGGGTGTTCGAGGGGATCCGCGCTTACGAGACCGAGCGCGGGACGGCGATCTTCCGCCACCGCGAGCACCTCGAGCGGCTCGAGAAGTCCGCCCAGCTCTACTACCTCGAGCTCCCGTACTCGTCCGATGAGATTCGCGAGGCCACGCACGAGCTGATTCGCCGCAACGGGCTCCGCAGCTGCTACATCCGCCCGCTCGCGTGGCGCGGGTACGGCGAGATGGGTCTGCATGCGTCGAGCGCTCCGATCGATGTGATGATCGCGGTGTGGCCGTGGGGCGCGTACCTCGGAGAGGAGGGCAAGCGGAACGGGATTCGCGCCAAGGTCTCTTCGTGGCGCGCGCTGTCTTCCGCGAGCCTGATACCGCACGCGAAGGCCTCGGGCCAGTACCTGAACTCGGTGCTGGCGAAGGAGGAGTCCGTGAGGGCGGGCTATGAGGAGGCGATCCTGCTCGACGAGTTGGGTTGCGTGTCCGAGGGCTCGGGGGAGAACATCTTCGTGGTTCGCGACGGGCTGATCAGCACGCCCGGTCATACCTCGGCCATCCTCGACGGAATCAGCCGCGCCTCGGTGATAGAGATCGCCCGCGACCTCGGGTACCAGATCGAGGAGAGGGGGATCGCGCGTGCTGAGCTGTACCTCGCCGACGAGGTGTTCCTCACCGGGACCGCCGCGGAGCTCGTTCCCGTGCGCGAGATCGACGATCACCCGATCGGGGATCCCGGCGAGATCACGCGTCACATCCAGTCGAAGTTCGACGACGCGCTCTACGGACGCGCGGAGGAGTACCTCGAGTGGCTCGACGTCGTTGAGCAGCCGAGCCTAGATCGACCGAGTAAAGTCACCTCGTGATGGGTCACGACGTCCTCACTGCAATCGGGCGAATTACCGGGTCCGCAGCCGCCTAGAGCGGCCGCGGAACCACACGCGGCGCCCGCGGTTCGGGCGCACGGCGGGCCTCGAGTCCGCCGTCCGGTCCCGGTGAAGGACGTGAAAGGACTCTTGTGACACAGGTCTACCTCTACGACACCACCTTGCGCGACGGCATGGGCGGTCAGGGCATGTCGCTGTCGGCGGCCGAGAAGGTGCGGGTCGTGCACGCGCTCGACCGGCTCGGCGTGCACCTGATCGAGGCCGGGTTTCCTGCCTCGAACCCAAAGGAGGCCGAGCTGTTCGAGATCCTGTCGGGGGAGGAGCTCGAGCAGGCGCAGATCTGCGCGTTCGGGATGACCCGCCGCAAGGGCGTCAGCGCCGCGGACGATCCCGGGCTGCGCGTCCTCGCCTCGTGCTTCGCACCGATCTGCACCCTGGTCGGCAAGACGTGGGCGCTCCACCTCGAGAAGGTCACCCGCGTCTCGCGGGAGGAGAACCTGGCGATGATCGGCGACTCGATCGCCTTCCTCACCGCCGCTGGCAAGCGGGTCGTGTACGACGCCGAGCACTTCTTCGACGCGTGGCGGGAGGACCGCGCGTACGCGCTCGAGTGCCTGAGCGCCGCGGTCGACGCCGGGGCCGAGAACGTGACCCTGTGCGACACGAACGGCGCCAGCCTTCCCCACGAGGTCGAGCAGGCGACGGCGAGCGTCGTCGACGCTCTCGGCGATCGCGTCGCGGTCGGCATCCACACCCACAACGATGCGGAGTGCGCGGTCGCTAACTCGCTCGCCGCCGTGGAGGTGGGGGCGACGCTCGTGCAGGGAACCGTGAACGGATATGGAGAGCGTTGCGGGAACGCGAACCTGCTCTCGATCCTCCCTGCCCTGCAGCTCAAGCTGGGGGTCGAGTGCGTCCCGGCAGAGCGGCTCGCCCGGCTGACCGAGACCGCGCACCTGATCGACGAGATCTGCAACGTGGCGCCGGATCCGGACCAGCCGTACGTGGGCCGCAACGCGTTCGCGCACAAGGCGGGCATGCACGCGGCCGGCGTGCAATCGGACGCCCGCACGTTCGAGCATCTCGATCCGGCGCTGATCGGGAACAGCCGCGAGGTGCTGATCTCAGAGCTCGCGGGCAAGGGCTCGGTGCTGAGCCACGCGGAGCGCGCCGGAATCCGGCTCGACGAGGCCGCCGCCGCGCGCGCGGTCGAGAGCGTGAAGAAACGCGAGCACCGCGGGTATCAGTACGAAGCGGCCGACGCGTCGTTCGAGCTGCTGCTGCGCCGCGAGGCGGGCGAGTACGAGCCGCTGTTCCGCCTCGAGAGCTTCCGGGTCGTGACCGAGAAGCGCGAGGGCGGGGGGGTCGAGACCGAGGCGACGGTGAAGATCTGGGTCGACGGGAAGCGCTTCCTGCGCACCGCCGAGGGCAACGGGCCCGTCAACGCGCTCGACCGCGCCTTGCGCGACGCGATCACCGAGCTTCACCCGCACCTCGCCGACATCGAGCTGACGAACTACAAGGTGCGGATCCTCGACGAGCGCCACGGGACCGGAGCGGTGACGCGCGTGCTGCTCGATTCCTCGGACGGGACCGACGAGTGGGGATCTATCGGGGTGTCCGAGAACATCATCGAGGCGTCGTGGGAGGCGCTGGTCGATTCGCTCGAGTACGCGTTCCAACCAAAATCAATTCCGCTCGAATCCTCCGCTCCCGCTCGCTCGAACTTACATGACCGGTCATGATGCTCGCTCGCTCCCGCGTCCGGTTCGAGCGGGTTTGATCAAGGACGAGTTTGGCTGGGCCTGAACCGATACCTCTTGCGCGCCCCGACCTCGGCGCGCGGGAGGAAGAGCTGGTGCTCGAGGTGCTGCGCTCCGGGTCCCTCTCGCTCGGCCCGATGCTCGACCGCTTCGAGCGCGAGCTCGCCGCATGGCTCGGGGTTGGGGACGCCGTGGCCGTGTCGAGTGGGACCGCGGCGCTTCACCTTGGAGTGCGTGCGGTCGGGTGGGGTCCCGGAGACGACGTCGTCACCTCGCCGCTCAGCTTCGTCGCGTCGGCGAACTGCCTGCTGTACGAGGGTGCGACCCCGATCTTCTGCGACGTCGATCCCGTGACGCTCAACCTCGATCCCGACGCTGCCCGCGCCGCGCTGTCGGACCGGACCTCGGGAGTGCTTCCGGTCGACATCTTCGGCTACCCGGCCGACCTGACCGCGTTGACGGCGCTCGCGTCCGAGCGCGGCCTCGGGCTGCTCGAGGACGGCTGCCAGGCACTCGGGGCGGTCGATTCCGACGGCGTCCGCGTTGGGGCGCGCCCTCATCCGTGTGCGTTCGCCTTCTACGCCAACAAGCAGCTCACGACCGGAGAGGGAGGCGTCCTGATCCCGCCCGGCGCCGACGTCGCGCGGCGGGTGCGCAGCGAGCGCAATCAGGGCCGCGCACCCGACATGGGGCGGATCGAGCACGATCGGCTCGGGTTCAACTACCGCCTCACCGACATCGCGGCGGCGATCGGGGTGGCGCAGCTCGAGCGCGCGGACGAGATCCTCTCGCGGCGGGACCGGGTGGCCGCGATGTACCGCGACCGCCTCGGCGCGATCGAGGGCGTGATCCTCCCGTGCGACGATCGCGGCGCCGAGCGCCGGAGCTGGTTCGTGTACGTCGTGCAGCTTCCGGAGGGGGCCGATCGCGACGCGGTGATCTCCGAGCTCGCCGACAGCGGCGTCGCCGCGAAGCCGTACCTGCCCTGCATCCACCTGCTGCCGTTCTACCGCGACCGGTTCGGGTTCCGCGGAGGAGAGTTCCCGGTCGCGGAGCGATTTGCCGGGCGCGCTCTCGGCCTCCCATTCTTCACCGCGATGACAGAGGGGCAGGTCGAGCACGTGGTGGGCTCACTGGCGGCGGCGCTCGGCCGCCCGGCGGGCTAAACGCGCCCAGTGTCCTGCATCCAGCGGACCAGCTGGGGAATCCCCTCGCCCCAGGGCGTGGGGTGGAAGCCGAGCTCCGCCTGAGCCTTGGACGAGTCCGCGCGGGCCTCCCACAGGACGAACGTGAGCTGGCCGCGTCCGATCAGCGGCGGGCGCCGGATCACCCTCGACACTCCCTCGCCCGCCGCCGCGAGCACCCTGGCGAGCGGCACGGGCAGGGTGCGCGGCACGCGGCCGCGACCCGCGGCCTCGACCGCCGCGCCGCAGAGCTCGCGAATGGTCGCGAACCCATCGGCGAGGATGTAGCGCTCCCCCGGCCGGCCGCGTTCGAACGCCGCGAGGTGGGCGGCCGCGACGTCGTCGGCGAGCGCGAGCGACATCCCACCGGGCGTGACGGCGGGAAGCCGGCCGCGGATGGCGTCCGCGAGCACCCGATCGAGCCCCGCCGCCGCCCACGGGCCGGGTCCGTAGACGGTCGAGGGGTTGACGATCACGACCTCGATCCCGTGGCGTGCCTCGCCGAGGACGAGCTCCTCGGCGCGCTGCTTGGAGCGCTCGTAAGGCGTGCTCTTCGGGTGGTCGGCCACCCGGTCCTCTCGAACGGTGCCGCCGCGCTCGGCGTCGAACACGTCGATCGTCGAGGTGTGTACGGCGCGCGGCGCCCCTGCCTGACGGGCGGCGGTGATCACGTTCAGGGCGCCGATCGCGTTCACCTCCTGGAAGGCCGTTGGATCGGGGAGCCACTGCTCGAACAGCCCCATGCAGTTGAACACGCCCTCGGCGCCGGCGGCAGCCTCGCGAACGGAGCCTGGATCGGTCACGTCGCCGTGCGCAAGCTCGGCCTCCCGGGGGAGCAGATCGCGCGCCTTGTTGACATCGCGCACGAGGGCGACCACCTCGTCGCCGCGCTCGACCAGGCGGCGCGCGACCGCGTTGCCGATCTTTCCGGTCGCGCCGGTGACCAGAAGCCTCATCGACCCAGCATAAATCGCGCGCGATGTGCAAGCACATCGCGCTCGCTGATGCCGTACCTAAACTGGCGTCGACAATGGGCAGGTTCCGAGACCCTCCCGATCCGCTGTTCCAGAGGCTGAACTCGTCGCTCGAGTTCGACCGCCGCCTCGCCCCGCACGACATCGCGGGATCGCGCGCGCACGCGCGGGCGCTGCGTTCGGCCGGCGTGCTCGACGACGCCGAGCTCGAGCGTTTGCTCGAGGGCCTCGATGCCGTCGAGCGCGAACTCGAGCAGGGCACGTTCGGCTTCGAGCCGGACGACGAGGACATCCACACGGCGATCGAGCGCCGCCTCACCGAGCTCGCCGGCCCGGTGGGGGAAAGCTTCACACCGGCCGTTCCCGCAACGACCAGGTCGCGGCGGACACCGCGCTTTACGTTCGCGAGCGCGCCGGGCTCGCGATCGAGCTGGTGCGCGCGCTGATGGCGCGGGTGCTCGAGCTCGCTGAGCGTCACGCCGACTGGCCGATGCCCGGATACACCCATCTCCAGCGCGCCCAGCCCGTGTACCTCGGCCACCATCTGCTCGCCCACTTCTGGATGCTCGAGCGCGACGCGCGCCGCCTCGCGATCGCGATCGACGCAGCGCGCGAGCTTCCGCTCGGCTCGGGGGCGCTCGCGGGCGTCAACTGGGAGCTCGACCGCGCCGCCGTCGCCACCGAGCTCGGCTTCACGGCGGTGTCGGCGAACTCGATCGACGCCGTTTCGAACCGCGACTTCGTGCTCGACTACCTCTCCGCGGCGTCGGTCTGCGCGCTTCACCTCTCGAGGCTCGCCGGCGAGATCGTGCTGTGGTCGAGCGCTGAGTTCTCGTTCTGCGAGCTCGCGGACGAGTTCGCATCGGGGTCGAGCATCATGCCGCAGAAGAAGAACCCAGACGCGGCCGAGCTGATCCGCGCCAAGGCGGCGAGGATCGCCGCCGACTGGGATCGGCTGCTCGGTGTCATGCGCGGCCTGCCGCTCGGCTACTCGAAGGACATGCAGGAGGACAAGGAGGCGTTGTTCGACGCCGCGGACAACCTCGAGCTGTGCCTGGCGGCGGCGAACGGCCTGCTGCGGGGCATCCGGTTCGACCGCGAGCGCCTCGCGGACGCCGCCGGTGACGAGCTGCTTCACGCGACCGACGTCGCCGACCTGCTCGTGCGCAAGGGGATGCCGTTCCGGGAGGCGCACGGCGTGGTCGGAGCCGTCGTGCGCCACGCTCTGGAGCGCGGCGTGCCGCCGTCGGAGCTGTCGCGTGAGGAGCTCGCGTCGTTCTCGGAGCTGCTCGACGAGGAGTACTACGAGGTGCTGAGCACCGAGCGCTCGCTGGAGTCGAAGCTGTCGGCCGGGGGGACCGCGTCACCACGCGTCGAGGAGCAGCTCGAGGCAGCGCGGCGCGCGCTCAGCGAGCTCACGGGGGCGGGGTGACGGCCCCGGGCGCCGCCGCGGCGGAGGTGAGAGGAGCGGCGGACGCCGGCAAGCCGCTCGACGAGGCGTTCTTCGCGCGCTCGGTGCACGACGTCGCGCGCGATCTGATCGGGTGTTCGCTGCGGTTCCGCGGCGTCGGAGGCGTGATCGTCGAGGTCGAGAGCTACCACGCCGACGACCCAGCGTGCCACGCGTACATCGGGCGCACGGAGCGAAACGCCGTCCTGTTCGGTCGGCCGGGCGTCGCCTATGTGTATTTCTCGTACGGGATCCACAGCCTGCTGAACGCGGTGTGCGAGCCGGAGGGCGAGGCGGCGGCGGTGCTGATCCGGGCGCTCGAGCCCGCATCGGGGCTGGACGAGATGCGCGCCCGCCGCGGGCGCGAGGACGCGCGGGAGCTGTGCTCGGGCCCCGGCAAGCTCACCGAGGCGCTGGGAGTCGGGCTCGCCGACAACGGGTCGAGCCTGCTCGGGCCGCCATTCGAGCTCGCCGCGCGGGCCGGGGCGTGGCGCGCCGTCGAGGTCGTGACCGCGCCGCGGATCGGGATCACGCGGGCCGCCGAGCTCCCGTGGCGATTCTGCGCGGCCGGGACCGAGTTCCTGTCGCGCGCGATCCCGAGCGAGAGCTGACCCGATCGAGCTGCTCGGCGGCGCCGGCTAGCCCGACGCTCCGGTGGCGCCGGTGCCGGTTCCGCCGTCGGTCGGCGGCGCGGTCGGGTGCCGGCGCGGCGTCCGTCGGTGGCGCGGCAGGCTCCTCGGTGGGCGCGGGCTCGGTGGGCGCCGGGGCGGCGGGCTCGACCGGGGCCGGCGCGGTGGGAGTTGTCGTCGTCGGAGGCACGTCCGTGGTGCTCGAGGTCGACGCCTCGGCGCCCTTGTCTTCCTCCTTGGCCGAGCCGATGATCGACTCGTACGCGGTCACGATGTCGTGCCAGATCAGCGCCGGGTAGGTCCCGCCGTCGACCGGCCCTCCCGCGAACTCGGTCCTCATCGGCGTGTAGCTGTCCGCGTAGCCGACCCACACGCAGGCGGTGATGTCCTCGGTGCCGCCGCAGAACCACGCGTCGCCGTTGTCGTCCGTCGTTCCCGTCTTGCCCCACGCGAAGTCGCCGGTCGCGGCGCTCTCTCCGGTTCCCCCCGAGACCACGTTCTCCAGCAGGTCCACCGCGGTGTCCGCGGCGGCCGGGTCGAGCACCTGCTCGGTCTGGACGTCGTTCTCGCCGCTCGATCCCGCCTTGTCCTCGACGACGCGTGTCTCGTCGTCGCGCAGCGTGACCTTGCTGATCGCGGTCGGTCCGAGCTCCTTGCCGGGGACGCTGTCCATCGTGCCGCCGATCCGCTGGCCGCTTCGACCCAGGGTCGAGAACGCGTACGCCATCTCCAGCGGGCTCACGCCCTCCTCGAGCCCGCCGAGCAGCATCGCTGGGTTGGTCGACACGTCGGTCTGGATCCCCATCTTCTCGGCGGTTGCGGCGACGTCCTCGGTGCCGACGTCGAGGCCGAGCTCGGCAAAGACCGAGTTGTCGGAGTATTGGGTCGCGGTCGCCAGCGACGCGGAGCCCAGGTAGGAGTCCTCGTAGTTCTTGACCTCGAAGATCTCGGACTTGACGGGCCCCGGCGGGTCGAACCCGAACTCCTTCGGCTGCGATGTGAACACCTCGGTTGGGGAGTGGCCCTCCTCGAGCGCCCGCGCGAGGATGAAGGGCTTGAACGCGGACCCCGGCTGGCGGTGGCCGTTGGTCGCGAGGTTGAACGGCTCCTTGTCGTAGTCGTCGCCGCCCACCATCGCGAGCACGCCGCCTGTGTGGTTGTCGAGCACTGCGATCGACGCGGTGGGCTCGATCGCGGCGAGCTTTGAGTACGCGATTTCCTCCACCGCCTGCTGAAACTCAAGGTCGATCGTCGAGGTGATCTGGAGACCGCCGCCGAACGCCTCGCCCGCCCCGTAGCGGTCGACCACCTGCTGTCGCAGCCAGGTGGTGAAGTACGGGGACGCGGAGTGCTCGTCGGGCGCATTGATCTGGTCCGGCGTCGGGATCGGCACTCCCGAGCCCTTGCTGCCGTCGCCCACGATGTCCGTGTGCTGCTCGGGCGTGAGCACGCCCTGCTCGACCATATTCTCGAGCACGAGGTTGCGGCGCGCGGTCGCGGCCTCGGGGAACTCGCGCGGGGAGTACGCGCTTGGCGAGGAGATCATCCCCGCCAGCAGCGCCGCCTCCTCGGGCAGGAGCTGGGACGCGCAGCGGTTTCCCTCCCCGCCGCATCCCGGGTGGTTCCATTGGAAGTACGTCTGCGCCGCCGCCTCGATCCCGTACGCGCCCTCGCCGAAGTAGATCGAGTTCAGGTACTCGGTGAGGATCTTGTCCTTCGACCAGCGGCGCTCGAGGTGGTAGGCGAGCGCCGACTCGCGCAGCTTCTGGAACACCGTTCGGGTGTCCTGGGCGCGGAGGGCGTTCTTGACGAACTGCTGCGTGATCGTCGACCCTCCCTGGGCGGTGTTCTGCTGCAGGACGTCCTGGACGACCGCGCGCGCGATCCCCTGGAAGTCGACCCCGCGATGCTCGTAGAACCTCTGGTCCTCGATTGCGACGACCGCCTGCTTGACGGTCTGCGAGATGTCCTCGGACGGGACGAGGATGCGGCGATCGTTGCTCGTCAGCGTGGCGAGCTGCTCCCCGTTTCGATCGACGACGACCGAGTTCTGCGCGTTCTTGTACTGCTGGCGGTTCTCGAGCGCGGGGAGGTCCTGGGCGACCGACATCATCACCCCGAAGAACCATGAGACGATCGCGAGCACACCGAGCCCCATCACGACGAATGCGAGGCGCAGCTTCTTGAGCCGCGGGCGGCCGCCGCGCCGGGGTGGTGGGGGACCAGGCGGCGGTGGAAGGTTGGGAGTGCCGCGCCAGGGTGGGCTTATCCCCCCACGGCGCTCGCGGGGAGCCGTTGTCACGCCGTCGCCGTCCCGCTCCCTGAGTGCGCGCAGGCTGTCGCCGGCGCGCATGCCGGTCTCGCGGAACCCCCTCATCATGTCGCGAGCGCGTCCGCGGATCTCGGTGAAGACGGTGGAGCCGGTGCCTTCGGCCTGGCGCCCGGTCGCGCGACGCGCGCTGTATCGCGCCTGTCGACGGCTCTCGCGCGCGGCCTCGCCGTTCGACCCGCCGGGCTCGTCTCCGAAGACGTCGAAGCTGAACGGGGCGCGAGGGGAACGCTCGGCGGCGGGTTCCGAATCGCCGTTCTCGCCGCGCAGCGCGCTCAGGAGGTCCCTGGCGATCTCCTTACGCCGTGTCGCCATCTTCGAGTGTGCAGGTGTGAAGCGAGTGAAGTCGCATAGCGGGAGGGGCCCCGGGCACTCGGTCGGCACTCTGCCGCCGACGGGGCCCAGCACCAGTCATCCAGGCGAAACGCACGGGCATCCCTGCCCCGCCGAGCGCGAGCGGTGAGTCTAGCATTGGCGCGATGACGGATTCGCGGCTCCAGGAGGGCGATCTCGCGGCCGGCGCGGTCGAGATCCTCCCGCACGGAAGGCTGGAGGAGCAGCTCGAGCAGGGGCGGCCGCTGCGCGTGAAGCTCGGGATCGACCCGACGGCGCCCGACATCCATCTCGGCCACGTCGTGGTGCTCGACAAGCTGCGCGCGTTCCAGGACGCGGGTCACACCGTCGTCCTGATCATCGGGGATTTCACCGCCCGCGTCGGTGACCCGAGTGGCCAGGCGTCTGAGCGCCCGGTTCTGTCCGCAGAGGAGATCGAGGCGAACGCGGCGACGTTCCAGGACCAGGCGTTCAAGGTCCTCGACCCGGGGCGCACCGAGGT
>CAVWOU010000006.1:67500-371368 GCA_963756745.1 uncultured Thermoleophilia bacterium
AAAACCCGAGTATCCGGCCGGTACTCGCCCTAGCCGTCAAGGTATGGGCAGTGACAATCCGGCCGGTGCGGAAAACCAGCAGGAAAGGCCGATCAGCGGCGGACTGGGTAGTCGGCTTCGTCGACTGGAGGAAGGATGCTTCTCCATCGGCTTCGTGCAGAGCAGCCCGACTCGTGGCGACGGCGACAGTGGCTACACGACCGGCTACCAGGTTGTCGCACAGCTTCATGGTGGCGCAAGGCGGGCGCGAAGCAACGCGCTGCCTCGAGGAGCTGCAAGTGAGTTCTTCGGGGTCGGGCGGCTGTTCATGCAACCGCCGACACGACAACCACAGGGAGGATCTGTGGCCAGTACGACGATCCAGCAGGAGAGTGCTCGGACGATCGTGCCGTCCGACGAGATATCCGGCTTCGTCACGCGAAGGCACGCTAATGGAGCAGTTCGCTAATCCTCGAATGCATGACCGGATCTCGAAGGGGAAGGAGCTTCTGCGTGTCCTGCGTCGCGGAGCAGATGAATCGATCGCAAGTCGAGGCGTCGCGCTGTCTCTGAATCCGCGAGAGGCCATACTGTGGATCTGCAGGCATTCTTCGGATGCGGTGCCATCTGCACAGCGAGATGCGATCGACCTGCAAGTACGAGTCGCGGTCGGTCGACGAACTCGTCGAGCGAGTCATACCGCATTTCGAGAGCTATCCCATGCGGGGTAGCAAGGCGTGGAGCTTCGAAGACTTCGCGCGGTCTGCCGGATGATCTGCAAGGAGATCATCTGGAGCGCGACGGTCTGCGCGCGATAATCGCCACCGCTTACGAGATGAATCTCGGCAAGCGGCAGTACTCGCGCAGTGAGCTCCTACAGGTGCTCGACGAGGTGAAGGGATAGTCTGCGCCCTCGGAAACGGGGGATGAACGCGAAGTTCCGACCTGCACGAATGGCGTAACGACCTGGACGCTGTCTCAACGAGGGGCTCGGTGAAATTAAAGTCTCGGTGAAGATGCCGAGTACCCGCGACAAGACGGAAAGACCCCGTGAACCTTTACTGCAACTTGACATTGGAGTCTGGGGCATCTCGCTCAGGATAGGTGGGAGGCTGTGAACCGGTGGCTTCGGCCGCCGGGGAGCCGTCCTTGAGATACCACCCTTGGTGTTCTGGGCCTCTAACGCGTCGCCGTGATCCGGGACGCGGACAGTGTCAGGCGGGCAGTTTGACTGGGGCGGTCGCCTCCTAAAGAGCAACGGAGGCGCCCAAAGGTTCCCTCAGCACGGTTGGAAATCGTGCGCAGAGTGTAAAGGCACAAGGGAGCTTGACTGCGAGACCGACGGGTCGAGCAGGAACGAAAGTTGGGCTTAGTGATCCGGCGGTTACGAGTGGAAGTGCCGTCGCTCAACGGATAAAAGGTACTCCGGGGATAACAGGCTTATCGGGCCCAAGAGTCCATATCGACGGCCCGGTTTGGCACCTCGATGTCGGCTCGTCGCATCCTGGGGCTGGAGTAGGTCCCAAGGGTTGGGCTGTTCGCCCATTAAAGCGGCACGCGAGCTGGGTTCAGAACGTCGTGAGACAGTTCGGTCCCTATCTGTCGTGGGCGTTGGAGAGTTGAGAGGAGTCATCCTTAGTACGAGAGGACCGGGATGAACGCACCGCTGGTGTACCTGTTGTCCTGCCAAGGGCACTGCAGGCTAGCTACGTGCGGACGGGATAACCGCTGAAGGCATCTAAGCGGGAAGCCTACCTCGAGATGAGCTCTCCCATCCCCTTGAGGGAGTAAGGCCCCTGGTAGATCACCAGGTTGATAGGCCGGCTGTGCAAGCGCAGAGATGCGCTCAGCAGACCGGTACTAATGGGCCGAGGTCTTGACGGGTTTTTAACCCCTCACTGGCGCTGTGCAGTTTTCAAGCCTCGCCGGGGCCGCTGGTCCCGCCGATTTTCGGTGGCGATAGCGAGGGGGAAACACCTCTTCCCATTCCGAACAGAGCCGTTAAGCCCCTCAGCGCCGATGGTACTTGGCGCGCGAGCGTCCGGGAGAGTAGGTCGCCGCCGGTATTTACAGGGCCACCCGCAAGGGTGGTCCTTCTTCGTGGTAGAGCGAGCTGCGACGGGCCGGCGCGAGAGCCTCCCAGTCGAACGGCGGGGCGCCTCCCCTGGGTATAAGCGAGGCAACTCCCGCGCCGTCAACTCCCTCGCGGCCGGGCCCGTCTGCGGGCAGCTCTTCGAGCCCGTACTCGCCAAGCGTGGCGAAGTCGATCGCCAGGTCGAGCCCGTCCATGAGGCGGGCGACCAGTCGTGTCGAAAGCGAGCTCATGGCGCGCGACACTAAGGACGGGGCAGGACGGAACATGTGTTCTGCAACCGATCTTGCACTCGCGCTCACCGCCCGCGCCTGCCGAAGCTGTGCCCGGCCGGCATCGCGGCGGCGACATCCGCCAGCGCGGCCCGCCCATCCTCGGCGGCGCGCCCGCCCGAGCGCCCCGTCTCGCGCTCGACGGGCGGCTCGATGTGGCGCACTTCAGCGCCCGGCATGTCGGGCCGCGACAGCGACTCAACAGCCGCGGCGACCACGTTCGTCGTCCCGTCGCGGCGCTCGAGGCGACCGCTGATGAGAACGAAAGACGCGGTCCGGACCACCAGCCGGTGTCGCTCGTACACCGGCGGCGGGACGATCACGTTGACGGTCCCCACCTCGTCCTCGAGCAGCAGGAACACCACGCCACGCGCCGTCGCCGGGCGCTGGCGCGCGACCACCATCCCCGCCACCTCGATTGGCGAGCGATCCCGGCTGTGCCCCAGCTCCACGCTCGAGGCAACACCTTCCGCCAGCTCCCCGCGCAGCAGCGCCATCGGATGCTCCCCGAGCGTCATCCCCGCCGACGCGTAATCGGCGACCACCTGCTCCCAAGGCGTCTGATCGCGCAGCGTGGGCGCCGCCGGCATCCTCAGCGGGAGCGCAAGCTGAACCCCGTCCCCGGCGCCCACCGCCCCCGCCGCCGCACCCAGCCGCCACAGCGCGGGCCGGCGAGAGCCCGCCAGCGACTCGCACGCCCGAGCCCAACTCAGCCGGGCGAGCGCATCGCGGCCCACGCCCGATCGGGACGCGAGATCCTCGAGGTCGTCGTACGCGCCCCCTCGCTCGCGCTCCTCGACCACCCGCCGGGCATCCTCCTCGCGCAGGCCGGTGACGTACGCGAGCCCGATCCGGACCGCGCCCTCCTCGGTCGCGCACTCCACTCCACTGCGGTTCACGTCCGGTCCCAGCACCTCGATCCCCCGCCGCTGCGCCTCGTGGACGAGCGCGTCGGGCGGATAGAAGCCCATCGGCTGCTCGTTGAGAAGCGAGCTCAGGAACTCGGGCCCGTACCGGACCCGCAGCCAGGTCGATTGGTACGCGAGCAGCCCGAATGCGGCGGCGTGCGACTTCGGAAACCCGAATCCCGAGAACCCCTGTATCCCCTCGAACACCCGCACCGCGACGCCATCCGCGACCCCACGCGCCCTCGCCCCCTCGATGAACCGCTCCCGATAGGCGCGCAGCGCCGCATCCGAGCGCTTTCGGCTCATCGCCCGGCGCAGCCCCTCCGCTTCGCCGGGACTGAACCCGGCCAGCGCCATCGCCACCTGGATCACCTGGTCCTGGAAGACGATCGCGCCCAGCGTGTCGCGGAGGATCGGCTCCAGGCACGGATCGTCGTAGGGGATCCGGTACGAGGGATCCTCGCGCAGGTGCTTGCGCCGCTCCAGGTAAGGGTGCACCGCACCCCCCTGAATCGGGCCGGGGCGCACCAGCGCCACCTGGACGGTGAGGTCGTCGAGGTTCTCCGGAAGGGAGCGGGGCAGCATCTGCATCTGCGCGCGGCTTTCGATCTGGAACACACCCGTCGTCTCCGCCTTCTGGATCGTCCGGTACACCTCGGAGTCGTCGAGCGGGATCCGCGACAGGTCGATCCGCTCCCCGCGCACGCGTCCGATCTCCTCCACGCACCTCTCGACCGCCGACAGCATTCCCAGGCCCAGCAGGTCGATCTTCAAAAAGCCGGCGTCGGCGCACGAGTCCTTGTCCCACTGCACCGCCTGCCGCCCCTCCATCGCGACCGGCTGCACGGGGCACAGGTCGACCAGCGGCCGCGTCGAGAGCACCATCCCCCCGGGGTGCTGCGAGAGGTGGCGGGGGAGACCCCACGCCTCCCGGCCCAACCGCACCAGCGCCCGCCACCGCACCGACTCAGCGCGGCCGGAACCGATCGCCTCCGCCAGGTCGCGCTCCACCGAGTCGGATCCTCCATGGATGTCGACCGAGCGCGCCACGCGCTCGATCTCGCCGGGCGGCAGCCCCAGGGCCTTGCCCAGGTCCCGCACCGCCGCCCGCGAGCGATACGTCGAGAACGCCGCGACCAGCGCCGAGCGATCCGCGCCGTAGCGCTCGTGGACCCGCGGGATCAGCTTCTCACGAATGTCGCGCGGGAAATCGAGGTCGATGTCGGGCGCCTCGTTGATCTCCTCGTTCAGGAACCGTCCCATGAACAGCTCGCACCGCACAGGGTCGATGTGGGAGAGGCCGGTCAGGTAGCACACGATCGAGCTGACGCTGGAACCGCGCCCTCGCCCGGGCGGGAGCAGCGCCCGCGCCGAGTCGGGACCGCGCACCTCACGTGCCACCTCCCGCGCCAGCTCGAGCAACTCGCGATGGAGCAGGAAGAACCCCGAAAGCCGCAGCGAGCGAATCACGCGCAGCTCTTCCTCGAGACGGCGCTCGGCCTCCGCGCGCTCGCTCCCACCCGGGTAGCGCTCATCGAGGCGCACTCCACACACCTCGGCGAGCCGCCGGTCCGCGCCTGGGTCCTCCGAGCCCGGATAGCGGTACTCGAGATCGCTGGTGAGGTCGAACCGCAGCCGCTCGGCGATCCGCCTGCTCTCGGCGACCGCCTCTGGGTGGTCGGCAAACCGCGTCGCGACCTCCTCCTCAGGGAGCATCACCGATGCCGCGTTCCCCCGCCGCTCCGGCTCGGTCTCCTCCAGCGTCGCCCGCAGGCGAACCGCCACCATGGCGTCCTGGAGCGGGACGCGCGCGGGCTCGTGGGCATGCACGTCGCCGGTCGCCACGCACGCCACCCCGAGCCGCTCGGCGAGCGCGGCCAGCCACCGGTTGCGGGCTCGATCGCGCCGCCACAGCGGGCGCTGGAGCTCGACCCGAAAGCGATCGCCGCCGAACGCCGACAGGAGCCGCCGCCCCAGCGCCTCGGCCTCGTTGCGCTCGCGATTCCACCGTCCCGCGAGCGCACCTTCCCTCGCGCACCCGGACAGGCACACGAGACCGCCGGCCAGCCGTTCGACATCCTCGAGCGTGACGGTCGGTGGGAGCGGCTCGCGGTCGCCGCTGGGGCGCGTTCCCCGATGCGCCTCGGTCAGCAACCGACACAGATTGCGATACCCGACGGCGTCCTCGACGAGCAGCGTGAGATGGAATGGGTCGCGATCCGGTGCCGGATCCTCGACCGTGATCTCCGCCCCGGTGATCGGGCGCACGCCGACTCCCTTGCACGCGTGCGCGAACTCCATCGCCCCCCACAGCCCGTCGTGGTCGGTGATCGCGAGCGCGTCATGGCCGAGCGCGGCCGCGGTCGCCGCCAGCTCGGCCGGCGAGGACGCGCCGTCGAGGAACGAGTAGGCCGAGTGGCAATGCAGCTCGACGAAACCCACAATCTCTACGCCCGCTGCGAGTACCAGCGCCCGCGCTCGAGCTCCCGAAAGACCACCACGCAGCGCCCGTCGTCGAGCGCAAGCTCGAAGTAGCGTCGCCGGAGGGGGGCGGAGGTCCACCAGCGATCCTCGACAACCCACTCTTCGCGCACGGCCTCAACCCTCGCCGCGCCGACGGCGCGCGGCACGCCCTCGCCGTCGGCCACGACGGCAGCGGGGGAGGCCGGATAGACGCTCATTCCGGCGCCTCGGGGAACGGGGTCAGCATCACCCGCCGCTCCGGCACCCGCGAGCGGACGTCGACATCGAGCACACGCAGTACTGCGTCCCGCCCGCCCGCCGCCCGCGCCTGGCGCACCGCCTCGCCGAGCCGCTCCCGGCGGCGCTCGCGCGGGGAGCGCGACAACGCGGGCTGGTCGTGCCCCAGCGGACCGAGGACGAGCGCCTGCAGGCCCAGCCTCGTCGCCGGGCCCGGCAGCTCTTCGAGCCTGGGGAGAAGCGCCAGGCGCAGCAGCTCGGGCTCGGCGCTCGCCTGCCGCAACGTCACCTCGGAGCGCCATCCGCCGCCCGCCGCCAGGCGCCCGGTGATCCGCAGGCGGCGAAAGCTGCGTCCCTGCCGCGCGGGATGGGCGAGCAGTCGGCCGACCAGCAGCGACAGCGCGTGCGCGAGCTGGGAGCCGGAGGCCGCCTCGGGGAGCTCGAGCGACTCCGACACCTCCTCGCGCGGCGGGCGCGGCCTCAGCGGCCGATCCACGCCCCTCGCCAGCTCGTGCGCCCGCAGGCCAACCGCACCGAAACGATCGGCGACGGCGCCGCTCGGCAGCGCCGACCAGCTCCCCGAGCGTGCGAACGCCCAGCCGCTCAAGCTCCGTGGTTATGTCGGATCCAAGACGACCATCGAGCATCGCGATCGGCAGGGGCGCAATGAACGCCCGCTCGGCGCCGGGCGGGACGATCGCCCGCCGCTTCGCGCCGCGACCGCGCGCCCCCCATGCGGCGGCGTAGGAGGCAAAACGAGTCGGCGCAGCACCGATCCGCGCGGGCATGTCGAGCGCCCCGCGCACACGCTTCAGGACCCCCTCGAGGTGGCCGCCCCAGATGCCCTCGAGGCCCTCCGCCTCGAAATACGCCTCTCCGGGCTTCCCCGGCTCAACCGCCGCGCCCACGCTCTCGAGGCGACCGATCAGTTCCTCCCACATCGACTCGGTGCGCTCGGCATCCGGCGTCACAAGCGTCAACTCGGGACAGCGCGAGAGCGACTCTCCGAGCGCCATCCCCGAACGGACCCCGTACGCCTCCGCGGCACCCGAGACCTCACCGACCGCTTGCGAGCTCCCCGGCTCGGGCGCCAGCGCCGCGGGCTGCAGCAGCCGCTCGCGACGACCCTCCACCGCGGCGAGGAGGGCGAAGCGGGGAATGAGGATGCATACAACCAACGAACATATGTTCGCTTATATGCGCAAGGAGGTCAAGTCCGCCCCCAGCGGGTGCGATGATCACTCCAATGCGGCGAATCCCGCTCCTCTTCGCGCTCGCCCTCTCGCTGGCGGCGCTTGCGGGATGTGGGGACGGCGACGAGGAGTCCGAATCGAGTGCCGCCGGAGGCGACCCCGCCGCGGCGCGCGAGGGGATTGCCGGTGACGCCGATCCGGAGGCCGTGAAGGTGATCTCGATGTGGTCACGGGAGCTGCGGCGCGGCGACATCGGCGCCGCAGCCGATCTGTTCGCGATCCCGAGCCTGGCCGAGAACGCCCCCATCCGCGTCCGGATCGACAGCAGGCGGGACGCCGAGCTCTTCAACGCGTCGCTCCCCTGCGGCGGGCGGTTGATCAGGGCGGAAGGGGAGGGGGAGTTCACCACCGCTACCTTCCGGCTCACCGAGCGCCCAGGGCCGGGTCAGTGCGGCGACGGGACCGGCGAGACCGCGAAGACGGCGTTCGTGATCCGCGACGGGTTGATCGTCGAGTGGCGGCGCGTTGGGTTGGGCCCGCCGACCACTCCGGGGCAGCAGATATGACGGCGCCAAGCGTCCGTCGCATCGACGCTTAACCCACAAGCAACGTTTCCCTATTGATTTTTCCCCCTCGTGGGTATAGGGCTATCACCCGCGAGCGGGCACGAAAGGGCCCGATCGCGATAAAAACGGGTCGACAACGGGTCTACATACCGAAGATCCGGAGAGGAGAGCTCAATGAGACGTACGAAGTTCGTCTGGATCGCGATTGCGGTCGCCGGCCTCGCGCTTGGCCTTGCGGCATGCGGCGGCGATGACGACGATGACGGGGGCCCGGGGGAGACGTCAACTCGATCTGACGATCGGAGACTCGGTGCCGCTGTCAGCGGCGATCTGGCCGTTCTTCGGCCCGGCCGGTGACAAGGCGGCCCAGCATCGCCGTCGACGAGATCAACAAGGCGATCGAGGAGGCCGGCGTCGACCACACGGTCAACGTCGTCACCGAGGACAACGAGACCCTTCCGCAGCCCGCGGTCCAGGCCGCACGCAAGATGGTCGACGCCGACGACGCGAGCTGCATCGCGGGTGCGTGGGCCTCGTCGGGCACGATCCCGACCTTCGAGTCGGTGACGTCCCGCGAGGGCGTGCTGCAGATCTCGCCCGCCTCGACAAGCGACGAGATCACGTGAGCTCGACGATCCCGACGGTCTGATGAACCGCACGGTGACGCCCGATGCCATCCAGGGCCCGACCCTGGCCGAATACATGGAGGAGGAGCTCGGCGGAGCGGAGGGCTTGACCGTCAACGTCGGCGCCCGCAACGACGCCTACGGGACGGGACTCGCCGACAGCTTCGCAGCCGCCTGGGAGGAGAAGGGTGGCACGATCGGCGAGGAGGTGATCTACGACCTGGAGCAGCCGAGCTACGACTCGGAGGCGGATCAGCTCACCTCGGGCAACCCCGACGCGTTCGTGATCATCGACTTCCCGGAGCCCTGCAACAAGGTCGGCCCGGCGCTGGTCCGGACCGGGAACTGGGATCCGAAGAAGACGTTCGGCACGGACGGGCTCGCGTTCGGCGGGGAGGATCGCCGGCGAGGAGGCGATCGACGGCCTCGCGGGCAACGTGCCGGGTGTCCCCGAAGGCGAGGAGCCTTGCGGAGGCGTTCGACAGGGTCTTTGCGGAGTTCCCAGCCGACGAGGACGTCGAGCGGGGGTCGTTCGATGCGCATAACTTCGACGCCGTGATGCTGTGCTATCTGTCGGCGGTCGCCGCCGGCTCGACGGACGGCACGGACATGGCCGCGGAGGTCAGGGAGGTCAGCGGGCCGCCCGGCGACAAGTTCAGCTGGCAGCAGCTCCCCGACGCGATCCAGGCGCTGCAGGACGGTGACGACATCGACTACATCGGCGCCTCCGGCGACATCGACATGGACGAGGCCGGTGACGCCACGGAAGACGTCTACGACATCTGGCGCTACAAGGGCGGCGAGGTCGATTTGGAGTTCGGACGAGGTCCCCGTAGTCCAGCCAGGCGAGTAACGCTGGACCCCGGCGTAGCGAGTGCTACGCAGGCAAGCGAAGCGGCCGGGGCCTAGGCTCCGGCCGCTTCGTCTTCGCGCCTCGGGCGGTCGACCCGGGCGGTGCCGCCCAGGTAGAGCTCGGCGACCTTGGGGTCGTCGAGCAGCTCCCGGCCGCGTTCCCTGGAAGCGGTTGGTGCCGACGTCGAGCACGTACCCGCGGCTCGACATCCCGAGCGCGCGGCGCGCGTTCTGCTCCACCATCACGAGCGTCACCCCGGTGCGGTTAATCTGCCTCGACACTTGTCGAAGATGGCGTCGACGAACGCGGGGCGAGGCCGGCCGACGGCTCGTCGAGCAGCAGGATCTGCGGGTCGGGCATCAGCGCCCGCGCCATCGCGACCATCTGGCGCTCGCCGCCGCTCATCGTCCCCACGACCTGGTCCGGCGCTCGCCCAGCCGCGGAAACAGCTCGAACATGCGCTCGATCCGCTCGCGTGTCCGCGACGAGTCGAGCGAGCCCATCTCCAGGTTCTCGTCCACGGTCAGGCTCGGGAACACGTTGTCGAGCTGGGGCACGTAGCTCATCCCGCTGCGCGTGATGTCGTGCGGCTTGCGCCCGTGATCTCCTCGATCGCGGAGCAGCACGCGCCCCCGGCGCGGCTGGCAGCAGCCCGAAGATCGTCTTGATCAGGGTCGACTTGCCTGCGCCGTTGGGCCCGATCACCGTCACGACCTCGCCCTCGCTGCACCTCGAGCGACACGCCGTTGAGGATGTCCACCTCGGGCACGTAGCCGGCGACCAGGTCGTCCGCGCGCAGCACGACACCGTTGCGTCGACGCTCAGAGGCCACTGCGGACTCTCCCTTCGGGCGCTCCCGCCTCCCTGACCGTCCCCGAGCCGAGGTAGGCGTCGATCACCCGCTGGTCGGCGCGGACCTCGTCCGGCGTCCCGTCGGCGATCACGCGGCCCTCCGCCATCACGATCACGCGGTCGGAGTGGTTCATCACCACCTCCATGTCGTGCTCGATGAACAGGAAGGTGACGCCCTCCTCGGCGCGCAGGCGCTGCATGTGGTCGAGCAGACGGCGCCCGAGCGTGGGGTTGATTCCCGCCATCGGCTCGTCGAGCAGCAGCAAGCGCGGTCGGGTCATCAGCGCCCGCGCGAGCTCGAGCAGCTTGCGCTGGCCCCCCGACAGCGTTCCCGCGTAGTCGTCGGCCAGGCGGTCGAGGTTGAACACCTCCAGCAGCTCCATCGCCTCGCTCGCGGATCTCCCGCTCGCGCCTGCGCGAGGCGCCGGGGCGAGCAGCAACCCCAGGAGCTGCTCGCCCGGGCTGGTCTGGGGCCGCCAGCAGCATGTTGTCGATCACCGGCATCCGCGCCAGCGCCTTGGTGATCTGGAACGTCCGCACCATCCCCAGCCGCGCGATCGCGTGCGGGGGGCGCCCCAGGATCGGGGTCCCCTGGAACTCGCCGATTCCCCATCGGCCGGTAGAAGCCGGTGATCACGTTGAAGAACGTCGTCTTGCCCGCGCCGTTGGGGCCGATCAGGGCGGTAATCGAGCCCTCCCGGACAGACAGGTTGGCCCGGTCGACGGCGAAGATGCCGCCGAAGTGCTTGGTGACCTCTTCGGTCTCGCAGGATCGAACCTCCGTTGCGCGCGGCAGCCGGCGGCGCGGGGGCCGTTGACGGTCTCACTCGCCAAGGACCATCTCCTCCTGTCTTCCCGAACATCCCCTGCGGCCTGAACGCCATCAACAGGATCAGCACTACTCCGACGATGATGAACCGCAGCGCCGCGACCTGCTGCTCCTCGATCGGCAGCTCGATGAAGCGCAGCCCTTCGAACAGCGTCCAGAAGATCAGCGAGCCGACAGCGACCCCGTAGTAGTTCGCCAGCCCGCCGAGGATCAGGATCCCGTAGCCGGTGAACGTGACGAGCGGCTCGAACTCGGTCGGGTTGACGAAGGCCAGGTTGAGCGCCAGGAAGAACCCCGCGATCGCGCCCGCGGTCCCCGCGATCGCAAGCGACTGGAGCTTGTACGCGAACGCGTTCTTGCCCAGCGCGCGCGCCGCGTCCTCGTCCTCCCTGACCGCCCGCAGGACGCGCCCCCAGGGAGTGTCCTGGACCACCGTTGAGCGCCACGGTGAGAATCGCCGCCGTGATCCACACCACGATCAGCAGCGGGAACAGCGTCTCGGGGTCGCTCCAGCCGAGGTACTCCAGCCAGCCCTCGATCGTCCGCGATACGGAGTCCCACTCGTCGCCGAACCCGATCAGCCCCTGGTTTCCGCCCGTCAGGGAGCGGGCGTTGAGGGCGAACAGGCGCACGGCCTCAGCGGCCGCGATCGTCGCGATCGCGAAGTAGTCGGCGCGCAGCCGCAGCGACGGCAGCCCGACCAGGAGCCCGAACGCGATCGTGATCAGCACCGCGAGCGGCAAGCGAGATCCAGAAGTTGATCAGGCCGTCGCCGTCGGGCCCACCGGTGGTCAGGATCGCCATCGAGTAGGCGCCAACGGCCATGAACCCCGCCTGGCCGAAGTTGATGATCCCCGTGTAGCCGACGTTCATCTGCAGGCCGAGCGCGAAGATCGTGTAACGTCCCGGCCAGGATCCCGACGCTGGTCCAGAAGCCGACCGACGTGAACTCCTCGAACGTGAGCGCGAGCGGAAGCTCGAACACCCGGTCATATCGCCTTCGCTCTCCCGAAGATCCCCTGCGGGCGGATGATCAGGGCGAGGATCAGCACCACGAACCCGACGAAGGTCTTCCAGCGCGCATCGATCACCAGCGTGGACCATTCGATCACCACCCCGAGCACGAGCCCCGCGGCCAGGGCCCCGAACGCGTCGCCGATCCCACCCAGGACCACGGCCGCGAAGATGGGCAGCAGCAGCGCGAACCCCATCTCGGGCCTGACGTCCGTGACGGCGCCCGCCATCACTCCGGCGAGCCCGGCGAGGCCGCCGGCGAAGATCCACGTCCAGAGGATCACGCGCGAGGTGTCGATCCCGGCTGTCTCCGCGAGCTCGAGGTCGTCGGAGAGAGCGCGCATGCGCTTGCCGAGCAGCGCGTAGCGGAGCATCAGCCCGATCGCGACCAGGACGACGATCCCGACGACGATCACGATCAGCGAGGTGCGCCCGATCCTCAGGCCGAGGAACTCGACGGTGGCCGTGACATTGACGTCGAGCGAACCGGATGCTCGGTGCTCCAGATGTACTGGATCACGTAGCGGATCACCAGCGCGAGGCCGATCGACATCAGGAGCAGCTGCAGCACCCCGGCGCCCCGGCGCGCGCATCGGCCCCCACATCACGCGCTCGAGGAACACCCCCAGCAACGCGGTGGTGGCCATCGCGAAGAAGACCCCCAGGACCAGCGGCATCCCCCAGGTGACGTTGACGAGGTAGGCCATGTAGGCGCCGAACGTGAGGAAGTCGCCGTGCGCGAAGTTGACCAGCCGGAGGATCCCGTACACGAGCGTCAGCCCGACTGCACCCGAGCGCGTAGATGGCTCCGAGCGAGAGGCCGTTGAGGCCGGTCTGGGCGACGTCGTGAAGGCCCTTCGTCGCCACCAGGACGACGACGATCACGCCGAGGAAGGCCGACGCCGCCAGGGCGGGATTGCGGTTAGCCCACTCGCGCAGGCGTTCGGCCGGCGTCAGCTCCCTGCTCGGCGACAGTGTTCCTGCCTCCATGAGCGGCTCCTATCGTATGGGTCTGGGCGATATGGGCACGGCTAGTCCGGGGAATACCCGCTCAACCGCCGCTCAACTCATCGTCCGCGAGGCTCGTGCGGATGCGATCAATCACCGCGTCCGTGAACTCGCTCGTCCCGGCATGGCCCCCGAGGTCCGGCGTCCGAATTCCCGCAGCGGCAGCGTCGAACACCGACTCGTAGATCGCCGCAGCGACCTGCGCGGCGTCGCCGTGACCCGCCTGACCGGCGTGGTGGAGCACCGCGCCGGCGGCGAGGATCATCGCCATCGGGTTCGCGACGTCCTTCCCGAGCAGCGCCGGCGCCGTGCCGTGGGGCGCCTCCGCCATCACGACCGTTGTGCGGTCCTCGTCGTCCAGGCCGAGCAGGACGGACTCCGCGCCGGCGATCGAGCCGAAGAGCGGGAGCACGAGGTCGGACAGCAGGTCGCCGTCGCGATTCAGCGACGGGATCGCGAGCGCCGTGTCGGCGGCGCCGCTGACGAGGCCGGCGTACGTCGCGTCGGTCAGCAGCGGCTGGTAGGGGACGGCCGGATGTCGCTCGGCCGCGGCGTCCATCTCCTCCTTCAGCATTCCCTCGTAGATCGGGCTCACGGTCCACTTCGGGCCGCCGTACACGCGTCCGCCGAACGAGCTCGCGGTGCGGAACGCGTACTCGGCGACCGCCCGGCACACGGAGCGGCTGATCCGCTCCGTCCTGAACGCGACCTCGTCGCCGTCGGTGCGCTCCCTCCACTGCTCGGCGCCGTAGGCGTCGCCGACGGCCATGCGGCAGACCGAGATCGGGTGGTGGATCGCGGCCACCGGCACCACCCCCGGGATCCGCCGCCCGGTGCGGACTATCACCTTGCCACCGACCGCCTCGCGGATGATCCGGTTCGGGCTCCCGACGTCGTCGGCGCCCTCCGGCGTGATCGTCGCCGCCTTGAGCCCGTATCCGGCATCGACGATTGCCCCCGCAGCCTCGTGGCAGATCGCGTTGTGGGTGCGGCGACGGCTCTCGAGCGAGAGGTCGAACGATTCGAGCGAGAGGTCGAGCCCCGTCACCTCGGGGCTCAGCACCCGAAGCGCCTGCTCGAGCAGCTCCTGCCCGGTCTCGTCCCCCTCGAGCACGACTATTCTCAAGCCAGCCATGCCAGACAACTCTTGCACTTGGTGTGGGACGGGGGTTGAGCGGGACAACGGGTTCCGCGTCTACGAGCCGGCGGGGGAGAGGCGGGCGGTGTTCTGCCGCCTCGAGCACGTGATCCCGTGGTCGATCCAGGGACCCCACTGGGAGGCCGGCCCGCCGAGCGAGCCAAGCTCGATCGACGCCGGGTCGCTGAGCTGCGCCCAGTGCGGTCGCGAGCTCGGCGACGTGCACATCCTGCTCGTCCACCACCGGGCCGAGCACCGTATTCGCGACGACTTCTGCTCCCTCGACCACCTCGTCGAGTGGGCGAAGGCGGGAGGGCGCTGGCAGTAGGAGCGGTCTACCCGCCCTTCCGCTTGTCGCCGCCCCGGCTTCGCTGCCGAGGTTTTGCCTTGCCTTGCTTCCGCTTCGCCCTCGGCGCCGCCACCTCCGCCTCCGCCGCGAACTCCAGGATCAGGCGCGCCGTCTCCTCGGGCTGCTCGACGTTCGGGGAGTGCCCGGCGTCTTCGATCACCTCCGTCTGAATCCCGGGCACGTCCTCGAATGCGGCGATCGACTCATCGGCGTCCCAGACCTGGTCCTCGGCGCCGAAGATCAGCAGCACGGGAACCGCGGCGCTCGTCAGCCGCTCGTCGAGCGGGATCTCGTCGGAGTAGTCGTCCTCTTCGCTCGACGACTCGTCGTACGACGTGTAGGTCATCGCGTTGAAGTCCTCGACGACCTGGTCGGGGTTGTCGAATCCGGCGTCGATGTCGTAGCCGGGGGCGAAGGCCTCCTGGTAGGCGTCCTTGATCGCGAAGTCGGGCGTGATGCGGTCGAGCAGCTGACCGAGCACTGGGACATAGCCGAGCCGGGCCAGGAACGGGAGGCTCCCGAAGCTGTTGTCGGGCGCCTGGTCGATGTCGACCACGCGGTCGACGAGCTCGCTCGACTGCTCGGCGAGAGCCGTGGCGACGGTCGCCCCCAGCGAGTGTCCGACCACGACCGCGCCCTCGACGTCGAGCTGGTTTAGCGCCTCCGCCACGAGGCCCGCCTGGTCCTCCATCGAGTACCCGCTCTTCGGCTTCTCCGAGCCCCCGTGGCCGAGCAGGTCGAGCCGGATCACGCGATGCTCCTCGGCGAGCAGCGGCACGAGCCGATCCCACCAGTGGAGAGAGCACGCGTAGCAGTGCACGAGCACGATCGGGGGGTCGCCGCTTCCGCCAGACGTGGGCCCGTCGTCTGTGACCTGGACGTCTCCGCCCGAGAGGGTGAGGATCTCGCCGCCGTCGACGGTCGCCTCGGCGAGCTTGGTCTCGTTGTTGAGGGCGATCGTGTTCGCCGCGAGCAGCACCGCGAGCACGATCACCAACCCGATGAGGACCTTCCACGCCCGCCTCAACGCGAGACCTGCTCGGCGCTGAGGCCGAGCTCGTCGGCGCGCTCCGCCATCGCGTCGATCACGAGCTGGATGTGCTCGTTCTCGTCCACGCCGAGCTCGTCGATCGCGCGCTGGATCTGGTCGCGGTCCACCTTCGCCGCGAACGACGGCGTTTTGAGCTTCTTGCGCACCGATTTCGGCTTCATTCCCTCGATCCCGGTCGGGCGCACGAGCGCGCACGCGGCGACGAATCCGGAGAGCTCGTCGACCGCGAAGAGCGTCTTCGCCATCTGGGTCTCGCGGGGCACATCGAGGAACTCGGCGTGGCCGGCGACCGCTTCGACCACGTCGTCCGGGTAGTCGCGCTTCCGCAGCTCCTCGAGCGCGATCCGCGGATGCCCCGTGTCGAGGTCCGGGTGGCGCTCGTAGTCGAGGTCGTGAACGATCCCGGCCACCGCCCACAGCTCCTCGTCCTCGCCGTACTTGCGCGCGTACGCGCGCATCGCGGCCTCCACGCCGAGAGCGTGCTTTCGCAGCGAGTCCGACTCGGTCCACTCGCAGAAGAGCTGCCAGGCTTCGTCGCGTGTCGGCTCAGCCATGACCCATTGTTACCCTAGCTTGCGCCCTCGTCCCGGGCGCATCCCAACCGGCTCTCGAGCGTGAACCATGGAGAAGTTCGTCATCCAAGGCGGCAGCCCGCTATCGGGCGAGATCGTGCCCGCGGGCAACAAGAACGCTGCCCTGCCGGCCCTCGCCGCGTGCCTGCTCACCGACGAGGAGCTCCTGCTTCGCAACGTGCCGAGGATTCGCGACACCGAGACCCAGCTCGCGCTGCTCGAGGGGATCGGCGTCAAGGTCGCGTGGAGCGGCGAGAACGAGGTGCGCCTGCGTGCCGGCTCGATCTCCAACACGAGCGTGGACGAGGAGCTCGCGAGCCTGATAAGGGCCTCGTTCCTGCTCGCCGGGCCGCTGCTCGCCCGGTTCGGCGAGGTCAAGATGCCGCCGCCCGGCGGTGACTTCATCGGCCGGCGCCGCCTCGACGCCCACCTCGATGCCTTCCGCGACCTCGGCGCCCGCGTCGACGGGGAGCGATGGCTGCATCTCACGGCGCCGACGGGCGGGCTCGAGGCGTGCGCGATGTTCATGGACGAGCCGTCCGTGATGGCAACCGAGAACGCGCTGCTGGCGGCCGCGCTGACCCCCGGGCCGACGACGATCGGCAACGCCGCATGCGAGCCACACGTCCAGGACGTGGCGAGCCTGCTCGTCAAGATGGGCGCGAAGGTCGACGGGATCGGCTCCAACGTGATGACGGTGCATGGTCGGGACCGCCTCGGCGGCGCCGAGCACTCGATCCGGCCCGATCACATCGAGGTCGCGAGCTTCATCGGCCTCGCGGCCGCCACGGGCGGCCAGTTGCGCGTGCGCGAGACCGAGCCCGCGGACCTGATCGCGATCCGCCGCCACTTCGCCCGGCTCGGGCTCAACTCGGAGGTCGAAGGCGACGACGTGCTCGTGCCGCCCGAGCAGCGGCTCGAGATTCGGGACGACCTCGGGGACGCAATCCCGAAGATCGACGACGGCCCCTGGCCCGCGTTCCCCGCGGATCTCACCTCGATCGCGCTCGCTCTCGCCACCCAGGCGCGCGGCACCGTGCTGATCTTCGAGAAGATGTTCGAGAACCGGCTGTTCTTCGTCGACAAGCTCGTCGCGATGGGCGCTCGGATCACGCTGTGCGATCCCCACCGGGCTATCGTGAGCGGTCCGAGCCGTCTTCACGGCGCTCGGCTGGAGAGCCCGGACATCCGGGCGGGGATGGCGATGCTCATCGCGGCGCTCGCGGCGGAGGGAACGTCCGAGATCGGGAACATCGCACAGATCGACCGCGGGTACGAGCGCATCGACGTCCGTCTGCGCGAGCTCGGCGCCCGAATTGAGCGAGTCGCCGCAGAGCGCGTCCCAGCCTAGGCGCCGGGCACGGCCAGCGCGCGAAGGGGCTGCAAAGGTAGGGCCCTGGTGATACTTCCGATCCCACCGGGAACCCGCGACATCATGCCCGCGGAGATGCAGGAGCTGCGGCGCCTCGAGCTTGCGCTCGCGGAGGCGTTCGAGCGCTTCGGGTACGGCGAGGTCGCGACGCCGACGATCGAATACCACGACGTCCTCGCACGCGGCGACATCAAGGGCGCCCCGGCGGCGTACCGATTCTTCGACGAGCACGGCGAGCTGCTCGCGATGCGCTCCGACATGACGATCCCGATCGCCCGCCTGGTGGCCGGCAGATTGGCGAACGCCGAGCCCCCGTTCCGGTTCTTCTACCTCGGCAATGCCTACCGCGCCGTGCGGCCACAGCGCGGACAGATGCGGGAGTTCATGCAGGCGGGCGTCGAGCTGATCGGGGCCGATGCGCCCGACGGCACGGCGGAGGTGGTCGAGGTCCTCGTGGCGGCCCTCGACGCCGCCGGGCTCTCGCGGGCCGTGATCGGGCTCGGGGACGCCGACCTCTTCCGGCAGCTGCTCGCCGACGTGGGTGTCGACGCAGAGGTGCGTGACGAGATCCTCGACCGCCTCGCTGCCCACGACCTCGTCGGGATCGAGGAGACGGTCGCCGGCTTGCGGGGGATCGCCGCGCGCGACCGCGAGACGCTCCAGCGGATTCCGACGCTCCGAGGAGGGCGCGAGGTCCTCGATGTCGCCCGCGATGTCGGGGGTGACGCGGTCGAGCGGGCGACGAGCCGGCTCCAGGCGACTTTCGATGCGCTTGCGGCGCGCGGGATCGGCGATCGGGTGCAGCTGGACCTCGGTCTGCTGCGCGATCTCGGCTACTACACGGGCGCGATTCTCGAGGTCTACGACCCGGCCCTGGGCCACATTCTCGGCGGCGGCGGCCGCTACGACGAGCTGACGGGTCGCTTCGGCCGCGAGCTGCCCGCAGCGGGCTTCGCTCTGCATCTCGAGCGCCTGCACATCGCCCAGGCCGAGGAGGAGCGACTCGCCGAAGGCGGAGAACGATGAGCACGGTCGAGGGGCCGACGCGGGCTCGAACCGGTGGGCCGCTCAAGCTCGCGGTGCCGCGCGGGGCGTTGTTCGAGGACACCGTGGACGCCCTCGAGGAGATCGGCGTCGACGTGACGGGGCTGCGCTCGGACTCGCGCTCGCTCGTGTTCGAGACCGGCGAGGTGACAGTTGTGACGATGCGCCCGTCGGACGTCCCGACGTACGTTGAGGCGGGCGCCGCCGACCTCGGGATCACCGGCAAGGACGTGCTGATGGAGCAGCGCGACCGGATCGTGTACGAGTTCCTCGACCTCGGCTACGGCGCGTGCAGGATGGTCCTCGCGGGACGGCGCGGCGACGAGCGTCTGGGCGAGTCCGAGCGCCGGCTCGGGGCCATGCGGATCGCGACCAAGTACCCGCGCACCGCACAGCGCTACTTCGAGGCCACGGGGCGTCAGGCGGAGGTGATCGAGGTGAAGGGATCCGTCGAGCTCGCTCCGCTCGTGGGGCTGGCCGACGGAATCGTCGATCTCGTCGACACCGGCCGGACCCTGGCGGAGAACGACCTCGAGGTACGCGAGGAGATCGCGCACTGCACGGCGCGCCTCGTCGGGAACCGCGTCGCGCACAAGCTGCGGCCCAACGAGGTCGACGCGCTCGCGGAGCGGCTGCGACGGAGGAGCGCGAGATGAGGGTGGAGCGAATCGAGTGGGACGGGCGGGCGGCCGGGGAGCTCGCGGGCGCAATCCGCGCCGCCCGGCCGGACCCCGAGGAGGTCGGCCCGGCGGTCGCGGAGATCATCCGTGAGGTCGCCGACCGCGGGGATGAAGCTGTGCGAGAGCTGACCCGACGGCTCGACGGCATCGAGGTCGCGGCGGGATCGGTTCGCGCGGACCCAGAGCTGATCGGCCAGGCGAGCGATGCGGTCCCCGCCGGCGTCAGGGCGGCGATGGAGCTCGCGGCGACGAACATCCGCACGGTCGCCGAGGCGGAGCTGGCGGCGACCTTCCCGGTGGAGGTCGAGCTCTCCGACGGCCAAGGGATCCGGATCGTCGACTCGCCTGTCGATGCCGCCGGCGTGTACGTCCCCGGGGGGAGGGCGGCGTACCCGTCGTCCGTGCTCATGTGCTGCATCCCCGCGCGCGTCGCCAGCGTCGGCCGGATCGCCGTCGCGTCTCCGCCGGGCGAGGACGGGAAGGTCGACCCGGGCGTTCTCGCGGCCTGCGCCGTGGCCGGCGTCGACGAGGTCTACGCGATGGGGGGCGCCCAGGCGATCGCCGCGCTCGCGCTCGGGACCGAGGGCATCGACAGGGTCGACATGATCGCGGGGCCGGGAAACCGGTACGTGGTCGAGGCCAAGCGACTGCTCTCGGCGCGCGTCGGGATCGACGGGATCGCCGGGCCCACCGAGCTCGTGGTCATCGCCGACGAATCGGCCGATCCCGAATGGGTGGCGCTCGACATCTGCGCGCAGGCCGAGCACGGGACCGAGGGGCTCCTCGCCGTGCTCTCCGCGGACGGGGGACTGCTCGAAAGGGTGGCCCTGCTGCTCACCGACCGTGCCTCGCAGCGCCCGAGCGTGACCGACGCCACCGTCAGCATGGTCGAGGCGCCGGACGCCGAGGCGGCGCTCGCACTCGCCGACGCGCTGGCGCCGGAGCATCTCGAGCTGCAGCTCGTCGACGCCGACGCCGAGACGGCTCGCCGGCGCGTTGCCGGGTGTGTGTTCGTCGGCGCCCACGCCGGAGCCGCGTTCGGCGACTACGCCGCCGGGTCGAACCACGTGCTGCCGACCGGCGGCGCGGCCCGATTCGGAAGGCCGCTCGGCGTGCGAACCTTCCTGCGACGGACGTCGATCGTCTCGATCCCGGCGCGGGCAGCCGTGGCGCTTGCGCCGGCGGCCTCGGCGCTGGCGAGGATCGAGGGGTTTGCGGTCCATGGCGAGTCGGTCGAGGCGCGCGCGGGCGACAATGGGAGGGAGTCATGAGCCGGAGCGGCCGGATAGAGCGCAGCACCAAGGAGACCGACGTCCGGCTGTCCCTCGACCTCGACGGGGGCGAGGTGGCAATCGCGACGGGCGTCGGCTTCCTCGACCACATGCTCGAACTCCTCGGCCGGCACGGGCGTCTCGGGCTCAGCGTCGAGGCGACGGGCGACCTGGAAACCGGAGCGCATCACACGACCGAGGACGTCGGGATCGCCCTCGGTCAGGCGCTCGACCGCGCGCTCGGCGACCGCGCCGGGATCCGCCGCTACGGCTACATGGCGGTGCCGATGGACGAGGCGCTCGGGATGTGCGCGATCGACATCTCGGGACGGCCCCTGTGCCTGTTCGAGTCGGAGCTTCCCCCGGGAGCGATCGCCGGGTTCGACACCGAGCTGACCGAGGAGTTCTTCCGGGCAGTGGCGACGAACGCGAAGCTGACGCTCCATCTCGGCACGCGTTACGGGTCCAACGCGCACCACATGATCGAGGCGTGCTTCAAGGCGTTTGCCCGCTCGCTCCGCCAGGCGGTCGAGATTGACCCGGACGAGAGGGGAGTGCCATCGACAAAGGGGACGTTGACCGAATGACGCGCGTGGCGATCCTCGACTACGGGATGGGCAACCTGCGTTCGGTCGAGAAGGCGCTCGAGCGTGTGGGGGCCGAGGCGCAGATCACCCAGGACCTCGACGCGATCCGGGGATCGGACGGCGTGATCCTCCCCGGCGTCGGCGCGTTTCCGCGCGCGATGACGCGCGTGCGCGAGCTGGGGCTCGATGCTCTCGTCACCGAGCGGCTCGAAACCGGCACCCCGGTGCTCGGGATCTGCCTCGGGCTTCAGCTCCTGTTCGATTCGTCGGTCGAGAACGAGGGTGCCGAGGGGATCGGATTGATGCGCGGCCGCGTCGAGCCGCTGGCGGCGGAAGGCCTCAAGGTGCCCCACATCGGGTGGTCGCCCGTGTGCTGGGAGCACCCCTCGGCGCTGACCGAGGGGTTGGACCAGGACACGCCGTTCTACTTCGTGCACTCGTTCACGCCGATCCCACAAGACCCAGAGGAGGTGCTCGGCACGGCCGCGTACGGAGAGCGGTTCGCGTGCGCCGTGGAGCGCCCGCCGCTGTACGGGCTGCAATTCCATCCCGAGAAATCGAGCTCCGCGGGGCTGCGCCTGCTCGCGAACTTCACCCGGATCTGCGCATCGGTCCGCGCCCCCGCTTGATCCTCTATCCGGCTATCGATATCCGGGGCGCGCGGGCCGTGCGGCTGTTGCGAGGCGAGTACGACGCGGAGACCGTCTACGACGCGGATCCCGTCGACGCGGCACGCCGCTGGGCCGGACAGGGCGCGCGCTTCCTGCACGTGGTCGATCTCGACGGAGCCCGCGACGGCCGTCCGGCCAATCTCGACGCGGTGCGCCGGATCATCGAAGCCGTCGGGGTCCCGGTGCAGGTCGGCGGCGGACTGCGGGACGCCGCCGCGGTTGCAGACGTGCTCGCGGCGGGGGCTCAGCGGGCCATCCTCGGAACGTCGGCGCATTCGGACCCGGCGCTCCTCCGAGAGCTGGTCGCGCGGCACGGCGAGCGGATCGTGGCATCCGTAGACGCCCGCGCCGGCAGCGTCGCCGTGTCGGGCTGGAGGCGCGAGACGGAGACGTCGGCCGCCGAGCTGCTGGACGCGCTCGCGGCGCAGGGGGTGAGGCGCTTCGTGTACACGCCCGTCGAGGTAGACGGGACGCTGGAGGGCCCCTCGCTGGGCGACCTCCGGTTGGTCGCGGAGGCGGTGTCGGGCGAGGTGATCTATTCGGGCGGGGTGGGCTCGCTCGACGACCTGCGCGCCCTCGCCGGATTACGGCTGGGCAATCTCGGCGGGGTGATCGCAGGCCGCGCCCTGTACGAGCGCAGGTTCGAGGTCGGCGAGGGCCAGCGCGTCCTGGACGAGGCTCGCGGGTAGCATCCCGCCGTGGCCGGTCCGCTCCCATGGCTGATCACGCGCGGCCGCGCGGTCAACTGGATCGCGCTGTTCGAGGCCGGGCGGTTCATCTACAAGCACGGGAAACAGCGCTGGGACAACCTCACTCCCGATGAGCGAAGGCGGATCGGCGAGCTGGTACGCAAGTCGAAGGGCCGTCGCTCGAACCTCACCGATCGTGAGCGCGACCGGCTCTGGGCCCTCGTCAGGAAGGCGATGGCGGGCTAGCCCGGTGGCGCGAAGCGCGGCTACGCGGCCGCGAAACGCTGCTCGTAGCGCGCCCGGCGCTTCGCCGCCTCGACCTCCCGGTCCTTCGGCGGCGCCGTCGTCACCAATTCGCTGAGCAGCCTCGCCGTGACCTCGGCGACGTCGTCTACGGCGCGGTCGAACGCCTCGGCGTTGGCCTGCGACGGCTTGTTGAAGCCGCTGATCTTGCGCACGTACTGGACGGCCGCTTCGCGCACCTCTTCCTCGCTCGCGGGAGGCTCGAAGTTGTAGAGGGTCCGGATGTTTCTGCACATGCCGCGGAGGTTAGCGACGTTCTCCGGTGGTACTAGGACTCCTCCCCGGGCTTCGCGCCAGGGGGCGCGTAGCGGTGGTGGATGTCGAGCGTATTTCCGTCCGGATCCTCGAAGATCGCCTGGAGGCACACGCCACTGTCGATCGTCTCGCCCTTGAACTCGACGCCGCGTGACTCGAGCTCGGCGCGGGCCGCCTCGAAGTCATCGACATGGAGCGCGATCGGGTGCGTGTGGGGCTTGAAATCGAGCCCGAAGGCGTCGGACTGCATCACCGCGATCGTCAGGTTGCCGGTCTCGAACTCGCCGGCGGGCATATTCCCCCATCGCTTGCCGAACGGCAGGCCGAGCACCTCTCCGTAGAACTTCGCAGCCGCTTCGTAGTCCCGGGTGGGAACGGTGACGAAGTCGACGCCGGTGACGAGGGAAGTCTGGGTGGCCATTTGGTGCCTCCTGGTCGGGGGTGAGACGAAGTGTGATGCATCCGGCGCTTTGTACCCTCGGGCGATGGTGCTGAAGCGCGTGATTCCCTGCCTCGACGTCGATCGCGGCCGCGTGGTCAAGGGGACCAACTTCGTCGGCCTGCGCGACGCGGGCGACCCGGTCGAGCTCGCGGCGCGCTACGACGCGGAAGGGGCGGATGAGCTCGTGTTCCTCGACATCACCGCCTCGCACGAGCGGCGCGACACGATCGTCGAGCTCGCCCGGAGGACCGCCGACAGCGTGTTCATCCCGTTCACGATCGGCGGCGGGATCCGCTCGGCCGAGGATGCTCAGGCCGTGCTCGACGCCGGCGCCGACAAGGTGTCGGTGAACTCGGCGGCGCTGACGCGGCCGGAGCTGATCGGCGAGCTGGCCGAGGTGTTCGGCGCCCAGTGCGTGGTCGTGGCCATCGACGCCAAGCGGGGGGCCGAGGGGTGGCCGGTTTATGTAAACGGGGGACGGAACCCCGTCGATCGCGAGGCGGTCGAGTGGGCGCGCGAGGCCGCGGATCGCGGAGCGGGCGAGATCCTGCTCACGAGCATGGATCGCGACGGGACGACCGACGGATACGAGCTCGAGCTGACCTACGCCGTCGCCGACGCGGTCGGGATACCGGTGATCGCCTCAGGAGGCGCGGGCCGCCTCGAGCACCTCTCGGCAGCGATCGTCGAGGGTCGAGCCGACGCGGTGCTGTGCGCGTCGATCTTCCACTACGGCACCTACAGGGTGCGCGACGCCAAGCGCCACCTGCGCGACGCCGGGATCCCAGTACGCCTCACGTGATCACACGTTGACGGTTCGCATTCCGCATCGCGAGAAGTGCGGCCGCCGCAACGGCGACGCGGGCTGAGTCAGCCCAGCAGCGAGATCGCGATCAGGACCTCGGCGGCGATCACGGCGATGATCGCCACGACGACGAGCACGACGCGGGGTCGAAGCAGGGTGAAGCGGTCGTCGCCCCCAGAGGCGTGACCGTTCGACGCCGCGTCAGGCGGGTCGAGCTCATCGATCGGGCCGACGAGCTGCTCGACGAAGGGGAGAGGGGGACGGCGCAGCCTTCGGGCGTGAAGCTCGCGATGGATCCGGTCCCTCAGCTCCGCACCCGCCTTGCGCTCGACGGCGAACTCCCACACGTCGACCGACCCGTTGCTCCGAGCGGCGACGAACATCGTTCCGCGCACGCGCCGGCGAGGGTGGTCGTACGGCGATCGACCGCTGACCGTCAACCCCTCCATGTCGCGGAGGTCGATCTTCAGCTCGGGGCCGTCCGGGACGCTGAACCGAAGCTCCTGCGCCTCGAGCGCGAGCATGCCGCGCGTGATCGGGCCCTCCTGGGAGGGGTCGCCTCGCAGGTAGTCGGCGCGAACGCCATGCTCTGCCTTCCTCGTGCCGGTGACCGCCATGGCCCCCTGTTCGCCCATTTGCGGCGAAATCCTGAAAGAAATGCTGCGAAACCCTAGCTGCCGTTCCCGCGCTTTTCGGCGCGGCGCTTGTCGTTCGGCTGCTTCGACTTCGGCGCGAGGCCGGTGATGCTGGCATAGCCGGTGAGGTAGAGCCGCTTGCCGTCGGAGACCATCGGGTTGTACTCGCCGCGCTTGATGTTGTAGACGCTCTCGCCGCTCGCGATGTCGAACCCCACGGTCTTGTCCAGGTCGACGTCCGAGATGTAGAACACGTCGCCGATCACGCTGCCCGCGCCGCTGATCTCGCCGCCCACGTCGACGCTCCAGATCTCGCCGCCGTCGCGAGCGTCGAGCGCGTACGCGGTGCCCCCGTTTGACCCGATGTAGACGCTGGGAGGGCTTGCGGGCGTGTCGGCGACGGCGGGCGCGCCGTACACGTATCCCGACAGCGACTGGCTCCATGCGAGGTCGCCACTGCGCTCCTCGAAGCTGTACACGCGCCCGTCGGCGTTGCCGGCGTACACGCGCCCGAAGGCGACGGCGGGCGTCGAGTAGAACCGTCCCGAGCGTCCCAGTCCGGCGCCGAGGTCGGAGGAGGTCCACCTGACGGCGCCGTCCTTGGCCCGGATCGCGTACATCTGGCCCGAGTAGTTGCCGACGAACAGGGTTCCGTCGTGCAGCGCGGGGCCGGCCTTCACGTTGCCGCCCGTCTGGACCTGCCATGCGACCCTGCCTTTCTCCTCGTCCAACGCGAACACCTCGCCGCTCTCGGCGCCGAAGTACACGCGCCCGCCCTGGACGACGGGCGAGGACTCGGAGCGTCCCGGCAGCTCGCGGCGCCACTCGACCTTGCCGGTCTTCGCATTGAGCGCGACGGCCTGCCCCGGCTCGAGGGTCGTCACGTAGAGCCGCTTGTGGGCGAACGCCGGCGAGGAGGCGCTCAGCTCCCCAATCCTGGTCTTCCATTTGATGTTGCCGGTCTCGGAGTTGATCGCGAACACCTTCGCGTCGTTGCTCATCACGTACACCGTGCTGCGAACGACGATCGGCGAGAACTCGAGCAGCTGCCCGGCGTCGAAGTGCCACAGCATGCGGAACGGCGGGTTCAGACCCTTCGTCGGCAGGTATCGGGTGCGCGCGCGGTTGAGGCCGTACAGCGGCCAGTCGACGGTCGTGTCCTTGCGCTGGGGCTTCTCCCTCGGGATGAACGTCGCGCCGGTGTTGACGACATCGGAGGGGCGTTTCAGGATCAGGTAGCCGCCCACGGCCGCGCCGATCACAAGCAGCAGGACGCCGGCTCCCAAGGCAGCCTGCTGGGGTGCGGACCACGACCTCCAAATCTCAAGCAGCCTGCCCATCCGCGAAGGTCCTCATGCTACGAGACGCCCATGCATCCGCCCGCCACCTCGCCCACCGACGATCCTGCCCGACTGGGCCAGCTCGTGGACGCGATTCCCGGCGTCGAGCGGATTCGCGACCTGGCGGGCGTGCTCCCGATCTACCTCGTCGGAGGGGTCGTGCGGGACCTCCTGCTGGGCCGCGAGCGGTCCGACCTCGACGTCGTGGTCGAGGGCGACGCCGAGGCGCTGGCCCGCCGGCTCGGCGGTGAGGCGATTGGGCACGAGCGCTTCGCGACCGCGAAGGTGACGCTCGAGGGGCTCGAGTTCGACCTCGCACGAGCGCGGGCCGAGTCCTACGCGCGACCGGGCGCGCTGCCCGACGTGCGACCGGCGACGCTCCACGAGGACCTGGCGCGGCGGGACTTCCCGATCAACGCAATGGCGATCCCGCTGCACGCCGAGCCGGAGCTGATCGACCCGCACGGGGGGCGCGCCGACCTCGACGGTGGCGTGATACGCGTCCTGAACGAGCGCTCGTTCATCGACGACCCGACCCGAGCGCTCCGGGCCGCCCGCTACGCGGCGCGGTTCTCGTTCACGGTCGACCCCGAGACCGAGCGTCTCGCCCGCGAGACCGACCTCTCCACGGTCTCGGAGGACCGCGTCGAGGCCGAGCTCCTCAAGCTGGCCGCCGAGCCTCGCGCCCGGGCGGGCTTCGAGCAGCTCGACGCGTGGGGGCTCATTGCGCTTCCCGAGGGCTCCGGTGAGCTGATCGCTGCGGTCGCCGCCCTGGCGGATCGTGCGCCCTGGAAAGGCGAGGTGGACGCCGCGCTCGCCGTCCACGCGGCGGTGACCGGCCGCGCGCCCGGCGCCGCGGGAAGGCTGCGGGACATCCTCACCTCGGCGCGCGAGCTCGCCGCGGCCCCGCCCTCGCGTCCCTCCGAGGCGGTCGAGCTTGCTCGGGGGAGGGGCGGGATCGAGTTGATCCTGGCGCGCGCTCTGGGTGCCGAGTGGCTCGACCGCTACATGTCCGAGTGGCGCGACGTCGGGCTCGAGATCACCGGGGAGGATCTCCTCGCCGCCGGAGTCCCCGAGGGACCGGCTGTCGGAGACGCGCTTGCAGAGGCCCTGCGACGCAAGCTCGACGGCGAGATCTCGGGGCGGCAGGAAGAGCTTCGCGTCGCACTTGACACGGCCCGAACCTGACCCGATGCCATCACAAACCGCGCGATCTGCTCGCAGATCGCGCGATTGTCATCCTGAGTCCATGGAGTGGAGACGGCAGGACGGATTGCGATGGCTGGAGGCAGACCTGCCGTACGCCAGGGTGGCGTTCACCACACGGCTGGGCGGCGTGAGCGCACGGCCGTACGAGAGCCTCAACCTCGCGATCCTCACCGGCGATCGACGTGATGACGTGAGGGAGAACCGCCACAGGGTGGCGGGGGCGCTCGGGCTCACGCCGGATCGCGTCGTGATCGGGCGCCAGGTTCACGGAGCCGAGGTCGCCACCCACGACGACGCACCCGAGCACAGCGCGTACGCCGATCCCGGTCGCGACCTTCCGGCTGTCGACGGCCACGCCACGGACCGGGCTGGGCTTGCCCCGTTGGTGATGGTCGCGGACTGCCTCCCGGTGGCCGTCGCGGGCGCGGGAGGAGTGGCGATGCTCCACTGTGGATGGCGTGGGATGGCCGAGGGGATCATCGAGGCCGGTGTAGGGACCGTCGGGGCGGTGACCGCCGCGGTGGGGCCTGGGATCGGGCCGTGCTGCTACGAGGTCGGCGACGAGGTGCTCGAGCGGTTCGAGGGCCTCGGTGAGGGGATCTCCGACGGGCGCATGCTCGACCTGCGCGAGGTGGCTCGCCGCCTGCTGGGGCGCGCTGGCGTAGACGAGGTCGAGGTGTCCGAACTGTGCACGAAGTGCAACCCCGAGCTCTTCTATTCGCACCGGCGCGACGGCGAGCGCACCGGGCGCCAGGCGGGGCTGATCTGGAGGGACGCGTAATGCCGGGGTTGATCCACGGTCTCGAGCGCGACGTGATCCGCGACAACCTCGCGCGCGTGTGTGAGCGCGCAGGCTCCGAGGTCGAGGTCCTCGCGGCGACGAAGTACGTGCCGGTCGAGGAGATGGGCGCGCTGCTCGACGCCGGCGTGACGCTGGCCGGGGAGAACCGGCTCCAGGATCTGGAGGTGAAGCAGGACCGGTGGGGGGAGAGGTTCACATGGGACTTCATCGGCAACCTTCAGAGCCGCAAGGTGAAGGCGCTCGTCCCGCGCGTGCGGCTGATCCACTCGCTGGCGAGCGATTCCGCGCTCGAGCAGCTCGGTCGACATGCGCCGCCGGAGACCGAGGTCCTCGTCGAGGTGAACGTCGCCGGCGAGGACTCGAAGGGCGGAATCCAACCGGACGCGCTCGGCGACTTCATCTCTCGATCGCCGGTGAACGTCGTGGGCCTGATGGCGATGCCCCCGTTCACCCAGAACCCCGAGGACTCGAGACCGCACTTCGCGAAGGTCGCGGAGCTGGCCGCCGAACACAGCCTCTCGCGCCTGTCGATGGGAACCAGCCAGGACTGGGAGGTCGCGCTCGAGGAAGGCGCGACGATCATTCGCCTCGGGACGACGCTGTACGCGCGGTGAGAAAGGGCGCTGGGGACGCGATTTGCTTGGGCATGGAGGTCGAACCAGGCATAATCTGAGCTAGCGAATCCGCCCGGAAGCAGAGGAAACCCGCGCTGGGAAGCGAAATCGCCACTGATGGCTATTCGCGATACATGGCACCGTGCCCTCGTCTACTTCGGCCTCGCCGAGGATTACGAGGAGGGCCCCGAGATGTACGAGCCGGAGACCTCCGGCGGCGAGGAGCCGTTCGAGGCCCCGGGCGAGGACGTGGAGCCCTCGACGCGGCGCGAGTCGCGCACGGCGTCCGTGCGCAGGCTCGACACCCGTCGCCAGCGCGACGAGATCGACGACATCTTCGCCGACGAGCAGACCACGTCGCGGAGCCGGGTGCTGCGGCCGGTCGGGAACGGCGGCGCTGACGCCCAGGTGCACCTCGTCACGCCCCGGACGTTCAACGACGCCCAGGAGGTCGCCGACAACTTCAAGCGGTCGATCCCCGTGATCATGAACCTGCAGACGGCGGATACCGACCTCTCACGCCGCCTGATCGACTTCGCCTCGGGGATGACCTACGCGCTGGACGGTGGGATGCAGAAGATCGCCGAGAAGACCTTCCTGCTCACTCCGCGCAACGTCGAGGTCTCGGCCGAGCAGCAGGCGAGGCTTGTCGAGAAGGGGTTCTTCAACCAGTCCTGAGGGTCGCCGGGCGTGAGCCCGCGGCTGGCATAGTCTTGCCGGATGCGGATCGGTTTCGCCGGAGCGGGCAACATGGCGGGTGCGATGGCGCGCGGCTGGGCGAGAGCTGAGCGGCGGCCCGAGGCGATGCTGTTTGCCGACTCCGGGTCGGGTCGGGCGGCGCAGCTTGCGCGGGAGCTGGGCGGAGAGGTGGTCTCGGAACTCGCCGAGCTCCCCTCGCGATCCGACGTCATCGTGCTCGCAGTCAAGCCGGCCGCGCTGGACGCCGTGGCCGGTGAGCTGGAGGGAAAGGCCCCCGTCCCTGATCTCGGTTCTCGCGGGAGTGTCGGAGTCGCGACTCGAGCAGGGGTTCCCCGGGGTGCCGGCCGTGGTGGCGATGCCGAACGTGCCGGTCGAGGTGCGCCGCGGGGTGATCTGCTTCGTCCCGCCCCGAGAGGAGCGGCGGGATGAGCTCGACCCCGTGCTCGACCTGCTCGGGATGCTTGGTGCGATGGTGCCCGTCGCGGAGGATCAGATCGAGGCAGCTGGGGCGGTGATGTCGTGCTCGCCGGCCTACATCGCGCTCGTCTCGGAGGCGCTGGCGGCCGCCGGCAGGGACGAGGGGCTCGAAGCGGAGCTCTCGCACGAGCTCGTCGTCGACGCGCTCGCGGGGACGGCGGAGCTGCTCCGACGTCGCGATCCCGCCGCGATCCGGCACGCGGTCGCGTCGCCGGGAGGCGCCACCGAGGCGGGCCTGGACGCTCTCGCGGAGCGCGATCTGGAGGCCGCGATACACGAGGCGGTCCAGGCGTCGCTGGAGAGGATGCGCACGTGACATTGCTCGCCCTTACCCGCGACGACATCGCCGACTACGTCTCGGCGGTGTTCCTCGTCTACCTGATCCTGATCTTCGCGCGCATCCTCCTGTCGTGGATCCCGCGGATTCCCTACAACCCGTACCTGCGAGCGGTCGTCGACTTCATCCACCAGGTCACCGACCCCTACCTGAACCTGTTCCGGCGCGTTCTGCCACCGGTCGGGGGGCGCGGCTTCGCGCTCGACCTCAGTCCGATCCTGGCGGTCGTGCTGCTGCTGATCGTCCAGGCGGTCGTGGTCGGGTTGATCCGCGGTTGAGCCCGGTCGCGCGGGGGTGGGTCCGGGCGCTGGCGCTCGCCGCGCTCGTGATCGTGCTCGACCAGATCACGAAGGCGATCGCCGCCGACGCGCTGGGACCGGGCGACGGCGTCGACCTCGTGCTCGGGTTCGAGCTCGTCGACGTCCGCAACACGGGAATCGCGTTCGGGCTGCTCGCCGACGGCCAGACGCTGGTGGTCATCGTCACGGCTGCGGCGCTCGCGCTGATCCTCGGCTACTTCGCGCTCAACCCGTCCCGGCCTGGCCTCTGGATCGCCGTCGGGATCCTGGTCGGCGGCGCCGTCGGCAACCTCGCGGACCGCCTGCGCGCCGACGAGGTCATCGACTTCATCGACCCTCCGCTGTGGCCGGCGTTCAACGTCGCCGACATCGCGATCGTGGCCGGGATCGCGCTCATCGTGCTGATCCATCGACCTCATGCCGACCGCTGAGATCGTCTACCGGGACGATTCCGTGATCGTGGTCGACAAGCCCGCGGGCCTAGTCGTCCACTCCGCACCCGGATATCGCGGCGAGACCCTGGTCGACCAGCTCGCGGGACTCGCCGCGGGCGGTCCCCGCGAGCGCCCCGGGATCGTCCACAGGATCGACAAGGACACCTCGGGCCTGCTGGTCGTGGCCGCAAGCGTCGACGCCCACCGCGGTCTGGCCAGCCAGGTGCGGGACCGGGAGATGGGACGCCAGTACCTCGCTCTCGTGGAGGGACGGGTCGGCTCGCGGAGCGGGACGATCGACGCCCCGGTCGGCCGCGACCATCGCGCGCGCGAGCGGATGGCGGTCGGCGGTCGGAGGCAGAGGAAGGCTCGCACGCACTTCGAGGTCGTCGAGCTGCTGCCCGCGGATACGCTCGTGGAGGTCACCCTGGAGACCGGTCGAACGCACCAGATCCGCACGCACTTCGCTGCGATCGGGCATCCGGTTTGCGGCGATCCGCGCTACGGGCACGGATCGAGGTACGGCCTCACGCGCCAGTTCCTGCACGCCCGGCGGCTGACCTTCCGTCACCCGGGAACGGGGGAGGAGATGACCTTCACCTCGGAGCTTCCCGCCGACCTGACGGCCGCGCTCGAGCTGGCGCGCGGCGGCTCGTGACGGCCGCGCGGCGCCGAATCGCGCGCCGCTCTTGTTCTCAGCGCCTCTACAATCGTGCACGAACCGATGTCGACCCCTGCGGAAGGCAGCGGGGCCCTGCCCGGCACGAGCCGGGTCCCCCGCGCACCGGCAGGGCGCAACGCGACAAACGAAGGGAATTCGATGCCTGAGGTAGGACTCAGAGAGTTGCTGGAGGCCGGAGTGCACTTCGGCCACCAGACGCGACGGTGGAACCCGCGCATGGGCCGGTACATCCACGGCGAGCGCGACGGGATCCACATCATCGACCTGCTACAGACCCAGGAGCTGCTCGGCGAAGCCCGGGAGTTCGGCGCCGACGTGGCGCGCAGGGGCGGCACGGTCCTGTTCGTCGGCACCAAGAAGCAGGCCCGCGACGCGATCGAGGAGTGGGCCAAGCGCTCGGGAATGCCGTTCGTCAACCAGCGCTGGCTGGGTGGCCTGCTCACGAACTTCAGCACGATCTCGAAGCGAATCGACCGCCTGCACGAGCTCACCTCGCTCTCTGAGGGAGGCCAGCTCGACCTGCTCCCGACGAAGGAGCGGATGTCGAGGCAGGCCGAGCTGAGCAAGCTCGAGTACAACCTCGGGGGCGTGCGCGACATGAAGCGGCTCCCGCAGGCGGTGTTCATCACCGACCTCAAGACCGAGGCGATAGCGCTGCGCGAGGCAGAGAGATTGCGGATCCCGATCATCGCGCTCGTCGACACGAACTGCGATCCGGACCCGGTCGACTACGTGATCCCCGGGAACGACGATGCGATCCGGTCGTGCGAGCTCGTCATCAGCACCGTCGGAGAAGGCGTTGCCGAGGCGGCGTCGCAGTGGCGCACCGAGGAGGAGCGCAAGCGCGCGGAGGAAGAGCGCAGGCGAGCCGAGGAAGAAGAGCGCAAGCGCCGTGCGGAGGAGGAGCGCAAGCGAGCCGAGGAGGCCGCCGCGGCGGCGGCCCGCGAGGCGGAGGCCGCCCAGGCGACCGCGGGCAACGAGACTGCGGCCGGCGACTCACAGGGCGCCGCGCCGAGCGAATCCGGCGGATCGACGAGCACAGTCGAGACGAAGTGAGCGCGCGGCTCAACAAGGGTGTGGGTGGGCGGGGAATTTAATGGTGCGCCGCGCGCGAACAAGGAAGTTGCAATGACCGTGGAGATCAGCGCGGCCGACGTCAAAGCGCTTCGCGACCGCACCGGCGCGGGGATGATGGATAGCAAGGCGGCCCTCGAGGAGGCGCGAGGGGACACCGAGAAGGCGATCGAGATCCTCCGCGTCAAGGGACAGGCGTCGGCGGCGAAGCGGAGCGGGCGGTCGACCGGAGAGGGAGTTGTGAGCTCCTACATCCACGCCACGGGCAAGGTCGGGGTCCTCGTCGAGGTTCAGTGCGAGACGGACTTCGTCGCTCGAACGGACGAGTTCCGCTCGTTTGCGCGTGAGGTAGCGGTGCACATCGCCGGAGCAGCGCCGCCACCCCTTCACGTATCGACCGACGAGATCCCGGACGAGGTGAGGGACGCGGAGCGCGAGGTGCTCGCGCGACGCGCGCGCGAGGACGGCAAGCCGGACGACATCGTCGATAAGGTCGTCGCAGGACAGCTCGCCAAATGGGAGCGGGAGGTCGCCCTGCTCGAGCAGGAGCACATCAACGCTGATCGCTACGAGGGCAAGACGATCGAGGAGCTGCGCGCCGAGATCGCCGCACAGACGGGCGAGAACGTGACGATCACCAGATTCGCGCGTTTCGAGGTCGGCGAGGCGTGACGGACGCCTCGACGCCGGGACACGAGGTGGGCGACGTCGCGGGCAGTGATGGGGGTGCGGCGTTCGGGAGAATCCTCCTGAAGCTGTCGGGAGAGGCGCTGATGGGGGAGCTGGAGTACGGCACCGACGCAGCGCGAGTCGAGCGCATCGCCTCGCAGGTGGGCGACGTCGCTGCGCGCGGGGTCGAGATCGCGGTCGTGGTCGGCGCGGGCAACATCTATCGGGGCCTTGCGGGCGCCGCGGCCGGCATGGATCGCGCCACCGCCGACTACATGGGGATGCTCGCGACAGTTCTGAACGCGCTCACCCTCCAGGACGCGCTAGAGAAGCTGGGAGCCCGCACGCGCGTGCTGTCCGCGATCACCGTGACCGAGGTGGCCGAGCCCTACATCCGCCGCCGCGCGATCCGCCACCTCGAGAAGGGCCGCGTAGTGATCTTCGCCGCCGGTACCGGGAACCCGTTCTTCACCACCGACACCGCGGCCGCGCTGCGCGCGCTCGAGATCCACGCCGAGGCGATCCTGATGGGCAAGCACGGCACCGACGGCGTCTACGACGCCGATCCTGCGAAGGTCCCGGACGCGAACTTCCTTCCTCAGATCAGCCACCGCGAGGCGATCGAGCGCGGTCTGCGCGTGATGGACTCCACGGCGCTCTCGCTATGCATGGACAACGAGCTGCCGGTCTACGTGTTCGACCTCGCCGACGAGAGCAACGTCGCCCGCATCGTGTCCGGCGAGCGAGTGGGTACGCTGGTCACCGCAGACGCGGAACCCACACGTGACCACGCGACGGCGGACGCGGGAGCGAGCGAGCGTCATGACCAGTGATTCGAATCGCGAGCGAGCGGGAGCAGAGCACGTCGCGTGAGTGAGTTAACAGACGAGTTCATCGCCGACGCGCGGGAGCGGATGTCGAAGTCGGTCGAGGCGACCCGCAACGAGCTCGCCACCGTGCGCACCGGTCGTGCGTCCCCGCACCTGCTCGACCGCATCACGGTCGACTACTACGGCGCCGAGACGCCGCTGAAGCAGATCGCGCAGGTGTCCGCCACCGATGCCAGGCTGCTGACGCTGACCCCGTACGACAAGTCGTCGATTTCTGCGATCGAGAAGTCGATCCTCGAGTCCGACGTCGGCCTGACTCCCAACAACGACGGCAACGTGATCCGCCTCCAGATCCCGGAGCTGACTGAGGAGCGGCGCAAGGAGCTGGTCAAGGTGGTCCACGGGGTCGCCGAGGAGGGCCGCGTCGCCGTGCGAAACATCCGTCGCGACTGCATGCACGATCTGCGCGAGCTCAAGAAGGAGGGAGAAGCCGGCTCCGACGAGGAGCATCGCGCCGAGGTCGAGCTCCAGAAGGCGACGGACGCGGCGATCGAGGAGATCGACGGGTTGCTAAAGGGGAAGGAAGAGGAGATCCTGGAAGTTTGAGGGCGGCGCCCTCTCAGTGACCTCCGCTCGATACGTCGCGATCATCACCGACGGGAACGGGCGCTGGGCGCAGCAGCGCGGCCTGCCGCGGATCGAGGGGCATCGCGCGGGGGCCGATGTCGTCAAGGAGCGCCTTCGCGACGCCGTTCGCTTCGGTGTGGAGGAGCTGACCGTGTACTCCTTCTCGACCGAGAACTGGGCGCGCCCGCGCGACGAGGTCGATGCGCTGATGCGCATGTTCGCCGAGCGGATCGATCGCGAGACGCCCGAGCTCCACGATGAGGGCGTGCGGATGCGCTTCATCGGCCGCCGCGAGGGCATCGAGCCCGGCCTGGTGGAACGGATCGAGTGGGCGGAACACCTCACGGACGCCAACGACCGGATCACGCTGTTCGTCGCGTTCAACTACGGCGGGCGCGCCGAGATCCTCGATGCCGCCAGGGGATTCACCGGCGACACCGAGGCGGACTTCCGTGGCCGGATGTACGCACCGGAGATGCACGATCCCGATCTTCTGATCCGCACCAGCGGCGAGCGGCGGATCTCGAACTACCTCCTGTGGCAATGCGCGTACTCCGAGCTCGTGTTCCGCGACGAGCTGTGGCCGGACTTCGGATCGGAGGCGTTCCGCGCCTCGCTCGACGAGTTCGAGGCGCGCCAGAGACGCTTCGGGGCCCGCTAGCGGCTAGGGTCGGGATTCGGATGGCTACCCGCAGGCCCCGTCGACGGCGCGCGCCGCGTTCCCGCGACAACCCGGAGCCTCGATCGCTCGAGGACCCTTCAGCCCTATTCGACGAGGAGGTGCCGGCCCAACCGCCGCCGCTGGACGAGGGTCCGGGCGATTTCGTCCCTCCCGAGCCCGAGCCGGCGCCCGCCGGACGCCGGAGGCAGCCACGAGCCGGTGTGCGTCGCACTCGCCGGGCGCGCTTCGAGACGCTGGCGAGAACGCTCGTCGTTGTGCCGTGGATCGTCTTCGCCGTACTGATCATCGTCGCCGGCGGCGTGCCGTTCATGTTCGCGATGATCGGGCTCGCGTTCCTCGGGCTGGTCGAGTTCTTCCGCATGAGCGCCGACTCGCGACCGTTCGTGCCGGTGGCGTTCGCCGTCGTAGCCGGGGTCATCGTCGCCGCCCATTACGACACCGGGCGCACGGCGGCTCTGGTCGGCGGCCTGGCCTTCCCGCTCATGTTCGTGTTCGCGGCGGGCCGTCCGTCCCGCGAGGGGATCACCGTGTCGTTCGGGATCACGCTGCTGGCGATCGGGTGGATCGGCGCTCCATTCGCGCACGCAGTGCTGCTGCGCGACCTGCCGCTTCACGGCGGCGCGCTGCTCGTCGACGTGCTCGTCGCGACCTTCGCCGCCGACACCGCCGCATATTTCGGCGGGCGCCTGTTCGGCCGCCATCCGCTCGCTCCAAGCCTGTCTCCGAACAAGACGATCGAGGGACTCGTGGCCGGGTTCATCGGCGGCACGATGGGCTTCTGGTTCGCAGGCCTGTACCAGGACTGGCTCACGGGCGTCGACGCCCTGCTGATGGGCGCGGTCATCGCGATCGTCGCGCCGATGGGGGACCTTTTCGAGTCGATGATCAAGCGCGACCTCGACGTCAAGGACACCGGACGAGCGTTCGGGCCGCACGGCGGGCTGCTCGACCGCCTCGACGCGGTGCTGTTCACGGTCGTCGCCGGGTTCTACCTCTCGATCGCGCTGATCTACTAGCCGCGCACCGCCTGCTCCCTACACTCCGCACGATGCGGAAGGTCCTGATCCTCGGCTCGACTGGGTCGATCGGCGTGCAGGCGCTCGACGTCGTCGGCGAGTCGGACGCGCTCCGAATTGTCGGGTTGTCGGCCGACCGCCGCTGGGAGCCGCTCGTCGAGCAGGCCCGCGACCACGGCGTTCCGGCCGTTGCGCTGGCGAACACCGACGCGGCGGAGGCAGCGCGCGACTCATGGAGCGGCAGGGTGCTCGCCGGCGAGGAGGGGATCCGCGAGTTGATCGCCACCTCGGGCGCCGATCTCGTGCTCAACGCGATGGTCGGCTCTGCGGGCCTCGGGCCGACGATCGTCGCTTTGACCGAGGGGATCGACCTCGCGCTCGCCAACAAGGAGAGCCTCGTGGTCGGCGGCGAGCTCGTGACCGCGCTCGCCGAGGCCACCGACACGCGGATCATCCCCGTCGATTCCGAGCACTCCGCGCTTCACCAGCTCGTGCGCGGGGAGACCGGCAACGTCGAGCGCCTCGTACTGACCGCGTCCGGCGGGCCGTTCCGCGGCCAGACCGACCTCAGCGAGGTCACCCGCGAGGAGGCGCTCGCGCACCCGACGTGGGACATGGGCGGGAAGATCACGATCGACTCGGCGACCCTGATCAACAAGGGGCTCGAGTTGATCGAGGCCCACCACCTGTTCGGAATGCCCTACGACCGCATCGACGTGCTCGTCCACCCGCAGTCGATCGTCCACGCGATCGTGCACCTCAACGACGGCGGCTCGCTCGCGCACCTCGGCTACCCTGACATGCGCGTCCCGATCTCCTACGCGCTCAGCTACCCAAATCGCGCCGACGTCGATGTCCCGACGCTCGACCTCGCCGCACAGGGCGAGCTGACCTTCGAGCGCCCCGATCTGGACGCGTTCCCCTGTCTGCGGCTGGCTCGCGAGGCCGGTGAGGCGGGGGGGACTGCGCCGTGCGTGCTCAACGCGGCCAACGAGATAGCCGTGTCGGCCTTCCTCGAGGGCCGGATCCCGTTCACCGGGATTCCGCACATCGTCGAGGCGGTGCTGGAGGCGGTGCCGCCTTCACAGCCGACCCACTTCGAGGACCTGTACGCCGCCGACGCCGAGGCGCGCGAAGAGGCGGCACGGCTCGTCGAGCGCGCGAACGGGACCGCGCCGCCCCGCAAGACGAAGACCGGCGGACGAGCTTCGCAGTGAGCTGGTTTCTCGCCTTCGCCGGGTTCGCGGCGCTGATCATCCTGCACGAGTTCGGCCACTTCGTGGCCGCGAAGGCGACCGGGATGCGCGTCGAGCGCTTCTACCTCTTCTTTCCCCCCGCAGTCGCCAAGTTCAAGCGCGGGGAGACCGAGTACGGCATCGGAGCGATCCCCCTCGGGGGATTCGTGAAGATCACCGGCATGAACCCCGATGAGGAGCTGCCGCCCGACATCGCGCCGCGCGCGTACTACCACCAGCCCGTGTGGAAGCGGATCGTCACGATCGCCGCCGGCCCGGCGATGAACCTTCTGATCGCTTTCCTGCTCCTGTTCGTGCTCGCGTTCGGCATCAGCGAGCCGACCGAGACCGTGGGCGAGATCGTCCCCGGCTCCCCGGCCGCGAAGAAGCTCGAGCCCGGCGATCGAATCGTCTCGGTGGATGGAGAGCGCGGCGACCAGGAGGCGCTCGCCGCGGCGCTCAACGAGCACGAGTGCCCCGGGGGGGAGCGCGACGGCTGTAAGGCCTCGACCCCCGCCACGGTCGTGATCGAGCGCGACGGGCAACGCGAGGTGCGCCAGATCACCCCTGAGTACGACTCCGAGGTCGATCGCCAGCGACTCGGGTTCTCCTACGCGACCCGGCCGGTCAACCCGTCGGTGCCCGAGGCCGCCCGGATCTCGCTCGACTTCATGTGGCAGGTGACGAGCGCCACCGTGAGCGTGATCGCACGGCTGTTCGACCCCGAGCAGCGCGAGCAGATCTCGGGCGTGGTCGGCGGCTACGAGACGACGCGGCAGGCGATCGAGTTCGACGCGCGCCAGGCGCTCACGCTGATCGCGGTGATCAGCCTCTCGCTCGCGATCATCAACCTGTTCCCGTTCCTCCCGCTCGACGGCGGCCACATCTTCTGGAGCCTGGTCGAGAAGGTGCGCGGCAAGCCGGTCCCGTTCAGCGTCATGGAACGGGCCGGCGCGGTTGGATTCGTGCTGGTGCTGATCCTGTTCCTGATCGGGTTATCGAACGACATCGACCGCCTCAGGGGCGAAGGTTTCGACGTGCGATAGCGTTCTGTCCCGGAGGAGAGGCGTGGAGATCACGACGGCCGAGGGCTACGCGAGCGGTGAGCGGATTGCGCAGCTTGCGGCGCAGAACTTCGTCAAGGCGTTCGAGTCGACCGCCGAGCGACTCGGCGACGACGTCGCGATCCGCTCCGCGGACGACGCCGTCACCCTGACCTGGGACGAGCTCCGGGACCGATCGCGAGCGATCGCGGGCGGCCTCGCCGGACTCGGCGTCTCCAAGGGCGACACGGTGGCGCTGATGCTGAACAACCGCCCCGAGTTCATCCCCATCGACCTCGCGGCGGTGTCGCTGGGCGCGGTCCCGTTCTCGATCTACCAGACGCTGACTCCGGACCAGATCCAATACGTGCTCTCCGACGCCGGCGCCCGCGTGGCGGTCGTGGAGACGACGTTCCTACCGCAGCTGATGGCCGCGAAGCAGGACCTGCCCGACCTCGAGCGTGTCGTCGTCGTGGACGGCGAAGGGGGCACGCGCACGCTCGCCGAGCTCGAGGCGGCGGACCCGGACTTCAACCCGACCGAGATCGTCGACGAGATCCAGCCTGACGACCTGCTGACCCTGATCTACACCTCGGGCACGACCGGTCCGCCGAAGGGCGTCCAGCTCACGCACCGGAACCTGATGGGGCTGGTGGCGGGGGTGGAGAAGATGCTGCCGCTCCCGGAGCGCGGCTCGAAGGTCGTCTCGTGGCTGCCGGCAGCCCACATCGCGGAGCGCGGGGCGAACTACTACCTGCCGATGATCCACGGCCTCCAGGTGACGATCTGCCCCGACCCGCGCAAGATTGCGGAGTTCCTGCCGCAGGTCCGCCCGACGTGGTTCTTTGCCGTGCCCAGGATCTGGGAGAAGCTGAAGGCTGGGATCGAGGCGAACCTCGAGAAGCTCCCCGACGAGCAGCGCGACGGCGCCAAGCAGGCCATCGCCGCGGCGGTGCAGAAGGTGCGGCTCGAGAACGCAGGCGAACCGGTCCCCGAGGAGCTCGCGGCCGCGGTCGCAAAGGCGGATGCGGCGATGTTCGCCCAGCTCCGCCACCAGCTGGGGCTGGACGAGCTGGTCGCGGTCAACGTCGGCGCCGCCCCGACCGCAGTCGAGGTGCTGGAGTTCTTCCACGCGATCGGCGTCCCGATCGGGGAGCTGTGGGGGATGTCCGAGACGTGCGGGGTCGCGACCTGCAACCCGCCCGACCAGATCAAGATCGGCACGGTCGGCCCTCCGGTCCCCGGAGTCGAGATCAAGCTCGCCGAGGACGGCGAGGTGCTGGTGAAGGGCGACTCGGTGATGCGCGGCTACCGCAACATGCCCGAGAAGACCGCGGAGACGATCGACGACGAGGGCTGGCTTCTGACGGGCGACATCGGCGAGCTCGACGAGGACGGCTACCTGCGGATCATCGACCGCAAGAAGGAGCTGATCATCACCGCGGGCGGGAAGAACCTCTCGCCCGCGAACATCGAGGCGGAGCTGAAGCTGATCCCGCTCGTCGACCAGGCGTTGGCGATCGGCGATGCGCGCAAGTACATCTCCGCGCTCCTGACCCTCGACCCCGACGCGGCCGCCGCGTGGGCGAGCGCCCACGGCCTCGCGGGGGCCGACATCGCCTCGCTGGCCGAGAACGAGGAGCTGCTGGCCGAGGTGCAGAGAGGCGTGGACGCTGCGAACGAGAACCTCGCCCACGTGGAGGGCGTAAAACGGTTCAAGATCCTGCCCGCGCCATGGGAGCCGGGCGGGGACGAGCTGACCCCGACGATGAAGCTGAAGCGTCGGCCGATCGCGGATAAGTACGCCGACGAGATCGACGCGCTCTACGCGGACTGAGCCTGGAACGGCTTGCCCGCGCCCTGGCCGACTCGCGGCTCCCCGGCGCTGACCACGGTCGACCACCGGCCCGCTGTCACAATGTCCACGTGTCCTCGAAACGCCAGATCTGGGTCGGGGGCGTCCCGATCGGCGGCGGCGCCCCGGTCGCCGTGCAGACGATGACAAAGACCGAGACCGCGAACCTCGGGCCGACGATGGAGCAGATCCACAAGGTCGCCGAGGCGGGCGCTGACATCGTCCGCGTCGCCGTGCCGCGGGACGACGACGTCGAAGCGCTCAAGACGGTCGTCGCGGAGTCGCCGATTCCGGTGATCGCCGACATCCATTTCAACTACACGCTCGCGCTGAAGGCAATCGACGCCGGAGCCCACTGCATCCGGCTCAACCCGGGCAACATCGGCGGGGAGGACAAGGTAGCCCAGGTCGCCGAGAAGGCGACCGCCGCGGGCGTGCCGATGCGCATCGGCGTCAACTCGGGCTCGCTCCCCAAGCACCTGCACGGGCTCGAGCGCGATAACCCAGTCGAGGCGCTCGTCCAAGCCGCGGTCGGTTTCGTCGAGCTGATGGAGCGGCTCGAGTTCGAGAACTTCAAGGTCTCGATCAAGTCCACGAGCGTTCCGAACACGATCGCGGCCAACCGCCTGCTGGCGGCGCGGATCGACTATCCGATCCACCTCGGGATCACCGAGGCCGGGACGAAATGGACGGGCTCCCTGAAGTCCGCCGTCGGGCTCGGCACCCTGCTCGCCGACGGGATCGGCGACACGATCCGGATCAGCCTCTCGACGTTCCACGCCGAGGAGGAGGTCAAGGTCGCATGGGAGATCCTTAAGGCACTCGGACTGCGCGAACGGGGCCCGGTGCTGATCGCGTGCCCGACCTGCGGGCGGCTGCAGTTCGACATGGACACCGTCGTGGCCGAGATCGAGACTCGCCTCGAGCGCTACGAGGAGCCAATCGAGGTCGCCGTGCTCGGGTGCGCGGTGAACGGGATCGGCGAGGCGTCCCACGCGGACTTCGGCATCACAGGCGCCAAGAACGAGGGCCTGATCTTCGCCCACGGCAAGCCGCTGCGGAAGGTGCCGCAAGCGGAGTTGGTCGACGCCCTTTTCGTCGAGATCGACAAGTCGCTCGATCGCGGCAGGGTCGACGTCGACGAGGGCAGGTCGGCGGAGGGCGCCGCGTGGCTCAAGCGGATCGAGGACGAGAACGCCGACGAGCTGACTCCCGAGCGGATCGCCGCGATGGAGGCCGAAGCGGCGCGCCCCACGCTCGACGAGGAAGCGTCACCGGTGACCGGGCGGCGCTTCACGCGTGCCTGAGGAGATTCGCTAGCTCCACTGCGGCGGGCGGCCGAGGCTCTTCATCTAGGCTCACCCGGCGATGACCCGCCAATCGACGTACTACCTCCCGACCCTCAGGGAGCCTCCGGCCGACGCCGAGGCGACCTCGCACAAGCTGATGGTCCGCGCCGGGCTGATCCGCCAGCTCGCCGCCGGGCTGTGGACCTACCTCCCGGCCGGGTGGCGGGTCGAGCGCAAGGTGGAGGGAATCATCCGCGAGGAGATGGACGCGATCGGCGCCCACGAGATGCTGATGCCGGTGCTCCAGCCGGCGGAGATCTGGCGCGAGTCGGGGCGATACGAGATTCCCGAGCTGTTCAAGCTCGAGGACCGCAAGCACGCGGAGCTCGTCCTCGCGATGACCCACGAGGAGAGCATGACCGACCAGGTGGGGAAGGAGGTCCGGTCGTACCGCGAGCTACCGCTGATCCTGTACCACATCCAGACCAAGGAGCGCGACGAGCCGCGCCCCCGTGCGGGCGTGCTGCGAACCCGCGAGTTCACGATGAAGGACGCCTACAGCCTCGACCGCGACGAGGCGGGCCTCGAGGAGAGCTACCGGCGCCACATCGGCGCCTACGACAGGATGCTCGACCGTTGCGATCTGCGGTGGTACCGGGTCGAGTCGGACGTGGGGATGATGGGGGGGCTGGGGGCGCACGAGTACATGGCCCCGTGCGAGGCCGGCGAGAACGAGGTCGCGATCGCCCCCGACTACGCCGCCAACGTCGAGATCGCCACCGCCGAGCCCCGGCACGTGGACCTGCCGCCGCGGCGCGAGGAGCCGACCGAGGTGCCGACGCCGGGGCTGACGACCGTCGAGGAGGCCTCGAGGGCGCTCGGGGTGCCCGCCGCCGCCGCGCTGAAGGCGATTCCCGTGGTCACCGAGGACCGCGGGTTCGTCCTCACCCTGGTGCGCGGCGACCATCGCCTGAACGAGATAAAGCTCCGCAACGCGCTCGGAAGCGACTTCCGCCAAGCGCGACCGGAGGAGATCGAGTCCGAGCTCGGCCCGCCCGGCTTCATCGGCCCTGTCGGCGCTTCGGTCCCGGTGATCAGGGACGCCGCGATCCGCGGCGAGAGCTACTTCGCCGGCGCCAACCGGCCCGACGCCCACCTGATCGGGGTAGCGCCCGGCCGCGACTTCGCATCCGAGGAGGCCGACATCCGAGCGGTTGAGCCCGGCGACCGCTCCCCCGCGGGACACCCGATCGAGATCGAGCCCGCGATCGAGATCGCGAACATCTTCAAGCTCGGCACCCGCTACTCCGAGCCGCTCGGAGCGACGTATCTCGACGAAAGCGGCAGCGAGCGGCCGATCGTGATGGGGAGCTACGGGATCGGGCCCGCCCGGATCGTCGCGGCGGCGATCGAGCAGCGCGCCGACGAGCGCGGAATCGTGTGGCCGCGCTCGATCGCACCGTGGCAGATCCACCTCACGGCGCTCGGCAGGGCGGGCGACGACACCGTGGCCGCGGCCGAGACCCTGTACGAGGATCTGCGCGATGCCGGAGCCGAGGTGCTGTTCGACGACCGCGACGCGGGCACCGGCGAGAAGCTCACCGACGCCGAGCTGATCGGGTGTCCGCTGCGCCTCACGGTGGGCCCGCGGGGGCTCGCGGAGGGTGTGATCGAGGCTCAGCTCCGCGCCACGGGTGCCGAACACCGCCTCAGCCGCGCGAACGCCGCGGCCGCCGCGCTCGACCTGCTCGCGCGGGAGGTGCCCGAGCGCGGGTGAACGGACTGCGGACACCGACCGGAGGGCGCTCGCGTCGCCTCACCAAGGGGCGGCTTGTCGGGCTCGACCGCTCCGGGCCCGAGCCGCCCGCGACACGGCGCGGCCAGCCGCTGCGCCCGCTGACGATCCCGAACCTGATCGGGTACGCGCGGCTCGCCGCGATCCCGGTGTTCCTCTACCTGGCGTTCGAGTCCGGCGACGGCCGCAGCGCGGCGGCAGCGATCCTGTACGCGCTGATCGCGGGAGGCGACTACCTCGACGGTCTGGTCGCGCGGGCGACAGGTCAGTACAGCCGCATGGGAGCGATTCTCGATCCGGTCGTCGACCGGGTGACGATTCTGTCCGGGGTGATCGTGTGCTGGCACTTCGAGCTCCTGCCCAGGTGGGCCCTCGCGGCGTTGATCGCGCGCGAGCTCGTGACCGTGGTCGCGGCCGAGATCGGCCTGCGGCGGGGGATGGACGTCGAGGTCAACTGGCTCGGCCGGATCGGCGTGTGGGTGGCGATGACGGCGATCTTCCTCGCGCTCGCGGTCGACACCTGGGTAGCGACGGCGCTGCTGTTCGTCGGGCTCACGGCGCTGATACTCGCGACGGTCCTCTACCTGCGCTCGGGTCTGGGGCCGAGGCCCTCGACGCGCTGACGCCCGACACCCGGCCGAGGCAGAGGATTCGTCCGGAGTGGTCAATCGCGCCCAACCTTCAACCTCTAGTTGACCCTTGGCCCGCCGCGCATATAATCGATTCGCGGTGGAGGACACGTTCCCGGACACTGACGAGGCGCGATAGCGATGGCCCTGCACTGCCCGGAGTGCGGGTTCGTCAATCCCGAGGGAGCGAACTACTGCCAGAAGTGCGGCGCCTATCTCGCGCGCCAGGAGGGCGAGGAGGAGCCCACGACGATGACGTACAAGGTCGACGAGACGGGCGAGTATCAACCCGTCGACATCGACGAGGTCGTCGAGGAGGCGGGCGCCGCGCTCGTGATCCGCTCCGGCGGGGGTCGCTCGGGCGAGAGCTTCACCGTTGAAGGGGATCGGGTCGGCATCGGACGCAGCCCCGACGCCGAGGTCTTCCTCGACGACGTCACCGTCTCACGCAACCACGCACTGATCGTGCGGCGCAAGGATGGCCTCTACATCGACGACCTCGGATCGTTGAACGGCACCTATGTCAACCGCCGCCGGATCGAGTCCCACAAGCTCGAGGACGCAGACGAGATCCAGATCGGCAAGTACAAACTCAGCTACCTGGAGCGCTGACGTGGGGGTCGCGTCGCGGACATCCACAGGAGCGCCCGAGGACGGCGCCCAGGAGCGCAAGCGATCCGGCTCGCGTCCCCGCAAGGCGCTGACGATTGGCGCCGTGTGCAAGATCCTCAGCCAGGAGTTCGAGGACATCTCGATCTCCAAGATCCGCTACCTCGAGGACCAGAAGCTGCTATCGCCGCGGCGCACCCAGGGCGGCTACCGCCTCTACAGCCAGGCCGACGTGCAGAGGCTGCGCACGATCCTGCGGATGCAGCGCGACGAGTTCCTTCCGCTCAGGGTGATCCGCCAGGAGCTGGCGGTGCGTGGCGAGCCCGAGGGTTCGAAGCGCCGTGCCTCGCCGGGCCCGCACCGGCGCGCGGTGACCGTCGACACACCCGCGGCGCACTTCACCGCCGGGGAGGTGGTCGAGCAGACGGGGGTCTCGGAGCAGCTCCTCGACGAGCTCGAGGAGTACGGGATCGTCAGCTCCCAGCGCCGCGACGGCCGCTCCACGTACGACGAGACCGACCTCGAGATCGTGCGCGCCGCGGGCGAGCTGGGGCACTACGGCGTCGCCGGCCGCAATCTGAAGCTGTTCCGGACCTCTGCCGATCGTGAGGCCGCGCTGCTGCAGCAGCTGCTCGGGCCGGCGCTGCGCTCCAACAGCCAGGCGCGCCGCAAGGAGGCGATCGAGAACCTCGAGAGCCTCGCCGCCGTCTGCACGCACCTGCACCATCTGCTGCTGGTGCGCGACCTGCGTCATCTAGCCGCGTAGCGACCGTGCCCGCGGTCTCGCGGCGGCGAACGATCGACGCGCCGGTCGAGGTCGTGTGGGCAACCGTGTCCGACCCCAACCACCTGCCGCGCTGGTGGCCGCGGGTAACGAGGGTCGAGAACGTGCAGGGCTCCCCGGGGGCGAAGCGGACGCGCTGGACCACGCTCCTCGGCACCGAGGCGGGGCGCGCTGTGCGAGCAGACTTCCGCTGCGTGAGCGCCGCCGTGAACGAGCGCTACGTGTGGGAGCAGGAGATCGCCGACACGCCGTTCGAGCGCATCCTGAAGCGAGCGGAGACGGAGGTCCGCATGCACGCGGCCGGGGCGGGCACCGAGATCACGATCGCCACCAGCCAATCGCTGCGCGGGCTCTCGCGGCTGGGCGCGCCGTGGATGCGGCGGGCGACCGCAAGGACGCTCAGCGACGCGCTGCACGGCCTGGAGAACGCCCTTGTCGGCGTGGAGCCGCGCTCGTGACCGACACGAAGTGGTGGGGGTGGGGCGAGGCCGGGCGGCGCGCGACGCTGGGGCCAGGGGCGCTCGAGATGCTCACGGAGCTGCTGGGGCCGCCGCGCCGGAGCGCGCCGGTCGCGCTCGACGAGGTGCGGCTCGCCGACCCTGCGCCGCTCCCCGACTCGATTCGCGACGTGGTGGGAGCCGATCACGTGTTGACGGAACGCGAGGATCGGGTTCGGCACGCGGCGGGGAAGAGCTATCCCGACCTGATCCGCCTGCGCAGCGGTGAGATCGAAGACGCGCCCGACGCCGTCGTCGAGCCGGCCGGCCACGATGAGGTCGTCGCCGTCCTCGACGCCTGCACACGCGAGAGAGTGGCGGTGGTCCCGTTCGGCGGCGGGACGAGCGTCGTCGGCGGCGTCGATCCCGTTCGAGGGTCGTTCGAGCGCGTGATCTCGCTCGATCTCGGGCGCATGCGCTCCGTCGACGTGGACCGCCGCTCGCTCACGGCGCGGCTCGGGCCGGGCCTGCTCGGCCCCGACGCGGAGCGTGCGCTCGGGGCGGCTGGGGTGACGCTCGGGCACTTCCCGCAGTCGTTCGAGCACGCGACGATCGGCGGCTTCGCCGCGACGCGCTCGGCGGGGCAGGCGTCGAGCGGATATGGGCGCTTCGATCGCATGGTCACGGCCGTGCGGCTCGCGGCGCCCGCGGGTGAGCTGCGCACGATCGAGACTCCCCACAGCGCGGCCGGGCCCGCGCTGCGCGAGCTGGTGGTCGGCTCCGAGGGGGTGCTCGGGGCGATCACCGAGGTGACCGCGTGTGTGAGGCCGAGCCCCGAGGAGCGCCGCTACGAAGCCTGGATAGCGCCGGACTTCGCCTCCGGAGTCGAGATCGTCCGCGAGCTCGCGCAGCAGCGCATGCTCCCCGACGTGATCCGGCTCTCGGATCGCAACGAGACCCGGGTGTCGCTCGCGCTGTCGGGGACGGGGGCTGCCGCCAGGCGCATGCTCGACGGCTATCTGCGGCTCCGTGGTCGCGCGCGCGGATGCATCCTGATCACCGGGTGGGAGGGGACCAGGGAGGAGGTCGCGCTGCGGCGCGCGCTCGCCAAGCGGCTGCTGCGCTCCGGGGGGGCGATCGCGCTGGGCGACCGACCCGGGCGATCGTGGTTAAAGGGGCGCTTCGAGGGCCCCTACCTCCGCGACGAGCTGCTCGACCTCTCGTACATGGTCGAGACGCTCGAGACTGCTCACACCTGGACGCGGCTCGGCGAGCTGTACCACGCTGTGTGTGGCGCGATCCGGGACGCACTCGATGCGCAGGAGACGCCTGGCCTGGTCTTCGCCCACGTGTCGCACGCGTATCCCGACGGCGCGTCGCTCTACTTCACGCTCCTCGCCGCGCAGCGGGTGGGGCATGAGCTCGAGCAGTGGCGGGCGGTGAAGCGCGCGGCGTCGGAGACGATCGTGCGCACCGGCGGCACGATCACGCACCACCACGCGATCGGCCGCGACCACCTCCCCTACGTCCGAGACGAGATCGGCGAGCTCGGCGTCGAGGCGATCGCCGCGGTCAAGGCCCGACTCGACCCCGCCGGGATCATGAACCCGGGGAAGCTCGTGGGCTAACCGCCGCCCTGGTTGCCGCCGCTCTGGCTACCCGAACGCTGCTCGGCGGGAATGCTCCCCCGGAGCACGCTGTCGCCCGTGTAGGGGACGACGGGGCGCTGTGCCCGCGCGGCCTTCTGCGCCTCGCGCTGCAGCGTTCGAAGCGGACTCACCGCGAGGTCGATGAAGCGGGAGCGCGTCGCGACCTCGACCGCGATCGCGTTCGGTATCGGGTAGCGATCGTCGACGGTCCCGTTGGGGCTCACCTGGACGACCGTGAACGGGTAGCCGAGCTTCGAGTTGAGCAGGAACCACAGCACGTAGCCCTGGCCCTGCGGCGGGGAGGCCTCGATTCCGGTCGCGCTCAGGTCGACGAACGGCTGGTCCGCGGAGGCGTTTCCGATCACGACCTCGCCGCTCCCGCTCTCGCCCCGCAGCGGGATCCGCGCCAGCACCTGCTCGCCGGTGGTCGTCGTATCGGCAACGGCCGAGGTTGAGCCCGTCTCGCCATCGCCGTCCCCCGAGCCTCCGAACACCCCCGCGATCGCCAGGACCGCCGCTATCACGAGCACCGCCGACGCGGCCAACGCCACGATGACCTGCTGCTGGCGCCGGGACAGGCCTCCACCTTCTCGGCGCGGAGCGGCCGGCTTCTTGCGGCGCTCGCGCGGCGCGGGCAGCTGCGGAAGCGTGGCCTCCGGGGCGACTTCGCGCAGCCGCTCGACCAGCTCCGAGGCGAGCTTGGCGGACTCGGGATCGGCCTGGAGATGGCGCACGGCGTCCGCGCGGCCAATCGGATCGGCCTGGCCGAGCAGATAGTCCGTGAGCCCGACCTCGGCGTCGGGATCGGTTCCTCCAAGCTCGGCGAGCGCGGTGCGGGCACGCGAGCGGATCTCCTCGACGCCGACGCCGAGCACCCCCGCGAGGTCGTCGTAGCTCTGTCCACGCTCGAGGATGAGCTGGAGCATCGCCCGCTGGTCGTCGGTCAGTGGCATGCCGGAAGCCTACGGACTCGCTCGTTGCCGAGATGTCGGTACCCGCGGGGCGGTACGTCCCGGTCATTTATCGTGGCTCGCATGTCGGGCAGGCTCGCCGCCGTGGCGCTCGAGCGGCCACGCGCGATGCTGATCGGAACGCTCGTGGCGCTCGCCCTGGCGGCAGTGCTCGCGTCTGCCACGGTGGCCCGACTCCCGCTGACGCCGCAGCGTGCCTCCGGGTCGGCAAGCGACCGCGCGGCGGACGGGCTTCGCGCCGCGCTTGGAAGCGAGGCGGATCCGGGAATGGTGATCGTGACCAAAGGGCGAGACCCGGTCGAGTCGGGCGTGTACGAGGTCGCACTCGACGTGATCTCGTCCGCGGTCGAGGCGAACCCCGACGTCGCCGAGGTGCGCCGCGGGCCGGTCGCGCGCGACGGGCGAACGACGGCGCTCCAGGTCTACTTCACGGACGACGACGCCGCGACACAGCAGCGCGCCGCCGCGGAGCTCCGGGAGGAGCTCGATCCGGGACCGCTCGACATCCAGGTCGGCGGGGAGGCCGCGGTTCTGCGCGACGCCCGGGATGGGTTGTGGGGCGAGCTCGGCGTGCTCGAGCTGCTCGCGCTGCCCTTGTTCGTGTTGGGGCTCGTGTTCGCGTTCGGGGTCCGGCTGGCCGCCGGGCCGGTCCTGGCGGCGGCGATCGGGGGGCTCGGAAGCGTCGGGCTGATGGGTCTTGCTGGGGCGCCTCTGTCGGCGCTGGGAATCGCTCCGGCGGCCGTGATCGCGCTCGTCGTCGGGATCGAGGCCTGCTCCGCGCTGTCCGGACGCTATCGGGACGAGGCCGCGGCGCACGGAGCAGGGGAGACCGCGCTTCGCGCGACGATCGAGGCCGCTGGCCGCTCGGTCGCGATCGCATCGTTCGCCGCCGCCGGGGTCGCGGGTTCGGTGGCGGCGATCCCCGTTCCGGACGCTCGCTCGGCGGCGCTCGGAGGCGCGCTCGCCGCTCTGCTGTCCGGCGGCGCGGCGTTGGCCGCGATGCCGAGCCTCCTCGTGCTCGCCACACCGTCCCGGGTCACGGCCAGCACGGGCAGCGAGGAGGTGGGGGAGGGACAGAGGCGGTTCTGGTACCGGCTCGAATCGAAGCTCACGGCCCACCGGGCGATCGCCGCCGCGCTGGTGGTGCTGCCGGTCGCCGCGCTGATCGCCGCCGCGGCGCCCGGGCTTCGCGCGGAGACGGTCCCCATCGACGCGGCGGGGCTTCCCGACGGCGCCGAGAGCCGTGAGGCCGAGGCTCGCGTCGTGTCCGAGCTCGGCGCGATCACCACGGCGCCCGTGCTGGTGCCCGGCGACTCGGTCGCGGACGCGGAGCTGCGCGACCTCCGACGGCGGCTCGCGCGGCTCGCGGGCGTGGCGGGCGCGGAAGGCCCCGACGCGACCGGATCGAACGTCTCGCTGGTCACCGCCGGGGCCGATGCCGGTCCGGGGTCGCTCGGCGCGAGAGGCGTCGTCGAGCGGATTCGCGCGTCCGCGGCACCGCTCTCCGACACGGTCGGGGGGCGCGACGCGGAAGCGCTCGACGCCGATCGCGAGCTGCCCGGACACATCGCGATCGCGGCCTCGGTCGCGGTGCTGTTCCTCGCGCTGCTTCTGTTCGGCGTCGTCCGCTGGCGCTCACCCGGCGCCTGGAGCCCCGCTCTTCAAGCCGTTCCGCTGGCGCTGGCATCGCTGCTCCCCGCCGCGGCCGCCACGGGTTTGACCGTGCTCGTGTTCCAGGACGGACGCCTGACCGGGCTGCTCGGCTACTCGTCCCAGGGAGGACCGGTGCTCGCGGGCTTGATCGCGGCGGTCTGCGCGCTCGCCGCGATCGGAGCGGCGCGAACCGTGCACTACGCCACCGCACTCGCCGAGGAGCGGGGTGTCGGGTTTCGCGCCCGCGCAATCGTCCCGCTGGCGGGGTCGCGGACGCTCCCGGGGGCGGCGGCCGCGACGATCGTCGGCGCGGCCACGACGCTCGTGCTGGCCGGCGCGGGGCTCGTCGCCGCGAAGCAGTTCGGCACCGCGGTCGCGGTGGGCCTGATCCTCGACCTCGTTCTGGTGCGGGCGTTGCTCGCCCCGGCCCTCGCGCGCCTGTCTCAATAGGGTGCCCTCATGGCGGCGAGCTCCGACGAAATGCGCGACGCGCTCGGTGAGCTGATCGGGGTCGAGCTCCTCGAGTCGAGCGACGATGTCGTGCGCGCGCGCGTCCCGGTCTCCGACCGGATCCTGCAGCCGTACGGGCTTGTCCACGGCGGCGTTTACCCGGTCGTGGCGGAGATCGTGTGCTCGAGGGCGACCCACGATGCGGTTGTCGGGGACGGGAAGGGAGCGCTCGGACAGTCGAACAGCACCACGTTCCTGCGCCCGATCTCCGAGGGCTACGTCAATGCCGCCGCACGGGCCCGACATCGCGGGCGGACGTCATGGGTGTGGCAGGTCGAGCTCACGGACGACGAAGGGCGGCTGTGCGCGCTGACCCAGGTCGTCGTGGCGGTACGCGAGCTACCCGGGAATTAACCGCCGAACCGGTTCGTGATCGGCAGCCGGCGGTCACGGCCGAATGCCTTCGGCGTGATCTTGATCCCTGGTGGCGCCTGGCGGCGCTTGTACTCGGCGCGATCGACCATCCGGATCACGTCGTCTACGACGTCCGCGGGAATCCCCATCTCGGCGATCTCGTCGCGCCCCTTGTCCTGCTCGACATAGGCCTCGAGGATGCGGTCGAGCACCTCGTAGGGTGGAAGCGAGTCCTGGTCGAGCTGGTCTGGGCGCAGCTCCGCGGACGGCGGTCGCTCGAGCACCGACTCTGGGATCAGCTCGCGGTCCTCGAGCTCGTTTCGGTAGCGGACCAGGCGGTAGACGAGCGTCTTCAGGCAGTCCTTGATGACGGCGAACCCGCCTGCCATGTCGCCGTACAGCGTCGCGTAGCCGACCGAGAGCTCGCTCTTGTTGCCGGTCGTGAGCACGAGCCACCCGAACTTGTTCGAAAGCGCCATCACGAGGTTGCCGCGGATCCGCGCCTGCACGTTCTCCTCCGCGAGGCTCGGGGAGCCGGAGTCGCGCGAGAACGTCTCGTCGAGCAGCGTGCCATACGTCCTCATCGCGTCGGCGATCGGGATCTCGAGCACGTCGACCCCGAGATTGGACGCGATGCGCCGCGCGTCGGACTGCGTCCCCTCGCTCGAGTGGGGAGAGGGCATGATCACGCAGGTGACGCGGTCGGGGCCCAGCGCGTCGGTCGCGATCAGGGCCACGAGCGCCGAGTCGATCCCGCCTGAGAGCGCGAGCACGACATGCTCGAACCCGTTCTTCTCGACGTAGTCGCGCAGGCCAAGCTTCAGGGCCTGGTAGATCTCGGCCTCCTCGCCCAGGGGCTCGCGGAGCGGGGCAGCCTCGAGCGTCCCCCTGGGCTCGGGCACCTCGAGGCGGGCGATGATCGGCGCGTCCATGCCGCCCGGGACCTCGGCCGGACGGCGCTCGAAGCCGGAGGGTGGGAGCTCGATGTCGCATACAACCATGTCCTCGGCGAACTGGGCGCCGCGGGCGACGGTCTCACCGCGTTCGTCGACGATGACGCTGTGACCGTCGAACACGAGCTCGTCCTGGCCGCCAACGGCGTTGCACAGCGCCACCGCGGCGCCGACCTCCCGCGCGCGCGCCGCGACAATCTCCCGCTCGCGAATGACGCCCTTCCCGCGGTGATAGGGGGATGCCGAGGCGTTGACGATCAGCCCGGCGCCGGCGAGCGCCTCCGCGGCGGCCGGCGGGCCGGGGAACCAGATGTCCTCGCAGATCGTCAGGCCGACGATCTGCCCGTTGACGTCGACGAGCGCGGGGGACGGGCCGGGCTCGAAGTAGCGGCGCTCGTCGAACACCCCATAGTTCGGGAGCAGCATCTTCGTGTACGACGCCTTGACCTCGCCGTCGGCCAGCACCCCGAGCGCGTTGTGGACGAATCCGTCGGCCTCCGCGTAACCGACGAGCGCGACGATGCCCCGCACGCCCTCGGCGATCCCCTCCAGCGCCCGCATGTTGGCGGCGAGGAAATGCCGCTTCAGCAGGAGGTCCTCGGGCGGGTAGCCCGGCACCGCGAGCTCGGGCACGACGACGAGCTGCGCACCGCCCGCCTGTGCGCCCTCGATCGCCTTACCTATGCGCGCCGCGTTGCCGTCTATGTCACCGACGGTGGTATTGATCTGGGCCAGCGCTATCCGGAGCTTTCCGCCGTCGGAGGCCATAAGTCAAGTATGGCCGGCGCCGGGACAGCTAACGCGAATGAACGGCGATAATGAACCCAACCGCCACGGTGCAGATGCCGCCGAACACGATCCACTCGGCCCAGTGGTTGAGGTCGAACGCCGCCGCGTAAGCGAGCATCGCCAGTACCGCGAGGAGAACGAGCGTCAGGATCCTGACGTGCCCCCGCTGCCGGCGGAGCAGCTGCTCGTGCGAGAGCTCGCCGCTGGAAGTCCGCACGTGACGCTCGCGATGGTGCGGGCGCTGCGGGTCGGTGTACTGCTCGCGCTCGCTCATCTCCCCGCGAATCATCTCATGCGTCGCGGGCGTGGCCGAGCAGCCGCTCCACGACCACCACGTCCTTCCACTCGCCGTCGAGCCGCCCGTGGCGCCGATGGACGCCGAGCCGCGGCGTCCCCCGGCTCGCCCGCCCTTACCCGCCCTTACGATGGCCATGGCGGAACCCTACGCGCCGTCCCCGCATGCCCGACGCTGTCCTGATCATCACCGCCGACGACTACGGCTACGCGCCCGGGTACAACCGCGGCATCCTCGAGGCGGCCGGCGCACGTGCGGTGGACGCCGTGAGCGCGATGGTGGAGAGGCGGTGGTGCGATCCCGCGCCGCTGGTCGCGACGGGGGCCGAGGTGGGGCTTCACCTCGAGCTGCCCGGGCCAGACCTCGAAGCACAGCTCGCGCGGTTCGAGGAGCTCTTCGGCCGCCCGCCGGACTACCTCGACGGCCACCACCATTGCCACGCCCGGCCGGAGGTCACCGACGAGGTCGCCCGCACCGCAGCCGAACGGGAGCTGCCGGTGCGATCGGTCGAGGTGGGCCACCGGCGACGGCTGCGGGGCTCGAGCGCGATGACGCAGGACCTCCTGATCGGGCGCATCCGGCCCTCATCGCCGCCGCTGCCGACCCCGCTCGCCGCGGACGGCGCGCTGCCGTCCGGTGTCACCGAGTGGATGGTGCACCCCGGCTACCGCGATGCGGAAGCGGGCTCGTCCTACGACGCCGCGCGAGAGGAGGACCTGGAGCTGGTGCTTCGGATCAGCGCCGAGCTGCGCCAGCGGGTGCGCCGCGGGACGCACCGTCAGGCCCTGAAGGCGTGGTGACGGCGGCGAGCTCCGCGAGTGAGCTCTCGAGGTCACCGCCGAGCTGATCGAGACCGGGGATCGCGTCGTAGTCGCCGATGAGCCCGAAGTTGACCTGGCCGTTGTAGCTCATGATCCCCACGCACACCGCCTGGCGCTTCGCGAGGGGCACCATCGGGAATGTCGCGAGCATCTCCCGCCCAAGGACGTAGAGCGGGAACTGCGGCCCCGGGACGTTCGTCACGACGAGGTTGAAGAAGCGCTGGCGCGATTGCAGCCGCGCCGCCTGGGCGACGATCGTCGGGGGCGCGAACCCTGTTAGCTCGGTGAGCAGCGTCGCCCCGACCGCCTGACGCGAGGCCTTGAGGTCGCCCATGGTCTCGGTGATCACGTGCAGGCGCTCGACGGGGTCCTCGAGGCCGATCGGGAGCGGGGCCATCATCGCCGACACCCGGTTGCCGAGGGCGCCGCGCTCGTCCTCGGTCCTGACGCTGATTGGGATCATCGCCCTTAGCTCGAGACCGGCGGTCGAGTGACCCCGTGCCCGAAGGTACCGGCCCAGCGCCCCAGTGACGGCGGCGAGGACGACGTCGTTCACGGTCCCGCCGACCGCGTTCTTGATCTGCTTCAGCTGGCCGAGTTCGCCGCGGACCCAAGCGAAGCGCCTGTACCCGCCGATCTCGACGTTGAATGGGGAGGGCGGGGCGCCGAACCCGGCGCCGGCCAAGGCGCCGACCGCCCCGAGACCCTCCTGGAGCCGTCCCGCGATCTCGCGAGGAGCGCGGATGATCCCCGCCGCGCCCTCGGCGATCTCGCGCGGGTTGGTGAGCCGGTCGAGGATCGCCTCGGCGAGCACCTCGGCGTTGCTCGGCTCGGGCCGCGGCAGCCACTGATCGGGTGGCACGGGCGGGCCCTCGGGCTCGCGCTCGAGATCGAACATCACCGTGTTTATGTCAACCCCCGATACGCCGTCCACGAGGGCGTGATGGCTCTTCCCGATGATCGCGAAGCGGTCGTCCTCGAGCCCGTCGACCAACCACATCTCCCACAGCGGCTTCGAGCGATCGAGCCGCTGGGAGAAAATCCGTGCGGCGAGCGTACGCAGCTGCTGATCCGAGCCGGGAGGGGGGAGAGCGGTCTGGCGGACGTGGTAGGAGAGGTTTAGGTGAGGGTCGTCCTCCCAGATCGGGCGGGCGAGCCCGAAGGGAACGAAGCGCAGCTTCTGACGGAAACGCGGGACCAGGTGCAGGCGCGAGGCGACGTGCTCGCGAAACTCGTCGTAGTCGGGCTTCGGTCCCTCGAAGATCGAAGTTCCGGCCACGTGCATGTGCGCGCCACCCTGCTCGAGGTGGAGGAAGGAAGCGTCGAGTCCTGAGAGCCGGTCGTCGCTCACCGAGCCATGGTTGCAGAACAGCAAGGTCTGTGATTGGAGTCACACACACCCTGCAAACGCGGTCCTACCGTGCCGCGCTTGACGTACTGACGTAGGGACGGTGTTGAGCTCGCGCTAGTTGAGCTCGAGAGCGAGCGGCTGCGGCTCACGTGCCGCGGCCGCTCGCTCCCCTTCGGGGGCCGCGTCGGGTTGCGAGAGACCCGCCATGCCCACCCCGAGGAGCCGAACCGGGGCGTCGATCTCGAACCGGTCGAGCAGCTCCGCCGCCACCGCGCGGATCACCGCGACGTCGTTCGTCGGCTCGGCGAGCGTCCGCGACCTGGTGTGGGTGCGGAACGGGCGCAGCCGGATCTTCATCGTCACCGTGCGCCCGACGTAGCCGTCGCGAGCCAGGCGCGTCCCGACCTCGTCAGCGAACCGCTCCAGTGTCTCGCGAAGCACCACGCGGTCGGAGACGTCGGCCGCGAACGTCGTCTCCCGGCTCTCCGACTTCGGCGCGCGCGAAGTCGTCACGACGCGATCGTCGTGGCCGTTCGCGCGCTCGGCGAGCGAGCGACCGAGCCGGGGCCCGAACGAGCGCTCCAGCAACGGTCTCTCGGTCTCGGCGAGGTCGCGCACGGTACGGATGCCCATCTCGGCCAGCCGCTCCTCCGTCCGGGGCCCGACGCCGGGAAGCAGCGATGCCGGGCGATCGCCGACGGCGTCGAGCATTCCGTCCGGCGCGAGCACGCACAGGCCGTCGGGCTTCTCCAGGTCCGAGGCGATCTTGGCGAGCAGTTTGTTCGGCGCGATGCCGACGGAGCACGTGAGCCGGGTCTCGTCGCGCACCCTCTGCTTCATCTCCCGGGCGCGAGCCTTCGGAGCTGGGGAGGACGAGAGGTCGAGGTAGGCCTCGTCGAGACCCGCGACCTCGATCGTGTCGCTGTATGAGCCGAGAATCTCCATCACGCGCTTCGACGCGCGCCGGTAGAGCTCGATGTCGCGTGGGATCAGGACCGCCTGCGGGCAGCGACGATGAGCTACGGACAGCGGCAGCGCCGAATGAACGCCGTACTTTCGCGCCTCGTAGGAGGCCGTCATGACGACCCCGCGCGCGTGGGGATCCGTCCCGGTGGCGACGATCACGGGCCTGCCCCGCAGCTCGGGGCGCCGCAGCAGCTCCACAGCCACGAAGAATGCATCCATGTCGACGTGTGCGTACACGTGGGGCCAGTCGCGCATGGATCGAGAGTACGGTCCGCGTCGGGCGTATCCCCACAACTGGACGGGGCCCAGCTAGCGGGGCGCGCTAGATTCCCTCCTGTGAGCGCCGCCGCCGCGAAGAACCTCGAGGCGATCTCGAAGGCGATCGACCAGCACAACTCGAGCTGCCCGTTTCCGGCCTCGGAGGTGCGGATGAACCCGTTCGAGGTCGAGCGGCTCGGCTGGGAGGAAATCCGGGGGCTGCCGATCGTTCCGGACTCGGCGATCGGGACCGGCAGGTTCCGGATCGTGTGCTCGCGCGAGGGAGACGGCGGCGAGCTCGAGGAGACCGAGGCGATCGGCGAGCCGATCGAGGTGCCCGCCACGCCGGCGCCGAGCCAGAACTAGACGTCGTCGAAGAAGTTCAGACCCACGCTGTCGAGCAGCTTCTGGGCCTCGATGTTGAGCTGGAACAGCTCGCCCGTGTACACGAGCACGCCCATCACGATCAGGATCGCGCCGCCCGCGCCGATGATCACCGCGTAATGCCGCTTGACGGCGTCGAACGCGGTGGCCATGCGGCTGAATGCGAGCGAGGTCGCAAGGAACGGGATCGCGAGCCCCGCCGAGTACACGCCAAGCAGGAATGCCCCGCGCCCGGCTGTCTCCGACAGCGCGGCGGCGCTGAGGATCGCCGCGAGGGTGGGGCCGATGCACGGCGTCCAGGCGATTGCGAAAGCGGCGCCCGCGACCACCGGTCCGCCGCTGCCCGCGCGCGCCACCAGCGCCTCGACATGCCACTCGCGGTTCAGCCGGGTGACGAACATCGCGGCGACGAACAGGACGCCCATCGCGACGATCACGGCGCCGGCGATCTTGTTGAGCAGCTCGCGGTTCTCTCGCAGCAGGTCGCCGACCCCGGTCGCAGTGACTCCGAGCGCGATGAAGATCGCCGAGAAGCTTGCGATGAACAGCAGGCTCGGCACGAGCACCTGGCGCCAGCTCGCGTGCTCGAGGTCCGCGGCGGCGACACCCGTGACCGCGGACAGGTATCCGGGCACGAGCGGAAGCACGCACGGCGAGAGGAACGAGACCAGGCCGGCTCCGAGAGCGGCGAAGATTCCGACGCCGGCTGCCGGATCGCCCTCCACGGCCTCAGCCTCTGGTCATGGGGCGCAGAGCCTGACTAGGTGAGCGCCGCCGCGAGGCGTCGCCGATGCTCGCGGGCGAGCGGGTGGTCCGCTCCGAGCTCGGTGAAGATCGCGACCATCACCTTGCGGATCTGATCCCGGCGTTCGGGGTCGTCGGTGCCGGCGAGCGCCTCGTGAAGCTCCTGGAGGGCGGCCTCGTGGTCACCCGAGTCCCAGGCCTCGAACGCGCGCCCCAGCTCCTCGGAGCCGGGGATCGCGCCATCGCCGTCCGCGGACGCGAGCCGCGCACGGGCGGCCAGGCCTTCGGCGATGAAGTCGCCGTGGAAGCCGTCGAGGATCCCGAGCGCCGGCTCCGTCTCGCCGCGCTCGAGCAGCATTCGACCGAGCCGCGTCGCCGCCTCGACGTGGCGCGCGTCGATCTCGAGCGCCTTCCGAAGTGACTCCTCGTCGCCGGACTCGACGAGGCGGTCTGCTTGGGAAGGGACCAGGTCGTCGAAGAAGCGCTCGACCTGGGGGGAGGTATGGCGCCGGTGAAGCGATCGACGATCTGACCGTCGCGGAACGCCATCACGGCCGGGATCCCGCGGATGCCGAACGCCGCCGAGAGCTGCTGGTTGGCGTCAGTGTCGACCTTGGCGAGCTCGACCTCACCCTCGCGCTTGGCCGCGGCCGCCTCGAGCGCGGGACTCAGCGACCGGCATGGACCGCACCACTCCGCCCAGAAGTCGACCACTACGGGGAGCTCGCGGGAGCGCTCGATGACGCGTTGCTCGAACTGCGCCTCATCGACGTCGAAGACCATGCGTTCAGCTTAGCCAGCCGCGGATATTGTCCGGCGCGATGCGCACCTACACGGAGGGCGAGGACGTCGGGGTAAAGCGCTGAGGGCTGGGCCTCGGTCCACGCGCTCGTAGATCCTGCGCGCGGTAACCCCGATTATGTCCCCTACACGCCCAGATCCAATCGATCTCGGCGAATGCCGTGCTTACTGCCGCTTCCAGCCGCCGCCGAACAGGCGGCCCAGGCGGCCACGAGCGCGGCTCGGGCGGAATGTTCCCGGCCCACTCTCGGGCTTCGGGAGATCGGCGGCCTCTTCCGAGGTGATGTTGAGGATCACGGCGCGCTCGAACGTCCGCTGTACTTCGGGCCCGTCCACGAAGCGTAGATCGCGGCCAGGCGTCCGGATGACGATCCCATCGAGGATGTGCTCGCGGTAGTTGTCGACGACCTCGTCGACCGTCCCGACCTCTACCTCGTCCGATGCGTACACCGGCGTCCCCCGCGGGACGGCGGAGTAGTGAATCGCGTGTCCCTCGTCAATCGCCACCGTGGAAGCAAGGATAAGGAACGTGGCCGGTTACTCGGGCGCACCGTTGCCGAGGACACTCGGGATCAAGGAGGGCGACCGCATGGCGATACTCCGCGCGCCCCGCCGGTTTCCATAACTACCTTGGCCCGTTACCGGGTGGCTCGAGAACCATTAGCCATCGTCCCGGTTTAGGCGCTCGGCCACGTCCGGCTCACCACAGAACGCCGCGATCTCGCGCGACATCTTGCCGCCCTGCCACGCGAGCGGCGAGCTGCCCTCGTCCTCGCTGATCAGCCGCGCGTTCGGCAGTCGCGCGGCGTACGCCTCCGCGACGGCGAACGGGTGGCCTGGGTCGGCCTCGTCGTAGCTTGCGACGACCAGCGCCGGCAGATCGAGGAACTCGAGCTCGTCGAGGCTTTCGAACGGCACGTCGCGCGGCACCTCGCGCAGCGCTCGCGCGACCGCCTCGGGATGGCGATGGGTCATCAGCCGCTCGCGGGTGATCCGAATCAGGGTGTCGCGCCACTCCGGATCGAGACCCTGGCGCTCGTACGCCCTCAGGAAGCCGTCCACACCACACGCCTCGAGCCCGTCCGCGAGCTCGTCCCATCTCGCGAGCGCCTCCTCGGTGGCGGGCACGCCCGGATACGCCGGTCCGATCAGCACGATCCCAGCGAGCCTGTCGGGGCGGCGCAGCGCGAGCGCGGCGATCGTGTGCGCGCCCATCGAGTGCCCCGCGAGGACCGCCGGCGCTCCCGCGACCTCGGCGTCGAGGACGGCGCCGAGGTCGTCGGCCATCTCGTCGTAGCTGTAGCCGCTTCCCCGGGACGCCGGACTCGACTCGCCGTGGCCGCGCGCGTCGACCGCGATCGCCCGGTACCCGGCCCGCGGGAGCGCCTTCGAGCCGTGCACGACGTAGCGCCGGCTCGCGGTGATTCCGTGCGCGAGCACAACCGCGGGGCCCTCGCCCAGTGCCTCGACAGCGAGGATCTGGCTCTCGCGCGAGACGGTGAAGCGGCTGCCGGGTGGATCCCAAGCCGGCATCAGCGCGCGACGAGGTCTGGCACCGCGGCGATCGAGTCGACGGTCACCGTCGGAGCCACTCCGCTCGCGCGCACGAAGTCCTCGCGGTACTTCCCGGTCCGGACAAGGATCCCGGCTAGGCCGGCCCGCATCCCGCCCTCGACGTCGGTTTCGACGTCGTCGCCGACGATCGCAGCATTCTCGGCCCGCGCGCCGAGATCGTCCAGCACGAGCGCGAAGAACGACGGCGACGGCTTTCCAACCACCACGGCCTCGCGGTCGGTCGCGTACTCGATCGCGGCCACGAACGGTCCGGCGTTGAGCGCCAGGCCGTCCGGCGCGAGCCAGAAGCGGTTCTTCTGCAGCGCGATCAGCTCGGCCCCGTCCATCACCATCCGGAACGCGCGGTTCAGGATCTCAAACCCGAATGCCTCACCCAGGTCGCCCATGATCACCGCATCGGGGCTCTCATCCGCTTCCTCGAGCCCTTCGAAGTCCTCCTTCACGTTCGCGTTCATCACCAGCGCGACGGTGCGATGGCCAGCGTCGAGGCAATGCTGCCGCGCGAGCGCGGCCGGAGTGACGACCTCGCTGGGCTCGACATCGAACCCCAGCCGGCCCAGCTTGTCCACGGTCTGCGCGCGCGAGCGCTCGGTCGTGTTGGTGACGAACCGCAGTCCGAGGCCGTGGTCGCGCAGCGCGCCAACCGCCTGACTGGCGCCATCGATCGGCTCGTCGCCGACGTACAGCACCCCGTCGAGGTCGAGCAGCATCGCCCGGAGGGCCCCCAGGCGGGCGCCGGCGGTCACCGGCGAACGGTTGCGAGCGCCTTGCTCAGGTCGTCCACGTCCTTGTAGTGGAGCCCGAGCAGAGCGACATGGCGGTACCGGATCACCCCGTCGGGATCGATGATGAAGATCGAACGCCGCACGAGCCCTCCCGGGGCGTCGACGCCGTAGGCCCGAATCGCGCTGCGAGCTTCGTCCGCGAGCAGAGGAACCGTTAGCCCGTGCTTGGCGGCGAACCGCTCGTGCGAGTCGACGCTCTGCGGCGAGATCCCGAGCACCTCCACGCCGAGCTCGTCGAGGCGGTCGTCGGCGTCGCGGTAGGAGCAGAACTGCCGCGTGCACACGGGCGTGAAGTCCCCGGGGTAGAAGGCAAGGATCACCCACTTGCCGCGGTGGTCCGAGAGGCGGTAAACGCGCCCCTCGGCACCCGCCAGCTCGAACTCCGGTGCTGGGTCACCGACGCCGACCTTGGCCATCATCGCAGCGTAGCCATCAGGCCACGCGAGATGCCTAACCGCTCTGAACCGTGATCCGCTCTATCACCACCGGCGCCAGCGGGGTGCCCGCTTGACCGCTCGCCGGGTCCCCGAGCTCAGAGATCCGCTCGACGACGCCGAGCCCGCTGGTCACCTCGCCGAGCGGCGCATAGTCCGGCGGCAGGCCTGCGTCCGCGGCCACGACGACGAAGAACTGGCTTCCCGACCGCCCCGGCGGCTCCGCCGCGGTCTTGGCCATCGCCACCATTCCGCGCGTGTACTCGGTGGCGGGCCTCGGCGGCTCGTCGACGAAGTACCCGGGACCGCCGGTTCCGTCGCCGCGTGGGTCTCCGCCCTGGACCACAAAATCGGGAACGATGCGGTGGAAGGCCGTGTTGTCGTAGACCCCCTGCTCGACCAGGTGCACGAACGACGCGGTCGTCTTCGGCGCGGCGCCGGTGTCGAGCGTGATCTCGAACGATCCACAGCTCGTCTCGACCACCGCGACCGGCGCCCGCGGCGGAGCCTGGAGGCCACGCGGCTTCTTCAACTCGGTGCTCTTTGGCGGCGGCGCATCGACCTGCTCGCACCCCTCGGGCAGCTCCACGGCGTCCGGTTCCGCGTCGCCGTCCCCTCCCCCACAGGCAGCGATCGTGGCCGCGGCAAGCACCGCCGCCGCGAGGAAGGCCGTTCGCGCGAGCATCGGGCGCGAAAGGGTAACGCGTTGAGAAGATGAGCCGGTGGAGTCCTCGCAGCGCAGGCGGCCTCCGACAGGCGTTCGAATCCTCGGCCGCGCGTTCAACGAAATAGTTGTACGGGCGCCGTGGCTGTGGCCGCTGCTTCGCCGGCCGATGCAGGGCTTCTTCGACCGCGCCGCGCGTGGCTGGGACGAGCGCACGGGAGCGGGGTCGGCGGATCACCTTGCCCCGCTCTCCGCTGGGGCGCTGCACGTGTCGGAGCCCGAGAGGATCCTCGAAGTCGGCACCGGAACCGGCGTGGGCGCGCTGCTGCTGGCGCGCGAGTTCCCGCGCGCGAGCGTGCGCGGCGTGGACATCTCCGACGAGATGATCCGCTCGGCGCAGCAGAAGATCGGGCTCGACCCCGAGGGCAGGGTCGCGTTCAGGGTCGCCGACGCCGCGTCGCTGCCTTTCGGGGACGATTCGTTCGACCTCGTCGCGCAGCTCAATATGCCGCCGTTCTTCGCCGAGATCGACGCGCGTGCTGCGCCCCGGCGGCCACGTGATCGTGGCGTCGAGCTGGGGAGCGGACACGCCCTTCTACACGGCGGACGCGGTGCTCGAGCACGGCTTTCGCCGTCGCGGGATCGAGCCCGCCGCGAACGGCGAGGTCCAGCACGGCACGTACTGGGTCGGGCGCAAGCCGCTTACGCGGTGACCGCGTAAAGGCGCCACTCGCCCGGCACTCCCTTGAGCTCGTGGGTGCCTCGGTCCTCGAACTCGATCCCGGAGCCGGCGACGAGGTCCTTGACCGTGCTCGAGACCAGCACCTCGCCGGGCCCGGCCTCGGCGGACACCCGTGCGCCCGTGTGGACGGCGATCCCGCCCACGTCGCCGTTCATCACCTCGCACTCACCGGTGTGCAGGCCGGCGCGAACCTCGATCCCCAGCGGGCGTACGCCGTCGGCGATCGCGCGGGCGCAGCCGATCGCCCGCGCGGGCCCGTCGAAGGTCGCCAGGAAGCCGTCCCCCATCATCTTCACCTCGCGACCGCGGTGGCGTTCCAGCTCGCGGCGCACGACCGCCTCGTGGGTTGCCAGCAGCTCGCGCCAGCGGCGGTCGCCGAGCTCGGCCGCGCGCTCGGTCGAGGCCACGATGTCGGTGAACATCACCGTCGCCAGGACGCGATCGGTCTCCGGCGCCGACCGTGCCCCGGTGAGGAACTCCTCCACCTCGTCGACGATCGCGTCCTGGTCGCCGAACCACCACAGATGGTCCACGCCGGGCAGCTCGACGAGCTTCGCGTCGGGGATCCGCTCGGCCATGTAGCGGCTGTGCTCGACCCGCATCAAGGTGTCGTCGGTGCGATGGACAAGGAGCGTGGGAACGCGAATCGCCGGCAGTACCTCACGGATGTCCAGATCGCGCACCATCGTGAACAGGGCACTCGCGGCCCCGGGGCTCGCTGCAAGCCGCCCGAACCGGGCGAACCATCGTCGCGGCTCGGCCAGATCCGCAACGCTCGGGGCCCACAGCCTGATCAGCTCCTCGTCCTGCCCCCACGCGAACGGAACGTTCGCGATCCACTCTTCTATGAAGTCCGGTGGCAACCCCCACGGATAGTCGTCGGCCCTGACGAGGCGCGGCATTCCCCCATACATCACGAGCGCGGTTGAGCGTTGCGGATACGTCGCCGCAAACGTTGCGCAGAGCGCTGCTCCCTCGGACCAGCCGAGCAGCGCAGCGCGGTCCGAGCCGACTGCGTCCATGACGGCCCGGATGTCGTCCATTCTCTGCTCGAACGTCGCGGCCTGGTTCGGTGGGAGTCGGTCCGAGAGCCCGGTGCCGAGACGGTCCATGAGAATCAAGCGACTGAACGACGCCAGCCGGTGCAGGAAGCGCGAGTACGCCGGTTCCTCCCAGAAGACCTCGACATGGGAGGCGAGCCCCGGGACGTACACGAGATCGAGATCCCCCTCACCCACCACCTGATAGGCGATGCTGTAGTCCCCGCTCCTCGCGTACCTGGTCTCGGGCCGTTCCGTCGCCACGGGTTAGATTCTGCCTATCGCCGGGCAGCGACGCCACCTGCTGCTAGTCAACCCCGCCGCCGCGGGCGGGCGGGCGCTCAAGATGCTCCCGGAGCTCGAGCGCGCGCTCGAAAGGCGAGGCGTCGCGCACCGCACCGTGCGGACCGAGGCGCTCGAGCACGCGATCCACGAGGCGCGCGAGGCCGCTAGCGACGGTGAGATCCCGGTGGTGATGAGCGGCGACGGGCTGGTCGGCCAGGTCGGTGGCGTGCTCGCCGGCACCGAGGTTCCGCTTGGGGTCATCCCGGGCGGCAGAGGCAACGATCTCGCACGCGTGCTGGGCATTCCGAAGGACGTCGAGGGCGCCGCCGACGTGCTCGCCGCGGGCAACGTGCGACGCATCGACGTCGGCGAGGTGAACGGTCATCGCTTCGTTGGGATCGCGAGCTGCGGCTTCGACTCCGAGGCCAACCGGGTCGCAAACGAGGCAGAGCTGATCAGCGGAAACCTCGTCTACCTCTACGCCTGCTTGCGCACCCTCGCGGCATGGCGCCCGGCGCGTTTCACCGTCACGATCGACGGCGAGACGCGGGAGTTCACCGGATACACGGTCGCGGCCGCCAACAACAAGGCGTACGGCGGCGGCATGTTCCTTGCACCCCACGCCGAGTTGAACGACGGCCAGCTGGACGTCGTGTTGATCGAGCAGATCGGCAAGCTCCGGTACCTGGCTAACCTGCCAACGGTGTTCAAGGGCACCCACGTTGACAAGGCAGGCGTGACCGTTCTGCGCGGAGCCGAGGTCGAGATCGCGGCCGACCGACCTTTCGCCGTGTACGCCGACGGCGATCACCTCGCCGACCTCCCGGCCAGGGTCCACGTGCTGCCGAGCGCTCTCGGCGTAATCGCGCCCCCGGAGTGAGCGCGAGGCTCTGCAAGGGTGTGGGTGGGCGGGGAAGTTGATACTGGGCCGAGCGCGAACATCAGTGATGTGAGCCGGCTCTTCGGCCCCAAGGTGGCGCTGGCAAGGGCGACCGGTGCGGTCAGCCGGCGCAGCGGGCGCGGCGGCGGTACGACGCTTCCGGGCAGGATGCTGCTTCGGCTCGCCCCTGACGCCATCGGCCGTCTCGCCGTCTCGCTCGAGCGCGGCTCGACGATCATCAGCGCAACCAACGGCAAGACCACCACCGCGGGGATGCTCGCCGAGATCCTGCGCGCGGACGGCCGGCTCCCGGTCCACAACCGCGCGGGCTCGAACATGAGCTGGGGGGTCGCGACGGCGCTCCTCGAGCAGAGCGGCACCGAGGGCCTGTTCGAGGTGGACGAAGCGTGGCTTCCGGCAGTGGCCGAGGAGCTCGAGCCGCGGTTGATCGTGCTCGGCAACCTGTTTCGCGACCAGCTCGACCGCTACGGCGAGCTCGAGCGGCTCGCCGACGACTGGGCGGCGCTGGTCGAGGCACGCGCCGGCGCGACCGAGTTCGTGCTCAACGCCGACGACCCGCTCGTCGCCGACCTCGGTAGGGACCGCGATGGGAATCGCCGTCCGGGCGTGACGTATTTCGGCATCGAAGACTCCACCCAGGGGCTGCCCGCGCTCGAGCACGCCCACGACGCGAAGCACTGCCGGCGCTGCGGCGCGGCTTACGTGTACGAGCGCGCCTTCGTCGGGCACCTCGGTCACTACACGTGCCCGAACTGCGACGCCGACCGCCCAGTGCCGGACGTCGCCGCCACCGAGATCGCGCTCGAGGGGATGGGCGGCTCGCGACTCGCGATCCGCACTCCGGACGGCGAGCTGCGCGCGCGCCTGCCGCTCCCGGGCCTCTACAACGTCTACAACGCGATCGCGGCGGTGGCCGCGGCCCTGCGACTCGGTGTCGAGCTCGACGTCGTGACGCGGGGTCTCGAGGCCATGAAGGCGGTGTTCGGCCGGGTCGAGACGATCGAGGTCTCCGGCACTCCGGTATCGATCCTCCTGATCAAGAATCCGGTCGGCGCCAACGAGGTGTTGCGAACGCTTCGCCTCGAGAGCGGCGACCGTGGCCTCGACCTCTGGATCGCGCTCAACGACCGGATCGCCGACGGCCGCGACGTGTCCTGGGTCTGGGACGCGGACTTCGAGCTTCTCGACGGCTCGGTGCGCACCGTGGTGTGCGCCGGCACCCGAGCGCCGGAGATGGCCGTGCGCCTCAAGTACGCGGGTTTGCCGGCGGACGCGATCGAGGTCGTGGACGGCATCGAGGAGTCGCTCGACCGCGCGATCATCCGTGCCGACGGACGGCTGTTCGCCCTCCCCACCTACACGGCGCTGCTCGAGCTGCGCAAGCTGCTCGCCGACCGCAACATCGCCCCGGAGTTCTGGCGGTGAGCGCGAGGCTCTGCAAGGGTGTGGGCGGGCGGGGAAGTTGATGCTGGGCCGAGCGCGAACACCTGATGAGGTCGCGTGGCACGAGGTCGAGTGCGGGACCTACTCGGAGGACCTGCAGCTGTGGGAGGAGCTGGCCGAGGAGCACGGCGGACCGGTTCTCGAGCTCGGGTGCGGCACCGGGAGGGTCGCTCTGCACCTCGCCCGCCAGGGTCATGAGGTGCTCGGCATCGACACCGAGCGGTCGCTGGTCGACACGCTCAACGCACGCGCCCGCGAGGCGGAGCTGCCGGCGCGCGCGATCGTCGCCGACGCGGCGAGCTTCGACCTCGACGAGCGCTTCCCGCTCGTCATCGCGCCGATGCAGCTCGTCCAGCTGCTCGATCGGGCGCGGCGCCGAGCGATGCTCGCCCGCGTTGTCGGGCAGCTGCAGCCAGGTGGGGTGCTCGCTGCCTCTCTGGTGGAGGCGGATTCGCTTCCCGAGCCGACCACCGAGCCCGCCCGCGACGAGGTGCCTCCCCTCCCCGACGTGCGCGAGCTCGACGGGTGGATCTACTCCAGCCTGCCGCTCAACGTCCGTCGCGCGAACGGAGTGATCTCGATCGAGCGCCTCCGCCAGGCGGTGGCGCCGGGGGGCGCGCTCACCGAGGAGGTTGACATAACCGAGCTCGACCCCCTCCCGCCCGGCGAGCTTGAGGACGAGGCCCGCGACGCCGGACTCCAAGCGAGGCCTCGCCGGGACGTGCCGTCCACCGACTGGCACGTCGGCTCGACCGTGTGCATGCTGGAGGCTCCGTGATGGAGCTGCGGTTGCTGGCCCTGTATCCGGACCAGATGAACATCTACGCCGACCGCGGGAACATGATCTTCCTGCGCCGGCGCTGCGAATGGCGCGGGATCGGGTTCTCCTACGCCGCCGCGGGACCCGGCGAGCGCTTCGACCCCGGCGCGCACGACCTGATCTACATCGGGGGCGGCCAGGACCGCGACCAGGTGCTCGTCGCCGCCGATATGGTCGAGACCAAACGCGACGCCATCGCCGCGTCGGCAGAGGACGGCGCCGTCGTGCTCGCGGTGTGCGGCGGGTACCAGCTCCTCGGCCACGGCTACCAGCTCGGCGACGATCGCATCGAGGGCCTTGGGCTCGCCGACCTCGAGACCGTGCGCGAGCCCGGTCCCCGCCTGATCGGCAACGTGACGATCGAAGTCGATCTCGGCACCGGCCCGCGGCTGGTCGCCGGGTTCGAGAACCACGGAGGTCGCACCTACCTCGGCGACTCGGCCGAGCCGCTCGGCCGCGTGCTCAGCGGACACGGGAACAACGGCAAGGACGGGCGCGAGGGAGTGCGCCGCCTGAACGTGCTCGGGACCTACCTCCACGGCCCGCTGCTGCCGAAGAACTCATGGCTCGCGGACCGGCTGATTCAGCTCGCGCTCGCGCGCCGAACTGGGGCCGAGCCGGGGCTCGAGCCGCTCGACGACGAGCTCGAGGTGGCCGCGCACGAATCGGCGCGCCTCGCCGCGCGCGGGCGCTGACCAAGCGGCAATCGAGTCCGAGATACTGCGCCAGATGGCAGTCAGCCACATCAGCCAGGCGTTTCCCGACAGGGTCGAAGTGCGCGGCCGCGACCTCACCGGCGAGCTGATGGGCAGCATGAGCTTCACCGAGTACTTCCACCTGCTGCTCACCGGCCGAGGAGCCGACCGAGGACCAGCGCTTCTTTCTCGACCTGCTGCTCGTCGCGATCGCTGAGCACGGGATGATGCCCACCAACGTCGCCGCGAGAATGACGCTTGCCGCCGACCCCGGATCGCTCCAGGGAGCCGTCGCAGCCGGAATCCTCGGTTGCGGTCCGGTCATCCTCGGCACCTCCGAGGCGTGCGCGCGGCTGCTCGAAGCGGCGCAGGAGCGCGTGGCGGCCGGCTCCGACCGCGCGACCGTGGCGGAGGAGATGTCCCGCGCGGTCCATGCATCCGGTGAGCAGACTGCCCGGCTTCGGCCATCCGGTCCACAGGCCGCTCGATCCGCGCGCGGAGCGGATCCTCGAGCTCGCGGACGCGCACGGGGTAACCGGCCCCCACGTCGTGCTTGCGCGCGAGTTTCACGACGCCGCGGCCGAAGCATGGGGCAGCCCGCTGACGATGAACGTCTCGATGCCGATCGCGGCGGTCATGCTCGACCTCGGCTTCCCGTCCGCCGCCGTGAAGTCGGTGCCGATTCTCGCACGGACCGCCGGCCTCCTCGCCCACCTCGCCGAGGAGCGAGAGCATCCGCTCGGCCTCCTGATGGCGGCGCGAGGCCGAGGAGGCGGTCACGTACGAGCGCCCGCCGTAGGCGCGCTCGACGATGGCGGCGCCCGAGATCGAGTCCCGCCCGTGGGCGGAGCAGCTGACCGTCGACGACGCGTCCTACCGGGCACAGCTCGCCTACCTATTCGAGCGCTCGCCGTTCTATCGCGACAAGCTGACGGCGCGCGGCGATCGAGTCCGCCGCGGACGCCGGCGGGCTGGCGGAGATCGCGCGGCTGCCGCTGACCGAGAAGCGCGAGATGCGAGAGCCACTGCACGCCCGAGAATCCGATCGGCGCGCATCTGTGCGCGGACCGTCCGAGATCGCGCGCGATGTACTCGACGAGCGGAACGACCGGCACGCCGAGCTACATCCCGCTCACCGCTGAGCGACCTCGACAACTGGGTCACGGGGTCGGCCCGCAGCTACGGCGCCTCCGGGATCGACGGCGGGCGAGAGCGTCGTCATCGACGTACAACGCCGGGCCCGTTCGCGGCCGGAGCGGCGCTCGGCTCATTCGATCGCCTCGGCCTCTTGCACATCCCTGTCGGGACCGGGAACACCGAGCGCCTGATGCGCGCGATCGAGCTACTGCGGCCGCGGAACGCCGTGGTCCTGACGCCCTCGTATCGCCGCATACCTCGTCGAGTGGGCGGCGGCGCGCGACTTCGACCTGCCGGGCGTCGAGCGTCGAGCGCGTGCTCGTGGCGGGTGAGCCGGGCGGGGGCGAGGCGGCGTTCCGCGCCGAGCTCGAGGAGGGCTGGCGTGCGAGGGTCACCGAGGCGATGGGGATCGGGGACATCGGCGTCTCGCTGTGGGGCGAGTGCGAGGACCAGCGACGGGATGCACCTCGGCGCGCGCGGGTTCGTCCACCCGGAGCTGGTCGACCCCGGGAGCGGCGCCGCGATCGAGCTCGACGACGGCGCCACCGGGGAGCTGGTGCTGACGCACCTCCGCCACCGCGCGGCGCCGCTGCTGCGCTTTCGCACCCGCGACCACGTCGAGGTGCGAACGAGCGCGTGCCCGTGCGGGCGCACCGGCCCTCGCGTGCGCTGCATCGGGCGCACCGACGACATGCTGATCGTCCGCGGCGTCAACGTGTTCCCGTCGGCGGTGCGCGAGGTGGTCGGCGGGCTCGGCCCGCGTGTGAGCGGCAACGTCCTCGTCCGGCCGCGGGCGCCCGGGGCGAAGCAGGACCCGCCGCTCCCCGTCAGCGTCGAGCTGGCGCGCGAGGAGGCGGCCGACCCCGCGCTCGCGGAGGAGGTCCGGGGGCGGCTGCGCGAGGCGCTCACGTTCCAGGCCGAGGTCGAGCTGGTCCCGTTCGGGACGCTGGAGCGCAGCGAGTACAAGTCGCGGCTCGTCGAGCGGTAGATTCCCACCAGGACCAGGAGGAGGAAATGGCAGACCACACGCTGAGCATCCTGACGCCGAGCGTCAACAACCTGTCCGTTCGCGTCTTCGTGCGCGCCGCGGGGCTCGAGTTCGAAGAGGTCGACGTGTGGGGGAAGAAGGACGAGCCCGCCTTCGTGGAGAAGAACCCGTCCACCCTTACGCCGCTGCTCGAGGAGGAGGGGCTGCCGAAGGGGTCGCTGTGGGAGAGCTGCGCGATCATGCAGTACCTCGCCAACAAGCACGGCCTCGACGAGCTCTACCCCACCGACCTGGCCGAGCGGGCGATGACCGACAGCGCGATGTTCTACATCGTCGGGACCCTGTACCCGCTCGTCGCCCGCGCCACGTACCCGACGCTCGGCTTCCCGCAGTACGCGGGCGAGGTCGCGACCTCCGACGCCGACGACGAGATGAAGGCGAAGGCGCAGAAGGACGCCGAGGCCGCGATCGCGCAGCCGCTCGAGGCGCTGCGCGCTCACTTCCTCGACGGCCGGCGGTTCATCGGCGGCGACTCGCCCTCGATCGCCGACATCCGCCTCGCCGTCACCCTCGAGTTCCTGCGCGCGGTGGACTACGAGTTCCCCGAGTGGGCGGAGGAGTACATGACCGCGGTGGAGACGGCGCTCGGAGACGCATACGCCGAGCCCGTCGCCGATGTGCGCGGATTTGTGGCCTCGGCGAAGTAGCGCCGCCCAATTCGGCGATGCTGTGGATCAGCGCTCGATGAACTGGTAGTCGAGCCGGATCCGGCCGTCCCGGAGCGAGGATGAGGAACTCGAGCCCGACCGCGACGGCCTCGGCGAATCTGGTCGCAGCCGCGAGCTAGCGCCCGCTCGAACCGAACCCCGCCAGCCCTCGTGCGCTCTCGTCGAGCGCCTCGACCTCGGTCGGATCCGCGTGAGCGAACGGGATCAGCACGAGCTGTGCGATGCGGTCGCCGGGGCGGACCTCGAAGGTCGCAGCCGGATCGGTGTTGACCAGCAGCACCCGCAGCTCCCCGCGGTACCCGGAGTCGATCAGCCCGGGCGCGTTGGCGAGCGTGACTCCGTGGCGGGCCGCGAGGCCCGAGCGAGGGAGCACGAGGCCGGCGTGGCCCTCGGGGACCTCGACCGCGATTCCCGTGCCGACGCTCGCACGCTCGCCGGGCGCCAGCGTCGCCGCCGCCGCCGCGTGCAGGTCGAGCCCTGCGTCGCCGGCGTGGGCGCGCGTTGGAAGACTGGCCTCCTCCCGCAGCCGGCTGACCCGAAGCTCCACGCGGTCCAGACTAGCCGCGCGGGTGGCTCGAATTCCCGTCCTGCAAGACAGCCTCGTCGCCGTTGAGCGCAAAGTCGGTGAACCGGTGGCTCAGCGCGGCCGGAATCCTCGCCTTCACCAGCACTCCCTCGGGTCGATCCTCGCGATCCAGGTCGCCTGCGATCCGGTGCAGCTCCGAGAGGCGTCCGCCCGCCGAGTACGGCACCAGCAGCTCGACCGGCTCGAGCGTCTCGGCGAAGGCGGTCTCTATCCGGTCGCGAAGCTCATCGATCCCCGCTCCCGTCGCCGCGGAGATCGCGATCGCATCCCGCTCGCCCACGAGCAGCTCACGTATCGCGTCGTCATCGAGCAGATCGACCTTGTTGTAGACGAGCAGGCGCGGCGTGGCGCCGGCGCCGATCTCCTCGAGCACGGAGTCGACCGCGACGATCGACTTGGCCCGCTGCGCGGCGGGCTCGGCGGCGTCGACGACGTGGACGATGAGGTCGGCGAGCGCAGTCTCTTCGAGCGTGGCCTTGAAGGCCTCGACAAGCTGGTGGGGCAGCTTGCGGATGAATCCGACCGTGTCGGTCATCAGGTAGCGGCGCCCGTCATGCTCGAACGCGCGCGTGGTGGGGTCGAGCGTGTGGAAGAGCCTCTCCCCCACCCCGACCCCGGCGCCGGTGAGCGCATTGAGCAGCGTCGACTTTCCCGCGTTCGTGTATCCGGCAAGAGCGATCGTGGGAAGCGAGGCCTGCTCGCGGGTCGCGCGCATCAGCCCGCGGTTACTCTCGAGTCGCTCGAGGCGCCGTTGCAGCGTTGCGATCCGATCGCGCGCCAGGCGCCGGTCGGTCTCGATCTGGCTCTCGCCCGGGCCCCTCGTCCCGATTCCCGCGCCGAGCCGCTCGAGGTGAGTCCACAGCCCTCGCATGCGCGCCAGGTTGTATTCGAGCTGGGCGAGCTCGACCTGGAGCTTCCCCTCGGCGCTCTGGGCGTGGTCGGCGAAGATGTCGAGGATCACGGCGGCCCTGTCGATCACCGGCACACCGAGCTCAGCCTCGAGATTGCGCTCCTGGCGTGGCACGAGCTCGTCGTCGGTCGCGACCAGGTTCGCTCCGTGCTCGCGCAGCGCATGTTTCAGCTCGCGCAGCTTGCCGCGACCCAGGTACCGGTCCGGGTCGGGCTCCGCGCGTCGCTGGATCAGCTCGCCCTCGGTCGCGACGCCCGCCGTGCGCAGGAGCTCCTTCAGCTCCGCCAGCGGGTCGCCGTCGGGCAGCTCGCGCATGACTCCGACCGCGATTGCCCGCTGCCGCGCGCGCGGATTCGAGACCCCCGCCCCGCCCACGCCGTAGCGCGTCTGCGCGGTTCTGCCGTTGCGGGTTCGTTGCACTACTACAAGTGTAGGCTCCGCACATGAAGGTCTTCGTGACCGGCGGAACGGGGTTCATCGGGGGGCACGTGGCCCGCAAGCTCCGTCAGAGACAAGACGAGGTCGTCGCCCTCGTGCGCAACTCGGAGAAGGGTAGGGAGTTGCGGGACATCGGGTGCGACCTCATGGGGGGAGACCTGTCCGACGAGGGAGCTTTGCGGGAGGGCATGCGCGGCTGCGACGCGCTGATCCATGTCGCCGGCGTGTACGAGGTCGGGATCCCCAAGAGCCAGCACGAGGCGATGTACGACGCCAACGTGCTGGGCACCGAGCGCGTCCTTCGCACGGCGCTCGACGAGAGGATCCCCAGGGTCGTGTACGTGTCTACGGTAGGCGCGTTCGGGAACACGCAGGGCTCGGTCGTAGACGAGAGCTATGTCCACCCCGGGCACCGGCTACACCTCCTACTACGAGGAGACGAAGGTCAAGGCCCACGAGATCGCCCGGCGACTGATCGACGACGAGGGACTGCCGTGCGTGATCGTGCAGCCCGGCGGCGTCTACGGTCCCGACGACCATTCGGCGATCGGGACCCAGATAAACCAGTTCCTCGCCGGACGCATGCCGATGATCGCGTTCCCCGACCTCGGCATGAACATGGTCCACGTCGACGACGTCGCCAATGGGGTCCTGCTCGCGCTCGACAAGGGCGAGATCGGCGAGCAATACGTCCTCGGCGGCCAGATCACGACGATGCGAGAGCTGATCGAGACGGTCGCGCGCGTGAGCGGCAAGAAGGCGCCGAAGCGGGCGATGCCCACCTCGGTGCTCAAGGCGATGACCCCGATCGGCCCGGTGGTCGGGAAGGTGATGGGCCAGCCGCCCAATCTCTCGGAGCTGATCAGCTCGGCCGACGGCGTCACGTTCTGGGCGAAGCACGACAAGGCGATCGAGAAGCTCGGCTACTCGCCGCGTGGCCTCGAGCAGGGGCTCCGCGACACCCTCGAGGCCGAGGGCAGGCTCCCGGCACCAACCTGAGCAGCCGGCCTCGCCCCAACCTCCATGTTTTCCAGGACTTTGGCGGCGAAAGCCCCGTAGAACGCGCAGCCGAGCAGCGAGTGAGCGAGCATGCGCCCATCCGTGGGGCGCAAATCGACGCGATCGCGGAGTTCGTCGCCGGTCCCGCGGGGTCCTGACGCCGAACCTGTCGCGGCCGCCGCGAGCCGCTCAGGAGCGAGACGCGGGCAGGTCCGCCAGCGTGCTCTCGAACTGCTCCATCGCCTGCCGGTGAAGCAGGCTGCCGTAGCTGACCCGCGACACCGCGAGCTCGGCCAGCTCGGGAATGGTCGGGGCACGGGGGATCGCCAGAACGTTCACGGGACCCCCGGCGTTTGGCACGAACTCTCTGAGCGCGTCCTCCTCCCACAGCCCGATCGGGTACACGCAGTCGACGCCAGCCTCGAAATAGGCATGGGCGCGATCGAGGGCGTCGGCGACCTTTTCCGCCTGGGACCCGTCGCCGAGCGCGGCCAGGAAGACGTCGATTCGCGCGTTGATCACGAGGCCGTAGTCCTGATCGGACGCGGTCTCCCGCACCGCGTTCAGCCATTTCGAGTGCTCCGCCGGATCGACCAGGATTCCGGCGGCGTGATCCGTGTCCTCGAGGTTGCAGCCCGCGGCGCCTTCGGCCCTGAGCGCGGCAACGAGGCTCGCCGGGTCCATCCCGTAGCCGGCCTCGGCGTCTACGGTGACCGGCGCGTCGACGCCGCGGATGATGCGTCCGGCCGCGGCGAGCATCTCCTCGGCGGGGGCGCCATGGTGATCCTCGTACCCGAGTGAGGCGGCCACTCCGCCGCTCGTCGTCGCGACGACCGGGAAACCGGCCGCGACAACATCCCGAGCGGAGGCGACATCCCATGCGTTCGGGAGCACGAGCGGATCACCGGGCACGTGCAGGGAGCGAAGCAGCTCGCACCGACTCGCCAGCGCGCCCTCTTCGGTGGTCAGGTCGTGCGCCATCCGACCACTCAGAACGTGACCTAGCCGGAGGCGGGTGCCGGGCGCCCGCCGGGCGCTCCGATTCGGGCGGGCATGCACGCGGTCGCCACGATCACTACGCCGAACGCAGCGCTGCGCAGCACGATTCCGAGCGCGTCGCCACCAATCGGATCCCCGAACACGAGCACGCCGCCGGCGATCGAAGCGCAGTTCGCCGCGACCGACGACAGTGCGATTACCGAGATCGCTCCCCCGATCTGAAGCCCGCGCGCGAGCGCGAAGAACGCACCGACGCCCGCGACCACGAGCGCGCCGGTCCACGGACTGACGATGCTCAACGGGTCGCCGGGGACGGTTCCCGTCAGCGCCTTGAGCGAGACATTCGCCACCCCGAGCAGCACTCCGGCCGCGAGGCCGAGCAGGGGCCCCCGCGCGACGCCCAGCGATCCGGTGTTCCCGGACAGGATCAGCAGCGCCCCCGCGGCGACCGCTCCCGACTCGAACGCGATCATCGCCGCGAGCGAGTACTCGGAGCCGTGCGCCGTCGCCTCGGGGACGGTCGCGCCGAGGAATGCGAGCCCGGCCGCGATCAACGCGAGCCCGAGCCACTCGCGGCGGCTGACGCGCAGCCCGAACCATCGCTGCGCGAGGTACGCGAGCAGCACGATCGAGCCAGAGATCACCGTCTCGACCAGCGACAGCGGCGCGAACGCGAGCGCCACGACGTGCAGCGCCCATGCCGCGGCCGCCACCGCGAACCCGATCGCCCACCAGCGGGAGCGGAACAGGGAGACCGCGCTGCGCAACGGACGGGTGATTTGGACGTCCGGGGCCGCCACGGCGCCGCGGTGCTTGCACAGCATGGAGATGTTGACCCCGACCGCCGACGCCAGCGCGACCAGGATGCCGAACTCGATCACGTGCCCGCCAGGCTAGCTCAAATGCTGGCGGATCCGCTCCAGCCCCTCCGTGAGCCTCTCGTCGGGCGTCGTCAGCGAGATGCGGAAGAAGCCCTCCCCGCTCGGCCCGTACATCGATCCGGGCGACACGACCACGGCCGCCTCCTCGAGGACGAGCTCGGCGAACGAGACCGACGTGTGGCCCTCGGGAACCGGCGCCCACACGTAGATCGTCCCCTTCGGCGGCTGCACCTCGACTCCGATCTCGCGCAGCGTCTCGACGACGAGGTCGCGGCGCCGGGAATAGATCTCGTTCATCTCCTCGACCGCCTTGCGCGGACCGCTGAGCGCCGCGGCACCCGCGAGCTGCACCGCCTCGAACAGGCCCGAGTCGACGTTCGTCTTCAGCCGCCAGTACGTGCGGATCGCGTCCGCGTTGCCGAGGATCGCAGCGCACCGCCACCCGGTCATGTTGAACCCCTTCGAGAGCGAGAAGACCTCGACCCCGACGTCCATCGCCCCCGGAGTGGCGAGGAAGCTCGGCGCGACGTAGCCGTCGAACGTCGTCTCCGAGTACGCGTTGTCGTGGACGACGAGGAACTCGTGCTCGCGGGCGAGCGCGACCACGCGCTCGAAGAAGCCGTCGGGGACCACCGCCCCGGTCGGGTTGTTGGGGTAGTTGAGGAACATCAGCCGGGCGCTGTCGAGCGCCATCCGGTCCATCCGCTCGAGGTCCGGCACGAAGCCGAGCTCCGGGACGAGCGGCATCAGCACGGGGCGCGCGCCCGCGAGCGTGGGCCCGCCCGTGTACACGGGGTAGCCGGGGTCGGCGGCAAGCGCAATGTCGTCAGGGTCCAGGAACGCGAAGCAGAGGTTGTAGATGCACTCCTTGGCGCCGATCGCCGGCATCGCCTCGCTCTCGGGGTCGATCGTGACCCCGAAGCGAGTGGCGTAGAACGAGGCGAGAGCGGTGCGGAACTCCTCGCGACCGCGGTTGCTCGGGTAGCGGTGGTTCGCGGGATCGGCGACCGCCTCGCGCATCGCTTCGACGATGTGCGGGTAGGTCGGGCGGTCGGGGTCGCCGATCCCGAGGCTGACCACATCGATGCCGGCCGCGCGCTTGTCGGCGACGCGCCGCTCCAGCTCGGCGAACATGTACGGCGGAATCGCCTCGAGCCGCTTCGATGGGTCGGTCAGTGCCATCGGGCGCAGCAGACTAGCTGTCGAGCCGCTCGAGCCTCGCGAGCAGCTCTTCGGAGAGCTCGCCGGCGAAAACCGGCTCGGCGGGGCCCGTCAAGGTGACCTCGAGCTCGCCGTCCACCGCGACGTCGAGCTCGCCGCCGTCGAGCTTCACGGAGATCGGGCTCCGCGCGCCGTCGAGCACCGCCGCCACGGCCGCGCCGCACGCGCCCGTCCCGGACGACATCGTCTCCCCCGCCCCGCGCTCGTAGATCCGCGCTCGGGCCGTGCTGCCGTCGACGCGGGTGAACGACACGTTGGTGCGGTTGGGGAACAGCTCGTGGTGCTCGATCCCGGGGCCGATCGCTGCCAGGTCGAGGTCCTCGACCTCGTCTCCAACCTCGATCACGCACTGCGGGTTCCCGATCGACACGTGCCGGAAGCGCCACTCCCGTCCCCCCGCCTCGAGTGTGCCGATGCCGTCCGCGCTCCCGGAGGGGTAGTCATCCGAGCGCGTGCTGGCCCGGCCCATCGCGATCGAGCACGACGTCGGCGAGGTGATCCTGGGCCGGATCTCGCCGGCGACGGTTTGGATCGAGAACTCGTCCGCGTCGGTCCACCCCGCCCGGCGCAGGTACAGCGCCGCCTCGCGCGCCCCGTTCCCGGACAGCTCGGCCTCGGAGCCGTCGGGGTTGAAGATCCGCAGCTCAGCCACGTGCTCGCCGGCGCTCGGGCGCGAGAGGATCAGCACGCCGTCGGACCCGACCCCGAAATGCGGCGCGCAGATCAACCGGACCCGCTCCGGGGTGAGCTCCCAGGGAAGCGCGTCGCGCTCGACGATCACGTAGTCGTTGCCGAGCGCCTGCCACTTCTCGAACCGCATCGAAGCGAGCCTAGTCGCGCCCGAGGGCGGCGACCACCTCCGCCGCCGCGTCGGAATCGCCGCGGCCGGTTCTGTCGACGAGCGTAACGCCCGGCATCTTCCGCATCCACGTGAGCTGGCGGCGCGCGTACGCACGGTGGGCGCGCTTCATGCCCTCGACGTCCGAGGACAGGAGTTGCTCGAACCCGAGCGCGGCCCGGGCCGTTCGCGAGGGCACCGCCGCCTCGGCGGCGCGAGCTTCGTCGGCCGCGCCTCGGGCGACTAGCTCGTCCACGCGGGTGTCGATCCGGCGCGCCAAATCGTCACGGTCGACGACCAGCCCGACGAGCAGCGTCGGGTGGCGCAGCTGAGCGGTCCACAGCTCCCCGCCGCCGGGCGGCGGCGGCTCGAAACCGGCGCGCTGGAGCTCCGTGAGCCGGGCGATCCGCTTGCGATCGTTCGCGTGGACGTCGCCGGCGAGCTCCGGGTCGAGCTCTGCATGTAGGGCCTCGGGCCCGCGTTCCGCGATCTCGCGCTCCACCTGGTCCCTCAGCTCGACCCGGACCGGTGGTCGAAGCTCCATGTCCGACAGCGCCGCACGCATGTAGAGACCCGTCCCACCAACCACGATCGGCCGGCGCTCCGCGGCGAGCAAGCCGTCGATCTCCCCGCGCGCCAGATCGGAGAAACGCCCCGCGCTGAACTCCTCGTCGACCCCGATGATCCCGACCAGGCGGTGCTCGAGACGCGCGTGCTCGGCCTCCGTCGGCGCGCCGGTCAGGACCTCGAGCCCGCGGTAGACCTGAAGCGCGTCGCAGCTGACGGCCACGGGGTCCTCGCCGCGCTCGCGCAGCAGCTCCGCGACGGCGATCGCGACCCCGGTCTTCCCCACCGCGGTCGGGCCGAATATTGCCAGGACCTTCAGGGAACCCTGCTGAGCAGCCGCTCGGTGCCGGCGAGCGTGGTCGAGGTGGCGCCCGTGATCTCGACTTCGACCAGCTCGCCGGGCGCAGCGGTGCCGTCGAAGTTGACGGTCTTGTTGTGGCGGATCCGCCCGCGCAGGCGCGCCGGATCGGTACGGCTGGGCCCCTCCACCAGCACCTCCATCGAACGGCCCACGAAGCGCTCGGCGCGCTCGCGGGCGCGCCGCTGGACGACCTCGACCAGGCGCTGCATCCGATCGCGCTTCACCGCATGCGGCACGTGGTGGGGCAACTCCGCGGCAGCGGTGCCCCTGCGCGGCGAGAAGATGAACGTGAACGCGCCGTCGTAGCCGACCTCCTCCACGACCTCGAGCGTTCCGTCGAAGTCGGCATCGGTCTCGTCGGGGAAGCCGACGATGATGTCGGTGGTCAGCGCGGCGTCCGGGAGGTGCTCCCGAATCAGGGCCACGCGGTCGAGGTATCGCTCGCGGTTGTAGGTCCGCTTCATCGCCTTCAGGACTCTGCTCGACCCGGACTGGAGCGGCAGGTGGACGTGCTCGCAAAGCGCCGGCAGCTCGGCGTGGGCGCGGATCACGTCTTCGCGCATGTCCTTCGGGTGCGGGCTCGTGTAGCGGATCCGCTCGATGCCCTCGATCGCATCGACGAGTGCGAGCAGCTCGGAGAAGGGCACCCGCCGCTCTTTCGGCAGGTCGCGCCCGTAGCTGTTCACGTTCTGTCCCAGCAGCGTCACCTCGCGCACCCCCTCGGACGCGAGCGCCGAGATCTCGTCGACGATCTCGTCCGGCGCGCGGCTCACCTCGCGGCCCCGGGTCGAGGGCACGATGCAATACGCGCACACGCAGTTGCATCCCTGCGAGATCTGCACCCAGGCCTGGAACTCGCGCGCGCGCTTCATCGGCAGGTGGCCCGAGACGTCCTCGAACTCGAAGAACCCCTGCGCCGTGATCGAGTCGCTCGTCAGGAACTCGGCGAGCTTGTGGATCTGGCCGGGACCGAAGGCGACGTCGACGAACGGAAAGCGCTCGAACACCTCGTCCTTCACGGACTGCGCCCAGCAGCCGCCGACCCCTACCACGCGCTCGGGCTGTTCGGACTTGAGGCGCTTCGCCTCCCCGAGGTGGGCGATGAGCCGGTTGTCCGCGGACTCGCGAATCGAGCACGTGTTGAACAGGATCAGGTCGGCTTGGTCGCGGGTCCCGCATTCCTCATACCCGAGCGAGTCGAGCATCCCCTTCATCCGCTCGGAGTCGTGCTCGTTCATCTGGCACCCGAAGGTTGTGACGTGGTAGCGCATCGCTACTCGACCGTAAGCGTCCCCTCCATGCCGCCCTCGCGGTGACCCGGCACCGAGCAGTAGAAGACGTACTCGCCTGGGTCGAGCTCGGTGGTGACCGAGGTCGTCCCCTCGCTCACCAGGTCGCTCTTCGCGATCTCCTCCCCGTCGGCCTCGATCGCCACGTCGTGCTCGACGGTCGCCGGGTTGTCGAGGTTGATCCTCACCTCGCCAGCGGAGGCGTCGAGCACGTCGGTGTCGAACGCGAGCGTGCCGTCCTCGGGCGTGGTGAGCTGGAGATCGCCGGCCGCGCCGGCCTCCTCGGCGCCCTGCTGCTCGAGCTCCTTGGGGGACTCACCCGCCTCCGTGGCCTCGGTGGCGGTCTCCTGCTCCTCGGCCGCCGCCTCCTCGTTGTGCTTGCGCTGCTCCTCGCGGGCATTGATCACCGCCGAGGTCGTCGTCGCGGCGACCAGCACGACCAGCAGCGCCGCACCGCCGACCAGCGTGAGGCGCGACCCCGGGAAGCGCTCGTAGCGCAGCCCGATCACCGACACGACCACCGCGATCACGACGAGCGCGATCCCGATCACGAAGAAGGCGGTCTCCTCCATCAGGCAGCGATCCTACCCCGCGTAGCTCGTCGAGCGGCTCTCCCGGATCACCGTGATCTTGATCCTCCCGGGGTACTCCATCTCCTTCTCGATCGCGGAAGCGATCTCGTGCGAGATCAGCGTGGCGCTGTCGTCATCTACCTCGCCCGGGTCCACCATCACCCGGACCTCGCGGCCGGCACGCATCGCGAACACCTTGTGCACGCCGTTGTGCCGCGAGGCGATCTCCTCGAGGTCGCGCAGGCGGGTCACGTACTGCTCGAGGGCCTCGCCGCGGGCGCCGGGGCGCGCGCCCGACACAGCGTCGACGGTCTGCACGATGACCGCCTCGACGGTGCGCGGCTCGACCTCGCCGTGGTGGGCCTCCATCGCGTGGGCCACCGCCTCGTCCTCGCCGTAGCGCCGCGCGAGCTTGCCGCCGACCAGCGCGTGCGAGCCCTCGACCTGATGCGTCACCGCCTTGCCGATGTCGTGCAGCAGCGCGGCGCGGCGCGCCGTCTCCACCGAGGCTCCGAGCTCCTCAGCGAGGAGCCCCGCGAGGCGCGCGCACTCCACGAGGTGGTCGAGCACGTTCTGGCCGTAACTCGTCCGGTAGCGAAGCTGACCGAGCAGGGCGAGCAGCTCGGGGTCGAGCGGGTGCACGTCCGCCTCGAGCACCGCCCGCTCGCCCTCCTCGGCGATCATCGTCTCGACCTCCGCCCTGGCCTGCGCGTACATCTCCTCGCACAGGGCGGGATGTATGCGACCGTCCGCGATCAGCTTCTCGAGGGTGAGGCGCGCGATCTCGCGTCGGACGCCGTCGAAACTCGACAGCACGACCGCGGACGGCGTCTCGTCGATGATGAAGTCGACGCCGGTGAGGCTCTCGAGCGCCCTGATGTTACGCCCGTCGCGCCCGATGATTCGCCCCTTCATCTCGTCGCTGGGCAGCTCCACCAGGCGCGTGGTCGTCTCGCTGGCGTGTGTCGCCGCCAGCCGCTGCATCGCAACCGCGAGGATGCTGCGGGCGCGACGCTCGGCGTCCTGCTTCGTCTGTTCCTCGATCCGGCGCAGATTGAGGCCGGCCTGATGCCGGGCCTCCTCCTCGACCTCCTTGATCAGGAGCTGCTTCGCCTGCGCGGCTGACAGGCCCGAGATCTGCTCCAGCTCGCGGCGCTGGACGCGCTTCGCGCGTTTCAGCTCCTCGGCCTGCTGCTCGACGTTTCGCTCGCGATCCTCGAGCACCTGAGCCCGGCGCTCCAGGTCCGACGCGCGGACCTTGATCGACTCCGACTCACGCAGGGCCTGCTCCTCCATGCGCGCGATCTCCGCCCGGCGGGCGGCTAGCTCCTCGGCAGCCCCGCTGTCGACCTCCCCGTCCGCCGGAGCCTGGGGCCGTGCGGCCGGGGCGGCCTCGTCCTGCTCGGCGCGCGAGCGCCGCTGCCGGCCGAAGGGCCACAGTGCGCCAATCTCCATCGTCGTTCCTCTCCCCGGCCCACGGGCCGTACGCTCGTTGTCGTTGCGGGACCGTCAACTCGACGGTCTCGGCGACCGCGACCCTCGCAGACACGTCTGCCTTTGCTGTTGCCGGGGATGCCGCCTGCCCATGCCCGGGATCCGGTCCGGAGCCCTTGCATGGTCGGCTGGCGCTCTCGATACGGCGCGTCTAGGGGCAGGACCCCCTCGGCGCCGGAGCACCATCCCGTCGAAGCCTTTTCCGATCCTCTTTCAAGCTCTCGTCAGCCAAACGTCCGTGTCATTGAGCGGCACACAACCGCCACAAATGATCGTAGTGGCAGGTGTCGCGTATGGCAACCGGGGCCAGGGAGCGCGAGATGCACATCAACTCAGCACGGCCGCCCGCCCGCCAGCGCGCGGTCGGGCTCGAGGCCCCGTTCCTGCTCGAGCTCCGACCCCATCCGGACGCGCTGGAGCAGCGCCGCGGCGAGGATCGCCGTGCCGATCACGACCGCGGCGCTGAGGGTGGCCGCCACCTGCAGCGCCTCGGTGAAGGCCTGCTGGGCCGCTGTCACGAGCTCGGGAGCGATCCGACCCGGGAGCTCGTCGCCCGCCGCGACAGCGGCTCCGAGCGTGTCGCGCGCTCCCTCCGCGGCCTGCGGAGGGACACCCGTCGGGACCGCCTCGTCGATCTCGCCGCGGTAGACGGCGGTGCCGACGGCGCCGAGGACGGCGATCCCCAGCGCACCCCCGAACTCGGAGCTCGTCTCCGAGATACCCGCGGCCGCCCCCGCTCGCTCCGGCGGCGCGGAGCCCACCATCATGTCCGCGGCCAGGGTGTAGACGGGTGCGAGGCCGAGGGCGAGGACGACAGAACCAGTCACCAGGGTGGCAAGCGAGGAGTCGCCGTCCACCAGGGTGAGCAGCGCGAAGCCGGCTGCCGACACCGCGAGGCCGCCCGCTATCACGAACGCCGGCCTGATCGAGCTCACCAGCACAGGCGTGAGCAGCGAGCCGACGATGAACGCGCTCGCGTACGGCACCGTCCACAGCCCCGCCTCGAACGGTGACAGCCCGAGCACGAGCTGCAGGTACTGGGCGATGAACACGGCGATCCCGAAGTTGACGAAGAAGCCGAACGTATTGGCGGAGAGCGCCGCGTTGAAAGCGGGCACCCGGAAGAGGCTGAGGTCGATCATCGGATCGGCCAGCCTGCGCTGTCTGCGCACGAACGCGGCGCCGACGGCGAGGCCGGCCGCGATCGACACGCAGGCGATCGCTCCGACGCCGTCCTGGGCGATCTGCTTGAGGCCGTAGATCACCGCCAGCACCGCGACGAGCGAGGTGGCCGCGCTGATCAAGTCCAACCTGCCCGCCTCGGGAGCCCGGTACTCGGGAAGCAACCGTGGCCCCACCGCGAGCAGCAGCGCCATCACGGGGAGCGCCGGCAGGAACACCGAGCCCCACCAGAACCGCTCCAGCAGCAGCCCGCCGATCAGCGGCCCGACCGCCGCTCCGGTCGAGAAGCTCGTGATCCAGACACCGATCGCGAATGTGCGCTCCTGCGGGTTCTGGAACATGTTGCGGATCAGCGACAGCGTCGACGGCGCCAGCGTCGCCCCGGCCACCCCGAGAAGCGCACGGGCTGCGATCAGCGTCTCGGCGCTGGTCGAGGCCGCGGCAAGGGCCGATGCGAGGCCGAAGGCGCCGGCGCCGATCAGGAGCAAGCGGCGGCGACCGATCCGGTCGCCCAGCGTGCCCATCGTGATCAGCAGCCCGGCGACTATGAAGCCGTAGATGTCCACGATCCACAGGAGCTGTGAGCTGCTCGGCTGCAGTTCCTCGCTCAGGGACGGCAGCGCGAGATTGAGCACGGTCAGGTCCATCGCGTACACCGCGCATGGGAGGGCGATCACGGCGAGCCCGATCCACTCGCGACGTCCCGCCCGGTCCGGCGCGGGCTCGGTCACGACCGCCGTCTCGATCTCGATGTTGAAGCCATCGCCAGTAACGACTTCGGCGCGAGACGAAACTGACCGCCGGCCCCGGAGCGATGAGACCGACAAGCGCTCACGGTCTAGCCTCGTATAGGGATGAACGCGACCCCCACAGGCGCGAGGGTTCGGGAACGCCAGCTGCTCGAAACAGCGCGCGAGGGTGACGGTGACGCGTTTCGCCGCCTCGTGGATCCCTACCGACGTGAGCTCCACGCGCACTGCTACCGGATGCTGGGCTCGGTCCACGACGCCGACGACGCCCTCCAGGACGCGCTGCTCCGCGCGTGGCGCGGGCTGAAGAAGTTCGAGCAACGTAGCTCGCTGCGTTCGTGGCTCTACAGGATCACGACCAACGCCTGCCTCGACGTGATCGCACGACGGCCGAAACGCGTGCTCCCAATCGACCATGGGCCTGCCGCGGGTCCCGGCGACGGTCTCGCCGACCCCCTCACCGAGTCCGTGTGGATCGAGCCCTACGCCGATGAGCAGCTCGGGATCGCGGACGGCTACGCGGCTCCCGAGGCCCGTTTCGAGCAAAGGGAGAGCGTCGAGCTGGCATTCATCGCGGCGCTGCAGCACCTGCCTGCCAGCCAGCGTGCCGTGTTGATCCTACGCGACGTGCTCGGTTTCTCCGCCCGCGAGGCAGCCGATCTACTGGGGAGAACCGTCGCGTCGGTCAACGGCGTGCTGCGACGCGGGCGCAAGGCGACGGCGGAGCGGCTTCCGGACCGGACGCAGCAGATCACCCTGCGCGCGCTCGGCGACGAGCGCATCCGCGATCTTGCGCAGCGGTATATCAACGCCTGGGAACGCAGCGATATCGACGCGATCCTCGCGCTGCTGGCCGAGGACGCCACGTTCACGATGCCGCCGCTCCCCACCTGGTACCGCGGCCGGGACGCGATCGCCGCCTTCCTCGCTCGCTACGCGCTCCAGGATCGGTGGCGATTGCTCCCGGCACGCGCCAACGGGCAGCTGGCATTTGGCTGCTACGCCTGGGACGCGGAGCAGGGGAGCTACACGGCGCTGTCGCTCGACGTGCTCACCCTGGATGGCCCGCGGGCAAGGGAGGTCACCTCATTTGTCACCCCGCACAGCCGCGGTCTGGCCCGCGACCGGTTCGCCATCGACGTGCTCGAGCGCTTTGGCCTACCGACCAGGCTCGACTGACCCCGAGACGCGTGCGCTCGACGCGTACGCGACCACGAAGCCCTCTCGCCAGCTGGGGTGGCGCGGCGTCCACCCGAGCTCGCGCTTGGCCTTCGCGTTCGAGGCGCCGCGGGCCTCGGTTCCGATCATGACCGCCGCGTCGCCGGCGAACAGCCGCGCGAGCCACCGGGGAAAGTGGCGGGGCGGCTTGGCGCCGAGCGCGTCCGCGAGCACCGGCAGCCACTCGCGCGCCGGCGCGGGATCGTCGTCGACGATGTTGTAGATGCCGGCCGCGTCGCGTTCCAGCGCGAGCACGGTCGCCGCGGCGGCGTCGTCGAGGTGGATGAACGAGGAGATGCCGCCGCCGTCGCCGACGATCGGGAACTGGCGCTTGCGCACGGGCTCGACCAGCCCATCGTTGGCGGCGCCGTAGAAGCCGCCGTAGCGCAGCGCGACCCCGCCGGCGTCCGTGACCGCCTGGTCGAGATACCGCATCGCGGCTTGGCTCTCGCGCGTCGTCGGCAACGGGTTGGGGTCGAGCGGATCGTCCTCGGTCTTCACCGGCCCGCCCTCGCGCGCGTATCGGTAGCTGGCGAAGCTCTGGGCGACGAAGCGGCGCACGCCCGCCTCGCGCGCGACGGCCAGCAGCGCGTCGGTGCCCTTGGTCCGCAGCCGGTTGGTCTGCGCGAAGGTGCGGTCGAAGTTCCTCGAGAAGCGCAGATCGGCGAGAGCGGTCGCCTGGTGGACGATCGCCTCGGGCTCGGCCTCGAAGACGGCCTTGCGCACGGCGCCCGCGTCGAGCAGATCGAGCGCGACCGGCTCGGCCCCGAGCTCGCGTACACGCTCGGCGTTGGCGGGCGACCTGGAGGTGCCGATCACCTCGTGGCTCCGATCAATGAGCTGAGGAACGAGCCGGGTGCCGATCGCACCGCTCGCTCCCGCAACGAAGACTCGCATGATGTCTCCTTTCGTCACGTCTGCTGCATTTCAGGGGTTACTGCTACATCCTCGCCAACCGCGAGCGTCTCCCCCGGCTCGACCTGACAATTCCTCGATGACTAGCCGCGCACCGCGGCTACTCCGGCCGGTGGCAAACGACCTCGACGTTGTTGCCGTCGGGGTCGAGGACGTACGCGCCGTAGTAGTCGGGGTGGTACAGAGCGCGAACCCCGGGCGCGCCGTTGTCGGTCCCTCCCGCCTCGAGGGCGGCCGCATGAAACGCGTCCACCGTCGCCCGATCGGGCGCCGCAAAGGCCACGTGCACGTTCTCGGTCGTGGGCTCGCGCTGGTCGGTGATCCAGAACCACGGCTTCCCCTCGCTGCCGAAGCCACCGGTGCGCGGAGCCGGCTCCATCAGCAGCGAGAAGCCGAGCGGCGTCAGCGCCCCTTTGTAGAACTCGCGACTGCGCTCGTAATCCGACACGTTGACTCCGACGTGGTCAAGCATCGGGCGCAGCTTAGTCCTACTCGGTCAGCCCAGCGGCTTCGATTGCGAGGTCCTCCTGCGACACCGTCGACGCAGTATTTCGCGACCGCAGCGACACTCACGTAGGGATAACCGAACACCGAGCCGGGGGACGCCCTCATTGACCGGTTCCGGGGCCGTGGGGATGATCGTGGTCTGACCGGATCCGCGACCCATAACGGATGAGAGGTAAACCATGACGCCAGTTTCCGCTGTGCCCACGATCCAGAGGCTGAGCCCTGACCTCGTCGGTCGCGTGATCGCGCCAGCCGACGCCGACTACGACAAGGCACGGACGGTCTTCTACGGCGGGATCGATCGCCGGCCGGCGGTCATCGTCCGGCCCGCGGACGCGTCCCAGGTTGCCCGGATCGTGTCGGCCGCCCGGGAGACCGGGCTCGCGCTCGCCGTTCGCAGCGGGGGCCACAGCATCGCGGGCCACAGCGTCAGCGAGGGTGGGATCGTGCTCGACCTGGCGGACATGCGCGGGCTCGAAATCGACCCGGAGGCGCGCACGGCGTGGGCGCAGACGGGGCTGACCGCGGGCGAGTACACGAACGCCGCGGCGGCGCATGGGCTCGCTACGGGGTTCGGCGACACCGGCTCGGTCGGCATCGGTGGGCTGACGCTGGGAGGCGGCGTCGGATACCTGAGCCGCGCGTACGGGCTCACGATCGACGATCTGCTCGCGGCCGAGGTCGTGACCGCCGACGGCGAGATCGTCCAGATCGACGCGGAGAACGACTCGGATCTGTTCTGGGCGATCCGTGGTGGCGGCGGGAACTTCGGGGTCGCAACCCGGTTCAAGTATCGCTTGCACGAGCTCGAGCGCGTGGTCGGCGGAATGCTGATCCTGCCGGCGACGGCAGACGTCGTGCGCTCGTTCGTGGCGGAGGCCGAGGCTGCGCCGGACGAGCTGTCGACGATCGCGAACGTCGTTCCCTCGCCGCCGCTGCCGTTCGTCCCGCCCGAGCACCACGGCCGGCTCGTCGTAATGGGCCTGCTCTGCTATGCGGGGCCGCCCGAAGCGGCCGACCGCGCGCTCGCTCCGTTCCGCTCACTCGCCACCCCGATCGCCGACATGGTGAAGCCGATTCCGTATCCGGAGATGTACCCGCCGGACGAGGAGGACTTTCACCCCACCGCGATCGGCCGCACGATGTTCCTCGACTCCATCGACCACGACGTCGCCGAGATGATCGTCGAGCGCCTCACCTCATCCGACGCGACGATGCGCGCGACCCAGCTTCGGGTGCTCGGAGGGGCGATCGCCCGCGTCCCGGCCGATGCCACCGCGTACGCGCACCGCGGCTCACGGATCATGGCCAACGTCGCGGCGTTCTACGACGGCCCCGAGGACAAGGCCGTGCGGGAGGCCTGGGTCAACCAGTTCGCCGCCGACCTACGCCAGGACGACACCGGCGCCTACGTCAACTTCCTCAGCGACGAAGGAGCGGAGCGGGTCCGCGCCGCCTACCCCGACGGTACGTGGGATCGCCTCAGCGCGATCAAGGCCCGCTACGACCCCACCAACCTGTTCCGGCTCAACCAGAACATCCCACCTGGTTGAGCCCAAGGAGCGCGAGACGGAGCGGCTCGCCGTCAGATCCCCCGAGGTGCGACCATCTACTGGAGCCACGATCCAACGGAGGTGGTCGAAGATGTGTCACGAGCGGTGGATGCGCCGCGAGAGGCGGCGCGGGCAACGCTTCGACGAGGAGTTCCGGCGTCTGATCGACGAGGAGCCTCCCCTCCCCGAGCGCCCGACACCTGTGGTCGAGCGCGAGCGGGACGAGGAGCCGAGCGATCCGGAGCGGGTCCGCGTCGAGGCGGGCACGCGCACTTAGCTCGGAAGCACCGGTCGAGCGCGGCGTGAACCGCCGCGCTCGCCGGTGCGTCGGTGGCAATGCGGGCGTCCCGGATTCGACGCTGAAGGTCTATCCGGGCGCCCCGCACGGCCTGCCCAGCTGCCCGGCACCAAGGATCAGCTCAACTCGGATCTCATGGCCTTCATCGGCGCCTGAGGCCCGCTGCCCGTAGCCGCCGTTCGCAGCGCGAACCGGCTCGCGCCTACCCGCGCTCGTACGCGCGGATCGCCTCGTGGGCGACCTCGTAGGTGTAGCCCTTCCGCGTCAGGTAGCCGAGCGCTCGCGCGCGGCCCCGCTCGGAGTCGACGGGTGAGGCGCGCCGGGCGAGCAGCCCGGTGGCGCGCTCGACCTGATCCGGCTCCTTGTCCGCAACCATCGCCGCCTCGATGTGCTCCGGCTCAACTCTCCGTGCAATCAGAGACTCGCGGATTCGCTCCGCGCCCCACCCTGCGAGCGCGCGCTTGTCCTCGGCGTAGCGGCGCGCGAAGCGGGCATCGTCGAGCTCACCCACCTCAACGAGGTGGTCGACCGTCGCCCCCACATCTTCCTCGGACACGCCGCGCTCCGTGAGCCAGCGCGTCAGCTCCGCCGTGCTGCGCTCCTTTCGCCCCAGCGCCCGCAGCGCCAGCTCGAGGGGCTCGTCCGGCACCGACCCGGCCCTCGCGACGACCTACGCCGCCTTGCGCTCGGGCTCCTTGGTCTCGGCCTTCTTGGCGGCCTTCTTCGCCGTCTTCGCGTCCTCGGCGTCGTCGCCCACCGTCTCGACGGGGACGGGACCCGAGCGCTCGAACCCGAGCCGCTCGAAGATCTGGTGCTCCAGCTCCGCCGCGAGCTCGGGGTGCTCGGATATGTACTGCTTCGAGTTGTTGCGGCCCTGGCCGAGCCTCAACTCACCGTAGGAGAAGAACGATCCCGACTTCTGGACCAGGTCCTGCTCGAGCGCGAGGTCGAGCAGGCCGCCCGACTTCGATATCCCGGTCCCGTACTCGATGTCGAACTCGGCGAGGCGGAACGGCGCCGCGACCTTGTTCTTGACGACCTTCACCCGGCAGCGGTTCCCGACCGCCTCGGTGCCCTCCTTGAGCGTCTCGATGCGGCGGATGTCGAGCCGCTGGGACGAATAGAACTTCAGCGCCCGCCCACCGGGCTGGGTCTCGGGTGAGCCGAAGCTGACCCCGATCTTCTCCCGGATCTGGTTCGTGAACACGCACACGGTCTTCGCGCGGTTCAGGTTCCCGGCCAGCTTGCGCAGCGCCTGCGACATCAGCCTCGCCTGGAGGCCCACCTGGGTCTCCCCCATCTGGCCCTCGAGCTCGACGCGCGGCGTCAGCGCGGCGACTGAGTCCACCGCGACCACGTCGACCGCACCGGAGCGCACGAGCACGTCGACTATCTCGAGCGCCTGCTCGCCGTAGTCGGGCTGCGAGACGAGCAGCTCGTCGGTGTCGAGCCCGATCCTGCGGGCGTAGATCGGGTCGATCGCGTGCTCGGCGTCGACGAACGCGCAGATCCCCCCACGCGCCTGGGCCTCGGCGATGATGTGGTAGACGAGCGTCGTCTTCCCCGACGACTCGGGACCGAAGATCTCCACGATCCGCCCCCGCGGCACCCCGCCGACGCCGAGCGCGATGTCGAGCGCGAGCGCGCCGGTGGGGATTGCGTCCACCTGGATCGCGCCCTGATCGCCGAGCCGCATCAACGAGCCCTGACCGAACTCGCGCTCGATCTGGGTGAACGCCGCCTGCAGCGCCGCGTCCTTCGCCTTCGCATCCTTGGCGCCGTTGTCCTTTGCCTTCAGGGGGGGTCGCTTGTCGTCTGCCATGTCTAGGTCACCTTTCCGCCGTCGCTCGACGGCAGTTCCAATTGCGCCACGCGCGCGTACTCCGCGCCCGTGGGCCGGAGGTGGGAACGGTAGAGAGTGATTCGGACGCCCCGAAACGGGTTCAAGAGCGACTCCGGGAGCGGCCCGGGAGGGTGCTCGACCCGCATCGGCGGGCCGCGGCGCCGGCGCCTGCGATCGTCACCGGACCGCCGCTCCGGGCGCACCCGGGCCACCGTGAGATGGGGCCAGAATGGGCGCTTCTCGGGCTCGTAGAACCGCGCGCCGACGAGCCGTCGCTCGACCTCCGACTGCAGCGCGACGGCCTCGTCGCTTTCCGAGTCGATTGCGTACAGCCTGGGGCGGTTCCGCGGCACCGGGACAGGGTCCGGGAGCAGTCGTACATGCGGTGCTTTGGCCTCGAAGCCCATCGCGGCCTCGGCGATCTGGTCGATCGCGCGCTCGGGCTGATAGCCGAGGAATGCGAGGGTCATATGAAGGGTCTCCGATCGCGAGGGACGCAGGGCCTCGTCGATGAGCTCCGCGCGCTGCCACGCAGCGAGCCCCTCGAGGACTGACTCGGGCAGGTCGAGAGCCACGAATAGCCTCGCCCGCGGACTCTTCAACCGCTCCTTCGCCACCCACTCAAGCTACGAGAGAAGCTACGAGGGCGCGCTTCACGCAACAAGCCGAGTGTGTGTCAAAGGTGTCCTAGACTCGCGCCTCCGAGATGGCCCGCGAGCTTCCCCACGTCGACGGCGTCGAGCATCGCACCATCGAGGCCCGCGGCCTGCGGATGCACGTCGCCGAGGCCGGCGAGGGCGAGCCGGTGCTGATGCTGCACGGGTGGCCGCAGCACTGGTACGAGTGGCGCCATCTCGTCCCAACGCTGTCGCGGCGCTACCGGGTCATCTGCCCCGACCTTCGCGGGCTCGGTTGGACCGACGCCCCGCGCGCCGGGTACGAGAAGGAGAACCTGGCAAGCGACGTGCTCGCGCTGTTGGACGCGCTGGGGCTCGACCGCGTGAAGCTGGTGGGCCACGACTGGGGTGGCTGGGTGGGGTTCTCTGCTGTGCCTGCGCGAGCCCGAGCGGTTCGAGCGCCACCTGGCGCTCAACATCCTCCCGCCGTTAGTCCCCATCGAGCCCCGGGGCGTGCTCTCGCTGTGGAGGCTCTGGTACCAGTGGGTGATCGCGGCGCCCGGGCTCGGCGAGTGGGCGGTGCGGCAGCGTGGATACCGGCGGAGAACCCCGTGTTCCGCTGGGTCGGCGCGGGCCGCACGCTGTGGAGCGAGGAGGTGCGAGATATCTTCCTCGGCCAGCTCCGCGAGCCCGAGCGGGCGCGCGCGAGCGTTCAGTACTACCGCAGCTTCCAGGTACGCGAGATCCCGCCGCTGATGCGCGGGCGCTATCGCCGCCAGCGACTCCGAACCCCGACCCGGATCCTGTTCGGCACCGACGACAACACGATGGACCCGCGCCCGCTCGACGCGTCGAGGCGCTACGCCGACGACATGCGCGTCGAGCTGGTGCCGGGCGTCGGCCACTTCATCGTCGACGAGCGCCCCGACCTCGTGCTCGACCGGGCGATGTCGTTCTTCGGGAACCGCGGGTAGCGGCAGACGAACGCGCTCGGAGCGCCACCTAGAGCGGCGGCTCCTCGCCCCTCAGAAGCACACGCAGCATGTGCATCGCCACCGCCACCGAGCGGTCTCGGACGTCGGCCCGGCTACCCGGGAGCACGGGGTCGCGCGCCAGCGTCCGACCGCCCGCCTGCTTGGCGCAGAAGCACACGTAGCCGACCGGCTTCTCGTCGGTACCCCCGTCGGGTCCCGCGATCCCGGTGATCGCGCACGCGATGTCCGCGTCGAATCGCGACAGAGCGCCGTCCGCCATCGCGTCGGCGACGTGCGGCGAGACGGCGCCGTGCTCGGCGATCAGGTCCGCCGGCACGCCGAGCAGATCGGTCTTCGCGTCGTCGGAGTACGCGACCACGCTGCCCGCGAGGTGCGCGGAGGCGCCGGGGCGATCGGTCAGCCGTGCGGCGAGCAGGCCGCCGGTGCTCGACTCCGCGAGCCCGACCCGGTGCCCCGCCAGCAGCTCGGCCACCTGATCGTCGATCGACCTCCCGTCGCGGCTGAACACGAACCGGCTGTGTCGATCCGCGATCGCCTCGATCACTCGATTCGAGAGCGCCTCGTCCTCCGGATGGTGGCGGATGTCCACCACGAGCTCCGCCTGGCGCAGACAGGTCGTGATCTCGAGCGGCGAGAGGTCGATCTCTTTCTCGATCTCGCGCAACGACTTCGCGAGCTCGGACTCCGGGATCCCGAACATGCGGAGTGTCGCGGTCTCATAGGAGTCCGCGCGAGCCAGCACCGAGCGAACCGGCTCGGTCTCGAGTGCTCGGGGCCAGAGCGCGTGCAGCTCGCGCGGCGGGCCAGGGAGCACGACCACGACCGTTGCGTCCGCCGGAACCACCAGGCCGGGCGCCGTCCCCGCCGGATCGATCGCGATCGCGCCCTCCGGGACCATCGCCTGTTTTCGGTTCGCTTCCCGCATCGCCTCGGGGTCGAAGCTGTAGCGGCGCGCGAACTTCCGCAGGATCGCTGCGATCTTCTCCTCCATCTCCTCGTCGAGGACGAGCTCGCGCCCCGCGAATCGACCAACGATCTCGGCCGTCAGGTCGTCGGCGGTGGGGCCGAGCCCGCCCGAGGTGACGATCAGCGCCATCCCCTCGGACGCAAGGAAGCGAAGCGCCGCCTCGAGGTCGCCTGGACGATCCCCGACCGTGACGATGTGGGCGACGTCGACCCCCTGCTCCTCGAGACGCTCGGATATCCATGGCCCGTTGCGGTCGGTGATCCGACCGGTCAGCACCTCGGTCCCCGTGACGATGATTCCGGCTCTCACACTCGCGCTCACGGACACAGGTTGCCCGTGTAGCTCGTGAGACGCGCCCCCGCGGAGCTGACCGTGTAGCCGGCCGCGTCATTGGATGGATCGGCGGCCCGAGCAGGCTCGCCGTTGATCATGATCCGCGCGTCGGCGGGGTCGAGCTCGACCCTGAACCGCCTCGCCACGTAGGGGCCGTCCTCCGACCCGCCCGTGAGAAGCTGGTCGGGAACCAGGACGCGCCCGCCGCCGTCGACGACGCACGCCTGGAGATCGGATCGGATCACGAGCTTCATCGTCGCCTCGGCGGGCAGCTTGGCCGCTCCTTGCTTGCCGCCGCCGCCACCCTGGCCGTCGCCGCCATCTTGCCTATCGCCGCCGCCCGGCCGGTCGCGCTGGCGCTCCTGGTGGGCGCCCTGGCGGCCGCTTGCGCCGTCGTCGTCGTGTCCCGCGGTCAGCCCGAGGATCAGCAGCAGGATGGCGATCTCGGCGACGATCGCTCCGAGGATCACACGCCGCGGAAGCGCTCGCCGCCGCGCACGCTCCCTCCAGCCCCCACGCAGCACGGGCTCGGCGTGCTCGTAGGTCCCGGTCGGCGCTTCGTGGCGCCGCCGGTACTCGTCGACGAGCACCTCCGAGTCGATTCCGACCTCGTCGGCGTAGGCGCGAATGAACCCGCGCGCGTACGCGGGTGCGGGTAGCGCCTCCCAGTCCTCGTTCTCGAGCGCGCGGAGGTACTTCGGGCGAATCTTCGTCCGCTCCGCGAGCGTTTCGATATCGATCCCCTGCCGGTTGCGGGCGTCCTCGAGGATCGCCCCGATCTGGAGCGGGTCGTCGCTTCCGAGCTGAGTCGGCATAGGCGACAGCTATTTTGAGGAACTCACTCCTCGACTGGGCCGGCGCCCTCTCGAGCGGCCACCGGCTCGGGCGCCGGGTCCTCATGCGGCGAATCCAGCCGCTCGAGCACCCGCGGGAGCTCGCCCTCGGAGACCAGGACCTGGCGCGGCTTCGAGCCCTCGTAGCCGGAGATCACGCCGCGCCGCTCGAGCATGTCGATCAGACGTCCCGCGCGCGTGTAGCCGACTCGCAGGCGCCGCTGGATCATCGACACCGACGCCGTCTGGGTCGAGACCACCATTCGAACTGCCTCCTCGAGCAGGTCGTCCTGATCGGCGGACAGCTCGCCCTCGCCCTCCTCGTCGGCCGCCTCGGGACGCGTCTCGAGCAGCTCCTCGGCGAACTCGGGCTCGCCCTGGCGCGACCAGTGCTTGGTGAGGCGCGCGATCTCCTCCTCGGTCACGAACGCGCCCTGGATTCGCTGCAGCTTCGAGGTCCCCGCCGGGCGGAACAGCATGTCCCCCTGCCCGAGCAGTGTCTCGGCGCCGCCCTGGTCGAGGATCACCCGGGAGTCCACCTGCGAGGCGACCGCGAACGCGATCCGCGCCGGGATGTTGACCTTGATCGTTCCGGTGATCACGTCGGTGGACGGGCGCTGCGTGGCCAGCACGAGGTGGATTCCCACGGCCCGCGACTTCTGCGCGAGGCGGATGATCGAGTCCTCGACCTCGGTCGGGGCGACCATCATCAGGTCGGCGAGCTCGTCGATCACGCACAGGACGTGCGGGAGCGGCGGCTCACCCACCCGCTTGCGCGCACGGTTCAGCTCGACGAGGTTGCGGGCCCTGAGCTCCCCCATCACCTGGTAGCGCGCCTCCATCTCGCCGATCAGGTTTGCGAGCACGTTGGCCGCAAGCCGCGGCTGGGTCACGACCGGGGTCAGCAGGTGCGGAACCTGCTCGTAGTGGTTCAGCTCGACCCGCTTGGGGTCGACGAGCACGAGGCGGACCTCGTTCGGCGACGCGTGCAGCAGCAGCGACGAGAGGATCGCGTTGATGCAACCGGACTTCCCCGAGCCCGTGGTTCCCGCCACGAGCACGTGCGGCATCTTCGCAAGGTCGGTCCACACCGCGTGGCCCGCGATGTCCTTGCCCAGCCACCCGACGATCGGCGAGGACCCCGAGGGACGTCCCTGATAGATGTCGCCGAGGCGAACCAGCCGCCGGCGCTGGTTCGGGACCTCGACGCCGATCGCCTGCTTGCCGGGGATCGGCGCGAGGATGCGGATGTCCGTCGAAGCGAGCGCGTACGCGAGGTCGTCCTTGAGCTGCGTGACCTTCGCGACCTTGGTCCCCGGCGCAAGGCGCAGCTCGTAGCGGCTCACGTGCGGGCCTATCACGGTGCCGACGATCTCGGCGTCGACGCCGAAGCTGGCGAGCGTCTCGAGCAGCGCGCGGCCGACTGCCTCGCGGTCGCGCGTGTCGGGTCCGGGATCGTTCCCCCCGCGCACGAGCACCTCCGGGGACGGCAGCTCGTAGTCGATCTCGTCGGACTCGGTGATCCCGCCCTCGCCGCGCCGCTCGCCCTGCGGCGTGCGCGCGACGTCTATCTCCTCACCGGGCTCCCGCGGCGCCGCGTGGGCGTTGTCATCGGGCGGGACGGGCGCGCTGATCGCCTCGTCGAAGCTCATAGCCTGGGGCTCGCCGTCGCCGTTCGTCGCGGGCTCGGCCACCGGGACCTCGCCGGTCTCGGCCTCCACCTCGTCATCGGGCTCGGGGCCGAGGAGCTCGGTTGCGATCGGCTCGGTCGACGCCACCCTCGTCAGGACCTTCTCGGAGTCGGGGTCCTCGGAGTCGGGCGTCCGACGCACCCTGGCACCCGTCTCCCGCACCGTGGTCGCGAGGTCCTTCGCGCCGTCGCGGGCCCGGCCTCCCGCGCGCATCGTGGTGCGAATCATCCCCGCGATCGTGCTCCCGCTGAGCAGCAGCAGACCCGCCACGAGCAGCAGCACGGCGATGATGTGGGCGCCGATACGTTGGAACAGCGTCGTCGACGCCCAGTAGAGCGTCTCCCCGAGCAGGCCACCGTGCTCGGTGAAGAAATCAGGGTCGAAGTACCCGTGGCGATCGGGGTGCCCGTCGGGGCCCAGCCCGGCCGTTCCCGCGGCGTAGGCGAGCAGCAGCGCGGCGAGCACGCAGATCGCCCCCGCGTTCACCGCCGCCGGCGAGGAGATGAACGGCCGCAGCACTAGCGCTGCGGCCGCGCCCGCGAGGGCAAGCGGGACGACAACCGCGCACGCCCCGGCCACGTAGCCAAGCGCCGTCTCGGACGCCGTCCCGACCCGACCACCGTCCCAGCCGAGGTACAAGACGCAGAACAGGTAGGTCGCGACGGCAACGAGGGCGAGTCCGATCAGGTCCAGGTAGCGCTGATCGATCCCGGCGACGCCGTCCCAACCCTTGGCCGCTCGCCGCGCCCCGGCCGGCGGGCCGCGCTTGGACGTGCGTCGGCGCGCGGGCTTCGGGCCACGCGTGCCGCGGGTCGATCTTCCGAACACGTACGGGTCTTCGACGCGGGCGCGACGACCCCTTGCACCCCGTAAAGAGTGGCTAAAACTCGGGCGCGAGCCCGGATTCGCGCTCTAACCTAATGTGGTCATGGTCACTCGCGAGGTGGCAACGGGGCGCGTGCTCGTAATCGAGGACGACGCCGAGATCGCCGACGTCCTGCGCCGCTTCCTGCGCCAGGAGGGGCACGACGTCCGTACCGCCACGGACGGGGACGGCGCGCTCCCGGCGGCGGCGGAGTTCGTCCCCGACCTGGTGATCCTCGACCTCGGTCTCCCGGGGCTCGACGGTGTCGAGGTCTGTCGTAGGCTCCGCGCCGAAGGCGACGTTCCGATCCTCATCCTCACCGCGCGAACTGAGCTCGAGGATCGGGTCGAGGGCCTCGACAGCGGGGCCGACGACTATCTCGTGAAGCCGTTCGAGCGCCAGGAGCTGCTGGCACGGATCCGGGCGCTGCTACGGCGGCGGCCGCCGCGCGGGAGCGCATCGCTCACGGTCGGCGACCTGCGACTCAACCCCGACACGCACGAGGTCACGCGGGGAGAACGCCGGATCGAGCTGACGAACCGCGAGTTCGAGCTGCTCGAGTACCTGATGCGCAACGAGCGGTTGGTGATCTCGCGCGAGCGCCTGCTCGAGGAGGTCTGGGGCTACGACCCGATGGCGATGACGAACACGATAGACGTGTTCATCTCCAACCTGCGCCGCAAGCTCGAGGTGGGGGGCGAGCCCCGCATTCTGCACACCAAGCGCGGAGCGGGCTACGTGCTCAGGGACTGAGCCCGTTGGCACGGATGAGCGCATCGGCGATCGTCGAACGAGCGATCGCGACGCCCCGGCGGTGGCCCGTGCGGTGGCGCCTCGCCGCCGTCTCGGCGATGCTCACCCTGATCATCCTCGTCGGGTTTGCGGCCGTCGTCGGTCGGCTGACCGCCAACAAGCTCGAGAACGATTTCCGCGACGACCTGCGCAGCACGGCGAACGAGATCGCGCTCAAGCTCGAGCTCGCCCGAGCGTCTGGATCCCCCACCGTCGAGGGACTCAGCCAGCTGGCAATGCCCGACGACGCTCATTTCCAGGTCGTCACCGCATCTGGCCAGCCCCTCGGTTCGGCGCCGCCGAATGCTCCCGATCTAGGCCCGCCGGCGCCAGATGAGGTCAAGACCGTCGGTCCGTACGAAGTCGCGACGGCTCCGATTCCTACGAGCCAGCTTGGGTTCGGCGACCTTTTCGTCCAGTACGCCCGCAACCACGACGATGTCCAGACCACGATCGACCGCCTGTGGCTGTTCCTCGCGGCCGGCGTGTTCGTGGGCACGGTGCTCGCGTACCTCGCGGGCCTTGCTGTCGCGGTGCGCGCCATGCGCCCGATCTCTTCGCTCACGGCGGCGGCGCGCGAGATCGCCTCGACAGGCGATCCGTCGGGCAAGATGCCGACCCTGACCAGCGACGACGAGGTCGCCGAGCTCGGCCGCACGCTCGAGGACATGCTGCGCTCCCTCGACGAGGCTCGTTCCGAGACCGAGCAGGCGATGCAGCGCCAGCGCGAGTTCGTCGCCGACGCTTCGCACGAGCTCCGCACGCCGCTGACGAGCATCCTCGCCAACCTGGAGCTGCTCCAGGCCTCGCTCGAGAAGGTCGGTCCCGGGGAGGATCGTGCCGCGGTCGATTCCGCGCTGCGCTCCTCGCACCGCATGAGCCGGCTGGTCTCCGACCTTCTGCTGCTGGCGCGCGCCGACGCGGGGCGGGTCAGCGCCCGGCAGGAGTGCGATCTGGCCGAGGTGACGGCAGGCGCGATCGCCGAGGTCCGCCCGATGACGGGCGAGCACGAGCTCGTCCTCGATACCGCCGAGCCCGTAGCAGTCGAGGGAAATCCCGACGAGCTCCATCGGATGGTCGCCAACCTGCTCGACAACGCCGTGCGTCACACTCCCAACGGCACCCGGGTCACGATCACCGTCACCCGGGAAGACGGTTGGGCGCGACTCGACGTCTGTGACGACGGGCCCGGGATCCCTCCGGGGATGGAGAAGCAGGTGTTCGATCGCTTCGTGCGCGGCATCGGGCCCGCCGATCGCGCCGGCGGCGACGGCACGGGCCTCGGCCTCGCGATCGTCGAGGCGGTCGCGGCGTCGCATGGAGGCGAGGCGGAGGCCGGCTCATCGCCCCACGGGGGCGCGCGATTCACGGTGCGCCTACCGGTGCTCGACGCCGTTCATCCTTCCCCCGAGCGCGTAGCCGATCAGCCCCCGAGCGCCCGGCCGACGCCGTCGCGCGACGCTTAAACGCACCTTTAGCAAACGTTCGTATTCTCCATACGGATGAGACACGGGCCCGTCGGCCCATTCCCAAGCAGGGTTCGACGGTGTCCCATTGGCCAACCTGAGCCAAACGGCCCGCCGGGGCTTCCCCTCCCTGACCCCGGCGGGCCATTCTTTATCCCAGCGGATAGGGTCTGACTCGTGGGAATCATCAGCTGGATCCTGCTGGGCCTGATCGCCGGGACGATTGCGCGGGCGCTCATCCCCGGCGAGACCGAGCCCGGCGGCTGCATCGGGACGACGGTCGTCGGGATCCTCGGCGCGCTGATCGGCGGCTTCATCGCTACGGCGCTCGACATCGGCGAGATCGACGATTTCTTCGATCTCGGCACGTGGCTGATCGCGATCGGAGGCTCGGTTCTCCTCCTGCTCCTGATCAGGGCGATCGCCGGCCGCTCGTCCTAGCGAGACGACTGCTCAACGCTTTCGCCAGAGCCGGCTTAGACCTCGACGACGACCGGCAGGACCATCGGACGTCGGCGCAGCCGCTCGTACACGAACTCGGCGATGTCGTCGTGGAGGTCCTCCTGGAGAAGGATCACCTCGCGCACCTCGTCCGCCGCCGCGTCGGCCAGCGACTTCTCCACCACCCCGCGCAGCTCCTCGACGAGGCCGTCCGCCTCCTCGACGAACGGGACACCTCGGAAGATGATCTCGGGAGCCGCCACCGAGCTCCCGTCGTCGGACGAGATCGTCGCCACGACGATGAACACCCCGTCCGCCGAGAGCATCCGGCGGTCTCGAAGCGCGACGTCGTCGGGATCGCCGATGTCGACACCGTCGACGAAGATCAGCCCCGCGTGCGCGTCGTCGCCAAATCGAGCTTCGCCGTTGTCGCGGATCTCGAGTGCCAGCCCGTTGCGCCCTTTGAAGATCCGGTCGGGGTCGGTGCCGACCGACTCGGCGAGCTCGGCGTGGAGGTGGAGCCGCCGGTGATCGCCGTGGGCCGGTAGCACGAATCGCGGCCGGGTCAGGTTGAGCATCAGCTTCAGCTCCTCCTGCCACGCGTGGCCGGAGGCGTGGATCGGCGCGTCCGTGGTCGTGATCACCGACGCTCCGATCTGGAAGATGCGATCGATCGTCTCGCTGACCGAGCGCTCGTTGCCGGGGATTGGGGTGGCGGAAAAGATCACGGTGTCGCCCGAGTGCAGCTCGATATCGGGGTGGTCCCCGTGGGCCATCCGTCTCAGCGCGGACAGCGGCTCACCCTGGCTCCCCGTCGACAGCGCGACCACCCGCTCATCGGGGAAGTCCTGGATCTCCTTCGGCGGTATCAGCAGCCCGTCGGGCGCCGTCGCGATCCCAAGGTTACTGGCGATGTTGAAGTTCTTGCGCATCGACCGCCCGACCAGCGCGACCTTGCGATCGAGGGCCGCCGCGGCGTCGATCACCTGCTGCACACGGTGCACGTTGGACGCGAAGCAGGTGACCACGATCCTCCCGGGACACCGGCCGAAGACCTCGAGCAGCGCCGGGCCGACGCTCGACTCCGACGGTGAGACTCCCCGGCGGTCGGCGTTCGTCGAGTCCCCGAACAGGCACACGACCCCCTCCCGCCCGAGCTCGGCGAGGCGCGAGACGTCGGCCGGCTTGCCGCCGACCGGGGTCTGGTCGAACTTGTAGTCGCCGGTTGCGACGACGGTGCCGAGAGCCGTGCTCAGGGCGACCGCGCACGAGTCGGGGATCGAGTGAGTGATGTGGACGAGCTCGATTCCGAACGGGCCGGCGTCAACGCGCGAGCCGGCGTCGAGCACCTCGAGCGGTGCGTCGCGGATCTTGTGCTCTTCGAGCTTCGAGCGCACGAGGCCGACGGTGAGGCCGCCACCGTAGATCGCCCCGGGCATCCCGATCTCGCGCAGCACGTATGGGAGCGCTCCGACGTGGTCCTCGTGCCCGTGGGTGAGCACGATCGCCTCGATGTCCCCCGCGCGCTCTCGCAGCGAGCTGAAGTCGGGAAGCACCAAGTCGATCCCGAGCATGTCGCTCGTCGGGAACATCAAGCCGGCGTCGATCACTACCAGCCGCCCCTCGTGCTCGAGGACCGTCATGTTCTTGCCGATCTCGCCCAGCCCGCCGAGCGGCAGGATCCGCAGCGGGGACGTCACCCGGCGCTGGCGGCGAGGAGTCCCTGGCGCTCGAGGGCCGCGCGCACCGCCGTGCGCTGCTCCTCGTCGGCCCGGACCATGGGCAGCCGCACGCGGCCACCGATCACGCCGAGCATCTCGAGTCCGGTCTTGACGGGGATCGGGTTGCTGGTCACCGTCATCGCGTCGTAGACGCCGTGCAGCGACTCGTTGATCTCGCGGGCCCGCTCGCCCTCGCCGCCCGTCGCGGCGTCGTAGATGTCGCGCATCTCGCGACCGATGAGGTGCGAGGACACGAGGATGCCACCGGTCCCGCCCAGCTCCAGCGTGCGGAGGAAGATCTCGTCGTTGCCGGCCAGCACGTCGAGGCCGTCGATCGGCTGGAGCTCGTCGTTGTTCGCCTGCTTGACCGCGACGACGTTGTCGATCCGCGCGAGCTCGGCGAGCAGGTCGGGCGGGAGGTTGATCACGCAGCGGGAGGGGATGTTGTAGAGAACGACCGGCACGTCGCCCGCTGCATCGGCCACGGCCTCGAAGTGCGCGCGCAAGCCGGCGCGGTTGGGTTTGTTGTAGTAAGGCGTGACGACGAGCACGGCGTCCGCGCCGCGTCCGACCGCGGAGCGTGTCAGCTCGACGGAGTGCCGGGTGTCGTTGGAGCCCGTGCCGCAGATCAGCGTCAGCTCGTCCCCGAGCTCGTCCTGGACGGCCTCGAGCAGCTCGAGCTTCTCCGCATCGGAGAGCGTCGGGGACTCGCCGGTTGTGCCGGCGAGCACGAGCCCGTGCGAGCCGTGCTCAGCCAGGTGGCGAGCGAGGCGCCGGGCGGCGTCGGTGTCGAGCCCGCCCCCCTCGTCGAACGGGGTCACCATCGCGGTGATCACGCCGGAGATCGTCGCCACGGCGGTTAGTTTAGGGGCGGGATCGGCCCTCAGGCCGGTGCCCCGGCGAACACCGGCGGCCGGCGGTCCGCCCACGGCCGGGCCTGCTCGAGCTGCGCGGCGACCCGGAGCAGCAAGCCCTCGTCGCCGTACGCGCCGACGAGCTGAACTCCGATCGGGAGCCCGTCCTCGTTCCAGTGCAACGGCAGCGAGATCGCTGGCTGTCCGGTCGCGTTCCAGTAGGCCGTGAACCCGGCGGTGGGCACGGCGCGCCGCAGGAACCCCTCGGGCTGCTCGGGATCGAACCCGAACGACCCCAGCGGAGGCGGGGGCTCGCCGAGCGTCGGCGTGAGAAGGAGGTCGAACCCGCCCTCCCACCATTCCGCGGCCGCCCGCGCGGATCCCTGCTGGTAGGCGATGATGCCGAGGAGGTCGGTGGCGCCGATCCCGCGCCCGATCTCCCCCAGCGCCCAGGTCGAGGCCTCGACGCCTTCCACTGTCACTCGCTCGCCGGTCTTCAGCGACCAGTACTCGAGGTTCGACGCGACCGCCACACACCAGCGGGCGATGAAGCGCTCGATGTACGCGGGGTCGTCGAGCGCGCCGGGGTGCGAGACCTCGACCGAGTGGCCGAGTGACTCGAGCAGGTCGCCGGCACCCTCGGCGGCGGCGACGCAATCGGGATCTACCACGAACTCGCCGGTCGGCGCGGTCGTCATCACGCCGATCCGCAGCCGGCCCGGGTCGGTCTCGAGCTCGTCGCGGTAGGGGCGCACGGGCGGCGGCGCGACGTACGGATCGCCGGGGCCGGGGCCGTGCGTCGCGTCAAGGATTGCCGCGCAGTCCCTGACGGTGCGGACTACGACGTGCTCGCACACGAATGCGCTCGAGGGCTCGCCGAGGTCGGGGCCGAGGGTCGTCCTCGCGCGCGACGTCTTGAGGCCGACCAGCCCGCACGCGCTCGCCGGGATCCGGATCGAGCCGCCGCCGTCGTTGGCGTGAGCAACCGGCACCATCCCCGCGGCCACGGCAGCCGCCGAACCCCCGCTCGAGCCGCCCGTGGAGCGGCTCGTGTCCCACGGGTTTCGACTCGGCCCGTGCGCCTCCGGCTCGGTCGTCGGCAGGATCCCCAGCTCCGGCGTGTTCGTCTTCCCGCAGCTCACGAGGCCGGCGTCCCGCCACCGTTCGGCGAGCCAGCTGCTTCGCGGCTCCTCCCACCCGAGGTCGCGAAGGTGCTTGATGCCCTCGTGGTAGGGCTCGCCGGCGAAGTGAGCGCCGAGGTCCTTGTGCAGCATCGGCACGCCGCGAAACGGCGCGTCGGGAAACTCCCCGGACGAATGCTCCCGGGCGCGATCGAACAGCGGATGGATGACGGCGTTCAGCTCGCCGTTCATCGCCTCGACTCGCTCGATCGCCGCCTCAACCAGCTCCGCCGGGGTAGCTTGGCCGGATCGCACCAGCTCCGCCTGTGCGGTCGCGTCCATCGTCGCCAGCTCGTCGCTCATCTCCCTCTCCTCGCCGAAAGTGGCGGCGAACCTATCAGCCGGTGCTCCAGGCCCACGCTCCGAATCGCTCAAGCCGGGCTCGGGAGATAGTTAAGATATTACTTAACCAACTGGGATCGCGACCGAAAGGGAACGAGATGGGAAACGTCAATGTCGATATCTCGATGTCACTGGACGGGTTCGTCGCCGGGCCGAACCAGAGCCTCGAAGCCCCGCTGGGCGAGGGCGGGGAGCTGCTCCACGAGTGGATTCTCGCTACGAAGAGCTGGCGCGAGCTCCACGGCAGATCGGGCGGCGAGGTCACGCCGGACGACGAAATCACCAGGGAGTCGACCGAGGCGGCCGGCGCGACCGTGATGGGCCGAAGGATGTTCAGCGGCGGTGAGGGCGCATGGGACGACGACCCGAAAGCCCTCGGCTGGTGGGGCGACGACCCGCCCTTTCACCACCCGGTGTTCGTCCTCACCCAGCACGCGAGAGAGCCGGTGACTATGGAGGGCGGAACCACCTTCACGTTCGTGACCGACGGCATCGAGAGCGCGGTGGACCAGGCCAAGGCGGGGGCGGGCGACAAGGACGTCACGATCGCCGGCGGCGCGAACACGATCCAGCAGTGCCTCAGGGCGCGCCTCGTGGACGAGGTCCGGCTGCACCTGGTGCCGGTGCTGCTGGGCGGTGGTGTGCGGCTGTTCGACGGCCTCGGGAACGGGGACGTCGCTCTCGAGACGATCCGGGTGATCGAGTCGCCAAACGTGACTCACCTGATGCTGCGAGCCGCGTCGTAGTCGCGCCGAGCGCTACAGCAGGGACTCGAGCCCGACGGTGAGCGGCTCGGGCAGCTCGCCGACCCGGCGCACGGCCAGCAGCACCCCCGGCATGAACGAACGCCGGTCGGTGGAGTCGTGCCGGATCGTCAGCGTCTGACCCTCGCCGCCGAAGATCACCTCCTGGTGCGCGACCAGACCGGGCAGGCGAACCGAGTGGATCGGCTCGTGGACCCGCCCGCCCGCGTCGGCGATCAGGCCGGCGGTGCGCTTCGCCGTTCCGGAGGGTGCGTCGAGCTTGCCCTCGTCGTGCAGCTCGATGATCTCGCACGCGGGCATGTGGGATGCGACCTGGCGCGACAGCTGCATCATCAGCACCGCGCCGATCGCGAAGTTGGGGGCGACGAAGCATCGCGCGCCGTTATCCGTGCCTTCCGCGACCTTCCGGATCTCGTCGAGGTCGAACCCGGTGGTCCCCACGACCGCGTGGACCCCCGCCGCGAGCGCCTCGCGGATGTTCCCCGGCGCCGCGTCGGGGCTCGTGAAGTCGACCATCACGTCGGCGTCGCCCAGGGCGTCCGCGAGCGCCGTTTCGAGCGCCGGGTCGGCGCGGCCTGCGAGCTCCATGTCGTCCGCGGCCTCGACGGCCTCGCAGGTGGTCTCCCCCATCTTCCCCGCCGCGCCCGACACCACGATGCGGATCATGCCGCCGCGAGCGCCTCGCTGACCGGCGGCAAGGCGGAGCGGAAGCGCTCCTCGCTCGGCCCGATGCACGCCGCCGACAACCGAGCGGGGTCGTACAGCTCGCCGGCCAGCTCGGCGAGGTCCTCCGCCTCGACCGCATCGACCCGGGCGAGCATCTCGTCGAGCGAGAGCAGAGGCACGTCGAAAAGGATCGCCCGGGAGATCCGCGACATTCGCGAGGCCGTCGCCTCGAGCCCGAGCACCATCCGTCCCTTGACGTGCTCCTTGGCCCGCTGAAGCTCCTCGTCGGAGGCGCCGTCGGCGCGCAGCGCGGCGAGCTCGCGCCCGATGATCTCGCACGCCTCGCCGACGTTGTCCTCGCGGGTGCCGACGTACATCGCGACCGTCCCGGACTCGCTGAACTGCTCGGTGTACGAGCCCACGGCGTAGGCGAGCCCCCGCTTCTCGCGCACCTCCTGAAACAGGCGAGACGACGTCGAACCCCCGAAGATCGCGTCGAGCACCGCGAGCGCGAAGCGGCGCTCGTCGCCGCGCGAGATTCCCGGCCCGCCGAAGCAGACGTGGTACTGCTCGGTGTCCTTCTGGTAGAAGCGGATGCGCGGATCCACGCCCGGGGCGCTCCCGTTCGCGGGTCCGTCGAGTGAGCCGGCCGCCGGGGCGAGGTGGCGCTCGGCGAGCTCCACGATGTCGCGATGCTCGAGGTGGCCCGCGGCGCCGACGACGATACTCGGCCCAACGTAGTGCGAGCGGTGAAACGAGTCGATCGAGGGGATCGGAATCGAGGCGATCACATCGGCCTCGCCGAGCACGCGCCGGCCCAGCGGGTGCGATCCGAAAATCGCGTCGGCGAGGACGTCGTGGACCCGGTCCTGGGGCTCGTCCTCGTACATCGCGATCTCCTCGAGCACGACCTCGCGCTCGGAGTCGACCTCCGGGTAGCTTGGGCCGAGCAGCATCTCGGCGAGCAGCTCGAACGCGCGGTCCGTGTGGACATCGAGCAACCGCCCGTGGAGGTGGGTCGACTCCTTGCTCGTCGCGGCGTTCACCGATGCCCCCAGCCCGTCGAAGATCTGCGCGATCTCGACCGCAGAGTGTCGCTCGGTCCCCTTGAACAGGAGGTGCTCGAGGAAATGGGAGACGCCGGCGTGAGCGGGATCCTCATCGCGCGAGCCGACCCGCACCCACAGCCCGAGCGCCACGGAGCGCACCGAGGGAACCGCCTCGGTAACGACGTGGATCGCCGTGGGAAGCTGGCTGAGCTCGACGCCGGGAGGGAGCGTCTCGGACGCCCCGTCCTCGCTCACCGGCGTCCCTGGCGGCGCCGACTGCCGTCGCCGTCGCGCGAGCGCCGCCGCCCGTCCCGGCCGCGACCGCGCCCGCCGCCGTCGCTTCCGCGGCGCGGGCCGGAGTCACCGGTGCCGACATCGGTCAGCTCGGCGGCCGCCTTACCCTCGACCGCGGGGTCGTCGCTCAGGCGCAGCCCGATGCGGCCTCGCTCGCGATCGACCTCGACCACCGTGACGTCGAGCTCGTCGCCGGGCTTCAACACGTCCTCGACGGCGCCCACGCGCTCGCCCGGCTTGACATTCGAGATGTGTAGGAGCCCGTCGGTGCCCTTGGTCAGCTCGACGAAGGCGCCGAAGGCCGTCGTCTTCACGACCTTGCCGGTGAACTTGTCGCCTACCTCGGCCTCCTTGGTCATCGACTGGATGCGATCGATGCAGGCGTCCACGAGCTCGCCCGACGCCGCGTAGACACGGACGGTGCCGTCGTCGTCGACGTCGATCTCGGCCTCGAACTCCTCGGAGAGCGCGCGGATCGTCTCGCCGCCCTTCCCGATCAACGCGCCGATCTTGTCGGGGTCGATCTGGATCGACTCGATTCGAGGCGCGTGCGGCGCGAGCTGCTCGCGCGGCGAATCGATCGTCGCGTTCATCCGCTCGAGGATGAACAGGCGACCGTTTCGCGCCTGCTCCAGCGCCTCGCCGAGGATCTCGAACGTGACGCCGCTGATCTTGATGTCCATCTGCAGCGCCGTGATGCCGTCCGCAGTCCCGGCGACCTTGAAGTCCATGTCGCCGAGGTGATCCTCGACGCCGGCGATGTCGGTGAGGACGACGTGTTCGTCGCCCTCTTTGATCAAGCCCATCGCGACGCCGGCGACCTGGCTCGAGACCGGAACGCCGGCGGCCATCAGCGCCATCGACGACGCGCACACCGAGCCCATCGACGAGGATCCGTTCGACTCCAGCGTGTCGGAGACGACCCGGATCACGTACGGGAAGTCCTCCTCGGGCGGGATCACCGGCACCAGCGCGCGCTCGGCGAGCGCTCCGTGACCGATGTCGCGGCGCTTGGGGCCACGCATGAACCCTGCCTCCCCGACCGAGAACGGCGGGAAGTTGTAGTGGTGGAAGAAGCGCTTGGTCTCGCGCAGGCTGAGGTCGTCCACCCGCATGTCCATCCGGGTCGTGCCGAGCGCCACGTTGGACAGGATCTGCGTCTCACCCCTCGTGAACAGCGCCGAGCCGTGCACGCGCGGCAGCAGGTCGACCTCGCACTCGATTGGCCGGATCTCGTCCTGGGCGCGGCCGTCCGGCCGCTTCTTGTCGATCGCGATGCGCCGTCGGATCACCTCCTTCTCGAGGGCGCTGAACGCCGCCCGGACCGCCGCGACCCGCGCCGGGTCGGGTTCCCCGTCCTCCGACGCGCCCGCGTACTGCTCCACGACCTGCTCCTCGACCGCGTCCGCGGCGTCCTGGCGAGCGAGCTTCTCGGGGATCTGGGTCGCCTCGTCGAGCGCCGCGCCGTGAGAGGCCCTGATCTCCTCGACCAGCGCCTCGTCGAGCTGCGGCTCCTCGACCTCCTGCTTCGGCTTGCCGGCGTTCTGGCGGAGCTCCTCGATCGTTGCGCACAGCTGCTTGATCTCGCCATGGGCGATGTCGAGCGCGTCGAGGATCTCCGCCTCGGTGACGCCGTCGGCCCCGCACTCGACCATCAGGATCGCCTCGTCGGTGCCGGCGACGATCAGGTCCATCTCGAGGTCGTCGTAGGTCTCCTCACGTGGATTGATCACGAAGTCGCCGTCGAGCTTGCCGATCCGCACGGCCCCGACGTGGGCCGAGACCGGGATGTGCGAGACGGCGAGCGCCGCCGATGCCCCGTTCATGGCCAGGATGTCGTAGGGATGGTCGTGCTCGGCCGACAGCGGCTGGCAGACGATTTGGGTCTCGTAATGCCAGCCCTTGGGGAACAACGGCCGGATCGGGCGGTCGATCATCCGCGCGGTGAGGATTCCCTTCTCGCCTGGGCGGCCCTCGCGACGGAAGAACGAGCCCGGGATCTTCCCGGCCGCGTAGTGGCGTTCCTCGACGTCGACGGTAAGCGGCAGGAAGTCCACGTCGCGCAGCCCGCCGGCGGTGGCGGTGCAAAGCACCATCGTGTCGCCGGCGCGCACCACGACCGCTCCGCTCGCCTGCCTGGCGAGCTTGCCGGTCTCGAAGGAGATCTCCGTGCCGCTGATCTCCACCGAGACGCGGCTCACGTCAAACATGCTCATGTATTCGCTTTTTCCCTCCGGGTCGCCTTCGTTGCGACCCCTTTGCTTCTAGTTGTCCTCTGTCTGGATCGCGTTCGATGTTAGCGAGGCAAGTGCGAGATCGACCTCGCCCTCGATTCGGCGCCCCCCGGCGAAGGCCGCCGGGGTCGACGCGACGCCGGCCTTGATCCCGTCCTCGAAATCGCGCCGCACGCGCTCGGCGACCGCGTAGGAGCGCCGATCTCGCTCGAACCGCTCCAGGTCGAGCCCGAACCGCCGCGCCCGCTCCCACAGGTGCGGGTCGTCCTGGTGGGCGCGATCGGAGAGCAGCGAATCGCACATGTCCCAGAACCGACCCTGGAGACCGGCGGCCTCCGCGGCGGCGTGCAGCGCGGGCGCGCGAGGGTGCTTGCTCGAGACCGGAAAGTGGCGAACCACAAGGCGCAGCGGCAGGTCGCGGGTGCGCACCCACGTCGCGGCGCAGTACGGACACGCGAGGTCGAGGTAGACGATCGCCACCGGGCCCTCTCCGTGTACGTGGTCGTCGGGCCTGAGCGGCGGCAGCTCGGCGCTGGTGAGGTTCGAGCCCACCGGCAGAGGATGACGAACGGCTGGCGGTGGCTATCGGGCGAGCTTTAGGAGGCTTCGAGCGCGTCGAAGATCAGGTTCGCGCCCGGGATCTCCTTCGGCGACGGGGACGCGTACGACCACCGCACGACCCCGTCCTCGCCGACGAGGACCAGCGAGCGGTTGTCGGTCCCGAAGTCGTCCTGATAGGCGCCGTACTCCCGCGACATCGCTCCCTTGGGATGGAAGTCGGCGAGCAGCGGCATCGTCAGGTTGAGGTGCTCCCGGAAGGCGCGGTGGCAGTACGCTGAGTCGACGCTGACTCCGACCAGCTCGGCGCCCCTCGCCTCGATCTCGGGCAGCACCTCCTGGTAGATGCTGAGCTGGTCGCTGCACACCGGGCTGAAGTCGAGCGGATAGAAGCACAGCATGAGCTTGCGACCGGCGAAGTCGCCGAGCGAGACCACGCTCCCGCTCTGGTCCGGGAGCGTGAAGTCGGGCGCCGGCGTCCCCGGCTCGACCATGGCGCTTACCGGCGCAGCCCGAGCTCCCCGACGAGCTTGCGATACCCGTCGAGGTCGGTGCTCTCCATGTAGCGGAGCAGCCGGCGGCGCTTTCCGACCAGCATCAGGAGCCCCCGCCGCGAATGGTGGTCCTTGGTGTGCTGGCGCAGGTGCTCGGTGAGCTCGTTGATGCGCTCGGTGAGCAGCGCGACCTGGACCGCGGTCGACCCGGTGTCCTGCTCCGAGTCGCCGAAGCGGCCGATCAGCTCCTGCTTTCTTTCCTTCGTCAACGTCATGGCGTTGGGGTTGGCGGCGTGAAGCTAGCACAGAGCTCTCGCGCCGCCTCGACGTCGCGCTGCATCTGGGCGATCAGGTCGTCGACGCTCGGAAAGCGCTGCTCCCCGCGCAGCCGCTCGATGAACGCGACGCGCAGCTGCTGTCCATATAGGTTGCCGTCGAAGTCGATCAGGTAGGCCTCGACGAGCAAGCCGCGCCCCGTCTGGAACATCGGCCGGATGCCGACGTTGATCGCCGCCGGCGTGCCGTTGGCGAACCCCGCGTACACGCCGTGCCCCGGCGCGACGAGCGCGTCGTCGGGCACGATGTTGGCGGTCGGGAAGCCCAGCGCGCGACCCCGCCGGTCGCCCTCGACGACCTCCCCCTCGAGCAGGAACGGCGCCCCGAGGCAGCGCCCGGCGGCCGCGACGTCACCCGCCGCGATCAGCGCTCGGATCCTCGTCGACGACACGGTCTCGCCGTCGACCGCGACCAGCGGCACTACCCTCGTCTCGAACTCGTCGTGGGACGCGAGCATCTCGGGGTCGCCGCGGGCCTTGGTGCCGAAGCGGAAGTTCTCGCCCACCGACACCTTGCGTGCACCGAGGCGCTCGACCAGCACCCCGCTCACGAACTCCTCCGCCTCGATCCGGGTGAACTCCTCGTCGAACGGGATGATCACCAGCTCCTCGACCCCGAGCCCCTCGATCACGTCGCGCTTGATCTCGAACGGCATGATCAGCTTCGGCGCCGCCTCCGGGTGGAGGATCCGGAGCGGATGCGGCTCGAACGTGAGCACGGTGTCGGCGCCGTCGATCACCGCCCGATGGCCGACGTGGACGCCGTCGAAGGTCCCGATCGCGACGTGGCGATCCCTGGGCTGGGCATCCGGCAGCTGGGTGGCCTGGATCGTCATCCGAGAACGACCTCGGGTCGAAGCTCCTCGCCGCGACGCCTCGCGACCGCGATCACGCGCCCATCGCGAGTCAATCGAGCGGGTTCCCCTTCGGCAACGGCGGCATCTCCCCCGCCCGCCGGCACCGCGCGCCCATGCACGACCCCCGCGGCCTCGTCGCCCGACAGCCCGCGCTCGGGAAGGAACGCGAGCGCCTCCGCGACCGGGATCGGCTCGTCGCGCGCGTCGGCGCCGCGGAGCGCGCCGATCGCGGTCCTGCGCAGCCGCTCGCAGTACGCGTCGTCGAGCGTCTCGATCAGCGTCCGCACGTAGGTTCCCGACGAGCACTCGATCTCGAACTCGGCCCGTGCGTCGTCGCTGGCTACGAGCTCGGCGCGGTGGACAACGACCTCGCGGGTCGGCGTCTCGATCTCCTCGCCGCGGTGTGCGCGCCGGTAGAGCCGCTCGCCCCCGACCTTGACCGCGGCGGTCATCGGCACCCGCTGCTCGATCGGCCCTGTCGGCAGCTCGAGCCGCTCCGGCACGCGGCCCGTATGGGTGAGCTCGCCGTCGGGGTCGCCGGTCGTCGAGCGCCATCCCAGCCGCGCCACCGCGCGGTAGGTCTTCGGGAGCGCGAGCAGGTAGCGCTGAAGCCGGGTCGCTCGCCCGAGCAACACGACCAGAAGCCCGGTCGCGAAGGGATCGAGCGTGCCCGCGTGTCCCGCCTTGACCCCGCGCTCCCGTCGCACGCGTTCGACGACGTCGTGGGAGGTAACGCCCGCCGGCTTGTCGCAGAGCAGGACGCCGCTCTCCGGAGTTGCCTCAGAGCTGGGCCTTGACCTCGGCACAGAGGAACTCGACCAGCGCCGGGTACTCGAGGTCGGTCGAGAAGCCCGCCGCCCGCTCGTGCCCGCCGCCGCCCTTCTCGCGCGCGATCTTCGACACGTCGACGGTGCCGTTGACGGACCGCAGGCTCACCTTGCGTGCAGTCGGCCCGTCGGCCTTGTCGCGAACGAGCGCCGCCACCGAGGCTCCTTCGAGCGCCCGGAGGTGGTCGATGATTCCCTCGGTCAGAACCTCGCTCGCGCCGGTCGCCTCGTAGTCGTCGACGGTGATGTACGTGATCGCGAGCGCGCACTCGTCGACCCTCACGACCTTGTCCAGGGCGCGCGAGATCAGGCGCAGCTTCTCGATCGGGACTCGCTCGTACAGCCGCCGGTAGATCTCGTTCACGTCGACTCCCGCCTCGATCAGCGCCGCGGCCATCAGGTGCGCGCCCGGGTGTGTGTTCTCGTACGAGAACCGACCGGTGTCGGTGACCAGCCCCACGTAAAGCGCCGAAGCGATCTCGGGGGTGAGCTCGGCGCCGAGCTGCTTCGCGAGCTCGAACACGATCTCCGCCGTCGAGGAGGCGTCCGTGTCGACCGCATTGACGTCCCCGAAGCGGGTGTTGTCGTGGTGGTGGTCGATGTTGAGGATGCGGGTGTGGTCGCGCTGGAGCCAATCCGCCGGCATGCGATCGATGTTTCCGCAGTCGAGGAAGACGACGACACGATCGGCGAGGTCGGCGGGTGGCTCGTGGAAGACCTCCTCCAGCGGCAGGAATCGGTACTCGACGGGAAGCGGGAACTCCTTCGCGGCCAGGAACATCACCGAGTCCTTGCCGGCCTGGCGAAGCACGTGGTGCATCGCGAGCAGCGAGCCCAAGGCGTCCCCGTCCGGGTTCTCGTGCGTCGTGAGCAGGAACCGCTCGCCGGCACGGATCTCGTCGGCGACCGGCTTCAGCAGCTCGCTGCGACCGGCCTCCCGGGTCAAGACGCTCGGCGCCTCGCTCATACCAGTGGTGCTCGCGCTCGACCCAACATCACATTCCCCGCCCGCCCACACCCTTGTAGAGCCTCGCGCTCACTGGTCGAGAAGCTTGGAGACCCGCGCCGCGCGCTCGACGGTCTCGTCGTAGTGGAAGCTCAGGGTCGGGGTCCGCTTGATGCGCATCTGCCGCGCGATCGCCGACTGAAGCACTCCATGGGCAGAGCGCAGGCCCTCGAGGGTTGCGTCGCGCTCCTCGGGCTTTCCGAGCACGCTGACGTACACGCGCGCTGTGCGCAGGTCGGGGCTTGTCTCAACCGCTGTAACCGTCACGAACCCGATGCGTGGATCCTGCAGCTCAGTCGAGATCGCATCACCGACGACCTCGCGAAGCGACTCGTTGATGCGCCGCATCCGAGCGGTAGGCATCGCGGTGGCGACTATAGACAAACTTGCACAGAACCCCGCCGTCGTGGCTAGCCGCGAACGTCGTTGAGGCTCAGGAGATCGCGCTCGAAGTAGCACCCGTCGGGGAACCGCGACTCGATGAAGCGCTCGATCTCGTTCCCCCTCACCTCGGCGCTCGAGTCGCCGACGATCGCGCACAAAAGCGTCGCCCGCTGCCATTTGTCGTGACCGTCGACCTCCGCGACCGACGCGCCGAATCGCTGCCGCACCTGAGTCTTGAGCGAGTTGAGCAACTTCCGCTTGCCCTTGAGGTCGTGCGTCTCACCGAAGTGGAGCCGCGCCTCGATCAGGCACACGTACGCCGTCACATCCGAAGGGTATACGCGCGCGGGTGGCGCCCCGGGGCGTGACTAGTCTCGCGGCGGGATCGCCTGCACGGCCCAGCCGTTGCCGTCCGGGTCGCTGAAGAACACGAACGAGCCCCACGGGAACTCCTGGACGTCGGAGACCTCCACTCCTCGCCCCGCGAGCTCGTCGTGCGCGGCGTTGATGTCCGAGACCACCAGCTGAATCCCCTGGACCGAGCCCGGCTCCGCGTCAACGATCCCCTTGCCAAGCGCGATCGAGCACCCGGACCCGGGAGGCGTCAACTGCACGAACCGGACCTCGTCGCTGACCTCGTAGTCGTGGTCCGCGTTGAAGCCGGCCTTCTCGGTGTAGAAGGCCTTGGCGCGGTCGACGTCGGAGACCGGAACCGCAACGAGCTCGAGCTTGAAGTCCATCGGCGCGGCAGTCTATCCGCCCCGGGCCAAGGCACGCCTCTGCCAGAATCGCCGCATCGCCGAGCAGCGCTTTCAACGCCCGGGCTGGTTCACCGCGCACGTGTTCAATCCGGCTGTCGCGGCGCTTACCCGGCTCGGTATCAGCGTCGCCGGTTCGCGAGTCCTCGAGGTGCGGGGGCGCAAGACCGGTGAGCCGCGCCGCACACCCGTGAACCCGCTGACCCTGGACGACACCCGCTACCTGGTCGCGGCGCGCGGCCACACCCAGTGGGTCCGCAACCTGCGCGCGCGGGGCGAGGGCCGCCTGTTCGTCGGTCGGCGCGCGGAGGACTTCACCGCCGCTGAGGTCCCCGACGACGACAAGCCGCCGATACTGCGCGCGTATCTCGAGCGCTGGAAATGGGAGGTCGGCGCCTTCTTCGGCGGGGTCGGACCGGACTCGACCGACGAAGAGCTCCGCCGCATTGCGCCCGACCACCCGGTCTTTCGGATCAGGTAGACGGTCCCGAAGCAAACGAAGACGCCGCCTCGGCCTCGAGATCGACCACGACGTGGGTGACTGGCAGGTCGACTTCGGCGCGTGCGCGTTCGACCACCCCGCGCTCGAGCCACCGCGAGCGCCGCGGAGGGTGGGTGGAGATAATCACCTCGTCCGCTGGAAAGCTGCGCAGTGCGTCCTCGATTGCCACGGTGGGGTCGGAGTCGCCGACCTCCCCGCGAGCGCGGATGCCGAGCGCCTCGATCGCGCGCACCGAGTCGGCCTGCCGCCCACGCGCGGCGTCGATCGCGTCGTCCACATCCGACAGCCAGTGCTTGACCGCCGATGTGAGCGCCGGGGTGACAACCAGCACCTCACTGTCGCGCCCGCGGCACCGGTACTCGATCTCGCCGAGCAGCGCGCGCCCGCCGACGGTCTCGTTCGCGACCACGAGCACGCGGTGCACCGAGCCGTCGCCTCGCGCAACCTCGGCCTTGAGGCGCTCGCTCCCGCGCGAGGTTCGCCACGCTGCCCCGATCCCCACTCCCACTAGGGCTGCGGCGAGCACCACCCCGAACTCCGGCCCCGCCAGGAGGCTGAGCGCGATCACCGCCGCCGCCCCAGCCCCGATCGTCATTACGAACCGGAACGCGTCGGCCTCGGATCGCAGCGGGTTGTGCATCGAGCCTCCTCGAGTGCCGTGTCCCGGAGCTCTAATAGCTCAAATGAAAGGTACCGGGGCCGGGTGCTGGTCAGAGCCCGAGGCCGCGCACGCCGCGCTCGTCCCAGCCCAGATGGTGGGCCAGCTCGTGGCGCACGGTGCGCTCGACCTGCGCCCGAAGCAGCTCGGGATCGTGGCCGAAGTCGCGCTCCAGCGTGTCCTGGTAGATGACGATGCGGTCGGGGAAGGTGTCGCGGGCGATCGTGCCGCCGACGTACTGACCGTATGCGTGTTGCTCGCGGCCGCGGCTCGAGACGACCACCGGCGTGTGCTCGAGCACTTCGTGAAACCCCTCCGGGAGGTCGTCGAGCGCCTCCATCACGAGCTCATCGAACTCGCTCGGCGGGCGGTCGGGAGGCGGAAGCGCGGCGAGCACCTCGCTGCGGTCGACCAACCGCCGAAACTCCGGCTCGGGCATCTCCTTGCCGATCGCCGCCACCGTTGCCCAGGCGGTGACGAGCACGACCGCGATTGCGCCGGCCACCAGCGCCACGATCCCTCCCAGGCCAGCGAGCGACGGCGGATTCGTGATCATCAGGACGAGCCCGGTGAGAAATGCGGTGATCGCCGCCGCGCGGAGTGGTGGGCCGAATGCCTGCCTCACACGATCCAGGTTAGAGCGAGCGAAGTCGCGCGCCCGCCCGAAGTAGGACCTCGTCGAGGCGCCGCCGGCGAGCGGCGGCGCCTCGATCGGGTCGGTCGGGTCGGTCGGGCTCTCAGGCGGTCGATTCGGCCGCGCCCGAATACCGCAGCGAGCCGGGGGTCGTGAGCGACTCCCCGGTCTCGAGCAGCGTCTTGAGGCCTGAGAGGATCTGCGGCCAGCCCCCGTACAACTCCGGGTTGGCGCCCTCCCGGAGCTGGTCGTGAGTGACGGTCAGTCGGCACGAGTCATCGCCGACCGGCTCGATCTCCCAGGTGACCCTCGAGGCCCCCTCGCTCTTCACCTCGTCGCTCCACATGGCCGTGAAGCTCTGCACGAGCCGGCGCGGCGGGTCGACCTCGAGGTTCTCGCCCTCGGCGATCTCGATGACCCCGGGGACCGATGACTTGTAGCTCGAACCGGGCGTCCACTCCGAGTGCGTCTGCACCCCGAAGCTGTACGTCGCCCTCATCTCGGGATCGGTGATCGCCTCCCACAGCCGCTCCGGAGTCGTCTTGATGAAGATCTCGAAGACGGCCGAGGTATCGCCCTCGGCGAGGGTCAGGCCCGCTTCTTTGTACTTCTCCATCGTCGTGTCCTCCAATCGTCTCTTGAGCCCGCTCAGCCCGGCGGCCCAGGGCTCGGCGTACTTGCTCACCCAGCGGTCGTGGATGAGCCGGATCGGGACGGGGTTCAGGAAGTGCAGCTTCTCGCGCCCGCGCTTCCGCGTCGTCACGAGACCCGCCTCCTCGAGCACCCGGAGGTGCTTCATGACGCCGAAGCGCGTCATCGGCAGGTCTTGCTCGAGCGCGCGGAGCGTCTGCCCGTCCCGCCGGAACAGCTCGTCGAGCAGCCTCCGGCGCGTCGGGTCCGCAAGCGCTCTGAACACCTCGTCCATACTGCGATTATATGTGACTATTTGGTCACCTGTCAACCGAGCCGAGTCCGGCCAAACGAAGAGAGCCCCGCCAACGCGGGGCTCTCCGGCGATGCCGTTGTTCAGGACCAGTTCTCGGCCGCGAGCTGCGCTGGATCGGGCACCTCGATTGGCCCCTTCTTGGGAGTCCCGATCCGAAGCGGGTTGCCGAACGGGTCGCGCAGGCCGCAGTCGGTGCCGTAGAACCGCTCCGTCGGCTCCTCGGTGAACTCGACGCCCTTGGCGACGAGCTCCTCGTAGGTCTTGTGGACGTCATCGACGGTGAAGATCCCGGCCATCCCCATCGCGCCCTTCGTGACGAGCTCTCGTATCTCTTCCGCTGTCGCCTCGTCGTGAGCCGGCGGGCCGGGCTTCTCCAGCAGGAGCTGGTGATCGGGATCGCCGGGGACGTTGACCGTGAGCCAGCGCATGAAGCCGAGATCGGCGTCGGTGTTGACCTCGAGGCCGAGCTTGCCGACGTAGAACTCGAGCGCCTCGTCCTGATCGAGGACGTATACCTGTGAGTGTGTGATTTGTTTGATCATGTAGGTGAAGCTAGCCCACGGCCCGCCGTCGCGCTTCTCCGAAACTGCTCGGTCTCGTCCACGCCTTGGCGAAGCAAGCCGGCACAGCTCGCAGGTCCGCCGCGGCCTCCCGGTACTCCGTCGGCGACTCCCCGACGATCTCGTGAAAGGTCCGCCCGAACGTCCCGAGGCTCATGAAGCCGACGTCGAGGCAGATCTCGGTCACGCTGCGGTCGGTCTCGCGCAGGAGGAACATCGCTCGCTCGACGCGGCGTCGCTGCAGGTACCGGTGCGGCGTCTCGCCGAAAGTGTCCCTGAACGTGCGGATGAAGTGCGCGTGGGACACGTACGCGATCCTGGCCAGCGTCTTGATGTCGAGCGGCTTCGCGTAATCGCGGTCCATCGCGTCGCGGGCGCGCAGCATGCGGCGGTTGGACTCTTCGACGGCGCGGGTCATGCCACGATCGAACCCGCCTCGCTACAGCGCGACGTCTGCCAACAGCTCCACCTGGCCCGGGTCGGTCGAGACCGGAAAGCAGATCACCTCGTCGGCGCCCGCCTCCTCGAACGCCGCGAGATATGACTTGACCGTGTCGGCATCCGTGGCGGCGCTCTCGATGATCATTTTGGCGAGCTCCTCGCCGAGCCATGCGTAGTAGTGGCCGAGGTCCTCGCGGGCGTGCTCCTCGGCTCCCTCGCCCAGCCCGAAGTAGAACAGCGCCATCGTGTACGGGTTGCCCTCGCGCCCCTCCGCCTGCCAGTACTCGTTCAGCTTGGCCACGGCTGGGACAAACGGATCGGGGCCTGCACCGCCCTGCGTCCAGCCATCGGCGTGGCGCGCGGCTCGCCGCAGCGACGCGTCGACACCGCCGCCGATCAGCATCCTGGGACGGCCGCCGCTGTGAGTCGGTGGCCCCACCCGATCACCCTCCCAGATCTCGACCAGCTCCTCGAGCTGGCGGTCGAAGACTCTGCCGCGCTCGTGGAACTCGACGCCCGAGACCTCGTAGTCGTTCTCGCGACCCCCGACGGCGAGGCCGAGAACGAGTCGGCCCTCGGAAAGCGAGTCGAGCGTCGCGGCCTGCTTGGCGAGCAGGGCCGTGTTTCGGCGCAGCGGCGCCAATAGGACGTCGGTGGTCAGACGAACCCGCTCGGTGACCGCGGCGGCGGCGGCGAGCGAGATCAGCTCCTCGTAGTTCGGGAACGCGATCCGGCCGAGCGTCCCCAGCGACGAGAAGCCGGCCTCCTCGGCGCGACGCGCCCACTCGACCGTCCCGGCACGATCAACTCCCTCCACGGCGTTGGGCAGGCCGATCCCGACGTCCATCCGATTCTCCTTCACTCGATCCCGACTACGGTGGTACCTGTGGTGCCCACCGAGCAGAGTCTAGAAACGCTTCCCGATTGGGCCCGTGAGCTGCTCGAGTCGGAGCCGGTGGGGCACCTCGGGCTGCTCGACGACGCCGGTCATCCGCGAGTGCTCCCGGTGACGTTCGCGGTCGTCGAAAGGAAGCTGTGGAGCGCGATCGACGACAAGCCGAAGCGGGTGCCGGGCAGCGAGCTCGCGCGGGTGCGGTGGCTCCGCGAGCGTCCGCGATCCGCCCTCACCGTCGACCGCTATTCCGACGACTGGAGCCGGCTGGCATGGGTGCAGGCGATCGGCGAGACCGCGATCGTCGACATCGAAGGAAACGACGGGGTGCTGGAGGCGCTGTCTGCCCGCTATCCGCCGTACCGGGAGCGGGCGCCGCGAGGACCGCTGTTGCGGCTGGACCCGGATCGGGTGATCTGGTGGCGGGCGCGGGCCTGAGCCGGCCGGATCGCGATACTGAGCGGCGGCCCGCCGTAGCTCAGGAAAATGGGCGTTGCACCTTGACCTCGCAGAGGTCGACGGATGCCCGCGTGCCTGGCGTCTCCGAAGGATCCATCTGCTCGAAGACCGCGCTCGCGTCGCGCATCTTCTGCTCCGTCTCGAAGTACCCGACGAAGATGGCCGTTCCTTGTGCTTCGTCGATAAACAGCTCGACTCCGCTTGCGTCGACGCCGGGCGGAGGTCCCTCGTCCTCCTCGACCCTGGCCACGATCTCCGAGATCCTCTCAGCGGTCACGTCAGTGAATCTGACGACACGTGCGTACATGGGCTCCTCCTCATCGATTGGCTGGCGCGGGATCACCGCCCGCGGCTTGGCGACAAGCCTAATGCGGCAGTCCAGAGCTATTCAGTTACGTCACCGCTTCTCCTCGAGCACGTCGAGATCCGGCGCTGACGCCCCGTTTAGGCGCCGCGGTACATCTCGGCGACGAGGAATGCCAGGTCGAGCGACTGGCCTCGATTCAGCCGGGGGTCACACGCGGTCTCGTAGCGCTGTTCCAGGTCGCCCTCGACGATCTCGTCGCCCCCGCCGACGCATTCGGTCACGTCGTCGGCGGTGAACTCGACGTGGATGCCGCCCGGATGGGTGCCGAGCGCCCGGTGGACCTCGAAGAAGCCGGCCACCTCGTCGAGAACGTGGTCGAAGCGGCGGGTCTTGTGCCCGCTGGGCGCCTCGAACGTGTTCCCGTGCATGGGGTCGCAGATCCATGCGACCGGCGAGCCGAGCTCCGTGACCCTCTCGACCAGCGGGGGCAGCACGTCCCGGACCCTGCCGGCGCCCAGCCGGGTGATGAACGTCAGCCGGCCGGGCTCCTGATCGGGGTTGAGCCGCTCGATGAGTTCGAGCGCGTCGTCGGGTGAGCTCGTGGGGCCGAGCTTCACCGCGATCGGATTGCGGATATGGCGGAAGAACGCCACGTGCGCGCCGTTCGGGTCCCTCGTGCGCTCACCGATCCACACTAGATGGGCGGAGACGTCGTACGGCAGTCCGGTGCGGCTGTCGATGCGGGTCAGCGCCCGCTCGTACTCCAGCAGGAGCCCCTCGTGGCTGGAGTAGAGCTCGACCCCGTGGAGCTCCTTCGCGTCGGCACCGCACGCCTTCATGAACGAGAGCGCGCGATCGATCTCGCCGGCGAGCTGCTCGTATCGCCGGCCGGCCGCACTATGCGCCACGAATTCCTGGTTCCAGGCGTGCACCTCGTGCAGGTCGGCGTAGCCCCCATTCGTGAACGCCCGACAGAGATTCAGGGTGGTCGCCGCGCTGTGGTACGCGCGGAGCAGCCGTGCGGGGTCGGGGCGGCGCGCCTCCGGCGTGAAGTCGAGGTCGTTCACGGCCTCGCCGCGGTAGGCGGGAAGCTCGACCCCGTCCCGCGTCTCCGTGGGACGCGACCTGGGTTTCGCGAACTGCCCCGCCATCCGGCCGATCTTCACCACGGGGACGCTCGCCGCGTACGTGAGCACAACCGCCATCTGAAGCAGGGTCTCGAGCCGGTTGCGCACATCGTCCGCCGTCGCGCCGGCGAAGGTCTCCGCGCAGTCACCCCCCTGGAGGACGAACGCCTCGCCTCTGGCCACTTCGGCCAGCCGTTCCTTGAGCTGGTCGCATTCGCCGGCGAAGACCAGCGGTGGCTGCTCTGCCAGCTCGACCGCGACGGCGCGAACGTGCGCGGGGTCCGGCCAGTCCGGCTGCTGGGCGCTGGAAAGCTCGCGCCAGCTGTCGAGATCACCGGGTTTGACGGACAGCGCGGTCACGGGTCCAAGGCTAGGCCCTGTCGAGTCCGTTCGCGGGACGGTCGTCCAGACCGCCGGTCATAAGGATGACGCGGTCGCCGCTACCGCACGTCGCGCGGGGCAACAGCCGAAGGGTTACCGCTCGGAGGCGACCTGGCTTCCTCGACCAGTAGATGCTGCCTCCGCAGAGATGCCCACCACGCGTAGCGCCTTGTCCCAGTCAGAGAAGTCATGCTCACGCACGATCAAGCCTCCCTCGACCCAGAAGACCTGCCCGAGGCTTGAGTCCAGCTCGATACCGCTAGCACGGGCGCGCAACCTGATCTTGCAGAGGAAAGCGACGACGTCGCCGGCGTCGACGACCTCGAGCGGGGTGTGGTCGAGGATTTCCCAGCCCTCGCGCAGCTCGGCGAACCATTCGCGAAACCCCGCGTGGCCCCGGTAGACACTGGGCATCCCGGCGATGAGCCACTCCTGTGGTGCGTCGTAGTGCCAGTCAGGTGAAAAGCGCACGAGGCACGAATCGAGATCTCCGCGCACCCACGCACCCCAGCCTGACAGCGCACTGCGCCGCAGCAGCGCCCGCCGCAGGCGCGATCGTGGTGGGAGGCGATACACCGCCCGTGACAGCGCCGCCCATGCACCGGGCCAGCGGACCATCATCCGCTCGTCGAGCGTTCGCCGCTTCGGCAGACGCGGGTCCGGGCCAATCGAGGTTCGCACGACCTCGGCCACGACGCCAGTATCACCAAACCGCGCAACGGCTGCTCGGCTGTCGCTTTCGCGTGAAGGGAGGAGCGGCACGGAACGCGGGGCGGGCCGTGCGATGCCCCCTCATCGGGGCTTGCCGTTAGCGATTCGGGCGTCGTCAGGCGGCACTCTGATTCGCACACCGAAGGTGTGCTGGCCCCACGGAGCGGGCTTCGCCGCCCCGCCCAACGACGCCCGTGCTACTCCAGCGTCTTCTCGACCTGCCGGGTCTCGAAGGCTTCGAGGACGTCGCCCTCCTTGACGTCCTGGTAGCCGTCGAGGACGATCCCGCACTCGAGGCCCTCCTCGACCTCGGCGACGTCGTCCTTGAAGCGGCGCAGCGAGGCGATCCGCCCGGTCCACACGACCGTCCCGTCGCGTATGAGGCGCACCCTCGCGCTGCGGGTCACCCTGCCCTCGGTGACCTGGGATCCCGCGATCGTGCCCCAGCGCGAGGAGCGGAAGAGCTGCTTGACCTCGGCCTCGCCGAGCGTCTCCTCGACCTCCTCGGGCTCGAGCATGCCCTCCATCGCGGCCTTGAGCTCGTCCGTGACCTTGTAGATCACCGAGTACGTGCGGATCTCGATCCCCTCGGCGTCGGCCGCCTGGCGGGCCTCCGCGCCGGGGCGGACGTTGAACCCGATCACGACCGCCTCGGAGGCCGCGGCAAGCATCACGTCGGACTCGTTGATCCCGCCCGGGGCGGCGCGGATGACGTTGATCGTCACCTGGTCCTGCGGGAGCTTCGCGATCTCGTCCTGGAGCGCCTCGAGCGAACCGCGCGTGTCGGCCTTGAGCACGATGTTGAGCTCCTTGATCTCGCCCTCGCGGGCCTTCGCGAAGACCTCTTCGAGCGTGACCTTGCGGGCCTCCTGGCGCGCCAGCGCCTCGGTCTTCAGTCGCGTCTCGCGCTCCTGGGCGAGGTGACGCGCCTGGCGCTCGTTCTCGACCACGTGTACGCGCTCGCCCGCCTCCGGCACACCCTGAAATCCCAGAACCTCGACCGGCATTCCGGGACCGGCCTGCTCGACGCGGGCGCCGGTGAAGTCGTGCATCGCGCGAACCCGGCCCCATTGCGGTCCGGAGGCAACCGCGTCACCAACCTTCAGCGTCCCCCGCTCGACGAGGATCGTGGCGACGGGTCCGCGGCCCTGGTCGAGCTGCGACTCGACGATCGTCCCCGACGCGGGCGCGTCGGAGTTGGCCTTCAGCTCCTCGAGCTCCGAGACCAGGACGATCATCTGAAGCAGGTTGTCGAGGCCTTCGTTGGTCTTGGCCGAGACGTCGGCGTAGACGGTGTCCCCACCCCATTCCTCGGGATTGAGGTCGTGCCCCGCCAGCTCGGTGCGGACCTTGTCGGGCTGGGCGTTCTGCTTGTCGACCTTGTTGACCGCGACCATGATCGGGACGCCCGCCGCTCGCGCGTGGTCGATCGCCTCCAGCGTCTGCGGCATCACGCCGTCGTCGGCGGCGACGACGATCACGGCCAGGTCGGTCACCTGGGCGCCGCGAGCCCGCATCGCGGTGAACGCCTCGTGCCCCGGCGTGTCGATGAAGGTGATCGGCTTTTCGTCCTGGTGCACCTGGTAGGCGCCGATGTGCTGCGTGATCCCACCCGCCTCGCCGGCCACCACTTCGGTCTCGCGGATCGCGTCGAGCAGCGACGTCTTCCCGTGGTCGACGTGTCCCATCACCGTGACCACGGGCGGGCGCTCCTCGAGATCCTCCTCGGAGTCCTCGTACTCGGGCTCCGCGACCTCCTCCTCCGCGGCGGAAACGATCTCGACCTTGCGGTCGAAGGCATCCGCGAGCATCTTGATCGTGTCGTCGGGGAGCGTCTGGGTCAGCGTCGCCATCTCTCCGCGCTCCATCAGCTTCTTGATCAGCTCGGCGCTTCCGAGGTCGAGCGTCTCGGCGACCTGTTGTACGGTCGCGCCCGAGTTGACCTTCGTCGGCTCGGGCTCGGCTTCGGGCTCGGGCTTCGCCGGCGGCTCTTCGAGGAGCGGACGTCGACGCCGGCCACCACGCCTGCGCGGCGGACGTCGCGGCGGTGCCTGAGGGGCGCGCTCCCGCCGTGAGGCCTGCGAGTCGATCACGACGCGGCGCCGTTTGCCGCCCCCCGGCCGCGCGGCCGGGCGGCCACCTTCGGCCCTAACCCGGCGCTCGCGGCGGGCTGGCTTCGGTGAGCTCGTCTTTCCGGCGTCGCCCTCGGTCTTGCTCGAGCTCGCCGAGTTCTCCGCCTCGGGCCCCTTTCCATCCCCGGAGGCCTTGCCGGCGTTCAGCGCCTTGAGGGCTATCTCCTCCTCGACGCTCGAGGCAGCCGCCGTCGCCTCGATGCCGGCGGCGTTCAGCGCAGCCAGGACCTCCTTGCTGGTGAGCCCCTGCTGCTTGGCGATTTCATGGACGCGCTTCTTGGCCACTCGGTGCTACTCGGCCTCCTTCTCGGACGCAGCCGCAGGCTCGGGCTCCTCGGGTGTCGCCTCGGCGTTCGCGATCGTCTCCGCGGCGTCCGCCTCTTCGGAAGCGTCCGCCTCGCTCGCGGTCTCGGCCTCTTCGGCCTCCTCGGCTTCCTCGGCCTCTTCCTCCTCAACCTCTTCTTCCTCGGCCTCCTCAACCTCGGCCTCCGCCTCAACCTCGGTCTCAGCTTCTTCCTCGGCCTCGGCCTGCTCCTCCTCAGCCGCAGCCTCTTCCGCCTCGCCCTCCTGCTCCTCCGCAAACTGCGACTCGGCGCGCTCGATCAGCGGCGCGATCTCCCCCTCGTCCGCGTCGGGATCCGCGAGCTTCGCGACCTCCTCGTCCGAGAGCGGCGCGAGCACGGTGACCGAGTTGGTGTCGAAGTGGGCCAGCGCCTGGTGTTGGGGCAGCCCGCAGTAGCGGGAGCCCGAGAGCGCGGCATTCGGGCAACGGCGTCCGTTGGACAGAACCGCCGCACAGCGCCCGTCCGCCTCCTCGCCGCTTTCGAATTCGAGGTCCTGCTCGACCTGGCTGAACTCGGTCTCCGACTTGATGTCCACCTTCCAGCCGGTCAGCTTCGCGGCGAGCCGCGCGTTCTGGCCGTCGCGACCGATTCCGAGCGAGAGCTGATCGTCGGGGACGATCACCGTCGCCTCCTTGGTCTCGTCATCGACGATGACCTCGCGTACCCGAGCAGGCGACAGGGCCTTTGCGACGAACCGGGCCGGCTCCTCGTTGAAGGGGATGATGTCGATCTTCTCGCCGCGCAGCTCGGAGACGACCATGCGAACTCGCGACCCGCGCGGGCCCACGCAGGCGCCGACCGGATCGACGCCGTCCGCGTGCGAGATCACGGCGATCTTGGAGCGGTATCCGGGCTCACGAGCGACGTTGACGATCTCGACCAACCGGTCCGCGATCTCCGGGACCTCGAGCTCGAACAGCTTGCGAATCAGCTCCGGGCTGCGCCGGGAGACGACGATCGTCGGCCCTTTGCCCTCGCCGGAGACGTCGGTGATCACGGCCTTGACCCGCGCCCCGTGGTCGTAGCGCTCGTTCCAGACCTGCTCCGACTTCGGCAGCAGCGCCTCGACGCGCTCGCGGAGCTGGACCAGCGTGTAGCGGCTGTCGGACTGCTGGATCAACCCGGTCACCAGCTCGCCGACCCGGTCCTGGTACTCCTCGAACATCATCGCCCGCTCGGCCTCGCGGATCCGCTGAAGGATCACCTGCTTCGCTGTCTGGGCGGCGATCCGCCCGAAGTCGTCGGGGGTCACGTCGCGACTCGTGATCTGGTCCTCGTACGGACGCAGGCGCTCGGGGTCGAGCTCCGGCTCCTCCGGCTCGCGGAGCTCACCCGTTTCGGGGTCGATCTCGCGCTCCTCCTCGATCGCCTCCTGGACGAGCTGCTCCTCGAGCTCCGGGGGAAGGATGAGCTCGAACACGCGGAAGTCGGCGGTGTCGCGGTCGAGGTCGACCCGCGCGTACTTCGCCGCCCCGGGAGTCTTCTTGTACGCGGACAGGAGCGCGTCCTCGAGCGCCGACATCAGCGTGTCGGACGCGATGCCCTTTTCCTGCTCAAGTGTTCTGACCGCCTCGACGATCTCCCTGGTCATGAAGGTACCTCCGGGGGCTCGGGGACGAGATTCGAGCGACGCACCCGGTCGAGCGGAATCTCGACCGCGCCGCCGCCGGGATCGACGGAAACACTTTGCTTGTCGGCCGCCGTCAGCGTGCCGGTGAAGTTCCGCCTGCCCTCGATCGCGTCGCGGGTCTGCACCTTGACGCGCTGTCCGACGAAGCGCCGGTAGTGCTCCGGCTTGGTCAACGGACGATCGAGGCCCGGCGAGGAGACTTCGAGCGAGTAGGTCTGAAGCAGATCGCGGAGGTGGCCCGTGACCCGCTCGCACATCCCGAGGTCGACGCCCGCAGGATGGTCGATGAACAGGCGCAACGCGCTGCCCGCCGGCCGCTCGAGTGCGATCAACTCGACCTCCGGCTCGCGGGCGGAAAGCGTTGCCTCGATCTTCGCTTGCAGGTCCTCCATCTCCTCTGTGATGACCCAAAAAAAGGCGGGCCCGGGCCCACCTGGATCAGGGTTCGGGTACTGACTAGGACGTCGGAGTATAGCCCCGAGAATTCATGCGCGAGGACGTCAACAGCGACAGCATCCGCAGCGTGCGCTTCACGTCTCGAGCATCAACGCTGACGCTGCTGCTTCACGTCTCTAGCAGCAGCGTCAGGGGCCCGTCGTTGACCAGCTCGACCGCCATCCTGGCGCCGAAGACGCCGCGACTCGCGTCGAGCCGCTCGCAGAAGCGCTCGTAGAGCGCCTCCGCGATGTCGGGCTGCGCGGCGCCGACGAAGCTCGGCCGGTTGCCCTTGCGGGTGTCGGCGTAGAGCGTGAACTGGCTCACGCACAGCACCTCGCGCTCGCCGAGAGGCTCGTTCATGCGCCCGTCGGCGTCGTCGAAGATCCTGAGCGCCCGAACCTTGTCGGCCAGCCGGTCGACCTCGGTCTCTCCGTCCCCCTCCCCCACGCCGAGCAACACGAGCAGCCCGGGGCCGATCGCCGCCACCTCGTCCCCATCGACCGAGACGGAGGCTCGCCCGACGCGCTGCACGAGCGCCCGCATCGACGAAACATAATGCGCGCGATGTGCGAGCACATCGCGCGGTTTGCGACAGGTCGGGGTTAGCGGCGGGACGCGAGTCGCTCGCGGTAGAGGCGGTAGTCCGAGCGCTCCGGGCGCAGGTTGGCCGCGATCGCGAGGTGGCGGCGGGCGCCGTCCTCGCGGCCGCTCTTCTCCAGCGCGCGACCGAGGCAGAAGTGCGCGAAGTCGTTGACGGGGTAGCGCTCCACCACGGCCTCGAACTCCTTCGCGGCCTCGGCGTACCGGCGCGTGCGGAAGTACGCACGGCCCAGAGCCTCCCGGATCGAGGTCTTCTCGGGATCGAGTCGCGCCGCCTTGCTCAGCGGCACGGCCGCCTGGGCGAAGTCTCCGTGCTCGAGCAGCGACATCCCCCGGCGGTAGAGGGAGTACACCGAGTCCTCGCCGCCGTGCGCCTGGCCTTCGTCACCACCCACGCTCTCAAGTGTAGGCGCAGTTATTTTGGCGTCGAGCGTCGGGAGCGAAGCTCCGGACCGCGAGGCACGGGGGGCTTCGCCCCCCTCGCCGCGCCTGCGGCGCGGCTCCCCCCGCTGGTCGCCGTACTGATTTCCTGGACCCGATCGAGGATCGCGTCCGCGACTTCATCCTTGGGGCTGAGCGGGACGAGATGCTCACGCTCCGCGTCGACGACGACGACTTCGTTGAGCTCGCTGTCGAAGCCGATCTCGTGCCGGGAGACGTCGTTGACGACGATCGCGTCGACTCCCTTGCGGTGAAGCTTCTCCCGCGCCCTCGCGACGGCGTCCCCGCCGTGCTCGGCCGCGAACGCGACCACGGTCTGGTCGGATCGGCGGCCTTTCGCGACCGACGCGAGGATGTCGTCCGTGGGCTCGAGCCGAAGGTCGAGCGGGCCGTGGTCCTCGCGCGCGATCTTCCCTGCCTCGGCCCGTGCGGGCCGGAAGTCGGCCACCGCCGCGGCCATCAGCAGCAGATGGGTGTCCTCGAGCTCGGCGTGCACGGCGTCGGCAAGCCCGGCTGCCGTCTCGACGTCGATCCGGCGGACCCCGCGCGGGTCGGGCAGCGTGACGTTGGCCGCGATCAGCGTGACCTCTGCGCCTCGCCGCGCGGCGCTCTCGGCGAGCGCGAACCCCATCCGGCCGCTCGAGCGGTTCCCCACGTAACGCACTTCGTCGATCGGCTCACGGGTCCCGCCGGCCGTCACGAGAACCTTCATCCCATCCCACGGCCCGGGCTCGCCCGGAAGCATCGTCTCGAGCTCGGCCAGCAACCGCTCGGGGTCGGGGAGCCGGCCCGTGCCGTGCTCGCCGCGCGAGGCGAGAGGTCCCGACTCGGGATCGATCACCACGACGCCGCGCTTTCGCAGCACACGGAGGTTGTCCTGCGTCGCCGCGTCCTCGTACATGCGGTCGTTCATCGCCGGGGCGACCGCTCGCGGAGCGGTGCAGGCGAGAAAGGCAGTGGTGAGAATGGAGTCGGCGATCCCGGCGGCGAGCTTCGCGATCGTGTTCGCCGACGCCGGCGCGACAATGAAGGCGTCCGCGTTCGCCGCCACCTCGAGATGGCCGATTGGATCGTGGGGCGGTGGCGCATCGCCGGGGAACGCGCCACGCACCGGATCGCGCTCGAACTCGTCGACGAGCACCGGCGCTCCGACTATCCCCTCGAACGAGGCGGCGCCGACGAACCGCGTCGCGGTCGGCGTCATCACGACCCTCACCCCGTGTCCCTCGCGCGTCGCGAGCCGGGCCAACTCCAGCGCCTTGTAGGCGGCGATGCCGCCGCTTACGCCGAGCAGGATCCTTGCCATGAGACTACGAGCGGTACTCGTACTTGATCTTGCCCTGGGCCAGCTCTTCGAGCGCGATCGTGAGGTAGTTCCCGGTCTCGGTCTCGACCATCGGCGGCGTGTACTCCTCGTAGGTGCCCTCGCCGAGCGCGCGGTAGTAGCTGTTGAGCTGGCGCGCGCGCTTCGCGACGACGACCACCGCGGCGTAGTGCGAGTCGGTCTGGTCCAGCAGAGTGTCGACCCTGGGCTTGATCACCGGGGCGATTCTACAAGGCGGAGGCGCACTTCCGGGCCCCCGACTAACCGGCGCGGCTCACTCCGCGGCCAGCTCGTCGCGGACGATTCGCTCCAGCTCGCCGACGGCCGCGTCGACGTCGTCGTTGGTAACCACGTACCGGAACTCGCCCTCGGCGGCGAGCTCCTCCTCGGCGGTTCGCAAGCGCCTGTCTATCGCCGCTGCGTCATCCGTTCCGCGCTCCTCGAGGCGCCGCCGCAGGTCGTCCGGGTGCGGCGGCTTGACGAACACCGGCACCGACTCGGGCATCGCGTCCCGCACCTGACGGGCGCCCTGGAGCTCGATCTCGAGCACCACCGATTTCCCGTTTTGCAGGCGTTTTTGCACCTCGGAGCGCAGCGTTCCATAACGGTTGCCGCTGTAGGTCGCGTGCTCGAGGAACGCGCCCTGTTCGACGAGACGGTCGAACTCGGCCGGGTCGAGGAAGTGGTAGTCGCGCCCGTCGACCTCCCCGTCGCGCGGCGCGCGGGTGGTCGCCGACACCGACAGCTCGAGCTCCGGAACGCGATCCAGAAGCTTCGAGATCAGCGTCCCCTTCCCGACCCCGCTCGGCCCGGTGATCACGAAGACCTTCGCCATCCGGTGTAGCTAAGCGTCTGGGGTGGACAATCCTCCCCCGAACGCCAGCGGAATGGCTCGACGCCCTCCTAGCGGCGAAGCTGGCCCACGAGCTCGGCGCGCTGGCGCTCCGAGAGCCCGCCGATCGTCTTGCTCGGCGAGATCCGGCACTGGCCCAGGATGCGATTCGCCTTGACGCGACCGTACTTCGGTACGGCCAGGATCATGTCGAACGCCTTCGCCGACAACACGTACTCTGGCGGGTCGAGCAGCAGGGTCTCGATCTTCGCCTTCCCAGCCTTCAAGTCCCGCTTGAGTTGAGCCCGCCTGGTCCGGATCTCGTTGGCCCTCCGGAGGGCCCGCAGCCGCTGTTCGTGTGTCCTTTCTGGAACGGCGGTCGCGGGCGTTTGGACGGAGGGGCCGGCCATCAGCGGTGCGCGAGTATATCCGCGAGGAAATTCCGCGCAAGGGGATTGCCCGGTTTTTCGGAGGAATTCGCGTCGACCTCAACCTGAGGTCGACGCGACCATCCGGCCGCGGATCTCTCCCAGACCGGAGAACCCGGCGCGCTGAAGCTCGTCGGCGAGCTCAAGCCGGATCCGCTCGCCGGCCAGGGGATCCCGGAAGCTCGCCGTCCCGACCGCCACGGCGCTCGCGCCGGCTGCGATGAACTCGAGCGCGTCGACACCGCTCTCGATCCCCCCCATCCCGATCACCGGCAGATCGACCGACTCCGTGACGGAACGCACCTGCTCCAGCGCTATCGCCCTTACGGCGGGACCCGAGAGCCCGCCCCTCCCGGCGCCCAGCCATGGACGCAGTGAGGCGGGATCCGCGGCTGTCGCCTTGAGCGTGTTGATCAGCGACACGGCATCGGCTTCTCCCTGCTCGGCCGCGCGCGCCACGGCGGCCGGGTCGGCGACGTTGGGCGTCAGCTTCACGATCAGCGGCTTGTCGGTCAGGTCGCGGACGGCGCGCATCAGGGTCAGCGTCTCCTCCGGCACCTCCCCCACGATCAGGCCCGACTCGACATTGGGGCACGACACGTTCAGCTCCAGCCCGGCGACCTCATCCCGCGGTGCGACGCCCTCTACGAGGTGGGTGAACTCCGCGTGGCTTTTCCCCATCACCGAGACGATCAGCGGCACCGACAGCTCCGCGAGCGCCGGCAGGTCCGACGCGATGAAGCCCTCGAGGCCCTTGTTCGGGAGGCCGATCGAGTTGATCATCCCCGTGGGGGTCTCGAACAGCCGCGGTGGCAGATTGCCCTCCCGTGCGCGCGGCGTGATCGTCTTCGAGACGAAGGCCGCGAACGGAAACCGATCCTGCAGCTCCGGCCCGAACGCGCGCCGCGCGGTGATCGCGTCGAACGTGCCCGAGCCGTTGAGCACAGGATGCTCCAGGCGCAGACCGGCGATCTCGACGCTCATGTCCGTCAATGGCCCGACCCGGGGACGAGCGCGGTCTCGATTTTGCTCGCTTCGACGACGGGCCCATCGACGCACAAGCGCATGTAGCCGCCCTCGGCGAGCGGCACCGCGCACCCCATGCAGGCACCGAACCCGCATGCCATCGGCGCCTCCATCGCGAGCTGGGTCGCCACCCCGCGCTCGGCGCTCATCGCCCGCACCGCCTCGAGCATGGCGGGCGGGCCGCACGCGTAAACCGCGGCACTCGCCGCGTCTCCGCCCTCGAGCAGCACCGAGAGCAGGTCGGTGACGAGGCCGCGGTGGCCGGCGTGCCCGTCCTCGCTCGCGAGCCGCAGCTCGGAACAGTCGAAGAGATCCAGCCCTCCGGAATGCGCCCTGTCGCGGAATCCGAGCAGCACCCGCGTCGGGACTCCCTTGCGCGTGAGCTGGGAGCGCCAGATCGCGAGCGGCGCGATCCCGATCCCGCCGCCGACGAGGATCGCCCCGGCGACCTCGCCGCCGAGCTCGGCCGGCGTCGAGAAGGGGCGGCCGAGCGGGCCCACGATCCAGAGGCCATCGCCGGCCTCGAGCATCGCGAGGCGCTCGGTCCCCGGCCCGACGCCCTCGACGAGGAACTCGAGCGTGACGCCGGCGTCGCCCGCTCTCGCCTGCGCGACGGAGAACGCGCGGGGCAGGAACGGGCGTCCGTCGCGCGAGCCCCAGTGCTCGCCCGCGGCGAGCATGTAGAACTGGCCCGCGCGCGGCTCGGGGCCATCGCGGTCGACAGCGGTGAAGATGCGGTAGGCGCCCGACGCTCGGTTGTCCGCCACCTCGACGACCCGGCGCCCGATCGGCGCCAGCACGCGTCCATCGTCCGCCGTCCTGGCTCCAGCGGTCGCGGCCGCTCGGGGAGTCACGATCCGTCCGCCCGGCCGACCGGTGTCTGCGGTCTTGTGTCCGCGGTCCGCCGATGCATCTCCTGCAGCGAGCGCACCTCGACCTCGCCGCCTCGGTTCGCGAAGATCGCGCGGGCTGCCGCCGACGCGCCCGTCATCGTCGTCAGGCACGGGATTCCGTGACGCACTGCGGAGCTGCGGATCTCGTAGCCGTCGCTGCGCGCGCCGCTGCCGGTCGGCGTGTTGATCACGAGGTCGACCTCGCCGCGGGTGATGTAGTCGACGACGTGGGGCGAGCCCTCGGCGAGCTTGTTGATCGTCGTCACCGGAACTCCCATCCGCGAGATCGCCTGGGCAGTTCCCGCCGTCGCGATTATCCGGAAGCCGAGGTCGTGGAACCTCGCGGCGAGCTGTGTCGCGGCCGGCTTGTCGGTGTCGGTGACGGTGATGAAGACGGTGCCGTTGTGCGGGAGCCCCACACCCGCGGCGCTCTGGGCCTTGCCGAAGGCGGTCGGAAAGTCATCGGCGATCCCCATCACCTCGCCGGTGCTCTTCATCTCCGGCCCGAGCACGGAGTCGACGCCCGCGAAGCGCGCGAACGGCATCACCGCCTCCTTGACGCTCACCTGCTCGGCGGGCGGCTCCGAAAGCTCCTGGTCGGCGAGGCGCTCGCCGAGCATCAGCCTGCACGCGATCTTCGCGAGCGGCGCGCCGATCGCCTTGCTGACGAACGGCACCGTCCGAGACGCGCGCGGGTTGGCCTCGAGCACGTAGAGGTCGCCTCCCGTGACCGCATACTGGATGTTGATCAGGCCGACGACATCCAGCTCCAGCGCGATGCGGCGGGTCGTCTCGTGGATCTCCTCGAGCATCTCCTCGCCAAGGCTCATCGGCGGGATCACGCACGCGGAGTCGCCGGAGTGCACCCCGGCCTCCTCGACGTGCTGCATGACCCCCGCTACCGCGACCTCCTCGCCGTCGGCGAGCGCATCGACGTCGACCTCGATCGCGTTCTCGAGGAAGCGGTCGAGGAGCAGCGGGTGCTCCTGGTCGGCCTTCACGTTCGCCTCGAGGTAGGCGGTGAGGCCCTCGGGGGAGTAGCAGATTTCCATCGCCCGGCCGCCGAGCACGTACGAGGGCCGCACGAGCAGCGGGAACCCGACGCGCTCCGACATCACTGCGGCCTCCTCGGCGGACAGCGCCGTGGCGTACGGCGGGTGGGCGATCCCGAGCCGGTTCAGCAGCGCCGCGAAGCGGCCGCGATCCTCGGCGAGATCGATCGCGTCGACCCGCGTCCCGAGCAGGGGCACCCCCTCCTGCTCGAGCGCGCGGGCTAGGCGCAGCGGCGTCTGGCCGCCGAACTGGACGATCACCCCCTCGGGCCGCTCGACCTCGATCACTGCGAGCACGTCCTCGGCCGTTAGCGGCTCGAAGTAGAGGCGGTCGGAGGTGTCGTAGTCGGTCGAAACCGTCTCCGGATTGCAGTTGATCATCACCGCGTCGCGCCCCGACTCGCGCACGGTCATCGCCGCGTGGACGCAGCAGTAGTCGAACTCGATCCCCTGACCGATCCGGTTGGGGCCCGAGCCCAAGATCACCACGGACGGCCGATCTCCCCTCCGCACCTCGCCAGTCGTCCCATCGCGGCCGCGGCGCTCGTGCGCGCTGTAGTAATACGGCGTCCGCGCCTCGAACTCGGCCGCGCAGGTGTCGACGGCGCGGTAGGTGCGGGCCAGCTCGGCGGTCCCGTCGCCCTCGTTTGCGAGCACCTCGAGCTCGCGCAGGAACCACGGGTCGATCGAGGTCCGCTCCCCCACCTCCTCGATCCGGGCGCCGCGCCGGAACGCCTCGAGCAGGAGGTCGTAGCGGTCCGGTGACGGCGTCTCGAGCCGATCGAGGATCTCCGCCACCCTGTCAGGAATGTCGGCCGACGCGTCGAGCTCGCGAGAGCGCATCGCCTTGGCGAACGACTCGCGGAACGTGCGCCCGATCGCCATCGCCTCGCCAACCGACTTCATGTGGGTCGAGAGCCGCCCCTCGGCGCCGGGGAACTTCTCGAACGCGAACCGAGGCACCTTGGTGACGACGTAGTCGATCGTCGGCTCGAACGACGCCGGGGTCGCCTGGGTGATGTCGTTCGGGATCTCCTCCAGCGCGTAGCCGACCGCGAGCTTGGCTGCGATCTTGGCGATCGGGAAGCCGGTGGCCTTCGACGCAAGCGCCGAGCTGCGCGACACGCGCGGGTTCATCTCGATCACCACGACGTCGCCGCTCCGCGGGTCGACCGCGAACTGGATGTTGGACCCACCGGTCTCGACCCCGACCGCGCGGATCACCCGCAGCGCCTGGTCGCGGAGCTCCTGGTACAGACGGTCGGTAAGGGTCTGAGCCGGAGCGACGGTGACGCTGTCGCCGGTGTGGACGCCCATCGGGTCGACGTTCTCGATCGAGCAGATCACGACGACGTTGTCGTTGCGGTCGCGCATCACCTCGAGCTCGAACTCGCCCCAGCCGAGGACCGACTCCTCGACCAGCACCTGATTGATGGGGCTCGCCGCGAGACCCTCGGAAACCACCTGCCGCAGCTCGGTCTCGGTCCGCCCCACGCCGCCTCCGTGACCGCCGAGCGTGAACGCTGGCCGCACGATCGCGGGCAGCTTGATCCGGCTCTCGGCGAGGCCCCGCTCTGCCTCGACGACACCGGTGATGATCTCCGACCACGGGACGCGGAGCCCCGCGCCCTCGATCGTCGTCCGGAACGCCTCGCGGTCCTCGGCGCGGTGAATCGCCTCGTAGTCGGCGCCGATCAGCTCGACGCCGAACCGCTCGAGCGTGCCGTCGTCGTGAAGCGCCTTGGCGAGGTTGAGCGCCGTCTGGCCTCCGAGCGTCGGCAGCAGCGCGTCGGGGCGCTCGCGCTCGACGATCCGCGCCACGGTCGCGGGCAGCAGCGGCTCGACGTAGGTCCGGTGCGCGAACTCGGGGTCGGTCATGATCGTCGCGGGGTTCGAGTTCGCGAGCACGACCTCGTAGCCGTCGTCGAGCAGCACTTTGCAGGCCTGGACGCCCGAGTAGTCGAACTCCGCCGCTTGCCCGATCACGATCGGGCCCGACCCGATCAGCAGGATCTTGTTGATGTCGTCGCGCCTAGGCATCCGGCGACTCCGCCGCGAGCTCCAGGAAGCGGTCGAACAGATACCTGGCGTCGTGGGGCCCGGGGCCGGCCTCGGGGTGGTACTGCACCGTCGCCCCGGGCACGTCGCGCAGCACCAGTCCCTCGACGGTGCGGTCGTAGAGATTCAGGTGGGATAGCTCGGCGACGCCGAAGTCCGTCTCCCACCGCACCGGCTCGTCGCCGTCGATCCGGGGCTCGCCGCCCGGTCCGCGGACCGCGAACCCGTGGTTCTGGGAGGTGATCTCGATCCGCCCGTTCTCCAGGTTCTTGACCGGGTGATTGGCGCCGCGGTGGCCGAAGGGGAGCTTGAAGGTGTCGAGGCCAACCGCCCGGCAGAGCAGCTGGTGGCCGAGGCAGATCCCGATAACGGGAGCCTTGCCGACCAACTCGCGGACGTTGTCGACGACGTAGTCCAGGGCCCCGGGATCGCCCGGCCCGTTCGCGAGGAAGACGAGGTCGGGGTGCCTCTCGAGCACCGCTTCGGGCCCCGCCGTGCATGGGAGCAGCGTCAACCGGCAATTTCGCTCGCGAAATTGTCGAATGATGCTGTGCTTGATCCCGGTGTCGATGCCCACGACGTGGGGGCCGTCGCCGGACAGCTCGATCGGCTCCCCCGGCGTCACCTCGCGCGCGAGGTCCGCCCCCAGCATTGCCGGCTCGGCCTCGACCCGCTCGCGGGCATCGACCTCTGCCTCCTCGGCCGAGAAGATCCCGCCGCGCATCGCTCCCCGGTCGCGGATGTGGCGAACGAGGGCGCGTGTGTCGACGCCGCTGATCGCCGGAACGCCGCAGTCGCGCAGCCAGTCGAGCCAACCCCCCTCGGCGTTGGCCGCGTCGTCCGGGTTCTTCGCCTCGCGCATGATCACCCCGCGCGCCTGAACGCGCTCGGACTCCATCGCTTCGCCCGAGACCCCGTAGTTGCCGATCAGCGGGTAGGTGAACGTGATCAGCTGGCCGGTGTACGAGGGGTCGGTGACGGCCTCCTGGTACCCGGTCATGGACGTGTTGAAGACGACCTCGCCCGTGATCGACTCCGGGGCCCCGACCAGCTCGCCGTCGAACCGCGTGCCGTCCTCGAGCAGAACGAAGCCGCTCACGGCGCCCAATCGAGGATTAGGTTCTGCACCTGCTTGAACTCGTCGGTGCCGGCGCGGCCCACGAGCTCGAAAAGCGCGGTCTCGACCGAGGTCAGCGTCGCACCGGCGCGTTCGACCTTCTCGAGCCCGAGCCGCCAGTTCTGCTTCGAGCGCGAGGCCACCGCGTCCTCGGCGACGTGGACGTCGACGCCGCCCGCGAGCAGGTCGATGACCGTCTGGTTCACGCACACGTGGGTCTCGATCCCGCACACGAGCGCCTGGTCGGCGCCGCCGAGATCGAAACCGTCTGCCTCGGCCGCCGAGAACACGACCTTCTCGATCGGGTGGGTCTTGTCGGGGAGGTGGTCGGCGACCTCGGGGACCGTCCCACCGAGGCCCTTCGGGTACTGCTCGGTCGCGACGACCGGGATCCCGACCGCTTTGGCTCCCTCCACGAGCACTCCCGCTGCGACGGCGACGTCGTCGAACACCGGGATGGCCTTGCGGAACGCCTCCTGGATGTCGATCACGACGAGCGCCGCGCGCGAGGGATCGAGCTTCGAGGCGGAGAGGTTGCGCGCGACCTCGGCGTGACCGACCTCTGCCCCCGCGCTCATCTCATCACCTCAGTTCGCGCTCGGCCCAACATCAAATTCCCCGCCCCAGGGCGGGATCCTGATTTGAGCCTCGCGCTCACGCTGCCACCCCCATAGCGAAGCTGCGCTGGCGGTACGCGACCTGCCCCGCGGCCACCGTCATCAGCACGCGACCCTTGAGCCGGCGCCCGGCGAAGCACGAGTTCCAGGCGCGGCTCTCCCATCCATCCGCTCCGGCCTCCCACTCGGCCGCGGGGTCGATCAGGACGACGTTAGCCTCGCTGCCCACCTCGAGGCTCGGGACGTCGAAGTCGAACGCCGCAGCCCCGGCGGTCATGCGCTCGACCAGCAGCTCGAGGTCGATCACGCCCGGCACGACGAGCTCCGTGTAGAGCACCGAGAACGCCGTCTCGAGGCCGGTGACGCCCATCGCCGCCTCCTCGAAGGGCACCTCCTTCTCCTCGGGGGCGTGCGGCGCGTGATCGGTGGCGACGCAGTCGATGACGCCCGAGCGGAGCCCTTCGATCAGCGCGAGGCGGTCCTCCTCGGAGCGAAGCGGCGGGTTCATCTTGAAGCGGGCGTCGAGGCTCCTCACCTCTTCGTCGGTGAGCGTGAGGTGATGCGGGGTGGCCTCGGCGGTGATGCGCACTCCCGCCTCCTTCGCCTGCCGGACGGCATCGACCGACTCGCGCGCGGACAGGTGCAGGACGTGGATCCGGGCGTCTTCGTACGCGGCCAGCGCGGCGTCGCGGGCGATCGCCGTCGACTCCGAGACCGAGGGGATGCCCGCGAGCCCGACGACCGCCGACACCGGCCCCTCGTGCATGACACCGTCCCCCGAGAGGTCATGGTCCTCCTCGTGCAGCGCGAAGACGCCGCCGACGAGCCGCTGGTACTGGAGCGCGCGACGCAGGACGCGAGCGCTGGGGACGGCCCAGCCGTCGTCGGTGAACCCGACCGCCCCGGCGGCGCGAATCTCGGCCATCTCGGTCAGCTCCTTCCCGTCCATCGCCCGGGTGATCGCGGCGAGGAAGCCGACCGGCACCGAGGCCTCGCGCTCGGCGCGCCGCCGCAGGGCGTGTACCGCCTCCGCCCCGTCGACGGGCGGGTCGGTGTTCGGCATCGCGAGCACGCCGCAGTAGCCGCCTGCGGCGGCGGCCCGCGTTCCGGTCTCCAGGTCCTCCTTGTGCTCCTGCCCCGGCACGCGCAGATGGACGTGGGGGTCGAAGAACGCTGGGAGCGCGAGCAGTCCCTGCGCGTCGATCGACTCGACCCCTTCGGCCTCGGCGGTCCCCGGCTCGGCCAACTCGACGATCTCCCCTCGGCGGATGACGATGTCACGAGCGCCGTCGATCCCGGCCCGCGGATCGAGGGATCGCGCCCCGCGGACGATCAGATCCGCCCCCGAGTTTCGCCGCCAGCTGAGGGAGGAAATCGCGCTCGACGCGCTCACGCCGGCTCTCCGATCGAGGACGGCTCGGGAACCTCCCCCGGCCGGCGTCGCGCGCCCCCCGGACGGTCGGCGCCGGCGAGCAGCTCGTAGAGGATCGCCATCCGGACGACGAGGCCGCTCTCGACCTGCTCGGTGATCAGCGAGTAGGGCGAATCGATCACCTCCGGCGCCAGCTCGACGCCGCGGTTGACGGGACCGGGGTGCATGAGAAGCTGGCGCGGCGAGAGGCGGCGCGCGTCGATCTGGTAATGGGCCGCGTACTCACGGATCGACGGCACGAAGCTCTCGCCCATACGCTCGTGCTGCATTCGGAGCGCGTACACGACATCGGCCTCGCCGAGCTCGTCGAGAGAGTAGGCGACACTGCAGCCGAGCGCCTCGATCCCGCGGGGAATCAGCGTCGGCGGACCGCACACCGTCACCTCGGCTCCCATCGCGCGGAATGCGAGCGCGTTCGAGCGGGCGACGCGGCTGTGCATGACGTCGCCGACGATCCAGATCTTGCGGCCCTCGAGCGAGCCCATCCGGCGGCGCAGCGTGTAGACGTCGAGCAGCGCCTGGCTGGGGTGCTCGTGCTTGCCGTCCCCGGCGTTGATCACCGCCGCGTGCGTCCACCGGGTGATCAGCTCGGCCGCGCCGGCGTGAGGCGAGCGGATCACGATCGCCGCCGGCGCGTACGCGCTCAGCGTCGCGACTGTGTCCTTGAGCGACTCGCCCTTGTCGACCGATGAGCCTGCCGACTTCACCGAGACGACGTCGGCCGACAAGCGCTTCGACGCGAGCTCGAACGAGGAGCTGGTGCGCGTGCTCGACTCGAAGAACAGGTTGACAATCGTGCGGCCGCGCAGCGTCGGGACCTTCTTGATGTCCCGCCGACCGATCTCCGCGAAGCTCTCGGCGCGCTCCATGATCCGCTCGATGTCCTCCCTCGCCAGATACTCGACCGCCAGCAGGTGCTTCACGACGCCTCCTCCTCCTCGCTCTGTGCCCCGACCGCGGTGCGATCCCCCGCGGCCCCGATCGTCACCGCGTCCGATCCGTCCAGCTCTTCGACCGCCACGTTGACCCGCTCGCGGCGCGACGTCGGCAGATTCTTGCCGACGTAGTCGGGGCGGATCGGAAGCTCGCGGTGCCCGCGGTCGATCAGCACCGCGAGCTGCACCCGCTCCGGGCGCCCGTAGTCGAAAAGCGCCTCGATCCCGGCGCGGACCGTTCGTCCGGTGAACAGCACGTCGTCGACGAGCACGATCGTGCGCCCGTTGAGGTCGAAGTCGAGGTGAGACGCGTGCACGACCGGCTGCCGGCTGGGCACGCGGGCGTCGACGTCGTCGCGGTAGAAGGAGATGTCGAGATCGCCGAGCGGGATCTCGGATCCAGTCAGCTCGCCGACGAGCGCGTGCAGCCGCGATGCGAGTACCGCGCCTCGCGTGTGAATCCCGACCAGCCCTAGTCGGTCCTGACCGGGGTTCTTCTCAACGATCTCGTGCGCGATGCGCATCAACGTGCGGCGCAGATCGTCGCGGTCGAGCACGACCTTCTCGTGCTGTTTCACTTGCGCTCCTTCCTGGCCTCGCGGGACCGGGTTAAAGGAACCGACGCAACGAGCGTACCAGGGGTCGGGGATGCCGATCGAGGATGATTGATACGTGGCGCCCGCAGTTAGCGAGATCGTCGACGCGCACCGCAGGGCGGGTCACCTCTTCGACGTCGACGGGGTAGGGAGCTTCGTGCGCGACGAGGGGTCGGGGCCCGCGGTCGTGCTTCTGCACGGCGTCCCCTCGAGCTCCTTCCTGTACCGCAAGCTGGTTCCGCTGCTCGCGGCCGAGGACATGCGGGGGGTCGCGTTCGACTTCCCCGGGCTCGGGTTCGCCGACCGTCCCGAGGAGTACGACTACTCGTGGAGCGGGCTGGCGCGGTTCACCGGAGAGGCGATCGACGCGCTCGAGATCGAGCGATGCCACCTCGTGGTGCACGACATCGGAGGGCCGATCGGGTGCGAGTGGGCGGTCCGCAACCCCGACCGCGTGCAGTCGCTGACGGCGCTCAACACGTTTCTGGACGTCGCGACCTTCCGGCGCCCGTGGTCGATGCGGCCCTTCTCGATCCGCGGGATCGGCGAGGTCTACCTGAGGACGATGACCCGGTTTGCGTTCTCGGAGCTGTTCTATCTCCAGGGTGTGAAGGACCGCGCGGCGGTTCCGCGCCCCGAGGTCTACGCCTACTACGAACTGCTGAAGAGGGATGACGGCGGCCGGGCATTCCTGCGGATCATGCGCGGATTCGAGCTCACCGAGGCGAAGCAGCGGATCCTGTGGGAAGGCCTCGCTCCCGAGAGCCGCGAGTTCCCCGCCCAGATCGTGTGGGGCGCCGAGGACCCCGCGCTCGGTGAGGACCGCCGCCTCGCCGTCCAGCGCGTGCTCGGCGTCGACGACCCGATCCTGCTCCCGGCGAAGCACTTCCTCCAGGAGGACCAGGCGGCGGCGTTGGCCGGCGCGATCGCCGCGCTCGCGAAGCGTGCGGGCTCGAGTGACTCGCGACGCTAGTCCGAGCCGGATTGCTCGTTCGAGTCGGTTCCCCGGTGAGGGCCGCGCTCGAGGGCGCCCTTGTGAACGAGCTTCGGCTCGCCGCGCTCGGGGAAGGGGACCTCGACGAGGTCGAAGTCGCGCGGCGCGACCGCGGTCTTATCGATCTCGCGCGCCTCGGCGAGCAGCTCGGTGACGTTGTAGCGGGACGAGACGTGGACGAGGGCGAGCAACCGGACTCCCGCGCCGCGCGCGAGGATCGCGGCGTCGCGCGCCGTCGTGTGTCCCGTCTCCGCCGCCCGGTCGGCCTCCTCGACCGCGAAGCTCCCGTCGTGGACGAGCAGGTCAGCGCCCTTCGACGCGGCCGCGGTGTCCTTGCACGGCGCGGTGTCGCCGCTGATCACGACCCGGCGTCCCGGCCGCGCGTCGCCCATCACGTCTTGGGGTCTCACTGGGCCGCCGTCGCCCGGGACCTCCTCTCCACTTTGAAGGCGTCCGAAGTCGGGGCCGGGCTCGACCCCGAGCCGCTCCGCCGCGTCCGGATCGAACCGCCCCGGCCGGTCGTCCTCGACGAGCGCGTAGCCGTACGCGCGCACCCGGTGGTCGACGGGGAAAGAGCGGATCTCGTAGCCGTCCCGTCTCACCGCCTCCCCGGCCTCGAGCTCGACGAGCTCCAGGACGTAGCTCGGCTTCCCCACGATCCGCCGGATCGAGCCGAACAGGTCCCGGAGCCCCGGCGGCCCGTAGATGGTGAGCGGCCTGTCACGGTCCTGGAGCTGGTAGGTGCGAAGCAGGCCGGGCAGGCCGAGGTAGTGATCGGCGTGGTAGTGGGTGATGTAGATCTCGTCGAGCTGGACCAGCCCCGTCGAGCGGTGCATCTGGCGCTGCGCGCCCTCGCAGCAGTCGAACAGCAGCCGGTCGCCGCCGCGACGCACCATCAGGCACGCCGTCGCGCGGCGGGCGGTGGGCACGGACCCCCCCGTGCCGAGGAATACGAGCGACAGATCCATCGCGCCTAGCCTAGATAGAGGACAGCTCCCCGCGTAGGCGGGAACTAGACTGGGCAACCGAGCGCCCGTAGCTCAGTGGATAGAGCGGCTGCCTCCGGAGCAGCAGGCCGCAGGTTCGAATCCTGCCGGGCGCGCTGACCGCTTACCCGTCGAGCGGCGTGGCGGAGAGCCGCTCCGGGGCATGGTCGCGGACGAAGGCCTCCAGATCCGCGAGCGAGACCTCCGGCGCGTCCGCCGATCGCCGGAACGCGTCCGGCGGGATCAGGACGAGGCGATCCACGCCCAACCGACCGTACGCGGCGACCGACGTCGGCGTCGAGCCTTCCGCGCGGCGACACGCTGATCTCGAACTCGGACGCGTCGCGACCGGCATCGGCAAGCGCCAGCCGGATGCTCTCGATCTGCTCGGCGGCAGCATCGGGATCGAGGAAGAACCCGTACCACCCTTGGGCATCGCGCGCCGCGCGGCGGTGGACGGCGGGAGAGTAGCCGCCCATCACCACCGGCAGCGGGCGCTGGAGCGGGCGCGGATGGGCGTTGACTCCCGAGAAGCTGACGAACTCGCCGTCGAACGACGGCCGCTCGTGTTCCCAGAGCGCGCGCATCGCGCCGAGGTACTCGGCCGCCCGAGCCCCGCGTCGCTCCATCGGGACGCCGACCGCCTCGAGCTCGGGCTGGAGATAGCCGACGCCCATACCGAAGGTGAGCCGTCCGCCCGTGATTACGTCGAGGCTGGCGAGCTGCTTGGCAAGGACCACCGGGTTGCGCTGAGGCAGGACCACGATGCCCGTGGCGAGGCGGACCCGCTCGGTATGCGCCGCGAGGAACGCAAGCGCAATAAGCCCGTCGAGGATCGGATCCTCGGGCTCCATCGGCGAGGGCGGCACGCGCGGGTCGGGGACCACGACGTGCTCGCCGACCCACAGCGAGTCGTATCCGAGCTCCTCCGCAAGCGATCCGATACGGGCCAGGCCCTCGCGGTTGGCGGTGAGGTTCTGATTGAGGGCGAAGAGCCCGAGCGACGGAGCTCCCATGCAGCTCACGCTACCGTGCCCGTATCGCGCGGAGAGACGAGTCGTCGGCATCGCGGCCGTTGCCGTAAGGGACGACCCTGCGGCCGCAGCGTCGCTATGCGCCTGAGGGCCTCGGCGCTCGCGCCTCGGGGTGCTCGCGGTACCACTCGATCGTGCGCCGCAGGCCTTCCTCGAGCGACACCGCGGGGGTCCACCCCACCCGCTCGCGGATCTTCGAGGCATCGACGAACTGGCGGTCGATCTCGCCGTCGGGGTTTCCAGTTCCGCGGATGTCCGGCTCGACGCCCAAGGCCGACAGCCGCGCGATCATCTCGACGACCTCGCCGACCGCGTAGGGGCGCTCGCCGCCGGCGTTGAAGGCCTCGCCCCGAACCTCGGCGCGGTCGAGAGCGCCGGCGATCGCTAGGTAGGCGCCGACCGCGTCCTCAACGTAGAGGAAGTCGCGCACCGGTGAGCCGTCGGAGCGGATCACGGGCGCGCGGCCGTCGATCGCCGCGCTCACCGCCTCGGGGATCAATCGCGAGAAGTTGAGGTCGCCGCCGCCATAGATGTTCGCGAACCGGGTCACCGCCACGGGGACGCCGTAGGAGTGCCAGTAGCTGCGCGCGATCAGGTCGGCCGCCGACTTCGAGGCCTCGTACGGCGCCGTGGGCTGGAGCGCGTAGTGCTCGCGGTAGGGCAGCTTCTCGTGCGCCCCGTACGCCTTGTCCGACGAGGCGACGATCGTCCGCTCCACCCCCTGCTCGCGGCATGCCTCGAGCAGCGTCCACGTCCCCCGCACGTTGACGTCGAAGGTCTCCGCCGGAGAGCTCGCGGCGGTCCCGACGATCGTCTGCGCTGCGAGGTGAAAGACGGTGTCGACGTCGGCGGCGCTCATCGTGCGCGCAACCAGCTCGGCGTCGCGCAGATCTCCCGTGGCTTCCTCGACCTCGCCGGCGATCCCGTGCAGCTCGAGTCCCGACGGGCGAGACGAGTCGCCCCCGACGTCGAACGAGACCACCCTGGTGCCGCGCTCGAGCAGGCCCTTGACGAGCCACGAGCCGACGAACCCGCGACCGCCGGTTACGAGTGAACTGCTACCGGGTCCCACACTCGCCACGGCGGGTCGTCGGACTCCCACAGGTCGTTGAGCAGGACGGCGTCCTTGTAGGTGTCCATGCAGTCCCAGAATCCGCTGTGCCGGTACGCGTGGAGCTGGCGATCGGCCGCGAGCCGCTCGAGCGGCTCGCGCTCGAGCACGCTGGACTCCGTCGAGATACGAGAACACTCCGGGCTCGAAGCAGAAGAAGCCGCCGTTGACCCAGTGGTCGAGCTGCGGTTTCTCGGCGAAGCCGCGGACAAGTCCCTCGCCGTCGAGCTCCGCGACCCCGAACTGGCTGCGCGGGCGCACCACGGTGACCGTCGCGAGATCACCGTGGCCGCGGTGGAACTCGGTCAGCGCGCCGAGATCGATGTTGGCCACGCCGTCGGCGTAGGTCGCGTGAAACCAGCCGCCCGCGACCCGGTCCTCGATCAGCTTGATCCTGCCCCCCGTGGGGGTGTCGAGCCCGGTGTCGACGCACTCGATCTCAACCGGCTCGGGCCACGACTCCGAGGCGACGAACCGTTCGATCATCTCGCCCAGGTAGCCGGTGCAGAGGACGAACCGGCGCAGCCCCTGGGACGCGTAGATCCGCACGACGTGCCACAGGATCGGCCGCCCGCCGATCTCGACCAGCGCCTTGGGAATCGCGTGGGTCCGTTCCTGGAGCCGTGTTCCGCGCCCGCCACACAGGACGACGACGCTGTCCGCGCGTTGCATCGGGCGAAGTATGAAGGAGTGGGAGTCACCGCAGACCCGCTCGAACCGGACGCGGGAGCGAGCGAGCAAGGCTGCCGGTTATGTGAGTGCGAGCGAGTGGGAGCGGAGGATTCGAGCGGAATTGATTTGGCTCAGCCGCCCGCCACGGCGGGAAGGATCTGGACCTCGTCGCCGTCGGAGATCTCGGTCTCGAGCCCGTCCTTGAACCGGATGTCCTCGCCGCCGACGTAAACGTTCACGAACCGGCGCAGGTCTCCGTTCTCGGTGATTCGCTCCCGAAGGTCCTCGTGGCGGTCGAACACCGCCTCGAGCGCGTCCCCGACGGTCGCGCCGTCGACCTCGATCTCGCCCTCGTCGTCGGTGACGATGCGAAGCTGCGCCGGGATCTTGACCGTGACCGCCATCAGGAGGCGCTCCCGGCGGCCGCCGCGGAGCGGTCGCGCTCGACGACGCGCTCGAAACCCTCGAGCGTCGGCTCGATCTCGTGCATCTCGAACAGCTCGCGGGTCGCCTCGAGCGTCTTCAGTCCCTCGCCGGTGATGTACACGACGACGCGCTCGTCCGGCGAGATGTCGCCGCGCCCGGCGAGCTTCGCAAGCACCGCCGTCGTGACGCCGCCCGCGGTCTCGGTGAACACGCCGGTCGTCTCGGCGAGCAGGCGGATGCCATCGCGGATCTCCGCGTCCGTGACGGAGTCGATCCCGCCGCCCGACGAGCGTGCGAGCTCGAGCGCATAGGGGCCGTCGGCCGGGTTTCCGATCGCGAGGCTCTTCGCGATCGTGTCCGGGTCCTGCCGCGGCAGGCAGGTCTCATTGCCGGCGTCGAACGCCTCCGCGACCGGATCGCAGCCGGTTGCCTGGGCGCCGTTGAACCTCGGAAGCTCGCCGTGGACGAGCCCCAGCCCCCTCCACTCGTTGAATCCACGCCCCAGCTTGGTGAACAGCGAGCCGGACGCAATCGGACACACCACGCGGTCGGGCAGGGACCACCCGAGCTGCTCGACCGTCTCGTAGGCGAGCGTCTTCGAGCCCTCCGCGTAGTAGGGGCGCAGGTTGACGTTGACGAACGCCCACCCGCGGGTCTCCGAGAGCTGGGTACAGAGGCGGTTGACGTCGTCGTACGTGCCGCGCACTCCGACGAGCGTCGTCCCGTACACGGCGGTGGCGAGCAGCTTCTGCTCCTCGAGATCCCGCGGCACGAACACATACGAGTCGAGGCCCGCGGCGGCGGCATGCGCCGCGACAGCGTTGGCGAGGTTGCCGGTGGACGCGCACGCCACGGTCTCGAACCCGAGCTCCCGCGCCTTGGCCAGCGCGACGCCGACAACTCGGTCCTTGAACGAGTGGGTGGGGTTCGCGGCGTCGTTCTTAACCCACACCTCGCGCAGCCCCAGCCGCTCTGCGAGCCGATCGGCGCGGATCAACGGCGTCAGGCCGGGCTCGAGCGGGCCACGTGAATTCGGCGGACCGCCCTCGAACGGCAGGAAGTCCGAGTAGCGCCAGATTCCGCGTGAGCCCGCCTGGATCTTGCGTTTCGTCTCGGCCGCGTCCAGGCCCGAGAGGTCATAGCTGACCTCGAGCGGCCCGAAGCACTGCTCGCACACGTAACGCGCGTCGAGCGGATACTCAGCCCCGCACTCCTTGCATCTCAGCGATTCGAGTCCCAATTCAACGTCTCCTTCTCGGTGACCTAACGAGTAAGACCTCCGCCGGGCTGTGAGCAGAGGTCCTGTTTGGGACTCTCACTCACATCTTCCAGGCAATCCACCTGCTGGAGTTGGCACCTTTCCCCTTGCGGGGGGGTTGCCGGGGCTTCTTCGGGCCAGTCCCTCCACCCCTCTCGATGTGGCGGTTATGTGGCCGGGCAGAATACCACGGTGCGTCGCTCAGTCCGCGGGCGCGAGGATGTCGGCGAGCGTGAACCGCTCGCCACGCGCCGGGAGACGGGGCTCCCACCCGGGCTCGGCCGTGCGGTAGGACCCGGGGTCGCCGTCGATGATCCCGAGCAGGACCTCGGCGACGATGCGCCCGCCGACTGGACCGAGCCGCTCGCCGTCCTCGCGTGCGTCCGACTCGCGCAGGACGTAGTACCACAGCGGGGTCTCCGCGTCCCACCCAGAGTCCGCGAGGCCGACCTCGGCCGGATCGAGCTGCTCCTCGCCCATCGCCGCCGCGACGGCCTCGCCGGATGGCAATCCGTAGGCGTGTCCGCGCTTGAGATCGCGGCCGGCGAGGGACTGGTACGCCTGGTGCTCCGACTCGCCCGTGAGCGCGACGGGAAGCTCGATCAGCGAGCGGGCGAGCTGCCCGTCGATGCGCTTGGCGCGCTGGGCGGGCGAGTGACCCGGTACGTCGAAGAACAGCGACCAATCGACGCTGCGCGAGGCCGGAATTGGTGCGAACCCGAGCAGGTCGGGGAAGAGCTGCAGCGAGCCCGAGCGGTCGTTGAGGACGTAGTCGTTGCGTATCTGACTGTGGCCGTACCGGAACGCGCCGTCGGCGAACTCGAGCGGGATTTGCGGCGAGCCGTCGACGCGGTAGAAGCGAGGACCCTCGGCGAGGATCTCGTCGACCAGCTCACCGCCGACCAGCCTCGGGAGGTAGTCGTGGAGGACGGTCCACTGGTAGTGCCAGCTCACCTCGCGTCGTGCCCAATCGAAGACCTCGCGCTCCGCGACGCCCTTCGCCCGCAGATGATCGACGAGGCAGTTGTGCAGGCGCAGCATCGCGACGTGGAGCTGCGCCATGAACAGGTGCGAGTCGTTGCGCGGATCTCCGATCAGCGCGATGCCCTCGGCGTTCCGAGGCAGATCCGCCTCCTCGCCGGCGCCGTTGCGACCGAGGAGGAGCTTGGCCGGATCGTCGCGGCGGTAGAGAAACGGGTTGCCGACCGGCCCGGCGCCGTAGAGGCATTCGAGGTTGGCGCGCGGAGTGCGGAAGTTCAGCAGGTGCGTTCCGTCGGCGTGACGGGAGAGGTCGGTGCGGTCGGCGGTGATGTCGTGGGCGATGAACTGGCCGAAGAAAGGCCATCCCGCCGCCGTCTCCCGTGCGTCCGCGCAGCTTGTGCCGCCGTCGGACAGACCACCCGGGACGGCGAGCTCGAGCAGCCGCGTCTCGTCTCCCGCCAGCGGCGCGAGGTCCGGGAAGAGCCTCTCGTAGCGCCCCGACGCCCCGGCGAGCGGCGCGTCGACTGTCCGCGATGGCGCGAGGCAGTGGTCGCGCGCGGGGCTCACGGCGGTCGCGGTACTCACGCCGTTCAGGCTAGCCGACCGAGAACGTCGGCCCGGCGGCGAGTTTGGCTACTCAGGCCGCTTCTCGGGCGACGGAAACAGAACGTCCTGGAACCCGCCGAGCCGCTGAAAGCGGGCCATCTCGAACCGATACATGATGTAAAGGGACAGGACCGCGGCCAAGCCGCCAGCTGCCACCGGAATCCCGAGCGGCGGATCCCCCGTCGCGGCGATCGCAAGGCCGACGGTGCTTCCACCGATCACGCTGTTGACCACCGCGATCATGTACGCGGCGGTCAGGTAAGGCCGCGAACGGGACGGCGTGAGCCCCATGTTCCGCAGTACACCGAGTGGATCGTCGTTCGCGGTCATCATGAACAGCCGTGCGTGATCGCCCGCCAGCTCGATGTAGTGATGACGGATGCGGTTGATCGCCCGTCCGTACACGACATCCTCCTCGGAGTTCTCCGACATGCGGACGAACGTGAAGATGCCGATGACGTACAGCGTCGGCAACACGATCAGGGAGAACACGTTGAACAGGTCGCCGGCCTCCGACGCCTGGGCGATGAATCCGAGCGCGATCAGCGTGCTGGACACGGCCATGATGTAGAGCGAAGCGCGCGACGTGGCCTCGCTCGTAGTCTGGGCTCGGGCGCCCTGGAGCGTGAAGTGCTCCGTGGTCAGCGCCGTGAGAAGCCGCGGATCGACCTCATCGGCCATGTGGTGGTGTTCTCGCGGGGCTTTTGCTCTCCTGCCTGCGCCCGCCGCGCGAAGTGCACGATCACATGTGGGACAGAATAGGGACCGGGCCGTGACGTACTCTTAGAACGAGCGCTCGATGTACGACGTCGACACAGAGATGAGCCAGAGCGATGCCGAACCTCCCGAAGCCAAGGCTGCGACGGTCAGGCCGCGGCAGCGAGCTCACCTCGCCGGCGCCGCCCGCTGAGCGCCAGAAGCCCAACGTAGAGACGATCTCCGGCGAGGGCCTCCGCTGGGTCAAGATCGATCGCCCGAGCGCGCTCGAGTGGGGGTGGCTCGAGGAGCACTTCGAGTTCCACGGCCTCGACCTCGAGGACGTGCTGTCGCGCAACGAGCGGCCGAAGATCGACGAGTACCCCGACTACCTGTTCATCGTCCTTCACTTTCCCGTCTTCGACCCCTCGGTGCGACGGCTCAACGCCGGCGAGCTCGACATCTTCGTCGGTGAGGACTTCCTGATCACGATCCCGAACCAGCCGCTGCAGCCGGTCGAGTACCTGTTCGAGCGCTGCCGCGCCAAGGAGGAGCTCCGCGATCAGATCTTCTCCCGCGGGTCTGGCTACCTGCTGTACCGGATCGTCGACGACGGCTTCGACTACTGCTTTCCGATGCTGCGCAAGATCGAGAATAAGCTCGATGCGCTCGAGCAGGACATCTTCTCGGGTCGCTCGGAGGAGGTCGTGCGCGACCTCTCGAACGCGAAGCAGGAGATCATCAACTTCCGCAAGGTGATCCGGCCTCAGCGCCCGGTGCTGCGCGACCTCGAGGGCGTCAAGGGTCGCTTCCTCGCGCCCGACTTCGACCTCGAGATCTACTTCGACGACGTCGTCGACGCCCACGAGCGGATCTGGGACCTGCTTGAGACGTACAAGGAGGTCGCCGAGGGGCTCGAGGACACAAACGAGTCCGTGATCTCGCATCGCGTCAACGACATCCTGCGCGTGCTGACCGCGATCAGCGTGATCGTTCTGCCCCTGACGCTGATCGCGAGCGTGTTCGGGATGAACGTGGGGCTGCCCGGCGGCGGCGAGCCCCCCAACGGGGCCTCGGCAAGCTTCTGGATCATCATCGGAGTGATGGTCGCGATCGTGGTCGGGATGGTCACGTACTTCCGTCGCCGCGGCTGGCTGTAGCAAACGGCGCAAACTCCGCCTTCTTCGGCGCCCGACGCCGGTGGGTCGGAGGCGTTCGGTAGATTGCGGCGCTCGGCCACCCCGTCCGGGGGCACTCGGCGCTCATCTCCCAGCGGCGGTTCTAGGCCACTCGAGCCCTCGCCGGCGCGCTTCCGGCGATCGCTCCGAAACCACACATGTCCCACCACGATCGACTCGATCCGGCACCGTGGGTGCCGCGCTCGCCGCGGATCGCGGACCGCGTCCGGGCCGCCGACTCCGACCTGCCGCTCCGCTCTACCGTTCGCCGGGTGACGCTGTGCGCAGCGCTCGGGTTGTGCGTAACCAGTATCGCCACCGCCGTCGCGGGGTTGCCGGTGGCGCCGATCGGCTCCGACGGTCGCAACGCCGCTGCTCTCGGACTGGGTAGTGCTGCGCCGGCGGACGAAGTCAAGGAGGAGGAGCCGTCATCGCTCGCGATCACCTCGAACTCGGGTCCGTACCACCCGGTCCGAATGGATGGTCCGATGGACTACGGCGCCTACGACGCCAAGTTCGGTGCCGACCGCGGCGGACGCCTGCACGAGGGACAGGACGTGATGGCCGACTCCGGGACGCCGCTCATCGCGGTCCGCGACGCCCGCGTCATCGAGAAGGGAAACGACGGCGGGCGCGGCAACTACGTCGCGCTCTACAGCCCCGCCGAGGATCAGACCTACGTCTACTTCCACATGCTGCGCCCGTCGGGGCTGAAGGTCGGCGTGGAGGTCCCCGCCGGCACGCAGGTCGGCGTGATGGGCTGCACCGGCTCGTGCTACGGCACCCACCTCCACTTCGAGATCAGGCTCGGGGAGGGGATCGACCGCAAGCCGATCGACCCGCTGCCGATGCTGAAGCAGTGGCCGGTCGCGCCCGAGTAGATTCCGCCGGGTGGCCAACCACCGAATCTGGGCGCCATGGCGCCTCGAGTACGTGAAGGACGCCTCGAAGGACAACGAGTGCATCTTCTGCGCGAAGCCCGCCGAGGACGATGACGCCGCAGCGTTCATCGTCCACCGCGGCGAGCGCTGCTTCGTGATCCTGAACACCTTCCCGTACACAAACGGCCACCTGATGGTCGCTCCGTTCGAACACGTCGCGCGGCTCCAGGATCTCGACTCCAACACCGTGACCGAGCTGATGGCGCTGGCCACGCGGGCCACGGCGATCATTGACGACGTGTACGACCCCGAGGGTTACAACCTCGGCTTGAACCAGGGCAGGATCGCCGGCGCCGGGTTCGAGTCCCACATCCACATGCACGTGGTCCCGCGGTGGGCCGGCGACACCAACTACATGCCGGTGATCGCGGACACGAGGGTGATGCCGCAGAGCCTGGAGCAGAGCTACGACGCGCTCAAGGGGAAGTTTTGACGACGATTTCGCCCAGCATCTTCAAGGCGTACGACGTCCGCGGCGTGTACGGCGAGGAGATGGACGGCGAGGTCGCGTACCTGCTCGGCCGCGCGTTTGCCCGCGTCCTGGCCCAGCTGCGCGGCAAGGACACGAGCGCGCTCGGCATCGGCCTGGGGCGCGACATGCGGCTCACCGCGCCGGAGATGGCAGAACGCGTGCGTGAGGGCCTGCTCGACGAGGGAACGCATGTGATCGACGCGGGGATGATCGGGACCGAGATGCTCTATTACCTCGTCGGTTCCCGAGGCCTCGACGGCGGCGCGATGGTCACCGCCTCGCACAACCCGAAGTCCTGGACGGGAGTGAAGCTCGTGCGCGAAGGGGCGCTGGCCTTTTCGGGCGACGCCGGGATCGCCGAGGTGCGCGCCGAGATCGAGCGCGGCATGCCGGAGCCGCCGGGAGGTGGGACGCTCGAGCACCTCGACATCTACGACCGCTTCCACCGCCACGTCCTGTCGCTCATCGAGCCCGATCTCATCACGCCGATGCGGGTGGTGGTCGACGGCGGGAACGGGATGGCCGGCCCGATGGTCGGACCGTTGCTCGAGCGGCTCAACCTCGACCTCGTGACCACGTACTGGGAGCCGGACGGGACGTTCCCCGACCACGAGCCGAACCCGCTGCTGGAGGAGAACCGCCGCTTCATCGTCGACAAGGTGGTCGGGGAGGGAGCGGAGCTCGGGATCGCGTGGGACGGGGACGCGGACCGATGCTTCTTCATCGACGAGACGGGGACGTTCGTCGACGGCGACTTCCTCACCGCGTTGCTCGCCACCTCGCAGCTGCGCAAGAACCCGGGCGCCGCCGTCCTCTACGACGTCCGCGCGAGCCGGGCGGTCCCCGACACGATCACCGCGAACGGCGGGATCCCGCGCGTCAACCGCGTCGGCCACGCGTTCTTCAAGATCGGGATGCGCGAGCACGACGCCGCGTTCGGGGGCGAGGTCTCCGGCCACTACTACTTCCGCGACTTCTGGTGCGCCGATTCGGGGACGATCCCGGCGTTGCTCGTGCTCGAGCTGATCTCGGTCGAGGGCCGCCCGCTCTCCGAGCTCGTCGGCAAGTACCGCGAGCGCTATTTCATCTCCGGCGAGATCAACTCCGAGGTGGCGGACCAGGACGCGAAGATGCGCGAGCTCGCGGAGCGCAACCCCGACGCGGAGATCTCGTGGCTCGACGGCATCTCCGTGGACTACCCGGAGTGGCACTTCAACGTGCGGCCGTCGAACACCGAGCCGCTGCTGCGCCTCAACCTCGAGTCGCTGGTCTCGCGTGAGGACATGGAGCGCAAGAGAGACGAGGTCTTGGAGCTAATTCGCTCGTGACCCCGGAGGAGGCGCTCGAGCGCGCCGCCGAGGAGGGGATCCACACGCTGCGGCTCCCGACCCCGTTCATGGTCGGCCGGGTGAACTGCTATCTGATCGAGGGCGAGCCCCTGACCCTGATCGACACGGGTCCCAACTCCGGCAAGGCGCTCGACGACCTCCAGCACGAGCTCGCCGAGCGCGGTCACTCGATCGAGGACCTCGAGCTCGTGGTCCTCACCCACCAGCACATCGATCACATCGGACTGGCCGAGATCATCGCGACGCGCTCGGGCGCCGATGTGGCCGCGATCGATGTCGCGGTGAACTTCCTCGAGAACTTCGGCGAGGACGCCGAGCGCGACGATCAGTTCGCCGTCGAGCTGATGCTCAGCCACGGAATCTCCGAGGATGTCGTGACCGCGCTCCAGAGCGTCTCGCGAAGCTTTCGTGCGTGGGGCTCGCGGCCGAAGGTGACGCGGCCGCTGCACGATGGCGAGATCCTGAGCCTCGGCGACCGCAACCTCGAGGTGCAGCACCGTCCCGGGCACAGCCCCTCGGACACGCTGCTGTGGGACGCCGATCGCCGCATCCTGTTCGCGGCCGACCACCTGCTCGCGCACATCTCGTCCAACGCCCTGATCACCCGGCCGCTGGACGGCTCGGGGGAGCGGACGCAGGCGCTCGTCACCTACCTGGAGTCGCTGCGCAAGACCCGCGAGCTGCCGGCGGAGATCGTGCTCCCCGGGCACGGTGAGCCGATCACCGACCACGTCGCCCTGATCGATGAGCGGTTCGCCCACTCGCGCCGACGCGCCGAGAAGATCTACGAGCTGATCGCCGAGCGGCCGCGCACCGGCCACGAGCTTGCCCAGGAGCTGTGGGGCGACGTCGCGGTGACGCAAGCCTTCCTGACGCTGTCCGAGGTGATCGGCCACGTCGACCTGCTGATCAACGAGGGCCGCGCGCGCGAAGTGCGTGAGAACGGCGTGATCAAGTTCGAGGCCGTGGGGTGAACGAGAAGAAGAAGCGCATGCTGGTGATCGTCAACCCGTATGCGACCACCGTCTCCGACCGGCTCAAGAACCTCGTCGTCTACGCGCTCGAGGGGCGCTACGACGTCACCGCCGTCAGCACCGAGGCACGGGCGCACGCGATCGAGATCGGCAGCGAGGCGCGCGTCGGCGACTACGACATCGTCGTCGCGTTCGGCGGCGACGGCACCCTCAACGAGGTCGCCAACGGCCTCGCGGGCACCAGCGTCCCGGTGTCGGTGCTGCCGGGTGGCTCGACGAACGTCGTCTGCCGTACGCTCGGCATCCCGAACGACGTCGTCGACGCCGCCGAGCACCTGCTCGGCCTCGCCGACGACTTCGCGCCCAGGCGGATCGATCTCGGGGTCGTCAACGGGAGACGGTTTGTGTTCGCGTGCGGCGCCGGTCTCGATGCGGCGGTGGTGCAGCGCGTCGACGCGCACCCGAGGCTCAAGGAGCGCGCGGGCGAGTGGTACTTCACCTGGGCGGCCGTGTCGGCGTTGTACCGTCGCTATCTGCGCGATCCGGTCGTGATGCGGCTCGAGGTCGACGGCAAGCTGGCGGAGGGGATCACGACGATCGCGCAGAACTCGGATCCGTACAGCTACTTTCGCGGCCGGCCGTTGCACGTTTGCGAGGGCGCGGCGCTTGACAACGCGACACTGGCGGTGGCGGTGCTGAGGCGGGCGGCCCAGCGCGACGTCCCGACGATCGCGATGCGGGTGCTCTCGGAGCGGCTCCCGACTCCCGACCACCGCCAGATCGATCACTTCGCGAACGTCGTCGCGGCGCGGGTCGAATCGATCTCGCGCGACCGCGAGGACAAGATCCGGTCGTTCCCGCTTCAGGTCGACGGCGACTACATCGGCGACCACACCGAGCTCGACCTCTCGATCGAGCCCGGCGCGCTGACGATCGTCGCGTGACTACCGCCGATCCCGACTGCCGCTTCTGCGCGATCGTCGCCGGTGACGAGTCCTCCCACGTCGTCTACGAGGACGAGGCGTCGCTCGCCTTCCTCGACCACCGCCCGCTGTTCCCCGGTCACAGCCTGCTCGTCCCGCGCGAGCACATCGAGACCCTGGGCGACCTTCCGAGAGAGTTGCTCGAGCCGTACTTCGGGGCGGCGCAGCTGCTGGCGCGGGCGATCCCCGCCGCGATGGACAAGCCCGGCAGCTTCGTGGCGATGAACAACGTCGTCAGCCAGAGCGTCCCCCACCTTCACGTCCACGTCGTCCCGCGCGAGCGCAAGGACGGGTTGCGGGGGTTCTTCTGGCCGCGCCGCAAGTACGACAGCGACGCCCACATGGCCGAGGTGGCGGAGACGCTCCGCGCGGCGATCGGCGACCTTCGCGAGCGTGAGTAGAGACCTGGACGTCGTGTCGTCGTCGGAGCCGGCCTCGCCGAGCTGACTGCGGCACGCGAGGTGATCCGCATGGACGGCGCGATCCGATCCGACGTCGCGACGGCCGCTACGCGGTCGCCTTCGCGGGGGTGAGCGTCTTACTCTCGTAGCCGTACTGAGAGAGGTCCATCACGGCGCGGATCTCGATTGCGCCGGACTGCAGCGGGACCTTGTTTGCCCACTCGATCGCCTCGTCGAGGTTCTCGCACTCGAGCAGACAGAAGCCGCCGAGGACTTCCTTCGACTCGACGAACGGTCCGTCCGTCACGATCTGTTCGCCGTCCTCCTGGAGGTGGATGGTCGTGGCGGTCGAGCTGCTCTCGAGTGGCTCGCACGCGATCAGCGCGCCCTTGTCGGTGGCCTCCTGGTCGAAGGCCGCCCAGCGCTGCATCGACTCCTGCATCTCCTCGGGAGATGCGTCACCCATTCCTTCCTCGTCGACGACGAACGACAGCAGATACTTCATCGTTCCTCCTGTGGTCGGGCGGCGGGCTCGCCGCTTCACCCTAACGACGAACGGGAAGCGCGAAAATGGACAACGCAATCGTGATCGAGCGCGGCGGCGTGGACGACGTTCCCGCGCTGCGCGATCTCTGGCTCGAACTGCACCACCATCACGCGGAGGTCGCCCCGCAAAGCGGCGAGTTCGTCGACGACGAGACCTCGTGGCGGGTGCGCTCCGCCTCGTATCGCGAGTGGCTCGCCGATCCTCGCTCGTTCGTGCTGCTGGCGCGCGCGGGCGATCGACTCGTCGGCTACGCGCTCGTCCGAGTAATGGAGGCGGGACCCGATCTGCTCGATTCGTGGCGCGTCCCGGATGTGATCGCCGAGATCGAGACGATGCTCGTCACGGCCGAGGTAAGGAGGGCGGGGCTCGGAAGCAGGCTGCTCGACGAGATCGACGCGGAGCTCGAGCGCCAGGGCATCACCGAGGTGATCGTCGGGCTGATGCCCGGCAACGACGGCGCCCAGCGGCTGTACGAGCGCCGCGGCTTCGAGCGCCGGTGGCTGGTGCTCGCGCGGGGCGAATGGACGTAGCTCGCCGCGATGCGCGCTACAGCTCGATCCCAAGCTGGCGCGTGCGCTTCCCGTTGTCCTCGAGGCCGAGCCCCGCCGCAATCCTTCCGTCGCGAACCCGGAAGATGTAGATCTCGTCGACGTCCGTGAAGCTATGACCGGTCGGGGCGACGCCGCGCCACTCGCCACGATGCGTGCCCGAGCAGCGGAAATGGGCGGCGACGCGGTCCCCCTCCGCGATCAGCTCGACGATCTCCATCCTGAAATCGGGGAAGGCGTCGCGAAACGGGCCGATCCAGCGCCGCACCGTTTCCGCGAACTCGCTATCCACGAGCTCGTCGACGGCTGATTCGTCGCGAGCGTTGACGACCTCGTCGACGAGGCGGCGAACCAGCGCCTTGTTGTCCTCGAGCAAGCTCACGGCGGACCAGCCGAGTTGCCGGCGAGGTAGCCGACGTTGTGGGCGACGAGCCCGAGGCCGTCGAGGGCGCGGAAGGTTGCCTGCTCGCGGCGGCCCCGCGCTGCGAGCACGACGGCGTCGCGCGCGGCCAGGGCGAGCTGCCTCGCCAGCGGCCAACGCGGCGAGTAACCCGGGTAGCGGCGGTTGAGCCATCGCGAGCCGGCCGCGTAGCGCGAGATCGTGGCGAGGAACGGGAGCAGTTGCTCGCGGTGGCGATGCTCGACCCGCGCCGCCCGGCGGCGATCGATCGTCCACCCCGCGCGCTGAAGCCGTCGCGAGAAGTCCACGTCGCCGCCAGAGCGAATCCCCTCGGCGAAGCCGTCGATCTCGCGGAAGGCGATGCGCCTCACGAGCACGTTGCCGCCGACGGCGATGCGCCAGTCGGGCCCCTCCCCCCCACCCGCCAGGTTGAGGAATCCGCGCGCCCGCGCATAGCGGGCGATCAGCGCGCCCTGCTCCGGGTTGCCTGTGACGGTGCCGGCGATCGCTCCGCAGCGCGGGTCGAGCGGCTCGGCGAAATACGCGTCGAGCAGGTCGGGGACGGGGCGGCAGTCCGCGTCGAGGAACACGATCCAGTCATTGGCCGCGGCGATAGCGCCGGCGTTGCGCGCGTGGTAGGAGGAGCGCTCGCCCGTCGCGCGAACGACGCGTGCGCCGGCGGGAAGGCCCGCGGCCGGCATTCCCCCGGCCGTGTTGTCGGCGACGATGAGCTGGTCGCCCAGTTGCAGGCGCAAACGCGCGACGTTCTCCGCCAGCAGCGTCGCGGCTGCGCGGTCTCCGACGAATGGGACGACGACGCTGACCGGGGGCCGCCCGGCGCTCAATCGCTCGGGGTGATCCGGTACGCGTCGAACACCGACTCGAGCTGGCGCAGGCGCCCGACGCACTGCTTGAGCTGCTGGGTGTCGCCCACCTCGACCACGAACCGGTTCTTGACCATCGGGTGCTTGGTCGTGCACGTCGCCTCGAGAATGTTGATCCCGGCCTCCGAGAAGGTGCGCGAGAGGTCCTCGAGCAGCCGGGTGCGATCCCAGGCGTCGACCTGGAGCTCGACCCGGTACGAGGTCGCGTTCTCGCCGTCCCACGAGACGTCGGTGAAGCGCTCGGGGGACTTCTTCAACGCCTTCACGTTGCGGCAGTCCTTGCGGTGGATCGTGATCCCGCGACCGAGCGAGACGTAGCCGAGAATCTCATCGCCAGGCACGGGGCGGCAGCACTTGGCGAGCCTCACCATCACGTCGTCCACTCCCTTGACCTTGATCCCGTACGCCGAAGCGTCTTCGGTGCGCCGCTGTCGCTCGTCCTTGCCGTGCAGGACTCCGGTCGGAACCGCCGGGGCCTCCTCCTCGCCCACCGCCTCGCCTTGCTTGAGACGCTGGAAGACCTTGTTGGCGACGGTCTTCGGCGCGAGCTTCGCCTGGCCGATCGCGACGTAGAAGTCGTCTGCCTTGCGGAATCCCATCTCGCGCGCGACGTCGACGAGCAGCGGCGTGCCGGCGACCTGCTGCGCCGGGAGCCCGCGCTTCTTCAGCGCGGCCTGGAGCGCCTCGCGGCCCCGCCGCTCCGCGTCCTCGCGGCGTTCGCGCTTCAGGAACGCCCGAATCTTGTTGCGCGCGCGGCTCGTGCGCACGAGCCGCAGCCAGTCGCGCGAGGGCCCGCGCTCCTGCTTCGCAGTCAGGATCTCGACGATGTCGCCGCTGGAGAGCTGGTAGTGGAGCGGGACGAGCTTGCCGTTCACCTTCGCGCCCACACAGCGGTGTCCGACATCGGTGTGGACGGCGTACGCGAAGTCGAGCGGAGTCGATCCCGCCGAGAGGTTCTTCACCTCGCCCTTCGGGGTGAAGACGAAGACCTCGTCCTCGAACAGGTCGACCTTGAGAGAGTCGAGGAACTCGTGGGGGTCCTGGTCGGACTCCAGCTCGAGAAGCTGCCGGAGCCAGGTCATCTTCTCCTTCTCGGGGTCCCGAGTCGAGGGCCGGCCGCCCTCCTTGTAGATCACGTGGGCGGCGATGCCGTACTCGGCGAGCTCGTGCATCTCGCTCGTGCGGATCTGGATCTCGAGCGGGCGGCCCTCGGGGCCGATCACCGTCGTGTGCAGCGCCTGGTAGAGATTGAGCTTCGGGGTTGCGACGAAGTCCTTGAAGCGGCCAGGCAGCGGCTTCCAGATCGAGTGGATGATCCCGATCGCTCCGTAGCAGTCCTTGACCGAGTCGACGATCACCCGCATCGCGGTGAGGTCGTAGATCTCGTTGAACTCCCGCCCCTTCTTGGTCATCTTCGTGTAGATCGAGTAGAAGTGCTTGGCGCGGCCCGAGATCTCGGCCTCGATGCCGACCTTCTTGAGCTCCTTGCGAAGGAAGCCACCGGCGTCGGTGACGTAGCGCTCCCGCTCCCGCCGCTGCTGTGAGACGAGCTTCTTGATCTCGTCGTACTTGCGCGGGTGCAGCGTCGCGAACGCGAGGTCCTCGAGCTCCCACTTGATCGCGTGGATGCCGAGCCGGTGCGCCAGCGGCGCGTAGATCTCAAGCGTCTCGCGCGCCTTCTCTAGCTGCTTCTGCTTCGCGAGCGCCGACAGCGTTCGCATGTTGTGGAGACGGTCGGCGAGCTTGATCAGGATGACCCGGACGTCCGTGGCCATCGCGATCATCATCTTGCGGTAGTTCTCGGCCTGGCTCTCGTCGCGGCTCTGGAACGTGATTCCGGTCAGCTTCGTTACGCCGTCGACGAGCGTCGCGATCTCGTTGCCGAACGCCGCCTCGACGTCCTCGATCTGGGCGCTCGTGTCCTCGACCGTGTCGTGCAGCAGCGCCGCGCACAGCGTTTCGGTGTCGAGGCGCAGGCCGGCGCAGATCTTCGCGACCTCGAGCGGATGGTTGACGAAGTCCTCGCCGGAGCGCCGGCGCTGATCGGCGTGGCGCTCGCAGGCGAACGCAAACGCCGTCTCGACCGCCTCGCGGTCGATCGCCCCGGCGTCGGTGTCGCTGTGCTCCTCGACCACGGCGAACAGGTCGCCGAGCAGCGCACGCTCCTCCGCCGTGAGCTCCTTCGTGATCGCGTCGGCGGGCGCCGGCGAGCCGTGCTTGCGGTCGCCGTCGAGCCCCACGCGCGTTCGCTCGACCGTCTTCCCGGCGGCCGGCCTCCGCGCCTCGCTCTTCCCCGTGGTGGTGGAGCGCTTCCCGTTGCCCGCTCGCTACGCGGCGCTTCGTCTTTGCCTGCTTAGGAATGTCCTGCCCTCCTCGTGCCGGGCGCGGTAGCTGTTGTAGACACTCGATCGCTCCAGATCCGTCTTGGTCGAGGATACGACCCTCAGCGTGCGATCGCCGCCGCCGCCTTCCCACGCTGCGAGTTCGAGCTCGGCCAGCACCCGCACGCAGCGCCCCGCCTCCTCAGGCGTGCGGGGGTGCGCGCCCTCCCCGCCGAGCACGGCGATCAGCTCGGCGCCGCGAGCCTCCCCGCCACGCTCGCGAATCGCCCGGTAGATGCTCCGCATCGCCCACCCCGACTCCCACGCCGCGTCGTGAGCCCACTGCGCGAACGCGAGCTCTTCCCGACCCCAGGTGAGGTGCAGATACCCCGCGCCGCGCAGGACCAGGGCGTCGAGGTGCGGGAACGGGGGCGGGTCGATCAACACGACGTGCTCGAAGGGCTCGGGCAGGCCGGGGTTGCGGGCCAGCGCCGCCCAATCGGCAAGCAGCATCCCCGACCCGGCATCCACCAGGTCTCGGAGCCGCCCGCCCAGCGCGTCGCCCGCGCAGCGACCGCAGGCGTGCACGGCACGCCCGCACCCGAACCGGCCCGGGTCCGCGCGCTCCGCGAGCGCGCCGCGGCGCGAGGCGTCCGCGCACAGCGCGAGGACCGGCGCCCCGCTCGATACGAGGTCGGCGAGCGTCGCGATCCCCGAGCCGGGCGCCCGCTCGACGACCTCGCGAACGGACCAGGTGCGGTGCGCCGCTTCCCGGAGCCCCGGCGGTGGCCACTCGTCGAACGGGCGCTGTAGCTCCTCCTCGATCCGCTCCCACCACTCCGCCTCGACGGCCGGCTCGGCGCATCCCAGCGTCGAAGCGGTGAGCGGGTACAGATCCTCGAGGACGACCCGCGGCTCGACGGCGCCGTTCCACTGGTTGAGCTCGAGGCGAACGGAGAGGTCAATCGGCGAGTCCTCGAGCGAGGCCAGCGATCCGTTGACGCCGAACGCCACCCCGAGCGCGCGCGCCGCTCCGCTCTGGACGCTGAACCGGGCGTGCTTGCCGTCTCCCATCGGACGCACGTCGCGCATCCGGGCCGCGGGGACCAGCAGCCGAACTCGCGGGTTGCCCATCCCGAACGGCCCGAGGCGCTCGAGCTCCTCGGCCACGTCGTGCCCCAACCGGTCGCCGCCGACGACGGCGTCGACAGTTTCGGTCCGGACGAGGTCCTCGGCCCGCAGCGACGCCGCGGCCAGCGCGACGAACGCCTCGCGGAACGCGTCCACCCGCCCGGCCTCGATCTCGAGCCCGGCGGCGGCGCGGTGACCGCCGAAGCGCACGAGATGCTCGGAGCACTCGCGCAGCCCCGCGAGGAGGTCGAACGCGGGAATGCTCCTGCCCGAGCCCCGCCCGCTGCCGCCGGGCTCGAGCCCGATCAGGACGACGGGACGGTAGTAGCGCTCGGCCAACCGCGAGGCGACGATCCCGACCACGCCCGGGTGCCAACCCTCGCCGGCGATCACGAGCGCGGCCGCCTCGGCCCCGCCCGGGAGCCTCGCCAGGGCCGACTCCGCGCCGGCAAGCACTGCGAGCTCCGCGTCGCGCCGCTCGCGGTTGGCCCGGTCGAGCTCGTCGGCGATCTCGGCGGCGCGCGCCTCGTCCTCGCACAGCATCAGCTCGACGGCGGCGTCGGCGCGGTATAGCCGCCCGGCGGCGTTTATCCGCGGCGCGAGCCGAAACGCGAGATCGCCCTCGTCGAGCCGCGAGGGCTCGGCCCCGGCGGCGGACATCAGGGCCGCGAGCCCGGGGCGCCCCGCGCGCCGCAGCTCGGCGAGCCCGCGGCGTACGAGGGCGCGGTTCTCGCCCGTCAGCGGAACGAGGTCGGCCACGGTTGCCAGCGCGACCAGGTCGAGATCCACGTCCGCCCCACCGGGGTCGATGCCGGCCCGCTCACGCAGCGCGGCGGAGAGCTTGTACGCCACCCCGGTCGCGCACAGGTCCGGGCAGGGGTAGCCGCAGAGCCGCGGATGAACGATCGGGCATTCCGGCAGCTCATCGCCCGGGGTGTGGTGATCGGTGACGATCACCTCCACCCCGGCCGCGCGCGCGGCCGCCACCTCGGCGGTGGCCCCGATCCCGCAGTCGGTGGTGATGAGGAGCTCGGTCCCGCGCGCCACCAGGCGCTCCACCCCCGCCGCGGTCAGCCCGTAGCCGTCGCCCAGCCGGTCGGGGATGTACCAGTCGCAGCGCCCCCCCACCTCGCGCAGGGCGGCCACGAGGATCGCGGTCGAGCACACCCCGTCGACGTCGTAGTCGCCGTGGACCGTGATCGCCCCGCCGGCCCGCACCGCCTCCAGCAACCGCCGGGTGACGTCCTCCATCCCCTCGAACTCGAACGGGTCGTGGTGGTCGACCGCGTCGAGGAACTCTCGGGCCGACTCCAGCGTGCGGTAGCCGCGCCGCACGAGCGTTGTCGCGATCGGCTCGGACACCCCGAGGCCCTCGGCAAGCGCCCGCGCCTCGGAGTAGGCGTACGGCTCGACGCGAAACGCGCGATCGGAGGCGTGGCCAGCCACGCTGCCAGGCTAGGTTCGACCCTGGACGGAATCTCGCTACGCGGTCTCGGCCCGTTCGGCACGGAGGCCGATCAGGTACACGATCCCCATCCCGATCAGGCATCCGGGGATCGCCACCAGCACCGTCGCGATGTCGGTCTCGCCGATGCCCTTGCCGGCCGCGATCTGGGCCGCGGCGCCGGTGATCATCGCCCCGGCGATCGCTCCGAGGAAGGCGCCGACGATCCCGCTCCAGAACCGGTCCGGCACGAACACGGTGAAGTGCCACAACGCGACCCCGACCGTGAACCAGACGAGGGCGGCCATCAGATGCGGGTGGTGGGGTCGCTCATCTATGCCTCCCGTGCTTGCGGCGCCGTCTGCTCTGGCGGCGTCGCGGTCGCTTCTGCTGTCGCTGGGATTCGCCGCGCTGCTCGCCCGCGCCCGCCCCCACGAGCGGCTCGGCGGGGCGCTCCGGCGCGCCGTCGCCCGGGGGCTGCTCCTGTCCGTCGCCGCCGGGGACGCCGGCGGGCGGAACCGGCTCGCGCGGCGGCTCGGGCTCCGGCTCCGGCGGCGCGGCGGCCGGCGTCGCGGGCGCGGCCGGGGCGGGCGCCTCGGGCTCCGCGGGGACGGGCGCCTCCTCGACCTCCTCGACCTTGGCGACGACGTTCTCCTCCGGGAACGGCGGCACGTAGCCCATCGCCTCCTCGAGGCGCGCGCGGCGGGCGCGGTACGACGGCTCGCGCTCCTTCCACGCGGTCAGCACGGGCGCGGCGATGAAGATCGACGAGTACGTTCCCGACGCGACCCCGACGAGCATCGCGAACGCGAAGTCCTTCAGCGTCTCGCCGCCGAAGATCAGCAGGACTCCGATCAGGAACACGGTCGACAGACCCGTGATCAGCGATCGGGTGAGGACCTCGCTCATCGAGCGGTTGACGATCTGGGAGAACGCCGCGCGCGGGAGGCGCGGCTCGTTTTCTCGTATCCGGTCGAACACGATCACCGTGTCGTACATCGAGTAGCCGAGGATGGTGAGGAACGCCGCGACAGTCGCGCTCGTCACCTCGCGCTCGCTCAGCGAGTACACCCCGGCCGTGATCAGGATGTCGTGGACGAGGGCGATCAGCACCGGGACGGCGTACTTCGGCTGGAACCGGATCGCGATGTAGGCCGCGATCACGAGCAGCGAGAGGATGATCGCCCTTATCGCGTTCTCGGCCACCTGCTGGCCGAACGACGGTCCGATCGTCGTGTTCTGGAAGCCCTGGTCGCCGCCCTCGAGGCCGTACTGGTCCTCGAGCGCGGACTGCACGGTCCCACCCTGCTCGGTCCCGAACTCGCCCTCGATCTGGAACACGTTCTCCCCGAACTCGGGCTCGTCGATCTCCTGGATCGCCGCGTTGTCGGCGCCGGAGACGCCCGCGTCGGCGAGCGTCGAGCGCACGTCCTCGACCTCGGCCGGCTGTCCCAGCGCCGCCCGGATCCGCGTCCCGGACTCGAAGTCGATCCCGAGGTTGAGCTGCAGGGTCGCGAACGAGATCGCCCCGATCGCGAGAATCGCCCCCGAGATCGAGAAGAACCACTTGCTCGCGCCGGTGAAGTCGAAGTGCCACCGGACGCGCTGCTCGCCGGCGCCGAGGAAACGCGGCGAGCTCAGGAACTGACTGCGACCCAGCCCGCCGAGCACCGCCTGCGTGAACACGACCGCGGTGAACAGCGAGACGATCGTCCCGACGCCGAGCGTGAACGCGAATCCCTTCACCCCGGCGGTCGCCAGCACGAACAGGATGAACGCCGTGATCAGCGTGATCACGTTCGCGTCGATGATCGTCGCGATCCCCTTGCGGTACCCGGCGGAGATCGCCGACGGCACCGAGCGGCCCTCGCGCAGCTCCTCCTTGATGCGCTCGAAGATCACGATGTTGGAGTCGGCCGCGACCCCGATCGTCAGGATCAGCCCCGCGATCCCCGGCAGGGTGAGCGTGATCGGGATCAGCTTGATCAGCGCGAGGAAGAACAGCGCGTACACGCCGAGCCCGAGCGCCGCTACGAACCCGAGGAAGCGGTAGTAGGCGAGCAGGAACAGGACGACGAGCGCGAGGCCGACGAGCCCTGCGACGAGGCCCTGGTCGAGCGCCTGCTGGCCGAGCGTCGCGGAGACCGTGCTCTGGCTGATCAGCTTGAGCTCGATCGGCAGCGCGCCGATCCGCAGCGTCTCGGCGAGGTCCTGCGCCTCGCCGAGCGAGTTCAGCCCCGAGATCTGGGCGCCTGTGCGGCCGTCGATCCCGTTCGGGTTCTCGGCGAAGTTGACGATCGGCCGCGACTCGACGTCGTCGTCGAGCACGATCGCGAAACTGTCGGAGTACTGGTCCGCCGCGGCGCCGGTGACGCCCGGCGGCGCGTTCGCCTGCCCGCGCTGGGCGATCCGCCGCGTGACGGCCTCGAACTTCGCCTGGCCCTCGTCGGTGAAGTCGAACGTGATGTTGGGCTGGTTCGTGGTCGGATCGGTGCTCTGCTCGGGGTTCGTGATGTCGGTGCCGGTGAGCGCGGGCCGGTCGCGGATCACGAAGTACTCGGGGGGCTGGAGCGATTCGTCCTGCTCGGTCGCGGGGTCGTCCTGCGGCGACTCGGTGACCACCCGCGTTCCCTGCGGGACCGCGAGGATCACGCTGTTCTTCGGCTGCCGCTCGCGGGGGAACTGGACGAAAAGGTCCTGTCTGTCCTGCGAGGGCGGGGTGAGGAGCTCGAGCGAGTCGCGGTCGAACAGGTAGTACGTCGGCCCGTTCGTCGTGCAGCGGTTCTTGAAGCACTCGGGCTTCTGGGTCGAGGCGAACTTGACCGCGTCGAACAGCCGGTTGAACCCCTGCTCGGTCGCGTTGGGGTCGTTGGGATCCTCCGCGATGACGTTCGGCTCCCAGTCGTAGAAGTAGAGCTGCGCCGTCGTCCCGATCACGTTGACCGCGTTCTCGATGTCTGTGATCCCGGGCAGCGAGACATCGATCTGGTCCTCGCCCACCTGCTGGATGTCGGGCTCGGCGACACCCAGGGTGTCGACGCGCTCTCGGATGATCTCGATCGATCGCTCGATCGAGTCCGAGTTGACCTCGGACTGCGGCGTCGGCTCGCCCTGATAGACGAGCGAGGTCCCGCCGCGCAGGTCGAGCCCGAGCTTCGTCGGCTGGCTGATGATCACGAGCACCGACGCGATCGTCAGCCCGACGACGAACAGCAGGATGAACAGGTTCCGCCGTCTACCCACCATCAGCCGCCCACCTTAGAGGTCTTACTCGGGGGTGAGCACGATCAGCAGTCCCCCATCGTCGTCGTACGCGGGGAAGATGTCGGCGACGGCCGACGCTGGGAGATCGCCCTCCGCGTGGACCTCGACCTTCTTCCCGAGCGATCGCACGCCCCACTCGAGCGTGGTCTCGATCGGGTCGGTCGAGCCGTCGCCGTCGGTGTCGGCGGTCTCGCCGCCGTCGCCCGCGTCGACCCAGCGCAGCCCGAGGACGTCCTGAACCGGACGTCCGATCGCGTCCTCGTCGGTCAGCCCCGTGAGCTCGAACCCGCCGCGGCCGATATCGATCACACGGCCCTGGCGGTCGCAGGTGAAGAAGGCGGCGTCGGGGGCGGGGTAGTAGTCGTCGAGGAGCTCGAACAGGAACCCGAACCCGCACTTGGGACACCCCTTGGGACGAGCAGAGAACCCCGCGGTGCGCTCTCCGCTCAGCTCACGGTTCCCGCAACTAGGACAGATGAAGAACGGCACCTAGAAAAGGCTAGTAAACGCCGCGCGGCAGATTCGGCGATCGCCCGACCGCTACGGTCCTGCGATGGCCCGCTCGGTGATCGGAATCAGCGCCGCGATCGAGCCCGCGCGATGGGGACCTTGGGACGCGCCCGCCACGATCCTGTCCCGCTCCTACGCGGACGGTGTCCAGGCAGCCGGCGCGGTTCCGATGCTGCTCCCGCCTGGCCCGGTACCCGTGGACGCCCCCGACGACGTGCTCGCGCCGCTCGACGCGCTGATCCTCTCCGGCGGCGCCGACATCGACCCGACCGCCTACGGGGCCACGCGACACCCCGAGACAACGTGGGTCCGCCCCGAGCGCGACCGAGCCGAGCTCGCCCTCGCGCTCCGCGCGCTCGCGCGAGGGCTGCCGGTGCTCGGCATCTGCCGCGGGATGCAGCTGCTGAACGTCGCCACCGGCGGGACGCTCGTCCAGCACCTACCCGACGAGCTCGGTCACAGCCGCCACCAGCCCACACCTGGATCGTTCTCGGAGCACTACGTCAGGCTCGAGCCCGGCTCGCTCGCGGCGCGCGCCGCGGGGGCCGAGCGCGTGACCGTGAAGTCGCATCACCACCAGGGGGTGGACGAGCTCGGAGAGGGCTTCGTCGCGACGGGCTGGAGCGAGCCCGACGGGATCGTCGAGGCGATCGAGCTCGAGCGACGGTCGGTTCGCGCTCGGCGTGCTGTGGCATCCGGAGGAGAGTCAGCCGGCGGTGCTGGCCTCGCTCATCGAGGCCGCCGCGCAGCCACCCGAACGCTGACGGGGCCTCCCTCGGGATCGACCTTCGCGGTCCAGCCCCCCTGGGATGTGCGCGGACCGTCCCGGGACGAGGCGCGCGAGCCGGCCGCCCCACAGCGCGCGTCCGTCCTGCTCGACCTCGATCCGGGGCGCGCGCAGGAACTCCTCGGAGCGGAGCAGGACTCGGTTCCCGAGCGGGGGCCGGTCGTCGCGCGCCACCAGGTTGGGCGCCACCCAGCGCAGCGGAGGGCTCGCGTGGACCGGCACGTGGGCGGGCCAGGGTCCGTGCCCAAGGCTGACGTGCTCGGCGACGGTCGCCGCGACGTGGCGGCCGCCGAGTCCGCACGTGTCGGCGGTCTCGGCCGGGTGGACCACGTTGCCGGCGGCGTACACGCCCGGCGACCGAGGTGCGCAGCCCCGAGTCGGCGCGCGGCCCTCGCGTGCCCGGATCGATCTCGCATCCGGCCATCGCCGCGAGCTCGTGGTCGGGAATCCAGTCGGCGGTGAACACGACCAGGTCGCACGGCACCTCCCGGGTCTCACCGGAGTCGAGGTCGGTGAGCTCCACCCCCTCGACGCGCGAGCCGCCGTCGATCCGGGTCACCGCGGTCCGGGTCCACACGGGAACGCGGTAGCGGAGCGCGGCCCCGAGCTTGAAAGCCGCCAGCGACTGGTGGCGCTCGAGCTCGGTCACGAGCGCCGCGGTCGAGGCGCCGCCGTGAGCCAGGGTCGCGACCGCGGAGAAGCTGACGTGCTCGGCGCCGACGACCACCGCGCGGCGCCCCACGCGTCGGTGCTGGAGATAGACGAGCTGCTGCAGGGTGCTTGTCGTGATCACGCCCGCCGGGCGCGATCCGGGGACGAGGCGTGCGGAGCGGGGTCGCTCCCGGCACCCCGTGGCCAGCACAACTGCGGCCGGCGTCAGCTCGGTCCGCCCACCAGGGCCGGTGACGAGCAACGTCCGATCCGCCGCCCATTCGGTGACCATCGTCTCGAGCCGGACCTCCACCCCCGCATCCCGCGCCAGCTTCGCCCACCGGCGTGCGTAGGCGGGCCCTGTCATCACCCGGCGCAGGTCGCGGATCCCGAACCCGGTGTGGTTCGCGTGCCGCGGGATCCCGCCGGGCTCGGCCTCCCGCTCCAGCACGACCACGTCCTCGATCCCGCGCCGCCGCAGCTCGACCGCTGCCGCCAGTCCCGCCGGCCCGCCGCCGATCACGACGACCCCGTCAGCCACGAGCCTCGCTGGAGAGCGCGCGCTCGATCTCGGCCCCGCAGAAGAAACCCTGGCAGCGGCCCATCACCGCCCGGGTCCGGCGCCGGAGGCCGTCCGCGTCGCATGGCGGGATCGGGCTGTCGAGCGCCGCATCGATCTCCCCCCGCGTGACCCGCTCGCAGAAGCACACGATCGGGCCCGGCTGCTCGCGGTAGGGACGCGGGCCGGCCTCGCCGATGTTCGGCATCCGGATCGCAGCCGGCGCCGGCTCGTTCGCCAACTCGAGCCCCGCAGACTCAAGCCCCTCGCGAACGTGCTCCGCGATCCCCAAAGACCCGGAGACGCCGGTGGAGCGGATCCCCCCGGCGCACGCGTAGCGCTGATCGGTGATGCACGCGCAGCTGGTAGTCGCGGTGCTCGCTCGCCGCCCGCAGCCCGGCGAAGGTCGCGGTCACCTCGAAGCCGGACAGCCTCGGGACGATCCGGGCGCCGTCGGCGAGCAGCGCCGCGATCCCGTCTGCGGTCGTGGAGCGATCGCGCCGGTCCTCGATGTCGTCGGCGGTCGGCCCCAGGAGCACGTTCCCGTACACGGTCGGCGAGACCAGGACTCCCTTCGTGCGCTCGGTGGGTACCGGGAGCAGGATGTGCTCGACCAGCCCGCGGGCGAGCTTGTCGAACACGATCAGCTCGCCGCGCCGTGGCGTGATCGTGAACTCGTGGTGGCCGAGCATCGCGTCGATCTCGTCGCTGAACAGGCCCGCGGCGTTGACCAGGTACCGAGAGCGGATCCGCCCCCGCGAGGTGCGAAGCTCGAACCGCTCTCCCTCCTCGATCGCGATCACCTCGGCGCCGAGCACCAGCTCGCATCCGCCGACGACGGCCTCGGTCGCGAGCGCCAGCGTCGTCGTCCACGGGCACAGCAGGCCCTCCTCGGCGATCTCGAGCGCACCCCGCGCTCCCCGTCCGAGCTCCGGCTCGCGTTCGTACAGCTCCTCGACCTCGACCCGGCGGGTGGCGCGGCCGTTCTCGCCTGCCTTCGCCTCGATCTCCGGCAACGCGTCGAGCTGCTCCGCGCTCCACGCGACCATCAGGGCGCCGGTCGGCTCGGTCGGGATCCCGACCTCGGCGGCGTAGGTCCCAAGCAGCTCGTACCCGCGCGCCACCAGCCTCGCCTCCAGGGTGCCGGGCGTGGCGTCGAACCCGGTGTGCATGATCGCCGTGTTCGCCTTGCTCGTCCCGGTGCCGACGTCCGGCGCCGCCTCGACCAGCACGCACGACGCGCCGTACCGCGTCAGCTCCCGTGCGATCGCGGACCCGACCACTCCCGCCCCGACGATCGCGACGTCGAACGGACCAGCTGGCGCGGGACCCTCACGAAGCGGGTCGCCGTCCGCCGCCATCAGCTTTTGGAGAGCCGCGCCAGCGACCCGATCGTCTGCGGCTCGACCGCGTCCAGGCGGGTGGCGAGCGCGATGAAGAGCTGCGCCGTCGTAAGCGCATCTCCCTCCGCGTGATGCGGGCGGTGCGCCGGAAGCCCCAGCCGCTCCACGGCATCGTTCAACCGCATGCCCTCCTCCGCGGCGCCGTTGCCCCCCAGAACGTGCCGAGCCAGCACGGACGTGTCCAGCACGGGCTCGGCGACGCGCAGGCCGGCCTGCCCCAGCGCGGCGTCGAGAAATCCGCGCTCGACCCACGCCGCGTGAGCGACGAGCACCCGGCCGGTGAGGCATTCGATTACGAGGTCGAGCACCTGCCCAAGCGGCGGAGCGTCGACGAGATCGGCGGGCCGCAGCCCGTGGATCCGGATCGTCTCCGCGTCCGGCATCCGCTGCGGGCGGATGATCGCCGTGCGGGTGCCCCCCACGGCCACCCGGCCCTCCTCGATCGGGATCGCGGCGAAGGAGATGATCTCGTCCCGGCGAGTGTCGAGGCCCGTGGTCTCCAGGTCCACCACCGAGAAGGCCGCCTTGCCGCCACGGCGTGTCCGGCGCGAGCAGGTTCGCAGCGCCGGTACTCGGCCGCGGCAGCCGATCTGTGCCCCGCGGAGGCCGAGAAGACGGCGCCTCATCCGAACGTCGTCTCGCCGCTGAGCTGGCCCCGCAGCCTGCGCTGCACCCCGCGAACGGCGCTGAACGCGTCGCGGAGGTAGCGGCGGGTGAGCGGGTTCAGCGCCATCGGATCGATGTAAGTTGTCCGGCTCCGCCCCGCGCCGGATCTGGTCGACCTGGTGCTCGAGCCGCAGGCCCGAGAACAGCTCGAACGCCTCCTCAAGCGTCGTCGCGAGGTTCGGGTCCAGCGTGCCCGCGGTCCCCGCAAGTCGCAGCCGCTCCGTCGTCGATGTGACCATCGCCCCCGCCGCGAGGCTCGCGTAGCGCGCGATCGCCGTGATCGGAAGCAGCCCGCCGTGCTTGATGTCGAGCCGGCCCTTGTGCTCGCCCGAGTGCTCGACGACGAGGTCGCGCGGAGGATCGCGGAAGCGCATGAATCCCGTCGGCGGGCGGTGGACCAGCGCCAGTCGCAGCATCAGCCGAAGCAGGCCGCGGCGATGGTGGGCTGCGCGCAGCTCCTCCCGAACTCACGCGGTCTCGCCGGAAGCTGTACACGGACCGGCCGTCGGAGACGAGCGAGATCAGCACCAGCGCCTTCTTCTCGTCCGGGTGCTCGATGCAGCGCCGGATCAACTCGCGCCACGAATCGACCGAGCGTTGGAACAGGGGCTGTGCGCACGTTGCGCCGTGCTCGTCCGCCGTGAACCCGATCGCGGCCAGCTCCGTGACCACCCGTCCGGCGAGGTCCGCCATGTACTCCTGCGATCCGGATCGCCTGGTCGTCGCCCTCCCACGCGATAGCGGAGTCGGCGTCGGAGCGCGGCGCCAGCTCCCTCCGACCGTGGCTTCCGAGCGCAACCCACGCGAACGGACGCGGCGGCTCCCCGAGCTCCTCGATCACCATCTCCACCAGCCTGCCGGGTGCAGGCATCGGCGACGATCGAGAGGATCGCGCTGATCTGGCCCGGGGCGACGCGCGCGTCGTACAGGGATACGAGCGCGGTCGGCATGCCGAGACGCTGCCTCCCGCACCTGCTCGAGGTCGCTCGCATCGTCGATCGCGCGCCGGAGCGCGAACGGCGTCTGAGGTCTGGGCGGCGAGCAGGTCCACGTCGCTGAGCACGCCGATCACGTCACCGAGCGGGGACACGACCGGCACGTGGCGGATCCCGCGCCTGAGCATCTCCAGCATCACCTCGCCGCCGAGGCGATCCGGGGTAACGGTGAACGCAGGGGCGCTCATCACCTCGCGTGACGGGCGGTCCGCGGCCGACCCTCCGCCACCACGGCGCGGAGGTCGCGATCCGTGAGGATCCCGACGTCTCCTCGTCCAGGCGGACGAGCGCCGCGTCCGTTGCCCGACTCGGTCATCAGTCGGGCGGACTCGCGGAGCGTGGTGTCCGGCTCGCAGACGAGCGGCTCGCCGCGGATCAGGCGTTCGGCGGGCTGCTGCGCCGGGTCGACGTTGGCCGGCAGCGACGGCGGGGTCCAGCTGCGAGCGGGCGAGCAGGCTGCGGGCGACGAACCGCAAGCCCGGCCGGCCTGCTCGAGAAGCGGGACGACCGCCTCTGCGGGCAGCCGGTAGCAGAGCGTGTCCTCGGCCGCTCGAACCTCGAACCCGGTCGGCAGCCCCGACAGCATCGAGGGATGCCCGAACAGCTCGCCCTCGCCGAGCACGTCCAGCACGCGGCCGCGGTCGACGAGCTCCACGCTGCCGCGACGCACGACCCAGCACGTGCTTCATCGGCTCGTCGCCCTGGCGGAAGATCGTCGTCCCGGCGGCGAAGTACTCGACCTCGACCGTCCGGGACCAGCTCCTCCAGCGTCTCCTCGTCGAGGTCGTCGAACGGAGGGTGCTGGCGCAGGAACTCGACTATGTCGTGCATCGCCTCAGGCCCGGATCCGCTCGCCCTTCGGGTCCAGGAGCGGCTCGGCAGCAACCTCGCCCTCGACCCAGCGGCCGAAGATCTCGACCGCGACCCGCGTTCCCGGCTCGGCCTGGTCGGGCGGCAGGTACGCGTAGGCGATCGAGCGCTCGACGGTGTAGCCGTACCCCCCGGTCGTCACCCTCCCCCGCACCTCGCCGTCGATCCGGACCGGCTCGTTCCCGAGCGCGACCGAGCGGGGATCGTCGAGCAGCAGGCAGCACAGCCGCGCTCGCGGGCCCCGCTCCTTCGCCTCGAGCAGCGCCTCGCGGCCGATGAACCCGCCCTCCTTGTCGAGCTTGACGCAGAACCCGACCCCGCCCTCGTACGGGCGTCTCGTCCGGGGTGATGTCGGCGCCCCACACGCGGTAGCCCTTCTCCAGCCGCAGGGAGTCGATCGCCCGGTAGCCGCCGGCGACGATGCCGTGCTCCCGACCGGCCTCCCACAGCGTCCGCCACAGCCCCAGCCCGTACTCGGTCGGGCAGTACAGCTCCCACCCGAGCTCGCCGACGTAGGTGACCCGCAGCGCCCGCACGGGCACGTTCCCGACCGTGATCTCGCGCAGCGTCATGTAGGGAAACTCCTCGTTGCCGAGGTCCTGTGGCGTCAGCGGCTGCAGCACGTCGCGGGCACGAGGTCCCCAGATCCCCGTGCACGCCCACTGTGAGGTGACGTCGTGCACCTGCACGCCGCCCTCCTGGGGCAGGTTCTTGCGGATCCACTCGCGGTCGTGATTGCCGAACGCCGTCCCGGTGACGATCGAGAACCGGTCCTCGGCGAGCCGGGCGACGGTGAAGTCGCACTCGATGCCCCCGCGCCGGTTCAGCATCTGCGTGTAGGTGATCTCGCCGACGCCGCGGGCGACCTCGTTGTCGCATAGCCGCTCCAACGCCTCCGCCGCCCCGGGGCCGACGATCTCCATCTTCGAGAACGAGGTCTCGTCGAACACCGCAACCGCCTCCCGGGTGGCCCGATGCTCGGCTCCGATCGCGGGCGACCAGTGCTGGCCCGCCCAGCCCTCGCGGCCGCAGCGACTCGTCACCGTCGGCGGCGTTGCTCTCGTACCAGTTGACGCGCTCCCAACCCGACTTCTCGCCGAACGCGGCGCCGTGCTCGGCGTGCCAGGCGTTCGCGGGCGAGACGCGCAGCGGCCTTCCGGCCTCGCGCTCATGGTTCGGGTACACGATGTCGTAGTAGGTCTCGTAGGTCTCCTTGATCCGCGCGTGGGTGAAGGCCGGGGAGCGGTATTGGGCCCCGAAGCGGCGGATGTCCATGTGCCACAGGTCGAGGCTGGGCTCGCCGTCGACGATCCATTCCGCCATCACCTTCCCGATCCCGCCCGCCCCCGCGAGGCCGTGGGCACAGAACCCGCACGCGACGAAGAACCCCAGCACCTCGGTCTCCCCGAGGCAGAACTCGTTGTCGGGCGTGAACCCCTCCGGCCCGTTGATCAGCTTCGTCACCCGGATCTCGTCCATCGCGGGGACGCGCTCTCCGCGAGTTGTTGACGATCTCCTCGAACCGGTCCCACTCCTCGTCGAGCGTGCGGCCGTTGAAGTCGGCCGGGATCTCGTCGAGCCCGCTCGACCCCGTTCGGGAGGAACGCGGGGGCGCTCTCGCTGCTCGTACCCGCCCATCACCAGGCCGCCGGCGTCCTCGCGGAAGTAGATCAACAGGTCCGGGTCGCGCAACGTCGGCAGGCGCTCCCCGTCGCGGTCGCGGAACGGCTGTGTCACCAGATACTCGTGCGACATCGGGATCACGGGCACGCGGACACCCGCCATCCGACCGATCTCGGCGCCGTACATCCCTCCCGCGTTCACGACCAGCTCCGTCTCGATGTCGCCGCGCTCCGTGCGCACCCCCCGCACCCGACCGTCCTCGACCTCGATCCCGGTCACCCGGGCCGAAGTGAAGATCTGGCACCCGCCCCCCCGCGCCCCGTCGGCGAGCGCGTAGGTGAGCTGCGCGGGGTCGAGGTAGCCGTCGGTCGGAAGCCACGCTGCGCCGAGAACACCGTCCGTCGACATCAGCGGAAAGCGCTCCTTCGCCGCCTCTGCGGAGATCAGCTCCAGCGGGAGGCCGAAGGTCTTCGCCCACCCCGCCTGGCGGCGGAGCTCCTCCATCCGCTCTTCGCTCGACGCGAGCCGGATCCCTCCGCACTCGACCCACCCGGGATCGAACTCGGACTCCTCCCCCAACTTCCGGTACAGCTCGACCGAGTACATCATCATCTTCGTCAGCGACACCGACCCCCGCAGCTGGCCGACCAGGCCAGCGGAGTGGAAGGTCGAGCCCGATGTGAGCTGGTTGCGGTCGAGGAGGACGACGTCGTCCCACCCGAGCTCGGCGAGGTGGTACGCGATCGAGGTTCCGCCGACGCCGCCGCCGATCACCACGCAGCGGGCCGAGCCTGGCAGCTCAGCTCGCGGCACGTGACTCCTCGAGCGCCCGCTCGAAGGCCGGAGCGGCGGCGGTCTCGCGAAGCCGGGCGAAATGCTTATTCGCGTAGTCGACGAAGTCGAAGTCGAGCTCCGAGATCCCCTGCTGGACGACGCCCCACATTGCCTCGCGGAAGTCCGACATGAAGCGCATCAACCGCAGGGCGGCGAGCCGGCGGGCATCGGGGGCGTCGCCGAAGTACGCCTCCAGGAATGCCGCCTGCTGGTCGTCGTCGAGCTCGTTGTTGATCGCGAAATTGGCGAGGTCGAAGTAGCGGTTACCCATCCCGGCGTACTCCCAGTCGACGATCCAGATGTGATCGCCGTCGCCGATGAAGTTCGCGGCCAGCAGGTCGTCGTGGCAGGAGACCGGGGCGTGCTCCGGGCCGGTTAAGGCGGCCTCTATCTCGGCCGCGCGCGCATGGGACTCCTCGTACTCCGGCGGAATCTGAACGCCGCGCTCGGTGGCCGTGTCGGCGTAGGTCTCGACGATGCGGAAGGAGTCGAAGTCCGTGGTCAGCTCGAGCCCCGAGTCGTGGAAGCGGCGCAGCGCTCGCGCGACGCGAGCCGCCACATCTTCCTCCCGCAGGTCCTCCGAGCTCATCTCCTCCCCGACGATGAACTCGGTGACGATGCAGGGCGGATCGTCCAGGGTCGCCGCCACGCGCGGTGCGACCCCGAGCTCCGATGGCCTTCCGATTGGCCGCCTGCTCGGCGCCGCGGTCGATCTCGAGCAGCGAGGTGTCCTTGCCCGGGCACCCTGATCACGTACTCCTTTCCGCCGAGCGTGACGCGGAAGTTCCGGTTCGTTATCCCGCCGTCGAGCGGTGCGAGATCGCCCTCGAGCGCGCCCAGCTCAGGCACGAGCCGCTGCACTATGCGGGCCAGTTCATCCATTGCTCTTGACTACTGCACCCCGGAGTAATTAGGGTCAAGGCCGCTCATAGGAGGAACCTTCTATCGCATGGGGGGTTCAACCGCTTGGAGAGTTCGAGGGAGAGGGAGAGCAGATGTCACCACCAGAGGGCATTTCGGACGTCGACCAGACCAGGCGCGACGAGGAACGGCTCGCCGAACTCGGTTACAAGCAGGAGCTGCACCGCGGCTGGAGCGGGTTCACCAACTTCGCGATCTCGTTCACGATCATCTCGGTTCTCGCCGGGTGCTTCACCAACTTCAGCTTCGCGTGGTTGAACGGCGGTCCGGCGCTGATCGCGTTCGGATGGCCGATCCTGTGCGCCCTGATCCTGATGGTGGCCTTCTCGATGGCCGAGCTCACCTCCGCCTATCCGACCGCGGGCGGGCCCTACTGGTGGGCGAACGACCTCGGCGGTCCGGGCTGGAGCTGGATGACCGGCTGGTTCAACGTAGTCGGCACGATCGGGATCGTCGCCGGTGTCGGCTACGGCGCAGCCCTCTTCCTCAACATTACGCTGGGCCTCTACGAGCTTGACATCTTCGGGATCAACTTCGGCGATGGCAAGCACTTCCTCGGGGAGACCTGGTTCCTGTTCGCCCTCATCCTGTCCTGTACACGCTGGTGAACATCTTCGCCGACCGGTTCCTGGCGTACATGAACAACGTCTCGGTCGGCTGGCATCTGCTCGGCGTCGCGATCGTGATCGGGCTGCTGGTGTTCGTCCCCGACACCCACCAGAGCGCCGACTTCGTCTTCACCGACACGATCAACCTCAACGGCGCGTTTGGCGAGTCCACGACGGCGCTGGGCTTCTGGCTCCTGGTCGTCCCCGTGGGATTCATCCTCACGATGTACACCGAGACCGGATACGACGCGTCGGCGCATACGGCCGAGGAGACCCGCGGCGCCGCCATAAGCGCCGCTCAGGGCGTCTGGCGCTCGGTCTTCTACTCTGCGGTGATCGGGTGGTTCCTGCTGCTCGCGTTCCTGTTCGCGGCCACCGAGGTGAAGGAGGTCAACGACTCGGCCGGCTTCGTCGGCACGATCTTCACCAGCTCGATGGATCTGTGGGCCGCGAAGCTGGTGTTGATTATCGCGACCGTAGGGCAGCTGTTCTGCGGCGCGGCCGGGCTGACCAGCGCCTCGCGCACCTGGTACGCGTTCTCCCGCGACCGCGCGATCCCCGGGTGGACGATCTGGCGCCGGGTGAACCGGGACAAGGTCCCGTTCAACGGGGTGATCGCGGTCTCGCTGTGCGCCCTGATCATCACGATCCCGGCGCTGTTCGGCAAGAACGACATCCCGTTCGCGTTCTTCGCGGTGACGGGGATCTGCACGGTCGGCCTGTACATCGCGTACGTGATCCCGATCTACCTGCGGATGCGCGCCGGCGACAAGTTCACGCCCGGGCCGTGGAATCTGGGCAGCCGTTACAAGATCGTCAACGGGATCGCGGTCTTCTTCGTGATCCTGTGCGTGTACAGCATCGCGCTCCTGCCCTACACGCCGGCCGGCCTGCCGTGGAACGACGACTTCGACGCGACGCTCGTCAACTACGTTCCGCTGGCGATCCTGATCCCGCTGATCTTCGGGGTCTGGTACCTGATCTCGGCGAAGAAGACGTACAAGGGTCCGGTACGGACGCTGGAGGAGGACGAGATAACCGCGGACTAGCCGTCGGCGCACCGCCGCGCTCGGCTCTAGCGGGAGTCGAGCGCGGAGGTCGCCTCGACGAATTCGCGCCAGGCGCCGTGCTCGGCGTCGCGCCAGGCCTGGTCGCGGGTGGGGTCGACGTGGCGGGTCCAGGAGAGCTTCTCGGCCACCTCCGGTAGCGAGCCGTAGACGCCCGCGCCCACGGCGGCCAGGGCCGCGGCTCCGAGCACGGTGGCGTCGGCCTCGCCGGCGTCCACGGAGGCGCCGATCGCGTCGGCCTGCAGCTCGAGCAACAGCGGCTCATTGATGAGCCCGCCGTCGACCCGCAAGGTGGAAACGTCGACGCTCTCGCGGACGGCCGCGACGATGTCGGCGACTCTCCAGGCGATTCCCTCGAGCGCTGCGCGCGCGACGTTGGCGCCGGTGGTGCCGCCGTGGATGCCCGAGATCACCGCTCCGGCGTTCGGGCGCCACCAGGGCGCCCCCAGGCCCGCCAGGCCCGGAAGCACCCGAGCGCCGGCCGAATCGTCGGCCTGCCGGGCCAGCTCGCCCAGGGCGGGCGGGTCCTCAGCCAGGTTCAGCTCCTTGCACAGCCACTCGAGCATCGCGCCGGCCGCGAACACGCCGCCGTCGAGCGCGTACTCGGTGCGGCCGTCGATCCGCCACGCGACCGTCGGTAGCAGCCCGCCGGCCGGCTTCGGGACCTCGTCGCCGACGTGAGCAAGCACGAAGACGCCGGTGCCGTACGTCGCCTTGACGAGGCCCGGGGTCACGCAGCCCGCCCCAGCCAGGGCCGCCTGCTGGTCGGGCTCGCGGCTACGGAGCGGAAGCTCGGCCGGCCACGAGTCGTGGCTCATCGTTCCGAGGTCGCCGGCCGTGTCGAGCACGTCCGGGAGCACCTCGGGGGAAATGCCGAACCGCTCGCACAGCCAGGGGTCGAACCCGGGCTCGCCCAGCGTGTGCAGCTGGGTGCGCGAGGCCGTCGCCTCGTCGGTGGCGAAGCCGGCCCCGAGCCGGTCGCAGAGGTAGGAGTCGACCGTGCCCATGCGGAGGGTCCCGGCGTCGCGGGCGGCCGCCACGCCCTCGTCGTTCTCCAGCAGCCAGGCCATCTTCGCGGCCGAGAAGTAGGGATCGGACGGCAGGCCGGTGCGCGCCCTGATCTCCTCTTCGTCGTCGGTCATCCGGTCGAGGATCTCCTGCGAGCGCTTGTCCTGCCACACGACGATCGGCGACAGCGGCGCGCCGCTCTCGGCATCCCACGCGAGGATCGACTCCCCCTGGTGGTCGAGGCCGAACGCGACCACCTCTCCGGGGGCGTCGTCGAGCACCTCGGCGATCGCCTCCACGACGACGGTGAGCACCTCCTCGCCGTCCTGCTCGACCCAGCCCGGCTTCGGGTGGCGGTTGACCTTGTCGCGCCTGGCCTCGCGGATCGGGCGCAGGTCGGTGTCGAACAGCGCCGCCTTGACGCCCGTCGTCCCCTCGTCGACGCCGAGCAGGAGAGGAGTCGCCACGCCCCGGACTCAGCCCCGCTCGAACATCCGCCGCCGCTCGTAGTCGGTGACGACCTGGTTGAACTCGTTCTGCTCGTAGCGGCCGTAGTTGAGGTAGTGCTTGTGCACCGCGTCGCCGAACGCCTGCTTGGCGAACTCGCTCCCCTCCCACAGCTCGAGCGCCTCGTACATGGTCGATGGGAAGGGCTCGGCCTCGCCGGCCGCATACGCGTTGCCCTTCAGCTCCGGGCCGGGGTCGGTCTGGTTCTCGATCCCGTCCAGGCCCGCAGCGAGCAGCGCCGCGATCCCGAGGTAGGGGTTGACGTCCGCGCCGGGGATGCGGCACTCGACGCGAGTCGATTGACCGTGACCGACGATCCGGAAGCCGCAGGTGCGATTGTCGCGACCCCACGAGATCGAGGTCGGCGCCCAGCTCTCGGCGGCGTAGCGCTTGTAGGAGTTGACCGAGGGAGCGATGAACAGCGCCAGCTCGCGCATCCGGTAGCGCATCCCGCCGAGGTAATGGCGGAAGGTGTCGGTCTCGTTCCCGTCGTCGTCGACGAACACGCTCTTGCCGTTCTCGTCGATCAGGCTCGAGTGCAGGTGACACGAGCTGCCGATGTCCTTCTCCGAGGGCTTGGCCATGAACGTAGCCGAGATCCCGTTCAGGAAGGCGATCTCCTTGACCCCGTTCTTGTAGATCGTGTGGCGGTCCGCGGTCGTGACCGCATCCGCGTACCGGGTGTTGATCTCGTGCTGCCCGTACCACGCCTCGCCCTTGGAGAACTCGATCGGAATGCCCGCGGCGTGCATCCCACGACGCATCGCGCCGACGTATTGCTCGTCCATCGTCGTGGCGAGGATGTGATAGTCGAGGATGTAGGGGATCGTCGGGGTGAGGTCCTTGTAGTCCTTCTCGTGCGCCTCGGCGTAGCTCTCCTTGTAGAGGTAGAACTCGAGCTCGGTCGCGAACTGCGCCGTGAATCCCATCTCCGCGGCGCGCTCGTACTGGGCGATCAGCACCTGGCGCGGGGACGCGACGACCGGAGAGCCGTCATGATCGACGACGTCGGCGAGAACCAGCGCCGTGCGGTCGAGCCACGGGATCCGCCGCAGAGTCGACATGTCGGGGACGATCCCGAAGTCGCCGTAGCCCTTCTCCCAGTTGGCCATCTCGTACCCGGGGACGGGCTCCATCTCCATGTCGAGCGCGAGCAGGTAGTTGCATCCCTCGACCCCGTGGTCGGTGACCTCGTCGAGGAAGTACTCGCCCATGATCCGCTTGCCGAACAGCCTGCCCTGCATGTCGGTGAACGCGGTCACGATCGTGTCGATCGTGCCGTCCTTGACCTCCTTGCGGAGCTCGTCGAGCGACAGCATCCCCGCCGTCCCGCCCGGGCCACCGGGCCTCGGAGCGCCATCTCCTACTGAACCAGCCATTGAACCTCCCGTCCGTCCGCTTGGACCGATCCTTACCGACGCTCGCGGCAATGTCAATTCGACGCAAGTGCGAGAGAATCGGTCGCGTGATCGAGGTCGTCGAGCCCGCCACGGAGGAGGTCCTGGAGGAGGTCGAGCGCGCCGGCGTCGAGGAGACCGACGCGGCGGTCGCGCGAGCGCGCGAGGCGTTCCCCGGCTGGCGGGCGATCGACCCCGGCGAGCGCTCCGCGCTTCTGCACCGCCTCGCCGACGCGCTGGAGGGCCGCACCGAACAGCTCGCCACGCTCGAGGCCCGCAACGCCGGCAAGCCGATCGCCGACGCGCGCGGCGAGATGGAGATGGTCGCCAGCTGCTTCCGCTACTACGCCGGAGCGCCGGAGCGCGTGACCGGGAAGACGATCCCGGTCGCTGGCGGCGTCGACATGACCTTCCGCGAGCCGCTCGGCGTCGTGGGGATGATCGTGCCGTGGAACTTCCCGCTCGTGATCGCCTCGTGGAAGGTCGCCCCCGCGCTCGCGGCCGGCAACACCGTGGTGCTGAAGCCTGCCGAGCTGACCCCGCTGACGGCGCTCGAGCTGGAGCGGATCGCCGTCGAGGCGGGGCTCCCCGAGGGCGTCGTCAACGTCGTCGCGGGACCCGGGTCGGTGTGCGGGCAGCGCCTCGTAGAGCACCCCGACGTCGCCAAGATCGCGTTCACGGGCTCGACCGAGGTCGGGCGCTCGATCGCGGCCGGCGCCGCCGAGACGATCAAGCGCGTGACCCTCGAGCTCGGGGGGAAGTCGGCCAACGTGGTGTACGCCGACGCCGATCTCGAGGCGGCCGCAGCGTCGGCCCCGTTCGCCGTGTTCGGCAACGCGGGCCAGGACTGCTGCGCGCGCTCGCGGATCCTGGTCGAGGCGTCCGCGCTCGATCGGTTCATGGACGCGCTCGAGTCCGCGGTCGAGGACCTGCGGGTCGGCGATCCGCTCGACGACGAGACCCAGATGGGCCCGCTGATCTCGGCCGACCAGCGGGAGAAGGTGGCCTCGTACGTGAGCGGCGACGCCCCGGTGGCGATCCGGGGGCAAGCGCCCGACGGCGCCGGCTTCTGGTTCCCGCCGACCGTGCTTGCCCCGATGTCGAACGACGACCGCGCCGCCCGCGAGGAGATCTTCGGACCGGTGGCTTGCGTGATCCCGTTCCGCGACGAGGAGCGAGGCAGTGCGAATCGCCAACGACACCGTGTACGGGCTGTCGGGCTCGGTGTGGACGCGCGACGGCGCCAAGGCGGTGCGAACCGCGCGGGCGATCGAGTCCGGGGTGATCTCGATCAACTCCAACACCTCGGTGCGCATCTCGACGCCGTTCGGCGGCTTCAAGCAGTCGGGAGTCGGCCGCGAGCTGGGCCCCGACGCACTCGACCACTACACCGAGGTCAAGAACGTGTACTACGCGACCGAGTGATCATGGGCCGGCTCGACGGCAAGGTATGCGTGATCACGGGGGCCGCGAGCGGAATCGGGGCGGCGACCGCGGCCCTGTTCGAGGCGGAGGGCGCGACCGTCGTCGGAGTGGACCTCGGCGAGGACTCGGTCGGATCCCTCAAGCTCGCCGCGGACGTCACCGACGAGGAGCAGGTCAAGGGCATGTACGCGCGGGCGCGGGAGGAGCTCGGCCGGATCGACGTCCTGTTCAACAACGCCGGGATCAGCCCCGAGGACGACGCCTCGGTGCTCGACACCTCGCTCGAGGCGTGGCAGCGCGTCCAGGACGTGAACCTGAAGGTCGGTGTTCCTGTGCTGCAAGCACGGGATCCCCCACCTGCTCGACGCCAGCGGTGGCTCGGTGATCAACACCGCGTCGTTCGTCGCCGTGATGGGCGCGGCCGTGTCCCAGGTCTCGTACACCGCGTCGAAGGGCGGTGTGCTCGCTATGTCGCGCGAGCTCGGAGTCGAGTTCGCGGACCGGGGCGTCCGGGTGAACGCGTTGTGCCCGGGCCCCGTCAACACCCCGCTGCTGAAGGAGCTGTTCGCGAAGGACCCCGAAAAGGCGGCGAAGCGCCTCGTCCACCTGCCGACCGGGCGCTTCGCGGAGCCCGAGGAGATCGCCCGCGGGGTGTTGTTCCTGGCGAGCGACGACTCGACCTACGTCACCGCCTCGACGTTCCTCGTCGACGGCGGCCTCTCGGCCGCCTACCTCACGCCCGGCCAGGCGTAGCGCTCAGCGCACCCGCGCCGGCGCGGCGGCCAGCGCCCGCCACGCGTCGAACATCCTGAACGCCTCGGCGGAGGACTCGGGTCCGCCACGCGCTCGCCCCGCTCGCGGAGTGCCGTTCGGTCGACCCCGAGCTCCGGCAGCTTCGCCGCCTCGTCCTCGGCCCAGCGATCGACGATCGCCGGCGTCGCCTCGGGATGGAACTGGAGCCCCAGATGGGGGCCGACGCGGTACGCGTCCGGTCCCGCGGGCGCGGTGGCGATCGTCGTGGCACCAGGTGGAACCGAGAAGACCTGCTCGTGCACGTGGGCCCACGGGCCCGCCGGAACCAGGTCCGGCTCCTCGGTCTCGGTCTCGAACCACCCCCACACCGGTTGGTCTGAGTCCGCGACGTCGCCGCCGAGCGCGACCGAGAGCGCCTGGCCCCCGAAGCAGATACCCAGCACCGGAACGTCCGCGTCGACGGCGCGCCGCAAGAGGTCGACCTCGGCCGGAATCCAGGCCGGATCGCTCTGCGACGCCGAGTGGCTGGAGCCGAGCGCCGCGATCCACGCGAACTCCCGCGGGTCGTCCGGCACGCCGCTTTCCCATGTGCGGATGGTCCGGTGCGGGATCTGCCGCTCGCGCAGCCAATCCTCGAGCAGCGCCGCGGGAGCGACGTCCTCGTTGTGGAGGACCACGCCCGGGCGACTGTTCGAGCTCGTTGAGCCGGTTTCAGGCATCGGTTCGACTCTAGCCGACGCCTCACTCGATTAATCATGCCGGGAACGTCGACCCGACGCCCGCCGTGCTCAGCTGGAACGTAAAGAAGCGGAGGCGCTGGTCGGCCCCGAAGGCTCGCCCGCGCGCGTGTCCTCGAGGTCGTCGGCGTCGACGAGGGCCCAACCGAGGCGTTCGATCAGTTGCGCCGAGTAGTGGTCCGACTCCAGATCGACGAGGCCGATCCGCTCCTGAAGCAGGACCACCGATTCACCGTCGTCTCGGGAGTTGGTTGTCACGAGAATCTCCGGCACTTGGCCTCCTTTCGCTCGACGACAGCGAAATCGTCGCGCGGCGACATTCACGTGAGGTCAAAGCTTCGTAATTCTTAGGTGAAGCTTCGGGTTCCGGGCGATCAGAACAGGCTCGCGGCGGCGCTCGCCGGGACCGGCAGGCCGAGGTGCTCGAAGCCGCGCTCGGTCACCACGCGGCCGCGCGGGGTGCGCTTGATCAGCCCCTGCTGGAGCAGGTAGGGCTCGAACACGTCCTCGATCGTGTCGCCCTCCTCGTCGATCGCGGCCGCGAGCGTCGAGAGCCCGACCGGGCCGCCCGAGAACTTGGTCGCGATCGTCGACAGCAGCATGCGGTCGTGGCGGTCCAGCCCGGCGCTGTCGACCTCGAGCATCTCCAGCGCGTCCGCCGCCATCGGGCCGGTGATCACGCCCTCGCCCCGCACCTCGGCGAAGTCGCGCACCCGCCTCAGCAGCCGGTTGGCGACCCGCGGTGTGCCGCGCGAGCGCTCGGCGATCACGTGCTCGCCGTCGGGCTCGACCTCGACGCCCATGATTCCCGCCGAGCGCCGGACCACGAGCGCCAGATCTTCGGCCCGGTAGTGCTCGAGCCGGTGGGAGACGCCGAAGCGGTCGCGCAGCGGCGTCGTGAGCAGCCCCGTCCGGGTGGTGGCGCCGATCAGGGTGAAGGCCGGGAGCTCGAGCGTCACCGTCCGGGCGCCCGCGCCCTGGCCGAGGACGACGGGCAGGCGGCGCTCCTCCATCGCCGGGTACAGCGTCTCCTCGATCGCGCGATTGAGGCGGTGGATCTCGTCGATGAAGAACACGCTGCCGGGCTCGAGAGCGGTGAGGAAGGCGGCAATGTCCGCCTTGCGCTCGAGCGCGGGGCCGGCCGTGGCGACGATCGGCGCCTCCATCTCCGCGGCGACGATGTGCGCGAGCGAGGTCTTGCCGAGGCCGGGCGGGCCCGCAAGCAGCACGTGGTCGAGCGCCTCCTCGCGCCGCCGCGCCGCCTCGATGAAGATCTCCAGCTGCCCGGTGACCTGCTCCTGGTTGACGAAGTCGCTGAGGCGGCGGGGGCGCAGCGAGCGGTCGAGGTCCTCATCCCCACCCGCCGCGCGCGCGTCGCCGACGCGCTCGGGCACCTCCGCACCGATGCTCGGGTCGCTCACCCGCGGTGCGGGTTCCACCCCGCTCACGCTGCCTCCTTCGCGGGTGACGCCTCAGCGGCGCGGCGCAGGGCCGCGGAGATCAGATCCTCGGCGCTCTCGCCGCTGGCACCGCTCATCAGCTCCTCGGCCTCGGCCGGCGTGTAGCCGAGGTTGACGAGGCCCTCGCGCGCGAGCGAGCGAGGCTCCTCGCTCCCTGCCTCGGCGGCGAGCGCCGCCTCGTCGAGCGACTCGGCGATCTTCTCGCGCAGCTCGACGATGATCCGGTCGGCCGTCCGCTTCCCGATGCCCGGCACCGCCTGGAAGCGCTTCGCGTCGCCGGTCGCTATCGCGCGCAGGAGCTCGCGCGGCGGCGCTCCGGACAGCACCGCGATCGCGACCTTCGGGCCGACGCCCGACACGGAGATCAGCTGGAGGAAGAGGTCGCGCTCTTCCTCGGTCGCGAACCCGTACAGCGACAGCGAGTCGTCGCGCGCGACGAGGTGCGAGTGGAGGGTCGCGTCGCGACCCTTGGCCGGGACCGCCTTCAGGGTCTCGGCCGAGACGGCGAGGCGGTACCCGACCCCGCCGGCTTCGAGCACGACGTGATCGGGGCGGCGCACCAGCACCTCCCCGCGAACCGACGCGATCACCCGGCCTCGGCCTCCGGGAGCGACGCGCTGACGGCGGCGGGCGCCTTCGCGAACGCCGCCCGCCCGCGCTGGGCCGGGGCGTGCGCCGCGTGGCAGATCGCGACCGCGAGCGCGTCCGCCGCGTGATCGGATTGCGGTGGCTCCGGCAGCCCGAGCAGCGACCCCACCATCCGCTGCACCTGGTCCTTCGATGCGCCCCCCGAGCCGCACACGGCCATCTTCACCGCCTGGGGCGTGTAGTCGAAGCACGGCACCTCGCGCTCGGCGGCGGCGAGCATCGCGACACCGCGAGCCTGGCCGACGCCGATCGCGGAGCGCACGTTCTTGCCGAAGTAGACATCCTCGAGCGCCAGGGCGGCCGGCTCGTGCCACGTCACGAGCTCGGCTATCGCGGCGTGGATGCGCGCCAGCCGCCGTTCGGGGGAGTCCTCGCCGGGCGCTTCGACGACGCCGCCGTCGATCGCGCTCATCTGCGATCCCGCGAGCCGCACGATGCCGAATCCCGTGTTCGCCACCCCCGGGTCAATTCCCATGACCACGAGCATGGGTACTGATTCTGGCCTCCGGCTCGGATGCCTCCCTAGATCGCTCTCGTGCTCATTTCGCGCGCGTTGCTCACTTCTTCTTCTTCTTCTTGTAGTCGAGCCCGAGCGCCCAGCAGTTCACGAGTCCGGACGTCCCGCCCGCCTGGTCGTAGGCAAACAGGCTCCACGTGCCCTTCGACCCGTCGCCGTTGAACAGCCCCAGCGACTCGGCCGGACGGTACGCGCCGTTGAAAGGTGCCGCGCCCGTCTGGATGAACGTGGGTGCCGCTCCGTCGAACACGGTGAAGCCTGAGCAGCCGGCCGTACCGGAACCGAAGTCGTTGCCGGTCCCACCGACGTTCCTGGCCAGCGCGACGTACTTCTCGCCTCTGAACAGGTAGAGGTTGAGCTGGCTCACGTTGGGATGCGAGATCCGCACCGCGACGTCGACGTCCTTCACCGTTCCCTTCTTGCCCACACCGATCGGAGCGAAGACCCCCGTCGGGGTGCTGTTCGGAATCGGCGTGTTGATCACGCCGCTCGAGAAGAGCTTGGTCTTCGCGGTCGCGACCCCGGGTGCGCACAGCATCGCGGCCGCGACCGCTGCCACGGCAAGCGTCGCGAGGCCTGCCTCCTTACCTCGTCTCATTGGAGTGCTCCCTTCTGTGGTCGAGGTTCCCCTGCCCTACGACCCGCGCGCGATCCTACCGAGCTATGCGGTGGCCTGCTCGAGCACCTCGGCCGGAATGTCGAAGTTGGCATGCACCGCGTCTACGTCGTCCTGCTCGTCGAGGGCCTCCATCAGGCGCATCAGCGGCCGGGCGTCCCCCTCGTCGACCTCGACGATGCTGCGCGGCTCCATCGTGAGCTCCGACGACTCGATCTCGATCCCGGCCTGCTCGAGCGCAGCGCGGACGGCGGACAGGGCTCCGGGCGCGGAGACCACTTTGAGCAGGTCGCCGTCCTCGCTCACGTCCTCGGCCCCCGCGTCGATCGCCGGCATCAGGTCGTCCTCCGAGTAGCGATCGGCGTCGACGAGCACCACGCCGCGGGTCTCGAAGATCCACGCGACCGAGCCGGGCTCACCGAGGCTGCCGCCGTGCTTGTCGAACGCGTGGCGGACGTCCGCCCCCGTGCGGTTGCGGTTGTCGGTCAGGGCCTCGACGAGGATCGCGGCGCCGCCGGGCCCGTATCCCTCGTAGACCGCGCGCTCGATCTCCCCCGCCGCTCCACCCTCGCCCGTGCCGCGGTCGATCGCCCGCTGGATGTTCTCCTTGGGCATCGAGTAGTCCCGCGCCTTCTGGACCGCGGTTGCGAGGGCGGCGTTTCCTTCCGGGTCGCCTCCGCCCTCACGCGCCGCGACCGTGATCGCGCGGGCGAGCTTCGTGAACTGCTTCCCGCGCTTCGCGTCGGTCGCGGCCTTCTTGTGCTTGATCTGCGCCCACTTCGAGTGCCCGGACATGGCGCTGATGTTAGGAGGCGCGCGGGCACTCGGTGCGGCGCCGGCAGGGACGCCGGAATGGCGTCCCTGCCGGCCCTGGTGGCATCCCTACCTCACCTAACGGCGACGGCCGGGTCCTGGGGCCCCGGCCGTCGTGCCTTGCATCCCTCCTGGGGCGCTCGTCCCAGGCGCCTGCAAGCTGAAATCACTCCGACGCACAGACGCGCGCACTTCCTACAACCGTCCAACCACCAGGAAGTTGCGGTGCACCCAAAGGTGTCCCAGACCCCGCGAAGCGGACGCGGGAGCGAGCGAGCAAGGCTGCCGGTCATTTGCGTGCGAGCGAGCGGGAGCGGAGCATTTCGCGGGAGTTATTCACACCACGAAGCGGCCGTCCTCCTGCAGGGTCTCGCCGTCGACCGTGATTCGCCCGCCGCGACGCAGGTCGCAGATCATGTCCCAGTGGACGGCGCTCTCGTTGACCCCGCCCGTCTCGGGGTAGCTGCGCCCGACCGCGAGGTGGACCGTGCCGCCGATCTTCTCGTCGAGGAGGATCTCGCGCGTCGCGTCGGTGATCCCGTAGTTGGTACCGATCCCGAGCTCGCCGAGGCGCCGCGCACCGTCGTCGGTGTCGAGAGTCTGATTCAGGAACTCCTCCCCGCGCTCGGCGCTCGCGTCGACGACCCTGCCGCCCTCGAACCGAAACCGGACCCCGGAGACCTCGCGGCCCGAGTACGTCGCCGGGAGGTGAAATGTGATCTCGCCTTCGGCCGTGTCCTCGAGCGGTCCGGTGAAGAACTCGCCGTCGGGCATGTTGTGCTTGCCGTCCGCGGCGATGAACGTGCGCCCGGCGATCCCGACCCGCAGGTCCGTGCCCGGCCCCTCGATCCGGACCTCCTCTCGATCCTGGATCCAGTCCCGTAGCCGCTCGACCTCCTCGGACTGGCGCTTCCACGCCTCCACCGGATCGGGCTCGTCTGCGAGGCAGGCGCCGAAGTAGAAGTCCTCGTAGTCGGCGAGGCTCATCTCGGCCTCCGACGCGTAGGCGTGGGTTGGGAACAGCGTCAGCGCCCAGCGGTACTCCCCGGCCGCGGAGCGCTCGAGCGCCGTGCGCATGATCGGCTCCATCGCGCGCTGGCGCTGCGTCTGGCGCTCCGGGGGCACCCCCGAGAGCTCGCGGGTGTTGGAGCTCGCCATCACCATGATCCGCGCGTCGGCGTTCTCGGCCGCCCACCTGGAGACCGGCGAGACCCACTCGAGCTGCTCGTCGCCGGCGTGCTTGAAGTACGTCGCCGCCTGACCCTCCATCGTGATGTTCACGATCGGATTTCCCCCGGCCTTGAGCACCTCCTCGTACACCGCCTGGAGCAGCGGCTGGGCGGCGACCTCCCCCTCGATCAGGCAGGCATCGCCGCGCTTGATCTCGGTCGAGTAGCCGACGAGGACCCGCGCCAGCGCGGTGACACGCGGGTCCCTCACCGCACGCGCTCCGCCCGCTCGCGCGCGGCGGTCGCCATCGCCATGAACAGCGCGTGGAGGCGCGAGTCGTCGGTCAACTCCGGATGGAACGCGCACGCGAGCAGGGTCCCCTCCCGCACGACAACCGGGTGGCCGTCGTAGCGCGCCAGCACGTCGACGTCGGGTCCGGCCTCCTCGATCCACGGCGCGCGGATGAACACCGCCCGCACCGGGTCCGGTCCGAGTCCCTCGACCTCGAGATCGGCCTCGAATGAATCGAGCTGGCGCCCGAACGCGTTTCGACGCGCGACCGTGTCCATCAGCCCGAGGTGGTCGCGGTCGAGCATGATCATCCCGGCGCACGTCCCGAGCACCGGGCGCCCGTCCTCCGCGTGTGCGCGAATCGGCGCCTCGAGCCCGTCGCGTTCGATCGCGCGGGAGATCGTCGTGCTCTCTCCGCCCGGGATCACCAACCCGTCGAGGTCGGAGAGCTGCTCCGTGGTCCGCACCTCCACAGGGGTCGCGCCGAGCGGGCGCAGAACGCGCGCGTGCGCGGCGAAGTCGCCCTGGGCCGCGAGGATCCCGATGCGCAGGCTCACCAGCCGCGCTGCTGGAGCAGAGAGCCCTCCTCGGCGAGCTGGGCGATGTCGTCGCCGCGCATCGGCTCACCGAGCTCGGCCGAGGCCGCGGCCACCCGCTCGGCGTCCTCGAAATGGGTGGTCGCCTCGACGATCGCGCGCGCCCGTCGCGGCGGATCCTCGCTCTTGAAGATCCCCGAGCCGACGAAGTTCCCCTCGGCGCCCAGCTGCATCATCAGCGCGGCGTCCGCCGGGGTCGCGATCCCGCCGGCGCAGAACACCGGCACGGGGAGCCACCGTCGCTCCGCGACGTCGCGGACGATCTCGAGCGGAGCGCGTAGCTCCTTCGCCGCGCTCGGAAGCTCCTCGGCGCCGAGCGACGAGAGCCGACGAATCCCGCCCGTGATCTCGCGCATGTGGCGAACGGCCTCGACGATGTTGCCGGTGCCGGCCTCGCCCTTCGAGCGGATCATCGCGGCGCCCTCGGCCAGCCGGCGAAGCGCCTCGCCGAGGTCGGTCGCGCCGCACACGAAAGGGACCTCGAACGCGTGCTTGTCGATGTGGTTGTGCTCGTCCGCGGGTGTGAGCACCTCGGACTCGTCGACGTAGTCGACCTCGAGCGACTGGAGCACCTGGGCCTCGGCGAAGTGGCCGATCCGCGCCTTCGCCATCACCGGGATCGTCACCGCGTCCTGGATCTCCTTGATCACCCTTGGGCTCGCCATCCGCGCGACGCCGCCCTCGGCCCGGATATCTGCCGGCACGCGCTCGAGCGCCATCACCGCGACCGCGCCCGCCTCCTCGGCGATGCTCGCCTGCTCGGCCGTGGTCACGTCCATGATCACGCCGCCCTTGAGCATCTCGGCGAGGCCCGTCTTGACGCGGAATGTCGCTCGCTCGGCCATCCCGTCAAATATAGACGTCAGCCTGCGGCGAACCCCGCCGGCGGACGCGGGAGCGAGCAACTTCAAAGCGGCAAGTTCGCGAGCGAACTTGCCGGTGGTATTTGGGTCGAGCGCGAGCGGGAGCGGAGCAGCCGGCGGGTTGGTTCCTACTTGACCTTGAAGGCGCGGATGTGGTCCTTGAAGGCGGCCTTGTCGCGCGAGTACACGCCGTGGGCCAGCGCCTGGACGAGTGCGAGCAACGCGGAGTTCGAGCGCGTGTAGGACGGGCTGTTGGACGAGTAATACAGAGTCAGCTCGGCGTGCTCGCCCACGTCGGAAAGGGTGGCGTCGGTGATCGCGAGCGTGCGCGCGCGGCGGTGGCGGGCGAGCTTCATCGATCGCACGACGAGGGGATGCGCGCGCCCGGCGGAGAACGCGACCACAAGGGTGTCCTCGTCGACGCGGCCGAGCCGGTTGAGCGCGTCCTGCCGGGGGCTCGACACAACCTCGGCGCGGATGTCGAGCAGCGCGAGCAGGTGGCGCAGGTAGCTGGCGAAGAACGCCATCTGCTCTACCCCCACGATCACCACGCGCTGCGAGGTGGCGAGCGCGCTGACGCACGACTCGATCTGCTCGCGCGTCAGGCTGCGTGCGGTCTCCTCGACGTTCGAGTGGTCGCTCGCGAGCGACGCCTCGAACTCCGAGTGGTCGAAGTCGAAGAGCTGTGCAGGGCCGTTTCCGTCGGGCGCGCGGCGGCGGTACTCCTCGATCGCCGCCTGCTGGAGCTCGGGGTAGCCCTCGAACCCAAGCGCCTGCGAGAAGCGGACGACGGTGGAGGACGAGGTGTTGGCCCGGCGCGCCAGCTCCTCAGCCGTCTGGAAGGCGGCCTCCTCGAGATGGTCGACGATGTAGCGGGCGACGTCCTTCTGCGAGCGCGAGAACTCGTCGAAGCGCTCGGTGATGAACTCCGAGAGCGACTTGGTGCTCGGGGTGCTCGCCCGCCTCCCGTTTCGCGACTTGGTTGCGGTCTTGGCCACGGCACGGTTGGTTTCGACGCATGCGGGGACTTTCCCTTCCGGCTCGTGGAGTCGAACGCCGAGATCGCTATGGCGCAGGGGCGGCCGTGCCGCCGGTCAGCGGCTTGCTGCACTCGCTGAAGTAAGGACCTAGCTGCTGGTCGCCCGGACCTCGAACCCGCCAAACGGATCGCCCTCGGAGAACGCATTGCCGCCGAGCGCCTCGTTCACCGCTCTCGCCCCGTCCGAGGTCAGCTCGGAGTCGATCCCGGTGATCGTTACTTCAGCACCGTCGACATTCACCGTGGCTTCGGCCGGGTTGAACGACGCAACGGACACCCGATCGCCCGAGATCACCGCGGTGATCTCGCCGTCGGTGAGGCTGATGCGCGGCTTCGTCAGCTCGATGTTCGCGCCGCCCTGCGTGAGCCGCACACCGCCGTTGAGACGCACGACACCCGACGCGCCGTCCTCCGCGACCTTGCCGCCAGTGACCGGGAATCCGATCCTGCCGGCGCCCTGGGTCGCGGGGTCGATCGCGCTCGCCGACACCCCGCCGCTCGTGAATGCGTTGTCGAGCGCGAGCTCACCGTCGCCACCGTCGATCGTCACCTCGCCCCCGCCCGTCTCGGCGACGACCTTGAGCTTTCCGAACACGACGTCGCGATTCTCGAGCTCCATCTCGGTGACGTCCTCGATCAACCTCAATCCCTTGGCGCTCAGCAGCACCTTGACGCCGTTGACCTTGATCGTCCCGTCCGACTCCTTCGCCTTCGCGTTCTCTATGTCGAGATCGAACAGCGCGGAGTTCTTCCCGTCGAGCTTCGCCTTCAGCTTCGAGCTGCGCCCGAACTTCGCCTGGAGCCTCGTGAGCTCGAACTTGCCCCCGTCACCCTTCAGCTCGAGTCCCCCGTCGTGCTTGAGCGTGCCGTTGACCTTCTTGTTGTCGAGCTCGCCGCTGGCGATCGGGAAGCCGTAGCCCTTTTTCTTCTCCTTCGCGGGATCGATCACCTTCACCTTCGTTCCGGTGTCGGCGAGGAACTCGCCCACGTTGGCGCTGATCTTCAAGCTCGTGGTCCCGCCACTTACCTGCTCGGGCCTCGCGGACGCGCCCGGCGCGAGAACGAGGGTCGCCGCCGTCGCGATGGCCGCCGCGGCGACCACGAGGCCCTGCCGGCGGACGCTCCGATGTGTCTTCCGTGTCGTTGTCACGTCGTTTCCCTCCTGTTAGCGGAATCGAACATTGAAGCGGAGATCGGTACGGGACGCGTCGCTGGGGGCACTCGGCGCGGACGTGCCGCTACTGGTAGAGAAGGAAGTCGGGCTCGGGCTCGAGGCGCAAGATCTCGTTGGGCTTCATCAGGCCGTTGTCCAGCCTGTAGAAGAGCGAGAACCCGGCGAACAGGTCCTCGCGCGTAAGTCGGGTGTACCCGGCCTTCTTCGCCGCGGCGCCGCCGATGCCGTCGAAGTTGAGCACGACGTCGACTCCCTCCGGCTGCTTGATGTCCTTGCGCCTCTTCACGCTTCCGTCGCGGAACTGGTGGATCACCAGCGCCTTCTGCGGCAGGTTCTCGAGCTCGACCAGGTTGCTCATATAGGCGCTGACGCGGTCGAGCGTCTTCGCGTTCACCGATCCGACGGTGTGTCCCGGCCTTCCGTGTGGTCCCACGTTCCACTCCGGGTCGAGGGCGATGTCGACGTTAGGCTGCACCAGCCACTCCCTGAGCGCACGGACCTCCTTGATGAAGGTCGACTGCCCGGGTTGGATGTCGAGGATGAGGCGCCCGTTCAGTGCCTCGGCCGCGCGAAAGTACTCCTCGATCACCCTGTTGGACTGCCGCGAGCGGTACTTGCCGTCGCTCCCCCTGTCGGCCGTGGCGAGCACCGCGACGAGGTCGAAGCCCGGGACGACCGCGCGGCCCTCGCCCTCGTAGGGCTTCGCCTGCTTGCGCAGCCCCTTCTTCGCGCCCTGAACCGACTTTCGCCCGATGATCGTCGCCCCCATCTGAGGTGCGCCGTAGTACGCGACGACCCGCTCGCCGGGGAACAGCTCGCCGCCACCCGACTCACCCGTGCCGCCGGTGCCGCCGGTGCCGCCCGAGGCGTTCGTGCTCGCCCGCCGATCTGACGGCAGAGAGTCGAGGAAGCGCTCGGTCGCGCGATCGACCTCGGCGGTGGTCGGGGGCTGCAGGCGCGCCGACGCCCCTCCCCCGCCGCCGGACGCCGCGGCGGAGGCGGCGCCCAGCGAGCAGGCGAGCAGGCACACGCCGAGGACGAGTCGTCGACCCATTCGGGACAGGAAACACGAAACCCAGGCGGATGACGCGCCGTGGAGGGCGAGCTACCCGCGCCCGACGCGCTCCCAGTCCGGCTCCTGGCCGAAACCCTGATCCGGCTGGAATCGATCGGCGCGTTCCTGACCGGAAGGGATGGGAGGATGGCGACGGCCGCGTCCGCCCCGTGGTCGAGATCGAAATGCGGCTGCGAAATCAGGCGCTCGATCTCGCCGAATCGCTCGGATGCACGCCCCGCAGCCGCGCCTGTCTCGGGCTGGATCTTCAGCGGCCGGCCGCGTTCGATCTCGCCGCGCATTGGGCCGAGGCGGAATCGATCGAAGCCGAAGCCGAGGAGGAGGGCGAGTGACCGCCCTCCTCCGGCACGTCGCGGCTCTAACGCCCGGCTCAGGCGACGATTGCCGCCACGATCGCGGCCACGATCATCAGCCCCATACGAGTGCCACCACGATCGCGGCCACGATCAGCACCACCATCACCGACGAGGCCATCATCAAGTCCTTTCGGCCCATTTCGTCGGAGTAATGCTCCACAGGGCCGGTGTCACGCGGCACCTCAGGGCCGGTGTCGCTCGCGTGGTATTCCATGCAACACCTCCTCAGTTATTGCGACGACTGGAGGGTACCGCTCAAGTTGCCCCGCGCTACTCCCGCAGCCCGGCGGCTTCGAGGGCTTCGTGGTGATCCCAGAAGAACTCGGCCAGTACGACCTTGCCCTTTCTGAAGGTCAGCACTTGACTGAATTGGATATCTCCTTCGAGTCCCGACCGCTCGCCGGTCATGTGCGCTCGTGCTCGAAAGACCACGGCCTCACCTGCAATCGCGCAGATCCTCGCGATCCGGAGTGGGCGATCCAGTGCGCGGGGGCGCGAGCGGCGGTAGGCTCGGCGCCGTGGCCGAGCCTTCCCACGAGCTTGCCGATCTCGACCGCGTTCTCGCGGCCGCGCGCGAGTCCGGGGAGCAGTGGACCGAGTTCATGCGCGCCGGGATGTTCAGCGCCGGCGTCTACCGCCTCGCCGCCGGCGAGCCGGACCGCCAGACACCACACGCCGAGGACGAGATCTACTACGTGCTCGCGGGCCGCGCCGGGCTCGAGATCGCCGGTGAGGCGCATCCCGTCGGGCCCGGGTCGGTCGCGTTCGTCGCGAAGCGCGTCGATCACCGGTTCGTGAACATCGGCGAGGACCTCGAGGTGCTCGTCCTGTTTGCTCCCCCCGAGTCGGGCTAGAACCCCAGCGCGCCGCCGACGAGATCTTCCACCGAGCGGGGATCGACCCCGTGCTCTTCCTCGAATGTGGCGGCAGCGTCGTCGTCGACGAGCGCGATCGCGAGCTCCTCGCGGGAGGAGCCGAACTCGCACGCGGCGCGGTCGAGCCCGGCAAGCGCGACGTCCTGGACGACACCGCTGATGCCCCCCGTCCCGGGAAGCTCGCGGTCCTCGCACGGGTCGGCGATCTCGACCGGCTCGGGCTCGGCGCGGACGGCGAGGACCGCCTGGAACGCCGAGAGCGCGAGCGCCGAGCCGGCGACGGCAAGCGACACGCGCGCCGCACGACGCTCGCGCAGCGGGAAGACCGCGACCGCTCCAACGAGGCCGAGCGCGCCCGTGATCAGGAACGCGATCGCGAACGCCCCGTTGATGCCCTCGATCAGCGTCTCGTCGGCGCGCTCGACGAGCTCGTCGTAGGCCGCGGCGCTCTCGGGGTCGTCGCCGACGCTCGCCGCCGCATCGTCGAGCGAACGCCGCAGCGTCTCGCGCGGGTCGACCGGGTCGAGGTCGGCGGTGACCGCGTTCGCGAGCTCGATCTTGTCGAGCGGCCCGAGCTGGGCGTCGAGCACGAGAGCCGCCCCCCGCTCCCTGGTCTCGGCAACCGAGTCGTCGATCTGCGCCGCGGCTATCGGCGCCAGGACCAGCAGCGCGAGCGTGATCCCGCCGTGGCGGATCGCTAGCAGGGTCGCCGTCTGGGCCGGGGTCCGCTCCGGGAGCAGGGGGCCGACGAGAGAGGTGAGCGCGAGACCCATCCCGAGCCCGGCGAGTATCTGCGGGAGCACCGTCCACGCGACCGACGCCGACGGGAGGAACGCGAGCGCCAGGACCCCGGCCCCGACGAGCGCGCAGCCCGCGGGCGCGAGAACCCGGGGGTCGCCGCGAATCCGCGTTCCGACAAGCGCGGCGGCGGGAACGATCGCGACGACCAGCGCGGCCTCGAGCGGAGACAGCGACCACCCCGACACGAGCAGCAGCACGAGCAGGAACAGAACCGCGCTCAGCGCGGCGGAGACCACGGCAAGCGCGATCGCCGGGCCGAGCTCGATGCGCTCGGGCGCAGGCGGCTCCGGGCCCGCGGGCGCCGGCTCGAGCGGAGCCCGCGTGCCCACGAACGCGACCGCGGCGAGGAGGCCGATCGGCGCCTGGACGAGGAAGATCGCGCGCCAGTCGAAGAGCTCGGTGAGGATGCCGCCGAGCGCGGGGCCGGCGGCCGCGCCGAGAACCGCGGCCGCGGTCCACAGCCTCTCCCGACCGCGCTCTCCCGCCGTGAGGAAGGCGAACCCGGCCACCAGCCCCGCGGCTGCGCCCAGCGCCTGCACGCCGCGCAGGACGAGCAGCGGAGCCAGCGAATCGACGACGCCGCACCCAGCGCCAGCGGCCGCGAAGAGCACGAACCCCCACGCGCCGAAGCGCGCCGAGCCGGCGAGCCGGCGCACCCGCTCGGCGGGGATCAGCGCCGCCGCGAGCACGAGCGTGTACACGCCGAGCACCGCGGCAACGCCTTCGACGGTCGTGTCGAGCTCGACGATCAGCTCGGGGAGCGCGAGCGTCACGACCGAGGCGTCGGCGAGCGCCAGCCCGACCGCGACGGCGACGAACGCGCGCCGCATGCCTACGCTCCCCGGCGGGCCGAGCACGAAGTTTTAGGCGATCTTTTGGGTAGTCTCATTGTCATCTCACGGCCCGAACTTACGGTTCTCCCGTAGTTCGCACCCCCTGATACCAAGCGAAAAGGAGAACCATCATGGACAGAGTCAAGGGAATCGCGGCGGCGCTGGCTGCCGTCGCGGCACTCGGCGTCGGCGGCGCAGCGATCGCGAGCGCGGCCGGCGGCGGCGACAGCTCCTCCCCCGCGGCGGAGTCACCCGACGCCAAGGAAGGCCCCGATCAGGCGATCGGCGGCAGCGACCTCGACAAGGCCAGCGCCGCGGCGCTCCAGCACACGGGCGGCGGCCAGGTCACCGACACCGAGGTCGGCGACGAGGAGAGCTACTACGAGGTCGAGGTGAGCCTCGACGACGGTAGCCAGGTCGACGTGCAGCTCGACCGCGGCTTCAACGTCGTCGGCGACGAGGCCGACGAGGAGTAGCCGAAGCACCGACACGGTCGGACTTCACAGGCCCCCGCGAAAGCGGGGGCCTGTTTGCTTGGGCGCATGCGCATCCCGACACTCGCCACCGGCCGGCCGTATTTCGCGGTTTCGGGCATGATGCCCGCGATGGAGCAAGCTTCGGCCGGCGAGCCCGATGACCACGGTGGCCACCTACCGCAGCTACGGGGAGGCGGAGCGGGCGGTCGACTTCCTCTCCGACAAGGGCTTCCCGGTCGAGCGCGTCGCGATCGTCGGCGCGGGCCTGAGGACGGTCGAGCGGGTAACCGGGCGGGTCACCACCGGGCGCGCCGCGCTCGAGGGCGCGGCCCAGGGCGCGCTGATCGGCCTCCTGTTCGGCCTCCTGTTCGGGCTGTTCTTCGACGGACCGGCTTTCTTCGGCGTGGTCCTGTACGGGCTCGTCGCCGGGGCGGTGTTCGGAGCGGTTCTGGCGGCGTTCTACCAGGCGGCCCAGGGCGGGACCCGGGACTTCGGCTCGGTGAGTGGGATCGAGGCGGCGAGCTACGAGATCCAGGTCGAGCAAGAGATGGCCGATCGGGCCAAGGAGTTGCTCGGCGAGCTCGCCCGCGCCTGAGGCCACTCCCGAGACGCGAGCGGTCGGAAAGTGAGCGCGCTCAGGGCGCGAACTCCCGGCTGACGAGGATCGAGAAGTAGCCGAAGTCGGCGCCCAGCACGGGCTCGCCGAGCATCCCCCGCGCCGGGGCGAGCGGCGCGTCGCCGGCCGCCACGGCCTCCGCGGCGTCGGCGAGCTCGCCGAGGAATCGCGGCGGGACCGACGGGCGCAGGCAGTGGGCCGTGTAGACGATCCGGATCGCGCCGGCGAGCTCGTCGGCCAGCCGGCGCGCCGAGCGAGCGTAGGTGGCCGGATCGGTGCCCGGCTCGTAGACGAGCAGCGGCCCGTAGTACGCCTGGTCTTGCGCGAACAGGATGCCGGCGGCCTCGTCGAGGAGGCAGATGTGGTCCGGGGCGTGGCCGGGCGTGTGGATGACGCGCAGGGTGCGATCGCCCAGCTCGACCGTGTCACCGTCCGCCAGCAGGCGGGTGGGCTGCGGCGGATCGATCCGCCACCCGAGCTCGGCGACCCGCTCACGGGGCCACGGCCGCATCGTCTCGTCGGGGCCGATCAAGAACCAGCCGTCGCGGTCCGCCTCCCGCAGGCGGTCCCAACTCTCGTACATCCCCTCGGCGACCTCCTGGTAGCCACTCACTTCCTCGTCGCGCGTGGCGAACTCGATCCACTCCGGGCCGAGCTCGTGCATCTCGACGTGGTCGAACAGCTCATTGCCGCCAACGTGGTCGAAGTGGACGTGGGAGTTGACGACGATCGTCGGCGCCGCCGCGACCGGCTCGATCGCGGCGGCGATGTCGGCCAGGCCGAGCCCGGTGTCGACAAGGACGCACCGCTCCGAGCCGGCGACGAGCCAGCTGAACACGTGACCCGGCTCGGCCACGAGGTGGACTCCGGGCTCGACCTCGGCGACGTGGAACCACTCCCGTGCGTCGGCCGCGAAGCTGCGAACGGTCACTCGCGGGCGTCCGTGACGGCCTCGACGTTGTCGTCGGACATCGCCGCAGTATCGCGCGCGAGATGATTCGTACATGGCCCAGCGAAAGCTCCGCGAGTACCAGCGCAAGCGCGAGTTCGATCGCACGCCCGAGCCGTCGGGCGAGTCCGATGGCGGCGGCGGCGAGAGACGCTTCGTGATCCACGAGCATCACGCGCGCCGCCTTCACTGGGACCTGCGACTGGAGCGGGACGGCGTACTGGTGTCGTGGGCGCTTCCGCGCGGCGTGCCCCCCGATCCCGGCGAGAACCGGCTCGCCGTCCACACCGAGGACCATCCGCTGGAGTACCTCGAGTTCGAGGGAGACATCCCGAAGGGCGAGTACGGTGCGGGCCAGATCCGGATCTGGGACCGCGGCACGTACGAGACCGAGAAGTTCGAGCCGGCAAAGGTGGTCGTCGTGTTCCGCGGCGAACGGGTGAAGGGGCGCCACGCGCTGTTCCGGACCCGCGACGACGACTGGATGATCCACCGCATGGATTCCGCGGACCCTGCCCGGGAGCCTATGCCCGAGCACATCGAGCCGATGAAGGCGACGCTCGGCAAGCTCCCGCGCGACGACGCGAAGTACGGATATGAGATCAAGTGGGACGGGGCGCGGGCGATCGCGTACTGCTCCGGGGGACGCGTCGTGCTCGAGAGCCGCAACCTGCTCGACGTCACCCCGCAGTACCCCGAGCTGCGGGCGATCGGCCGCCAGCTCGGCTCTCGGGAGGCCGTTCTCGACGGCGAGATCGTCGCCCTGGACGAGGCGGGCGATCCGAGCTTCCAGCTGCTCCAGCGCCGCATGCACCTCGCCTCGGACAGCGAGATCCGCCGCCGGGCGAAGCAGGTCCCGGTCACCTACATGGTGTTCGACCTGCTGTACGCAGAGGGGCGAACCACGATGGAGCTGGCCTACGAGGAACGTCGCTCGCGGCTCGAGGCGCTCGAGCTCGAGGGGCCGAACTGGCAGACGCCGTCCTACCACCGCGGCGAGGGCAAGGCACTGCTCACCGCGAGCCGCGAGCGAGGCCTGGAGGGCATTGTCGCCAAGCGGCTCGACAGCGCCTACCTTCCGGGGAAGCGGACGACCGCGTGGGTGAAAGTCAAGAACGTGCGCTCGCAGGAGCTCGTGATCGGCGGATGGCTGCCGGGCAAGGGCAAGCGCGAGGGGGAGATCGGCGCGCTGCTGGTCGGCTACTACGAGCCCGGCGACGGCGAGCCGCGGCTTCGCTACGCGGGCAAGGTGGGGACCGGGTTCACGGACGAGTCGCTGCGGCGGCTGGCGAAGCTGATGGAGCCGCTGGCCCGGGACGAGAGCCCGTTCGACGCCGGGCGGGTTCCCCGCGATGCGAACTTCGTCGAGCCCAGTCTCGTCGCCGAGGTCGAGTTCAACGAGTGGACCGGGGCGGGCACCCTGCGCCATCCATCGTTCAAGGGCCTTCGCGACGACAAGGAGCCGACCGAGGTGATTCGCGAGGAGCAACCGCGCAAGCGGTGAGCTAGCTCCTACGCCTCTCCGGCACCGGTGAGGAGCACGGCGACGCGTTCACCAGGTAGTTCCGAGGAATGACGAGCCAGCGCGGCGACTCCCGCTGCCCCCGCGGGCTCCACGAGCAGGCCGAGTGACTCTGCCACAAGTTCCATCGCGGGCCGCAGGTCAGCGTCGTCGACCAGGACGATGTCGTCGACCAGCGCGTTGATCCGCGCGAGCGACTCCGGAACGGGCTCGGTGATCGCGAGCGCGGTGGCGATCGTCCCGTCGCCGGCGACGGATATCGGACGGCCGGCGGCAAAGCTATGGGCCATCGCCGGGGCGCCGCTCGCACACACGCCCACCACTTGGGGCGGCGGCTCGGTTGCTTTGAGCCAGCGAGCCACGCCCGAGATCAGGGCTCCGTCCCCGACCTGCAAGATCACCGTGTCGACCGGCGTCGCCCGTCCGAGCTCGACCCCGATCGTCCCGGCGCCCTCCGCGATGGTGGGATCCAGACCATCCTTGACCAGGATTCCCCCGTTGTCCTCGGCGTACTCTCGCGCCGCCGCGTCGGGCCGCTCGCTGACCTCGACCCGAGCCCCAAGGGCCCGCATCCGCTCCACCTTCGCTGGGCTCACGTCGGCGGAGACGACTACGTCGACACGCGCGTCGCGCTCGCGCGCGGCGTAGGCGAGCCCCTGCCCGAAGTTGCCGGCGGTCGCGCAGACCCACGTGCGCGCGGGATCCAGCTCTCGAGCCAGCAACCAGGTCCCGCGGCCCTTGAAGCTGCCGATCGGGTTGAGCGTCTCGACCTTGACCAGGACCTCGCGCCCGAGCGCGGCCGACAGACGCTCGTCGACGAACTGCGGCGTGTCCAGGAAGACGGGGGCGATCTCCTCCTGGGCCGCCTCGATTCTCTCCAACGAGAGGTCCACCCCGCGATTGTGGTTCATCGCCGGAATCTGGATCACCAAACCCGGCCTCGATCATCCACATGGTGTCGAAGCCCGACCAGGCCGATCACTAGCCGGCGGTCAGTTTCGACCAGGCGTCGGGTCAACACGAGTGGACGCGTTATCGACGAACGCACCCGCCAGCGGTGCGCCGAAAGGACTTAGCGATGCAGGAAGACGAAGAACAGATCCGGACTTTGATCGAGCGCTGGGCCGAGGCGGTGCACGTCGGCGACATCGAATCTCGTCCTCGCGGACCACTCCGACGACATCGTGATGTTCGACGTGCCGCCGCCCTATGACGGCGTCCGCGGCATCGACGCCTACCGCGAGACATGGCCGCCGTTCTTCGAGTGGCAGGCACGAGGCGCCTCGTTCGAGATCGTGTCCCTGGACGTCACGGCCGGCGACGAGGTCGCCTACGCCCACGCCTTGCTGCGGTGCGGGACTCCGCAGGAGCTCGCCGAGAACCCCGCTAATCGCCTCCGGCTTACGCTCGGGCTGCGCAAAGAGCGGGGTCGATGGGTCGTCGCGCACGAGCACCACTCGTTCCCGCTGCCCTGACAGGGGCGTGGCGGGCAACCTGTCCGGCGGGTCCGAGCGCTAGCCGACGCCAGGCCGACGCGTCAAAACATCGTGCAATGGCACGATGATCCGCGGTATCCGGTGCGCTCTCGCCAGAGTAGTCTCAGGACTGCGACGCAAGCTGCGGAGCCATATTGAAGCCGCGGTTTTCGTGATGAGACCCAGCATCCAGAAGCGTCGAGTGCTTCGCTTCGGACTCGCCGTTACCGGCGTGTGCTTGATGTTCGCTGCTAATGCTGCCGCGGCGCCGCGGCTGACTGTCGACAAGCCTGACCTCAAGGCGGCGTTTCACTGCGACGGGAAGATCTCGAACGCCTCGAAGGAGCCGGTCATGCTTTCCACCGGCACGCTTGGAACCGGCAGCGACCTGCTCGGCTCGTTGCGAGGCGCGTTCGACGCGTACCCGTATCCCGTCTGCTACGTCGACTACCCGGACTTCACCACCGCGGACATCCAGGACTCGGTGCAGTACCTCGTCTTTGGCCTTCGCAAGATGGCCCGCGTGGCGGGGCGGCCGGTCGCGGTCTACGGGATCAGCCAGGGCGCCCTGCTTCCGCGCGTCGCTCTCACCTACTGGCCGGGGCTTCGGCGCAAGGTCACGGACGTGATCGGGGTGGCCGGTACCCACCGCGGCACGGCCGTGGACCTTGGCCTTGTTTGCTCGAGCGATCGCCTATGTCCGCCCGCGTTCTTGCAACAGGCGGCGGGCTCCAACTTCCTGAAGGCGCTGAACCGCCAGCCGGACGAGAGTCCCGGCAAGACCAGCTGGACCACGGTGCGCACGCTCGATGACGAGCTGGTGCAACCACAGACCGGAGACCACCCCACCTCGGCACTGCAGGGGGCGGCCAACCTCGTGATCCAGGAGGTCTGTCCGGGTCGGCACACGAGCCACATCGGAGCGGTGTACGACTCGGTGAGCTTCGCGGCGCTCGTTGACGCCGTGGCCCACAGGGGCCCCGCGCGGGCATCGCGCCTGCCGGGCGACGTGTGCTCCCACAAGTACGCCACCGGTCTCGAAGAGGAGCAGGCGGATGCGATGCTGGCGGCGAGCCTCGGCGTGCTGCTCGCCCGTGTACCCCTTGTTCCGAAGGTGGCGCAGGAGCCGCGGGTGCGCGGGTGGGTCAAGCGGGAACGGTAGCTGGACCGAAGCCTTTTCCGACCAGCTCGACGTTCTCCCGCGATCATCGCCTACTCCTCAAGCCCGGCGGCTTCGAGGGCCTCGGCGTGATCGGAATAGGCCTTCATCCGGACAGCCCTCCCCTCGGAGAGGGTCCAGACATGGGTCTCCCTCAACTAAGCGATCGCGCGCAGCTCGGCGATCGCCTCGGCAGCGGTCAGGACCCGGCCGAATTCCGGATCGAGATTCGCCGACGTGACCCGAGCGAGCTCGTCGGCGGCGATCGTGCCGCCCTTGGGGTCGTCGAGGTCGAAGGTGTGCGTCGCGTCGATCGCGAAGCTCATCTCGAAGCCGAGGTTGGCGCCCACTCGGGCGGTCGTCTCGCAGCACATGTTCGTCTGGATGCCGCAGACAAGGATGCCCTCGATCCCGCTGTCGGTGAGCCAGCGCCCGAGGTCCGGGTCGCCGTGGAAGGCGGAGTTAACCCGCTTCGAGACCAGCAGGTCCGGCTCGCCCTCAATCACATCCTTGAACGCGTTGCCCGCCTCATCCGGTCGCAGCGGCGACACCTCCTCGTCCGAGTCGTGCCGCACGAACACCACGGGCTGTGCCCGGTCGCGCCAGGACTCGATCAGGTCCGCCACGTTGCGCTCGCAATCGGGGTTGTTGCGACGGCCCCAATAGGTGGCGTCGTCGAACGCCTTCTGCACGTCGACCACGAGCAGAGCGGTGCGAGCGGCCATGGCCCGAGACTAGCGGCCGCTGCCGAGGACGCCGTGACCCACGTATCTACGCCGCGCCGCACGCACGCTTCCCGAACGCGACGCGCCGCGTGATCGGCTCGGAGGTCCCGCGTACAGACGCGCAGTCATCCGCCACCAAGCAGAGCTATGCTCGGCCGAAAGGTCGAGAGGTTGGGAGGTTCTCATGAGTGGTCACCGTGACCCGTTGCACTGTGTTCTCCCGCCGTTCGTTCTGGAGAGCATCGCGGTTCAGGGGGACGAGGGGCAGCGGACCTGGGCCGCTCGAGCGCTGGATCGCGATCACTCGATTCGCCTGGCCCGGGTCGAGAACGCCAAGGTCCGAGCTGGTGGCCCTCGTGAGGGTGCCGACGCCCTGGCCGTGGAGGCGACGCAGCCGAAGCCTTACCGGGCGATCCGCGATGCCGCGGGTCAGGAGGATGTCCGGGGCAACGTCGTCCGCGAGGAAGGCGACAAGGCGACGCGCGACAAGGCCGTCGACGAGGCCTACAACGCCCTCGGCCAGACCTGGACCTTCTTCAACGAGCTCTTCGAGCGCGACTCGATCGACGACGCCGGAATGCCCCTGCGCGGGGTCGTGCACTTCGGCGAGCAGTACCCGAATGCGTTCTGGGACGGGCGACGGATGGTCTTCGGCGACGGCGATGGAGAGATCTGTGGTCGGATGACCCGCTCCCTCGACGTCATCGGCCATGAACTTGCCCACGGAGTGACCGAGGACGAGGCCGGCCTGGAGTACTTCGGGAAGTCCGGCGCCCTGAACGAGTCGCTCTCCGATGTCTTCGGATCGCTTGTCGAGCAGCACAAGAAGAAGCAGAAGGCCAGCGAGGCCGACTGGCTCGTCGGCAAGGAGGTCTGGTCGCCGCAGATCAAGGGCGATGCCCTGCGCTCGATGAAGGCCCCGGGAACGGCCTACGACGACCCGCTGATTGGCAAGGATCCTCAGCCGGCCCACATGAGGGACTTCGTCAAGACGACGAAGGACAACGGCGGGGTACACATCAACTCCGGCATCCCCAACCACGCCTTCTACCTCGTCGCGACGAAGCTCGGCGGCCACGCATGGGAGCGCGCAGGGCGGATCTGGTACGAGGCCCTGCAGCACTCGGCCCTGCGACCCCGCTCCACCTTCGGCCGCTTCGCCGGCATCACCGTCCGCGTCGCCGAGCGGATCTACGGCAAGGGCAGCGCCGAGGTCAAGGCCGTCAAGGAGGGCTGGGACAAGGTCGGGGTGGCGACGCCGGCCGCGTGATCGCCGCGTGCGGATCGACCTAACACGGAGCGGCGGGCTGGCTGCGATCGACCAGACGACCGCTGTCGAGACCGACGAGCTTCCGGAGGCTGATGCCCGCGAACTCCAGAACCTAGTCGAGGAAATCGACTTCGCTGATCTGGCCGAGCGCTCACCAATCCGTGGGCGAGGAGCGGATCGCTTCCAATACGACGTGGTCGTCAGCGATCAAGGCAAGCGGCGGGCGATTACCGTGGGTGAGGATGCAGCGCCACCCGAGTTGCGGGCACTGATCGACTGGCTCCTTGCGAGCGGAAAGGACGCCGGTCGGGGGCGACCCGCGAGCTGAAGCCACCTCGCTCAGGAGGTTCCGGAGCGCTCCTTGAGGATCCGGGACACCTCCGCTTGCGAGATGCCAACCCGCTCGGCTATCTCGTGATCGGTCAAGTCGTCGACGAAGCGCAGTTGCAGCACCAGCCGCTCGGGGTCTCGCACGTGGTAGTACTCGGTGAACTCCCGGCAGCGCCCGTCGTCGCCGAAGCGCATCACGAAGCAGTTGTCATATACGCGATCGATCGGGCCGCCCGGCTCCGCGAAGTACGTGGTGCTCCCGGTGGCGACGGCGACCTCGCCGTCCACCGCCACAACCCGGTAGTGGGCGTCATAGGTCCCCTCCGCGTCGCGCTCCGCGAGCCACGAGGCGACGATCGCCTCTCGCCCTCGGCGGGGCTCCTGATGGGTGTAGTAGCGATACTCGGCGTCCTCGCTGAACAGGGCGCCGATCCGGTCGCGGTCGTAGGACTTCCACGCCTCGATGTATGCCGCGAGCCACCGGCTGACGTCCTCCCTCTTCATTGTCTTCTCCTGATCGTAGAACCCAACGTCCTTCGCCCAGAACTCCCTGGCCGACTCCGAGCCGCCCTCGTTCCCGGCTTCGATCGCGCGCCGGAGAACTTCGACGTTCTCCTGCGACATCGCCTACTCCTCAAGCCCGGCGGCTTCGAGCGCTTCCGCGTGAGTACGGTAGGTCCTCATCCGAACGACGCGTCCATCCTTCAGCTCCCAGACCGTTCCGAGACTCAACTCAACTGGCGCGCCGCTGCCCTTCCCGGTTGGCGACTGGTACGTGAGCGCGACAACACGGTCGTGCCCGGCATCGATCAAGCGCTCGAGCTGAAGCGACCAATCCTCAAACTCCGCGGTCCAGGTGCGGAACCACTCGACGTACCCCTCGCGCCCGCGCTCGGGATGAAAGCCTTCGACTGTGAACTCGAACTCGTCAGCGACGACTTCCATCCCGAACGCGGCGCCGGGATCGCCACGCTCCACGCCCGCCGACCACTCCTCGTACACCCGTCGCACGATCTCGACGTTCTCCTGCGACATCGCCCGCGCAGTATCTCGCTTGCCGAAGCACAGCGTTTTTGGCGGGCACGGTGGGACAGTGAGCGGTGAGCGGGCTCCAAAAGACGTGGCGGCTGGCGTTCCCAGACGCCCACGCCCTACCACCCAGGGCGCGGCGGCTTCCTCCTACGACACCGCCTTCGCCTTGATCGCGTCGAACTCCGCCTGGGTGATCGTGCCCGCGTCGAGGAGCTCCTTCGCCTTCGCGATCTCGGCGGCCGACCCGCCCGCAGACTCGCGCACGTACTGATCAAACGCCTGCTGTTGGGCCTGCGCGTGCTTCGCGCTGCGTTCGCGCATCCCCTCGTGCTGGGCGATCAGGTAGACGAGCACGCCGAGGAACGGGGCCACGATGATGAACACGGTCCACCCCGCCTTGCCCCATCCGCCGATGTCGTGCCGGCGGAACACGTCGATTAGCACGGTGATCGCGATCCAGATCCAGATCACCCAGGCGAAGAAGATGATCATCGCCCAGAGGAACTCGAGGAACGGGAAGTCGGCTTCGGCTATGAGCATGTGTGTCCTTCCGAGTGTTGTCGTCGTCGCGGCCGAGGGATCCTATATCCGCCGTCGGACGCGGGGCTGGCAGGTCTATCCGCCACATCGTCGAAAATAACTCGCGCACCTCGGACGGCTAGGTTTTCGACCCGGTGGAAGGAGCAGCGATGGAGTCATCACGTTCAACTCGGCCCGGCGTGGAGTCATCAGGTTCAACTCGGCCCGGCGAGTCCGGCTGGGTGGTCTTCGCCGGGGTGGTCATGTTCATCATCGGTTCCCTCGACGCCCTCTGGGGCCTCGGCGGGATCCTCAACGACGACATCCTCGTCGTCGGTGGTCAGGGAGCGATCATCGCCGACCTCACGACCTGGGGCTGGGTGCATCTGATCCTCGGCTCGATCATCGCCCTCACGGGGCTTGGACTGCTGGTGGGCAACGAGGCTGCCCGATGGCTCGGGGTCTTCTTCCTCACCGTCAACGCGATCTTGCAGATCGTCTGGTTCCCGGCCGCACCGTTGTGGGCGTTCCTGATCATCATCCTCGACGTGGTGATCATCTACCAGCTAACCGCCCGCTGGGATGTGCAAGCTCGCTGGGAGTGAGCCGGGCGGCGAGCCCTAGAACGGCGCGCGCTCCGCGCGGCGCAGCGGTCGCCTGCCGCACTTCGCGCACCTGATCCCGAGCAGCCCGCGGACATCTGCGACACGTGCCGTGACGTGATGCTCGCCGGCTCGAAGCTGCACGTGCAGACGTGCGGCGTGTGCGCCGAGGCGTGCGCGCAGTGCGCCGATTCGTGTGAGGCGCTCGCGGGGGACGACGAGGTCATCCAGCGCTGCGCGGAGATCTGTCGGCGCTGCGCCGAGTTGTGCCGTCAGATGGCGGGCTCAGTCGCCTGAGGGCCCGAGGCGGGGTCCAATTCCGCCGTCCGCCCGTCTTGCCGGCCGAAGCGCTCCACGTACACGTGCGCCCGAGCACGCGTCTCGGCTGGGGTGCCTGACATCGGACGAAGAACGGATCGGTTGCCTTCCGACCTGAGGGGCGCCGCTTCTGCGTTCACGCGAGGACCAGCAGCATGTATGTGCGCTGCGGCGCGCCTAGTCAGAGCAACCGTGCACCCCCGATTCGAAATACACCGTGCATGGCGGTGCACACGGCGAGCGACCGCGGTGTCATCGTAATCGCGTGAAGTCGAGGGTCAGAGTCGTCGGGCGGCGGGTGCTGGTCGTCGCGGTCGTGGTCTTGCAACTCGGGTTCGTGGCGCGTGGCTATTGGTCCGACCACAAGGAGTTCGCGTTCCAGATGTTCCCGGAGTCGAGCACCTGGCGCGCCGATGTCGTCCGGGTCACTGTCGACGGTCGACGCGTCCCCATAGAACGTCCGTGGTCGGGGTACCGCTGGGACGAGCTGGTCCCGAACCTGGGGCTGAGCTACCCCTCGATCCGCCACCATGCGAGCGCTGGGCTCGACAACCAGCTGGCGTTTCTCGATTCTGCGCTCGACTGGGTCGCAAGCAACACTCCGCGCGACCGTGAGACCCGATACCTGGAGGCCACGGTGACCTCCTGGCACAACGCCGACCCACCCGAGGTCGGGGTCCTCCGGAGCCGTGTACGCGGGCGCGCAGAGTAAACGGGACCGAGCTTGGCACGCCGTCGATGTCCGCGGTGTGACCGCCGCCTTCGACGACCTCCTCGGCCGTGCGGTCAGCATCCGCGCCCTTGCCCTGCTGAGGGTGCTGGCCGGCCCGATCGTGCTCCTCCATCTGGAGCCGTTTCTCTCCGACAGTTGGGACGGGCACATCTACCGGGACGCCTTCTACGAGCCCTACGCCGCTTGGTATCCGGAGGTGCCCGACGCGGTCTACGTCGGGTTGCTCTGGCTTGGGGCGGCGGCTGCCGTCGCCATGTCTCTCGGCTTGCTCACCCGCCTGGCGACGGCCACCACGTTCGTGATCGTCACCTACAACCTGTTCCTGTCGACCACGCACTTCCACAACAATCGGGCCTATCTGGTGATCGTTCTCGGACTGTTGGCGGTGGCGCCGTGCGGACGGGAACTGTCCCTGGACGCGCGGCTCCGCCGCCGTCGAGGCCGACCGGCACTGGACCTCTCGGCGCCGGGCTGGCCGTTGTGGCTGCTCCGGTTCGAGTGCGCCGCGATCTACGGCGCGTCCGGCCTGAGCAAGCTCCTCGATCCAGACTGGTTCGGCGGCACCGTTACCTGGCAGCGCGTCGTACGAGTCCGGGACGACCTGGCAGGATGGCCCCTGCCGGACTGGGCGCTGTCGGTCCTGACCGACCGGAGCTTTCACACCGGAGCGGCCAAGGTGATTGTGCTCAGCGAGCTGTTCATCGCAGTGGGGCTGTGGTGGCGTGGCAGCCGCTACGTGGCCGTGTGGGTTGCCGTCGCCTTTCACGTCGCCATCGAGCTGTCGGCAGCGGTACAGGTCTTCTCGCTCCTGGGCATCGCCGTGCTGGTGGTGTGGGCGGTTCCGTCCACCCGGGATCGGGTGATCAGCATCGACCCGACCGCTCGCCGCCACCGGCGATTGGGCGCGGTGGTCCGCGGGCTCGACTGGCTCGCCCGATTTCGCGTCGAGCCTGCTCCGCCCGGTTCTCCGCTTGAACTGGTGGACCGGGATGGCACCACGCTCCGCGGCGCGCCGGCCGTCGCGTTGATGTTCAGCCGCCTGCCGCTGACGGCTTGGTTCGCGCTCCCGGCGCTGCTCCTTCCCGGCGTCCGCCGGGCCCGCGAGCGACGATCGCAACTCGCACCTGGCGGGCCGGCTTGACCTTTGGCTCGGTTGAGACCTCGACGTTCTCCCGCGACATCGCCTACTCCTCAAGCCCGACGGCTTCGAGGGCCTCTTTGGGATCGAGGTAGTTCCAAACCTCAATCCCCTTGCCGTTCTTCACGTCGATCACGCTGATCAAGGGCGACTCGGTCTCGACCCCGCTGTGCCTCTCGCGCATGCGGACGCGGCCGATTCCGACGATTCGGTCGCTCTGGTCGCGGATCTTCGAGTACTCGACGTGGAACTCGGCGAGCGCGTCGTACAGCTCTCGGAGTCCCTCGCGAACGCCCTGGTGTCCCCGATGCACTCTCGCCTCGCGCCCGAGCGGCATCAGAATCGCCGAATGCCACTCCACCTCGAGGTCGAGTTCCCTCAGCAGCGCCTCGACGTCCCGGCGGTTGTATGCGTCCACGGCGCGCTTGAAAGTCTCGACGTTCTCCCGCGACATCGCCTACTCCCGCAGCCCGGCGGCGTCGAGGGCCTCGGCCTTCTGATGGCCGAGGAAGCCCTCCAGCCGCGTCGCGAGCTCGTCGTCGTTCAGCGTCCAGACGAACCAGCCTTCGGCATTCACCTCGATGCCGCTCCCTGCTCCTCGCGACCGGATGTGGTGGTGCACCAGGACCTTGCTGCCTTCGACTCGGACTTCGAGTGGCTCGATGGTTTGTTCCTCGAACGCGTCTGGCTCCATCCATCCCCGCAGCCCCTCGGCGCCTCTAATCAGCGACAGGACGCCGGGGCGGACGAACTCGATCTCGGGATCGGCCATCTCCATAGCCGCATCGAAGTCGCCGCGATTGAACGCGTCGTAGGTGCGACGCAGCCGCTCGATGATCTCCTCGTCTCGATCCGACATCGCCCGCTCAGTATCCCGCGCGCCGCCGGGGGTATCCCTGCGGTCGAAGGGCGTTCACAACCGAACGGCCAAGCTCCGGGCGCGCGAGTTTTCCCCGCTTTGGGGGATACGCGTTCAGCAGCCTGCGAGGGACACCCTGGGGTCGGTTCCTGGCTCAGTACAGCACCGAGGGGAACCAGGAGCCGCGCGGCTCCTGGTACTCGCCGAGCGCCATCAGGTTCATCGGCTTCACCAAACGAAGGCCTTCCTCAAGGCCCCACCGCAACAAGCCCGTGCGCAGAGGCACGAGCAATGCGAGCGGCTCCTCCACCACGGCTGCAGCTCCGCGCAGCAGTGCCTTCATCTCGTCCTCGCTCTCGGCGACGCCGTGGTTCATCGGCCAGAACGTCACGCTCGAGGCATACGCGGCGATGCGCCCGTCGTGCACGGCGACGAACGGGGCGAACGCCTGAATCGAGTCACGAAGCTCGTTTTTGCGCTCGAAGCCGTGGACCTTCTCGCAGAGCGCCGCGCACTCATCGAGGTCGCCGTCCGCCAGCGGCCGTACCTCCACTTCCTCGAGCGGGTCACTACGCGGCTTGCCGGTGATCACCGCAACGGGCTCCTTTACCTCGAAACCGAGTGACTCATAGAGCGAGAGCGAGCGCATGTGGAAGGCGTCTTGTAGAAGCCGGGTCCCGGGCGCTCCTTCGCCGCGCTCCATCACGGCCGCCATCAGCTTGCGTCCCACACCTGCGTTCTGGCCCTCTGGGTCGACGGTGATCGGGCCGACACCCCGAATCGGGTCGCGCTCGTCCAGGAAGTTGGAGCCAACGATCCGCCCCTCGATCTCGGCCACTACCCCCCAGATCGAGGGATGGCGAATCCACACCTGCAGTAGTGCCGTAGCGGCCTCGAGCTCCGGAAAGTCGCGCGGAAACCGGTGGTGGTCGTGGAGGCTGCCGAAGGCATCGAACAGAATCCGGGCGCAGGCCTCGGTGTCGCCGGGCTCCGCTTCCCGCAGCGTCACTTCCCCTTGGGCTTGGGTGGGAATGGAGTCGGTCACGGTCCCGTTATATATCCCCCGGCATCGCCTACTCCGCAAGCCCGGCGGCTTCGAGGGCTTGGTGCCTGTCGTTGAAGACGTCATAGCGGATGGTTTTTCGGTCAGCGATCGTGAAAACGAACCAGAACCGGCCCCCCACCACTGCTCCACTGGCTTGTCCTCGTCCGCGCTGGAAGACCTCGGCCACGACTCGGTCCCCGGCGTCGATGAACTCCCCCGCCGCCATCTCGAACTCCCCGAAGTCGGTCGTCCAATCCGCGTACATCTGAAGCACGCCCTCGATTCCGTGGTAGGTCTGCGGATCGGGAAGCGGCGGTGCGCGGACCGCGACCACGTCCGGATGGACGATGCTCATCGCCCGCTCGAGGTCGCCGACGAAGAACGCCTCCAATCCCTGGCGCACCAGCTCGACGTTCTCCCGCGACATCGCCTACTCCGACAGCCCGGCGGCTTCGAGGGCTCTCCTCGGACTATTTCGGTCGATTCGGCCCTCGAACTAGGCGTCGTGCTCGCGGGCAAGCCCCGCCGCCTGGGGCCGACCCTCGACCCCGCCTTCCTCGAAGATCGCCGGGACGTCGGGGTCGGAGACGAAGTTCGCAAAGCCCTCCTCGTCCCAGTCGAAAACCACCCAGACCCGGCGAGCGTCGTTGGGATCGTGAAAGACGGACGAACCCTTGCTGCCATGCTGCCTTCGCTTCTCAGCGCTCGTGGTGGAGAACGTGCTCCAGAAGCGGTCGAAATCCTCGATCTTCGCCGTGGTCAAGATCAACTCTGGCCTCCTTCCGTTGGAACTGCCCGCTCGTCACCCAGTATTTCAACGGCAAGATCGCCGGGGTGAGCGCCCTAACCCGGTACCCCGGCGGCTTCAAGGGCCTCGGCGCGGTCAGCGTACATCGCCATCCGCGCTATGTGGCCATCCCGAAACGTCCACACCTGCGCGAGGCGCATCTAGACGAAGTCGGCTGGAACATCTCAGGCGAGAACTCACCAGTCCTCACGACGTGATCGATACCACGTTGGATAAGCGCGACGTTCTCCTGCGACATCGCCTACTCCTCCAGCCCGGCGGCTTCGAGGGCCGTCCTCCTGGGTCGCGAACATCGTCATGCGTGTGATTTTCCCCCTGTGCACGTCATAGAGAAGCGCGTAGGGGGCCTCAACTTCAACCCCGCTTCCCTTGCCCCGCCCATGCTGCACGGAGAGGACGAGGACCCGGCTCCCCAGGTCACGCATCTCAGCAATCTCCTCGCGCCATTCATCCCAGGTGCCCATCCAAGCTGTGACGATCGCGTTCAGCTGCTCGCGCCCCCGACCTCTGCCGCCGTCCGGTCGGGCCCTGGAAGCATCGACGACCACGTTCGGGTCAAAGTGGGCCAACGCACCGTCAGCGTCTCCACTGTGGAAGGCGTCGTACATCCGCCGCACCACCTCGACGTTCTCCTGCGACATCGCCTACTCCTCAAGCCCGGCGGCTTCGAGGGCTTCGGCTCTGCTTGTGAATCCCTGCCCGTGCACGGCCTTGCCGTCCCGCAGCGTCCATAGCTGCCACAGCCTCCAGTTGGTCTCCACGCCACTCTGCTTGCCGCGTCCTCGGAACGTCAGGGAGGCCAGCACCTGATCACCGGCGTCGATCAACTCCTGGACCTCGACACGGGGTTCGTGGAACTCGCCCCACCACCGGTCCACGAACTGCCGGAATTGCTCGGTCCCGCCATACTCGCCACCGGCGCCGGGGATCGCCCCCGTAGTGACGTACTCGAACTCGGGCGCGGCGTCCGCAACCATGCCCTCGGGATCGCCTCTATTGAAGGCCTCGTAGGCGCAGCGCACCAGCTCCACGTTCTCCTCCGACATCGCCTACTCCGACAGGCCGGCGGCTTCGAGGGCCTCTGGTTTGCGCATGTATCCCTGAGCGCGCAGAACCTTTCCGCCTCTGAAGGTCCAGACCGCTGCCCACTGAACGTTCGTATCCATCTGCATGTGGCGGGTGCGCCCCTTCGTGCGCTGCACACTGACTACGGTTTCGCCGTCCCCCGTGTCAATGACCTCTTCCAGTTCGAAGTGAAGCCCGCTGAAAACCTCCCAGACCTCCCGGGCCCAGACGCGTGCCCCGACATGGCCGCGGAACGGGCCTTGAAGGGGAAACTCGGGCGGATTCCTTATCTCCGCCTCCTCGTCAAGGAGCTCAAGCAGCACTCGCGGCGGGTTCTCGTTGAGCCCAGCCCAAAGACGGCGCACGACCTCCACCTGCTCCTGCGACATCGCCCACGCAGTATCCCGCGACGGCGCGCGCCGGTCAGTGGCACAGTGAGCCAGCGGCGAGCACTAAGAAACGCGGCGGATCGGGAGTAGAGTCCCGACGGATCGGGAGTAGAGTCCCGACCCACACCGAGGGAAGGACCGGCAAATGTCGCAGGAAGCTGGCGCCGTTGATGACAGCGCCATCCGCCCGTTCACGATCGATGTCCCCGGGGAGCAGCTTGAGGACTTCCGTCGACGCATCGCCGCGACGCGGTGGCCCAGCAACGAGCTCGTCGCAGATCGGTCGCAGGGCGTGCAGCTGGCGACGATCCAGGAGCTCGCCCGCTACTGGACGAGCGACTACGACTGGCGCAAGTGCGAGACGAAGCTGAACGCGCTCCCGCAGTTCACGACCGAGATCGACGGGCTCGAGATCCACTTCATCCACGTGCGGTCGCCGCACGAGGACGCGTTGCCGCTGGTCATGACGCATGGCTGGCCCGGCTCGGTCATCGAGCTGCTGGAGACCGTCGGCCCGCTGACCGACCCGACCGCTCACGGCGGGACCCCCGGGGACGCGTTCCACCTGGTGCTGCCTTCATTGCCCGGTTACGGGTTCTCCAGTGAGCCGGCCGAGCTCGGTTGGGACGCCGCCCGCACCGGACGCGCGTGGGCGGAGCTGATGCACCGCATCGGCTACACCCGCTACGTCGCCCAGGGCGGCGACGTGGGTGCCCTCGTCACGGACCTGATGGGTCGCCAGGCGGTCGAGGGTTTGGTCGGCTACCACCTGAACCTGCTCACGGCGGTGCTCGCGGTCGGCGATCAACTGCCGAAGGAATCCGAACAGGAACGCGCAGCGGCAGAGGCGGTCGCGACGTTCAGGGAAAGCGGCTTCGGCTACTTCCTCGAGATGGCAACGCGGCCGCAGACGATCGGCTACGCCCTGCTGGATTCACCCGTCGCCCTGGCGGCCTGGCTGCTCGACCACGACACGGACAGCTACTACAAGATCTCCCGCGCGTTCGTCGACGGAGACCCCGTGGGCAATCTCACGCGGGAGAGCATCGTCGACAACATCACGCTGTACTGGCTGACGGGCACCGGCGCCTCGGCCGCCCGGTCGTACTGGGAGGACGCACGAGCGCTGGCCGCATCGCTTGCGAGCGGCCAGCCTCCTCCGGCGGTCAGCGTGCCGGTCGGCTTCACCACGTTCCCCGGCGAGATCTGGGCGTCGCCCCGGAGCTGGGTCGAGGCGGTCTACCCGGGCCTCGCCTACTTCAACGAGGTCGACAAGGGCGGCCACTTCGCCGCGTGGGAAGAGCCCGACCTCTTCGCCGCCGAGATGCGGGCTGCATTCAGCTCGCTGCGCTAGGGAAACTGGTTCGGGGCGGTCGCTTCCAGACGTCGGCTGGCGTGGACCTCTCCGTTAGTTGGGCTTCGCGAGCGGGTCGGGCACCGCACGAGCGACGTAGCGGCTGCCGTCCGGCTTGATCACGATGCAGCCGAGGTAGCCCTCGACGAATCGCGGTGGCCGTGCTGCCTTTGCCTCTCGCGGTCGCGGTGTTTTTGCTGCCGGGCCCGCGATGCGCCGCGGCCCTCGCCGGTCGCGATGCTTCGTACCCCTCCACGGACTCGTGGCGGCGTGGGCGCACTAGGACGGAACGCGGTATCCGGTGACGTTCTCCTGCGACATCGCCTACTCCGAGAGCCCGGCGGCTTCGAGGGCCTCGGCGTGGCTCGAACCCGGCACTTCCTCGCCGAGGGGGGCTCAGCCCGAAGCGGTCGCCTCCGCCGCCCGCTTGGACATCTCCTCCGGCGGGATGTCCTCCACATGCGTCGCGACATGCCAGTGGTGTCCAAAGGGATCTTCGAAGCTTCCGGAACGGTCGCCGTAGAACTTGTCTTCGACCCCGCGCAAGGCCTTGGCGCCGCCTTCGATCGCGCGCTCGAAGACGGCGTCGGCATCCTCGACGTAGACATGGAGGGATACGGGAGTGCCGCCCACCGCCTTGGGGCCGATGGCGTCCATCTCGGGGTGCTCGTCGGCGAGCATGATCACGGAGTCGCCCAGATCGAGCTCCGCGTGACCGACCTTGCCGCCGGGTCCTCCCATGCGCATCCGCTCAGTTGCGCCCAGCACGGACGTGTAGAAGTCAATCGCGACGGAGGCGCCGTCCACGATCAGGTAGGGGGTTACGCGAGGGTAATCCTTCGGGATTGGGTTGACCATCGGTTGCACCTCCAAGGGTCGGGTGGCTCACGTAGCGCGGTCGGACGCATGGTACGACGGACGATCTTCGCGTTCTCCTGCGACATCGCCCGCTCAGTATCCCGCGCACCGTCAGGCGGCACTGGCCGCCGAGGCCCGAGACATGCTGGCAGGCGACCGCGGCTGACCGACTCAGCACATATGGACCAGTTGCCTCAGAACCGCCAGTGAACGCGGTTGTCTTGACGGCTGGCGCGGTAGCGGTCGTGCGAGGGGCGCAGGTCACCCTGGACGGACCAGCGATGCCATCTGAAATTCAGGATGCCGCTGGGGGGTGTTGTCATACGCAGCGCCTTTTTATGAGCGCGGCGTGCCACATCACGCGCCCTCGAACACGGCACACCCGCGGCACGAATGCGCGTCAGGTCAATGCCCTCGTAGCGGCTGTTGGGATACGGGTTGTTCACGGAACGGCAATGCTTTGCCGCAACCGCGTCGCCCGGTGTGAACCCCGCGATCACGAGGGCAAAGAGCGCACTCGCGAGGAGAATCCCTGCCCTGCGCTTGCGCAGCGCCATGCGCCGAGTATATGTCGCGCTCGTCTGCTCGCGGAATGCCAAAGGCGGTGCTGGCCGAACCGCAAAGCGGCGAGCGGCGAGCCAAACGCGCCCGCCCCATACACGTCAAGTCGTTTTGAAAGTGCTGAGGTGGGCCGCCTACTCCGACAGCCCGGCAGCTTCGAGGGCTTCTTCCGCTGACGCCGGGGATCGCCCCGCTGGCGACGTATTCGGCATCCGGCCCCATGTCCGCAACCATTGCATCAGGGTCCCCTCGGTTGAACGCCTCATAGGCGCTGCGCACGATCTCGACGTTCTCCTGCGACATCGCCTACTCCGAGAGTCCGGCGGCTTCGAGGGCGGCCGCCTTATCCGGGAAAGCATCCCATCGGATGATCCGGCCTCGACCAAAAGTGCATATCACCGCATATCGCTGCTCGAATGGAGCGCCGCTGCCCTTTCCACGGCCGCGCTCGTGCGCGACGACGACAACGCTCGATCCTGCGTCGATCAGCTCCTCTGCATCGATGCGGTAGTCGGTCCAAGTGCCCCACCAGTGCCGAGAAACCTTGACAAACGCATCGCGCCCGACGTACACGCCCTCAAGGTCCGGGAACCGATCGGCGGCTCCGCGCAAGTCCATGACGACGTATTCGTCAAGCAGGGCCCAGAACGCCTCCGCGCTTCCAAATCCGCGTCGAACCGACTCGACGTTCTCCCGCGACATCGCCTACTCCTGAAGCCCGGCGGCTTCGAGGGCTTCGGACTGGCTCAGATAGACCTGGAAGCCTGTTGCGCGTCTGTCTTCGAGCGACCACACGTGGGCGACCTCCCGCTCCAAGTGAACGCCGCTGGAGGCACCCTCCGCGATGAGCCGGGTGAGCACGACCACGGTGGACCCAGCTTCGATGTAGCGCTCGGGCTCGAAGCGCCACTCCGCCCATACCTCGTCGATCACCGCGATCCAGCGTTCGACCCCCGCGCGGCCACGGAAGACTTCCGGAATGTCCGGATAAAGAGGAGGGACCCGAAGCTCGATATCCGGGGCCGCGAGCTCCGGGAACGCCGCTCCAACATCGCGGCGGTTGAACAGCTCGTAGAGCCTACGGACGACCTCCACGTTCTCCTGCGACATCGCCTACTCCGAAGCCCGGCGGCTGCGAGGGCTTCACTCTCGGTCGAAAACATCCCCACCCAAATCACCTGCCCGTCGCGCATCTCACCAAGCTGAAAGACGGCGGGGGACTCCACCCCGACCCCGCTCCCAGCTCCCTCTCCGGCAACCCGGAAGGTGGCGAGGACGAACTGCTCGCCTACCGGCACGCACTCCTCCACGTGCAACCGAAAGCCTCGAAACGTTTGCCGCCACGTCTGCCAAAACTCCCGGACCTCTTCACGGCCGCGATAGGTCCCGGCATCGGGAAACGCGTCGAGGGTCTGCCACTCGATGTCGGGGTGCATCCGCTTGAGGGCTGCCTCGAGATCACCGCGATTGAACGCCTCTATTGCCTCCCGGACGACCTCGACGTTCTCCTGCGACATCGCCTACTCCGACAGCCCGGCGGCTTCGAGGGCCTCGCGTCGATCGAAGAAGGGCTGCTCGCGGATCACCCGTCCAGCCGAGATGGTGACGACGTTCGCCCAGTCACTTTCGAATCCAGCTCCGCTGCTCAGCCCGCTGCCCTTGACGCGGCCGACGAACAGCACGCGGTCGCCGAGGTCGAGCATCTCTTCGGGCTCGAAGCGCATCACGCCCCATTCGGCGGTCCACCCCCGTTGGAACTCGCTGCGCCCCTCGCGGCCGCGATACACCCGGTCGAAGCCGAGCGCGACGAAGCTGGGAGGGGTTATGAACTCGCAGTGTGGGTGGAAGAGCATGAAGCTCGACGCGAAATCTCCGCGATTGAGCGCATCGAAGCCGAGCTGCGCGACACGAAGGAGGAGCGCCCGTCGCGGCCAGGACCGTGGGGGCAGCCGCCAGACTGCTCGGGTCACGAACGCCACCACCGACGGGAAGCGCAAGTAAATGCGCTCTTCCACGCCCCGGCGCGAGCGGGCCTTCACCGCGAACGGCTGGCGCACGACCTCCACGTTCTCCTGCGACATCGCCTACTCCTCAAGCCCGGCGGCTTCGAGGGCCTCGTCGCGGTCGAGAAATATCTCTCGCCTCGTGATCTTGCCGTTCGCAATCCTGAAGGCTGCCCAGCCGCGGACCTCGGTCTCCACGCCGCTGCCCTTGCCTCGCGCGGTGAGGAGCCCGCCAGCGAAAACCCGATCATCGGCAATTTCGGTGATCTCTTCGACTTGAACATGGAAGCTTTCCCAGGGTTCCAGGACTACCTGGTGGAACCACTCTCGGACCTCGGCAGGTCCCCGAAATATGTGTTCCGGCTCCGACCAGAAGACGGAGTCCACCCATTCGACGTCCGGGCTCACAAGGGCAACGAAGGCGTCTACGTCCTCTCGGTTCAGAGCCTCGGCCTGTTGCAGGACGACCTCGACGTTCTCCTGCGACATTGCCCACGAAGGTATCTCGTTTGCTGGAGCACGGCGTTTTTGCGCAGCCCAGTGGAACAGTGAGCCGGGACACCGTCTTCTAAAGAAACCGCCCGATCTACTCCCGCAGTCCGGCGGCTACGAGGGCGTCCGCGTGATTCCAGAAGAAGGACCGCACCCCGCGCTTTCCGTGAAAGGCGGTCTCTGGCCAACCTTCGGCAGCTCGGAGCACCACATCGTCGTCGAGGTACTCGAGATTCGCGTAGAGATCGCCTCGGTTCCAGTTCTCCGCCACCTCGCGCACGATCTCGACGTTCTCCTGCGACATAGCCCGCTCAGTATCCCGCGCACGGAGGAAGGGGAGCACTGCCGTGATCGGTCGCGGCGTATTTGCGCAGCGCGGTGGCACAGTGAGCCGGGCGCTTGCTCTAGAAACCGGCGCCGCGGCGGCGCACCACGAGCCTCGCGTGCGGTCCAGAGCCCGTCAGAACCAGTCGCGTTGCGCCCGGGTACAACCGCGAACTGAGCCAGGCGGGCCGGATGATCGCTGCCGGTTGTGCGGCGGAGTGCCTTCGGACAGACTGTCGCCTGGCCCAGCGCAAAGGATGCTCAGCGGTGCGGAATGCCGACCATTACGTCGGAGGCTTTGACCACGGCCCAGCAGTCGGTGCCCTCGCGGAGCTCGAGCTCCTCGACCGCCTCGACCGTGATCGATGCGACCAGACGCTGCCCATTGACATCGAGTTCGACGTTGGCTATTGCCTCGCCTCGGGTGATGTTGGTAACCGTGGCCGAAAGCTTGTTGCGAGCACTAAGTTGCATTGACTCTCCTCCTTCGGGTTGTTCGGGTTGAAGAGACATTGTCGAGCCTGTCAGCCCAGCGGCCGGCTCCAGCCTGCGCCCGGACCCGCCAAGCCTGCGGCGACATCGCCCTACTCCCGCAGCCCGGCGGCAGGGGCTTGTCCCGAGAGATGCCTGGCCTTAGTCGCCGAGGACGGCCGACCCGATCAACCCCGCGACGATCAACGTGAGCGCCGCAATGCGCGTCCGGCGAGGCGTCATCCACGAATACCCCTTGGCGCTGAGCCATGCCCCCGTTCCGGTGACCCCTGCGGCCGCGGTAATCGCCCCAATCATGAACTGCATGCACATAGAGGGGAGCGTAGCTCCCGCGCGGCTCGCGAACGACCTCGACGTTCTCCTGCGACATCGCCTACTCCTGCAGCCCGGCGGCTTCGAGGGCTCGGTCTCTGTCGCCGTAGTCGGTGAAATGCGTCATCTGGCCATCCCTAAACCTCGCCACGACCGCGAAGGGCGGCTCGATCTCGATCAACTCCTTGCCTGATGATGCGGACGGTGCCAGCGCCAGCACATGGCGCCCAGATCACGGACATCCGGGCAGTGAACATTCAAGGCGTCGAAGTGCTCGGCGACATCCGCGAAGAACCCCCTAACGGCTTCCAACCCCGCGTAGCTTCCGGTCGAGTTCAGCGGCCGTGTAATCGAACCCAACCTCGGAACTCCATGCACATCGAAGGACGCCCGGTATGCTCCATGCGGTCGAACGCCTCGATGACGTTACGAACCGGTCCACGTTCTCCTGTGACATCGCCTACTCCGACAGCCCGGCGGCTTCGAGGGCGCCGTCCTTGCTCGCAAAGGGCTCGATCCGCACGATCCTTCCGTCGCGCAACGTGAGTAGCGACGACCGCGCCTCGTCGACCTCGAGCTCATTGGTGCGTCCGCTAAGCCGCATCACCGCGACGACCTGATCACCCGCGTCGATCAGCTCCTCGACCTCGACGCCGTACTCGTCCCAGGCCGACAGGAACTGGGTCCAGAAGCGGCGGACGCCGTCGTACCCGCGGTACTCCTCGCTCGCCAGGAGCGAGTGCGGGGCCGCGACCCACTCGACCTCGGGATCGAAGATCTCTCGTACCTCGTCGAGGCGGCGCTCGAAGTTGCCGGCGTCGACGCTCTGGAAGGCGGCGAATAGCCTGCGCACGACCTCGACGTTCTCCCGCGACATCGCCTACTCCGACAGCCCGGCGGCTTCGAGGGCCTCGGCTCGGTTCGCGTACGTCTTCAAGCGCACGACGACCCCGTCCCGGATCGTGACCTCGTGTGCGGCCCGCGTCTCGACCGGAACCCCGCTGTCCTCCCCTCGGCGGTGACGCGCACGAAGACCAGCACGCGCTCGTCGTCGACGTCGAAGTACCGCTCGGGGTCGAACTTCAGGGAGCGACCCCAAGGCGACGAGTCCGCATAGCCGCGCCAGGATTCGACTCCGCGAAGGATCGGCCCATCCGGGTACGCGGCCGAGAGGTCGAACTCTGCCTCGGGTGCGACCAGATCAGCCCACGCCGGATCAGCCCACACCGTCAGAGGGTCAGCCGAGGCGAGAGCCTCGTAACCGCGCTTGACGAACTCGACGCTCTCCTCCGACATCGCCTACTCCGACAGCCCGGCGGCTTCGAGGGCGGCGGCTTGGTCGTTGAAGTACTCGAGCCGGGCGAGCTTGCCATCGCGGAATGTCCACACCATGCCGTCGCTCCGCTCGACGCTTACACCGCTGCCGCCCCCAACCGCGCGGATGCGAAACAGCGACACGACCCGATCCCCCGCGTCGATCAGACGCTCGACCTCCATTCCGTAGCTGTCCCAAGCCTCGGCAAAGTCCGAGAGCCAGTCGGTGACCCCGTCCACGCCTCGATAGGGGTTCCTGGCGTCTGGGATGTCGTGATCGAAGACCTCGGTATTAGCGTCGATCCTCTCCCAGATTGGCTGGCCGGTCTTCGTAAAGCGCTCGTGCGCCTCCCTGACGATCTCCACGTTCTCCTGCGACATCGCCCGCTGAGTATCCCGTTCTGGTCTGTGAGCCGCCAGCGCCACGGCTCCCACGAGTACCACCCCATTTGTCATACGGGACGGAAAACCGCTGCTCAGGCAGCGGCAAACCGCGAGCGCGGGCAAAGCGTGCCCGCATCAGGCGCTCTCGACGCGCCCCTTCAACTCGCCCGGGCGGGCGTTCACCAGCATCGCCCGGATGGCGGCTTCGATCGGCCCGCGGATCAGCATCCCGAGCACGCGCCCGGGGTCGCTGTCGAGCGTGTACGTCGCTCGCGTCCGACCCTCACCGAGATCCTCCAGCGTCCAGGAGCCCTCGACCGACTTCAGATCACCCTTCTCCTGCGTCCAGGAAAGGCGCGTGGGAGGTTCGTAGCGGAACCGCACTTGCGTCTTGACATGTCTGACCTTGATGTCGTTCTCGGTCTCCACCAGCGTGGCGCGCCCATCGGCGTCGCGCTCCAACGCCGACATCGCCACCAGGCCGCCCTGCCAGTCCGGCGCCGTGAGCACGTCCTCCACCACGGCCCACACCTCGTCCACAGGCGCGTCGATCTCAGCGCTCGCGCTGCCGCCCATGTGTGCCATCGAGGGCCTCCCGGTAGGTCACGAGATGGAACGAGGCTATCGGCGGCCGTGTACGCGCGATGCCCGCCCCGGGCACCCGCTGGGGCAGTTGCGCTCTAGCCGCGCTTGACCTGGTGCAGGCCCCAGGGAGGGTTGGCGTTCACCACGCGTCCGTCCCTGCAAATGGCTCGGAAGCTCGCGAAGCGCTTCGTCGGGTGCTCGGCGCTGACCTTGTACTTGCCGCGAGGGACTTCGGTCCAGATAATCCCGCCGTCCTTCGAGGTCTCGGCGAGCGCGGGATCGGGGATCACGCTTTCGTTGAAGTAGACCGGGTCCGGCAGCGCCGGGGTGGTTCTGGCGGTGGCGTTCGCGACGCCATGCGCCCCGTAGGCAACGAACTCGGGGAAGCTCAGGTTTCGTACCTTCACCGTGCTCGCGGTCGTGACGATCGCGCACCGCAACGGATCGCCGTTCGCATCGAGCTCGACGTCCAGCAGTGCCGCCAGCGCGAGGTAGGTGCCCTCGGTCGGGATCTGGAAGTTCACTCGCCGCAGGTCGCGGCCGTGGGTGGCGAAGGTCTGCAGGAAGATGCCGTGGTAGCCGTCGGCGTGGACGTAGGGGGTCACCTTGGCCCGGTCCGGGACCTTGAGCCGGTACTTGCCGTCCGCTCGGCTCGTCGCCGAGACGCCCGGAGCTCCGCGTGCCCGGATCGTCGCCCCCGCGATCGGATCTTGGTTGTCGAACGCGTAGGCGGTGCCCTTGATCGTGACCTTGTCCTTGGCCGCGTGACTCTCGGCGACGCCGAGTCCAGAGAAAGCGAGGAGGAACAAGGCCGCGAGAGCCGCCGCGGCGCGGACGTCGAGGGCGCTCATTAACAAGCCTGCGCTGAGCTTGATCCCATCGAAGGACCCTACTCAGCCGGCGCCCAGCGCGGTAGTCAGCACTTCCCCTGCGACATCGCCCGCCCGTACCCCTGTACCGAGAGAGCGGTGCCTCCGGGTGCCGCTCTCTGTGTTGGCTGAGGCCGGGCCGCCGTGGGGCCACCGGATCCCAGCTCCTTATCGCGCTGCTGTCCGGACAGGATTGGCCTCACTCGGCGCCCAGCGCGATACTCAGCACCTACCTCGAACATCGCCTATTCCCGCAGCCCGGCGGCTTCGAGGGTCTACGGCAGCGTGATGTTGAAGGTGTCGATCGTCTCTCCGCCGCCGAGGGACTTCGAGGTGAACGTGCCGGTAGCGCCTTCGTATTTGCCCGTTCCACCGACGATCGCACCTGTCACGTCCTGCCTGATCTCGCCGCCTACGATGAGGGCCAGTTGGCCATCCGGCACATCCGCCGTGCCAGAGCACGTCCCGCTGAGCAGCGGCTCCTGCGCCCCCGGCGCGGTGGCGATGCAGACCGCATTTATCTCCCCGACGGTGTCCGTCCCCGAGCCCTCCAGCAGCGGGATCGAGAGCGAGAACCCGCTGCCGGGCGGCGGGTTGCGTTGTGGCGGGTACTTCCCGATCTGCGCGAAGCTCGACTCCGAGTCCAACTCGGAGAACGTGAGTGTCTCTTCGCTCGTGTCGTCCCCGCAGCCAGCAAGCACACTCGCCGCTCCCGCCACCACGACGGCCAGCCCGCCAGCACGCATCACCGCCGCTCGGTCGCGAATCCGTTCCAACATGTGAGTCCCCTTCCGTGGTGGTGCGCTGTCGGCGCAACCCTCTCACCCCCGACACGCGCGGGTCAAGGACGGGAGCCGAGCCCTACTCCGACAGCCCGGCGGCTTCGAGGGGTCCGATTCGAGGCCTGGGGCTAGGAGTCGTACTGGCCGCCGAACTCCGCCGCCTGGAGCCTACCCTTGTACCCGGCTTCTTGAACGATCGGCGGGACTTCGGGGTCGGAGAGGAAGTTCTGCAAGCCCTCCTCATCCCAGTCGTAGAGCAACCAGACCCGGTCGTCCTCATTGGGATCGCGAAAGACGGTCGCACCCTTGCACCCGTACTGCTTTCGCTTCTCAGCGCCTTTGGTTGAGAAGACACTCAAAAAGCGGTCGAAGTCCTCGACCGTCGTCGTTGCCAGAATCAACTCTCTCCTCTCCGTGGGAAGTGTCGTCGCGCACCTGCGACATCGCCCGCGCAGTATCTCGTTTGCTAGAGCACGGCGTTTTTGGCGGGCGCAGTGGCACAGTGAGCCGGACACCGCCCCTAAAGAAACCGCGGGCCCGCCTACTCCGACAGCCCGGCGGCTTCGAGAGCGGCGATTCGCTCGGTGTACTCATCGACTCGGATGATCTTGCCCTCGCGGAGTGTGTACACCTCGTAGTAGCGGGCATCGACCTTGATCCCGCTTCCTCTGCCGCGTCCCCGGTAATGCGCGGAATGGACAACCCGATCCCCGGCGTCGATGATCTCCTCGATCGTCACTTCGAGTTCTTCCCAGGCGCTCTGCCAATCCTCGAAGTTGTTGCGAACCGCATTCACGCCATACGCCGCGCCTGTCTCGACTGGCTTCATGACGAAGTTGGGATCAAAGCTGGCGAGGACCTCAGAGCTGCCGCGGCCAGAGCTCAAGTATTCAAAGGCCCGCCGCACGATCTCCACGTTCTCCTGCGACATCGCCTACTCAGTATCCCGCGCTTGTCGGGAGGGCATGCCGCCGCAGAAAGGGTCGCGGCTAGGGGTGCGTCCCCCAGTCAACCTTGTTCGGGGCGAACTGCGCCGGCCGACGACGACGTCCTTGCCCGACCCGTTTGGCCTCATCGCGACCAACTTGGTCCCTTCGGGCAGAAAGCGCGTGAACATGATCCGCGTGCCGCTCGGCGACCACACGGGGTTGTTCGCGAGCTTGAAGGGCTCGCCGTCGCCCTTTCGCACCCGCGGGTGGTCGGTCAGCTTCTTTCGCCCGCTGCCGTCGGCCCGCATCACGTGGATGTTGCTCCCCGCCGTCGGTCTCTCCACCGGAAAGTCCCCGGAGTCGAAGGCGATCTTCGTCCCGTTGGGCGACCAGTCGGGATCGGAGGCGTTCAGGCGCCACTTTGTGAGGCGCTCGAGGCCGGTCCCGTCGACCCCCACCCGGTGGATGGCCGACTTGCGCTCGCTCTTGATCCGCGTGAACACGATCGAGCTCCCGTCGGGGGAGAACTGGGGCCCGACGTCCTCGCCGCGGAAGTCCGGCGGAAGCGTGGTCACGCGCCGAGCCTCCTGTCGAGTGACCCCGCCGCGATCGGAGGCGGGGATGATCCGGATCCCCTGCAGGGCCGGGTGCTCGCCCCAGTCGGCAGCGATCGCGAGGCTGGCGGCGTCCGGCGACCAGGCCGGGAATCCGTGGAATCCGGGCCCCCTGGTGAGCTCCGTGACGTCGCTTCCGTCCGCGTTCATCACGTGGACCTGGACCGGCGCGTCGACGTCGGTGCGCTCCCTGTCGAAGGCGATCCGCTGTCCGTCCGGCGACCAATCGGGCAACTCCGAGAAGACGTTGGGGTTCGAGGTCAGCTGCTGGACGTCGCCGCCGTTGGGCTTGGCGGTATAGATCTCGACGCTGTTCGTTTCCTCGATGAAGGCCTCGAAGGCGATCCGTCCGTCCGTGCCGGGGAAGGTCGCCGACGCAGGCGGCGCCGCGAGCGCCATCACACCAGCCGCGGCCACGCCGATCACGATCGCGGATCGTGGTGCCATGACGTCCTCCCTTCCGTGGGTGGCCGCAGGCCCGACGGCCTACCCCGCTCCTGTATTACCGGCTCGGAGCGTACTCCTTGCGCGGCACGCTCGCAGCGGGATTGCTACTCCGCCAGCCCGGCGGCTTCGAGGGTCTGCTCGCGGTTCGCGCAGAACTCTACCCGCACGATCCGTCCCTCTCGAAGCTCCCATATCGAGCCCGCGAGCAGGTCGAGTTCGGATTCCGTGTCGCGGAGGCGGCCGCGGTCGCGGACGAGCACGACGACCCGGTCGCCCACGTCGATCATTTCGTCCACCCGCGTGTAGTAGGTCGTGTACGGCTGCAGCCAATCCAGCCACATCTCCCGAAATCCCTGTACCCCGCTGTAGGTGGTGCCGCCCTGCCATACGGCGACGGACTCGAGGTCCGGGTGAAACACGGAGGCGAGGGCTTCGGTGGTCGTCTCGAAGAGATTGTCGTCGCGGAGGATCGGCGCGAGGTCAGTGTCTGGAGGCGGGATCAGCGCACGCACCCTCTCCACGTTCTCCTCCGACATCGCTACTCCCGCAGCCCGGCGGCTTCGAGGGCGTCGGCCTTGTCCGCGTAGTTGCGCATGCGGACGATCATGCCATCCCGCAGCGAGCAGACGGCGTGCATCGTCAGCTCGACGGCTGCACCGCTCGCCTTGCCTCGGCCGCCGGCCCGCACAGTAAGGATCACCTGGTCGCCAGCTTCGATCAGCTCCTCCACCTCGAAGCGAAGATCGTCGAACTCGTCGTCAAGGTGGCCGAAGTAGCGGCGCACGCCCTCGTGCCCGCGATAGGTGGCCGCCTCGATCCACGCACCGGTGGTGCTCCACTCGATCTCGGGGTCGTAGTGGCGCAGGCTCCCGTCGAGGCCCTCACGCTCGAACGCCTCAACGGCACGGCGCACGATCTCCACGTTTTCCTGCGACATCGCCTGCGGAGTATCCCGCCACGGGGAGGGTTAGCGGAGCGGAGCTCGCCTCTTTGAATACCGCCCCACACCGGTGATCCAGCCAACAGTCAACGCGGAAACCGAGACCCGCCTCCTTGCAGACGACCCTCCGGGGAGTTAGGCTCGCCGCGAGAGCAACCACAAGGAGGTTCGCAATGGCACAGGGCAACATCGATGCGTCACGGCGCGTCATTGAAGAGGGGTTCACAGGCGGAAGGCTCGAGGTCCTCGACGAGGTCTGCGCCGAAGGCTTCGTGAGCCACGACCCGATCGCGGGCGACCAGGATCTCGAAGGCGTGAAGGGATCGATCACCGGGTACCGCGATGCATTCCCCGACCTCTCGGTCACGATCGACGAGATCTTCGCCGCCGACGACAAGGTGGTGCTCCGCTGGACCGCACAGGGCACGTTCCAGAACGAGTTCATGGGATTGCAGCCCACCGGCGAGACGGGCGACCCGGTGCGCGGCATCGGCATCGATCGCTACGACGACGACGGCAAGCTCGCCGAAACGTGGGGCAAGTGGGACACGTTGACGTTCATGAGGGACGTCGGCGCGATCCCCGCCGAGGCGGTGCCCTCCGGAAGCTAGAGAGCGGCGGCGGCGCGACGTCGGGGCATTGGTCGCGATACGCCCCATCCCCAGTCGCGCCGATCGACCGCCTCGTAGATGGATCGCACGACCTCGACGTCCTCCTGCGACATCGCCCGCGCAGTATCTCGCTTCGCTTTCAAGCCGATGCCTTGTTGGGCTCGCTGAGCGACAATGCACCGCCATGCGCGTACGACCCGTCGCCCCTGACGACCTGGAGGCATGCCAGACGATCGTTCGCGGGCTGCCCGATTTCTTCACTGACGATGTGCCCGACAAGGTCGCTAACGACCTCGACGCACACCACGGCTGGGTCATCACCAAAGACGACGGCGTGGTCGGCTTCGCCGTGGTCGAGTACCGGTCGTCTCGAGCCGCCGAGATCCTCTGGATGGCCGTGCGACACGACCAGCGGAACCGGGGGGTCGGCGCAACGCTCCTCGAACACGTCCTCGGTGCTCTCGCTGCTGACAACATCACCCTCATCGAGACCAAGAGCCTCGATGCGGCCGCTGACTACGAGCCCTACATCGCGACCCGCACCTTCTGGGAGCACCACGGCTTCGTCCAGATCGACACGATCGACCCGCTGCCGGGATGGCAGCCCGGAAACCCCGCAGCCATCTACGTGTGCGCCCTGGCATCGACCCGCTGAACTGGCCCGGCTGTCACGCCACCCGACGGTCCGAGAACCCAGCAACGCGGCTTACATCGACCCAGTGGACAGCGGGTCGGGCACCGCGCGAGCGAGCAGGGTCTTGTCCGGCTTGATCACGACGCAGCCGACGTGGCCGGGGACGAGGGGGTCTAACGACCCGAACGCGTGAAGGTCGTCGCCGTGATTGGCGAAGTAGGCGTAGCCGCCGTGGACCACGCCGCGTCGACGAGCAGCGCCTCGATGGCCGTCGGGAAGCTCGATCCACTCGACCTGCTCCCGGTCGAGGTCAAGCTCGGGTACGCGCTCGGCGATCCGGTCGAGGAGCTTCAGGCGGTCGGCGTCGGAACGATCGACTTCCCGCAGTCTGAGCGGTGCTCAGGGCGGAACGGTGGATCGTCTACTCCGACAGCCCGGCGGCTTCGAGGCGCTAGGGCAGCGTGAACTTGAAGGTGTCGGTCGACCGGTTGCCGCCGCTCGACTCGAACGTCCCCGTGGCGCCCTCGTAGTCCCCGGTGCCCCCGACGATGGAGCCGCTAACGTCCTCACCGATCTTGCCACCCACGTTGAGCGCCAGTTGCCCATCTGGCAGATCGGTTGTGGCGGAGCACGTCCCGGTGATCGCACCGGGGCCTCCCGAGGACTCCTGAGTCGCGATGCACACACCGTTCAGCTCCACGGCGCTCGAGCCGGAGTCGTACTCCAGCGGGATCGAGAGGGTGAAACCGCCGCCGGGCGGTGTTCGCCTCTCGGACGCGCCACCGATCGGGCTGAAATCACCCCTTCCTCGGTGTAGGTCAGCGTCTGCTCGTCACCGGCCGTGTCGCCGCAACCGGCCATCACCGCCGCCGCTGCAACCGCCAACACAGCTATGGCGCCAATACGCACCTTCATCCCCGCCCATCGCTTACCCATGTCGTCCTTCCCTTCCGTGGGATAGCGACAAGCGCCTACCCCATCTCCCGTTCCAGTACCGGCGGGACCGTAGCAGCCGACGTTCTCCTGCGACATCGCCTACTCCGACAGCCCGGCGGCTTCGAGGGCTTAAGCAGGTGCGATAGCGCGGGCGCTCAGTGAGGTGTTGCGCTTGGAGGTGATGCTGTGCTTAACGCGTGCTGTGACGTAGAGTTGTTCGCACGCTGAAGATGTTGTCGATGATGCGACGGTGTGCGAGTCGGTCAGGTAAACTCGGCTCGGTTGTTGCAGCCGGGATCGGCGTACGAAGATCACCGTGTTCGAAGTCACTTTGATGTTCCGCACCCGCGTGAAGATGAAGGCGGTGTCACGTGCAATGAACCGGTTGCGGCTGAAGCTGTAGCCGTGCGGTAGACGTTCGCCGAGGAGCGGATCGCACGGGCGCGCGGTTCGGGAATAAAGCGGCGAGGTTGCCACTGTGATCGGCTCGTCAGCACGTTGTGATACGCGCACGTCGCCACCTGCGGGTTGCGCGGCGACGGGGGGGTTATTGATCACGCGGTGCGTTGGCGAAGGAGTTGCGCGCACGTGATGTGGCGGGCGATCTGGCAGTCACGTCGGCTCGAGGTTCACGTTGGAGCAACAAGGCAGACGGTAAATCTGAAGCGTCACCACTCGGCGTCACACGCACTCCTGCGGCGATCGCTCGAGCAGCGCCGGTGATGGACTGCGCGCGCTCGAGCGTAGTCGCGCAGGCGGGCGTGGACCGCCTCGTGAGATAAACGCGTCGCCAGGTCTCGCGTGCTTGACGTTCGAGAGCGTCATTCCTGGACGCCTCGACGAGTAGTGTGCTGCATTCGATGGCGTGGTGTAGCGGCGTGGGGTTCGACGCGAACGCTATGTGTTGCACGGTGAAGTGCTTCCCTGACGAACGCCAGTTGGCGCGGTGGGACGCCGGGTGAGTGCACGGAACTCCGATCCTGACGTCGATCACGAGGCCTTCCTGTCGGTGAGCGTGATCGTGCGTCTGGCATAGCAACGCCCGCCCGAACTGCACCGTGCTTCGTCCGGCACGTGCCAGCCACGATGATCTCGCTCTCGACCGCGCCGAGCAGTCGTCCGCGATGCTCGTAGGCACTTGTAGACGGTGTCTGGGTGGCTTCGAGGCGGCCTCGGTGCCGGGACGCAGAAAGCGAGCGCGAATAGCAGCAAAGGAAGCCAAACCCTGCAATGGCCGAGCTTCTGAGTCATGCGAGTGCACCAGAGTAGTGCAATCCACGCCGCCGCAGGGGACAGAAGAGGGCCGGCAGCCAGGTCCGGCGACATCGCCCGCTCAGTATCCCGCGCTTGGCAGGACGGTGGGGAACGCGGTGTTCGTGTCGGAGGCTGTTTGGGAGCTCGACGAGCCGCGGCGCCGGGTGGAGAAGGTGGCCTTGGCAGGAGCCGCTCCGCGCCGGTCTCGGACTGCGGCTCGCGGGTTCGGCGGGTCTTGGGCGGCGGCGCGTTGGGGGGGAAATTGTCAGAGGTGGGTGTGTACTTAGAGACCCAGACCCCCGGCCCCTCCCCCCACTCCCCCCCGGGGGGCGGGGTGCCGGCACGCGTGGCCGCGCCCCAGGCAAAGGGGATTCGGAGATCGAGAGGATGAGCTCGGCTCAAGCTCCTCGCCGCTCCCGTCGCTCGAGCTACTCGAGCCGGCGAGCGGGGTGCGGGATGCTTGACCGACGTTGACCCGCAGCATGGAGAACGGACTCGGGGTACGGCAACCCGGGCCGATCCTCGGGCTGCACCAGGCATGCGCGCTCGCTCTCGTCAAGCGCACGCAGGTCCGACGTCCGTACGTCCGGACGGACGCAGAGATGACCGGACGTCCAGGGCACAGTCCGACGTTCGCAGCTGTCAGGGCGAACGGAAGATGACCGGACGCGGGCTGTCCCGCAGCTCAGCTTGATATGTACCACGCCTGCGAATGCGCGAGGTAAGCGTTTGGCCACGCATGCGATAGACACGGCTAGCGTCTGACTGGCGAGACGAGTTACAGCGCGGTTTAACGGGAAACCGTAGCTTGCGTATAACAAACGGACGTATGCTGTATCGTCCAGTCGGACAAGTTGGTAATCGGCCCCGCGCTGCAGCAACAGCCGGGGCCATGGCATCAGGAGGTGAGTCCCGATGCAGGTCCTAGGTTATGTCCGCGTGAGCACCGACGAGCAGCGCCGCAGCGCCGCGGGGCTCGAGGCCCAGCGCGAGGCGATCCTGCGCGAGTGCAAGCGACGGGGATGGGAGCTGGTCGAAGTGGTCGAGGACGCCGGCTACTCCGCGCGCGACCTTCGCCGCCCAGGAGTGCAGGCGGCGATCGCAGAGCTTGGGCGGGGTAAAGCCGACGCATTGGTTGTGGCGAAGCTGGATCGACTCAGCCGCTCGATGCTCGACTTCACGGCATTGATGGCGAAGGCGCAGAATCAGGGCTGGGCGCTCGTGGCACTCGACTGCGCAGTGGATACGACCACGCCGGCGGGTGAGGCGATGGCGAACGTGCTGGCGACATTCGCCCAATTCGAGCGGCGTCTGATTGGTCAGCGGACCCGCGAGGCGTTGGCGGCGAAGCGAGCACAAGGGGTCAGACTCGGGCGTCCTTCCGCGGTGCCGCGGCGGGTCGTCAACCGGATCAAGCGCGAGCGCAAGGCAGGCAGGTCGCTCGCTGCGATTGCCGAGGACCTCAATTACGAGGCCATACCCACGGCTCAGGGCGGACGGCAATGGTGGCCGGCCACTGTGCGCGCTGTGCTCGTTCGCGCCTAATACTCGGCGACTCAGCTTCGCAAAGACGTAACCGGCCCCCCCCCCGGAAATCGGCAAGTATCGAGGCGGAACCCGCCACCACTGTCGAGTCCGGGAAAGCGGAAACGTGCCTTTGAGAACACACGCCGACCGCAACGCGTCACCGGTTTGCTCAGCTTGACATGGACAGTCTCAAAGCCGACACCCATGCCAATGAATTCCTTCCCGTGCCCTGGGCCTGGCCGCTTCGCCAGCGCTTCAATGAATGCTCTTCGCCTCGACGGTGAAGGCGTTTGCAAACTCGCCTCTCTTGACCAAGACGCACCTCTGCGGTCGCTTCCTGAAGACCGGCTCAGAGTTCGGCTCGAACGGGTATTTCTTGTTCCAGCAAGCGACCCTGGTCTTGCTCGCGGCGGTGGCCTCTACGCCCAGTACCGCAGTGAGCGCGATAATCAGCGCCAGAGCAGCGAGAAACCGAGTGACCTTGCGTTCCATCATCGGAGCCGTTGCTCTAAGCAGCCTAGTCGGGAACCCTTGGGTAGATCAAGCTCCGAGCTGGGCATCCCAAGTGGGAGACGAACTGCCGGCGAAGCCCCCCGAACGCGCACGTGCCTCCCGTGCGTTTAGGGGTTTGTGTCGTAACGCGGGTGCGCGGGAAGCGCGGAGGTCGCTCTCCTCAGCTCCTCAAACGCGGCGAGAACACACTCGTTTGCCTCCCTCTCCTGCCGCTTGCGCCGCTGGCGCCTGCGCGCGATCCGCTCCGCGTGGGGAGACTCGGGCGCGAGCGCCGGTCCAGCCAGCTCCGCGAGCGCGTCGGCCAGTGGCTTCTCGTCGCCGAGGGAAGGGTTGGCATCCGTGAGCGCCGCCGCGACTCGCCCCAGGGTAGAGCGCCGCGTTCGTCGCCCGCCATTCTCAATCATCCTGATCGTGAACTCGCTTTAGGACCCGATAGACCGAGAGCGGCCTCAACCAGTCGGGGCCGCTCTCGCGTAAAGGGGAAGCCTGCAACTCGTGCGACTACTTCGTCTTCTTCGACTCAGCTGGTGGAAAACCGAACATGAAGTCGTCGGTGACCACGAGGTCGGTGGCAGGGGCGAGGTCGTTGACCCCGGCCGCCAGCGAGGCATTGCCCTGCGTGATCAGCACCCGCGCGATCCGCTTCTTGTCGAAAATCACGCCGAGGAACGAGAACGTCTGCTGGCCCGCGCGTGGCCGGGACCACGAACGTTCCGAGGCTCTTCCCCTTCGCGTCGAAGTACTGCATCGTGGTCGGCCCCTCGACGTTGACGTCGCTGAACACGACCCCGAAGCCGTTGGTGTCCGCCAGCGTGCCGGTGTCGGGAACCACGAACCGGGTCTCGATCACGTTCGAGCCGCTCGAAGTGAACATGCGCGGCGCACTAAACGGTTCGAACGCGTCGATGTAGGTCGGGTTGGTCTCCCCGAAATCGGGCAGGTCGGGATCGGTGAACGGCGTCATCGTGTCGCCGCTGACCTGCACGCCGATGCCCGGGCGTGCGTGAACAGGGCACCGGCTGCCCGGAACTGGCCCTCGGGCATGAACGCCGGGTCGGCGCGCTCGTCGGGCACTCCGTCCCACCCGATGTTCCGGCAACTGCTGCCGACGGCGCAGGCCGCCGAGCCGAGATCCGTCCGGAACGCGGTGACCGCCCCCTGGATGGCGGCGGCGTTCGCGCCGGTTGCCTGCGTTACTGCGAATTTCGGCGCCGCGCTTGCGGGCGCGGCGGTGGCAAACGCGGCCAGGACGCCCAGCGCCGCGACCGCTGCAACTCGCTTCATAGGCCCTCCTTGAATCGTTGGTTGCGAGGACCGGCCCCAATAGGGATGCCATCCCCCCCAGTTCGATTCGACCGGCGCGCCATCAACACGTCGTCCCGGTCCTTCGGAGAGCGGCGGGGTAAAACGTGCCCCTCGCCCTGCGCATCCCACGCCCGCTGTAGCCACTCGTTGCGCTGCTCCTGAGCCTGCCCACCCCACGCCCGCTGTAGCCGCTCGTTGCGGTGCTCCTGAGTCATGGTCGTGGCCATCGCTGCCTCCTTCCTTCCTGACGGGTACCCACAGCCCGCGCGCCCAAACAGGGACCCGATGCTTCGCGAATACCGCGCGGACGGTCGCGCTGGCGATGCTCGTGGCGCGGATCGAGGCGGAAGCGGCGCGCCAGCCGACCCGGCTCGTGGGCTGGCTGTGAGGGCTACGCTCCGGGAACCATGACGCACCTTGAGCAGCTCAGGCGACAGCCCGCGCGGCTCACTATTGCGTTCGTCATGGTGCTGCTGCCAGTGCTGGGCCTGGTTCAGCCCGCGGACGCTAAGACCGGCTGGCGCAAGCTCCACCGGCCGCTGGACCTGCCGCCGCGCGCAGCCGGGGAGGCGTGCCCCGTCAGCCCCGTCGATCCGCGCGTCGACTGGGAGACGATCAACATCTTCGGCGGCTCGGGGATCGGACCAGGACCCGTTTACCCCGGCCTCGGCTATTCCGGCGGACACCTCACCACCACGGGAGTAACCCCCGACGGCTGGTTCGGCACCAAGGTCTTCTGGTACGTGGCGCCGAGGTACCGCGGGCGCGCGCTGGTCCGTGGACGCCGGTTGGACGGCCCGGGGTTGGTGCACTTCGGTCGCGGCCGCCACACGGCCGGGCTTCCACGCGAGCTGCATATCACGCGCCACGAAATCGGCTCCTGGACAGGGCAACCGCCGCCCGGAAGCCGCGGCGTCCCGTCGTTCGTTTACGTCCGCGCCTCCGGCTGCTACGGAGTGCAGATCGATGGCACCCGCTTCAGCCGCACCGTCGTCTTTACCGCCTCGACTCCATAGCGCCCGTGTACGTGCGCGAGCGCGCTGGCGTGACTGCGAAAACTCCGCCCACGCCGTGTCTGCGATCAGCCCGAGAAGAATCGGGGCGCCGCGACCTGGTCGCCGTTAGAACACTGCGACCGCGAGCGCGATCAGCGAGATGACCAGGGCGGCGTTCTCGCGTATCTCGCCGCGCGCCGCTCGCGCATCCGCACGTCGCTGGCGCCGTAGTTCCTTCACTCGCCGGATTAGCTCGCGCGGCCGCCAGCGGCGACGCAGCTCGGGGTCCCTGGGTACCTGTGGCCGTATGCGTATGTATTCCATGGGCTGGAGCGTAGGGCCGTGCCCGGATGCGCCATCAAGCTCTCGGATGCGACATCAGCTCACGCTCATCCACTGCCCGTGCCGGGTCTCGACGTGGCCCCGGAAGCAGAGCAGCGCCACCGGCCCGAGAGGGTGGCCGCCGTCTGCCAGCGCCCGGACGTGGTGGACCTCGACGCGCTCGGTGCTGCCGCAGCGGGTGCACCGCCCGCCGCTCGCAGCGATTGCGCGCTCGCGCACCTGGCGCTGGTCGTGGAGCGGCGCGGCGCGCCGGTGCGGCCGCGCTCGCCGTGGCTGGGCAGCGGCTGCGGGGACTCAGCGCGCCGCAGACGATGCACGGCTTGAGCGCCATGCTCCTATTGTCCCGCTCGGGGTGGCGCCTGCCCTTCTCTCGTTCGGGGAGGTGTGAGCCTTACTCCGGCATACCCACCCCGGTCGGGCCGTCTGTGTGCCTCCCCAGGCCGAGTGACGATCGAGCCTCCGGCTCACCCAAGGGTTTGAGCCTGCGTCGGGTATCGCGCTGCTCGCGGGCTGTGACGCCTCCGCAAGTCCCGTCCGAATCCGACCGGAAGTCGCACCCCTTGCCGTCGGGCTAGCTCCACCCGCCGTCCTCCTGCGCGGGGAGGTTGTCGCTCGCGCTACCCGATCGCGGCTCCCGCCCGGAGAGACGGCGCGGCCCCGAGGGAAGTTGCAAGGCAACCCGCGGGGACCGCGCCGCGATGCAGCGTAGTCGGCTTTCCTGGGGCCACGTTTGGGGCCAAGCTGCGAGGGCGCGCCGGTCCCGAGAGCACGAAACCCGCTTGCTAGAGCGGGCTTCGAGAGTGGGCCGGGGTGGATTCGAACCACCGACCAACGGATTATGAGTCCGCTGCTCTGACCAGCTGAGCTACCGGCCCGCGCGATTGATTATCGCGCGGCGATTGGCCGGTTGACCGGCTGCTGTCTCGTCACCGCGGTGTCTCGATTTGTCGAGTCGCTGGTGCCGCCGCCGAGCTCAGGCCAGCTTCTCAGCCAGCTCGCCGGCTGCGCCCTGCTTATCGATGATCCAGAACTGCTGGTGCTCTTCGATGACTGTCTCAATGTCCGCGCTGACGTGACCCGGAGCGACCGCGAAGCGGTTCGGCTGTGAGCGCACCTTGCGCCACTCGCTCCCCGACAGGCGGAGGCGGGCACCGCAGTCCGCCTGCCAGCACTCGCATCGGAATCCGGCGGCGATGAACCCGTTCTCCACCCACTCGGCCTTTCGCTCATTGAGGCGCCGGGACCAGGCCTCGTTGTACGCGACGCGCTCTTCCTGTGAGCTGAACGGAGGCTGAAGGGACTCCGGCACACATCCACGGTACACCCGCGCCGGCGAGCGCACGCCGGTTCGCCACCCCCGAACCGGCTGCTAACCGCTGACTTCCTGGACGGCCTTCTGGAGCGCCTCGGGGCTCGCGGCGCCCTCGATCGACTCGGTGATGCGACCGTTATCGTCGATCACGAACACCCACGGCTCGGTCGGGAGGTTGTACGCCCGCACCTGGGGACGGAGCCCCTTCTCGATCTGGTTGTCGTTGTAGATCTCCTGGTGGATGAACGAGGCCTGGTCGCCGTACTCCGACTTGACCTGCTCCGCGACGTCGGCGGTGGGCCCGCACACCCGGCTCTTGCACAGCGCGGGGGTCGCGAACACCAGGACGACCGGCTCGCGGCCTAATACGTCGGCGAGGTCGTCCTCGTGCATCGTGTCGGGCGGCTGGCGCGTGTCGATCTTGGCGAGGTTGCCGCCGACATCGTCGACGGTGGGGGTGTGGACGCTGGGAGCCTTGTCGCCGACCTGGGGGATATCGGAGAACTTGCCGATTACCGCGCTCGGGGCGAGCGAGGCCTGAAGCGATTCGCCTGACCGCACGAGCGCGCCGATCCGCCATTCGCCTTCACCGTCGAAGGGCACGTCGGCCACGTAGACGGTGCGCGCCGAGTCCGGGTCGTCGGCGGTGGTCTCGGACTCGAACTCCGGCTCGGTCTCGAGGCTCTCGACGCGCGCCGCGTAGGGCCCCTTGGCCTTCCCGTTGGCACCCTTGGCGAGGTACAGCGCCACGTCGGCGTCCGCGATCTGCTCTCCTCCGACGTCGAAAACGCCGAACGCGTACCGGTTCTCGCCCTTGTGGAACACCTGGCCGGCGGGCGAGATGACCGGGCCCTCGGCGCTGGCCTCGTTCAGGACCTGGTCGAGCGTCTGTCCGTTCGCCGCCGGGAAGCTCGACTGGTCAGGCGCGGGCTGGTCCGCCATGCCCTCGTCGTCGGAACCTCCGCCGCATCCGGCGAGCGCGATCGCGCCGGCCGCCACGCCCGCCGCGAGGCGAGGTGCACTCGAAACGTGCATCGAGACATCGTAGATAAGCACCCGTAAGCGCACCTAAGGCGGGTCGGCTCTCCGAGACCGAGCGATAGTGTGCCCTCCGGTCCGAAAACCGACCGAGAGGAGCGAACTTGGCTGAGCGAGCGGCGCTGATCACGGGAGCCTCGAGCGGGATCGGGCTAGCGATCGCCAAGGCGCTCGGCGAGGAGGGGTACAGGGTCACGGTCTCGTCGCGGCGGCCCGAGAAGCTCCAGGCGGCCGCCGAGGACCTCCGGAGCGAGGGACTCGAGGTCCACAGCGTGCCCACGAACATGATCAACGAGGAGGAGGTCGTCTCACTGGTCGACTCGCACCGCGAGCGGTTCGGGCGGCTCGACGTGATGGTCAACAACGCCGGCCTCGGGATCGGGAGCGCGATGGACGCGATCCAGACGAAGCACCTCGACATGCAGCTCGGGGTCAACCTGCGCTCGTACATCATCGCTACGCGCGAGGCGCTGCCGATGCTGAGGGAGGCAGGCGGCGAGCACGGCAAGGCGCTGATCGTCAACACGGCGTCGATCTCCGGCAAGTGGGGCCAGCCCTGGATCTCGGTGTACTCGGCGACGAAAGCGGGGGTGGTCGCGTTCAGCCAGGCCACCCAGCGGGAGGTGGGCGCCGACGGGGTTCAGGTGACGGCGTTCTGCCCCGGCCTCGTCGACACGGCGATGACGGAGTGGGCGCGCGACACGGTGGAGCAGGAGGCGATGATCCGCCCGGAGGACATCGCGGAGGCGGTGCGGTTCCTGCTCAGGACGTCAGAGAACTGCGTGATCCCGGAGATCGTGTTCAGCCGGCCGGGGTCGACGCTGCCCGGGGATTCGGGCGTTTGAGGACTGCGAGACGCGTTGCTCCGACAGCTGCTCCTCGGCGGCGGCGACTCGGTCGGCGAACAGGTCGTAGCGGCGTGTCGGGATCAGCCACGCACCCAGGTGCCTGCGGCGGGCGCGGCGCCGGTTGCTCCCCGCGGGGCGCTCCCACCCGATCCGCGTGGCGAGGGCTCCGAGGGATTCGGGCTGCTCGTCGCGAAGCAGGCTGATCTCGATGTGGCTGCGAAGAGCGCGGAGCTCGCGCGGGGTGGCGAGCCGTGGTCGGTCGGCGTCGGTGAACCGGTCCCAGGCGCGCGCGAAGCTGGCGAGGCTCGTGCGGCCGCCGTTGCGGTGGGCGGCGAGCATCGGGCAGATCCCGCCGAGCCGCTTGTCGGCGTAGCCGCCGGCGATGATCTCGTTGTCGTCGATGCCGCGGAGCATCGCGAGCCGCGTTCGGCGCGGCAGGACGTCCACGGCGGTGCGGAGGCGCTGGGCAGGGTTGCGGGTCTTGCGTCGCACGGCACAAGGGATAGCGCGCCGCCGCGGGATCGGCGGGCCGCGCGCCGGCGGGGAAACGCGGATTGCATCGGCATATGACCCGGCCGCTGCGCGTGCTGGTCGCCGCGTTCGGAGACGCCGGGCACGCGTTCCCGGCGATCGCGCTCGCGCGGGGGCTCGTAGGGCGGGGGCACGAGGTAGTGGTCGAGACGTGGGAGCGGTGGCGCGAGCCGGTGGAGGAGGCCGGGCTGGGGTTCACGGGGGCCGAGGAGTACAAGGTGTTCCCCCCTCCCCCGCCGGGCTCGGACGGCCCGACGGCCGCCGCGGCGGCGCGCTCGCTGCTGCCTTTCTTCGACGAGATGCGCCCCGATGTGGTGGTCAGCGACATCCTCACGCTGGCGCCGGCGTTGGCGGCCGAGGTCGCGGACGTGCCGCGGGCGACGCTGATTCCGCACGTGTATCCGGTGCACGGGGACGGGTTGCCGTTCTTCGGGTTCGGACTGCGGGCGGCGAGGACGGCGCTGGGACGCGCGGTTTGGCGGGCGGGAGGGCCAGTGCTCGAGGCGGGGTTGCGGCGCGGGCGGCGGGAGCTGAACGAGGAGCGGGCGGCGCTCGGCCTCGCGCCGCAGGAGCGGTTTCACGGAGGGATCAGCGAGGGGCTGGTTCTCGTGGCGACGTATCCGCAGCTCGAGTACCCGCGCCGGTGGCCGGCGCACGTGCACGTCACGGGGCCGATGTTCTTCGAGCTGCCGTACCAGGAGGTCGCGCTGCCGGACGGCGACAAGCCGCTCGTGCTGGTGGCGCCGAGCACGTCGCAGGACCCGGACGGGCGGCTGGTGCGGGTCGCGCTGGAGGCGCTGGCCGACGAGCCGGTTCGGGTGGTGGCGACGTGGAACCGCGAGGAAGGAGCGCCGGAAGTGGTCGCGCCCGACAACGCGGTCGTCGTCGACTGGCTCTCCTACTCGCAGGTAATGCCGCGCGCCGCCCTGGTCATCTGCCATGGAGGGCACGGGACGGTTGCGCGGGCGCTCGCGGAGGGCGTCCCTGTGCTCGTGTGCCCGGCGATCGGTGACATGGCGGAGACCGGAGCGCGGGTGGCGTGGGCCGGCGCTGGCCTGATGCTGCCGGGGCGGTTGGTCGGGCCGCGCACGCTCCGGCGCACTTCACGATTGCTGCTGCGCGACCGAAGCTTCGTTACCCGAGCCGCGGCGATCGCGCCGAACAGTCGCGACGGCGCTCTACAAGGCGCGGAGTCGGTCGAGCGCTTCGTAGTCTGATCGCTCCTAGAATTCGCAAAGCGCTCCGGTCAGAGCATTAGAACCTAGGCGCACGGTCCCCGGTGATGTAACGGCAACATGCTTGGCTGTTAACCAAGTCATGGCGGTTCGAATCCGCCCCGGGGAGTCTCCGCCCCGTCTGACGAGGCTCCCTTGAGCCCCCAATAGAGGCTCTAACGTTCCTCTCGTCTCGCGTCGTTTCCCTGCGCCTCCCAGTGCTTGATCCGCTCGCCGAGCTCGGCGCGGCGGCGCTGGAGCTCGACCGGCGGGTCCCCCCCGCCCGCCTGCGCCGCGATCTGGTCGTCGATCACCGCCTGCTCGAGCCACAGGAAGTTCAGCTCCATCGCCTCGCGCGACGCCGGCTCGCGCCGTGACGCCATCACGAGCTGGGTCACCACCGACACGAGCTCCTCGTCCTCGCGCGGCAACCCGGCCATGGGGTCGTCGAGGTGGTCGCGCGTCCACTCGAGCGCGCGCGCCATCAGGGGCGAGGACAGGTGCGCGGGCGTCAACCGCGCGAGGTACTCCCTCCCATCCCCCGGCGCCGTGATGCACATCGCGATCAGCGCCCGCTCCCGCCGCTCCCGCGCGCTCAGCGGTCGCGCCGGCTCGGGCGCCTTCGCCGGCGCCGCCCGATCCTCGTCGGCCGGCGCCGCCGCCCGCCCTCCCCGGCCCTCGCGCTCAATCCGCCGGGTCACCAACCCCGCGTCGGTGTCGAGCCGGTCCGCAACCGTCCGCACCAGCTCCTGCCGGCTGACCGAGTCGGGGTCCATCGCCGCCAGCACCGGCGCCACCTCGTCGAGCGCGCGATCCCGTCCCGCCGCCGAGCTCGTGTCCGCGCGCCCGATCGCCGCCTCGACCTGAAACACGGGCAGATCGACGGCCCGTTCGATCAATTCACCCATCCGCTTCGACCCGCCGTCCGTAAGCAGGTCCGCCGGATCCTCGCCCTCCGGCATCGGCGCCACCCGCAGGCGCATCCGGCGGGCGCCGGCGACCCTCTGCGCCCGGATCATCGCGTCCTCCCCCGCCCGGTCCGCGTCCATCGCCAGCACCGCCTCCTCGGCGTGGCCCGACAGCAGCTTGAGCTGGTCCGGCGTGATCGCCGTCCCCATCACCGCCACCGACTCCTCCACTCCCTCCTGATGAAGCGCGAGCACGTCCGTGTACCCCTCGACCACCACGGCTCGGTTCCGCCGCGCGATCGCCGCCCGCGCGCGATCGATCCCGAACAACGACGAGCTCTTCTTGAACACGCCCTCGGGCGAGTTGAGGTACTTCGGGCCCTTCGCTTCCTCTCCCATCGCCCGCGCCCCGAAACCGAGCACCCTCCCGCGCGGATCGCGCACGGGGAACGTGATCCGCGCCCGAAAGCGATCGTAGAACCCGCCCTGGCGCCCGCGCTGGACGAGCCCGGCGGCGTGCATCTCCTGCACCGAGTAACCCGCCCGCTGCCCGCGGGTCAGCACCTGGTCCCACGCGCTCGGAGCGAACCCGACCCCAAATCCACGCAGCGTCTCCTCGCTCAGCCCCCTCCGGGCCAGATACTCGCGCGCCTTCTGCGCCTTCGGCGCCTCCCACAGGAAGCTCACGTAGAAGCTCGAGGTGCGCTCGAGCAGCTCGCGCAGCCGCTCCCGCCGCCGCCGTGCTTCCTCGGCGCGGGGGTCCTCGCTCTCGCGCTCGACCTCCACCCCGTAGCGCTCCCCCAGCCGCTCGACGGCCTCCGGGAACGACAGCGCCTCCTTCTCCTCCAGGAACCGGAACACGTCGCCCCCCCGCTCGCATCCGAAGCAGTAGTAGAGCTTCTCCCCGGGGTCGACCGAGAACGACGGCGTGCGCTCCTCGTGAAACGGGCACAGGCCGACGAACCGCTCCCCCTGGCGCCGCAGGTCGGTGTGTGCGGAGACGATCTCGACCATGTCGGCCGCCGCCTTGACGCGTTCGACCGTCTCTGGTGAGAAGCGCGCTATAGCTTCGACTCCTCCGGCAGCGCGATCCGCCGGAACATCGCGATGCAGTAGCGGTCCGTCATCCCAGCGAGGTAGTCCGTGACGCGCTGAACGAGGTCTGTTCCCGGCGTCCCCTCGGGGACCTCGCGGGGGTGCTCCATGTAGTGATCGAACAGTCCGCGCACGGTCCGCTTGACGCGCTCGTGCTCGCTTCGCGCCTCGGGACCCAGGTACACGCGCTCGAACATGAAGTCGCGCAGGCGCTGCATCCCGCTCCCGATCTCCGGGCTCTGCGCGATGTCGCCGGCCGCGCGCGAGCTCGACACGATGTCGCAAACGAGGACGTCGATCCGCTGGGACCCCGTGTCGCCGAGGAGCTCGATCTCGGCCGCAGGCAGGTCGTCGGCGTCGATGATTCCCGCCCGCAGCGCGTCGTCGATGTCGTGGTTGATGTACGCGACCCGGTCGACGAGGCGCACAATCCGACCCTCGAGCGTCTCCGGCGCACCGGGGCCGGTGTGGTTGAGGATCCCGTCGCGCACGGCCTGGGTCAGGTTCAGGCCCTGGCCGTCGCGCTCGAGCGAGTCCACCATCCGCAGCGAGTGGCGGTTGTGGTGGAACCGGCGCCCGGCGCGCTCGCGCACCGCCTCATCGAGCACCTCCTCGCCGATGTGGCCGAACGGCGGATGCCCGAGGTCGTGCCCGAGCCCGATCGCCTCGGTCAGGTCCTCGTTCAACCCCAGCGCGCGAGCCACAGTGCGCGAGATCCCGCACGCCTCGAGGGTGTGCGTGAGCCGTGTCCGGTAGTGATCGCCCTCGGGGGCGATGAACACCTGCGTCTTGTGCTTGAGCCGCCGGAACGCCTTCGAGTGCACGATCCGGTCGCGGTCGCGCTGGAACGGCGTCCGGACCGGGCTGTCCTCCTCGGGCTCTCGCCGGATCGCCGGATAGGAGGGCGTCGCGCGGTCCCACAGGTACTCGTCCTCCCACGCGCGGACCCGCTCCTCGAGGGTCGCGTCGGGCGCTCGCGGGTGATCGGTGGTCGCTTTCACAGGCTCCTGCCTCTTCTGAGGCTAGGCGGTTCGATTCTAAGCACCGCCCTCCCGGCTACCGGGGAACTACTACGCTTGGCGCGTGCCGGAGACCGCCCTCGTAACAGGCGCCTCGTCGGGGATCGGGGAGGAGTTCGCCCGCCAGCTCTCGCGCCGCGGGCACGGGCTGATCCTCGTCGCCCGCCGCCGCGACCGGCTCGAGCGGCTCGCGGACGAGCTTGGCGGAACGGCGCACGTCATCGCCTGCGACCTCGCGACCGAGGCCGACTCGCTCTCGGCGCGCGTCGCCGAGCTCGGTCTCGACGTCGATCTGCTCGTCAACAACGCCGGGTTCGGCACCTACGGCCGGTTCGTCGAGCTCGACGCGCGGCGCGAGGCGGAGGAGGTGCGCGTCAACTGCGAGGCCGTCGTCACGCTCACACATGCGTTTCTCCCGGCGATGGTGGAGCGACGGCGCGGCGGCGTCATCGTCGTCGCCTCGACCGCGGGGATGCAGCCGATCCCCTACGAGGCCACCTACAGCGCCAGCAAGGCGTTCGCGCTCAACTTCACGCTGGCGCTCAGCGAGGAGTTGCGCGGGAGCGGCGTCCGCGTGCTGGCCGTCAACCCCGGCCCCGTCGCGACCGAATGGCAGGAGATCGCCGGGCACGACGACACCGGCATGGTCCCCGGCGAGATCCCCGCGGATCAAGTCGTCAGCGAGTCCCTCGAGGCATACGACGCCGGACGCCGCTCGGTGATCCCCGGGCGAACGATCCGCTGGTTCATACGCGCGACGAGCCCAAGCCCCCGCCCCGTCCAGCTACGCGTCACCGAGCGCATCTTCCGTCGCGGGCTGCGCCGCTAGCGCCCCGTCCGACGGTGGACGGGGCGCTAGCTCACGCCGCCGCGCGCAGCCGCACGTGCGCGTGGTACTCGAGCGTCTCCGAGATCGCGCGGTCGACCTGGCGCAGCGGCCCCGCCTCCGCGGGCGGGGTGGCTGCGAGCGGCGAGCCCAGCGCCTCGACCATGAACCGGTGCGCGTCCGCCGACAGCTCGAACCCGCCGGCCTCGCACGCGCCGCACACCATCCCCCCGGCCGCGCCTGAGAACCCGACCAGGCCGTCGACCTCGCCGCACCGCGCGCACGAGGTGAGCTCGGGGGCGAACCCGGCGGCGAGCGTCAGCTTGAGCCGGAACGCAAGCGCCGTGGGTAGCCCGGTTGCCGATCCCTCGTCGAGCAGCGCCAGGTAGCGGCACAGCAGGTTGTACGCGGCGGGATTCGCCTCGACCGAGTCGAGCAGGCGCAGCACCGCGTCGCACGCCCTCCCCCCGGCGTCGAGCGCCGCGGCGCTTTGGCGCAGTCGCGGGTGGCCCTCGACGGTCGCCGCGGCGGTCACCGTCGCCAACTCGCCGCGACCCTCGTGGAGGACGAGGTCGAGGCGGAAGAACGGCTCCAATCGCCCCCCGAACCGCGACCGCGGCCGGCGCGCCCCCTTCGCGATCGCGCCGATCCGGCCCCGCGTCGAGCTGTACAGGTGCAGGATGCGATCGGCCTCGCCGAAGCGAATGCTCCGCAGCACGATGGCCTCCGTCTTGAAGGTTCCGGGCACAGCCCATGCACGTTGCAATACCCCTCGGACGGAACGTCGCTCAGCCGGAAGATGGGACAACCGCGTCGCGAATCGCCGCCGCGGTGATGGTCGCGGCGATCGTGCCGACCGCGATCGACGTGAAGCGCTCCGTCCTTCGCGCCGGCGTCCCCCGAGGCGAGGCAGAAGGCGACGTCGCCGTCGGCATCCGAGAACACCGGGTCGACCGCCCGGGCGACGCCGCCGCTCGCCATCCGCGCGACGCGCGAGCACGCGGGCTTGTCGAGCGCCGCGTCCGTCATCACGCAGACGAGCGTCGTGTTCCGCTCCTCGACCTGGGTCCAGTCCGGCATCTCGTCCATCGCCGCGAGCAGCTCAGCCGTCGAGCGCACCTCGCCGTCCTCGGCGCGCGGCCCCGCGAGCTGGCCACCCTCGCCGAGCACGTCCCCGAACGCGTTGACCACCGCGAGCGCCGCGACGGTCTCGCCGCGACCGCTGCGCGCGGCGGCGTAGCCGACGCCGGTCGGGGTCGAGCGCTCGCGACCCAGGATCTTCCCCACCGCCGCGCCGGACCCGGCGCCGACCCTCCCGCGCTCCGGCACCCCGCCCTCCGCCGCCTCGCAGGCGGCGTAGCCGGCGTCGGGCCCGGGCCGCGCGCCGGGGTCGCCCTCGACGAGGTCGTAGATCACCGCCGCGGGGACGATCGGCACGAGACCTCCCGCGGTTCGGTAACCGCGTCCGCGCTCCTCGAGCCATCGCACGGCGCCGTCGGCGGCCGCGAGGCCGAATGCGCTCCCGCCGGCGAGCACGACCGCCGTGACCTCGCTGGTTCCCGCGAGCGCGCCGATCACGTCGGTCTCCCGCGTTCCAGGCCCACCACCTCGAACGTCCACGCCCCCTCGCGTGCCGGGCGGTGCCAGCACCGCGGTACAGCCTGTCGCGCCGGGCGAGTCCGTCCAGTGCCCGACCTCGAACCCGTCCGGGAGCGGCAGCGGCGCGCTCATCGATGCGCGGTCGGGGCTGCGGTGCTTCGCCGCGCCCTGCGACGCCTCCGGCGGCGCAGCCGCTGCTGGCATCCGGGGCAGAAGTAGGTCGACCGCCCGCCGAGGACGATCCGCCTGACCTCGGTTCCGCATCGCGGGCACGGCTGCCCCTCGCGGTTGTGGACCAGGAACTCGTCCTGCATCGTCCCCTCCGCGCCCAGGGCGTCGCGATAGTCGTCGATCGACGCGCCGCCGTTGTCGAGCCCGGCTTCGAGCGCGCCGACGATCCCCTCGCGCAGCCGCTCGCAGTGCTCGAGCCGCATCGAGCCGGCCGGCGAGAGCGGGTGCAGGCGCGCCCGCCACAGCGCCTCGTCGGCGTAGATGTTCCCGATCCCCGCGATCCCGTCCTGCACCATCAGGAACGACTTCAGCGGCGCTCGCCGGCCGGCCGCGAGCTCGCAGATCCGCTCCGCGGTGAGCCGCTCCGACAGCGGCTCGACCCCGGCCCGCGCGTCCATGTACGCCTCGACCTCGGCGTCCTCGAGCACCACGGCGGTCCCGAACCGCCGCGCGTCGGTGAACAGAAGGGTCGTCCGGCCCTCGAGCCGGATCACGGCACGCAGGAACCGGACGTCGGACCGCGGCTCGCCAAGCACGATGTTCCCGGTCATCCGCAGGTGCATCACGAGCCACATCCCGCCTTCGAGTCTCACCATCAGGTACTTGCCGCGCCGCCCGACGGACCCGATGCGCCGACCCGTGACCGCCCGCTCGACCTCCCGCGGCGGGACGGGCCGCGTCAGGCGCTCGTCGAAGACCTCCATCGATTCGATCCGCCGCCCGACCAGCTCGGGCTCGATCTGGCGGCGAATCGTCTCGACCTCGGGAAGCTCGGGCACGCCTCCCGTTCTACCAGGCGGCTACTTCGCGGTCGCCCGCCAAGCGGCTATTTCGCCGTCGCCCGCGGGTGGGCGCGGAAGTAGACCTCCTTGATCTCGTCGTTCGAGAGATGCGTGTAGAGCTGCGTGGTGGAGACGTCGGCGTGCCCGAGCATCTCCTGCACCGAGCGGAGGTCGCAGCCCCCAGACAGCAGGTGCGTGGCGAAGGTGTGGCGCAGCGTGTGCGGGCTCATCTTGCCGTCGAGCCCCGTCGCGCGCGCATGGCGCTGGATGATCTTGTACAGCCCCTGGCGGGTCAGGCCCGTGCCGCGCTGGTTGACGAACAGCTTCGCCTCCGGCCGCGTCCCGACGAGCTCGGGCCGCCCCGACTGGAGGTAGCGAAGCACGGCGGCCGCGGCCTGCTTGCCGAGGGGCACGATGCGCTCCTTCGAGCCCTTGCCGTGCGCGCGCACGAACCCGCGCCGCATATCGATGTCGGTGACGTCGAGCCCGACCACCTCGGAGGCGCGCAGCCCCGACGCGTACATCACCTCGAGCAGCGCGCGGTCGCGGAGCACGGCGGGCTCCGAGCCGCGGGGCGCCTCGAGCAGCTTCTTCACCTCCGAGTAGCTGAGCACGTGCGGCAGCTTGCGCCCGCGTCTCGGCGGGCTCAGCTTCCCGGTCGGGTCCTCGGTGACGATCTCCTCGCGGCGCAGGTGGCGGTAGAAGGAGCGCAGGCAGGCAGTCTTGCGGTGGATCGTCGAAGCCGAGCACGGCGGCTGCCCATTGCCGGTCGCGAGGGCGGCGAGGAAATCGGACACGTCGGCGGCGCCCGCGTCCGCCGCGCCCACCCCGCGCTCCGCGAGGAACACGCCGTACTGCAGCAGATCGGTCCGGTAGGCCTGAAGCGTGTTGCGCGCCAGCCCGCGCTCGAACTCCAGGTAGGCGAGGAAGTCGAGGACGAGCGCTTCGAAGCGCGCGTCGGGGCGCGCCTTCGTCTCCGTCTCCGTTGTCATGACGCCACGGGGTTCGCCCCGCGGGCCGAGATCCCTCTAGCTGGCCGCCCGCCTGCGCTCTTCCCGGAACAGCATCAGCCCGACGAGCGACTTGGCGTCCTCGCACTCGTCGATCGCGGCATCGAGGTCGTCGAACGGGACCTCCACGATCTCGATTCGCTCGTCCTCGTCGGCGTCGGCCGGCGCTTCGGAGAGGCCGGTCGCGACCATGATCGAGACCCGCTCGTCCGAGAACCCCGGGCTCGTGTAGATCTGCTTCAGCTCCCGCCACTCGGTCGCCTGCAATCCGATCTCCTCGGCCAGCTCACGCTTTGCCGTCTCGAGCGGGCTCTCCCCCTCGACGTCGAACTTGCCCGCCGGCAGCTCGAGCAGGTGCTCCTCGCCCACGGCCTCGCGGGGCTGGCGCACCATGTACAGCACGCGCTCGTCGTGGGCGATCATCGCAACGGCGCCGGGATGCACGACCACCTCGCGCTCCGAGGTCGAGCCGTCTTCATGACGGAACTCGTCCACGCGCACGCCGGCGATCACCCCTTCATAGACGGTCTTGCTCCCGATCCGCTCCATCACTCGTCTCTCGCCTGCGCCGCCGCGGCGGTGGCGATCGCTTCGCACACATCCAGCATCTCGACAATGCGCTGCGGCGCGACGCTCTCCTCGGGAGTGTGGTTGGCCTCGGTCCCGTTCGCAAGCAGTACGGCGTCGAAACCCGCCGCCCGCAGGGCATTCGCATCGCTGCCGCCGCCGGTCGCGATCTGGCGCGGCTCATGACCAGCGCTCGCGAGCGCCCGCTTGGCGACCGCGATCGCCGCGGAAGCCGGTCGGGGCCGGTATCCGCGGAAGACCTCGGTCACCTCGAAGTCGAGGTCGCAGTGGCGCTCGTTGGCCGCCCAGGTACACGCGTCGACCATCGCCCCGATCACCTCCGCCGCCCGCGCGCCGTCGATGCCGCGGGCCTCCCCCTCGATCCGGCAGTGGCCCGGGACGATGTTCGTCGCGGTGCCGCCCTCGATCCGGCCGACGTTCGCGGTCGTCTCGTCGTCGAGCCGCCCGAGCTCCATCTCGGCGACGGCCGCCGCGGCCGCGGCGATCGCGCTGCGGCCCTCCTCGGGCCGGATCCCCGAGTGCGCCTCGGCGCCGACGAACTCGGCGGCGAGGCGCTTGTACGTCGGCGCCGAGGACAGGATCTCGCCGATCGGGCTGGCGTGGTCGATCACGAACCCGTACCGGGATCGCAGGCTCCCGAGGTCGAGCGCCTTCGCGCCGCGAAGCCCGTCCTCCTCGGCGACGGTGAACACCAGCTCCAGGCCAACGGGCGGAGGGTCGGCGACGTGGCGCGCCGCGAGCTCGACGAGCACCGCGACCGCGGCCTTGTTGTCGGCTCCGAGAATCGTCTCCCCGCGGCTCCGGTACACCCCGTCCTCGAGCACCACCTCGACCTCGCCGCCCTCTGGGACGGTGTCGAGGTGGGCGCTGATCATCACCCACGAATCCGCCAGCCCCGGGATCCGCGCGATCACGTTGCCCGCGCCCGCCCGCGCCTCCTCGGCCGCGCCGTCCTCGCTCACATCGATCCCCAGCCCGCTCAGCTCCGCCAGCACGGCGTCCGCGATCGCGCGCTCGTTCCCGGTCGGGCTCGGGATCTCGCACAGACGCACGAAGCGGTCGAGGAGCCGCTGCGGGTCACTCATCACGCGAACACCCTACGCAGCTCTTGCCACGGCCCGCAGGCCGTAGAATCATCGCGCTGCGAGCATCGCTGTGACGTACTCCACAAAGGAGGCACCGCTCATCGAGATGAAATCGCACAGGCCCGCCGGCCCCACACTGGGTCACCGCACCTGAGTGATGGAATCGGCAGCCCTCAAGCGCGCTCCGCCGCTCCCCGCCGTGATCCAGCTCGGGCTGATCGGGTTGCTGCTCGTGGGGGCGGTGATCGCGTGGGGGATCACCGACGACCGGATGCAGGGCATGGACGCCGGGCCGGGCACCGCCCTCGGGGGCCTCGGCTTCTACGTCACCGTGTGGGTGGTGATGATGGCGGCGATGATGTTCCCCTCGATCTGGCCGATGGTCGTCATGTACGCCCGGCTCCAGGAGGGGAGTCGGGAGCGCCGCGACGCGGTCCCGGCCGGCGCGACCGCCTTGTTCATCGCCGGGTACCTCGTGACCTGGACCCTCGTGGGCCTCGTCTTCTACGCGGTCATCGAGACGGGACGTTCGCTCTCGATCGACTTCCTCTCGTGGGACCGCGCCGGTCCGTACGTGGCGGGCGGTGTGATCGTCGCGGCCGCCGTATACCAGCTCACCCCGCTGAAGGACGCCTGTCTGCGCCGCTGCCGCAGTCCGATGATGTTCCTTCTCACCGCGTGGCGCCCGGGCCGCGCAGGGGCGTTGCGGATGGGGATCGAGCACGGCGGGTGGTGCGTCGGTTGCTGCTGGGCGCTGATGGCAGCCCTGTTCGCGCTGGGGATCATGAGCATCGGGTGGATGGCGTTCATCGCCGCGCTGATCGCCATCGAGAAGCTGCTTCCCTGGAAAGCGGTCGCGAACCGCGGAATCGCCGTGCTCCTGGTGGTCCTCGGTCTCGCGGTCGCCTTCGCTCCCGAGGACGTCCCGGGGCTCACGCTGCCCGGCTCCCCCGAGGCGATGCAGGCCATGGAGGCGATGGGCATGGAGGGCAGCGGTGAGTCGATGGGCGGTGAGTCGAAAGGCTCCGGCTCGATGGGTGGAGAGTCGATGGGCTCCGGTTCAGAGACCGGGGATTCGATGGGCTCCGGCTCGATGGACCGGGACGACGCGGGGATGAAGCCCTAAACGGGTCGCCGACTCAGAACTCGTCCTCGCTCGACCACTCGAAGGGGATGTGCTTGCTGGAACGGCCGGAGTAGTCCTGGCTGAAGCCGAAGGCATCCGCCCTCTGAGTCGAGGCGATCCCGTACGTCGCCGGGCCCTGACCCGGGCCGACCTCGCTACCGGGCGGGTTGTGGACGGCGAGGCGCTGCCCGGGCGTGCTGGTCGGCCCGGTGAGCAGCTGCGTACTTCCCTCCGCCTTGCCTGGCACGTTCAGACGCCATGAGCCGAGGTCGTCGTCGATCTCGAGCTCGATCGGCGCGAACTCGAGGCCGAGCATGTTGCCGACGACGTTCTCGGCGAACAGCTTCGGCCAGCCGCCCACCTCTCCGCCGAAGATCGTCTGCAGCGCCGCGCGCTGGCTCTCGTCCGCACGCTCGTCGAGGATCATCCCCAGGTCCGCGCGCACGTCTTCGTCCCAGATGTTGCCGTCGAAATACATCACCCCGGCGACGTTCAGGCCGGCAAGATCCACATCGCCGTAACTGCCCTCGCGGATGCGAAACGCGATGATGCCGTCGCAATCGCCATCGGTGGGAGCCCGCCCGAATGTGCACGGACAAGGGACCGCGCACTTGCAGAAATCAACGAAGTCGCCGATCAGTCTCCACTGCTCAGCCATCTCGAGCCTCCTAACTGGTGCGATCCGATTCTCTCTCCGCAACGGCGGCGGGTCAAGCCATCCCGCGCACGAAAAGGCGAGAGCCAAGCATGCGACCCGACCCTTGCGGCGGTCGGATCAGCCCTGGCGCCGCACCCGTAGGTCCGCCCGCTCAACCGCCGCCTCGACGGCACCCTCCTCCGCCGCCGGCACCGCCGCGGCCCGCTCCTCGGCCCGCCGCGACGCCGCCCCGACGAACTCGCGGAACAGCGGCTCGGGCCGCGTCGGGCGCGAGTTGAACTCGGGGTGGAACTGCGACGCGACGAAGAAGGGGTGGTCCGGCAGCTCGATCACCTCGACGAGACGCTCGTCCGGCGAGGTGCCGCCGCACACCAACCCCTGGTCCTCGAGCCGCCGGCGCAGCATGTTGTTGACCTCGTAGCGGTGCCGGTGGCGCTTGTAGATCACCGGCTCGTCGAAGATCTCGCGTGCCCGCGTGCCGTCATGGAGCTTCACCGGGTCGGCGCCGAGGCGCATCGTCCCGCCCATGTCGGTGACCTCCTTCTGCTCCGGAAGCAGGTCGATGACGGGGTAGGGCGTCTCGGGATCGAACTCGGACGAGTTCGCGCCCTCGAGCCCCACGACGTGGCGGGCGAACTCGACCACCGCCATCTGCATCCCGAGGCAGATGCCGAGGAACGGGATCCCGTTCTCGCGCGCGATCCGCGCGGCGAGCACCTTGCCCTCGATCCCCCGCTCGCCGAACCCGCCCGGGATCAGGATCCCGTCTGCGGCCTCGAGCTCCTCCGGGTCGGGGTCCTCCGAGTTGACGAGCGAGACCTCGACGTCGGCGCCGTGGTGGTAGCCGCCGTGGCGGAGGGCCTCGACGACCGACTTGTAGGCGTCGGCGAGCTTCACGTACTTGCCGACCAGCGCGATCCGCACCGGGCGATCGGCGGCGTCGGCGCGCCTCACCAGCTCCTCCCACTCCGAGAGGTCCGGAGTCGGCGACTCGATCCCGAAGTGGTCGAGGACCTGATCGTCCATTCCCTCGGCGCGGAACACGAGCGGCACCTTGTAGGTGTTGTCGACGTCCCGGGCCGAGATCACCGCGTCCTCGGGGAGGCTCGCGAAGAGCGCGATCTTGCGCCGGATGTCGCGATCGAGCCCGCCCTCGGAGCGGCAGATCAGCGCGTGGGGCTGGATCCCGATTCGCCGCAGCTCGTTCACCGAGTGCTGGGTCGGCTTCGTCTTCAGCTCTCCCGCGTGGCCGACGTAGGGGACCAGCGTCAGGTGGACGAACATCGACCGCTTCGAGCCCAGATCGACGTAGAGCTGGCGGATCGCCTCGAGGAACGGGAGCGACTCGATGTCCCCGACCGTGCCTCCGATCTCGGTGATCACGAAGTCGACCGCCTGGGACTCGGCGACGATCAGGATCCGGTGCTTGATCTCGTCGGTGATGTGGGGAATCACCTGGACCGTCGCCCCGAGATAGTCGCCGCGGCGCTCGCGGCGGATGACCGAGTTGTAGACCGCGCCCGCCGTCACGTTGGAGGCGCGGGAGGTGTTCTCGTCGGTGAACCGCTCGTAATGACCGAGGTCGAGGTCGGTCTCGGCGCCGTCCTCGGTCACGAACACCTCGCCGTGCTGGAACGGGCTCATCGTCCCCGGGTCGACGTTGATGTACGGGTCGAACTTCTGAAGCTGGACCCGGAATCCCCGACTCACCAGCAGTCGACCGATCGACGCGGCGGCGATTCCCTTGCCGAGGGACGAGACCACGCCACCGGTCACGAAGATGAACCGGGTCTCGCCTGCGCTCATCTAGGTCGTCGTCCTCGTCATTGGGCCCTGCCCACCGAGTCTAGTTGGCTCGGGAGCGGAACGTTGTCGCTACGCGGCGGCCAGCATCTCGCGGGCGTGACGGCTCGCGACCTCGTCGTCGCGGTCGGCGCCGAGCATGCGGCAGATCTCGGCGACGAGCTCATCACCGTCGACCCGCTGGACACTCGCGCGTGTCTCCCCGTCCTCGGCCCGCTTCTCGATCCGGAAATGCGTCGAGGCGAGCGACGCGATCTGCGGCAGGTGCGTGATGCAGATCACCTGGCGCTCCTCGCCGAGGCGGCGCAGCCGCTCTCCGGCCGCGCGCGCCGTGCTCCCGCCGATCCCGGCGTCGATCTCGTCGAACACGAGCGTCCGCGCGCCGGCCTCGGGGCCAAGGCCGGTGAGCGCGAGCATCACGCGCGAGAGCTCGCCGCCCGAGGCGGCATCGCGCAGCGGTGAGATCGGGAGCCCGGGATTGGTCGCGACGAGGAACGTGACCGTCTCGCGTCCACCCGGGCCGTGGCCGTCCGGGTGCGGCTCGAGCGAGATCTCGAGCGCGGCCCCCTCCATCGCCAGCGCGGCGAGCTCGCCCGCGACGCGCGTCTCGAGCTCACGGGCGGCATGCTTGCGGGCGCTGCTCAGCTCCTGTCCAAGCCCGTCGCGGCGCTCGCGCAGCGCGGTGATCCAATCTTCGATCTCCGAGCTTCGCTCGCCGGCCTGCTCGAGGCGCGCGATCTCCGAGCGACAGCGCTCGGCATGGGCAAGAACCGCCTCCACCGTTCCGCCGTGCTTGCGCTTCAGGCGGTCGACCGCGTCGAGCCGCTCCTCGACCTCCTGCAGCCGGCCGGGCTCCGCCTCGACCCCGTCCGCGTAGGCGCGAACCTCCCGCGCGAGCTCGCCGAGCTCCACGGCGAGCCCCCCGGCTCGTTCTCGCAGCGCGTCGAGGTCATCGTCGACGCCCGACGTACCCGAGAGCGCGGACTCGGCTTCGGCGAGCAGCCCCGCGGCCCCGCCCGCGTCCTCCTCGCCGGCGAGCGCCGTGTGGGCACCGGCCGCGGCCGACCGCAGCTGCTCCGCGTGGCGGAGGCGATCGCGCTCGACGCCCAGCTCACGCTCCTCGCCCGCCCCCGGGGCGGCCGCCTCGATCTCCTCGAGCTCGAACCGAAGCAGGTCGAGGTCGCGCTCGCGCGCCCCCTCGCGCTCGCGCAGGGCGGCGAGCTCCTCCTCGAAGCGGGTCAGCTCGGCGTGCTCGCGTCGGTAGTGGCGCCTGCGATCGAGGTGCTCGTCCCCGGCGAACCCGTCGAGGATCTCCAGCTGCGCCGAGGAGAGCGTCAGCTTGCGGTGTTCGTGCTGCCCGTAGAAGGCGAGCGCTCGGCCACCCAGGGCGCGGAGATCGGGCGCGGACGCCGACCGCCCCTGGACGAACGCGCTCGTGCGACCCGAGACCCCGACCCGGCGCCCGAGAACTATCTCCGCGCTGCCGTCCGGGAGTCGCGAGGCGATCTCGCGCAGCTCGGGGTCGTCGAGCAGGCCGTCGGGCAGGGTGAACACCCCTTCGACGTACGCCTCCTCGGCCCCCGGCCGCACGATCTGCGGCCGCGCCTTTCCCCCCATCAGCAGGTCGATCGAGTGGGCGAGGATCGTCTTTCCCGCCCCAGTCTCCCCCGTGATCGCGTTGAGCCCCTCGCCGAAGCGAAGCTCGGCGCGCTCGATCAGCAGCAGGTTCTCGATCCGCAGCTCGTGAAGCACGCCTCCCGTTCTAACGAGGGGCGAGGACGGATTCGCCCCTTGGAGATCAGCGCACCGAGCAGCTAGGCCGCGGCGGGCTCGGCCGCCGCCTCGCCGCCGGGCTGCTGCACGAAGTCGCGCGAGCGGACGAGCGCGAACCCGACGATTCCCCCGAGGATCGCGATCGCCGCCCCGACGAGCAGGATGTCGTTGAAGCCGCTGATGAACGCCTGATTGGCGGCGTCGGCGACCTGCGCGCGACTTCCGGGGGGCACCGACTCGACCGCCGCGCGACCGCCGCCGGCCGACACCGCCTCGCTGAGCCCCGGCGGGGCGCCGGGAAGCAGCTCCGCCAGCCGCGAGTCGATGCGCGACTGGAAGATCGCCCCCAGCGCCGCGACCCCGGTCGCGATCCCGACCTGCCGGAAGGTGTTGTTGATCCCCGACGCCATCCCGGCGCGAGATGACGCCACCACACCGATCGCGGTCGACGCGATCGCCGGATTGGTGAGCCCGATGCCCACACCGGCGACGAGGAAGCCGGGGAGCAACGTGGTCCAGTCGTCGCCGAGCTCGATGCCCCGCATCAGCAGCAGGCCAACCCCGACGAGGATCAGGCCGAGCCCGAGCAGGACCCGCGCCGGGACCCGGCCGGTCAGCCTTCCCGCGATCGGGGCGACGAAGAACGACAGCAGCGTGATCGGGAGAAACCGCACCCCGGCCTCGAGCGGCGAGTAGCCGAGCACGTCCTGGATGTACAGCGTCACGTACAGGAACATCGCGAACATCCCCGCCGACAGCGTCCACGCGACCACCGAGACGCCGGTGAACGCGGGCTTGCGGAACAGGCTGAGGTCGAGCATCGCGTGTTCCTGGCGGGCCTCGACGATCAGGAACGCGACGAGGAGCGCGCCGGCGCCGATCAGGGAGGCGAGGATCACGCCGCTCGACCAACCCTCCGGATTGCCGCGGATCAGCCCGAATATGAGCAGGAACAGACCGCCCGAGAATGTGAAGAGCCCGGCCCAGTCGAGCGGCACGGCCTCGGTCGCCTTGACGTTGGCGACCCTCGTGGCGGTGAGGATCATCGCGCCGATCCCGATCGGGATGTTGGCGAAGAAGATCCATTCCCATCCAAACCCCTCCGTCAGCAGGCCGCCGATCAGGGGGCCGACGGCGACCGCGCCGCCCACTGTCGCACCCCAGGCGCCGATCGCGGTCGCCCGCTCCTTGCCGTCGAACTCCTGCGCGATAAGGGCGAGCGAGGTCGAGAACATCGCCGCCGCGCCGACCCCCTGAAGGCCGCGGGCGAGGTTCAACAGCGTCGCGTCGCCCGCGATCCCGCACAGGAAGGAGGCGAGCGTGAAGACGCCGAAGCCGAAGTTGAATACGCGCCGGCGCCCCAGGCGGTCGCCGAGCGAGCCGGTCATGAGGAGGAACGCGGCGAGCGTCAGCGCGTAGGCGTCGATGACCCACTGGAGGCTGGAGAGGCTCGCGTCGAGGTCGCGCTGGATGTCTGGGAGCGCGACGTTGACGACGGTGATGTCGAGCAGCAGCATGAACGTCGCGACGCACGCCGCGAGCAGGGTCCACCACTTTCGCTCCATCGCTGCTCCTCGCCTACGCCGTCGTCCCGACACCGCGTTCGTCGCCGGCGGGGACCTCCAACACGACCTCGACCCGCCTGGTTGCCAGCAGCTCTCGCCCTATGAACAAACCGTAAGCGCCGGGAGGACGCCCCGCACCCCCGCGCCCTCCGCCTGCGACCGCAGGGTCTGCGGGCCTGGCTCGATGCCCTCGGGGAGGTGCGAATCGAACGCCATCTACTCGGCGAGGCGGCCGAACTTCTCGCGGATCCTGCGATAGAAGTTCGAGCCCGGGACCTGGGCGAGCCGCCCCACGGAGTCGCGGAAGCGAACCTCGAGCTCCTCGCCGCTGCCAAGCTCGCCGACCATCTCGCCGTCGAGCGCGATGTCGACGGGATCGCGTCCGCCGGCGTTGAGGACGTGCAGGACGTCGTCGGGAGCAACCACCAGGGCTCGCGCTGTGAGCGTGTGCGGTGCCACGAAGCTGACCACGTACCCCTCGACTCCCCACGCCAGGATCGGCCCCTGGTTGGCGAGGTTGTAACCGGTCGACCCGGCCGGCGTGGCGGCGACCAGGCCGTCGCAGCGCACGTGCCCGACCTCCTGTCCCCCGAGCCGGTATGACAGCTCGGCGACCCGGCCGTGCGGGCGGCGCGTGAAGCTCACGTCGTTGAGCCCCACCGGATGCTCGACGTCCAGCGGAACCTCGAGCGCCGGGAGCGACATCACCTCGAAGTCTCCGGAGAACGCCCGCTCGAGACCCGCCTCGAGCTCGCTGCCCTCGGCCGCCGCGAGGAAGCCAACGGTCCCGAAGTTGATACCGAACACCGGCACCTCGGTCCCGGCGTACGAGCGCAGCGCCCTCAGGATGGTCCCGTCTCCGCCGAGCACCAGGCAAACGTCCGGTTGCTCGGGGAGCGAGTCGACCTGCCGCACGCCGGAAGCGGCGTCGCCGTGCTTCTCCAGCTCGTCGGCGCGCGCGACGAGAACGAACGAGGCACGCTCGGCCGCTTCTACGGCGGAGTGAACCGCCGTGTCGTCAGCGAGGGGGTAGGAGTGCGTGAAGAGGGCCGCCGTGCGCGTCGCAGCCGGAGCCTCGGTGGAATCAGGTGTTCGCGCTCGGCCCATAATCAAATTCCCCGCCCGCCCCCACCCTTGCAGAGCCTCGCGCTCACGGTTCTACCTTGCGCGCAGCTGCCTCGACGTCGACCCCCGGCGGGTCGATCGTGCAGTGGATGAACGTCTCGAGGTTTCCCTTCGGTCCCGGGAGGCCGGACGAGGCGAATCCGCGCACGTGGAGACCGGCCTCGCCCGCGGCTCGCGCCACCGAGACGAGGGCCTCCCGACGATCCGCCGCCTCGCGCACGACGCCGCCGCGCCCGACCCGGCCGCGGCCGAGCTCGAACTGCGGCTTGACGAGAGCGAGCACCTCGCCGTGCGGGGCGAGCAATCCGCTCAGAGCTGGGAGCACCTTGGCGAGGGAGATGAATGAGACATCGACGGTGATCAGCTCGGGCGCGTACGGGACGTCGCCGGGGCTCAGATGCCGCGCGTTGGCGCGCTCGATGACCTCGACCCGCGGGTCGCCGCGCAATCGCCAGTCGAGCTGTCCGTAGGCGACGTCGAGCGCCACCACCCGCGCCGCGCCGTGCTGCAACAGGCAATCGGTGAACCCTCCGGTCGACGCCCCGACGTCGAGACATGTCCGGGAGTCGATCGTGATCCCGAGGGCTTCGATCGCGTTCTCGAGCTTGATCCCGCCTCGTGACACGTATCGGGGACGCTCCTCGAGAACGAGGTCCGCGTCCTCCGCGACGAGCTGGCCGGGTTTCTGCGCGCGCTCCCCACCGGCACCGACCCGGACCAGCCCCGCGCGCACGGACGCCGCCGCGCTCGTGCGCGAGTCGGCCAGACCGCGCTCGGCCAGAAGCGTGTCCACACGTCGTCTCGGCATCGGCGCCAACGGTACCGCGCCAGGGGGCGCGTTCCGCGGGGGCGGGGTTGAGCTCACTGTGATCAGGGTCACACACAAACCGCACATACGTTCGTAACCTGATGTTTGTCGCTGCGGCGTCTCATTGAGCCGTCGCACCAGGAGAGACCTGAAATGAGTGTTTCGATCTTCAGATACGTCCCGCTCTCGATCCACAGCGCCCTCGAGGTGCTCGCGGCGCCGCTGATCATGGCCGGCCCGCTCCTGCTCGGCCTCGATCCCGCCGCGATCGCGATCGGCTTCGTCCTCGGCGTGCTGCTGCTCGGCCTGTCCGTGTCGCTGTTCGGCGAGGGCCACGCGGTCTCGCTGAGGGCCCACGCGGAGCTGGACTATCTCCTCGCGCTCGCCGCCGTTCTCACCGGGTTCGGGATCGGGATCATCACCGGTGATGCCGCAGCAATGATCTTTCTGGTCGGGGTTGGTGTCGCACAGACGGCGCTGACCGCCTCAACGCGGTTCAGCGTCCCTCGCGACGCCTAATTCTCCCGACCTCCCTCACACAGACAACACACATACATATCTCTCCTCCCTGTTGTACCGAGAGCGCCCCGCTCCCCAGCGGGGCGTTCTCATTTATGGCTTGCTTGGATCAAGCGCCGCAACGCTTGCGACCTAGTCCGATCTTGGTCGGCCGCATGCGCTCGAACTCGGCGATCAGATCCGGCTCAGTCCTCGACGGGATAGCCTGCGGACTCAGAGACCCTGGAACGTGGAGGATGGTATGTCCACAGGAACGCCTGAGCAAGTCCTTGAATCGGTAGTTGAGGGAATCAACACGGGTAATTTCGACATGCTCATGGCTCTTTATGAGCCTGAGGGCGCTTTTGCGACTCAGCCCGGGAGCCTCGGTCACGGCTTACCGGGTATCCGTGAAGCGCTGGGCGGTTTCGTTGCGATGAAGGGCAAACTCGATCTCAAGGTGACAAGGGTCCTTGAGGTAAGTGATCTGGCCCTCGTAATTGGGGTTTGGTCATTCACTGGCACCGGGCCAGACGGTGAACCGGTGAAGCTCGCGGCAAAGAATGCGGATGTTCTGCGCCGTCAGCCCGACGGCTCTTGGCGTTTCGTGATCGACAACCCATGGGGAACGGACTGAATGGCGTGCCGGACTCAAAGTCAGCCCAGCTCAGTGGGTGACGCTCGTCTTGACCCGCTTGCGCTCTGACTCGCCCACGGGCCCCTTCTCCTCGAGCGTCTTGATCGCCTCGGCGATGTCGTCGCCGAGCGTGTTGGCGAGCGAGCGGCTCAGGGTGAGCTTGACCAGGGCGCGCATCATCTTCACGTCCTGGGCGTTCGGAGGCATCGAGTAGGCGGGCAACATCCATCCTCGCTCGGCGGCGAGCTGGAAGGCGATGTCGAACTCGTCGTAGGGATAAGAGGAGTGCTCTCTTTTCTGATTCAGTTCCGGCGTGGCCCGACCGCGGCTTTTCCTCGTTCCTCAGCTGACCGAGGTGGAGTGGACGATTCGACCGCTGCTCGAGGAGTGGGCTGAGGTCGCGAGCTACGACCCGGCCCGCTCGGTACGCCCGGGCGCGGTGAGCCGTGAGGCGTTCGTCGAGGCGGGGCTGGAGAGGCTCGACGACCAGCGATGGGAGCGTTTCTTCGTGGTCGGGGACACATTCGGTACCGCGACCGCAGTGCGGATCGCCCACGCGCGCCGTGACGCGGTGCAGGGAATCGCGTTGGGTCACGCAGCCCTGTCGTGGGATATGGAAGGGGATCGCGCGCCACTCAACCGGGAGCTGTGGGAGGCGATGGCGCAATTGATGGGCCAGGACGCGACCTCGTTCGTCCGGTACGGGATAACCCAGCTCACCCAGGGCGCCTACGACGAGGAGGTCGCGCAGCAGATGGTCGAGCGCGTGCCCCCGGGCGAGCTCGAGGCGACGTGGTCCATGATCAGGGACAGCCGGGAGCAAATCGGGAAGCTGCTGACCGAGATCGACCTACCGCTGCTGCTGGCCAAGCACGAGGGCTGCCTGATGTTCACCGACGCCGGCTTCGAGGACGTACGCGCCGAATTCCCCGATGCGCAAACGGTGGCGGTCGACAAGGCGCCGAGCGCTGACGAGCGCTTCGCTCAGGCGCTGCGGGAGTTCTGCGAGTCCGGGTAGATCCGCCTCAGCAGCCGGGCTTCGGCTTGAAGTCGACCGTGTTCTTGCCGGGCGCCAGCACCTCGGCGGGTCGAAGTTGTCCGACACCTCGACGTCACGGTGGCGGTAGGCTGACGCCCCATGCCGGGCCGAAGCACAGCCTCCCTGTGCCGCGAGATCGAGCGCGCGCTGCCCGACCGGCCGTTCGCGATCGAATTCTGGGACGGCGGCAAGGTGCCGCCGAGCAACGGCGCCGGCCCAACGGTGCGGTTCAATTCGCCGCGCGCGATCGCCCACGTGCTGCGCTCGCCGGGCCAGCTGGGGCTCGGGCGCGCGTACGTGTACGGTGACGTCGAGACCGACGACCTCGACGGCGTGATCGCGCTGATCGGTCGCTGGCACGCGCCGCCGATGAGCGCCGCGACTCGGGCTCGCCTGCTCGCCGCCGCGATCCGTGCCGCGGGCGTGCAACGCCCTCCCCCGCCCCCGGCTGCGGAGCTGCGGCCCCGCGGACGTCTTCACACGCGGCGTCGCGACGCCGAGGCGGTGCGCCATCACTACGACGTCTCGAACGAGTTCTTCGCGCTGTTCCTCGACGAGTCGATGACATACAGCTGCGCGCTGTTCGAGGAGGGGACCCAGACGCTCGAGGAGGCCCAGCGGGCGAAGCTCGACGTGATCTGCCGCAAGCTCGAGCTCGAGGAGGGCCAGCGCGTGCTCGACATCGGCTGCGGATGGGGAAGCTTCGTGATCCACGCGGCCCGCGAGTACGGCGTGTCCGCCCTCGGGATCACGCTGTCGGGTCCGCAGGCAGCGCTGGCCACCGAGCGCGCGCGCGCAGCCGGGCTCGAGGATCAGGTCGAGATCATGGTGCGGGACTACCGCGAGCTGGGAGATCGGCGCTTCGACGCCGTGGTCAGCATCGGGATGGTCGAGCACGTCGGGGAGTCCCGGGTGGACGAGTACGCGCGCGAGATCGAGCGCGTGCTCGAGCCGGATGGCGCCGTCCTCAACCACGGGATCGTCCGGGTCGCCGCGCAGGAGGGCAGCGCCCACGTCGGCGGGTCGTTCTCGAACCGCTACGTGTTCCCCGACGGCGAGCTGCTCAACCTTTCGCGGATGCAAGCCGCCTTTGAGCGCGCGGGCTTCGAGACCCTGCACATCGAGAACCTGCACACCGACTACGCCGAGACGCTGCGACACTGGATCACCCGCCTCGACGAGCACCTCGACGAGGCCGAGCGCGTCGCCGGCGCGGAGCGGCTGCGCGTGTGGCGCCTGTATCTGCGCGCGGCGCGCAACAGCTTCGAGGTCGGCGACAACGCCGTGTACCAGATGCTCTGCACTCGACCGCTGACCGAGCCCGCCTCCAGCCAGCCGACCGGCGCCCGCCGCGCCGAGGTCCGGCGGCGCGTCCCGACCCCCGCCGCCTGACGAGAACGGGATGATCCAACTCCGCGTCGACGGCGCACGTTCAAGCGTGCGCACCAGGCCGTTGCTCTTCGCGGGCGCCGTGGTGGCGATCATCGTCGGGTTCCTGGCGCTCGACCAGTTGGCGAGCCCCCGTGACCAACTGCTGATCGGGGCGGCGACGTGGATCGCGCTTTTAGCCGCGTGCGTCCCGCTCACACCCGAGGGACGGGCGCGGGTCATGATCGTCGTGATCGCGGCTACGTGCGCCGAGATCCTCGGCTCGATCATCATCGGCGCGTACGAGTACCGGCTCGGGAACCTGCCCGCGTTCGTCCCACCCGGCCACGGGCTGGTGTACCTCGCGGGGCTGCGAATCAGCCAGTCCGAGCCGGTGCGCCGCCACCGCCGCACATTCCTCGGCGTCGTGATCGCGATCGTCGCCGCGTGGGGGATCGCCGGACTCGCGCTGCTCGGCCGGGCCGACGTGCTCGGCGCCCTGTGCGCGGCGCTTCTGATCTACGTGCTGGCGCGGGGACGCGCTCCGACCCTCTACGCGGGTGTGTTCATCATGGTCGCGCTGCTCGAGCTCTACGGAACGGCGATCGGATCGTGGACATGGGCCGGCGCGGTCCCGGGGACGCCGGTCCCCTCGGGCAACCCGCCGAGCGGCATCGCGGGCATGTACGTGCTGTTCGATATCGCCGCGATCGCGCTCGCGCCGCGGCTCCTTTCCGCGTTCGAGGCGCTTCGGCGCCTGCGCCCGCGGCTCGCCGCGTAGCGCCCGCTCCGGAAACTCTCAGAGCGCCGGAGCGGCGGAGCGCAAGGCTGCGGTGACTCGCTCGGCCACCGCCTCGCCGGTCAGCCCCACCTCCTCGCGCAGCAGCGCCGGCTTCCCGTGGGTCACGTAGCGGTCGGGCAGGCCGACGCGCATCACGCGGGCGCGGCGCGCGTCGCGGTCGGCGAACGCATCCTCGAGGTGCTCGAGGACGGCGGCGCCGAACCCACCCGCCAGGACGTTGTCCTCGATCGTCACCACCAGCTCGTGCTCGGTCGCGAGGCGCTCGATGAGCTCCGCGTCGAGCGGCTTCGCGAACGCTCCGTCGGCGACCGTCACCTGCAGGTCGTGCTCGGCGAGGACCTCGGCTGCGTCGTTTGCCACCTGAACCCCGTATCCGTACCCGAGCAGGGCCACCCGCTCGCCCTCCTGAAGCACCTCGCCGCGGCCGATCTCGAGCTCGCGCGGACGCTCCGGAAGCGGCACGCCCGCGGCCGTGCCCCGCGGGTAGCGGAGCGCGATCGGGCCGTCGTCGTGGGCGATCGCGGTGTGGACCATGTGCACGAGCATCGCCTCGTCGCGGGGCGCCATCAGGACGACGTTGGGGAGACAGCGGAGGTAGGAGATGTCGAACGCTCCGTGGTGAGTCGGGCCGTCGTCCCCCACCAGCCCCGCGCGGTCCATCGCGAACACCACGTTGAGCTTCTGCAGGCAGACGTCGTGGACGATCTGGTCGAAGGCGCGCTGGAGGAACGTCGAGTAGATTGCGGCGACCGGCTTTCCTCCCTGGAGCGCGATCCCGGCCGCGAACAGGATCGCGTCCTGCTCCGCGATCCCGACGTCGTGGTATTGCTCCGGGACCTCCTTGAGCAGCTTGTTGAGCCCGGTGCCCCCCGCCATCGCGGCCGTGATCCCGATCACCCTGGGGTCGCGCTTCGCCTCGGCGATCAGGGCGTCGGCGAAAACCGCCGTGTACTGCGGCGGCGCCGGCGGGGGCGGCTTCTCGAGCTTCTCGGGAGCGATCGAGTCGGGAGCGTCGGATTCCCTTACGGGCACCACAGACCCGGCCGAACCGGACGCGGTAGCGGAGGATTCGGCCGGCGTTGATTTCTTCGGCGCCGGCTGCCGGTCGACGATCGAGCCCGGCTTAGCGGCGTGCCATTTCTCCATCCCCTCGAGCCCCCCCTCCTCGGCGGGCGCGAATCCCTTGCCCTTGACGGTGTGAATGTGGAGGACGACCGGTCGGCCGGCCTTCAGCGCCTCGCGAAGCGAGCGTCGGAGCGCCCTGACGTCGTGGCCGTCGATCACGCCCATGTAAGCGAGGTCGAGCTCCTCGAACAGCAGACCCGGCGCCCAGTAGGCCTTGATCGCCGACTTAATCTCGGGACCGAGGCGCTCGATCCGCTCGCCGAGCCCAAGCGGGAGCTTCGTGAGCCGTTCCTCGACGCCCTCGCGGGCCTGGTACAGCCGCGGATTCAGGCGCACGCGCTGGAAGTTGCGCGACAGCGCTCCGACGTTGGGTGAGATCGACATTCCGTTGTCGTTGAGCACGATCACGATCGGGGTCTGGAGCCCGCCGGCGTTGTGGAGCGCCTCGTACGCGACTCCGCCGGTGAGCGCTCCGTCGCCGACGACGGCGACGACCCGGCCGTCCTCGCCGATCCCGTGGCGCATCGCCTCCTTGATCCCCACCGCGTACCCGATCGCCGTCGAGGCGTGCCCCGCGCCCATGATGTCGTGCTCGGACTCCTCGATCGAGCAGAACGGCGCCAGCCCACCGTACTGGCGGATCGTGTCGAGTCGGTCGCCGCGTCCGGTGAGGACCTTGTGCGGGTACGCCTGGTGACCGACGTCCCACAGGATCTTGTCCTGTGGCGAGTCGAGGAGGCTGTGAAGCGCGACGGCCAGCTCGCAGGTGCCGAGGTTGGCCCCGAAGTGGCCGCCGATCTCACCGATCACGTCGATGATCTGCTCGCGGATCTCCTGGGCAACGCGCTGGAGCTCGTCGTCGCTCAGCTCTTGGAGATCTTCGGGGCCCCCGATCGAGGGGAGCTGCGGTTGGTTCTCTTCGCTCATGACTGCCGTGTGTAGATGAAGTCCGTGATCAGCTCCAGATCGCCCGTCTCGCCGCCGATCCCGGCAAGCGCCTCGCGCGCCTTCGCGTGCGAGGCGGACGCGAGGTCGCGCGCCCGATCGAGCCCGAAGAGGCTGACGTAGGTGAGCTTGCCATGACGCTCGTCGCTGCCGCGCGGCTTGCCGAGCTCCTCTTCGCTTCCGGTCACGTCGAGGATGTCGTCGACGATCTGGAACAGGACACCCAGCTCGTCCGCGAAGCGGCGGTACGTGATTGTCTCAGGTTCACCTACGTTGGCGAGGATCAGCGGGATGCGTACGCTTGCGGCGATCAGGCGTCCGGTCTTGAGCTCGTGGAGTCTGCGAAGCCCGTCGGCGTCGAGGTCCTCCTCCGTCACGTCGACGTACTGACCGCCGACCATGCCCTCGACGCCGGTCGCGCGGGCCAGCTCGGTGAGCGCCCCGAGCACCTGCTCGCGCCCGCCCTCCTGCCGCTCGCAGATCAGCCGCAGCGCCTCGGCGAACAGCCCGTCGCCGGCGAGGATCGCGACGTTCTCCCCGTACACGACATGCGAGGTCGGACGCCCCCGGCGAAGCTCGTCGTCGTCCATCGCCGGCAGGTCGTCGTGGATCAGCGAGTAGGTGTGGATGAGCTCGATCGCGGCCGCCGCCGGGAGCACGCTCTCCGGCTCCACACCGGCGGCTCGCGCGGTTGCGAGGGCGAGCACCGGCCTGATCCGCTTGCCGCCCGCGAGCAGCGAGTAGCGCATCGCTGCGTCCAGGCCGGCGGTCTCAGCGGCGTCGGAGAAGGTCAGCCCGTCGAGATACTGCTCGATCAGCGCCCGCAGGTCGTCGGGGTAGGCCGGCGCGGGTCGGCTCACCTCACCCGACGCTCGATCGCTACTCATCCGCCCCACCGGCGGACTCGCGAATCGCGGCCTCGGCCTCGGACCCGGCCCGCGCCGCGAGCTCGGCCGCCTCGCGCGCGAGCTCCTCGACCCTGTCCTCGGCGAGCTCGGGATCGCGGAGCTCGTCGGCGACGGCGTGGAGGCGCTCGGCGATGCGTTCGAGCTCCTCGGTCACAACATCACCTCAGTTCGCGCTCGGTCCAACATCAAATTCCCCGCCCACCCCCACCCTTGGAGAAGCTCGCGCTCACTCCGTGCCCCTCGCCGGTGTCGCGCGAACGGCCGCTCCGAGCACGCCGTTGACGAATCCGGGGGCGTCGGCGCCGCAGTACTCGCGCGCGAAACCGACCGCCTCATCGAGCGCGACCTCGGTCGGCACGTCGTCGCGGTGCCTCGCCTCGTACAGCGCGACGCGCATGATGCTGCGCTCGAGCGGCGCGATCCGCTCGAGCTCCCAGCCTTCGGCGTGGCGCCGGATCGCGTCGTCGAGCTCCTCGCGGCTCTGTTCGGTCCCCTCGACGAGCTCGCGCGTGAACGGCTTCGCTCCGGTCAGCAGCTCCTCGAGCGGACGGCCGGTGATCTCGTGCTGGTACAGCGCGAACACGGCATCGCGCCGCTGCTCTGAGCGTCGCATGCTCTAGGCCCGCGAGACGTACTCGCCCGAGCGGGTGTCGACGCGAACGCGGTCCCCCTCGTTGACGAACAGCGGAACGTCGACCACGACGCCCGATTCGAGCGTCGCCGGCTTCGTCCCGCCGCCCGAGGCGGTGTCGCCCTTGACTCCGGGCTGCGTCTCGGACACGGCCATCTCGACGGCGCTTCCCACCTGGACGCCGGACGGGCGCTCGTCGACGAACAGCACCTCGACCTCGTGGTTCGGGAGCACCCACCGCATCGCGTCGCCCGCGACCTCGTCCGGCAGCTCGAGCTGGTCGTAGCTCTGGTTGTCCATGAACACGTGGTTGTCGCCGGATCCGTACAGGTACTGCATCCGCCGCGTCTCGGTCCGCACCGGACGAAACTTCTCCCCCGCCCGGAACGTCTTGTCGTGGACGGTGCCGTCGTCGAGCTTCCGCAGCCGCGTGCGCACGAACGCGCCGCCCTTGCCTGGCTTGACGTGCTGGAACTCGAGGATGCGGTAGATCGCCCCGTCGACCTCGATGTGGGTTCCGTTCTTGAACTGGTTCGTCGCTACCTGCTGCGCCATCGCTTCGAAGCGTAGCCAGCAACGCGGGATGGGCGACGGCCCAGCCGGAGTCGGAGGCGGCCTGCAACGATTCGGAGGCAATGGCGACCGCCAGCGGCACCCGCGCCCCCCGGCTCAGGCCGGTGCTTCGCGAGGGCGAGCGCGTGATGCCGCTCGAGCTGTTCTTCGACCTCGTCTTCGTCCTCGCGATCACCCAGTGCACGACGCTGATGGCCGACGACCCGACCTGGGAGGGCCTCGCTCGGGGCATGCTCGTGCTCGGAGTGCTGTGGTGGTCGTGGGTGGGGTACTCGTGGCTGACGAGCGTCGTCGACCCCGAGGAGGGCGCGGATCCGTATCGCGATCTTCGGCGCGATGGCGGCGCTGCTGATCGTGTCGCTGTGCGTGCCCGAGGCGTTCGGCGGGCTCGCGCTCGAGTTCGCGCTCGCGTACGGCGCGGTCCGGGTCGGACAGATCGTGCTGTTCGTGCTCGCGAGCCGCGACGACCCCGAGCTGCGGCGCTCGGTGACGGGTCTCGCGATCGGCACCGCGATCGGGGTCGGGCTGCTCGTCGGGGCGTCGTTCCTCGACGGGTTCGCGCAGGGGGCCCTGTGGGCGGTCGCGCTGCTGCTCGACATGGGGGGCCCGTTCGTGTTCGGTTCGCAGGGGTGGAAGCTCTCGCCTGCACACTTCGCGGAGCGCCACGGGCTGATCATCATCATCGCGCTCGGCGAGTCGATCGTCGCGATCGGCGTCGGCGCAGAGGTCGGGCTCAGCTTCGGCGTCGCCGCTGCCGGTGTGCTGGGCATCGCGCTCGCCGCGGCTCAGTGGTGGATCTACTTCGACGTCGTCGCCCTCGTCGCGGCGCGGCGCCTGGCGCGCGCGACTGTGGGGCGGGAGCAAAACGAGATGGCCCGCGACTCGTACTCGTACATCCACTTCGCGATGGTGGCCGGGATCGTGCTCGTGGCGCTCGGCCTGAAGAAGACGCTGGGCGACGTGGACGAGCCGCTGAAGATCGAGCCGGCGTTCGCGCTGCTCGGCGGGCTCGCGATCTACCTCCTCGCGCACGTCGCGTTCCGGCTCCGGAACATCCACACGCTCAACAGGCGGCGTCTCGTGGTCGCGGCGATCCTCGTCGCGCTGATCCCGCTCGCGGTGGAGATCTCGGCGCTCGCCATCCTCGCCGTCGTCAACGTGCTGATCTGGGGGCTGATCGTCTACGAGACGACCCGCTACGGCGAAGCTCGTGCACGGGTCCGCCGCGAGCTCGCCGGCGAGCCGTCGCCGGCGACCGGCCAAACGTAGATCGGCGAGTGGGCCGGACGCTGGCGGCCGTTCAGTGGTACTCGTGGACGAGGGCGTGGCCCGTGCCGCGCGCGATCATGACGCGGTTGGCCCAGAAGGCGAACGGGAACGCGATCACGAACCCTCCCGCGACGGCGAGGTAGATCACGGGATCTCCGACCCCGGCCTCCATCGCTCCGGGGACCACGAGCACGAACAGGTTGTCGATCAGCTCCATGATCGTGATCGAGATCGTGTCGGCGGCGAGCGCCGTCGAGACGACCACGCCGGCGGCCAGCCCGGCCTTGAAGAGCGGCCAGGAGGTGAGGCTGAAGCCGAACAGGTAGGCCAGCCCGACCGCGAGCGCGATCTGGCCGAGATTGCTCCAGCCCAAGGAGAGAGCGATGATCATTCCGACGATCTCACCGGTCGCGCAGCCGATCAGGCAGTGCAGGGTCGCGCTGACGGCGAGGCCATTGAGGGACCCGCCCGGATGTGCCGCGTCACGCTCCGAGGTCGCCGTCTCCATCGCGCGGGATCGTAGCATACCCCCTAGGGGTATTGCTCAGCTGACGACCTGAAGCTCCTTCGGGTACGTGGCGAGGTTGCGGCAGCCGTCGTCCTCGACGCTGACCAGGTCCTCGATCCGCACGCCGAAGCGGCCGCGCACGTAGACGCCCGGCTCGACGGTGACGACGTCGCCGGCGACGAGCTCGTCCTCGGAGGTCTTTCCGAGCCGCGGCGCCTCGTGGACCTCGATCCCGACCCCGTGGCCGAGGCCGTGGCCGAACTCGTCGCCGTGGCCTGCGGCCGCAATCAACTCGCGCGCGACCGCGTCAAGCGCCTTGCCGCCCGCTCCCGCGCGGACGGCCTCCAGCGCGGCGGTCTGAGCCTCGAGCACGAGCTCGTAGACCTCGCGCGCCTCGACGTCGATCTCGCCCGGTGGCGAACGTCCGGGTGCAATCCGAGCAGTAGCCGTCGACGATCGCCCCCATGTCGATCACCACCAGCTCGCCGGCGCCGATCTCGCGCTCGCCGGCCTCGGCGTGCGGGAGCGCGCCGTTCTCGCCCGCGGCGACGATCGCCGGGAACGACGGGCCCTCGGCGCCCAGCTCGCGCATCCGCTGCTCTGCCGCGAGGGCGACCTCGCGCTCCTTGCGCCCCACGAGCCCCTGCCGGGTCACCCATTCGTACACCTCGTCCGTGAGCCGCTGCGCCTCGGCGATCGATGCGAGCTCGTCGGCGTCCTTCGCGCGGCGCAGCTCCTCGACGAGTCCCGCGGCCGGGACGAGCTCGACGCCCTCCGGCGCGACATCCTCGACCTTGCGCAGGTTTCGCACGCTGGTGTTCGCGTCGTCGTACCCCACCCGCCCCGCGAGGCGCTCGGCGAGCGCCGGCAGCAGCCGGCTCTCCGCGGTGGCGCGCTCGAACTCGGCGCCGACCTCGCGCTCCGCGCGCTCGGTGTAGCGGAAGTCCGTGAGGAAGACGCCGGGCTTGTCGCCGCTCCCCACCCCCTCCCCCACCAGGCACAGCCCGCTGGTCCCCGTGAACCCGGTCAGATACCGCAGGTTCGCCATACCGCTTCGATCGGAGTCGCCCGGGCGCACCAGGTCGCCGACGAGGAGCTGGTCGAGCTCGCGCTCCCCCACCTTCGCCACGAGTCGTTCGAGCCGCGTCAACCCCCGAGGCTCCCGTTGAGGATCTCGAGCGCGCGGCGGTACCCGTCCGGGCCCTCGCCCGAGACAACGTCGATCACGAGCCCGTCGAGCACCGACGAGCGGCGCCACTCCTCGCGCGAGTCGACGTCCGAGAGGTGAACCTCGACCGCCGGCACTGCCGCGAGCTCCACTGCGTCCCGAATCGCGTAGCTGTAATGCGTCCACGCGCCGGGGTTCAGGAGCGCGGCGTCCGCGCGCTCCGGAAGCCGGTGGAGGTACTCGACGAACTCTCCTTCGTGGTTCGTCTGGAAGAAGGTCGCCTCGAGGTCGAGGTCGCCCGCGAAGCGCTTCACCCTCGTCTGGAGCTCGGCGAGGGTGATCGTGCCGTAGTGATCGGGGTCGCGTCTGCCGAGCATGTCGAGGTTGACGCCGTGGAGGACGGCCACGCGGTTTCGCGACCGCTGCACTAGCCGCTCCGCAGCTCTTCGATCGCGGCTCGCACGCGCTCGGGATCGACATTGACTCCCGCGCGGGGCTCGCCGGGTCGCTCCAGCAGCACGAACCCCACCCCGTCGGCGGTTCGCTTCTTGTCGAGCTCCACCGCGGCGAGGATCTCGTCCGTCCCGATCCCGTTCCCGAGCGCGGTCGGCAGCCCGTGACGCTCGAGGATCCCACCCACCTCGTCGCGCAGCGCGTCCGCGCCGGAGAGCCGCAGCGTCGCGAGGAGCCCGAGGCCGACCGCCTCGCCGTGGCGGTACCGCCCGTATCCGGTCGCCGCCTCGATCGCATGACCGACCGTGTGGCCGAGGTTGAGCACCGCGCGGCGCCCGCGATCGCGCTCGTCGGCCGCGACCACGTCGATCTTCGTCAGCGCGCACTCGAACACGACGTCCGAAAGCTCGGCGGGGTCGAGCGAGCCCAGCCTTCCGACTCGATCCCACAGCGCGCCGCCCGCGATCAGGGCCGTCTTCAGGACCTCGACGAAGCCGGCCGCGAGCTCCTCGTCGGGCAGAGTGGCGAGCGCCCGCGGGTCGGCGAGCACCGCCGACGGCATGTGGTACGCGCCGACGTAGTTCTTCGCCTCGGGGAGGTCGACCCCAGTCTTGCCCCCGTACGCGGAGTCGACCTGGGCGACGAGCGTGGTCGGCACTTGCACGACGGGAACGCCGCGCTGGTACGAGGCCGCACAGAAGCCGCCCAGGTCGCCGACGACGCCGCCGCCGAACGCGACCACTCCGTCGTCCCGCCGGGCGCCGGCCCCGGCGAGCTCGCGCAGCACCCGCTCGGCCTCGGCGAGGGTCTTTCGCTCCTCGCCGCCGGTCACCTCGATCACCGCCTCGACGCCCGGGAGAAGTTCATTTTGATGGCGAACCGCCTCCGTGTCGGCGATCGCGAACCAGCGCGAGACCTCGATCGCATCCGCGACTTCGGATTCGCCCAGCAGCTCGGTGGCACCCGCTCCCACGGCGGCCGGGTACTCGCCGGACGCCGAGCGCGCCCACACGATGCTCACCTCGGGGTGGCGTCGGAGCGCCGCCAGCCAAGGAGCGGCCGGCCGGCCGATGTCGCGGCCCCCCTCGGGAAGGACCACCCGGGCGGCATCGTGGTACAGCGGCAGGCGCTCGCGGTAGCGGCGCGCGAATTCCCCGCGATCCGCCGCTAGCGGCCTGCCGGTGTCGCGGGAGCGCTCCCACGCGACGTCCTCGTCCACCCGGCACCACACGCCGACGCTGCGTCGCAGTGCCTCGCGCACGCGTTCACTCTCGACCGCGCCGCCGCCGAGCGAGACGATTCCGCCCCGGTCCAGCAGCTCGAGCGCAACCCGCTGCTCGCGCTCGCGAAACGCCGCTTCGCCTTCGCGCTCGAAGAACGAAGCGATCGGCTCGCCCAGCTCGCGCTCGATCTCCTCGTCGGCATCGAGCGCCTCCTCGCCGAGCTGCTCGGCCGTCGCGCGGGCCGCGTTCGACTTGCCGGCGCCCATGAAGCCGATGAACACGATCGCCGGCTTCGCCCTTACCTCCGCCATCCGATCCGCTCCTTGTACGCCGCGAGCGCGGCGAGGACGTCGTCGATGTGGTCGCCGCCGAGCTTGTCGCGGTACGCGCCCGCGAGCACCAGCGCGACCATCGCTTCGCCGACGACCGCCGCGGCTGGGACGGTGGTCGAGTCGGTTCGCTCGCGCAATGCCTCCGCGGGCTGCCTCGTCTCGGTGTCGACGGTCCGCAATGGCTGGGTGAGGGTCGAGAGCGGCTTCATCGCGGCTCGCACGACGAGCGGCTCGCCGTTGGTCATCCCACCCTCGAGCCCGCCCGCGCGGTTGGTCTCCCGAAACCAGCCGCGCGCTTCGTCCCAGAAGATCTCGTCGTGGGCCTCGGAGCCGGGACGGCCGGCGACCTCCCATGCCTCCCCGAGCGACACGCCCTTGATCGCCTGGATCGAGACCGTCGCCTGGGCGAGCCTCGCGTCGAGGCGCTCATCCCACGCGACGTGCGAGCCGAGTCCCGGGACGAGCCCGAACGCGAGCACCTCGAACGTTCCCCCGAGCGTCTCGTTTTGCTTTCGCAGCCGGTCGATCTCTTCGACCATGCGGGCGCCGGCGTCGGGCTCGAGGCAGCGCACGGGCGAGTCGTCGACGTCAGCGAAGTCCTCGGGCGCGAGGCTCTCGCGCTCGGCCGCCCGAATGCTGCCGATCTGGAGCACATGGCTGTGAACCGTCACCCCGAGCGCGGCGAGGAACGCCCTGGCCAGCCCGCCTGCGGCGACCCGCGCCGCGGTCTCGCGGGCGCTGGCGCGCTCGAGCACGTTGCGCACGTCGGTGTGACCGAACTTGAGCAGTCCGGCGAGGTCGGCGTGCCCCGGCCGGGGGGTGTGCGCCTCGTCGACGCTACCGTCGACCGGCCACGGGTTCATCCGCTCCTCCCAGTTCGGGTAATCGCGATTCGCGACCAGGACGGCGATCGGGCTCCCGAGCGTGCGCCCGTGCCGCACTCCGGAGCGGATCTCGACGGCATCGCTCTCGATCTTCATCCGCCCGCCGCGCCCGTGGCCGAGCTGGCGGCGCGCCATGTCGCGGTCGAGCGCCTCGTGGTCGAGCTCGAGGCCTGCGGGCAAGCCCTCGACGATCGCCACGAGTCCCGGCCCGTGCGATTCTCCCGCTGTGGTGAAGCGAATGCCCATCGCGCAACTAGGCTATCGGCGCACTCTGGACCGAAGCACCGGGGCGAAACCCCGCCGTCCAAGCCTCCCTGTCGGTTGATGGCCGCGGCCGCGCTCGAGCTCGCCCTTGCCTCCGTCCTCCTCGCGGTGACTGTGACCGACCTCGACCGTCGGGTGATTCCCAACGCGATCCTGCTCGCCGGAGCTGTCGTCGGGATCGCGATCGTCGCGCCCACCGACCCGGGCAGCATCCCCGAGCGAGCTGCCGCGGCGGCCGGAGCCGGCGGGTTCCTTCTCCTCGGGGCGGTCGGCAGACGCGAGGGGATGGGAATGGGGGACGTCAAGCTCGCGGCGCTCATGGGCCTTTATCTCGGGCGGGCGGTGGCTCCGGCGCTTGCCGTCGCGTTCGCGGCGGGTGGTCTGGCCGGGCTCGGATTGGTGCTGCGCCACGGTGCGCAGGCCCGCACGTGGGCCGTCCCGTTCGGCCCGTTCCTGGCCGCCGGGGGGATCGTCGGACTGTTCGCCGGCGACGAGGTCTTCGATTGGTACGTCGACACGTTCATCGCCTGACGAGCAACAGCCGCCTTTAGGCTGAAAGGGAAGCTCGATGGCCGCGCGCAGGCTGCTGATCCTGATGGTCGTGCTGCTGGGGGTCTCGACCCTCGCGGCGGCGCTCGTCCCGCCGCAGGGCGAGGAGCAGCGGGCCACCTCGACCGACACCAAAACCGGGCGGCCGACTCAGGCCGGCGAGGATCGCGGGCCGCCCGGCCGGCTGATCAAGCGGACTATCCGCGTTGCGCCGCACAGGGCCGACACGGTGCGCATCCACCGCGACGACCAGCTCGCGCTCACGGTGCGCTCCGGCGTCGCGGACCAGGTCGAGATCCCCGCGTTCGGGCAGCTCGAGGACCTGACGCCGGAAGCTCCTGCGCGCTTCAACCTGCTCCCCGATCGGACGGGGACGTTCGCGGTCCGGCTGCTCGCGGCCGGACGGGTGATCGGACGCATCGAGGTCCGGTCCCCCGAGCCGCGCCGGCGCGGCCGGGATCCCGGCAAGCGCAAGGCGTAGCGAGGGTGGCTACTCCCCCGCCGCCCCGACCGAGATCACGAACCCGATAACCCTTCCCTCCGCCACCCGCGCAGAAAGCGTCGGAGTGGGCTCATCGAGCCCGATCGTCGAGGGGCGATCGACCAGCGTGAACAGCTCCCCCACCGGCTCCTCGGGGTCGAGCGAATCGTCCGCCGCCGGCCGCATGTCGGGGTAGAGCTTTCGGAGCTCGTCCTCGGGCATCTCGACGGTCGCGTCCTCCTCGGTCTTCCATCCCGCCTGGGCCGCCTCGGCCCGTTCGATTCGGACTTCCGTGACACGCCCCTCCACCCCGCAGGGATCGAGACCCCCGAGGTTGGCGAACTCGATCGTCATTCCGAGGTCGTCCCACGACGCCGGGCACGTGTCGCCCTCGGGACCGTAGGTCGAGGCGGGGCCGAACAGCCCGACGGCACCGGGGAAGCTCCCCTCCTGGAGATCGAACCCGCCGATCCCGACCGCGGCCTCATCGGCGAGCGCGATCGTGCGACCTCGGGGGCCGACCTCAGGATGGTAGGTGAACCGGTTGCCGTCCCAGCGAACGACACCCTCGCGCCGGCCGGTGGGGCAGCACAGCAGGTCGCCCTCCACCAGGGCCGAGGAGCGCTCCCTCACCTCGTCGCCCTCCACAGTCACCTCCGCGCCGGGGACGTGCGAGCGGATCAGCGCCGGGGTCCACTTCTCGCCGTCGCTCGCGTAGATCGCCCACGGCCGCGGTAAATCGACCGTGTCCTCCAGCGGCACATCGCGCTCGAGCAGCTGCACCACCATTTCGTCGGAGTCATCCCCGTTGAGGTCCGCGCAATCGATCACCTTTGCGTCGTACACCTCGAGCACGCTCGCGAGCGGAGGAACGGTGCCGAGATCCCGAACCGCCTGGGCGAAGCGGTCGGCGTTGACGGCGTCGTCGGCTTCGCGGTCGTTGCAACCGAGAGTCTCCGCAGCAGCCGGTGAGTCACCGTCGCCGTCCGACTGGGCGACAACGAACACGACCTCGCCGACGACGGCTACGGCCAGCACCCCGAGCACGACAAGGGCCCACGGTGGCGCCTCGCGGAGCGCCGATCGGACCGCGCCGTACGCCGACCTGACGCGATCGAGGGCGCTGCGAGCTCGGTCCATACGCGAAGCATGGCGTTCGGCCCGGGAACAGGCGCTACGCCTTCGCGGCCTCCCGCATGACGTCGAGCGGGGCGTCGAGCCCGGTCCAGATCCGAAACGAAGCGGCACCCTGCTGGACCAGGACTTCGAGCCCCTCCACCACGGTCGCGCCCCGCTCCCGGGCCGTGCGGGCGAGCTCGGTCTCGTTCGAGCCGTAGACAAGATCGACGACGAGCTGGCCCTCGCGGAGTCCCTCCGGCGCGAGGCGCAGCGCGTCCAGGTCGGAGCCCGGGGTCGCGCGCTCCCGCTCGGCGCCCTCGAGGCCCACCGCGGTCGCGTTGACGATCAGGTCGAACTCGCTCGACGGCAGCGTGCCGTCAACCTCGACCACCGACGCGCCCAGCGCTTCCGCGAGCACCGCCGCGCGCTCCGGGGTCCGGTTCCACACCTCGACCTCCGCCCCCTCGCCCACGAGCGCCCACACCACCGCGCGCGCCGAGCCGCCGGCGCCGAGGACGAGGGCGCGGAGCCCGGACGGCCCGCTCGGCAGCGTCGCGAGAAACCCGGGCGCGTCGGTGTTGTCGGCCGCGACCGCGCCCGCCTGGAAGCTGAGCGTGTTCGCGGACCCGATCTCACCGGCGGGGTCGGACGCGGTGTCCGCCAGCGCCAGCGCCGCGTGCTTGTGCGGGACGGTGACGTTCGCGCCCACGAAGCCCTCGGTCGGCAGCGCGGCGACGCGCTCGGGGAACTCCTCCGGGACGACGTCGATCGCCTCGTAGGACCACTCGTCCGCGATCCCGAGCGCCTCGAACGCCGCGTTGTGGATCACCGGCGAGCGCGAGTGCGCAATAGGGTGCCCGAGCACCGCGAGGCGGCGGCGGTCTCCGTCTAGCACTTCGTCGGCGAATCGCCCTGGCGCTCGAGCGCCCGCTGGTACTGGTCCGCCGCCTCGTTGAACTCCTGCTCGGTGTCCGAGAACACGTGCTCGCCGCAGGTGCCCGGCTTGACGACGAACCAGCGGTTGTCGCCCCGACCGGGATTCGCGGCGGCCTCGATCGCGTCGAGCCCGGGGTTGCCGATCGGGGTTGGAGGCAGCCCTACGACGAGGCGCGTGTTGTACGGGGAGTCGGTCGAAAGCTCCGACTCCGTCAGCGGCTTGTCGAAGTTCCCGGTCGCGTACCGGATCGTCGCGTCGATGCCGAGTGGCTCGCCGCGCTCGAAGCGGTTGTAGATCACCTCGGCGACGAGCCTGCGCTCCTTCGGAACCTGGACCTCGCGGTCGATCATCGAGGCGATCGTCAGTACGTCGTACGGGGAGAGGTTCTTCGACTCCGCGTACTTCAGGTCGACCTTGTCGAAGTTCTGCTCGAACCCCTTCAGCTGCTGGTCGACCAGGTCCTCGACGCTCGAGTTCGGCTTCAGCTCGTAGGTCGCGGGGAACATGAAGCCCTCGAGGCTGTTCGCTCCACCGGCGCCGTACCGCTTGAGGATGATCTGGTTCGAGCTCAGCGTCTCCTTCCTGTAGTTGCCCTTCAGCCCGGCGTCCTTGGTTACGCCGGCTATCTGATCGCGCGTGTAGCCCTCCGGGATCACCACGGTGATTCCGCGCTCGGCCGGCGACGCGGTGAGCTCGTCGATCGCGGCGCCGTAGCTCATCCCGCTCGCGAGCGTGTAGCTCCCGCTCGGGATCTCGTCGCTCTTGCCGGCCGCCGACAGCCGCCACCTGAACAGCGTGCTTCCCGACACGAACGGCGGACCGTCCGAGATCACGCCCTCGCGCTCGAGGATGTCGCCGACTTGGCCGGCCGTCGCCCCCTTCGGGATAGTCACCACGACCTTGCCCTTGCCCTCGCCGCCGAACGGCTGGAACAGCGCCAGCAGGAACCAGATGACCAGGGCGAGAATCGCCACCGCGACCACCGCGAGAGTCCTGCGGCGCTGGATCGCCGCCGTCGAGGGGCGGCGCGGTAGGCGGCGACGCACGACCGCGCGGACGCGGTCCGCGATCGAGGGCCGCGCCGGGCGGACGCTGGTCTCCTCGGTGACCGCGGGCGCTTCCGACCGCGTTTCCGTGGCGGGCGCCGTTTGCGTGGCGGGCGCCGCCGCGGACACTCCATCGCCCGACGGGCGGCGCTTGCGCCCGAACACGCCCTTCAGCCCTCCGCCGGACGTGCTGTCGCCACTCGGGCGGCGCTGCTCGCGCTCGCGGCGGCGACGTTCGCGCTCGAGGCGGCGCTCCTCGCGGGCACGCGCCTCGGGATCGTCGACGCTGAACGGATCGCTTGGGGTGAGCTCGTCCACAGGGCGCTCTCCCGTCCCCCGGTCGCTCATGACATCACCTCGATTCGCGCTCGGCCCAACATCAAATTCCCCGCCCGCCCACACCCTTGTAGGGCCTCGTGCTCATCCCCCAGCCCCACCGTGGTCGCGGGCCGTGAGATAGCTCTCGAGGATGTGCGCGGCGGCGATCGAATCCTCTGCCGCGGTCGCTCCGGAGCGAACGGTTCGCTGTGCCAACTTGGTCGTCAGCCTTTCGTCGTAGGTCTCCACCGGCACATCCACCAGCTTCGCCACTTCGTCACGAAAACGGAGCGCCTTCCCCGCTTGAGCGCCCTCCGAGCCGCTCAACCCTACCGGGAGGCCGACCACCACGACGCCGACGTCCTGGTCGCGAACGATCTCGGCGACCACGCGGGCGTCGGGCGGCTCGATCACGGGCAGGGGTCGCGCCACCACCCCGCTCGGGTCCGAGATCGCGCATCCGCAGCGCACCTCCCCGTAATCGAGCGCGAGTACCCGCACGGCCGTGGTCAGCTCGAAAGCTTCTGCTGGATCGCCCGGCGCGCCGTCTCCAGCGCCTCTTCCAGGCGGCTGGGGTCGCGCCCGCCCGCCTGGGCCACGTTGGGCCTCCCACCCCCACCGCCATCGACAAGCGCAGCCGCCTTGCGAACGATGTCGGCCGCCGACAGGCCACGCTCGACGGCCGCCTCGGTGAAGGCGGCGACCAGCGCGACCCGGTCGCCCTCGGCACTCCCGAGGACCACAGCGGATTCACCGGCGAGGGACTTGACTCGATCCGCCAGCTCGAGCAGCGATCTCTGGTCGGCGCCGCCATCCGCGCGCGCCACAACGACCTCGAGCCCGTCGACCTGGGTGGCCTCGCGCTCGGCGAGCTCGCGCGCGACCTCGCCGGCCTCGAGGGTGGAGGCCTCGCGCTCGGCGCGCTCGAGCTCCTCGAGCCGCTCGGCGGAGCGGCGCGCGGCGGCGACTGGATCGCGCGGCGAGCCGAGCACGGCACCGGCCTCGGCGAGCTGTTCGTCGCGGGAGCGGAACCAGTCGATGGCCGCGGGGCCGGTGAGCGCCTCGACGCGGCGTACGTTGGAGGCGCTCGAGCCCTCGGACACAATGGTGAATATCCCCAGCTCGGCGGTGTTCGCCACGTGGGTGCCGCCGCACAGCTCGCGCGACACCTCCTCGACCTCGACGACGCGCACCCAGTCGCCGTACTTCTCTCCGAACAGCGCCAGCGCGCCGAGCGCCTCGGCCTCGGCGCGATCCATGTGCAGAGCGCGCACCCGCAGGCTCTCCTTGATCCGCTCGTTCACGCGGTCCTCGATGTCCCGCAGCTCGTCGCGCGTCAGCGACGCGCCGTGGGTGAAGTCGAAGCGCAGCTTGTCGGGCCGGACCGCGGAACCCGCCTGGCGGACGTGCGAGCCAAGTCGCTCGCGCAGCGCCGCGTGGAGGAGGTGGGTCGCCGTGTGGTTGCGCATCGTCGCGTGGCGCGTCGCGCGATCGACGACCGCTTCAACCCGGTTCCCCGGCTCGGGGACGGGACCGCGCACTTTGACGGCCTGATCGTCCCCGACCCGGTACACGTCGAGCACCGCGGCCTCGGTCTCGTCCCACCGGATCGAGCCCGAGTCCGCGACCTGGCCCCCGCCCTCGGCGTAGAACGGGCTCTCCTCCAACTTCACGAGCGACCCGCCGTTCGAGTCCCGGGCCGCCGCCACGCTCGTCGACGCACGCAGCGTCTCGTAGCCGACGAACCGCGTCTCGGGAGCCTCGGACACGAACGAGATCACCTCCCCGTGGCGGTCCGAGGTCACCGCCTCGGCGCCGGTCCGGGCGCGCTCCCGCTGCTCCTCCATCAGTGCCTCGAAGCCGGAGTCGTCGACCGAGACACCCTCCTCGGCGAGAAGCTCCTTCGTGAGGTCGTACGGGAAGCCGTATGTGTCGTGGAGCTTGAACGCGTCGGCCGCGTCGATCCACGACGTCCCTTGGTCCTTCGCGTCCGCGATCAGCTCGCGGAGCAGGTCGGTACCGCGATCGAGCGTGCGCCCGAAGCTCTCCTCCTCGTCGGAGACCCAGCGCAGGATCGTGTCGCGCTGCTCCGCGAGGTGCGGGTAGGTGCCGGCCATCATCTCGATCACGCGCTCCGCGAAGCGCCCCAGGTACGGAGGCTCCAGCTCGAGCACCCTGCCCTGCTGGATCGCTCGCCGCATGATCCGGCGCAGGATGTAGCCGCGATCCTCGTTCGAGGGCACGACCCCATCGGCGAGCAGGTGCGCCGTCCCGCGCGAGTGGTCGGCGATGATCCGCACCGCGCGAGTGGTCTTCGCGTCGCGATCGTAGGAGCGACCCGAGAGCTCCTCCGCGAGCCCGACGAGCGGGCTGAAGAGGTCGGATTCGTAGACCGACGGGACGTCCTGCAGGATCGCGGCCATGCGCTCGAGCCCGAGGCCGGTGTCGATGTTGCGCGACGGCAGGTCGGTGAGGCTGCCGTCCTCGTGCAGCTCGTAGCTCATGAACACGTGGTTCCAGTACTCGAGGAAACGCTCCGTGTCGTCGCCAGGGAGATCGTCGGGGCCGCCGTACTGGACGCCCCGGTCGAGGTACATCTCCGAGGACGGGCCGCACGGCCCCGCGGGGCCCGCCTGCCAGAAGTTCTCGGACCGGGGTAGGTGCACGATCCGGTCCTCCGGAACGCCGAGCTCGCGCCAGATCGCGATCGCCTCCTCGTCGGGACCGAGGCCGAGCTCGTCGTCGCCCGCGAACACGCTGACCCAGATCTGCTCGGGCTCGAGGCCGAAGCCCTCGAGCGACAGCTCCCATCCGAACGCGATCGACTCCCGCTTGAAGTAGTCGCCGATGCTGAAGTTGCCGAGCATCTCGAAGAAAGTGAGGTGCCGGGCGGTGTTCCCGACCTCCTCGATGTCGGTAGTCCGGAAGCAGCGCTGGCAGGTCGTCAGCCTCCGGCTCGGCGGCTCCTCCTCGCCGAGGAAGTACGGCTTCAGCGGCTGCATGCCCGCCGTGGTCAGGAGCACGGACGGGTCGTGCACCGACGGAACAAGCGACGCCGAGGGGCGTCGCAGGTGACCTCGCTCCTCGAAGTAGTGCAAGAACTTCTCGCGGATCTCGTCCGCCTTCATGGCCCAAGTGTATGGCCGAGCCTCGGCTCGCCGGGCGCTATTCGAGGCCGCTCAGGACTACGCGATCGTCCCGTGTCCGACGACCGCGTCGCCCTGCATCAAAGAAGCCGTCTGGCCCGGGGCCACCGCGGCCGCGGGCTCGGCGAGCCGCACGACGAGCTCCGGATGTCGCCCCTTCGGGGGCGCCGACCCGCCGGCATCGAGCACGCAGGCGAGCGGTCGCGACCGGTAGCGCAGCCGCACGCGGTCCACTGCACCCCCGTCGCTTCTCAGCACCGCGTCGCGAACCAGCACACGATCGATCTCGAGCTGCTCGCGCGGGCCTACCACCACCCGATTCGCGTCGGCGTCGGTCTCGAGGACGTACAGCGGTGCATCGGCGGCGATCCCGAGGCCGCGGCGCTGGCCGACGGTGAAGTTGTGATGGCCGCGATGGCGCCCGAGCGTGCGACCCGCGCGATCGACCACATCGCCCTCGCGCTCGGGAAGGCGCGCATGCCGGGCGAGGAACGAGCGCTTCCCCTCCCCAGCGAGAAAGCACAGGTCCTGGCTCTCGGGCTTCGAGGCCACGGGGAGCTCGGCGTCGGCGGCGATGCGGCGGACCTCGGCCTTCGTCAGCTCGGCGAGCGGGAACCGCAGCCGCGCGAGCGTGCGCGGCGAGACCGCGCTCAGCATGTAGGTCTGGTCCTTCGAGCGGTCGCTCGGAGCAACCAGCCGGGGGGAATCCCCGTCGTCCGCGATGCGGGCGTAATGGCCGGTCGCCAGCCGCTCCGCGCCGAGTCGCACGGCGAGATCCGCCATCGCATCGAGGCGGACGAGCCCGTTACAGCGCACGCACGGGTTCGGGGTCCGCCCCGCCACGTGCCCCGCGAGGAAGTCGTCGACGACCGTCGCCCGAAAGTCGTCCTCGAGGTCCATCGTCAGGTGCGGGATGCCCATCGAGTGGGCCAGCGCGCGCGCCCCGACGACCGCCTGAGGCGAGCAGCAGCTGCGCGCACCGTCGGTTCGCCGGTCGGCCCACAGCTTCACGGTCACCGCAACCACCTCGGCGCCCCGCTCGCGCTCGAGCCACGCGGCGACCGCGCTGTCGACTCCGCCGCTCATTGCCACGAGGACGCGGCTGGTCACCGGAGCGCTCCAGATCGACCGTTCCCCGGACGCGACCAGCGTTGTCAGCGCGCGGTGCAGCGCGTCGGCTGCGAGCTCGGCGGCGTGGCGACCCTGGGGCGAGAGTCCGCCGAGCGCCTCGGAGACGTCCTCAGGCCGCAGCCGCGCGGCGTCGAGGACCGTGCGGCCCTCGACGAGCTCGGCGAGCGCCGCGCCGGCCGCGCGCGTGGCCGAGCAACCCTCGGTGTCGAAGCGGGCCGCCGCGACTCGCCCGCCCTCGAGTCCGATCGAGATCCTGATCAGGTCCCGGCACGGCGCGCCTCCCGCGGCGCCGCTGTGCGAGCCCTCCGGGGCCGCGGCGCGACGCGACGCGTCACTCAGGTAGTAGTCGAAGGCGTCCGAAGTCAATTCGTCGAGGACCGGGAGCGAAGAAAAGGCCCCAACCTGCCGGCGTCCCGCTCGGCCTGAGAACCCTTCTAGGAAGGTGGGTGTCTACCGATCGCCCCGAGGGGCGGCCGGAAATCGACTCCCAAGCCGATTGTGTTGGCTCACAATTGGAGCGGGCCATCGAACAGGCTCGAGCCTTGCTCAAACCTAGCAGCACCTCCCGGCAGCGGCTCAGACCTCGAGCTCCTCATGCGCCTCCATCGGGTCGTCGTACAGTCGCCACCGCAGCAGCTTCCCGTCTCGGAGGTCGAGCACGATTCCGACCAGCGACTCGTCCCCCACCTTGCGGGTTTCGCGCCACACGTACTGCACGCGGGCCAGGACCACGACCCGGGTACCCGCGGTGTGGACCTCGTCGACCTCATAGCGGCGCTCCAGGTGCTCGAACTTGCTCCGTGCCCATCGGGCCACCTCGTCGCGCCCGCGCCGGACCCCGCGCTGGGTTTGGATCTCGACGTCGGGATCGAGCAGCGCCACGAACCCATCGACGTCCCCCTCGCTGATCGCCTCGAGAATCCGCCGTGCGACTTCCGCGTTGCTCTCGCTCACGGGCTCGTGGTCTTGCCCGACCCGCCCCGCCCTCGCAGCGCGATACCGAGCTCGCGAAGCTGGCGATCGTCGACGGGCGCCGGCGCTCCGGTGAGCGGGTCCACGCCCGAGGCGGTCTTCGGGAACGCGATCACGTCGCGGATCGAGTCGGTCCCGTGGAGCAGTGCGACTATCCGGTCGAGCCCGTACGCGATCCCGCCGTGCGGCGGTGCGCCGTATCTGAACGCCTCGAGCAGGAAGCCGAACCGCTCCTCGGTCTCTTCGGCCGCGATCCCGAGCGCCTCGAACACCTGTCGCTGGACCTCCGGGTCGCTGATCCGGATCGAGCCCCCGCCGAGCTCGACGCCGTTCCAGACCACGTCATAGGCCCTCGCCCTCAGATCACCAAGTCGCTCGGTATCGACCTCTCCGACCGGCGCGGTGAACGGATGGTGGAGCGCGTCCCATCGCCCCTCGTCCTCGTCCCATCCGAACAGCGGCCAGTCGACGATCCACAGAAGATCGTTGCGCTCCTCGGAGATCAAATCGAAGCGCTCGGCGAGGTGCATGCGCAGTGCGCCGAGCGCCCGCCCGACGACCGGCGGCTCGTCCGCCACCACCAGTAGGAGGTCGCCCTCCTCCGCGCCGAGTCTCTTGTTGAGCCCACGCAGCTCGTCCCCGGAGAGGAACTTCGCGACCGGCGAGCGCCACCCGTCGTCCTCGCGAAATGCCCACACGAGCCCGCGCGCGCCCGCCCCCTGCGCGAACTCGATCAGCCCGTCGAGCTCCGAGCGGGGAAGCTCGCGTCGCCCGGCGTTGATTCCCTGGACGACGCCGCCCTCTTCGATCGTCGATCGAAAGACCTTGAACTCCGTCTCGCGCAAGACCTCGGTGAGCTCCGCGATCGCGAGCCCGAATCGGGTGTCCGGGCGGTCGGTCCCGTAGCGGGCGACGGCTTCGTCGTAGGACATACGCGGCAGCGGGATCTCGATCTCGACCCCGCAGGCGCCGAGCACGTGCTTCAGGAGGCGCTCGTTGACGTCGATCACGTCGTCGACGTCGACGAACGACAGCTCCATGTCGAGCTGGGTGAAGTCCGCCTGGCGGTCGGCGCGCAGGTCCTCGTCCCGAAAACAGCGGGCGATCTGGTAGTAGCGCTCGAACCCGGCGACCATCAGAAGCTGCTTGAAGAGCTGCGGGGATTGCGGGAGCGCGAAGAACGACCCCGGCTGGAGGCGGCTTGGAACGAGGAAGTCGCGGGCGCCCTCGGGCGTCGAGCGCGAGAGCATCGGGGTCTCGATCTCGACGAACCCCCCGGCGTCGAGGAATCCGCGGATCTCGCGCGTCACCCGATGCCGCAGCTCGAGCGCCGTGCGCATCCGGTCGCGGCGCAGGTCGAGGTAGCGGTACCGCAGCCGCAGCTCCTCCCCCACCTCACCGGAGAAGCTCTCGATCTCGAACGGCGGGGTGTCGGCGTCGGCGAGCACCTCGGCGTCGGTCACCCGGACCTCGAACTCGCCCGTGGGGAGCTCCGGGTTGACGGTCTCGGGGTCGCGCCGCACGACCTCCCCCGACGCGGTGATCACGTCCTCGGCGCGCAGCCCGTGCGCGAGCTCGTGGGCTCCTCCGGCCGTCTGGGGGTTGAAGACGAGCTGCACGAGCCCGGTGCGGTCGCGAAGGTCGATGAAGATCAGCCCCCCGTGGTCGCGGCGGCGGTGCACCCAGCCGGCGACGCGCGCCTGTGCGTTGAGGCGATCCTCGAGCACCTGGCCGCACCACGTGTCTCGGTAGCGGTTCTCCCGCAGGGTTGGGAACGCGTCGCCCATCGCGAGGCGCAGTCTCGCAGCGTCAGCTTCCGGCCGCCGCGATCTCCTCGGCGACCCGCGAGGGATCGACCTCGCGCTGCTCTCCGGTTCGCATGTCGCGCAGCGCCGCCGCGCCGTCCTCGTCAAGGATCACGGCGTGGCGGGCGCCGACCCGGTCGGCCTGCTTCATCTGACCCTTCATGCTCCGCCCGGCGAGATCGAGCTCGGCGCTGAGCCCCGCGTGCCGCAGATCGCTGACCAGGGCGAGCGCCCGCTCGCGCTGCCGGTCGGCCGCGGCGACGAAGACGTCGCGGCTCGGGGCGGGCTCGGCCCCGTCCAGAGCGAGCACGATCCGCTCCACCCCCACGGCCCACCCGTTGGCCGGTGTGGCAGGTCCGCCGAGCGCCTCGACGAGGCCGTCGTAGCGACCCCCGCCCCCGATCCCCGACTGGGCGCCGAGCCGGTCGCAGGTGAACTCGAACACGGTGCGGGTGTAGTAGTCGAGCCCGCGGACCAGTGTCCCGTCGAGCGTGTACTCGACCCCCGCCCGATCGAGCTGGGCGCGGACCGCGGCGAAGTGCGCCGCGTCGTCGCCGTCGAGGCGGTCGAGCATGGTCGGCGCATCCGCCATCGCCGCACGGGTTCCCTCGTCGTCGGAGTCGAACGCCCGCAGCGGGTTGGCGTCGATCCGGTCGCGCACCTCGCGCGCCAGCTCGGACTCGCGGGAGCGCAGGTAGTCCTTGAGCTCCTCCCGATACGCGGCGCGGGCCTCTGGCGATCCCAGGCTGGACAACCGAAGGTGCACACCGGGGACGGCGAGCTCGCTGAGAAGGTCGTCGAGCAGCATGATCAGCTCGGCGTCGACGAGCGGGGAATCGGAGCCGATCACCTCGGCGTCGATCTGGCTGAATTGGCGGAAGCGGCCCGCCTGGGGCGCCTCGTAGCGGAAGAACGGGCCCGCGCACCACAGCTTCACCGGCTGGGGGAGCTTGTGCATCCCGTGCTGCACGTAGGCGCGGCAGATCGGGGCGGTGGCCTCCGGCCGCAGCGTGACGCTGCGGCCACCGTGGTCCTCGAAGGTGAACATCTCCTTTCGCACGATGTCGGTCGACTCGCCGACCGCCCGGACGAACAGCTCGGTGTCCTCGAAGATCGGCGTCTCGATCCGCCCGTAGCCCGCCCGCGCGAAGAGCTCGCGGGCTGTGCGCTCGATTCGGGCGCGCACCTCCTCCTCCGGCGGCAGGACGTCGAACGTCCCGCGCGGTGCTTGGAAGCTCGCGACTCATGACGCGCCGACGATAACGAGGTGCCCGGCCGCGGTCAGCGGGCGAGCTCGGTCAAGAAACGGGTTGGTCTCGCGCTCCGCGCCGAGCGTGGTGATCCCCATGTGGCCCGGGTACACCGTCGTCTCGGGGGGATAGCCCTCGACAAGCGTGCGGATGCTCTCGAGCAGCGTCGGGCCGTCGCCACCCGGGAGGTCCGTGCGGCCCACCGAGCCCTTGAACAGGACGTCGCCGGAGAACATCGCTCCCTCGTCGGGGATGGCGTAGGTGACGTGGCCGGGGCTGTGGCCGGGGGTGTGGAGGACGTCGATCTCCAATCCCGCCAGCGACAGCTGCTCGCCGCCCGAGACGGTCTCGTCGGCGTCATAGCTCTCATACGGGCCGAAGCCGGGCCACGGAACGAACGACATGATGTCGGCGAGCACCGGCACCTCGATCTCGGGGCAGTAGACAGGAGCGCGAGTGGCCGAGGCCACCGGCGCCACAGCGCCGACATGATCGAAGTGGCAATGCGTGATGAGAATTGCATCCACCTTGATCCCGAGCTCGTCGATCGCGCCGAGAAGCCGCTCCGGCTCCTCGCCGGGGTCTACGATCAGGGCGCGGTTGGAGTCCTGCTTGCGGGCTATGAAGCAGTTCTCGGCGACGGGGCCGACCGTGAAGGCGCGGACTTCCATGAGCGCCAGGGTACCGGCCAACCTCAAGCTGGCTGCGACCGCCAAGTTCGCTCGCGAACTTGGCGCGTTATTCACGGCTGTCGCCGCTTTAAGCGGCGACAGCCTCCGGCACGGCTTCGGGCTCGCGCCGGTGCTCGGGCTCCGGCTCCGGCTCGCTCGGCTCGCGCTCGATCTCGTCCTCTCGAACGAGCCACAGCGCGAGCAGCGCGCCGGCGAAGCTGAGCACCGCGCCGAGCACGAGCACGAGGTTGAGGCCGGCGAGGACACCTTGGCTGGCGGCATTCGCCACGGTGTCCTGCGCCTGAGCGGGGACTGCCGCGAGCACCGCGTCGAGGTTCCCCGAGGAGGACGCCTCGACGAGCTCGCGGGGCCGATCGCCAACCGCGGTCGGCGTTCCCGCCGCGATCTCGCTGACCTCGCCGGCGCCGCGGCCGACGAAAATCGCGCCCCAGGCGGCGATCCCGACCGCGACCCCGACCTGGCGGAATGTGTCGTTGATCCCGGACGCCATCCCGCTCTGCTCCTTCGGCACGACCGAGACGGCGACGTCGGCGATCACCGGGTTGAGCAGTCCGATCCCCGCTCCGGCGACCAGGAAGCCGCCGAGCAGCGTCGTCCACTCGTCGCCGGCGCCGATTCCCGACATCAGCAGCAGCCCTGCCCCTGTTCCGCCGAGCCCGATGCTCATCATCACCCGCGCCGGGACGCGCGACAGAAGCGCGCCCGCGATCGGCGCGACGATGAACGTCGCGAGGGTGATCGGGAGGTAGCGCAGGCCGGCTTCGAGCGGCGAGTGCCCGAGGTAGTTCTGGAGGTACAGGGTCAGGTACAAGAACAGGGCGAACATCGACCCCGAGACCGCAAACGCAGCGAGCTGCACGCCGGTGAACGAGGCCCGCTTGAACAGCCCGAGCGGCAGCATCGGCTCCTTCACTCGACGCTCGATCGCGATGAACGCCGCAAGCAGCGCCGCGGTGCCGGCGAACAGCGACACGATCAGGGTGCTTCCCCAACCCTCGTCGTTGCCTCGCACCAGCGCGAGGACGAGCAGGAAGAGCGCGGTGCTGAAGGTCGCGACGCCCCCCCAGTCAACGCGTGTGGCATTCGGGTCGCGGCTCTCGCGCAACCGCAGATAGGTGACCGCGATCGCGGCGAGCCCGATCGGAACGTTGAGATAGAAGACCGACTCCCATCCGAGCGAGTCGGTGAGAGCGCCGCCGACGAGCGGCCCGACGGCGACGGCGACCCCGATCGTCGCGCCGTAGATCCCCATCGCCGTGCCGCGCTCGCGACCGGCGGGGAACTCCTGCGCCACGAGGGCGAGCGAGACGGCGAACATCACCGCGCCGCCGACGCCCTGGAGGGCGCGCGACAGGTTGAGGAAGGTCGCGTCGGGGGCGAGCGCGCACAGCAGCGAGGCCACCGAGAAGATTCCGAGCCCGACCGCGAATACCCGCCGCCGGCCCAACCGGTCGGCGAGCGATCCCGCCGTGAGCACCAGCGCGGCGAGCGACAGCGCGTACGCATCGATCACCCACTGGAGGTCGGTGAAGCTCGCGCCAAGGTCGTCCTCGATCGAGGGCAGCGCCGTGTTCACCACGGTGATGTCGAGCAGGAGCATGAACGTCGCGACCGAGACGGCCAAAAGCGTCCACCACTTGCGTTCCATTTTTCGAGGGCCTCCTGTGGTCGGTGTATGATTCGTCAGGCAGCCTTGTAAGGTGATCTGACTAAATGCTCAGGGCACCTTACCAGATTGTCAAGGGAGTTGACGAATTAGATGCCATCACAGGACTCGACAGGTCAGACGCCGGAATCTTCCGTCGACGTCCCCGAGCGCACTCCCCTTCCCGCGCTGCTCGACGACGCGAAACGGATCGGGTTCGGGGAGCTCCATAACCGCCTCGAGGCGGAGGGACACCCGCAGGTCCGTCACGCGCATGGGTGCGTGTTCCGCTACATCGACGTGGACGGGTCCCGGCTGACCGAGCTTGCCGCGCAGTCCGGCGTGACGAAGCAGGCGGTCGGCGAGTTCGTCGACGAGCTCGAGGGTTACGGGTACGTCGAGCGCGTCCCCGACCCGCTCGACGGCCGCGCGAAGATCATCCGGCTCACCGCGCGGGGACGCGACGCCCGGCAGGCCGCGCTCCGGATCTTCGACGACATGGAGCGCGAATGGGCCGAGCGGTTCGGCGAGCGCCGGATCGCCGAGATGCGCGAGGTTCTCGAGGCGCTCTCCGCGGAGCGCGATGAGTCGGCGCTCGCGCCTCCCGTGCTGGTCGCGCCTCGGGCCTAGCCTTCCTGCTCGCGCGCCTTCTGCTTCTGGCGCTGGCGACGGCGGTAGAAGAACAGGTCGAAGTAGTAGCCGAACGGCACGTAGAAGGCGAGCATGAAGAGGGCGAGCGCGAGCGCCACAAGCGGCGGCCGACCGAACCCGATCAGTATCAAGAGGAAGAAGACGCCCGCGGCGAGCAGGCCGCGCTGGATCGCGCTTCGCCACGTCGGCACCCGGTCCTGACGCTGCTGACGCTGGTTCGTCTTCGCACGGCCGCCCGAGCGTGCGCGTGCCCGCGCCTCCTGGCGATTCTGGGGCCGCCCGCGCGGGCGGCCGCGGTCGATGCTGCCGCCCTGCGTCCCGCGATGCTTGCGCCGGCGGCGCTTCCTCGTCTGTGCCATCGGAAGAGAATTTAGTCCAGTTGGGCGACGCGCCGCTCGATAACGCGCGCGTCGATGTCCGGGTCGATCCACTCGAGCTCCGCCGGAAAGCCGTCGAGCGCCGCTTGCGGCACGAGGCCGACCAGCTCGGCCGACGTGAGGCTCGCGCCACTCGGCTCCCCGAGCCGCTCGACCTCGGCCACGACTCGCCTCAGCGGGACGGCGACCGGATCGTGGACGTTGGTGGAGATCTGGATCCCGTCCTCGAGCTCGAGCGCGATCGCCCTCACGCCGGGCAGCCCGCCGCCGGCCTCGCGCAGCTCCGCCGCGATCTGCTTTCCCACTTCCAGCTCCTGCGTGTCCAGAAGGAGGTTGAAGGCCGCCAGCGGCGGGCGGGCGGTCACGAGCGTCGCTCCCGCAGTCGGGTGCGGCTCGTCCGGGCCGCGGTCCGGCTTCAGCTCCCCCGATTGCATCCGGCGCGTGAGCTCGGGGAGGCCACCGCGGCGGAAGAACGCGCGCTCGCGGCGATCGGACGCGGTGGCCAACTCGCCGTACAGGAACACCGGCACTTCGAGCTCGGCCGCTATCCGCCCCGCGGCGTCGAGCGCCACGCGCTCCGCTAGATCGCGGTCATCAGCGCGCACGTAGACGAGCGGGCACACGTCGAGCGCGCCGATGCAAGGGTGGGCGCCCTGGTGCTCCTTCATGTCGATGCGATCGACCGCTGCGCGGGCGCCCGCGAGCAGAGCCGGACCGAGGGGATCCGGCCGCCCGGCGATCGTGACGGCGGTGCGGTTGTGCCGGGTGTCGAAGTGGAAGTCGAGAAGCTCGGGAGCGCCGGACGAGAACGCGTCGACGATCTCGCGCAGCGTCCCCAGCCGGCGGCCCTCGGAGAAGTTCGGAACCGCGAGCAGCATCGTCCCTAGACGAGCAGCTCGCCCGCGCGGACGACGGGCGCGCCGTCGAGCACAACGTCGGGCTTCATAACGACACAATCGAGGTGCACGGGCACCTGGACAGTGCCCCCGATCGCCGCCGAGGCGCCGAACGCGACGTGGACGGTGCCGAGGATCTTCTCGTCCTCGAGCACGTTGCCGGTCAGCTCGGCCTTCTCGTTCGATCCGATCCCGAGCTCGGCGACCGTGGTCGCCTCGGGGCCGTGCTCGGTCAGAAGCTCCATCAGCCGCGCGCCGGCTTCCCCCGTCGCGTCGGCGAGCCGCCCGGCCGCGACAGTGAGCGTGACGGGCTCGTCCGGGATCCCCACCGCCGCGATCGAGCCGTCGACGACGAGCGGCCCTTCGCAGCTTCCCTCGACCGGCGCGATGAACCCCTCGCCGCACGGGAGGTTCCCGAACGCCCCGGGGGCGCTCAGCTCCCCCGCGTCGGAGATCGCCTCTCGACCCTCGAGCCCGAGCCGCAGGTCGCTTCCGTTCGGGCACGTGATGCGCGCCTCCGACGCGGCGGTGAGCGCGTCGGCGAGCGCGCGGCCCTTGCGGCGCAATCCCTCCATGTCGGCGCTCATCACGCGAGCGAGCATGTCCTCGGTCACTCCGGGGAGGGTCCCGATCCGAACTCCCCGCTCGCTCGCGGCCTTGCGGGCGGCGGTGTGCGAGAGCGATTGGACGGTCGGCGCGAGCACGACGTCGGAGGCGGCCATCGCCGCCGCGAGCGACTCGGGTGGCTCGGCGGCGTGCGAGGCGCGCTCGTCCATCACTGCGAGCACCGCGTCGGCGCCCACCCCGGCGGACTCCGAGCGCAGCCTCTCCCCCAGACCGCGCGTTGCCGGGTTGGAGATCACGAGGACCTCCTCCCCACTCTTCACGTCGAGGCAGTCGCGGACGACCGCCTCGACAGCTCGCTCCAGGGCGCTCATACGCGGAGAGCCTAAAGCCGCCGCGCCCCCCGCCGCTACGATTCGCACGCCTGCCGGAGTAGCTCAGTGGTTAGAGCAGCGGAATCATAATCCGCGTGTCGGGGGTTCGAATCCCTCCTCCGGCATTTGAAAAAGCCCCGCTTAGGGGGTGTTTCTGTCCTAAGTGCCGCCGATTCGGTTTGGCTGAGCACTTCGGGGTCAAGCCCTGGGTCAAGAGGATGCAAGCGCACGATCCGCTCCTGCCGTGGGCCCGGCGATGATGGCGAGCCGGGAGGCGGGCACGTCCGGTGCTTTCGCTCCAGCCACCAGGAGACTTTGCGCGGCGGACATCGAGGTGATGAGCCTCGAAGCGGACGGCCAATTCCCTTTGGGTGGTACGGCAACGGCATGGCGAGTACGGCGGCAGTTGCTACGACGACCGCGTTGGGAGCAACGACAACTGCCCTACATATGTGAAGAGAGCCGATCGGAATGATCAGCTACGACAGGCGGTCGCGCTGCCGGGGTAGTAGCACCAGTAAATGCCCGTACGTTAGGGCGGGCCTAGCTATCGCCTGTCGTTCTCGGTGTCGTCGGTCCGTCCGGCGTCGGGATCGAGGCGCTCGGCGTGCTCTTCGTGTGCGGATGCAGCTTCGCGCTCCTGCTCGGCGGCGCCGGCTCGTTCCTTAGCCTCGGCGGCTTCGCGCCGGGCGCGAGCGGCCTGCTCGTCTGCTGCGGCTGCTTCTTTGTCGGCGGTGAGGCGCCGCGACTCCGCTTCCTCGCGGTGCGCTCCTGCCACCTGACGCCGGTCGTCTCGCTCGCGTGCTCGCCGCTCGAGCCCTCGTCTGCGGAGCGCCACGGCGATCGCGGCGATCACGAGCAGTGCCGCGACGATGATCAGGATGATCGCCAGGGTGCTCATTCCTACTCCTTTCGTTGGGAACGTTCCTGGGCATTCTTATCGTCATCCGCTCCGGCTCGCGCCCGTTCGTGTCCGCTTCGTCCCCACTCAGGCCAGCAAACCGCTCTGGAATGCGGGTCGCGCTAGGAGAACCAGTAAGGAGTGTTCGTTAGCGCGGTTCCGCTGGTGACCGATAGGTTGCGATGGATCGCGTTCCTCGTGTTCCTCGCGTTCTGAAGAGAAGGATCGCGAAGCCTCGGCTTTGCGGCGCTTGTTCGGGCCGATCCCGGTAGGAGACTCACGTCGTCCGCTGCTCCTTCGGCTCGGAGCGCGGCTCCAGCTGGATCTCCTTCTCGGCGCGCGTCTTTCCCTCGGCGAGCTCGTGGCTGCGTTCGCGCTCGGCGTTCAGCTCATGGCCGAACAGCAGCGCGAGGTTGGTGATCCACAGCCATATCAGCATCACGACCACCCCGCCGAGCGTGCCGTAGGTCTCGTCGTAGGAACCGAAGTTTCCGACGTAGAACGCGAAACCCGCGGAGGCAATCAACCACACGACGACCGCGACAATGCTGCCCGGCGTCACCCATTTGAACCCGCGCAGCTTCACGTTCGGCGACGCGTAGTAGAGGACGCTGATCATCGCCACCACGACCGCCAGCATCACCGGCCACTTGGCGATGTCCCACGCGGTCACCGCGGCGTCGCCGATCCCCAGCGGCTCCGCCACCGCTTCGGCGAGCGGACCGGTGAGAACGAGGGCAAGCGCCAGCAAAGCGAGCAGGATGACCATCACCAGTGCGACGAGCATCTGCAACGGGCGGAGCTTCCAGAACGGTCGTCCCTCGGGAGTCTCGAAGACGATGTTCGAGGCGCGCATGAACGCGCCGACGTAGCCGGACGCCGCCCACAGCGCGATCGCGAGGCCGACCACGAACAGGATGCCCGCAGCGCTGCGGTTGGAGGTGATCGACTCGATTGGACCCGAGAACGTCTGCGCTGCGGAGTCCGGGCCGATCTGGGTGACGATGTCGGTCACCTTCTGCGTCGTGGACTGCGGATCGGCGACCAGGCCGACGATCGAAACGAGTGCGATCAGCGCCGGAAACAAGGCCAGCAACCCGTAGTAGGTGAGCGCGGCGGCCCAGTCCATGAGGTTGTCCTCGCTGAACTCGGTCGCGGTGCGCTTCAGCGTCGCGAACAGCGACGGGCGATCGTCAGCGCCGTGGGGACGGTAATCACGTCGGGCGCGGTCTCGGTGGCCCCCGTCATTGCGGCTATCGGTCGCGATCGCCATCTCTCCTCCTCGCGCGATCAGCGCCTGCCCATCGCCCAGCCCAGGATGAAGCTGCCGAGCTCCTCGCTGCGCTGCTCGATCTCCTGCTCGATCCGCTCTACTTCGAGGCCGATCTGGCTCTGCTCCGACCCGAGGAGCCGTTGGATTTCGAGCGATTGTTGCCGCGCGATCGTTTTCCGTTCGACCCGGAGGAGCTCCGCTTGCGGCGCTTGACCTCACCGTGCTCGATAGTGCCGCGCCACCCGTCTTCGGCTTCCTCGTTGAGCTCCACATAAGCCTTGAACCGATGCAGATCGCCGCGCACCGCGCGCTTGATGAAGCGCATACCCCGCGCCGCCTTCTCGACGAGGCTGTCCGGCTCCACGTCCAGCGTCACCTCGATGCGTGTCAGCCGCTTGCTCAGCTCGTGAAAGGTGACCACGCCGATATGCGCAAGCCCCTGAGAGACGTCCCACTCGATCCGCTCCTCTGGGCTCTGCTCGAGAATCTTCGCCTCGAATCGCTTGTTGACGCCCCACACCTTCGCCGAGAACGCGACGGTCGACTCGTCGATCTGATCCACGCTCTCGAGACGGTGCATGAATCGCGGCCACTCCTCGAACTGGGTCCACTGGTCATAGGCGACCTCGATCGGCACGGCGACATCCACCGACTGCTGGATCGGCATCCGGCGACCGCTGCCGTGGCCCGGAGCGGCACTACCCTCACCGGCGCCATCGCCGTCGCCGTCATCCCCGTCGCCGTCATCCCCGCCGCCGAACAGCTTGCCGACGATCCCGCCGCCGCCGAGCAGCTTCTTCGGCATATCGGGAGTGACCTCGTCGGCCTTTTCCGCCAGCTGCTCCTTTGCCTTTTCCTTTGCCTGCTCTCCAACTTCAGAGACCTTGCGACCGACCTTCGGTCCAGCGAGCTTCGAAATTCCCTGGATCGCCACCGGCAGCGCCGCCAGCGCGATCCCCGCCGCGGCCAGTCCCTTCGGATCGGACAGGGGACCGTCTTTCATTTCCGGGCTGGCTTTCTTCGCCGCCTGTTGCGCCTTACGCGCCAAACTCAGCGCTGCAGCCATTAGATCTCTCCTTCCGTTGAATGCTTTTGTGAAGTGGGTTGAATGCTTTTGTGACGTGGGCCGGCGCGCCGCGACACTGGCTCAACTCCGCAACAATCGGTAGACGACGGCACCGGTCAGGGCTCCCGCGACGCTTGCGCCGGCGAAGGCCCTTAACGCGCCCGGCCTGTCCCCTTGTGCCCTTCGCGCGGCCGCTCCTCCCACTGTCTTGAGGGCCTTTTCCGTGATCGCCGCCATCATTTCTCTCCTTCCGGTGGCTGCTCGCGGTCCGGATCGACTATCCGGCTTTCGGCCCGCCACCGGACCTTGGCATCTCGGTAGGTGACCCCCGGCTCCACCTCATCCGGCAGATTCTCTCGCTCGCTGGAGGAGTCGGACTCCACATCCGAGCCGCCCGGGAACCGAACCTCGGCTTCCGGCGATCGATCGAAACGCAGGCGCCGGGCGCGGGCGCTGGCCGCGATCTCGACGTCGGGCAAGCGTTCGTCCGACCGGTGATCGCGGCGCGTCATCACTCCTCGCTCGCCTGCTGCACGTCACGGACCGTGATTCGCCCATCGGCGCCCGTGCCCTCGATCTCGTCGAGGTCGAGGCCGAGCTCGTGTGCTTGACGGATCGCGGCTTCAGTCGCGTGGTACTGCTCCGGGTGCTTCTCGGCGCGACGCTGGCGGCGCCGCTGGCCAAGCTCCTTCGCCTTGCGGGTCGCCGCCAGGCCGAGGTCCTTAGCCTCGTCCGTCGCCGCGTGCCCGAGCTCCTTGGCCACAAGCTTGGCCGCCTCCTTGGCGAGGCTCGGAGACGTAGGCCCGTTCGCGCCGCCGCCTCCACCGGCCCCGCCCACGCCGGCTCCCTGGGCCACCTGCCCGGCCTGCTGGCCTAGCTCGCCAGCGGCGCCCCCGACGCCACCGGCTGCTTGTCCGAGTCCACCGGCGGCTTCGCCGGCGCCCTCGCTAAGGCCACCGACGGCCTGGCCTGCCCCCTGCCCGACCTGGCCGACGGTCTGCCCGAGTCCGCCGGTGAGCTGGTCGAGGTTTTCAACCGCCTGTCCCGCGCCCTCGCCGACCTGGCCCACCGCCTGACCGGCGCCTTGCCCCAGCTCCCCCACACCCTTGCCGACGCCCTGGCCGACCTGGCCGACCGCCTCGCCGGCGCCTTCGCCGATACTCCCAACGGCCCCCTCGGCGCCTTCGCCGACATCCTCGACCGCTTCGCCCGTCTCGCCAAGCGTATGGCCGGCGCCGCGGCCAACGTCCTCGACCGCCCGACCGAGGCTCTTCACCAGCTCGGGATTTCGATCAATGGTGGTCAAAACGCGATCGACGATCGCGGCGACGTGGTCGAGGCGGACCTTCACGAGTGCCTGCGCCTCGACCCCCTCGATGTCGAGCTTGACCTTGCCGAGGTGCACGTCCACGCCGACGTTGAGGTTGACCAGATCGAGGACCTTGGCCTTCAGAGCCACGTGCGCTTGCAGGTCCTCGAGCTCGAGGTGGATCTTGTCGACCTTGACGACAGGGACGTCGAGGAGCACGTCCGGATCCTGGCCGGTTTCCTCCAGGCTCGAGAGCGCGTAGTCGGTGTATTCGCGCTCGGCGACCGTTCCCTGCCCTTCTATGTTCTGCGCAAAGCGGTACTTCTCGGTCTTCTGTGAGGCGCTGCGACCGTTCGACTGGGACTTCCTGTTTCCGCCTCGCGCGCTCGAGTTCCCTTTGCCCGCGCCCGACCGCTTTGTTCCTGCCGGGCGCGACTTGGACTGTGTCTGGCGTGCCATGAATTGCTCCTTTAGCCCTGTTGGTCGCGCGCGCCCTGCCGCGGCGCTTGTTGTTGCTGTATTTGAGGATTCTGCTGCGGCGCTCCGCCTTGCTGGCCGGCGAGCTGCCCGACGCCCTGCTGGACGCCCTGGCCCACTCCGGCCACTCCCTGACCCGCTCCCTGGCCAACGTGGCCGACCGCCTGCCCGGCTCCTTGCCCAATTTGGCCCGCGGCCTCCCCCGCTCCCTCGCCAATCTGCGGCAGCGCGGACTGGGCGCCCTCCCCGACGTCCTCCACAGCCTCGCCCGCCTCACCCAACAGCTTGCCCGTGCCTCCGCCGACCTCCTCGACGGCCTGCCCCACGCTCTCGAGCAACTCGGGGTTGCGATCGAGCGTCGTCAGGACCCGCTCAAGGATCGCCGTCACGTTGTCCAGGCGGGCCTTGAGCAGGGCCTGCGCCTCGACTCCCTCGATCTTCAGCTCGACCTCGCCCATCCGGACATCGGCCCCGACGCTGATCTGGACGAGATTGCGCACCTCCGCCAGCACGGCAACCTGCGCACGCAGATCGTCGACCTCGATGTCGATCGAGTCGACCTTGACCACCGGGACATCGACGAGGACGTCGGGTCCCTCCGGGATATCCTCCGGATCGACGATCGAATAGTCCTCGAACTCCTCGTGAGGACGTTTGCGCTTCGTGGAGCCGCCTCGTTTGCCGTTGCCGGATGCCGACCGACCTGACCTCTGGCGCGAGCGTGAATTTGACTTCGAAGCGGAGCTTTGCTTGGCCATTTTCTCCTCCTAGTCGTCGCTCGAAGACTCCGGCGAGATCGTCTCTGCCGCCTTCTGCACCTGGGAAGCCCAACCTTGGACCTTCGAACTGCCCTTGGCGACCTCTGTCGCCGCATCCCCGAGCAGGCTCAGGGCTGAGCCGTTGGGGGTAGGCAGCCGCTTCGCGAGGTTTGGCTGCGAGAGGCTGAGTTTCGATCCAATGTCTGAGAGGATGCCGTTGCGCTTCCTCCGGCTGCTGAGCGCCACCCCGCCAGCGAGACCGAGGAGCGCCACACCGCCCGCGAGCGCAGGCACCCTTGCCTTCTCTGCGACCTTCACAACGGTCGAGCGGCCAGCTTGCGCCGTCGCGCGGCTGCCTTGCGTCGTCTTGCGCTTTTGGGCAGCCTTGCTCTTGCTCCGCGGGCTGGGGCTGGATTTGGCTCGAGTCGACGCGCTCGTCTTGCGCCCGGAGCCAGAGGCGTTTCGACTCGTAGCACGTGGCTTGCTGGAACGCCCGTTACCCGAACGCGATCCCGAAGATTCTCGCCCTGGAGTTTGAGCGCTTGGATGTCCCGGTCCCGCGTTTCGAGCCGCCGGCGGAGCGCCTGGATTGAGCACTTGAGGTTCTTCCTTCACTTAGGTTCTTCCTTGGGCCATTTCCCTCACCAATTCTCGGGCTTCTGTCTCATTTTCATAGCTGTCTGTTCCGCTATGGTTCCAGATCCGCTCTAATCGAAACATGAGTTCGCTAACCCGGGCGTAAAGTGCGACAATTTTCAGGAACAGGCTGTGTCAGTTCGTCGCCATAACGCGAAACCGGCCACTAAGGAGAAAGGCTCCGCGGCACGCTCCGACGCGCAGGAAAATCGTGAGCGGATCCTCGTCGCCGCCGAGCGACTCCTTGCGCAATCGCCGACTGCGAGGCTTGCCGAGGTGGCCGCTGCCGCGGGGGTCTCACGCTCGACGCTATATCGGCACTTCCCCGGGCGCGAGGGCCTTATCGCCGCTCTCGGCGAGCGTCCGCGCAGAGAGGACCTGCAAGGGAGGGAAGAGCCCTTCCCGCCTGGGCGCCTTGGGCGCGAGCGGCCTGTTCCGCTGGAAGCGATTCAAGTCTTCGACGCGGTTGCTCCACCCGTCCTTCCGGAGCAGCTCGTAGCAGAAGCGCAGAGGGTCGCGAACGTGCCGCTGGGCCTCTACGTGCTGGACATAGACGGTTCGCATCTGCTCCGAGTCGCGGGACCGGAGCGGCTCCCGGAGCGCCTCGAGGCACCGCTGGCCATCGGCCCGGAGCTCGACTCGGACGGTCTCTCGGAGCTCCGCGACCGTCTGACCGACTACCCCGGGATCGAGGTCGTGCCGCTGTGGTTACGCGGAAGGGCGACCGGTGTGATGCTCACTCTCGGTCGACCTCAGAACAGCCTCGCCGAGATCGCTCGCCAGGCGGCCGCCGCCGCGACCTTGGCGGATCGCTACACGGACGCATTCGCACGCGCCACGCGTCGCAAGCAGCCGACGCCTGGTGCGGAGATTCAGCAGAGCCTCCTCCCGCCCCGAATCAGCAGAGTCACGGGAGGAGAGGTCGCGGGCAATGTGGTCCCGAGCTACGAGGTGGCCGGTGACTGGTTCGACGTGGTGGAGAACTCGGACGGGGTCTGGGTCTCCGTCGCAAACGGCTTGGGCGGCGGGACGCGCGCAGCAGCCAGCAGCGCCGTGGCGCTCGGTGCCCTGCGAGCCAGCCGGCGCGGCGGGGGAGCGATTCGTGACGCGTTGATGCTGATGCATCGGACGCTGCGAGAGATGCCAGGTCCACATGCGGAGATGAGCGCCGTGGCTGCTCATTGGGATCTCGCCTCGCATCGCCTCAGCGTGGCCAATTGCGGAAACGTCCCACCGATCATTATCCGCGCGGATCAGGAGCCGCAGCGCCTGCGCGCACCCAAGGGGCGCGGACTCGGTGGACGCTCCAGTCCGACGCCCACCGAGCAAACGAGCTTTCTCGAGCCAGGCGATCGCCTCGTGATGGTCAGCGATGGCGTCGTGGGAGGTGGAGAGGGCAAAGCCGGACTGGGCATTGACGGCTTGATCGAGGCAGCGTTGCGATCCGAGCGTGCGACCGCGGCGGACACTGTTCGAAAGGTCCAGACTGCGGTTCTCGACGCCAGCGGTGGCGATCTGGATGACGACGCGACGATGGTTTGCCTGTGTGTGAGTTGAGTCCCGAGGCTATGCGGGCTCGGCCTGCCTAGGGGAACGCCCGGGCGCGGCCGCGCGCGACACAAATCTGAGCTTGTCGGTGCGACTGGATTTGAACCCGCGGTGGGCTTGGAGGCCTCGGAGGGATCAATGGTCGCCGAGACCAGGACTCTCGGGCGGTCAGCCTGCGCGCGTTCCCAGTGGTAGCTGTTGCCCCGGAATCTGCCTGCCGACCCTCGTCCTAGGCACCTGGCCGCTGGCTAGTCTAGGCGCGGGCTCAGGACGCGCCGCGCAGCTGCTCGGCTACCACGAGCGCGGCCAGTAGCGCGGTGACCACTCCGACGCGACCAGCCCGTCGGCGCCGGCGGCGAGCGGGACGGCGGCGAGGAGCGCGATGACCACCACGGCTCGCGGCACGCTCTGGGCCTCGCCGATCCTGGCGGCGCAGGCCATCAGACCAGCGAGGAGGAGGGCTGGGGCGCCGAACGCGACCAGCGCTCCCGAGTCATGCAGGGCGTCCGTTGGGTGCCCGATCACGAGCTCGTCGCCGACCGCGACGAGGACGATCCCCCACGATTGGGAGGTGTAGGTAGGTGTAGATGTCGCGGCCGATCTGGCCCCGCTCCTCGGCGGTGGCCGCGCGGATCCGCTGCCAAACCCTGCTGGCGACCTGGCCGAAGTACAGCCACCACAGCGCCGTCGAGGACAGGAAGGCGAGCAGGAGCGCGGCGACGACCTCGAGGCTCAACCCCGTATCCGAGGCAGTGGCCCCTGCGAGAACGATGCTCTCGCCGAGCGCGATGATCACGAACAGCTGGAAGCGCTCGCCGAAATGGGCACCCTCGATCTGCCACTGACTCATGGCGGTAGCGCCCACGCCCGGCAGCCAATACGTCACCAGCGGCGCCGCGAGGTCAAGTCCGAGGGCACCCAGCCACAGAACCCAGCGCAACGCCTCCGAATCGACGATGCCGCCCGCGACCCACAGCGGCGCCGAGAGCACGCTCCACGCGAGGATCTGGCGGAAGTTCTCGTTGAACAAACCGCGCGGCGTGACCGCGACGACGAACGCGTTGCGCCCGATCTGCAGGCCCGTGTATGCGCACGCGAACAGCAGCGCGTGCTCACCGAATCCCTCCGGGATCGCGACCGCCATCAGCAGGCTCGCGAGCATCACGAACACCAGCACGAGCCGGACCGGCACCGTGTCGGGGTCGAACCAGTTGGCCATCCACGTCGTGTAGTTCCACGCCCAGTACAGCGCGATGAGCATGAACGCCGTCTGAGCGGCGCCCGACCAGCTGATGTCCTCGAGCAGGTGGTGCGAAAGCTGGGTGACCGCGAAGACGTAGACGAGGTCGAAGAACAGCTCGAAGAACGTCGCGCGCTGCTCGCCTTCGCCGCGCGCGCGGATGATCGGCAGCTCCGGGACGATCGGGCTCGTAGCGGTCGCCACGCCGCGAGCATAGGCGAGCGGTCGCGGATGGCACGCGGTGCGGCACTGCGGCCAGTACGCATGACAACTAGAAGCGGGCCTCTCGGCTCACGCCCAGCTCCGCCCCCCCCCCGGCGCGCCCTGCGCCTACCCGGGCACGGCGGCAGCGTTCGCCGCGGTCACTATCCGCTCGTGCGTCTCCTCCGGGTGGGAGACCATCGCGCAGTGTCCGCTCGCGACCTCGATCGTGTCGGCGCCCATCCGCTGTGCGAACTGCCGCTCGGCATCGGGTGGAATCACCTCGTCGTTCTCGGCGACCAGAAACCACGAGGGCAGTGACTTCCACGCGGGCGCGCCCATCACGTCGTCGAACGCGGACATGGTGCAGCGGCTGCTGCACGGCATACATGACCTTCGCCTTGACCGGGTCGATGTCGGCGGCGAAGTGACCGAGGAAGTCGTCCTCGGGGATCCAGGCGAAGCCCTCCGAGTCGACATCGATATTCGCGGTCCCCGGGGTCGGAGGACCCTGCTGTAGCAGCGCGCCGACCGACTCACCCTCGTCGAGCGCGAAGCCCGCGATGTAGACGAGGCCGACGACGTTCGGCGCGTCGGTGCCGAGGGCGGTGATGACCTGGCCCCCGTAGGAGTGGGCCGCGAGAACGGTCGGGCCGCTTTGGCGGGTGAGCACCTGGCGGACCCTCGCAACGTCATCCGCAAGCGAGGTCTCCGGAAGCTGAGGGGCGGTGACTTTGTAGCCGTCGGCCTGCAGCCGCTCGATTACGTCGCTCCAGCAAGAGCCGTCTGCCCAGGCGCCGTGGACAAGGACGATGTTCGGTGATGCGGCCATGAGTCGGGTCCTTTCGTGGGGACACCGACCCTACAGACCCAGTCGCGCCAGGCCTGTAACGACGTCGTGAACAGAAGCGCTGGGAAGCTCGCAGGGCGGCGGGGGCCGCTTTCCATCTAGATGGGGATATCCAACTAGCTGCCCCATTGCGCGGGCAACTGCGCTGACTGCGCAGCGACCATCTCGCTCTCGGATCCCATCGGCCGCGTCGCGTCGTCAGTCCTGGCAACGCGCTCGTCGGGCATTCCTACCTCCCTGATCCATCCCCTACTCGGCAGCTCCGGCTGACCGTAAATTCCCACCTGCGGCCGAGCATCCGAACTTCCTACGGATCGCAATCCCGAAGTTCCCGAGAGGTTTCCCGAGCGATCCGGCCAGTGAGATACTAGGCGGACTCCCGAATCCGCCAGCGCCTCACGGCGCCGGCCGGAGGGCCGCCACGGCGAGTTTTGGAGGCCAGCATGCACGAGATAAAGGTCATGACCATCAGCACGGAGGAGGCTGAGCATGGCGCGTACTGAGCGGGGACCCTCGGCTGGCCCAGCAGCGACCACGCCGACCGGCGCTGGTCCAACCCACAAAGTGAAAGGAACCCCATGAAGATCGTGGTCATCGGCGGAACCGGCCTGATCGGTTCGAAGGTCGTGGCCTGCCTCAACGAGGAGGACCACGAGGCCGTCGCCGCATCACTGGACACCGGCGTCAACACGCTCACCGGCGAAGGCCTCGCCGAGGTGCTCGAGAGCGCCTCGGTGGTGGTCGACGTCTCGAACTCCCCGTCATTCGAGGATGACGCGGTAATGGAGTTCTTTACGACCTCCACCACCAACCTGCTGGCGGCCGAGGCCGACGCCGGTGTTCGCCACCACGTCGCCCTGTCGGTGGTCGGCACGGAGCGCCTCAGCGAGAGCGGCTACTTCCGGGCCAAGATCGCTCAGGAGAAGCTGATCGGTGACTCCACGATCCCTTACTCGATCGTCCACGCGACTCAGTTCTTCGAGTTCGTGAAGAGCATCGCGGACGCGGCCACCAAGGGCGACGCGGTTCGGCTGGCGCATGTCCTGATCCAGCCGATGGCAGCCGACGATGTCGCTGCCGCGGTGTGCGAGATCTGCCAGAGGCCCCCGGCTGACGGCGTCATCGAGATCGCAGGCCCCGAGCAGTTCCGCCTCGACGAGCTCATCCAGCAGGGCCTGACGGCGAAGGGCGATCCGCGCACCGTCGTCGCCGACCCGAAGGCGCGCTACTTCGGCGCCGAGCTGGGAGAGCGCACCCTACTGCCGACGAACGCGGTTCACCTGGGCGAGATTCGTTTCGAGGATTGGCTCGCCGAAACCCCGGTCAAGGCGTAGGGGTCCTAGGCAGCAAACGAAAGCCGGGGTATTTGCCCCGGCCTTCGCGTGTCACGACAGTCGAGGTTGGTGCGTAGCCGCCGGGCGCCGCCAGACCGTCGCGGTGGCCGCGGCGCACTACCCGACGTCTTGACACGCGAAGGCCGGGGCTCGGCTTTCTCTGCTGCCTAGGACCGAGCTACGGCGCGCTGCAGGTGGGCACGGTCCTGCTCAGCGGCGGCAGGCCTTCCCGCAGCGAACTGATTCGTCGGCTTCGAACTACCCGCTCGGCTTAGCTCACTTCACGCACACGACCCACTCGGTGGCCAGCCCTGGTGCCCCCAGCGGCGGTCGACGAGGCCTGAACCACCAAGCACGCTTGGTCGTGGGTCGGGATAGTCGGCTGATCCGAAGCGGGCCGTCTCGAGGCCACCAGCGAATACAAGTCCCTTGCTGGGAGGCAAGTCGAGCGCGTGGGGTCGGTCGCTCCAGCGACTGGCCAGCGCGCAGGCTGGGATAGCTGCAAAGACCCGCCCGCTCAAGAAGGTCGGCATCTTCGCGGCTTCGCAGCCTACGAGCGTGTCCAGCGAATGGAGCGACCGCCCCCACGACCCTCACTTGTCCCGAGCAAGGGACTTCCCAGAGACGGCCTTTGGGTCCTCGTCGCCGAGGACAGTTGACGCAAAGAGGGCGAGTCGCCTGGTGGGTTCCGGACTGCGCTGCTTCACTCGCCCCTGTCATTCGATCCTCACGCTGCCGAGGGTCCCTAGCCGCGACGCCGCCGTGCGGCGCCGTCGGCCAAGCGGCTGGCGGGGGCGAACGCGCTCCAGGCGAACCAGCGACCAAAGCCGCGCTGGAGCGCACGCGGGCCGCTCATCGTTAGCTTTCGCATCCGCATCGCGCCGCCGAGCTCCGCCCGTCCCAGGTAGACGCGATAGAGGGTGGCGGTGTCGACCCTGACCTCGAGGTCGATGTCGAACCCGGGATGCTGCAGGCACACCGAGACCTCCGAGGGCTCGAGCACCATCCAGTAGCGCTTGGCCGGATCGCGAAAGTCGAACTGGACGACGGTGCGATCCGGGGGAAGCTGCTCGCGATCGACGTGTCGGGCCATCCAGACGATCAGGAGGTCGGGGTCGAGCTCCTCGGGGCGGGGATCGGTGAACGACCAGGTAACCCCCCACTCCCCGATCGCCTGGACAACTGGCTCCAGATCGCGGCCGGCGCGCGTCAGACGATACTCGAGCGTCCTGCCCTTGGGACCGGTGCGCCGCTCGATGATTTCGGCCCGCTCGAGCGAGCGCAGGCGGTCTGTGAGGACCGAGCGCGAGATCCCCGGCAGGCCACGCTGAAGCTCGTTGAACCCGCTCGCGCCGCCCAGCATCTCACGCACGATCAGGAGCGTCCAGCGGTCGCCGAGGATCTCGCTCGCCTTAGCGATCGGGCAGTACTGTGCGTAGCTCCGCATGCTCCAGGAATGCTAGCCTCGGATTGGAATTAGGTTCGGGATTCGAACCGCTTGGTTCGAAATTCGGTCTAGTCGGTCGCGACGCATCCGCGTACCGTGGTCGCATGGCTACCGAAACGGCAAGGGTGGCGACGGCCACCGACGACGAGCATCTACGCAACTCCGTCCACGGCCCGGTGATCGGCCCCGAAGACGAAGGCTACGACGAGGCCCGCTCGATCTGGAACGGCGCGATCGACCGCCGCCCAGCCTGCATCGCCCGCTGCACCGGCGTCGCCGACGTCGTCGCCGCGGTCCGCTTCGCACGCGAGCGTGATCTGCTGGTTGGCGTGTGCTCCGGTGGCCACGGCGTCGGCGGCCACGCGCTCTGTGACGGCGGGCTCGTGATCGACCTCTCGCCGATGAAGGGAATCCGAGTCGATCCGGCGACGCGCACCGCGCGCGCTGAGGCCGGCGTGCTCTGGGGCGAGCTCGACCGCGAGACGCAGCTCTTCGGGCTGGCGACGGTCGGCGGGATCGTCACCCACACGGGGATCGCGGGCCTGACGCTCGGCGGGGGGATCGGCTGGCTGATGCGAAAGCACGGCGCGACAGTCGACAACCTGCTCTCCGTTGACCTCGTTACTGCGGACGGCGAGCTCGTCACCGCCAGCGAGGACCACAACCCGGATCTGTTCTGGGCGATGCGCGGTGGCGGCGGCAACTTCGGCATCGTTACCTCGTTCGAGTACCGACTACACCCCGTCGGCCCGATCGTCCTCGCGGGACCAATCTTCCACCCCCTAGAGGACGCGCCGGAGGTCCTGCGCTTCTACCGCGAGTTCATCGCCGCGGCCCCGGACGAGCTGACCACGATCTTCGACCTGTCGGTGCCGCCGCCGCTCCCCTTCCTGCCGGAGGAGGTGCACGGTAAGCCGGTCGTGATGGTGGGCGCCTGTTACGCGGGATCTCCGGACGAGGGCGCCGAGGTCGTCCGCTCGCTCAAGCAGTTCGGCCGCCCGATCGTCGACCTGCTCGAGCCGAAGCCCTACACGGCCTTGCAGTCGATGTTCGACCCCTTGGTGCCGCACGGCTGGCACCGCTACTGGAAGTCGGTCGAGCTGCCGCCGCTTACCGATGATGCGATCGACACGCTCGTCGAGCACGCATCAGCCCTCACCTCGCCCAAGTCCTACTGCATCGTCTTCCAGCTCGGCGGGGCGCTGGCCCGCGTGGGTGAGGACGAGACGGCCTTCAGCCAGCGCGATGCCGCCCACAACGTCAACATCAACGCGGTCTGGACCGAGGAGGATCCGGACGCAGAACGCCACATCGCCTGGGCGCGGGACTTCTTCGACGCGATGCAGCCCCACGCGCGCGACCGCGTCTACGTCAACTTCCTCGGCGACGAGGGACCCGACCGCGTTCGACAGGCCTACGGCGCCGAAAGTACGACCGGCTGGTCGAGCTCAAACGCAATTACGACCCCACGAACTTCTTCCGTCTCAACCAGAACATCCCGCAGAAGTAGCTCTCGCTGAGGACCAAGCGGGCCACGGTCTCCCTTCCGCGACGAGCGAGCGTGTCAGAGGACCTTCAGCAGACGCCGGACAGGACCAGGTGCGAAGAGCGTGAAGCGTCCGGCACTAATCC
>CAVWOU010000007.1:0-20173 GCA_963756745.1 uncultured Thermoleophilia bacterium
GCGGCGCGCCTGAGATCGGGCGCCGCCGCCCCGACCGAGCCCGGATGGCTAGGCGTGAGCGGTCTCGAGCACCTCGGACATGGCGCGGTTCACGCTGACCGCTCCGGTGGCCGCTTCGAGACGCTCGACCTCCATGTCCGCGAGCTCGTCGCGCACGAACTCGGCCGCGATCTCGGCGGATCGGTCAGCCGCCTCTCGATCGCTGCAGATCGTGACCGCGAACACCGTGCCCTCTCCGGCCCTGTCCACGCCCGCGTCGATCGCCTGGTAGGCGAGGAAGCCGGGCATCTTCTCCAACCGCGGTGCGAACTTCTCGTCCATTCGGTGCATGAACTCGTCGACGCGCTCCGCGTCGACGCTGTAGTGGTGCACGCTTGCGTACATCGCACCTCCATTCCGTCGGAGTCGTAGTGCCGCTGGCTCGGGCGCCGCGGATCGACCCTACACCTATCGCACGCCCGACTACCGGAACGGGTCGGAGGCCGAGGGAGCCCCGAAGGGCGCGCAAGCCGACCTGGCGGACCTGCTCGACCAGATCGGGCAAGCCGCCGACCTCTCGCCGCGCCCGGGAGTCGAGCGCGAAGGGGTCAGTGAAGGAAACGAGCGCATGGTTCTCCTCAGCCCTCGCGGCGCCGACTCTAGCGTGGCGGCGAGGGAGGCCGGGCATCGGAGTACGCTGCTCCTAATGGTCCGAATCGGAGAGCTTGAGAATGGTGACCTTTTCGTCCCGGTGCCGGCGGAATTCGACGCCGAGGGGCACGTCGTGGACGGGATCATGAGTCGCATCGCCTCGGGCACCGATGAGCACGCCGGCTGGATGCGCGAGGTGGAGGCCGGACGGGTCGAGCTGGTGAGGCGCGACCCGACGCGGAAGTTCGCCTGGTTGGACGGTCCCTCGTAGCCGAGGGGCCCACACCTCGGCGAACCAGCCGCCTCCCCGGACTGCTGGAGCGGGTCGTTCAGCTGCGTCGCCGCAAGGCAGCGGAGGCGGAGGCGCCAGCCGACGACCCGGCGGCCGGATACGCGCAGCGGATCAAGGCCCTGGAGGAGCGGGTCGAGGGGCTGGAGGCTCTCTTGGAGGGACTTCAGGACGCCGTCGACCGCGAAGCGGTTCGCCGGGGAAAGCAGATCGAGGCGCTGGAGGCAAAGACCGAACCGGGTGAGGTCACGCGCGCCCTGAGCCGCGACGCGCGCGAGCGCGGAATCTGAGCACGCCGTCGGTGCTACCGTGGTCTCGGTCGAAGCGGGGCGCGAGCCGGGTGCATCGCAGTGCGTCGCGCGATCGTCGCTTGACAAGCACCTTCGCGAACGCAGCAGTCAACCGCGGAGGCATCTATGCCCACGGGAACGGTCAAATGGTTCGACGAGGACAGGCGCTTCGGCTTCATCGCGCCGGACGAGGCGGGCGAGGACCTGTTCGTCCACCAGTCCGGGGTTGCGGCCGACAGGCCGCTCAAGGAGGGCGCGCGCGTGTCGTTCGACGCTGAGCAGGGCGACAAGGGCCCCAGGGCCGTGAACGTCCGGGAGCTCTAGCCCGGCCACGGCAAAGCAAACGAGGGAGGAGCCATGCTTGCGATCACGCCGGGCGCCGGCGAGGCGATCAGCGGGATTCTGTCCGCATCGGAGGTGCCCGAGGGCGCCGGTCTTCGAATCACCAGCGAGGCTGCAGAGGACGAGTCCGGGGCAACGCGCATAGAGCTTCGGCTCTCACTCGCCGAGCGGCCCGAGGAGGGCGATCAGGTCGTCGAGGGAGGCCCGGTCTTCATTGAGTCAGAGGCCGCGTCGTTCCTGGACGACAAGCTTCTGGACGCTGATGTCTCAGGCAACGAGGCCCAGTTCAGCCTCCGCGATCAGGCTGGGGCGAATAAGTAGGGGCGGCGATCGGCGTGGCGGCTACCGCGCCGCGCCGCACGCGCCCGCAGTCGCTGGCGCGCATTCCTAACGGCGTGCACCGAGGACCGGATCGCGCGGGCGATCTCGATGTTCGAGCGGTCGGGATCGCGCTTGACCTCAAACTCGACCATGGCGGGGGCTCTGAGCTGCGCCCGGCGCTGGGACGTCGCGTCCGGGGTAGGAAGGAACAAGCGATGCCTGAAAGCATCACGTCGGACCAAGTGGTAGGAGCAGCCCAGGACCTCGCCCAGGCGGAGTTCGCGCGCGGTGACCGCGCGAGAAGCTGTGGACCCCCGAGAAGGAGGAGCGAGGTCCCGAGGGCGGGCTGTGGACTCCCGGGGACGAGAGTCCGGATAGCTAGACTGGCGCCCCGATGAGCCCTCTGGTTCCCATGGTCGTCGAGCAGACCTCCCGCGGTGAGCGGGCCTTCGACATCTACTCCCGCCTGCTCAACGAGCGGATCATCTTCCTGGGCACGCCGATCACCGAGGACATCGCCAACCTGGTCGTCGCCCAGCTGATCCACCTCGAGTCCGAGGACCCCGACAAGGACGTCAGCATGTACATCAACTCCCCCGGCGGCTCCGTGTACGCGGGCCTCGCCGTGTACGACACGATGCAGTACATAAAGTCCGACGTGCAGACGATCTGCATTGGGGTGGCGATGAGCATGGGGGCGCTGCTGCTCGGTGGGGGCGCGGAGGGCAAGCGGATGGCGCTTCCGAACTCGAAGATCCTCATCCACCAGGTCTCGGGCGGCTTCGAGGGCCCGGCGGCGGACATCGAGATCCACGCGAAGGAGATCATCGACGTGCGCCGCCGCCTCGACGAGATCGTCGCCCAGCACACCGACCAGGACATCGACAAGGTCGCCAAGGACACCGAGCGCGACTACTTCATGACCGCCGAGGAGGCGAAGGAATACCACCTCGTCGACCGGGTGATCGAGCAGCACTAGCTCGGCGTCGATCGCGGCATCGCTCCGCTTGACGCCGACCGAGTGGGATGTGGCGCGGGCCGACGCGTTCAGAACGGTCAGAGGCCCGCGCTCTTCTCGCGGTTACAAGCGCTGCTTGTCCGGCTTCAGGCAGTCCTGCTGTCTAGGTCACTCGTGACCTAGACGGTGCTCTTGATTCGGCTGTCTTGAAGGTGCGAGACGATGGACCGGGGATTCCGAGAGACCTCGAGGAGCAGGTGTTTCGCCGCTTTCTCCCAAGGCCCCACCAGTGCCGACACGAGTAGGCAGACAGGGATGGGGTTGGGACTCGCGACGAGGAGGAGCCGCCACGCCGGACACACTGTGCGCCCGGCGGGGCGGTGTCTCCGCCGCGGTAGCCGTCACGGTCGGTAACCGTCACGGTCCCGCGGAACCGCCCGCTCTCCCCCCGCCCCGGCCGGAACGGGGTCGGGGCGGGCGAAGCGTCACTCCGAAGGTGATGGCGGTGACGGCCGGGGCTCGCGCCGGAGCGCCCCTGCCTCCGGCGTGTAGATGCTCTCGTGTCCGTCATCCCAGCGGATGCGGAACCGGGGAGACGGTTTGGGGACGAGCACCTCCTCGACGACCCCGAAGCGCGGCGGCCGCTCCGTGGACTCGGACTCAACGGCCACCCGATCTCCGGTCTTGAGGTCCATGTCTCACCTCCACGCTCGCTCCAAACACGCTCGATCTCCCTCGGTCCAGCCGAGCCTGGTAGCGCTAGGTTGGGGCGGCGGTGGCACTTCCGGCCATTGGTGGCCTCCTTTGGGCCCTCCGGGCTTCACCGAAGGGCCCACTTCACTTCTCGCCTCGGTCGCTACGGACGAACGGCCACATGCTCCAGAGGCGGTGGTTAGTACACACAATGTATCATGGATTCATGAAAACATCTTCTGGAAACATGCAGCAGGGTTCTCAGGCACCGAACACCCGCTGGGACTTTCTGACCAACCACGCCCACGTCCTTACGTGCGTGGCCCATGACCCGGGAATCCGCCTGCGCGACATCGCCGCCGCGGTCGGGATCACCGAACGCGCCGCCCACCGGATTCTGTCCGAGCTGGTCGAGGAGGGCTACGTGCTGCGGGAGCGAGAGGGGCGGCGGAACCGCTACCAGGTCAAGCCTGAGCTTCCCCTGCGCCATCCCCTCGTCCAGGAGCGAGAGGTCGGCGATCTGCTCGAAGTGCTGCTCGGGTCGGCGCGGCCAGCCACGGCTCGCCCGGGGTGATGCTCAGCGCCGTCGCACGGGGGACCGCTCGCGACGGGCGCGATCTCGACCGTCCGTCACGGCGCGCACGTACGGGATGGCCGCGAGCGTGCCGGCCTCGGTCGGGACGATCTCCGACCCCGGGCTCACGCGCGGTCGTCCGTGCGACTCAACGCAACCGCGGGGCTCGGGCAGTTCTGACCTCGATCGCCGGTCCCCCGCCGGCGGATGCCGAGCGGGACAATGGCTTCAGACATGGGCCAGGAAGAGCACGACCGCGATGCGGTAGCCCGAGGGCGAGCCTTGACCGCGCTCGTTCGGCCGTACCTGCCATTGGATGTTCTTGTTCACGGGCCAGCCGACGCCTGGCCACTTGTCGGTCCGGCGCTGATCGCCCGAGCGACGGGGAGCCTGGAGGCGATTCTCGCGCTCGTGCCGCTCGCGCGGGAGGCCGACGCCGACACGCTCCTGCGCAGCCTTTACGAGCATGTGGCGACCTTTGCTTGGCTGGCCGCCAAGCCGGGCGAGGAGCGAATGCGGCGCTGGCTGAGGTCGGACTGCGAGTCACGGCTGCGCGCGGACGACGACTGCCGCACGGTCGGCGTCAAGATCCTTGACGACGACCGGCGCAAGGAGCTCGAGGAAACGGTCGCCGCCCTGCCTCAAGGCATGCCCGTCTTGCTCGACCGCGCCCAGGCCGCTGACGCCCACTGGGCCAGCAGGATCACCGGCCTCCGCGACTCAACGACTCCAACCTCGTTCCGCGGTCTTTATGCGGCCGCCTACCGACGCCCCAGTGCGATTGCTCATCCGACGAACCTCGGGCTCACCCCGGTGACGGTCGACCTCGATGGACCACACACGCGAGTCCAGCTCGAAGAGCGGCCGCCCGACATGGGAGGGCCGTTCGGGCTGGCGACCATCGTCTACGCCCTGGGCCTGTACGTCGCGGCCGAAACAATCGCGTGGCCGACGAAGTTTGAGATCGATCGCGTCCTGACCCGTTAGCTGCAGACGGCTCGGCTCGCGACTGCAGGCTGATCCTCGACGCGTGGACCTTGACGTGGAGGTCCGAGTATCGAGCCACTGCCGTCATACCCGCGGCGTTGCGAAACCCTTACTCCTGTGCGCGAACGGCAGCGCCACGTGAGGCGCCATTGCGTCGTGCTAGTCGTCCTACGCCTCGCCCGCGTCCGTGTGCGCGCCTGAATGCGCGCTCGGCATGGATCGCCGGTACGGTGCACGCGCATGGGTGACCGTTGCTCCGTGTGCCCCAGCGACGATCACGGGCACGCATGCGCCGCGACCGAACTGACGCGCTCTTCCGGTGACTGGGTCGCGCCTCAAAGCGGCGCGGGATCGCGGCGATGAGCGTCTTCCGGGAGGCCGAGCTGGAGTACCTGTCCGGCGGCCTGCAACTCGGACGGATCGCGACGGTCGGCGCGGACGGCACGCCGCACGTGGTCCCGGTCGGATGGATCTACAACGCGGCGCGCGACACGATCGATGTCGGGGGCCGCGAGCTCGAGCGGTCGAAGAAGTTTCGCGACGTGGCCCGATCCGGGCGAGCCGCGATCGTCATCGACGATCTAGCAAGCACAGACCCGTGGCGCCCGCGCGGGATCGAGATCCGAGGGCGCGGCGAGGCGATCGCGCTGCCGACGCCTCTGATCCGGATCCACCCGGAGCGAATCGTCAGCTGGGGGCTCGAAGCGGCGCGCAGCGCGCGTACCGTGGCGCCGTAGGCGTTCGCATTCGGTGGTTGCCCATCGCTGTCGCTTCGCGCGACTTGGGGAAGCGACCGTCGCATCAGGCGAGCCGCCCTGCCTCGGGGCAGCCAATGGACGCGCCTCGGATAAGACGCTGCGGCGTCGCGGACTACACCGGAGCGCCTAACGGCGAAGGACGAGCAACGCCGTGGGCTCGGCTCTAGCGAAGGAGGATAATTCCGGCGTGGCGAGCTGCGACGCTGAAACCGCCGCCGTCGTCCGAGTTGCCGGGTGCCAGTTGAGTGCCAGTCCCGCACCTTCTCAGGCGGCTTTCAGCGGGCTTCAGCGGTTACTGGCACCCTGTGCGAGATGTGATCGGTGCCGTTTACCGCATCAACAAGCGGAATCTGGGTCTATGAGCGGAGGGGGAGGGATTCGAACCCTCGAGGACCCAAATCGACGCCTAACGGTTTTCGAGACCGCCGCATTCAACCACTCTGCCACCCCTCCGGAATGGCGTTTTTAGGCTAGCGCCTGGCAGGCCGGGTCCTGCGGGTCAGCGGCGCTACAGCTTGGCCGTCGCGTAGCGCAGGATCTCGACCACCTGCTCCGGTGTCTCGGCGGTCGCCATGGCAGCGCGGTCGACTTCCTTGAGCGCGTGCGTGAGGTCGGCGTCGTGCAGGGTGACGATCGGCTTCCCGAGCGCCGCGGCGAAGCCGGCCTCGAACGCGGCGTTCCACTGCCGGTACTTGTCGCCGAACCGCACTACCACGACGTCGGCCTTGCGCAGCAGCGTCTGGGTGCGGACGGCGTTGACGCCGGCGCCCTTGTGGTCCTTCCAGAACCCGCTCTGCTCGGGGCCGAGGACGTCGACGCCGACGTCGTCCGAGGCCGAATGGTCGGTGACCGGCGCCATCAGGCTCACGTCCAGCCCGGCATCGCGGATGCCATCCGCGATCCGCTCGCGCCAGTCCGAGTGGATCTCGCCGGAGAGGTAGACGTTCCAGGTCCCGTCGGCCGGCATCGCCCGGATGTTAGGGGCGAGCGGCAGACTTCTCCTTTGATGGCCCAGGTCACCCGGGATCCCACCGGAGCACGGAGACCGTGATGAAGATCGACGCCTCGAGGACCTACCGGTTGCCGCGCGCTCACCGGGCTTAGAATCGCGACGATGGCCGAGCCGACGAAGTTCGAGCTGCCCGAGTCCGAGATCCCCGAGGTCTGGGTCAACCTGCTCCCCGACCTGCCCGGGCCGCCCGCACCGCCGCTTCACCCCGCTACCCAGGAGCCCGTCGGCCCCGATGATCTGGCGCCGATCTTCCCGATGGGGCTGATCGAGCAGGAGGTCTCGACCGAGCCGGAGATCCCGATCCCAGACGAGGTCCGCGACGCGTACCGGCTATGGCGTCCGACGCCGCTCTACCGCGCGCACCGGCTGGAGCGCGCACTCGACACCCCCGCCCACATCTACTACAAGTACGAGGGGGTCTCGCCAGCGGGCTCGCACAAGCCGAACACTGCGGTCGCGCAGGCCTTCTACAACAAGCAGGAGGGCGTTCGCAAGCTCGCGACCGAGACCGGAGCCGGCCAGTGGGGCTCCGCGCTCGCGCTCGGGTGCGGGTTCTTCGACCTCGAGTGCGAGGTGTTCATGGTTGGGATCTCCTACGACCAGAAGCCGTACCGGCGGGTGATGATGGAGACCTGGGGGGCGACCGTGCACCGGAGTCCATCGGAGCTCACGGAGGCGGGGCGCTCGCAGGCCGAGCACACCTCGGGCTCGCTCGGGATCGCGATCTCCGAGGCGGTGCAGGTCGCCGCCGCCAGCGATGACACGAACTACTCGCTCGGCTCGGTGCTCAACCACGTGTGCCTGCACCAGACGGTGATCGGGCAGGAGTGCCTGCGCCAGCACGAGCTCGCCGGCGAGTACCCGGACGTGGTCGTCGGGTGCGTCGGGGGCGGGTCGAACTTCGCGGGGCTGAGCTACCCGTTCGTGCGTCGCAACATGCGCGAGGAGTTAGCGACCCGGTTCGTCGCCGCTGAGCCCGCCGCGTGCCCCACACTCACACGCGGCGCGTACCGGTACGACTTCGGCGACACCGTCGGGATGACGCCGCTGCTGCCCATGTACACGCTCGGGCACGACTTCGTCCCGCCGCCCGTCCACGCGGGCGGGCTGCGTTATCACGGCGACGCGCCGAGCCTGTCGGGGCTCGTGAAGGAGGGCGTGATCGAGGCGAAGGCGATCCAGCAGACCGCCGCCTTCGACGCCGCGCTGCGGTTCGCCCGGGTCGAGGGAATCATCCCGGGGCCGGAGCCCGCGCACGCGCTTCGCGCGGCATTCGACGAGGCGGAGGAGGCCAAGCAGGCCGGCGAGGAGCGGGTGATCCTGGTCGGGCTCTCGGGGCACGGCCACTTCGACATGTCGGCCTATGAGGCCTTTCTCGCCGGCGAGCTCACCGACCTCGAGTTCTCGGAGGAGGACATGGCGGCGGCGCTCGAACGCCTGCCCGACGCTCCTGCCCTCGCGTAACCTAGGCGCCCTCGGAGAGGTGTCCGAGTGGCTTAAGGAGCGCGACTGGAAATCGCGTGGGCGGCGCTAGCTGCCTCGTGGGTTCGAATCCCACCCTCTCCGCTGGCGACTAGCGGAAGTATTCTTCAGCCTCGGTGGGCTCGAGGCGGTGAAGGGCCACGCCGACCGGAACGCTCAGGAACCACACTGCCGCCGCTGCCGTCGTGCTCACGAAGGCGACGGGGATCGAGAGCATGAAGATGGCCACCGGCGACGACGCGCCGATCACACCCCAGCGATAGACATCCTCGGGCATCGAGTGGGCGAGCAGGTCGGCGCGGTAGGCCTTGCGTAACAGCACCACCTCCATCCCACTGATGATCGCGACGTTGGTGGCGTAGACGGTGATCGAGATCGGGTTCTCGAAGTAGTTGCCCAGCAGGTCGGTGGGGAACGGCAGCAGTGCGATGAACGCCAGGTAGACGAGGTTGAGGCCGACGAAGCCGCGGTCCATGCGCGCCAGCATCGAGAACTGCTCCTGGTGAGCGGCCCAGTAGCGCGCGATCACCGCGAAGCTGATGAAGAAGCTGATGAAGCTCCCGCTGAGATCGTTCAGCGCATCGAGCATCTCGCTGGCGCTGCCGGCACGGTCGAGCGTCGGAAGCGCGATCCCCACCACCAGCAGCGTCATCGCGATCGCGAACACGCCGTCCGAGAGCGCCAGCGTGCGCGTGAACTCCTCGCTGCCGCGCTCGTAGCGCGACGCGACACCCTTCGGTGCGCTCGCCCCTTCCATGGCCGACGTAGGCTTGCGGCCGTGCCGGATGTCAACGACCCGGGTCTACTCACCCCCGCCGAGACCGGCCTGCTGACCGATCAGTACGAGCTCGCGATGGCGGCGAGCTACCACCAGCGCGGCATGAACCAGCCGGCGATCTTCGAGCTCTTCGCGCGCAGGCTCCCGGTCCACCGGACGTGGCTGCTCGCGGCGGGGCTCGGCCCCGCGCTGCGGCTCGTGCGTGCGCTTCGCTTCCGCAAGGTTGAGCTCGACTATCTCGGCTCGCTCGGCTTCGACGAGGAGTTCCTCTCCTACCTGTCGGGGTTCCGGTTCTCCGGCGACATCGACGCGATCGCCGAGGGAACGGTGTGCTTCGCGAACGAGCCGCTGCTCCGCGTCACCGGGCCGCGGATCGAGGCCCAGATCCTCGAGACCCTGCTGCTCAACCAGATCAACTTCCAGACCATGGTCGCGACCAAGTCCGCTCGCATCGTGCTCGCGGCTGGCGGGGGCGAGCCCGGCGCCGGCGACTCCGTGATCGACTTCTCGCCGCGACGCGACCACGGCATCGACGCGGCGATGAAGGTCGCCCGCTCCGCGGCGGTCGCGGGATGCGGCGGCACGTCGAACGTCGCCGCCGCGATGCGCTACGGCCTGCGCCCCGTCGGAACGATGGCCCACTCGTACGTGATGTCGTTCGAGCACGAGCGCGACGCCTACACGGCGTTCATGGAGGACTTCCCCGAGGGCGCGGTGATCCTCGTCGACACGTACGACACGCTCGAGGGCGTCCGCCACGCGATCGCCGCCTCGCGAGACACCGGGGTGCCGCTGCGGGGCGTGCGGCTGGATTCGGGCGACCTGCTCGAGCTGTCGCGGGAGGCGCGGAGGATCCTCGACGACGCGGGGATGTCGGAGACCCGGATAGTCGCCTCCGGCGATCTCGAGGAGCACCGCATCACCGCGCTCGTGGAGGCCGGCGCTCCGATCGACACGTGGGGGGTCGGGACCGAGCTCGGCACGAGCCGCGACTCGCCGGTGGTTAACGGGGTGTACAAGCTCGTCGCCGACCGCGGCCCGAGCGGGTGGCGGGGAGTGTGGAAGCGCTCTCCCGACAAGGCAACCCATCCCGGGCCGAAGCAGGTGTTCCGCTCCTACGCGAATGGAACCATGACCGGCGACGTGATCGCCGCCGAGGGCGAGAAGCCGGGCGGCGAGCCGCTTCTCACCGCCTTCATGCGCGAGGGCGAGATCGTCCGCGAGGAGGCCCTAGACGAGATCCGAGAGCGGACCGCCGCCCAGCTCGCCGCCCTCCCCGCCGCGCTGCGTCCGCCCGAGGACGAGGTGCCGCCCTACCCGGTGACGTACTCGAGCACGCTCGAGCGGGCCGTCGCCTAGCGGCGGGCGCCGAAGAAGGACTCCAGCATCGCCGAGGACTCGGCGGCGAGCAGGCCCGCGTCGACCCGTGGCCTGTGGTTCAGCCGCGGCTCGCCGAGCACGTCGAGCACGCTTCCCGCCGCCCCCGCCTTCGTGTCGGCGGCGCCGTACACGACGCGCGGAACCCGCGCGAGCACGATCGCGCCCGCGCACATCACGCACGGCTCGAGCGTCACGTACAGGACGGAGTCCGGGATTCGCCACCCTCCCAGCTTCTGCGACGCCTCACGCAGCGCCAGCACCTCGGCGTGCGCCGTCGGGTCGCCGCGCCGCTCGCGCTCGTTGCCGGCCGCGGCGAGCACCTCGCCCTCGCGGACCATAACGGCGCCGATCGGCACGTCGCCGTGCTCGACGGCACCCTCCGCCTCGCGCAGCGCGAGGCGCATGAAGTGCTCATCGCGACCAAAGAAGTGATCGACGCCCACGCGGGCGGCAACTTAGCGCCTCGCCTAGTGTTAGGGGCGTAGGTCCTGGCGCCAGGGATCGTTAACGGGGCCCACGGGACCGCGCCGGCCGGACGCAGGGCTTAGCGAGACCAGATGACACGATCACACCGACCATCTCCGATGGCGGCGACCATCGCGCTTGCCGGGGTGGTCTGCGCAGCGGGCGCCGCGGCGCTCGCCGGTCTCGCCGTGGACGAGGTGGTCGCATCGACCGGCGAGGCGAGTCCAGCGCGTGCCGGCACGTTCGTCCCCGGCGAAGTCCTGGTGCGGTTTCGCGGCGAGCCTCAGCGCGAGGTCGAGCTCCCGGCCGGCGTGGGCGTTCGCTCGACCTCGCGCACACTCGAGCGAAACCCCCACGTGAGGTGGGCGGTGCCCAACTACGTCGCCCGGGCTTCGGGCCCGGCGTGGATTCCGAACGACCCGGGCGAGCGCGAGGGCCCGCCGGCCGGCTGGCAGCAGCTCCAGTGGAACTTCCTGCCGTGCGGAAACGAGTGCGGCGACAACCCCGACAGCAGGCCGGAGGCGTTCGGCGGAATCGACGCTCCCGGGGCGTGGAGGAACCTGATCACTGCGGGCCGGCCCGGCGCCAAGGGAGCGAAGATAGCCGTGGTCGACACCGGTGTCGCGCTCCGCAGCCGGGGCGAGCGCTTCCAGCGAAGCCCCGACCTCAAACGGGGCCAGTTCGGACAGGGTCGCGACTTCGTCGAGGACGACAAGATCCCGCTCGATGAGAACGGCCACGGGACGCACGTGGCCTCGACGATCGGCGAGCGCACCAACAACGGGCGGTTCGTCACCGGGCTGGCCTACCGCGCGAAGCTGATCGTCGCGCGGGTCCTCGACGAGAACGGCGTCGGCGGGTCGGCGGACGTGGCGCGCGGAATCCGGTGGGGCTTCAAGCGCGGCGTCGATGTGATCAACCTCAGCCTCGAGTTCCCGCGCAACGTGAACAGCTGCAAGGACGTTCCCAGCGTCTGCGAAGCGATCAACAGAGCCCGTGCCAAGGGAGCCGTGATCGTGGGCGCGGCGGGGAACGGCGGCTTCTCGGGCGCCCCCGAGGTCGAGTACCCGGGACGCGCGCCGAACGTGTTCGCCACAGGGGCGACGACGGTGCGGGGCTGCCTCGCCGACTACTCGAACTTCGGAGAAGGGCTCGACATCGTCGCGCCGGGCGGAGGGGCCGATGCGTTTCAGGCAGGGCCGCAGTGCAGGCCCGCGGCGAGCGCGCGCGGGATCGTCCAGCTCACCCTCACCAACACGGCGTCGGGCGAGTTCACCAGCTTCGACTACCCCCACTACGAGGGCACCTCGATGGCCTCGGCCCACGTCGCCGGCGCCGCGGCGCTCGTGTGGGCGGCGCTTCGCGAGCAGCTCGGGCGCGCGCCGACTCCCCAGCAGGTGGAGGCGCGGCTGGCGTTCACGGCCCGCCGCGAGGGCGGCCTCGCAGACCCCCAGCTTTACGGCGCCGGGTTGATCGACGCTGCGGCTGCCACCGCGCCCTAGGTCGTACGCGCGATCAATACGTCACACGGGGCGTGATGGGAGATCTTGTTCGGCACGCTGCCGAGCAGGAAGCGCTTTGCGCCGGTCATCCCCTTGTTGCCGACCACGATCAGGTCGGCGCCGGTCTCCTCGGCGACGTCGAGGATCGCGTCCGCCGGGTCTCCCTCGCGCGGGTGCGTCAGCACCTCGACGTCCTCACGCTTCGCCTCGCCTGCGGCGGTGTCGAGGATCAGGTTCACGTCCTCTCGCGGGTTGACGGTGTACTGGACGTCGCCCGGGATCTCGGCCGCCTCGTCTCGGAGCCGCTCGCGGGAGATCGGCTCGAACGCGCTGACGATCTCGAGCGTGGCTCCGGCCAGCTTCGCGATGTCGATCGCCTCCCGGACGGCGCTCGCCGCCGTATCCGAGCCGTCGGTCCCCACCACGATGCGCCCGAACATCAGATCAACTCCTCCTGTCTGGAAATCGCAGCCATACTATCCCGCCCCGCGGTGACTCACCCCATCAGGTCAGCTTGATCGTGGCGATCACGATCGATGCGATCAGGCATGCGATCAGGAGCGCCATCGTGATGGTCCACACGGCCGGCACCGTCACGCCCTCCCGGCGGCGAACTCGGCGTCGCTGAGTCGGAGGATCGCGAACCCGGCCCAGGAGCCGGCGAGCAGCAGAAGGGCCGAGCTGAGGATGAAGTACGTGTTGTCCTGGATTACGCCCTCGAGCGCGACGGCGATCGTCGCCAGGGCGAGGAGAACCGCGGGCACCGTGGCGAGCGCCCCGGCCCGCGCGGCGCCCCACGCGAGCGCGATGAAAGCGCCGCCCCACAGCCCGGTGAGCAGGTAGTAGGGCGCCGCCCACCCCGACTGCTGGATCTCGTGGAGGGCGAGCTCGACCGTTGCGCGGTCCGTCCCGGGGCGCCCGTAGACCTCGCCGAGCACTCCCCACGTGAACCCGTCGAGCGCGAACGCGAACGCGAGGCCCATCAGCCCCACGACGCCCGCCGCGCCGGCGGCAAGGCCGAGCCGAGGGTTGTGGCCGCGGACGAAGTACGCGAGGCCCAGCAGGGCGGCGGCGAACACGATCAGGCTCAGGAACCCGACCATGTGGGCGATCTGCCACTGATCCGCCTCCGCGGCGATCGCCGCGAGCTGCTGCGCCTCGTTCCCGCGCGAGAACTCCTCGGGGTGGATCACGTTGTCGAGGAAGAACAGCGCCGGGCCGACGATAAGCGCCGCCCCGCACCCGAGCCGGTACAGCCGTGCGTCCTCAGGCACGCGCATAGACTAAGCGCCGTGCCGCTCAACCCGCTCACGCCCACGACCGAGCGGATCGCCGACGGTGTGTGGCGCCACGCCGGGGATCTGCGCAGGGCGATGAACATCTACTTCATCGAGGACGACGGCGGGGTGCTCCAGTTCGACGCCGGCACCGAGGCGATGACCGAGAGCGCCGCCGAGGCCGCCAAACGGCTTGGAGGCCTGACGCGCGTGGTGCTCGGCCACAGCCACGCCGACCACCGCGGAACGGCGCCCGGGCTGGGAGCGCCGGTCCTCTGCCACCCGGACGAGGTGGCCGACGCCCAGGGCGACGGCGGTTACCACTACTTCAAGATCGACCAGATCCCGATCTGGTATAGCCGCCGCCTGTACCCCTGGTTGCTCAGCAACTGGGACGGGGGGCCCGTGAAGATCGCCGACACCGTCGAGGAGGGCGACGAGATCGGCGGGTTCCGGGTGATCCACTTCCCGGGCCACGCCCCGGGCCAGATCGGGCTGTGGCGCGAGCGCGACCGCCTCGCGCTCGTCAGCGACACGTTCTACCTTGTCGACTCGATGCGGCTTCGAAGCGCGGACCACCCGTCGGTCCCGGCCCACGTGTTCAACCTGGACCACGCGACCGCCGTTGCCAGCGTCCGCAAGCTCGCCGCGCTCGAGCCGCGGACAGTGTGGACCGGCCACGCAGAGGCGCTCGTCGGCGAGCCGCACCAGGCCCGCGCGATCCTCGAGCGAGCCGCGGACGCCGGGTAGGCTCAACCGGCTTCGGCCGGCTCGGGCTCCCAGCGGGCGCTGAAGACCTCGTGCGTGCCCGCGAGGCCCTTCAGCTCGACGTCCCGCCCCGACTCGAATGACAGCTCGCCGTCGTCGCAGCGCTCCTTGAGGACCGACGAAACGAGGATCTCGCCGCCCGCGGCCTGGGCGGCGATCCGCGCCGCGAGGATCACGCTGCGCCCGAAGAAGTCCCCTTCCTCGCGGATCGCCTCACCCGTGTGGAGGCCCATCCGAACCCGCACCCGCTCGCTCTCGGCGACCTCCAGCTCGGCGAGCGCGGACTGGATCGCGACGGCACACTCGAGCGCCCTTCGCGGGTCGGAGAACACGAGCATGAACCCGTCTCCCTGGTTCTTGACCTCGTAGCCGTCGTGCGCTCGGACGTGCTCGCGGAACACGGCGTTGTGGGCGCGCAGGACGTCGAGCCAGCGCTCATCGCCCAGCCGCTCGGTCATCAGGGTGGAGTTCTCGATGTCGCTGAACAGGATCGTGACGGTGCCGTCGGGCGCCGCGAACGAGCGGATGTCGGGGCGCTCGCTCTCCACCGCCGAGATCACGGTGTCGATCGAAGTCGTCACGTCGACCGTCGCCAGGCCCTGTGCCTCGAGGCGTAGCGCCAGGGCCCGCTCGATCACCAGCCGCATTCCCATCTCCTGAGCTGAGTCGAGACAGCGGGTGAGCAGCTCGAGCGCCCGCTCGCGATCTCCGGTGGCGCCACGCTCGAGCAGCGCGACGGCGAGGTAGTGCGCTGCTTCGGTGGCGAACGGCCTGTCGCCCATCCGTCTTCCGAGCTCGAGCCCGTGCTCCAGGTGCCGTATCGCGTCGTCGATCCGGCCAAGGGTCGTTGCCAGCCTTCCCAGGTACGAGGACACCGGCCCGTTCATTGACGCTGCGCGCCCCGCCACCACCGCGTAGTCGGCAAAGGGGGCGAGCTTTTCGTATAGAAGTGCGGCGCGCTGCGCGTCGCCGAGATGTGCGCAGGCGTCCGCGATTCGCGTCATTGCGGTCAACCACTGGGCGTCGAGCGGGATGTCGTTGAAGTCGTGCGCGGCCAGGCGCTCGAACTCCGTGCGCGTCTCCTCCAGCCGTCCGGCGTCCGCGAGGAAGCTGACGAGGGCGAGGCGCCAGGCGCGTATCGCGGGGTAGCGCTGGGCCATCTCGCGCACCGCCGGAATCATCTCCTCGACCCGCCCCTGGTGTCGCCGCAAGACCGACATCTGGAGCGCATACAGCTGGGCCGACAGCGGCTCCTGCGCGCGCTCGCCCCCCCGCCTCGCCTCATCGGCGAGCCGCTCCGCGTCCGCGAAGCGACCATCCATGCTCGCCCGCATGCCCCGCAACAGGGGCACGTGCCACAGGTGCTGCGGCATCCGGAGCTCCTCGGCGAGGCGGGAGTAGGTGTCGAGCTCGACATCGGCGCGCGCGACGTCGCCCACGTCGAGAAGCGCGAGCATGCGGTACACGTGTCCGCGCACGGCGAGCTCGCGATCGCCCGCCCTCTCCGCGAGCTCCAGCATCTCGTCTGTATTCCCGAGCCGCTGGCGCATCGCCTCCGGGGTCGCGATCATGAGGAACATCTCGCGCGCGAGCGCAGCCGCCAGCGTGCGCGGGTCGCCAAGCCGGCGCGCGATCGCGACCGCCTCGCGGGTGAGCGGAGCCGCCTCGCCCTGGGGGTCACGCCACACGAGCTCCTGCGACAGGCCACCGAGCAGCTCGACCCGCGTCACGCTGTCCTCGTCGCCGAGGGCCGCCAGCGACTCCTCGATCACTTCCACGATCGTCTCGTCGAGGCGTCCGACCTCCGAAAGCGCGCTCATGCCGAGCGCCGCCCGCGCGAGGGACTCGGAGTCGCCGAGCTCGCGCGCCGTCGCCGCCGCGGCCTCGAAGCTCTCGCGGCCGGCGACGAACCGCCCGGCCCGTCGCTGCGCCTCGCCGAGCTCGAGTAGCAATGCCAGGCGCCGTTCCGGATCGGACCTCGGCGCGAAGTCCAGCACCTCGAGCGCCCGCTCGTAGTGCGTGGCGGCGTCCTCGTGCGCGAGCTGGTCCGAGGCTCGCCGGGCGGCCCGCTCGGCGTACGCGATCGCCTTGTCGGCTTCCCCCGCCGGCGCCGCGACGATGAAGTGGTGGGCGAGCTCGGCCACCGGGGGATCCGGGTCCGCCTCGAAGATCCGCTCGAGCGACTCGCCGATACGGCGGTGGAGCTCCACCCGGCGGGGTCCGGTGAGCTCCGCGTACAGGGTCTCGCGGACGAGCGCGTGCGAGAAGCAGTAGCCTCCCTGCGAGGGTGGCGCCTCGGAGACCACCTGGCTCTCGATCGCCTGCTCGATCGCGTCGACAATCTCCTCGCGCGGCTTGCCGTTCAGGCCCTCGAGCACGTCGAGGTTGAACTCGCGGCCGACGGCCGCCGCCAGCGTCAAGACCTCGTTTGCCTCCTCGGACAGCCGGTCCAGCCTCCGCCCCACGACCTCGCGCACCCCCTGGGGAATCGCGAGCTCCCAGCCGCCCGCGCCGGGGCCCTCGAGGCTCCCCTCGCTGGCCATCAACCGGACGACCTCGGTTACGAAGAACGGGTTGCCCTCGGTCTGGTCGTGCACCGCCTCGGCGAGCCCGGGGGGCGGCTCGATCCCGGCGGTCATCTCGATGAAGCGCTCGACCGCCTCGGTGTCCAGACCGCGCAGTGGGACTCGCCTGCTGCCCTGGATCTCCGCGAGCTCGGCGAGCGTGCGGGCGAGCGGATGGTGGCGACCCAGCTCCACGTCCCGATACGTCCCGACCACGAGCAGGCCCGAGTCGCTCGCCTGCCGGGCGACGAACTTGAGCAGGAGCAGCGAGGGCTCGTCGGCCCAGTGCAGGTCGTCGAGGATCACGACCAGCGGCCGCGACCGGGATGCGCCCACGAGGAAGGTGGTGATCGAGTCGAAGAGCCGGAACCGCGCCTCGTCGGAGTCGAGCGCCGGCGCCTCGGAAACGTCCTGGAGGCGTTCGCGGACCTCCGGCACGAGGTGCGCCACCTCCCCGGCCCCCTGACCGAGCTCCCACGCGAGGGCTACCGGATCGGCCTCGCGGACGTACGAGCGGATGGCTTGGGCCCACGGCCAGTACGCCGGCGCGCCCTCGCCCTCGTGCGAGCGTCCCCAGTGGACGTTGGCGCCGCGGACCCGCGCGTAGGTCGCGAGCTCCTCCGCGGTGCGCGTCTTGCCGATTCCCGGCTCGCCGACCAGCAGCAGCAGGCCGCCGCGGCCGGCCAGCGTGCCGTTGAGCGCCTCGCGAAGCTGCTCGAGCTCGGCCTCGCGACCCACGAACACCCCGCCGGCGAGGCGATCAAGCGGGTTCTCCTCACCCTCCGCTTCCTCTTCCTCGGCGTCAGCGGGTGCGCTCGCCACGCTCTCCAGCTCGCGCCGCACGGCGCGGGCGCTCTCGGGCCGCTCGCCCGGCGACTTGGCAAGCAGCTGCAGGACCAACTCGTCGAGCGCTGGGCTCACGCCAGGGGCGTCGCGGGACGATGGCGGCACCGGCGTCGCGTTGAGATGCTGGCTGATGATCGCCACCGCGTCGTCGCCCGGGAACGGCGGCTGCCCGGTCAGCATCTCGTACAGCAGCGCACCGAGCGAGTACAGATCGGCGCGTGCGTCGGATGTCCGTCCGAGCGCCTGCTCCGGAGGGAGGTACGCGACCGTCCCGACGAGCATCCCCTCCATAGTCGCCTGCGAGCGTTGACCGGTCGCGGCGAGTCCGAAGTCGCCGAGCCGGGCCGCGCCGTCCTCGGCGAGCCACACGTTGGCGGGCTTCAGGTCGCGGTGGACGATCCCGCGCGCGTGCGCGTGCTCGAGTGCCCGGCACACGTCGGCGGCGATCGCGAGCGCCCGCTCGACGGGGAGCCGTCGATCCTCGGCGCCGTCGAGCACCGTCTCGACGTCTCCGCCAGGCATGTAGCGACTCGCGATGTAAGGACGGCCGTCCTCCTCGCCCGTGTCGAGGACCGGCACGACGTGCGGGTGATCGCCGAGCCGCCGCATCGCCTGCACCTCGCGCCTCGAGGTCGCGAGCACGGTCTCCTCGACGCCCTCGGTCTCGAACACCGCGAGCGCCACGTCGCGGTCCTCGGCGGTGTCGCGAGCCAGATAGACGCGTTTGCGCCCCCGCTCGCCGAGGAAGCGCTGCACGCGGTAGCGACCGTCGGCAAACGACGTCGGGAGATCCGACGACGGCTCGTGCGTGGCGGCGTCCTCTGGCGCCGCCTCGAGTGGCGCACCGCAGCTGTCACAGAACCTCGCGCCCTGCCGGTTGCGGTTGCCGCACGAGGGGCACTCCACATCAGGTGTTCGCGCTCGGCCCAAAACTACATTCCCCGCCCGCCCACACCCTTATAGAGCCTCGCGCTCACATTAGACGAGGATAGTTGCCGTCATCCCGCGGCGTGCGTCAGTTGCCGTCGTGGAAGATCACGCCGAGCGCCACCCGCTTGCCTGCGTTCACGCGGCTCATCCCGTGGCGCATGTTGACCCGGTAGTGGCCGCGCTTTCCCTCCACGGGGCGCTCGCGGGTGGTGAAGATCAGGCCCTCGCCCCGACCGAGCACGATCGCCGTCCCCTTCGACTGCGCGCGAGGCGCCTGCTCGACGAGCAGGAACTCCCCGCCCTCGTACTCCTCCCTGCGGCTCAGCACGCAGAGGAACTGGAACGGGAACGCGACCTCGCCATAGATGTCTTGGTGGAGGCGGTTGTAGTCACCCGGCCCATAGCGGAGCATGAGAGGCGTGGGTTTGGTCTGCCCGCTCTTCGCGCACCGCTCGAGGAAGCCGCCCAGCGTCGGCGGGTAGCGCCGGCGCCCGCCCAGCTCTCGCGACCACCGCTGCGCGATCGGGGCGAGGCGCGGATAGAGGTTCGTCCGCAGCGCCTGGACGGGCCGCGGGAGGGGTCGCTTGAAGTACTTGTACTCGCCGCGCCCAAACCCGAGCCGTTCCATGACCACGCGGCTGCGGAAGCGCCGCTTCTGCTCGTAAAGCCCGGCGAGCCGGCCGCACTCGGACGCGCTCAGCACCCGACCGGTGCGCGCGAAGCCGTCAGCGTCGAGCGATCGCTCGATCGCGTCCCAGTCGAGCCGCGCGACCCGGGAGCGAAGGTCAGCCGCCACCGTGGGGGATCAGCGAGCGGTCGCAGCGTGCGGCCGCTACGTCGTTGGGGTTCGACGTACCGACCTCGGTTCCCGCGATCACGTCCTGGAGCCCGCGGCGCCTGTCGCCAAGCAGGATGCCGATGAACCCCAGCCCGAACGGGATCCAGCTGCAGCACGCTCCCCGCCAGGCGGCGCGCCGCCCGACGGAACCCGATCCGTGCGTACCCGTCGGCAGTGATCACCACGCCCAGAAATCGCATCCCGGGAGTCTGGCCCGCGAGCGCCCAGAATGTGAGCAGGTAGGCTGCGCCCGCGGTCAACCAGACTCCGGTACTCACCACGAGCGCCGGCGTAGACACCCCGCTCGGATCCGGTAGGAAGACGGAGGCAGCGACGGCCACCAGCGCGGCAGTCGCGAAGGAGGTGAGGTTGAGGATCGCGATATCGCAACCGAGGGCGAGCCCGCGGCTCGACCAGCCCGCCGATCCGTCGGCCCGGATCGCCGCCGCCGGAACAGCACCCGTCGTACCACCCGCTCGACCGCATCGT
>CAVWOU010000008.1:0-51539 GCA_963756745.1 uncultured Thermoleophilia bacterium
CGCAACCGACACCGCCTCTCGATCGCCGATACCGGCCCCGCGTTCCGGGTTTCCGCCGGCGTCACCGATGCCCCCCGCGTCGCCCATCCCTGACCCATCGCCGATGCCGAAGGGATCAGTGCCGGAAGGACCAGGACAAAAGACGAGGAAATGATGATCTCGAGCGTCGTCCGTGATCGGGCCTCTGGCAGCGCCGCTACCGCCGGCGCTGCAGAGTTTTCCGGCGGCGACGCGCAAGCCAATTCGGCCGACGAAGCTCAGCTCCCGTTTGCCCGCTACGAGCGCCTCGGCGCCAGGCAGGCAAAGGAGATCAAGAGGGTGCGCGGTTACGCGCGGAAGTCCGGCAACAGCGCCCGCGTCTTGGACGAGGTCGTCCGCGTTCACCGAACACGTGGGGCAATGCAACCTGCGAGCAACCTGCGAGCGCCGCGCCCGGTTACCAGCCGATGAGCGCATCCCGCGCGAGCGTCGAGCGCGAGCGCCGGGAGCGTAGCCTCGTCATGCTCGAGGCGGAGGCGCGGTATGCCCGTGAGCGTTACGAGCTCTACCGGGCAAGGGCATACGGTCCGCGACTGACCAGCGCCAGCCGCCTCCGCGAGCTGGAGCGAAAATCGAAGTTTGCGGAGAGTCGGCTGGATCGGGCGAGGGCCGACCGGGATCCAGTCGCGTCGGTGGACGACGAACACTTCTTTTGGAATCACAAGGAGGCGCTCGAAACCCTCGGGCTGTCGGAGTAGGCGATGTCGCAGGAGAACGTCGACACCTTCAAGCACGCACTTTCGGCCTACAACCGGGGCGACGTCGAGCCGATGGTGGAGGTCTCTGACCCCGAGATCGAGTGGTATCCGCTCTCCGCGGAGGTCGAGGGCGGCGTGTCCTTCCACGGTCACGAGGGCCTCCGGCAATGGTTTGCGAACCTGCACGCGACCTTCGAGGAGTTCGAGGCGAGTATTGACGAGCTTCGGGACCTCGGCGATGTCGTTCTCGGCCTCGGCCACGCCCACCTCCGGTTCAGGAGCGGCGTCATCCTGGATACGGAGGCCGGCTACCTCAGCCGCTTCCGCGATGCGCTCGCCGTGTGGGCGCGCATGTACCCAAGCCATGCCGCCGCCATCGAAGCCGCCGGGCTACGGGAGTAGGCGCTCGCGCTCAGCCGTCCTCGCGTGCGGCACGCTTCGCGCTAGGTATGCGCGGGATACTGAGCGGGCAGCGGCCAAGCGCCTCTGCTGCAACTGACGCTTGAGATCATGAAAACTGGGAAGCTGGTCCGTCGGGTGGCCGAGCTTCAGCTGGCACCTAGGGGGATGGCCCTTTTGGACGCGACCGAGTAACGGCTGCCCCCGTTCGCCGAACCCTCCTAGGCGACACCCACCGCACACCTCGACCCTGGCGATCGTGTCGTGATCGGTCGCGCCGCCGCCCCGACCGAGCCGGTGGCTAGGCGTGAGCCGCCTCGAGCACTTGGGACATGGCGCGGTTCACGCTGACCGCTCCGGTGGCCGATTCGAAAAGCTCGACCTCCATGTCCGCGAGCTCGTCGCGCACGAACTCCGCCGCGACCTCGGCCGATCGCTCGGCCGCGTCTCGATCGCTGCAGACCGTGACCGCGAACACCGTGCCCTCTCCGGCCCTGTCCACGCCCGCGTCGATCGCTTGGTAGGCGAGGAAGCCGGGCATCTTCTCCAACCGCCGCGCGAGCTGCTCGTCCACTCGGTGCATGAACTCGTCGACGCGCTCCGCGTCGACGCTGTAGTGGTGCACGCTTGTGTACATCGCTCCTCCACTTCCGTCGTACTCGAAGGGCCGTGTCCTCCGGCGTCGCAATCAACGGTACACCCCGTGCGGCGTCGTAGCGAGAGACGTAGCGGGCCCATCGCTCCCCTCCTGCGCCTCGCGCGGAGGAGCAGCGCGCCTGCTTCTGAAGGTCGCCCATCACCCGGTAAACGTAGTTGGGTTGGATGCGCATCTTCTTCGCGATCTCGGAGGCGGTGATGCCAGGGCAAGGTTCGCAAGAAGGGCAAGGGGTACGTCGCCGCATAGGCCGCCTCCGGATGATCGAACGCTTGCAGAGCTCCTAACCGACGAGACAGGCTCCTCTGGCGGTGCTGATCGGATGGCGCAGGAGAACGTGGATTTGAGCACGGATGCAGCGGTTCGGGATCGTCGGACAGGTTCACCGTCGCCGATGCCCAGGGACCCCTGCGCGGTGAGCGGTTACGGCTGGTCAGGTGCCCCCGAAAGCCTTCGCGGCGCCTGCGGCGATCTCCGCGGAGGTGACCGTACGCGCTGGGCGACGTCCAGCGGCCGGAATGGGCTCGACGACCCCGACCTGGAGCTCGACCAGAACGGATCGGCGAGCTCATGGCGCACCTCGGCGCCCGCTGCAAGCGCACGATTCCAGAGCGCGTCGGCGTCGTCCGTCTGGATCTAGCACGGTCGCGGTGCCGCAACGTCAGCGGCAGAGGATCTCCGCATCTCGCGATCTCGCTGGCGATGGAGGCTCGAGTCGCCGATCACGAGCTCGACGGTCATCACGCCGCCGCCCGGAAGCGGCACGCGAGTGCGCTCCTCGGCGCCGGACGGGTCCGCGTACCAGGCTGCAGCGGCCTCGGCGTCCGTCACGACGATGTGGGGTGTGAGGTTCATGGCCCTCCTTCGCGTCGGCCCCGGCTACGGCAGGATCAGGTGGGTGTCGCCGAAGCCGTGGAAGAGATAATCGCGCGCCCGGAGGCCTGCTGGTAACGCTCGAGCAGCTGGGCGCCCCAGGGCCGCGTCCGGCAGCTCCAAATGCGACGTGGTCGGAACGTGCCAGCCGGTGAGCAGTCCTTCATCAGCGCCCGAAGCCCGCGGCGGCGTCGCGACTAGGTTCTGTGGTGTCAGAAGGCACGGCGGGGGTCCTCCCCCGGGTGGTGGAGTCCGAGCATCGCCTCTCGGAGCGGGGATACTGAGGGACCCGCGCCCGCCGCCGCGCTCTAGCTCCGGGGGCCCCGCCTCGGCGGGGATCCGTGACGCCCTCTACGTCAACGCGTCTCACCGATGCGTACATTTCGGCGAGCATGCCGTCGTCGTCGTAGCGATCGATGCTGATGCCGCGCACCGGGTCGCCCTTCTCGCCAGTGGGCTGTAGTCCCATGAACTCGTTCTGGAACGTGCCCTGTGCGGTCCACCGCATCACCACCTTGTCATCGGCGGCGAAGATCTCGTCGATCGTGAACGAGAGGTCGGGGAACGCATCGCGGTAACCGGCGAACGCTCCCTTCACGCCTTCGACATCCTGGTCACCCGCGATCGGGTCGTGGCTCACGAAGCCTTCGGCGCAGAGCTCGTCGAGGACCTCGAGCCCTCCCTCGTTGAACCCCGCTTCCACTATGCGCCGTGACGCATCGATGTTCCCCTGTGCCATTGCCGACCTCCTTACGGTTGCTCTCGCGGCGAGCCTAACCCCCCGGAGCAGGTCGTTGCAAGGAGGCGGGTCTCGGTTTCCGCGTTGACTGTTGGCTGGATCACCGCTGTGGGGCGGTATTCGAAGAGGCAGGCTCCGCTCCGCTAACCCTCCCCCGGCGCGGGATACTGAGCGGGCTATTGTCGAGGAGCATGGAGGCGACGATTGCTCTTTGAGCGTTCAATCGCGCGACTGGACGCTTGGATGAATTCGCCAGCCGGACCTGGTGGTCGAGAGAGCGGCCGGGCTGGAGCCCGTGAGTGTCCGCACTAACGAGGCCGGGACGAGTTCCGCGCGTTTCTCGACGGGATGTTGATGATCAGGGCGCGGGAGAACTTCGAGGTGCTTCGGATCATCTGGGCCGACGAGTCCGGGCCGTGGTCGGGGTCCGGAACACGTTGACTGGCCGTGGCAGCGGCGTCGAGGTCAGCTCCGATTCGGGAACGCTGTTCGAGTACCGCGAGGAAGCATCGTGCGGGCGACCATGTATCGGACCGAGGAGGAAGCCCTCGAAGCTGCCGGGCTGCGGGAGTAGGGCGCCGGGCGTTTGGGAAGGTCCACAGCGCCACGTTTCTTGGAGTCCGCTCCCGGCTCACTGTGCCACGGCGCTGCGCGAATACGCCGCGACCGATCACGGCGTGCCTCCCTTCCTCCGGCGCGGGATACTGAGCGGGCGAGCGGGGGCGTACGTGAGGTGGTCGTCGAGACATACGAGGCCTTTGTTCATGGCCGAGTTCGAGGACATGCGAATCGAGATCGAGGAGCTGGACGATTGCGGAGATCGCGGGTGCTGCGCCATCGGCCGCCTCCGCGCGCGTGGCAAGCGAGCGGAGCCGTACCGAGTCGCCCAGCGGACTTTCCCGGCTTCACGGAATGCGAAGGCTAATCGTGTGCTACCAGCTCTTCGACCCCAAAGAAGCCCTCGAAGCCGCCGGGCTGTCGGAGTAGGCGATGTCGCAGGAGAACGTGGAGATCAGGCGGGCTATCGAAGCAGCGAACCGCCGAGAGGTGGAACGATGTCGGCCTTGTGGCGCTCCGATGGGGAAGTTGACTGGTCGCGAGCCCGAGGGCCGCTCAAGGGTGTCTATCGCGGTCGTAGCGAGTACCAGAGCCTCTTGAACGAGTTCTTCTCGACATTTGAGAAGTCCGAGGTGGAGACGCACGGCTTCACGGAGGCGGGCTCCGAAGTGGTCTTGCCGCACACCACCCACTTCCGGGGGCGCGAGGGGATCGAACTGACCGCGAGCGCCACGTGGGTTTACACGGTCGAGAACGGGCAGATCACTCGCCTTCGGCTGTTCCAAGAGGAAGCCGAAGCCCTCGAAGCCGTCGGGCTGTCGGAGTAGGCGATGTCGCAGGAGGACACAAAGATCGTCCGTCGTACCATGCGTCCGACCACGCTACGTGAGCCACCCGACCCTTGGAGGTGCAACCGATGGTCAACCCAATCCCGAAGGATTACCCTCGCGTAACCCCCTACCTGATCGTGGACGGCGCCTCCGTCGCGATTGATTTCTACACGTCCGTGCTGGGCGCAACTGAGCGGATGCGCATGGGAGGACCCGGCGGCAAGGTCGGTCACGCGGAGCTCGATCTGGGCGACTCCGTGATCATGCTCGCCGACGAGCACCCCGAGATGGACGCCATCGGCCCGAAGACGGTGGGCGGCACTCCCGTATCCCTCCATGTCTACGTCGAGGATGCCGACGCCGTCTTCGAGCGCGCGATCGAAGGCGGCGCCAAGGCCTTGCGCGGGGTCGAAGACAAGTTCTACGGCGACCGTTCCGGAAGCTTCGAAGATCCCTTTGGACACCACTGGCATGTCGCGACGCATGTGCAGGACATCCCGCCGGAGGAGATGTCCAAGCGGGCGGCGGAGGCGACCGCTTCCGGCTGAGCCCCCCTCGGAGCGGAGGTGCCGGGTTTCGAGCCACGCCGAAGCCCTCGAATCGGGCTGGTCGGCGTGGCGTTGCCGCTGACGCTGTTCACCGGAACCGATCAGCTCACGACCGTGATCCACGACGGGGCGGCGCTCGGCGCCGGTCTGTTGATCGCGGTCGTGATCGCGAAGATCCTGGTATTCGCGCTGCGTGAGGCCACCGGCTTCATCGGTGGGCCGTTCCTCGTGATGCTGTTCATCGGCGTCACGGCCGGGATCACCGCCCACGTGCTGATCCCGGGGCTTCCGGAGGGGCTCGCGTTCACAGCGATGTTGGCCGCCTCCCGGGATCGCTCGTCGGCGCCCCCTTCTCGCTGATCCTGCTCGGCGTCATCACCACCCAGATCGGCGCCCTACAGACAGTACCCGTCACGATCGCCGTCATCAGTGCCTACCTCGCCGTCTCCGGCTCCGGTCTGCTCATCGAGCTGGCGCAACGGCAACGCAAGCCCGCCGCCTCCGACGCATGAGCAAGGAGGAGGGGGGCCAGGGGGCTAGGGACGCGATTACCGCACCAACGCCAGGACCCAGAGTGCTGGCACTCGCTAGTCGCGCAATCCGGTGGTGCGCTGGGTGACTCCACCAAACGCGAGACGAAGCGCTCGAAGCCGCCGGGCTGTCGGAGTAGGGCGACGGCGTCTGGGAACGTCCCCGCCACGTTTTTGCCGCTCGATCGCCGCCCCGCCCTAGGAAATCCGCAGGCGTTTGAGCGCGGCCCGAATCTGCTCCTGGCTCTCCGTGTCGAGGACCGGCTCGTGCTCGAGCCACAGAACGAACGCGTGAAGCCACAAAAGCCGCACGTCCATGTCGAGCTCTGTCGCGTAGGCCATCAGCACCTCCTCGGGGTGCCGCGGCCACGCGGTGCCGTCCTCAAACCGCGCGATCGTCGCCTGGTTGACCTCGATCGCCGCCGCGATCTTGACCTGCACGACGCTGCGCTCCTCGCGCGCCGCCGACAGGCGCGCCCCAGCCACGGGAGCAGGGGACGCGTGACCTTCTCGGCCTCCATGCCCGCAGTTCTATCCGACCGCCGCGCATCAGCTATATGCGCTTCGCATCTTCGTCCTAGACATATGCACGGTCTTGCACATTTACAATCGGTATGATACAAGACCACACGTGAGAGCGAGAAAGACCACAGGAGGACAAGCAGTGCTCGAGAGAATTGCAACCGACTCCGACCGGCAGCCGATCGTGTCTCGTTACCGCGTTGCTCTGTGCGCCATCGCGGCCGTCGCGCTAGTCGGCCTGCTCGGCGGCGCGCCGGCGTACGCCAAGACCCACCACGTCCACAAGGGCGAGTCGATCCAGGCGGCGCTCGACGCCGCCGACCCCGGGGAGACCGTGAAGGTCCACCGCGGCACCTATCGCGAGTCGCTCCAGATCGAAACGGACGGCATCCGCCTGAAGGGCAACCACGTCCGGCTGCTCGAGCCGACAAGCCCAGGCGACACGCTCTGCAACCAGTTCGAGCCGGTCACCGGGATCTGCGTCGTGGGCCAGGGCAACTTGATGACCGGGGTGATCACCGACTACGTGAGCCGGGTGCGGATAAAGGGCTTCAAGATCCAGGGCTTCAGCGGGACCGGCATCTTCGCCGTTGGCTCCGAGCTGCTCCGGGTGTCCCACGACAAGCTGCTCGGCAACGGCGGCTACGGTGCCTTCGCGCTCATCTCCAAGCGCCCGCACTACCTCCACGACGTCTCGAGCGGCAACGGCGCTCCCGGCCTCTACGTCGGCGACTCGCCGCAAGCGAACGCCGTCGTGCAGGACAATCGCTCGACCGGGAACAACGGCGAGGGGATCCTGCTGCGTAGCGCGGTGGGCGGGAAGGTGAGCCACAACCGGCTCGAAGGCAACTGCGCCGGGGTGCTCGCGCTCGCCGACGCCCCCGGTCCGGCCGGCAACTTCAAGATCGACCACAATCGCGTGCTGCGCAACAACAAGGCCTGCCCCGGCGAGCCGGAGGAGGGCGAGCCGCCCATCTCGGGCCTCGGCATCGCCGTGGTCGGAGCTTTCGACACAGACATGTCGCGCAACAAGGTCCGTGGCAACCAGCAGAGCGGCGAATCGGACGTGTCTGGCGGCATCGCGGTCAGCGAGGGGCCCAGGCGGAACGGAACCGGAGAATGACGCGGTCAGGCGCAACAAGGCGTTCGACAACGGCCCGAACGACTTGTTGTGGGACGACAAGGGTACGGTCGCCTTCAAGAAGAACCGTTGCGACACGTCTGACCCGGACGGGCTCTGCAGCGGCGGCCATAAGAAGGAGAAGGGGAAGAAGGGCTGACGCAAAGCTGCTGATCGGCGAGGACAAGCCCGGACCGATAAGTACGCTGCCGCTCGCCACCGCCGCTCAACGCAGGCCCGGCGCCCGGCCATCCAGCAAGACGCACGCGCCAGAGCATGGTGTTGGCCGCGAGACTGCATCGTTTCCTCGGCCTAGGTAGCAAGCGCAGCGCTGGCGCAAGCGCAGCGCTCGCATGAGGTAGACACGCAGCTCAGTAGGAAGAGCGGGGAACACCCCAACTTCGAATCCGGATAGCCATGCATCCGAATACCCCCAGACCCCGCGCCCATCTGGGCCATCGGCGACTCCTTCCGGCAGTACTTCTGGGATCACTCGGAGGCCCTCGAAGCCGCGGGACTTGAGGAGTAGGCGTGCGTGTCCGCCGCCGAACTCCGCGCCTCGGGCTCAGACGCGGGGAGCTCGTGGCGCCGGCGAGAGCTCAACCGGCCATCTCGGCTGGATAGCGAAATATGCGCAACGATCCTCCGTCGCGGATCTGCAAGCTATCGCCCTTCGTGGCCCGTCGGAGCGGATCGCCGGTCACCAGAACCGCAAGGACGTACAGGCTCTTCCCCTTCTTTGCGTTTCGCTCGATCCCAAGCACGCCGACCTTGCGCGACGTCATCGGGCTCTCGGCCGCGAGGCAGTTCTTGCCGTTGCGAGGACAGATGCGGCCGTCGGTGGTCGTGACGCGCCTGGCCTCGGCGCCGGGTTTGGGGCGCTTGGGGTCCTCGGCCAGGATGACCTCGACCGTGGCCCGAGCCGGATAGTCCAGGTGCTCGGCGCTTGTTATGACGTCGGCCTTGACGACCAACTGCTCATGCTTCCTGAGGTCCTTCAACTCCTGCGCGTATACAACGCGCGTCTCGCCCTTGACCACGGGCAGGCTCTCGGCGAGGCGGCGGTTGGTGCGAATCACATCGGGCCGCGGCACCCCTGCCGGTCGGGAGCGTATGACGCTGATGCCGCTCATATCGCCGACGACTCGAGCTTTCCCCGTTCTTTATTTCGTTCTGACCGATAAGGACGACGTGGTTGGCTTCAGCCTCGGGGTGATGGGCGCCGACGGCGACGTTGACGAAGGTCGGCCCGGCCCACGGGAGGCCATCGGCGGGGACCCGAAACTCGACGTCGTCGAACACGAACACGTCGTGATGACGCAGGTGGGGGATCTTGCGGCTCTGCTTCTTGAGGACTCGCGCGTGGCCCCTCTTGGTCTCGCTGGCGTCTTTGCTGTCGGCGATCACCAGCCTCGCCTCTACCTCCGGTGGGTAGTCGTAGGCTCCCTTGATGCAGTCCGTCTGCGGTCGCTCGCAATCAGTCGTTACCTCGACCTCGGCGGAAATCAGCAATCCATCCCCCGGCTCGAGGTCAGGGAGGCTGGTGCGCCCGGACCCACGACGCAACAACGACATGACGACCTCGGGGTGCGAACCGGAGCGCTGTATCCGGACGGTCCTCGGGGGAAGCTCGGCCCTCTTGCCCGTGGCGGCGACCCGAACCCGGCCTGTGGGTGCCTGATCAGGCATCGGCCACCTCGTTCAAGCGCTCTGGAGAACTAAGACCGCGGCTCAAGCACATCACGAGCAGGTACTCAGGGTTCGATCGCGTGCCCGGCCACCGTCTCGGGGCCGACACCACTCGGACCTTACATCGGCCATCGGCGAGGCCGCCGATCGGGCTTGAATACAGGGCAAGCGCGATACTGAGCGGGCGATGTCGCAGGAGAACGTGGACGTTGTGGAGCGGCAGTCGCGTTCGAGTTCTACGGGCGCGGGATCACGCCGAGGAGGAGACTGATGGCGAGCGCCCACGAGCCACGCGAGCGCTACGACCAGGAGCTGCTCGATCGCCACCGCCCATTGCTGCTGTTCGATCCTCAGTACGACTACCGCGTTCTCGCCGCCGAATCGGCGGTCGAAAACGAGGGCAACCTGCTGCGACGCTTCGACGGCGAGGTGCTCGCCCGTACCCGGGGCGATCCCGAACTGAGCCTCGAGCTGTTGAATCGATATCCGGCTGGAGTCGAGCCCGATCCCGATGACTCGATCGCGATGTCTCCCGACTACGCCGGCGACTCCCGCCGGATGGAGCGCAGCGAGCGACATCGCGGCCGCATCTATGCGCGCGTCGTAGACGACGGGACCCGCATCTGGTGCCAGTACTGGTTCTGGCTCTACTACAACCCGAAGAACCTGCTCGGCTTCGGAAAGCACGAGGGCGACTGGGAGATGGTCCAGGTCGGCCTCCGAAACGGCGAGCCGGAGGTCGCGAGCTATGCGCAGCACGACTCCGGCGAGGCGCGGCCCTTCGGCACGGCGATGGACCTCGTCCCGGGCGACGCGTTGCGCCCAATCGCATACGTCGCGCCGCTCTCACACGCCTGCTACTTCGAGGCCAGAACCCACCCCTACTTCGTCGGCATCGACCACCCGCGGGGCGACGGCCCAAGAAGGGAGCTGCCGGTTGTTCCATTCGGAGACTGGGTGAACTGGGAGGGCCGGTGGGGAAGCGGCGAACGAGGAATCGCGCGGCGCATCGGGTTCGGGCCGAACAGCCCGGCCCGCCAGGGGCTGAAGTGGCGCGATCCCGGCGCCTGGCATGCTCGCCTGCGCTACAGGCGGGTGCGCGTGCTGCTCGGAGAGGCGATCCACAGGCTTGGCGCCCTTACGAGCCCATCGGCGCCCGCCATCAGCGAGGCGGCCACGAGCGGGCGGCGGGTGAACGTGAGCTGGGAGCTGCGCGGGGCGGGGCCTCGGCGGGGCGCTCACCTGTACATCACCGTCCATGAGCGCCACTTGGTGATCGCCAGCCGCGTCGTCAGGAACGCCCCGGCCCAAGACTCCACGACGCTCATCACGCCCCCGGACCGCCAGCCCGAGGAGGTCCTCGTGAGCGCGTACAACGGTCTTCGCCAGCGAAGCGACCCGGCGAGGCGCAAAATCAGCGAAGAGCCGAGCGGATGATCGTCGACCTGCACGCCCACTACCCCACGCACGTCGTGCCGGAGGCGAAGGGCAGCCTGTGGCAACTCTTGCGCACGCCGCTCGGCAGGGCGCGGCTGCGCGACCGCGTGCGGGCGCTGCTGGTCGGCTTCGCGAGCCGGTTCATCAACTACCGCTCGCTGTGGTCCGGGCCCCGGGTGACGATGGACTCGCTCCGGGAGGGCCAGGTGCGCGTCCCGCTGTCGGTGCTCACCTCGTTCTTCGACGAGCTCGAGCTCGGCGAGCCCTACCCGGCGAAGCCGAAGTCCTCGTATCTGGCGCCGCTGCTTCGCAACATCGAGGCGGTGGAGGAGGACATCCGCGAGCGGCACGCGCAAGCGGCGGTCGTCGCGCACTCTCCGCTCGAGCTCGAGCGGGCGCTCGACGAGGGCAAGGTGGCGCTCGTCCACTGCGTCGAGGGCGGCTACCACCTCGGTGGGACGACGGCCGAGGTCGACCGCGCCGTCGCGGAGCTCGCCCGCCGCGGTGTCGCCTACATCACCGTCGCGCATCTGGTGTGGCGCCACGTGGCGACCAACGCCCCCGCGATCCCGTTCCTGCCGGACTGGCTCTACCGACGCCTCTTCTCCCAGCCCGAGGTGGGCCTGTCCGACCTGGGCGAGGCCGCGGTGCGGGCAATGGTCCGCGAGCGGGTGTTGGTCGACCTAACCCACATGGGCGACCGAGCGCTTGCCGATACCTTCGCGCTGCTCGAGCGCCTGGACGGACGACACCGCGTGCCCGTGTTCGCCAGCCACGGCTGTTTTCGGTTTCGCTCTCAGGAGTACGGACTCTCCGAGGAGAGCGTCCGCCGCATGGCCGAGCGGGACGGGGTGGTGGGGCTGATCATGGCCCAGCACCAGCTCAACAGAGGGGTGCGCAGGACGCGCAGCTGGCGCTTTCGGGGCTCGCTCAAGGTGATCTGCGCCCACATCGACCGGATCGGGGAGATCACGGGGTCCCATCGGCACGCCGCGATCGGCTCGGACTTCGACGGCTTCATCAAGCCCACCGTCGCGGGACTCGAGTCGGCGGGTGACATGCAAAGGCTCGAGGGTGCGCTTCGCGAGCGCTACGGCGATGTGGATGGCGAGCGCATCTGCTCCGGCAACGCGCTGCGGGTGCTGAAGGCGGGGTGGGCTGGAACCGCTAGCTGATTCGAGTTCCGCGGGGCCCAAGCCCGGCGGCTTCGAGGGCTTCCTCGCGAGTCAAAAACCACCGGCCGCTGATGATCTTCCCGTCCCGCAACGTGATCACCTGATCGAACGGCCTCTCAATCTCGGGTCCTCCGCGCTGGGTGCGTGCAGTCATCCGAGCGAGAACGAGAAGCTGATCGCCACGGTCTACAAAGCGCTCGGGCTCGAGGCGCAACTCCTCCCAGTACCGGGGCACCGTTTCGAGGTATTGCTTCACCTCGGCGTGACCCCGGCGTCTGCGGACGCCCGACACGCGAGGGTCTCCAACCCATTCGACCTCGGGATGACAGAGCGCCAGCGCGGCGTCGAAGTCGCTGCGGTTGAAGGCCTCGATTGCCCGGCGGAAGATCTCGACGTTCTCCTGCGACACCGCCTACTCCCGCAGCCCGGCGGCTTCGAGGGCCTGTTCCTCGTTTGGAGAGACAGTGATCCGCGCGATATTGCCGTCGATCACGGTGTGCAGCGTGGCATGCGAGGTTACTCCCATCCAGCGGCGTACAGTGTCAGCGATGCGTGTCGCCGAGGGCGTGTACAGCATCGGCCAGAGGAAGGGTGGGCGCGTCCACTCCTATCTCTTCGAGCAAGACGGCGAGCTCACCCTGGTGGACACGCTGTTCGACGCCGACGGTGAGCGTGTACTCGATTGCATCCGGGATATCGGCCGGTCGCCAGGCGACCTCAAGCACATCGCCCTCACCCACGCCCATCGCTCCCACCTCGGCGGCCTGGCGACGCTGAAGCGGCTCACCGGGGCGACCGTGTGCGCCCACGAGTGGGAGGCCGACATCATCGCCGGTGAGCGCCTGGCGCAGCCCGTCAGCATGCGTCCCCGAGGACCGCTTTCCACCTATCCGATGCGGATCGGTCTCGCACTCGGACGCCCGAAGCACGCGCCGTGCCCGGTCGACCTGGGCCTGCGTGAAGGCGACCAGGTGGGGCCTCTTCGGGTCCTGCACATCCCCGGGCATACCCCTGGGCACCTTGCCTTCCATTGGGAGCAGCGGGGGGTGCTTGCGGTCGGCGACGCCGTCGCGACCTGGCCGCGAATCGATGCCGGGTGGCCCGGCTTCAACCTCAACGAGGGGCAGTACCGCGCCTCGCTCAGGCGCCTGGCGCAGATCGAGGCCGAGGTGATCGCGGTCGGCCACGGCGAGCCCCTGAGAGAGCGTGCCGCCGACCGTGTTCACGCGCTCGCCGAGGGTTCGTCTAGCCCACCCGGCCCCAGGGCGTGAACGCGTTCTTCGTCCCCCGCAGCGAAGGCGCGAGGCTCGGGTAGTGGCGGAGCAGCACGCTCACCATGCTGGAGTCGTTGATCCAGTCTAGGCCCGCTTGGGTGTACATCTTCGCCGTGTAGTCGCGCGTGAAGAAGCGGTCGCTCTTCAACCTGCGGGCCGCCATCAGGATGAAGACGCGAAATGCGGTGTCGCTGAAGCCGAAGCCCTTCGGCTTGGGTTCCGCGTAGAGCCCGATCATCAGGTCCACGCGTTCGATCTCGTCGTCATACGCAGACCGAATCCTTTCGGCCTCATCCGGGTTGTCGGTCAGCTCCGCGAATGATTGGGCAGGCCTGAGCCGAAAGAGCCGGCGGAACTGGTTGTAGCGTGGCACTCCGCGCTCGCGGATCCGCAGGATGTCTGTTGCAGCGAGGTCGAGGCGGGTGCCGTCGGGGCGCTCCAGGCGTTGGAGGAAGCGCGGGTAGTTGTGCAGCGAGATCGCTCCGGGATGGGCGATCCCGAACGAGTAGAGCGCGTTCGCGAGGCCGATCTCCTCGAGCCGCTCGCGTACGTGTAGCGCGCCCAGCTCGGGAAATGTCCGCTCCTCCAGTGGCTCGTCCCCCGCCACCGAGCGGAATGAGTACTCGTCCGGGATGAGGGGGTGCATCCGGTACACGGCGACGAACTCCTCGGTGAGCGAGTAGGGGAAGCCGTGGTGATTGGTCTCCGAGCCGGGGATTCCGCTCAGCAGGTCGCCCGAGCCGAGATGGCCCAGTCTCCTGCCCAGGCGCTCGCCGACGATTCCGGACCACGTCGCGCGCAGCGCGTATGTGCTGGTGGGGTGGGCGATTATCGCCGGAGTCCACTCGGTGGTGTGGATCTTTGCCATCAGGGCTGCGTTGATCAGGCGCGCCTTGTCGTAGAGGTGATCGTCGGACCAACCGGGGAACTCGCGGCGCAGACGGTCGCAGATGGCGTTGTGCTCGAGCGTGAAGAGGGTGTGGAGGAGAGCCAGCCCGACCCAGAAGTTCGAAGCCACTTCCGGTCGCGCGGATGCGGCCGCCTGCTCGAGGTCGCGCGGGGGCAGACCGTCTTCGACGCGAAGCTTTCCGCCTTCCCCGGAGCGAGCGGCCGCCTCGAAGCGCTCGTCGGAGCCATAGATCTGCGAGCCGTCCCACCAGTGACTGTCGTCGGTGACGAAGGTGTCGGGCGTGCGAGGATCCTGGTCGGAGGTGGGGTCTCGGCGGGTGCGCGGGATCGCCATCGGTCGCTCGGGCCAGTCGTCGTCCTCGGTGAGCGCCAGTTCCCACGGGTTCTCCTCCTCGTTCTTTCCATGGCTGAACCAGTCGTGAACCTCGAACTGGATCCAAGCCGCCGCCAGGACATTGAGCGTCGTGGCGGGCAGGAACCGCTCCCGTGTCAGCAGCTCGCGGCTGATCATCCGCGGGTTTGGGTCAAGCAGCGCCGCGGGGGGTTCACGGATGGTTTCGTCGAGCGGCACGTTTCGACCGAAGCGTGTGCCGACGCTGCCCATCCGGGGACTGTCGAGATCGTTGAGCGTTCCGTCGAGGCTGCGCCGTGAACGATGGATGGGGTCGGCGGCCTTCTCGATCAGCTCGGGGCTCGCCGCGGGAAGCCCCGTGTCGGTGAGGTTGCGCTGACGCAGCCGATTGCGAACGCCGATCAGCGTCAGTAGGCCGAGGGGGCGAGGGAGGCGGTCCCAGCCAAAGCGGCGATCAAGCCGGTCGGTCAGCGCCATCAAGGCGCGCGAGAGCACGGTCGCGCCTCGTCCCGATGGTTTCGGCCTAACTTCGCTCCCTGCTCTCAAGGACCGCCGCTTCCTTGGCCGCTTCCGGACTCACGTACGCGCGCGCCCGCCGGACGAGGCCATCGGCAAACGAGAACAGATGGCCCCAGTCGTGCTCGACGACGACTCCGTCGCGGCCTTTCACGCGCTGGTGCACCGTTGCCACTACCTGGTCTCCCACGGGCTCGCATTTCCCGATCTCGATAGTGAACGAATCCCACAGACCCCCGGGCCCGGGCCGACTGCCTTCCAGTAGTCGGCTGCCCCCTGATGCCCGCGATAGGTGGGGCTGAGATCCGGAAAGATGCCGGAGGTCGTGAGCTCGACTTCGGGATGCAGCAGGGCGAGGAAGGCGGCCTTGTCGTCCTCGTTCACCGCCCGGTAAACGCTCCTGACTAGGTCGACATTCTGCTCGGACAAGTCCAGCGATCTCCTGACCCGCGTGCGATCGTACTGTCGTGAACATCGGCATTAGGGCCGCGCCCGCGAGCCCCTTGGGGCAGCGTCTCTAAGCGTTGGAGCCCGCGGGCCGCGAGCACATCTGACTAGACGACCGCCATAAGGCTTGTAAATGTCGAGCCCCATTCTCCCACTTGTTTGAGAAGCCCGTTGCCGGCGCTAGCATGGCCGCAGCCCGCCCCCGCCCCGGGAAGGAGGCTCGGATGGCCGACGACCAGCAATTTGCAGACTTGGTGTTCGAGGGCGGGGGCGTGAAGGGGATCGGGTTGGCGGGCGCCTACGCGGCGCTCGAGCAGCGCGGCTTCGCTCACAAGGGCGTGGCCGGGACGTCGGCGGGCGCGATCACGGCGGCGCTCATAGCCGCCGGCTATTCGTCGGCGGACCTGGATCGAATCCTGCTCGATCTTCCGTTCTCCGAATTCAAGGACGAGGGCTGGGAGGATCGCGTACCGCTGATCGGCAAGGGGGTCGGCCTGCTCATGGAGCACGGCATCTACGAGGGCGAGTTCTTCCGCGATTGGATGGCCGAGAAGCTGGCGACGCGGGGGATCACGAAGTTCGGCCAACTCGTCAACGAGGAGGCCGAGGCACCGGAGAACCGGTGGTGGCTGAAGGTGATCGCATCGGACGTCACCTGCCGCCGGATGCTGGTGCTGCCCCAGGACGCCGAGCACCTGGGGATCGAGCCCGACGAGATGGAGATCGCCGACGCCGTGCGGATGAGCATGTCGATTCCGCTGTTCTTCGAGCCCGTCGTCCACAAGGACCCGGACGGCGAGCGGCACGTGATCGTCGATGGCGGGATGCTGTCCAACTTCCCAGTCTGGCTGTTCGACCGCCGCGAAGGCGAGCCGCGCTGGCCGACGTTCGGGCTGCTGCTGGTCGAGCCGGAGCCACGCAAGCCGATCGGCCACCGGCTGCAGGGCGAGGACTACGGCGCGAGGCGCGGATCGCTCCTCGACTACTTCAAGGGGCTCGCCCAGACGATGATGGAGGCACACGACCGCCTCTACCTGGACAAGGCGACGTTCGCGCGGACGATCCCGATCCCCACGCTAGGCGTCGGAACCACGGAGTTCGAGATCACGCCCGAGCGGATACATGCGCTCTACGACTCCGGCCACGAGGCCGCGTCCGAGTTTCTCGACCGCTGGGACTTCCCGACCTACATCGAGGAGTTCCGGCGCGGAAAGTCGCACTCGCGGCGGGAGGATCTGCTCGCCAATCGGCGGAGAGGCACCTAGTCAGTGCTGAGGCGCGCCGGTGGAGCCGAAGCCAGTCTCGGCTCATACCCTGATTGAACGAGGGGTCGGGAGGCGACAGGCGCGCCCCCGGATCCTCCTTGACACCGCCGCCGGGGTCCGCTAGACCCCGCCGGGGAGCTAAACGATGAGCAAGCAGGTGGCGGTCGGAACTGAATCCGGCGAGGAGACCGGGGAGGGGGCGGTCGCCGAGTTTCCCACGGCGTGGGCGCGCCTGGAGAACCAAATCGCCTGGTACTCCGGCAAGAGCCAGTCAAACCAGCGCTGGTTCAAGGCGCTCAAGGCCTGTCAGATCGTGATCGCCGCGGCGATCCCGGTGGCCGTCGCGCTCGGCGCCGATGCGGCGGTCGGCGCCGTCGGCGGCGGGTTGATCGTGGTGCTCGAGGGACTCCAGCAGATGCAGCAGTACCAGCAGAACTGGATCACCTACCGCGCAACCTGCGAGCGACTCAAACACGAGAAGTTTCTCTTCGCGACGCATGCCGGCCCGTATGCGACGGCTCCTCGCCCCGAGGCGCTGCTTGCGGAGCGCGTCGAGGGGCTCGTCTCGCAGGAGCACGCCGCCTGGGAGGAGCGCCTCGAGGGCGCGGCACGCGGGGCGGGCGACGAGTCGTGAGCGCGACCGAGCCCGGCGCAGGGCGCGGGAGGAACCATACGGGCGAGGCAGAGTCGGGAGTGTTCATAAGCTACCGGCGCGAGGATGCCGCCGGGCACGCGGGGCGGCTGTACGACTGGCTGACCCGTCGCTTCGGGGAGCACGGCGTGTTCATCGACGTCGTCGGCATCGAGCCTGGGAAGCGGTTTAGAGACGTGATCGGGAACGTGCTGGAGACCTGCTGGGCGGTGCTCGTGGTCATCGGGCCGCAATGGCTGACGCCTAAGGATGGGACGGGCAAGTCGCGGATCTGGGACCCCGACGACGTTCTCCGGAACGAGGTCGAGACCGCGCTTCGCCGTGACGACGTGGAGGTGATTCCGGTTCTCGTCGAGGGCGCGCGGATGCCCAAGCGCGAGGACCTCCCGGAGGAACTGAGCGAGCTCCGGGAGCGGAATGCGGCGGAGCTCAGCGATGTGCGCTGGCGCTACGACGTCGGGCTCCTGGGCGAGACGCTCGAGAAGCGGCACCTGCCGAGCGGCACGGGAAGCGAGCGGACCAAGACCCTGATCCGCTTCCTCCGCGATGGGCTCATCCCCGCCGTGCTCGTCGGAATGGCCGCTCGCTGGATCGTCGGGGAGCCGACGACGTGAGTGGCGACATCGTCAAGGGCGTTATCCGCCAGGCGGAGATCTGGGCGCTGGTCGGAGCCACTCTCGCGGTCTGGATCGCGATCAGTCGCGGCGAGCCGGAACGGATCCCCACCCTCGCCCTCGCCGGGCTCGTGCTCGGCGCGATCGGGGGCGCCCTCGGCGGGGCGATCCTGAACGTTCCCAAGGAGCTGGCCACGGAGAACATGGACAAGCTCGACCTCGACGCGGTGGACCAGATCTGGATCGGCGTCAGGGCGGCGCACGGACTGTTCATCGGCGCCCTTCTTGGTCTGATCTGGAAACCCCGCGGTATCGCCACCGGGATGGCCGCCGGGCTCTTCGGGGGGGCGTTGTGCCAGCTCGCTTTCATCGGCCTAGACTGGAATTGGCGTGACTCGAACCTCGCCGGGATCGCGACGACGGGGATCGAGTGCATGGCGATCGTCAGCTTCGCCACCGTGGCCCTTCTCGCTCGAAGCTGGCGCGAACCAGAAGGCTAGTTGCGAGTCCTCAGTTCGACGTGACACAGGGCGCGCTTGCGGCTCGTAAGAGCGCACTTTGACAAAGCTCTCCAGTCGACTTCTCACGCTTCGGGGTCGCATACTGGTCAGACGGGGTACGTCGAGTTTTGTCGAGAGATGAGCGAATCAGGTGACTGCGCTTGCGGCAAGTTGGTCAAAGCTTGAGCAACCGCACGCGGCTCTACGCGCGCCTCGCGGGGGCGACGGTCAGGGTCGCCCTTGGGGGATTGCTGAGCCGCGATCGCGAGCGCCTGCGCGAGCGCCAGTTCGACGCGTTCATCTCTTATAGTCACGCGCTCGACGGCCGACTAGCGGTCGCGCTTCAGCAGGCGCTTCACCGTCTGGCGCGCCCCTGGTATCGGCTGCGCGCCCTGCACGTCTTTCGCGACGACACGAACCTGGCGGCGAACCCCGACCTTTGGTCCTCGATCACGACCGGGCTCGGCGCGGCGCGTTACTTCGTCCTGCTGGCATCGCCGGAGGCCGCGAGGTCGGAGTGGGTCGGAAAGGAGATTCACCACTGGCGCGAGCACAAGCCCGAGCACCGGATGCTGCTCGTGCTCACCGCCGGCGAACTTCACTGGGACCCCGAGGCGCGCGACTTCGACTGGGAGCGGACGGACGCCGTGCCCCGCGCCCTCTCGGGCGCGTTCGGGGACGAGCCTCGCTACGTCGACCTTCGGTTCGCCCGCGACCTCGAGCCGCTCTCCCTGAGGGACCCTCGCTTCCGCGACGCCGTCGCGGATCTCGCGGCGGCGATCCACGAGCGCCCCAAGGACGAGCTCATCGGCGAGGACGTCCGCCAGCACCGCCGCACGCGGCGGATCGCCTGGAGCGCGGCCCTGGCCCTGCTCGGCCTTGCGATCGCCGCGAGCGTCGCCGCGATCGTCGCCGTCCGGGAGCGTGATCGCGCCGAGGAGCAGCTTCGGCTTGCGACCTCACGATTCGTCACGCAGGAGGCGACCGGGGCCTTGGGAGACCAGCACTCGCAGTCGGTGCTGCTCGCGCTCGAGGCGCACGAGCTGAGCCAGACACCCGAAGCTCGGAGCTTGCTCTACCGAGCGCTCGCACGACGACCGGAGATCGTGCGCTTCATGCAATCCGACGCAGGCGCGCCGTCCGAGGTCGCCTTCAGCCCGGACGGCGAGACGCTCGCGGCCCCCACGTCAAGCGGTGTCGTCGACCTCTGGGACGCCGACAGCGGCCGGCTTGGACAGCCGGTCCAGGTCGAGGGCGTTCCCCTGCTGGCGGCCGCCTATAGCGAAAGCGGCGACACGCTCGCCGCCGGGGCCGAGGACGGGAGCGTGCATCTGTTCGACGCCGAGTCCCGACAGGAGTATTCGGAGCTTCGACCACGTCGCGAGTACGGAGCTGCCCTGAGTCTCACCTTCGCTGGCGACCGCCGATTGGCGGCCGGCTACTCGGACGACATCGTGGTCTTGTGGGACACCGACTCGGGGAGGGTCGTAGATGAGCTGAAGGCTCCCGGCGGGCCGGTGGACGAGCTGAGCTTCGGGTCGCGCGGCCGGCAACTCGCCGTCGGCTCGGGCGGCGCGACGGTAGACGTCTGGGAGCTGAGGGGCCTACCCGGCTTCGTCACGTCGCTTGACCTTGGAACCACCTCGGAGGCGGTGTCGTTCAGCCCCCGAGGGGACACCCTGGCGGTCGGCACCCTCGAGGGAGATGTGCGGCTGTGGGACTCGCGGGGCTGGAGACCGCTTGACTCCCCCGGGCGCCTTCCCGACGCAGTCAGCGACCTGGCCTTCAGCGCCAACGGCAGGGCGCTCGCAATCGCGACAAACGACAGCGAGGTGCGGCTGTGGAGCACCCGCGAGGTGGAGTGGCTTCGGGAGCCCCTGCTCGGCCACATCGGGTCCGTGGCGGCGGTTTCCTTCGCTCCCTCTGGACTTGGGCTTGCCTCCGCCGGCCGCGACGGCAACCTGATCATGTGGGATCCGAACCGCAGCGACCGCCTTGCGCAGATCTTTCCTGCCAAGACCGCGCGGGGTTATGCGCGGATGGCGTTCGACCCTGTGACCGGACGCCTGGCCTGGACCGCTCCCCGGGGCGGACTCCTGCTTGGCGACCTGGCTGGAGGGCGCCCCACTGGAGCTTCTGTCTCCGTCACGCACGAGAAGCACGTTCGGGGTGTCCAGACTCAGCCGCACCATCTCCAGCCTCGAGTTCAGCCCGGACGGCGAGACGCTCGCGGCGGCGATTGGAAAGGGCGACCCAGTTGAATCCTCGGTCCAGTTCTGGAGCGCCGAGAGTGGCCGTCGGGTCCAAACGCCAGTGAGGGCGCCGGCCCAGAGCGTCAGCTTCAGCCCCGACGGTCGGACTCTGGTAGTGGGGGTAGAGGACCAGCTTCACTTCGTGGACATCGTGGCCGGCGATCGCGAGGTCGTGCGATTGAAGGGCTTGCAGGGACGCGACGCGGAGTTCAGTCCCAATGGACAGACGCTCGCCGCGCCGGTCGGGCTCGAGGGCGAGGTCGCACTCGTGGACGCTGCGACGCTGGAGGAGGTTGCGACCGTCGAAACCGGCGAGGCGGCATTCGTGTCGGACGTCGCCTTCTCGCCCGACGGCAGACCCTTGCAGGGGGAGACGTCGACGGCAACGTCGTGCTCTGGGACGTGGCGAGCGGCGACCGGCTTGGTCCCCCGCTCACGACGGGCACCACTATCGGGCTCGAAGACCTCGCGTTCAGCCCGGACGGCACCCTGCTTGCTTCCAGCGATGTCTTCGCGCGAATGCACCTGTGGGACGTCGCCTTGCGCCGGTCGCTCGGCCCATCCTTGACGGAGCCGCCCCGGCCTTCAGCGACGACGGCGAACTGCTGGTGGCCATCTGGCCCGGTCGCGGTGTCGTGCTGCGCGGCTTTGACTTCGACTCCTGGCGCGAGATCGGGTGCTCGCTTGCCAACCGCAACCTCGGAGAGGAAGAGTGGGACCGGTTCCTGGGCAGCGTGCAGGACTACGAGCCGACTTGCCCGGGGCTGCCCCGCGGTCAGCCCGCCGAGGCAGAGCTTCTGATTCCCGGGGAGTAAGGCCTATGAGCGCGGCGCCTACCCGATGCGACACGGGCATGGAATCGGCAATGGTCCCCTCGTCGGCTCCCGCCTCGAGCCAGCCAAGGGAGAGGAGAATCCGATCGATGCCAGAAGGTGATCCCATAAGGGGCGCGCGCCCGGAAGACAAACGCGGGAGCGCCTCCCACCGGCGTGACGTCCCCGTCGCCCCGCTGCTGCGCGACTGCGTCGTCGGGATCACGTGCTTCCCCGATCCGCTGCCCAAGGGCGGCAAGCGGAGGTCGCGGCGATGGTGGCGCCACGCAAAGCGCCCGTGACGTGCGCTCGCGTCCGTATTGATCCCCGGCGGACCTCGTCAGCAAGCTTCGTCGGCCGGGCCATCCGTAGCACCCTTGCTTTGCTCGAGGCGATAATGCCCCGAAAGTGCTCCTCGTGTGAGGAAGTCATCGACGGTGTGCGACGCGTTGGCTCCGGCCGCGGCGCGCTGAGAGGATGATGCCGTGGGGCGGCTGGACGATCTCGACCTGACGAAGTCGCTCACCCGCAAGGAGGAGGCGCGCGCCCTCGATCGCGCGTGGGAGCGGCTATCCGAGCTGCGGCTGACGCTCGGCGGCCAGCTCGGCGGTCAGGGGCTGGGGCCGCCGGTATGCGTGCTGTTCGAAGGCTGGGACGCGTCCGGAAAGGGAGGTGCGATCAAGCGCCTCGTTGCGCACATCGATCCCCGCCACGTCCGCGTGGTCCAGTTCGCCGCTCCGACCCGGGACGAGAAGCGTCACCACTTCCTGTGGCGCTTCTGGCCGGTTCTTCCCGGGTGGGGAGGGATGGCGGTGTTCGACCGCTCGTGGTACGGCCGGGTGCTCGTCGAGCGGGTCGAGGGGTTCGCGACCCGCGAGCAGTGGCTGCGCGCCTACGACGAGATCAACGGCTTCGAGCGCTCGCTCACCGACGAGGGGATGATCCTGGTCAAGCTGTGGATGCACATCTCCAGCGAGGAGCAGCTGAAGCGCTTCAGGCGGCGCGAGAAGGACCCGCTCAAGTCCTGGAAGCTGACCGAGGAGGACTGGCACAACCGTCAGAAGCGCCCCGAGTACATGGAGGCGATCGAGGACATGATCGCCCGCACAGACCAGCCGCAATCCGGTTGGCACCTGATCGAGGGGGATTCGAAGCGCTACGCCCGGGTGAAGGTGATCGAGACCGTGATCGCGGAGATGGAGCGGGGGATGCGAGGCTGCGGGATGGAGCCGCCGCCACCTCGCTCGCGGGAGTGAGCTCAGAGGTCGCGAAGGCGAGGGCCGCTGCCGTAATGCAATAGATCTACCGAAAGGGGTAGCCACCGCAGCTACCCTCGCGCCCTCTCCTTTCACGAGCTCATCTGGACTGCGAGCGCACCGGTGGAGAGGCTCACAACCGAGGACAAGACGGAGACGAGGAGCGGTTCCGGATACCCGACCCCGAAGCCTACGGCCTGGACGTGCGCCATCTCCTCGATCTCGTCTGAGGCTCCATGAGGCTGCCGCCCGCGCAGCGCTCCTCTCGCACTTGAGAGGTGTTCCAACCACCAACCCGGTCGGAAGGTTTCGATGAGTTGTGTCGCAACGAGAAACGGCTGGTCGGTAGCCGCGGTAATTGTTTGTGCCGCGGCGACCTGCACGCTCGCGCTGGCCGCTCCCCCGGTCATCGAAAGTGCCGGCGCCCAGACCGACGCCGGGCCGCGCGTGACGGTCGCGACGACGGGGCACAACTCCGAGCGCCGCAGGAAGGTCCGGATCACTAAGCGGCCGGGGCCGGGACGGGTCGTGATGTCGATGGGGCCGGACGTACTCCCCAGCCTTTCGACGGGCGATCGCCTCGTCTCCACCGCGGAGCTCGAGGTGACGACGGACTGTGCCCAGCCGCACGCTGGCTGTGTGGGGACTCCCTACAAGTACAACCCCGCCCTATCGGTGCGGCTCGTGCTCGCGAGCAGCAGGATGACCACCGGCGGCGAGGGAACGGTGGAGATTGGCTCCGTTAGCAGGAAGTGCAACCAGAGAGACCTCGGACATCACTGCACGGTCGTTTTTCCCGGCTCGAGCCTCGACATCAGCGGCCAGGTCCCGTGCGCTCCGAGCTCCTGCTTCCTGAACGTGGTGGTCGAGTCGCACCAGCGACGGGCGAAGCGGGGAAACCGCCTGCTGGTCGGCGAAAACGAGCCTGACGGATCCGTCCAAGGTGACCATGGGCGCCTCAACGTGACGCGCTTCTCGCCGGGAGCGCAACCCCCGGTGGCCCCGCTGAGCACGAGCACGACCCTGGCCACCACCATTCCGGTGGTCAAGGGCGAAGGGGTGGTTGCCTACTCGCAGCAGCTCGACGGACTGGAGCGGAATGACCAACTCGCCGCCAGCGCCTCGATGACCACCGACGTCGAGCACCTCGCTTATGCGCCCCTGGTCCGCTCGAGGTTGATCCTCGCCCTCGACCCGACCGCGACGAAACCAGGCAAGTACGTCAAGCTGCTGACCGAGGACTCGAAGGCTGAGCTCACAGAAGCCAACGGCTTTAACTGCACGCAGAGACGGCCCCGGTGCTTGACGCGGAAGGTCGGCGTGATCACGATGAGTTAGGACGCCGAGGACGCTTCCGGCCTCCCGATCCCGCTGTACGTGAACTTGGTCGTCGACACCGCGAACCCAGGGAGCACCGACCGCCCCTCCGACACCGTGTCGATCGACCCGCTCGGTGGCGGACTCCACGTCACCCGATACCCGGCGAGCTTGAAGGGTTGACGCTCAGAACTCGCGCTTTCCTCGCGACGGCCGTCGGCCTGGCAGCGGTTTCGACCCCCCACGGCGCCGAGTCCGCACCGGAAGCGGCCTCCGAGACAACGTCGGCACCCCGCGTGCTGGTCAGCACCACCGGCAACCAGTCCGAGCGGGTCAGGACGATCCCGATCGCGCGCAAACCGGGACGCGAAAAGCGTGTGGTGATGTCGATGAAGCCGCACGAGGTCCCCGACTTCGTGCCGGGCGATCGCATGAAGGTGACGGCCGAGGTCCAGTTCACGGTCAACTGCCTGAACAACGGATTCCCGCGCTGTGTCGGCCCCGCGTATCACTACAACCCCGTGATCCGCACCAACCTGGTGCTGGCGCGTGGAAAGGAGACCACCGGTGGCCGGCAGGCTGTAGAGATCTCCCCCACCAAGAGGGACGTGTGCCGCCAGCGGCTCCCGCTCCGCGAGCACCACTGCGTGATCACCTTCACCAAGGCCGGGTTCAGGCGCGAGCAGGGGCATCCGCCCCCCTGCGCGCTCGACTCCTGCCGTATCAACCTGGTCGCCGACGCGCACAATCCCCGGGCCGGCGGGGGCGACCTGCTGATGGTGGGCGGACAGCAACCCGACGGGAGCATCCCGCAGGATCGTGGCAGGGTCAACGCGATCCGGTTCCACCCTGGCGATCAGCCCAAGATTGCGCCCGTGAAGTCGAAGGCCGCGGTCCGTAGGCACGTGGATCCCGACTACGACAAGCACGTCGTGTACTCGAAGAAGCTCAGCGGTTTGAGGGCGGGCGAGCAGCTCGAGGTGACGGGCCGGATAAGAGAGACGATCTCCGGCCTTCCCTACAACACCCGAACCAGCGCGCACCTCGTCCTGACTGCGCGGCGTCACGCTACGAGGTCGAATAGGACAGTGAAGCGGGTGGCGACGCTCGGTGGCGAGATCGACGAGCTGAATGGGTTCAACTGCACGAAGAACCGCTCCAGCTGCGTGCTCAGGAAGGTCGGTGTGCTGGGGATCGCGGCCGACTCGACGCAGCCGCTGTTCGTGAACCTTGTGACGATCATCGGCCCGAAGCGGACCAGCGCCAGACCAGGCGACCGGGCGAGAATCGCCGGCGGTCAGGTCAAGGTGGTCCGGTATCCCCCCAGGCTCAAGGGTTAGCTCAGGCCTCACGGCACCCTCCCGACCGACCTGCCGCGGCGTAGAATGCGAACATGTGTTCGCGTCGGACAGCGCCGTGATCCTGCACGCCGACGTCGACGCGTTCTTTGCCTCGGTCGAGCAGCGAGACGATCCGCGGTTGCGCGGCCGCCCCACGATCGTCGGGGGCGGGGTCGTGATGGCGGCGAGCTACGAGGCCAGGGCCTACGGGGTGCGGGGAGCAATGGGCGGCGCCAAAGCACGACGCCTGTGCCCGCACGCAGTCGTGGTCGAGCCCCGATTCTCGGCCTACGTCGAGGCGAGCAAGGCGGTGTTCGACGTCTTCCGCCGAACCGCGCCGGACGTCGAGGGACTGTCGATGGAGGAGGCGTTCCTCGACGTCCGGGGGATGCAGCGGATCTCGGGTTCTCCATTCGAGATCGCCGTGCGGCTGCGGCGCGAGGTGTTGCAGCAGGTCGGTTTGCGCGTCACCGTCGGCGTTGCCTCCACCAAGGCGATCGCGAAGATGGCGAGTGCCGCCGCGAAGCCGGACGGTCTGCTGGTGGTGCCGGCCGGCCGCGAGCTGGAATTCCTGCGCCCGCTCCGCGTGGAGAGGCTATGGGGAGTGGGCCCGGCCACGGCCCGCAGGCTGCACGACCGCGGAATTGTGACCGTGGGCCAGCTTTCCGCGCTGCCCGAGGCGACCCTGATCTCGTTCCTGGGGCGGGCCTCGGGGCGGCATCTCCATCACCTCGCGCACAACCGTGATCCCCGGCGAGTACGCGTGGGTCGCCGGCGTCGCTCGATCGGGTCTCAGTCCGCGCTCGGCCGCGCGACCAGCTCGCACGACGCGCTGGACCTCGTGGTCGTCGCGCTGGTCGACCGCGTCACCCGGCGAATGCGGGCGTCGGGGCGGGTGGGCCGCACCGTGACGCTCCGGCTGCGCTTCGCCGATTTCTCCCGCGCTACGCGCTCACTCACCCTTCCCCGGGCAACCGCCGCGACCCCGACTGTCCTGGACGCGGCGAGGAGGCTGTTGGCGACCGCGATGCCAATGATCGACCGTCGGGGGCTGACGCTCGTCGGTATCACGGTCGCCAACCTCGACGACCGGGGCGCCGGCGTGCAGCTCGCCCTGCCGCTCGACGGGCGCTGGACAGCCGAGCTCGACGCCGCGATCGATGAGCTCCGCGAGCGTTACGGATCCGATGCGGTGACCCGAGCCGCGCTCCTGGGCCGCGGACGGCGCCTTTCGACATCGCTGCTCGAATAGCTGTTTATCCCCCGAGCGCCTCGGGTAAGGCGCACGAGCATGCGGAACCTGATCTGGCTCGCGTACCTGGTGATCGGGATCGTCGTCGCCGCCGATCGCAACTATCTCGAGCACCTCGGCAACGTCGACGACGTCGCGTCGGCGATATTTGCGGTGCTGCTGTGGCCGCTGCTCCTCCTCGGGATCGACATCACCCTGAGGTAGCGCAGACGTGAGAGGCCGCCCCGCGCCGGGCGGGACGGCCTCTCGACGATCGATCAGGCGTCGAGCCGCCTAGTGACCGTTGCGAGTCCGGGTTCCGGTATTGGTGTCCTTCGTACCGGTGTTGCTCGGCCCGGTTCCGCGGGTCGTGCCCGTGGCGGTGCCTCCGTTGCCGTTGCCCGTCCGGGTGCCCGTGGCGGTGTCGTTGGTGGCGGAATTGCTCGGCCCGGTTCCGCGGGTCGTGCCCGTGGCGGTGCCTCCGTTGCCGTTGCCCGTCCGGGTGCCCGTGGCGGTGTCGTTGGTGGCGGAATTGCTCGTCCCGGTCCCTTGGGTGGTGCCGGTCGCGGTCCCGCTGCCGGGGCCGCTGTTGTCGTCGTCGCCACCGCCCGGACCGCTGTTTCCGTCGCCGTCACCATCGTCGTCGTCTCCGCCGCCGGGGCCGGAATTCGACCCGCTGTTCGAGGAGGCGACCGCCGTGGGAACGTCGCCACTCCCGGCGCCGGACGCCCAGAACAGCGGCACGGCGACGAGCAGGATCAGCGCCAGCAGGATTGCGACCGCGCGCCGCGCAGCCGACGGGCGCTGATCGTCGAGCTCGACGCCCTGCGTGGACAGTTGCAGGAACGCCAGGGGAGCCGATCCGACATCTCTCGGACGTCTCGCCCCGCCTGCCCCTTTGCTCCGTGACATGGGTCCTCCTTTGTGCGTTTTCGCACTGCTTTTCGGAGCCACGCGACTCCTATCCATGTAGAGCGATTCCGCGCGCGAAGATCACGCTCCGCCCCGGCTTGGCCTCGAGGCGTCAGTCGTCGAGGTCGCCCGAGCCGCTCCCGGAGGAGCCGGATCCGCTCGAGACGGAGCCGCTCGACCCGGAGCCGCTCGACCCGGAGCCGCTCGAGTCGAGCGACAGCGCGTCTTCCGACGCGACGGATCCGCCGCCCGAGACGCCGGACCCGCTGCCCGACGACCCCGAGCCGCTCCCCGACGACTCCGAGCCGCTCCCCGACGACTCCGAGCCGCTCCCCGACGACTCCGAGCCGCTCCCCGAAGACCCCGAGCCGCTCAAGCCCGATCCGCTCGACCCGCTCCCGCTCGAGTCCCCGTCGATCTCCGTGGCACCGTCCAACTGATCGCCGTCGCCGTGGTCGTCACTGCCGCTCGACCCCGGGCCGGAATTGTCGTCCGAGCGTCCAGAGCCGGGTCCCGAGGACCCGCGATCGTCGCCATCCGGACCCCGGTTCGGGCCGGAGCGCTCAGAGCCCTCCCCGCCGCGTCCTTCATCGGACGCGGCAAACGTCCGCCCGGAGCTGTCGTCGCGGGCTGCCGTCCCGGTGCCCGCCTTGGAGCCTCCTCCGGACTCGCGCGCCTCGGCGGTGCTGCCCGAGCCGTCGCGGTTTACCTTCTCCTCGAGCGCGACGCCGCCGGCGAAACCTCCCGTGACCAGCGCGGCTACGGCCACCTTGGCGGCGATCGCGCCGCCGGCGCCACCCGCCGCCACCTCACCGATCGGCGGGGCGCTCCCGCCGGCGGCAAGCATCCGGAGCACGAGTGCCGGCGGGACAAGCGCCGATGCCCCGGAGCGAACGCTGTCGCGCGCCCGGTGGATCAGCTGTCGCACCGCGCCGCCGCTCAGTCCCAGCTCGCGCGCGATCTCGGCGTGGCTGCGACCCTCCAGCTCCCGGAGCACGAGTGCCCGGCGTTGCCGCGCGGGCAGCGCCGAGATCGCGCCGACGGTGCGTCCGAGACGCTCCCGCCGCTCCCGGACCTGCTCCGGTCCGGCCACTCCGTCGACGCGCTCCTCGTCGATCTCGATCGAGGGCTCGTCACCGTCCTTGCGGGCAACCTTCAGCGCCGAGTTGATCGCGATCCGATGCACCCACGGCTCGAAGCGCTCCGGCGCCCCGTTTCGGCGCAACGCCTGATGGGCGTCGAGCAGAGCCTGCTGGACTGCATCCTCCGCCCGGTCGTCCGGGAGGATGCGGCGGGCCGCCCGCACCAGCGACCGGCGATGACGACGCACCAGCGCCTCGAACGCATCGTCGCTCCCCTTCGCGGCCAGCTGAGCCAGCCGCTCGTCGCTCTGCAGACGAAGCAGTGATATCCCGCCGAGTCTTGCCGCCGAGGCAGCGATAGGTTCCACGCCCACTCACATGATTCCATGCGGCGACCGTGGGCAAACCGATTCGGTTGCGTCCACGCCTAGCCGAAGCGTGCCGCGCGTCGGCTGAGCGCCAGCTTTCGAGGCAGCTCGGCGACGAGCGGCTCGAGCCGCCCGGCGAGCTCTCCGGGCGTGGGGCGCTCGGCGGGGTCCTTGTCCAGGGTCGAGATCATCAGCTCGCGGAGCTGGGCGGGCACCGTGTCGCCCAATGGACGCGGCGGGTCGACGAGCTGGGGGAACCGAACCTCGGGATCGTCGCTGTCGCGGGCCGCCTTCTCACGCGGGAAGGGGACCTCGCCGCTCACCGCGTGGTGCAGCGTGGCGCCGAGCCCCCACACGTCCGAGGGCGTCCCGATCCGTCCGTGCGAATCCGCCTCGCACTGCTCGGGCGGCATGTACGCGTCCGTGCCGATCGGACCAGAGGTGGTCGCCGCGCGTTCCAGGGAACGGGCGATGCTGAGGTCGATCAGCCGTGGCGGCACGCCCATGATGATGTTGTCCGGCTTCACGTCGAGATGGACCGTTTCCTCGTGCGACATGTACTCGAGCGCGCCGGCGACGTGGAGCGCCAGCGGGAGAAGCTGCTGGAGGCCGAGCGCGCCGCCCCGGCGAATCAGCCGCCGCAGAGAAGGACCCTCGAGATGCTCGATGACGAGATGCGGCGTCGGCCCGTCGAGCACCGCGTCGAAGCCGCGGACGATCACGGGGTGCGCCAAAGCGTCGAGGATCTCGGCCTCCTCGCTCAACTCGCGTAGCGCGTGCGAGTCGTCGACCTGGTCAGGGCGCAGCAGCTTCGCGACGACGAGCGAGAAGAGGTGCTCGTCCCACGCGAGGTAGACCTCGTAGCGGTTTCCACCCCCAAGGCGCTTGAGCGCGCTCCGCCCATCGGCGATCGCGTCGCCCGGCTCGAGCTCCCATCTCACGCGTTCGCTCATAAGTGTTCGCCCCCGCCAGCCGGATCATCATAGGCTGCGCCCGGTATGCACAGCCATCGAGATCGCGCCGAGGCGACGCGCGGATGAGAGCCGTCACCTTCCACGCGCCGGGCGACGTCAGGGTCGAGGAGCGAGCAGATCCCGCTCCCGAGGCCGACGATGACGCGGTGGTGCGCGTCGAGGCAACCGGGATCTGCGGCTCGGACCTCCACATCTACCACGGCCGCGTGCAGATCGAGCCGGGATTCGTGATCGGCCACGAGTACGTCGGCACCGTCGCCGCGGCCGGCGACGGAGTGACCGAGGTGGGGGTCGGCGACCGCGTGCTGGGGACCTACTGCACGGCATGTGGCGGGTGCTTCTTCTGCCGCCGCGGCGAGTACCACAAGTGCGACGACGGGCGCGTGTTCGGCCACGGCGCGACGCTCGGCTCGCTCCAAGGGGCGCAGGCCGAGCTCGTTCTCGTCCCACACGCCAACCTCACGCTTCGCCGCGTGCCCGAGGGAGTCTCCGACGATGCGGCGCTGTTCGCGGGCGACGTCGCCGGGACCGCGTACCACGCGATCGCCGACGGCGGGTTCGAGCCCGGCGCGAGCGTCGCGGTGCTCGGGCTCGGCCCCGTTGGGCTGTGCTCGGTCCAGGTCGCGCGCGCCGCCGGCTCCTCGCTGGTCGTAGCGGTCGACACGGTCGAGGAGCGACTGCGGGTGGCCGAGACGCTGGGAGCCACCCCCGTCCACCTGACCGAGGGGGATCCCCGCGCCGCCGTGAAGGAGCTGACCGGGGGCCGCGGCGTGGACCGGTCGGTCGATGCGGTCGGCCATCCGGACGCCCTCGATCTCGCGTGCCGGCTCGCGCGCAAGGCCGGGACGGTGTCGGTGACCGGTGTCTACGCGGAGCGCGTCGAGGTCCACATGGGATTGGTGTGGATCAAGGCGCTCACCCTCCGGACGGGACACGCCAACGTGATCGGCCACCTGGACCGCGTGCTCGCAATGATCGCCTCCGGAGCCCTCGATCCCACCCGCCTCGTCACGCACCACATGACTCTCGACGAGGCGCCGGAGGCATACGCGGTCTATGACCGCCGCGAGGCGCTGAAGATCGTGCTCGCGCCGTGAGCCCGGCGACCGGATCGGCTAGCACCCCACGGGCTCCAGCCACGCGGCAGGCAGCGCCCCCTACCACCCGTACAAGCGCAGCGCGGGAAGTCTCGACACACGGATAAAGACTTCGCTATCGCCGGCCCCTACCGTGCGCGGGTCAATGCGAAAACCGCGACCGGCGGCCCGCGTGGTCGGCGGACAAGGAGGGAAGCAGATGGGGCGAAGGTACTTGTTGCGGCTCCTGGTGCCGCTGGCCGTGCTGGGGGTGCTTCTCCTCCTGCCGTCGACGGGGGTGGCGGCCACCGAGGACCTGCAGCTCGCGATCGACGGCAAGCTGTCCGAGACGGTCGGGATCAACTCGCTCTGGGTGATCGTCGCCGCGTCGCTGGTGATGTTCATGCAGGCCGGGTTCGCGTTCCTCGAGATCGGCTTCTCCAGACAGAAGAACGCCGGCACGGTGGTGGCGAAGATCCTCACGAACTTCTCGATCGCGGCGTTGTGCTGGTGGGCCGTCGGGTTCGCGTTTGCCTTCGGCGGACCACTCAGCAGCTTCATCGGGCACTCGGGAGGGTTCTTCCTCACCGACCTCGGCCCATACATGGTCGAGGAGGGAGGGACGACGATGTTCCGTCCCGACTTCCCGGTGATGGCGCTGTCGGACGCGACGATCGACTCGAAGTTCTTCTTCCAGTTCGCGTTCTGCGCGGTCTCGCTGGCGATCGTGTGGGGAACGACCCTCGAGCGGATCAAGTTCGGGGCCTACGTCGCCTACTCGATCGTGTTCGCGAGCATCATCTACCCGCTCGGCGCCCACTGGGTGTTCGGCGGTGGGTTCCTGCAGATCGGTGACTGGCTGGGTACCGGCATCGTCGGCATGCAGGACTTCGCCGGCTCGACGGCGGTCCATCTGATCGGCGCCAGCGGCGCGCTCGCCGCGCTGCTCTTGCTCGGCGCTCGCCGCGGCAAGTACCACACCGACGGAACACCTCGGGCAATTCCCGGCCACAGCATGCCCTTGTTCGGGCTCGGGGTGTTGATCTTGTGGCTCGGCTGGTTCGGGTTCAACCCGGGCTCGACCTTGAACGCCCTCGACGGGCGCTTCCCGGAGATCCTCCTGATCACGAACCTCGCCGCCGCCGCCGGAGTGCTCGGTGCCGCGGCTACGGTGAAGCTCAGGACCGGCACGGTCGACATCGGCATGTGCGGCAACGGCGCGATCGCCGGGTTGGTCGCGATCACGGCGCCCTCCGGCTACATCGAGGTGTGGCCGGCACCGATCATCGGAGCGATCGCCGGCGTGATCGTAGTGATGGGCGTCTACGCGATCGACAAGCTGATCGACGACCCCGTCGGGGCGTTGTCGGCGCACGGGCTCGCGGGTGTCTGGGGCACGCTCTCGTGCGGGATCTTCACGGCTCCGCGCCTTGCGGAGTACAACGCCTTCGGAGACCCGGCCGGCGGCCTGTGGTACTCGGGCAGCTTCGATCAGCTGATTGCGCAGGTCGTCGGGTTCACGATCGCGTTCACGTTCGCCTTCTCGCTCAGCTTCGCGACCTTCTGGCTGATCAAGAGGACGATCGGCCTACGGGTCACGGCCGAGCAGGAGGATGCCGGTCTGGACATCTCGGAGCACGGGATGTACGGATATCCGGAACAGTTCATCCCGCCGGAGGAGTATCCGGGTGGGGTCACCCCGGTCCCGTCGAGGCCCGCGCCGGCGGTCCCCGCGGTGCCGGCCGAGCAGCCCAGCGAGGCATAGGAAGGAAGTGACCAGGTGAAGAAGATCGAGGCGTTCATCCGCCATGAGGCGTTCGAGCCGATCCGCACCGAGCTGCTCGAGAAGGGGTTTCCATCTCTCTCGATCGGTGAGGTCAAGGGCTCGGGTCGCCAGAAGGGGATAGTCGAGACCTACCGGGGGTCGAGCCTGACAGTCAACGTGCGGCCGAAGCTCAAGATCGAGTGCGTGGTCGAGGACAAGGACAAGCCGGTCGTCGTCGAGACGATCCTCAGACACGCCCGCACCGGAGACGTCGGCGATGGGAAGATCTTCGTCATCCCGGTCGACGAGGCGATTCGGATCCGAACCGGCGAGATGGGCGAGGAAGTGCTCCAGGCCCACGAGCCGTCCGAGATCCCCGCCTGAAACTCATACACAAGGAGAAACAGCAGAAATGGCAACTATCGCCGAGCCCCGGACGAGCCCGGAGGACATCCTGCAGCAGGTGGAGTCCGACGGGGTGGAGTTCATCCGCTTCTGGTTCACCGACATCCTGGGGCAGCTGAAGAGCTTCTCGGTCGGCAAGGAGGAGCTCGAGGACGCGCTCGCCGAAGGGATGGGCTTCGACGGCTCGTCGATCACCGGGTTCAACGCGATCGAGGAGTCGGACATGGTCGCGATGCCCGACCCCGACACCTACGTCGTGCTGCCATGGAGAGACGACGGCGGGTCCGGAAAGGGCAACGTCGCGCGGATGTTCTGCGACGTGCTGCGGCCCGGCGGAGAGCCCTACGTGGGAGACCCCCGACACGTGATGCGCCGAGCCCTCGCGCGGATGGAGGAGCTTGGCTTCGACCACTACTACCTCGGCCCCGAGCTCGAGTTCTTCTACTTCGGAAGCGACGAGCTGGGCGAGGACGGGCTGCCGACGATCCTCGACAAGGGCGGGTACTTCGACCTCACCACGCTCGACGCGGCCTCCGACCTTCGCCGTGAGACGGTCAACGCGCTGAAGCGGGTCGGGATCCCGGTCGAGTACACGCACCACGAGGTCGGGCCCTCGCAGCACGAGATCGACATGCGGTTCGCCGACGGGCTGCGGATGTGTGACAACGCGATGACGTACCGGATCGTGGTCAAGGAGATCGCCCACCTCCACGATTGCTACGCGACGTTCATGCCCAAGCCGCTGTTCGGCGAGAACGGGTCGGGCATGCACACGCACCAGTCGCTGTTCACGGGCGAGACCAACGCGTTCTTCGAGGAGGACGCGCACTACCACCTCTCCGACACGGCGCGCGCGTTCATCGCCGGCCTGCTGACGCACGCGCGCGAGATCGCGGCGCTGTTCGCCCCCAACGTGAACAGCTACAAGCGCCTCGTGCCGGGCTACGAGGCGCCGGTTTACGCCGCGTGGTCGCAGCGCAACCGTTCGGCGCTGGTCAGGGTCCCGATGTACCAGCCCGGGAAGGAGAAGGCGACGCGGTGCGAGCTGCGCTGCCCCGATCCCTCGTGCAATCCGTACCTCACGTTCGCGGCGATGCTGCACGCGGGCCTCGAGGGGATCGAGAAGGGCTACGAGTGCCCGGAGCCGATGGAGACCAACCTCTACGACCTCACGCACGACGAGCGCGAGGCGAAGGGGATCACCCAGCTCCCGGAGACGCTCGGCGAGGCGACCGAGGAGCTCGCGTCCTCGGAGCTCGTCCGCAAGGCGCTCGGCGATCACATCTTCGAGCGCTACGTGGAGCTGAAGCGCGAGGAGTGGGAGGAGTACCGGATCCAGGTCACCCGGTGGGAGCTGGAGCGCTACCTCCCGGTCCTGTGAGGACACAGGGGCTCGACCAGGAATTGGGGTGACACCGGGGGGAGCCGGAGACCCGGGGTGAGCGCGAAGTGGACAGCCGATCAGATTCCTGACCAGGCCGGGCGCGTCGCCGTGGTCACCGGCGCGAACAGCGGAATCGGCCTGGTCGCGGCCCGCGAGCTGGCCCGCGCAGGCGCACATGTCGTGCTCGCGTGCCGCAACGTGGCCAAGGGTGAGGCGTGCCGGCGAGAGCTCGCGGACGCCGCGCCGCACGCGGCCGTCGAGGTGGCGGAGCTCGACCTCGGCAGCCTGGTGTCGGTGCGGGGGTTTGCCGAATCTTTCGCCGATCGCCACGAGGGGCCCGACCTGCTGATCAACAACGCGGGCGTGATGGCGCCGCCGCGCAGCGAGACGGCCGACGGCTTCGAGCTCCAGTTCGGCACGAACCACCTCGGGCACTTTGCGCTCACCGGGCTTCTGATCGGCGGGATGGAGGGGCGAGAGGACGCGCGCGTCGTAACGCTCACCAGCCCCGCCCACTGGTACGGGCGAGTCGACTTCGAGGACCTCCAGGGCGAGCGACGCTACTGGCGCTGGCGCGCCTACGGGCAGTCGAAGGTCGCGAACCTGCTCTTCGCGCTCGAGCTGGACCGCCGGCTGCGGCTCGCGGGTTGGCGTGTCCAAAGCCTCGCCGCCCATCCCGGCTATGCGGCGACGAAGCTCCAATCGACCGGGCCGACCGGGCTCGACAGCGCCGTCATGGCGGTCACGAATCGACTCTTCGCCCAGAGCGCCGAGATGGGAGCGCTCCCGACGCTGTACGCCGCCACCTACCCGGGCCTCGAGGGTGGGACCCTGATCGGGCCCGGCGGGATCGGCGAGCAGCGCGGCCATCCGAAGCCGGTCCCGCCGAGGGGGCGCGCGCTCGACGAAGCGCTGGCGCGCCGCCTGTGGACCGTCTCGGAGCAGCTAACCGGGGTGCGCTTCGCGCTCCCCGCGGAAGCCGCGGCCTAGCGCCGCCCCGGGATCGTCCTCGTTCGAGAGGTCGAAGGCGCGGCCCTCGCGGGCGACCTCGATCGCCGCCTCGCCCCCGAGGTCCGCCCAGCGAGCGGCCGCCTCCGCGCCGAGGGCGAGGAGACGCTCGTCGTCGTGCCCGGGGGCGTGATGGAAGAGCGCCAGCCTGTGCGGGCCGGATCGACGCGCGAACACGAGCGCGTCCGACAGGCTCGAGTGGCCGAACCCGCGGCGCGCCGGGTACTCGTCGTCGGCGTACTGGGCGTCGTGAATGAGAAGCGACGCATCCCGAGCGAGCCCGTGGCCCGAGATCCATCTGGCGTTGGCGGCGTCGAGCCGCTGGCCGAGTCCGGGCTCGTGGTCGGGGAGGTAGGCGAGGCTCGCGCCGTCCTCGGACAGCCGGTAACCGAGGGTCGGGCCGCGGTGGGCGACGAGTGAGGCCCTCACCTCTACGCCTCCGATCCTCCACGGCTCCCTCGGGGTATCTACGAATGAGACCTTGGCGTCGAGGTCGCGGATCTCGATCGGGGAGAGCGGGTTGGAGATGTAGCGCGCCAGCCGGTCGCGCAGCGTGTGGCCGCCGGCGGGTGGGCCCCACACCGTCACCTCGGCCTCGCCGTCGAACATCGGGGCGAAGAACATCAGCCCCTGGATGTGGTCGAGGTGAAGGTGTGTGAGGAGGATGTGGACTCGGCGGCAGCGCCCGACGATGTCCTCGCCGAGCTCCCTGATCCCCGTCCCCGCGTCGAGGATCAGCTCGGTCCCGTCCGCGGCGGTGACCTGGACGCAAGGCGTGTTTCCGCCGAACCCGGCGACCGCCGGGCTGGGCACGGGGGTCGAGCCACGCACCCCCCAAAGCTTCACCAGCACGTCGTCACCCCTCGCGAGCGCCCGTCGACTGCCCAGCTCGCTCGAGCGGCCACAACACGACCATCGCTCCGTGGTATCCGTCCGGCCCAAGGAGTGGAACCGCGCCGGCCTCGATCTCGATCAGGCCGCCGGTTTCGGTCCTTATGTGGAACCGCCCGTACGCCGGCCGGCCCTCTCGCACGGCTACTGCCAGCGGCAGCTCGTCGTATGGCATTGGTTGCCCGTTCTCGTCGAATGGCCCGAGCTCGCGGTTCCACTCCCCGCGCGTGAGGCTGCCGGTCTCCTCGAAGCGCGTCCCGATCACCTCCGCGGCGGCCTCATTGAAGAACACCACGTCGCCATCGGCGTCGACCAGGAACGCCGCGAGCGAGAGAATCGAGACGAGGTTTCGCGCCAGGATCAGCTCGAGCGGGACCTCGCTCACCGCGTCCGTTTGGGCCATCCCTACAGAGTATGTAGGGGCGCGAGGGCCGACCGCTGCGCGGCCCCGACTTGACGGCTCTGTTAACGCTTCGGGGTGAAGATGCCCGTCTGCAATCACCTCGACCAGATCACCGTGGACCCGCCTGCGGAGTTTGCGGGGTGCGAGGACTGCCTCAAGACCGGCGATCGGTGGGTCCATCTGCGCGTGTGCAGGTCCTGCGGTTACGTCGGGTGCTGCGACTCGTCCCCGAACAAGCACGCGAGCGCGCACGCCGCGGCGGAAAGCCACCCGATCGTCACCTCGCTGGAGCCGGGAGAGAACTGGTCGTGGTGCTACGTCGACCAGGCCATGTTCATAGTCGAGCCGGCGGCCGGCGCCGAGTAGCCATCGAGGCGATCCACGAGGGCGACCTGGAGAAGACCGGGGCCATAGAGCACCACCGGAGCTGATTGCCGGATGAGTCGCCGGCGGGCGATCCTCGCGGTCGCGGTCGGTGCGGTGGCGATGGACACCGCGCTGCTGGGCGTGATCGCCCCGCTGCTGCCCGACATCGAGGACCGAACGGGAGCAGGGGAGGGGGCGCTCGGCATCTCGATCTCTGCCTACGCCGTGCCGGTGATGCTGTTCTCGCTTCCCCTCGGGCGGGCGGCGGACATGATCGGGAGGCGATGGCTATTGGTCGGCGGCCTGCTGCTCACCGCCGCGGGATCGGGTCTGATCGCCGTCACCGAGTCGCTGGACGTGTTGATCGCCGGCCGCGCGGTCCAGGGGCTGGGCTCGGCCGCGAGCTGGATCGCGGCGCTTGCCGTCGTGTCCGACCTAGCCCCGCCCGGGAAGCGGGGGGAGTCGATCGGGATCGCGCTCGCGGCGACCAGCGTGGGCTCGATCGCGGGCCCCGCGCTCGGCGGCGTGACCGCGGACGCGCTCGGGTTCGCGGCCCCTTTCCTGATCGTGTGCGGCGCCTCCGTTGCGCTCGCGCTCGCGGTTGTGGCCGTCTTCCCGCACGAGGCTCGGCGCACCGCATCAGAGACCACCGCCTGGCGCACGATCGCGCGATCCACCAGATCGGGGATCGGCGCGGTCGCGACCGCGATCACGTTCGGCGTGGCCGGTGCGCTGGGGGTCGTGGAGCTCGTCGCGCCCCTCGATCTCGATGCCCGGCTTGGGCTGTCGAGCACGGCGATCGGGCTCCTGTTCGCCCTCTCGATCGCAGTCGACGCTCCGATGTCGCCGATCGGCGGACGGTGGGGCGATCGCCGCGGGCGAAGAGGACCGGCTGTTGCGGGCCTGGCGATTCTCGCGGCGTCGGTGGCGCTCCTCGCCGTGTTCGCCTCTACGCTCGGAGCGGCGTTCGCGCTGGGCCTGTTCGGGGCCGGCTTCAGCCTCTCCTTGGCGGCCGCGGTTCCATGGCTCGACGAGGCGTTCGGGGCGCTCGAGCGGGGACTCGGCTACGGGATGCTCAACCTGCTCTACTCGGCCGGGTACGCCCTCGGGCCGCTGATCGGAGGAGCAATCCTCGAGCTCGCGAGCGCGGATCTCGCCTACCTGGTGACCGCCGCGCTGCTCGCCGCGGGTGCGATCGCCGTTGTGGCCTTGGCGAGGGCATCGACGACGATCGCGCCGTCCTCGTAGACGACCACCGGGTTCAGCTCGACCAGCTCGAGGTCCGCGCTGAACAGGACCTCGCCCGTCGTGGCGGCGACCCGGGCGGCCGCGCCGAGATCGAGCTCGGGCCGGCCGCGACCGCCCGTCAGTAGCTCGGCGCCGCGCAAGCCTCGAAGCGCGCGCTCGACGCGCGCGGGGGACGCGGGCAGCGGGATCACCGCCGCGTCGTCGAACGCCTCGGTCCAGATCCCGCCGAGCCCCACCGCCAGCGATGGCACGACGGCGTCGCGCCGCGCGGCGACCAGCAGCTCGACGCCGGTCGGGACGTGGCGCTCGACCAGAACCGCGCCGCGGCCAAGCGTCAGCAGCCGTCGGTGCGCGTCGCGCACCTGAGCCTCGGTGACGAGGTCGAGCTCGAGCGCGCCGAGCTCGGACTTGTGCCGTAGCTCCTCGTCGCTCAGCTTCGCGACCACGGGGGCGCCGAGCTCGGAGAGAATGGCCGCCGCCTCGTCGGCGTCGCTCGCCAGCCGCCCCTCGACCACCGGCAGACCGGCATCGCAAAGAAGCTCCTTGGCGCTGTGCTCGGAAAGCCACCGACCCCCTGCAGCGTTGGAGCTTTCCTCGGCGCGGCGCGCTAGCCCCGCGATCTCGCGGAGCCGCTCGGGATCGCCGGGCTCACGGCCGAGCGCGGCGGCGCACGCGACGCCGGTGCGAAGCCCGGCGATCGGGGGCACTCCCGCGTCGACCATGCGCGCCGCCGCGTCGTCCTGGAGCAGCTCCGGAAGCGTCGAGGACACGAGCACCGGGACGCTCGCGACCTCGGCCCCGGCCAGGATCCCGTCCAGCACGGCGTCCCAGGACTCCTTGGTGTCCCCCTCGAGCCCGAACGGCTCGTCGTAGAAGACGATCACGCGCTCGACCGCGGGGTCGTCGCCGACCGCGGCGATCATGTCGCGCAGGAGCTCGCGGTCGCCCCACACCATCGCCGTGTAGTCGAGCGGGTTGGCCACGGTCGCGGCGGTGGGGAGGAGCTCACGGAGCCGATCGCTCGTGGACTCGGCGAACGGCGGGAACGCGATCCCCGTTGTGGCCGCCTCGTCGGCGGCGGCGCTCGAGTCGCCGCCTGAACACGTCAGGACCGCCAGGCCGCTCGGTTCACCCGAAACCGCGCGATCTGCTCCAGAATCGAGCGCGCGATTTGCAAGCAAATCGCGCGGTTCCGATTGGGATGATCGGCTCTTGGGACGCTCGAGGGAGAGGGCCTTGGCCAGCTCGAGCAGGTCGTGGAAGTCCGCCGCGATCGCGGCGCCGGCCTCCTCGAGCAGGGCGCGGAACACGCGCTGATCGCCCGCGACCGCGCCCGTGTGTGCGGCCGCCGCCGATGCGCCGGCCTCCGAAGCCCCGACCTTGAGCACCGCAACCCCGATCCCGGCGTCGGCGCATGCGGCGAGGGCCTCGCACAGTCGCGCGCCGTCGCCGTCGTCCTCGAGGTTGAGCGCGACCGATCGCACGCCCTCCTCCTCGGCAAGGAAGTGGAGGAAGTCGGCGGCCTCGAGCACGGCCGCGTTGCCGCACGAGACCACGGTGTGGAAGCGAAGGCCGCGGTCGACCGAGATCGCGTTGACGGCCTGGTTGCCGCTCTGCGACACGATCGCCACGCCGCCGGGCTCGCGCGGCGGCAGCGCGTCGCCCCACAGCGCCACCCGTTCGGGGTACGACACGATCCCGTTCCCGTTCGGGCCGCATACCGGCAGCTCGTGGCGCCGCGCCGCGGCGATCAGCTCGCGCTCGAGCTCTCGGCCGCCTTCGACCTCGGCGAACCCGGCGCCGTACACGACTGCGCCCCCGCTCCCGAGCGCCCCGGCCTCCTCGATCACCGCCGGAACCGACGCCGCCGGCACCGAGACGACCACCGCGTCGGGGACCTCGGGCAGGTCGCCGAGCGACGGATAGCACTCGAACCCGTGAACGCTGGAGCGCTTCGGGTTGACCGCCCACACCCGCCCCCCGTAGGAGAGCGTCTCGAGGTTGACCAGCGTCTGGCCGCCGTACGAGCCCTCGCTCTCGGACGCCCCGACGACCGCCACCGAGCGAGGGTGGAACAGGCGGCGCAGGTCCACGATCCGTCCTCGCCGAGCGCGCTAGTGGAGCGTGCGCTCGACGCCCCGGCGCTCGAGCGCACGGGCGACGATCAGCCGCTGGATCTCGCTGGTGCCCTCCCACAGCCGATCGACGCGCAGCTCGCGCAGGAAGCGCTCGGCGACGTTCGTGCGCATGTAGCCGCGGCCGCCGAAGATCTGCACGGCGCGATCGGCGCAGCGGTACGCGGCCTCGCTGACGAACAGCTTCGCCATCGCCGCCTTCGCGTGGACGACCTTGGGATCGGCGCCCGCGTCGACGAGCCGGGCGACCTCCATCGTCAGCAGCCGGCCGGCCGCCGTGTCGGCGGCGGAGTCGGCGAGCGGGAACGACACGCCCTGGTAGTCGAAGATCCGGCTGCCGCCCTGCTCGCGCTCGATCGCCCAGGCGACCGACTCCTCGAGCAACCGCCACATCGAGCCGACCCCGCGCGCGGCGATCCCGAGCCGCTCTTCGGTGAACCACGCGCGCTGGAGCTCGTCGCCGCCGCCGACCCCTCCGATCACGGCGTCGTCCGGAACCACGACGTCGGTGAACCGGATCGTCGGATGGCCGTGGGGGTAGGTGTGGGTGAATGGGGGGTCGTCGACGACGCTGATCCCCGCGGCTTCGCGGTCGACCAGGAACAGAGTCGGAAGCTTCTCGCCGTCCTCGATCACGTTCGCCATCACGATGTACACAGCCGCGATGTCGCCATAGGTGACGAACCACTTCTCGCCGTTGATCACCCATCCGCCGTCGCTTCGCACCGCGGTGGTCGCGATCCGGGACGGATCCGACCCGGCCTCGGCCTCCGTCACCGCGTAGGCGTCGTGCATCTCCCCCCGCAGCGCCGGCCGCAGATAGCGCTCGATCTGCTCGTCGCTCCCGCTCTTGAGCACGTTGTATGCCCCGGGCATGTACCAGGAGAGCGCGTTCGTCGAGCGCCCCAGCTGCTCCTCGACTAGGAACCACTCCAGCCTCGACCACCCCTGCCCGCCGTGCTCGCGGGCGTGGAGCCCGCCGCTGAGACCCGCGTCGATCGACTCCCGCTTGATCCTCTGCTTCAGCTCGTCCGGGATCCGACCGCCGCTGCGCTCGGCGAGCTCCTCATTCGGGATCAGGACCTCGTCCACGAAGCGACGCGCGCGCTCGCGCAGGTCCTCCTGCTCGGCCGTCAGCTCGGCCGCGGCTGCGTTGTCGGCGATCAGCGTCGTCGTGTCGATGCTCATGATTGTCCTCCGTTCGCAGTTTGTCGTCCCGCCGCGGCGTCGAGCCGCTCGCGCTCGTCCGCCGTACTGTCCGCCGCGCGCCCCGGAAGCCCGAGCAGCAGGCCGTGGTGGTTGCGGACCACCTCGAGCGCGACGGCCCGCGCTCGCTCGACTTCCGGGTCCCGGTTGTCTCTCGGAGTTGTCGATCAGGTCCACGACCTCGCGCATGTACTCGAGCCAGGCCCGCGAGCGGGCGCGAACGACGAGCCGCTCCACGCGGGCGCGCTCGCTCTCGACGGCCTCCGCCGTCGCCGGACCTCCGGCGCGCAGCACCGCCACGCTGGCGGGGAGCTCGCGCTCGGGCTCCGGGGTGAGCGACAGCCACGCATCGCGTGCACTCGTGCCTGACACGCGGCGGGATGATAACATCAACTGATCACAAAGTCAGGATCGCCCGATCTGGAGGGCAGATCTTGCGTTTTTGCGTGATTCCCGCATGACCACCTCCCCGGCACTGCTTCCGCGCTTCTACCGCGATCCCGCGGTGCTGGAGGCCGAGCACGAGCGGATCCTGGAGCGCAGCTGGCAGCTCGCCGGCCACGTCTCACAGCTGGCCGAGCCGGGGGACTACATGACCACCCACGCCGGCACGCAGCCGGTACTCGTTCTTCGCGACAAGCAGGGGGGATTGCGCGCGTTCCGCAACGTATGCCGCCATCGCGGCTCGCGGGTGCTGAGCGGCGAAGGGCAGTGCGGCAAGGCGATCCGCTGCCGCTATCACGGCTGGACCTACCGGCTCGACGGATCGCTGATCGGGATGCCGGAGGTGCGGAGCTTCGGCGAGATCGACAAGTCGAAGCTCGGCCTGCACCCGGCGAACGTGGACGAGTTCTGCGGGCTCGTGTTCGTCAACCTCGACCTCGACGCCACCCCGCTGTCGGAGCAGCTCGGCGAGCTCGAGGAGCACCTGGCCCCGTACCGGATCCCCTCCCTCGTTCCCTTCGGCTCGACCGAGGGCCATCAGTCCGTGAACTGGAAGATCGTGATCGACAACTACCTCGAGGGCTACCACGTCCCGATCGCGCACCCCGGGCTGATGCGCCTGCTCGACTACAAGCGCTACGAGCTCGAGCTCGGCGAGCACTACGCGTGGTTCGAGGCGCCGCTTCGCGACGAGCCGGCCGGGACGCGGCTGGAGCGGGCGTACCGCCGGTTCGTGAAGCCGATGCCCGGCCTTGACGCGGAGGTCGTGCGGATGTGGCAGTACGTGTTCATCTATCCGAACACGGCGATCGACCTGTACCCGGATCAGGTGATGACGTGGCGGATCAACCCCGACGGGGTGCTGGGAACGCGCGACTCTTTCACCGCGTATCGACCCGAGCGGCCGGGGCTTCGCAACCGCCTCGTGCAGCGGATGAACACGAGGCTGAACACGTTGGTCCACGAGGAGGACGTCGATCTGGTCGAGAACGTCCAGGCCGGGCTCGCCACCCGCGGGTACCGTCCGGGCCCGCTGTCGGGTCGCGAGGCCGCCGTGGGGTGGTTCGCGGATCGCGTGCGCGCGGACCTGGCGGCGGATGCTACGACGGGCGAGCTCGAGTCCGATCGCGAGCCCGCGCCCTCCCGCGAGCTCGCCGGCGAGCTCGCGGAGTAGCTCTTGCCCGCGGCCCCCGCAACGGCGCAGCGCAGCGCCCGGGAGCAGATCCTCGACGCCGCCGTCGAGCGGATCGCCTCCGACGGAATCGACGCCGTGCGGATCGCCCGGATCGCGATGGACGCGCGCGTCTCGACTTCGCTCGTCCACTACCACTTCGAGAGCCGCGAGGCGCTCCTGGCCGAGGCGCTCGAGCATTCGTTCGAGCTCGCCGGCGACGTGCGGATCGGCGAGGACAACGGAGACGCCCCCTCGCACGCCCACCGGCTCGCCGCGATGATCGACCAGTGCCTGCCCTACCCGGGGACGCTCGAGCGCGACTGGCTGCTGTGGGTCGAGCTGTGGCTTCGCGCCGCGCGGCGGCCCGAGCTCCGCGAGACGGCGGCCCGCCTGTACGAGCGCATGCATCGCTGGTTCGGCGCGGAGATCGAGGCGGGGATCGCCGACGGCGAGTTCGCCGAGACCGACATCGGTCCGCTCGTCGACCGCATCCTCGCGTTGCTCGACGGGTTCGGCATCCGCGCTCTAGTTCGCGATCCGGCGGTTCCGCTCCCGTGGGCGCGCGCCGAGGTGTGGCGAATGCTGGCCGGCGAACTCGGCCTGGACGAGGCGGTTCCGCCGCGATAGCTTTGTTTTAATGGCCGTTCAAGTAACGGGGTAGGAGAGCAGAAAGGGAAGTGAGCCCAAGGCCCGCGACGGCGCATCTGAGGCGCCCCGAGATCCTTGCCGCCGCGCGGGAGGTGATCCGAGAGCGGGGAGTGAACGGTACGAGGATCGCCGACGTCGCCGAGCGCGTCGGAACCAGCCCGCCGGCGGTCCTCTACTACTTCGAGTCCAAGGAGGAGCTCCTCCGGGAGGCGCTCACCGAGGTCGAGGACCGCTTCTACGCCGAGCTCCAGGGCGAGCTGACGCGGATCCCGAGCGCGCGCGACCGGCTCGTGTGGCTGGTCGAGTCCTCCGTCGACTCGGGCGACTCCGACGCCGTGCTGTGGATCGAGTTGTGGCCACAGGCACTGCGCAACGAGGAGCTCGCCGCCACACGCGAGGCGCTCGACCGCCGGTGGCGCGGGGCGATTGCCGAGATCATCCACGAGGGCCAGCAGCGCGGCGAGTTCGCCGGCGGCGACCCGGACGAGCTCGCTCGCCTCACCGCGTCGCTGCTGGACGGGCTGCTGATCCAGGTCGCGCTCGAGGACAGCGAGGTTTCCTCCGCGCGCGCGCGGGAGCTGTGCCTCGCGGTACTCGAGCGCGAACTAGGATGTGCGTTTACGCAACCGGCAAGTTCGCTCGCGAACTTTCCGTCCGGTGGTTACTGACTTGAGCGGGAAACGAGATACCAGGGGCATCGTCGGGCTCCCAGAGGGGGTCGCCGGACAACTGCGCAGGCGCGAGCTGCTGCAGGCAGGCGCGGGCGCGGCGGTCGCCCTCGGTCTCTCGAGCTGCGGGATCGGACGCGGGCTCCAGGGCGACACCGACCGCGTGATCGAGCCGAAGGTCGACGGCGACCTCTACTACTTCAACTACTCCCAGTACATCAACCCGGGGCTGGTGAAGGAGTTCGAGAAGAAGTACGACGTCCGCGTGATCCAGTCCTACTTCGACGCCATGGAGCCGATGCTGGCGAAGCTGCGGGCCGGCAACACATACGACGTGATCTTCCCGACCGCCGAGTACGTGCAGCGGCTGATCCAGCAGCAGCAGCTGCTCCGGATCCCGCGCGACAAGCTCGAGAACATCGACAACATCTACAGCTACTTCGACGACCCCTGGTACGACCCCGACTCCGCGCACTCGGTCCCCTACTCGCTGTACATCACCGGGATCGGCTACCGCGCCGACGTCATCGACAACATGACCGGCTCCTGGAACGACCTCGGAAACGAGGAGGCGGCGGGGCGGATCTACATGCTCGACGACTACCAGGAGGCGCTCGCCGCGGGCAACCTTCTGAACGGCTACGACATGAACACGGTCGTGGAGTCGGAGCTGGAGGCGACGAAGGAGTGGCTCATCGGACTGAAGCCGCTGCTGCGCGGCTACTCGGTCGACACGATCACGAACATGTCGAGCGGAAACGCCTGGATCCAGCACCTGTGGAACGGCGACATCATCAACACCCGCTACCGCGTCGACGATCCCGACACGATCCAGTTCCAGAAGTGCTCGGAGGGGTTCCCCGTGGGGAGCGACACCTTCGTGATCCCGGTCAACGCCGAGCATCCCGGCACCGCGCTGCTGTTCATGGACTTCATGTGCGATCCAAAGAACGCCGCGCGCAACGTCAACTGGAACGGCTACCCGATGCCGAACCGCGGTCAGGACCAGACGTTCGCCGACCTCGCCAAGGACGACCCGAACATCGTCGTCACGATCGACGACCTCGAGGGCGGCGACCAGTTCGCCAACCTTCCGCAGGAGGACCGCGAGCTGTGGACCAACACCTTCCTGGAGGTGAAGGCCTCGTAGCCCACGGCTGGTGTCCTGAGATGAGCGAGAACCGCTTCGCGCATCTGATGCTCGCCCCGGCGGGAGTGTGGCTGGTGCTGCTGTTCGCGGTGCCACTGGTAATCGTGCTCGCGGTCTCCCTGGGGACGACGGACCCCCTCTACCAGGCGGTCTACGGCTGGCACCCGGAGAACTTCGCCGACGTCTTCGACCCCCTGTTCGCGCCCGTGCTGCTGCGCTCGGTCGGCTATGCGCTCGCCACCGTCGTCCTCTGCCTGCTGATCGGCTATCCGATCGCCTACTACATCGCCCGCTTCGGCGGTCGCTGGAAGACGCTGCTGATCGCGGTCGTGGTGCTGCCGTTCCTCGTCAACTACCTCGTTCGCACCTACGCCTGGGTGGCGATCCTCTCCGACGAGGGACTGGTGAACGGGATCCTCGCCGACACCGGCATCGCCGAGAACGGCGTCCGCATGGTCAACACGTCGTGGGCCGTGATCGGCGGGCTGGTCTATGGCTACCTGGCGTTCATGATCCTGCCCCTGTACGCGGCGCTCGACCGCATGGACCCCTCCCTGATCGAGGCCGGCAAGGACCTGTACGGGAGTCGCTGGCAGACCTTCTGGCACGTGACCTGGCCCGCCGCCTTCCAGGGTGTGGCTGCGGGTTGCGTGCTGGTCTTCCTCCCCGCGGTCGGCGACTTCATCTCCGCCCAGCTGCTGGGCGGCCCCGACACCTACATGGTCGGAAACCTGATCCAGCAGCAGTTCCTCGAGGCCGCGAACTGGCCCTTCGGGGCGGCGCTCACGATCGTGATGATGGCGTTTCTGTTGATCTGGATGTCGATCTACCTGCGCTCGGCGGCGCGGGCGTCAGACGAGGCCACAGCGTGAGCGCCGAGGGATGGGCGGCGAGGCTGCCGCTGGCGCGGCGGCGCGGCGGGCGCAAGCGGCGGCGGGACTTCGACCGCCCCCGCTTCCTGCTTGTCGTTCTTCATCGTGTTCGCTGTTCTTCACCTTCGCGCCGCTGGTGATCGTGGCGCTGTTCTCGTTCAACTCCACTCCCTCGCTGCAGAACTTCACCGGCTTCAGCACTGCAGTGGTACGACGAGTTCTTCAGCAGCGTGGGCCTGCGCGAGTCGCTGATCGCGAGCATCGAGATCGGACTGGTGACGATGGTCGTCGGCGACCGTGCTGGGAACGACGCTCGCCTTCGCTCTCGTCCGCGCCCGGTCGCGGGTCGCACGGAGCAGCAACATCCTGATGCTGGTCCCACTCGTCACCCCGGAGATCGTCGCGGGCGTCTCGGCGCTGCTGCTGTTCACCCAGATCGGGCTGGACCTCTCACTGCTCACGATCATGATCGCCGAGATCACCTTCTCGATCTCGTTCGTGACCGTGATCGTTCGGGCCCGGCTGTCGGCTCTGAACCGCGAGGTGGAGGAGGCGGCGCTCGACCTCGGCGCCACCCGCATGCAGACGCTCCGCCTCATCGTCCTGCCCGCGCTGTGGCCGGCGATCATCGCCTCGGCCCTGCTGATCTTCGCGCTCAGCTTCGACGACTTCGTGATCGCGTTCTTCACCACCGGCGAGTCGCCGACGCCGCTGCCGGTCCAGATCTACTCGTCGATCCGCTTCGGCGTGACGGCCGACGATCAACGCGATCGGCACGTCGATGCTCCTGATCTCGTTCCTGATCCTCGCCGTGGCGGTTGCGCTGCCGCGCCTCTTGGGCCGCCGTGAGGAAGAGACTGTGCTGATCGGAAGGGAGACCGCATGACCGCGAACCACACGACCGCCGCGAACCAGTACGAGCACGGAGACCGCTGTCCCCGAGACCACCCGCGGTGACGGCGCGGGCGACGAGGCGATCCGCTTCGAGGGCGTGACCAAGCGCTTCGGCTCCACGGTGGCGGTCGAGGATCTCAACCTCCAGATCCGGCGCGGCGAGTTCTTCTCGCTGCTCGGGCCGTCCGGGTGTGGGAAGACGACGACGCTGCGGATGGTCGCCGGCTTCGAGCAGCCGACGGAGGGCAGCGTCTACCTCGAGGGCGAGCACGTCGAGGACGTACCGCCGTACCGGCGCAACGTCAACACCGTGTTCCAGTCCTATGCCCTGTTCGAGCACCTCGACGTGGAGGGGAACGTCGCCTTCGGGCTCAAGCGGCGCAAGGTTCCCGGCGACGAGACCCGCACCCGGGTCGCGGAGGCGCTCGAGCTCGTCCAGCTCACCGGCCGCGAGCACTCCAAGCCGCGGCAGCTCTCGGGCGGCCAGATGCAACGCGTCGCGCTCGCCCGTGCGCTCGTCAACCGCCCCTCGGTGCTGCTGCTCGACGAGCCGCTCGGCGCGCTCGACCTGAAGCTCCGCAAGCAGATGCAGGTGGAGCTGAAGGAGATCCAGCGCGAGGTCGGGATCACCTTCCTCTACGTCACCCACGATCAGGAGGAGGCGCTGGCGATGTCCGACCGGATCGCGGTCATGGACGAGGGCGTCGTGCAGCAGTACGGCCCGCCGGAGGAGATCTACGAGACGCCGCGCAAGACCTTCGTTGCCGGCTTCATCGGCGTCTCCAACCTGCTCCCTGCCACTGTGGAGGGCGACGGCGTCCGCCTCTCGACGGGGCAGCTATGCGAAGCGGTGCTCCCCGAGGGCACCGAGCAGGGCGCCTCGGTGCACTGCTCGGTGCGGCCCGAGAAGATCTTCCTCGGCGACCTCATCGAGGATGGCATGGTCTCGGTCGAGGGCACGATCGTGGAGCGGATCTACATGGGGACGACGACGCAGGTGATCGTCGAGCTGGCGCCGGACGTGCGCGTGATCTCGCTGGAGCAGAACACCGCTCGGTCGCGGGCGGACGACCGCTGGGAGATCGGCGAGCGGATCAGGCTCGGGTGGCATCCGGAGCACGCGCTCGTGCTCCGCTAGCGTCCCGGCGACATCTACCTGGAGGAGGCGCGGCGCGATGGCCGGAACCACGGACGCAACGACGATCCCCGACTCGACGACTCTCTACTTCGGTCCGTGGTACGGGAGATCCCCGTTCTTCGAGGCCACGCTGCGGGCCGGGTGCTCGGCGTACGACGTCTACAACCACACCTACATACCGGCCTACTACGACGACCCGGTCACGGAGTACTGGCACCTGCTCGAGAAGGTCACCCTGTGGGACGTCGGGGTCGAGCACATCGTCCAGATCAAGGGGCCGGACGCGCTCGACTTCACCAACCTGCTCACGTGCCGCGATCTCACGAAGTGCGCGGTGGGGCAGTGCAAGTACGCGCCGCTGATCGAAGCCGACGGCGGGATCGTCAACGACCCCGTCCTGCTGCGACCGGAGGAGGACACGTTCTGGCTCGCGCTCGCGGACAGCGACGCGGGGTTGTGGGCGCGCGGCCTCGCCTGGGGCGCCGAGATGGACGTCGAGATCTCGGACCCGCCCGTGTACCCGGTCCAGGTCCAGGGCCCGAGGGCCAAGGACGTGGTCAGCACGCTGTTCGGCGACGAGGTGCTCGAGATGCCGTACTACCACTGCACGCACGCCGAGCTCGACGGGATCCGGGTGGTGTTGGGCCGCACGGGGTGGACCGGTGAGATCGGCTACGAGATCTACCTCCGCGATCCCGATCGCGGCGTCGAGCTGTGGGACAAGGTGATGGAGGCCGGCGCGCCTCACGAGATCCGGCCGATCGCGCCGGCCGAGGCGCGGCGGATCGAAGCCGGGATCTTCAACTACCGCTCCGACATGACGCTCGACAACAACCCGTTCGAGGTCACCGGCCTCGAGCGCCTCGTCGAGGATCAGGAGCGGAGCTACATCGGCAAGGACGCGCTGGAGCGGATCCGGGCCGAGGGCGTGAGCCGCAAGCTCGTCGGGATGGAGATCGAGGGGGATCCGCTGGAGTGGGAGCTGACCCAGTTCTGGCCCGCGCGCAGCGGCGGCGAGCGAGTCGGGCACGCGACGATCGCGATTCGCTCCCCGGGCCTCGAGATGAACATCGGCTACGTGTGGGTACCGATCGAGCTCGCCGAGCCAGGCAACGAGCTCGAGCTCGAGCTGCCCGACGGCTCGCGCCGCACCGCGAAGACCGCGGCGCTTCCCTTCGTCGATCCGAAGAAGCGCAAGCCGGCGGAGTGAGCCGGATGGCGCCGTCGAGTCGGACCGAGAGCGGGTCGAGCGCCCAGCGTTAGCCGACCGCACGCGCTCGTAGATTGCGCGCGTGCTCCGCGTTCGACTGACGGCGCCGACGGACCGTGCGGTCGCGGTGGAACGCGCACTCGTGGAAGCGGACGGCGTGCACCGACTCGCGAGCACGCTCGCCGGGAGCGGCGAGGGGCGGTGGTCGAGGCGGATCTGAGGCTGGATGCCGCCGACACGGTGGTCGAGACCCTCGAGACGCTCGGGGTGCGAAGTGACGACTTCGTAATCAGCCAGCTGGAGGTCGTCGCGCCCGAGCCCCCGAGGCGAAGGCGCGGATCCGGGGCGCCGGGGAGGCGTTCGCATGGGTGGAGGTGCTCGGCGAGGCCCGCCGGCAGGCGCGACCGCTGGCGCGCTACTTCATCCTGATGGCGGTCGCGGGCGTCGTCGCCGGCCTCGGGGTGATCAAGGGAAACGCGATCCTGATCGTGGGCGCGATGGCGGTCAGCCCCGATCTGCTGCCGCTGTGCTCGGTGTGCGTCGGGCTGGTCGGACGGACGCGGACGGCTCGTCGCGGCGCGCATTCGCGACGTTGATGCTCGGGCTGGCGCTGGTGGGGGCGGCCGCCGGCGCTGATGACGGTGCTGCTCGACGTCGACGGGGTTCCTGCCCGACCCGCTGGTGCTGGGTGCGGGCGGTCTCAGCGGGCTCGCGCAGACCGACTACTCGACGGTGCTGATCGCGCTCGTCGCCGGCGTCGCCGCGATGCTCTCGTTCGAGACCCGCGCGAGCGCGGCGGTCGGCGTCGCGATCTCGGTCACGACGATCCCGGCCTCGGCCTACTTTGGCGTGGCGCTGGGAGCCGGCGAGGAGGGCGGAGCGCGAGGCGCGCTCCTCGTCCTCGCTGTCAACGTGTGCCTGCTGATCGCCTCGGGAAGCGCGACCCTGGCGGTGCAACGGCGGCTGTCGTCCCGGTAGTCAATCCCGTTGGCCTCCGGAACCGTAGTTCCGGGCATGGCTCTATCGACAACACGTACCGCGCAGGTGATCGGGCTGATCACCGCCGCGGCGCTCGCACTCGGCGCGTGTGGCGGCGACGACGACGGAAGCGGGGGCTCGGACACGAGCTCCGGTGGCGGGACCGCCTCGGCCGGCGGCGTGTCCGTCCAGAGCATCGACGGGACCGACGTGCTCGTCGACTCGAATGACCAGGCCCTGTACAGCGCCGATGAGGAGCAGGGCGGCAAGGTGCTGTGCACGGGCGGCTGCACCTCGATCTGGAAGCCGGTTCCGGCATCGGAAGGCGCCGGAGCATCCTCGGATCTGGATCTCGGCGAGGTCGACCGGCCCGACGGCGCCAAGCAGCTCACCTACATGGGCGCTCCCCTGTACACGTTCGCGGAGGAAGGTCCCGGCAAGCTGACTGGCGACGGGGTGACGGACAGCTTCGGCGGCAACAGCTTCACCTGGCACGCCGCGACCACGACCGCCGGCGACTCGGGATCCTCGGACTCGTCCGGCTCGGGCGGCGGATACGGGGGCGGCGCCGGCTACTGATCGTCGGATCGG
>CAVWOU010000009.1:0-326622 GCA_963756745.1 uncultured Thermoleophilia bacterium
ATCTGCAGCACCGAATGCCACTCCACCTCGGGGTCGTGCACCTGCAGCAGCACGTCGATGTCTCGCCGGTTGTACGCCTCAACCCCGCGCTTGAATGCCTCGACGTTCTCCTCCGACATCGCCTACTCCGACAGCCCGGCGGCTTCGAGCGCGCCCGCGTGGCTCAGGAAGTCCTGCGCGCGGAGGATCTTCCCGTCCCGGAAGGTGACGAGCTGCGCGAACTCCTGACCGAGCCCGATCCCGGCCGTGCGGCCGCTGACCTCGAGATGGCCGAGGAGCAGCACCGACGCGCCGAGGTCGCGAATCTCCTCAGCCTGACTCGTGAAACCTCCCCATGCCGTGCGGTGATACTCCTCCCAGGCCCTTCGCACGCCGTCGTGGCCCCGATAGGTGCTTTCCCTGCCCTCCAACGCTTGCTCGATGGCGGCGTGCCACTCGACTTCGGGATCCGCCTCCGACAAGAAGGCGTCCAGGTTGTCGGCGTCCCAGGCGTCGCGTGCTCGATGCAGGGTGTTCACGTTCGCCTGCGACATCGCCTACTCCTCGACCCCGGCGGCTTCGAGGGCCGCCTCGCGGTCGCCCCAGGCCTCCAAGCGGCGCACCTTGCCGCCGCGCACCGTGTACACCCACGCCGACGAAAGCTCGACCGGGACTCCGCTGCTTCGCCCGCGCCCGTGGTGTGTCGCGACGACGAATACGCGGTCACCGAAGTCGCGCACCTCCTCGATCTCGAATCGATAGTCGGGGGCGAACTGGCGAAACCAGTCTCCGAACCACTCACCCACCGCTTCCTTTCCGGTCACGGCCGCGCGTCCGGTGACGTTGACGATGTCGCCGTGAATGACCAAGGTCACTTCCTCCGCGTACGCATCCATCACGGCAGCGAAGTCGCGCGCGTTCACTCCCTCGAATTGTCCGACGACAACCTCGACGTTCTCCTGCGACATCGCTACTCCTCAAGCCCGGCGGCTTCGAGGGCGTCCACCGCCCGGCCCTCCCAACCCCGGCCGCCCCGTAAAACTACCTCGCGTCCGGAAATCGCACGACGCTGCGATCGAGCGGCATCGCTCGGCGGCGTTTACCCGACCCACCGGCAGGGGCAAATGGCAGCAGCCCGTTGGGCCGCAGGCCGAGGACCTCGTCCGAGAGGTCCGGCGAGGTGATCTGGCCTAGGAACCGGAAGCGATTGAAGACGAACGGCAGACCGTCGCTGACGAAACTGCGTTCCACCTGGAGCTGGAAATGGACGTGTGGGGTGGCCGAGTTGCCGCTGTTACCGAGCCGTCCCAGCACCTGGCCACGGCGGACGCGCTCTCCGGCGTCGACTCGGACGGAGCCCTGCTTCATGTGTGCATAGAGCAGGTATCTCCCCGGCCCGATGCGCAGCGTGACGTGATTGCCGGTGAGCCAAGACAGTTGCGGCAGCGGTGTCGGATTGTCCGGCGGCGGATTGTCCACGACGCCGTCGCGGGCGACCACCACCTTTCCGCCGGCCGCGGCGATCAATGGCTGACCGAAGCTGAGGTAGCTGGACAGACGGGCGGGGTCTCCGACCCAGGCCCGATGTTGCTCATCGAGCATCATCCAATCGATGGCGAAGCGTTGCGAGACGACCTGGTTGCCGTCCACGGCGAGCAAGCCGCGACGATGATGTGTGTTGTTGTCGCAGCACCCCTCGCCCGCCCCCCAAATGCCACTGCGCACGGGCGGACCCAGCTTCAACGGCCCTCGGCCTCGCACTGAGACGCGACCGACCAGACTCGAGAATCGAACCGATTCATCGCCCGGTGGGGGGCGGGTGGAGCTCACGACGCGGTGCTCGAGGGCGTCGGGCAGGTTCGCCTTCCGCCGCACGCCGACGTCGAGCCAGATGACCGCCGAACCGGAAGGACCGAGCAGCGTCGAAGGGGCCGGCGACACCCCCGCCGGCGCCCCGCCGACGGGATTCATCCTCGAGGCCAGTGCACCCCCGGCAAGCGAGAGCAGTACTCGGTGGGTTTTGGCATCGCGAACCTCGACTTGCTCGACGTCGACGGCGAACGGCGTCGCGCCCGTCAGCACAAGCTCATACGCGATGTGGAAGCGTCCGTCGGTGCCCCACACGGCGCTCGGGCGCGTGAGCACCGACGCCGCGAGCCCAGTTAATTGTTGGCCGGGATCGGTCCCCGCCACACCGGCGCTGGGGTCAGCCCCGGTCCTCGCCTGTGCCGGGGTCGATATCCCTGCCGCCGCGATCAGCGCCGTGACGAGAACCGCGAGCCGCCACCTGCGATGCCCCGACACGCGGGCGACCGGCTCTTCCGTTACATGCCTCCGATCACACATTTCAAGATTCGCGCACACCCTATAGGCACAAGCCCCCCGCCAGCCGACAGCCCCGCTCAGTATCCCGCGTCGGCTCCTACTCCGCCAACGGGTCCGGCACTGCGCGGGCCAAGCGTCGGCTGCCGTCCGGCTCGATCACGACGCAGCCGACGCAACCGGGGACGATCGGGTTCAGCGACCCGACCGCGTGCACGTCCTCGCCGGCGTTCGCGAAGTAGGCGCCGCTCCCGCCGTCGAACCCGCCGCGTTGACGATCAGCGCCTCGGCGCCGTCGTCCAGCGTCGTCCACTCGACCAGCTGCTGGTCGAGATCGAGCTCGGGAACGCGCTCGGCGATCCGGTCCAGCAGCTCGAGGCGATCGGCGTCCCGCTTATTCGTCGTAGCCATCGTGATCACGATTCCGCCGGTGGCATCGGCGGCTGTGCAGGGGTGAGCATTACTCCGGCATACCCACATACCCACCCGGTCGGGCCGTCTGTGTGCCTCCCCAGGCCGAGTGACGATCGAGCCTCCGGCACCCCTCTGGGTTCTCAGGTGGCGGCGTATCGCGCTGCTCGCGGGCTGTGACGCCTCCGCGAGTCCCGTCCGACTCCGCCTCCCGACGCCCCCATGTGCCATCTGGAGCGGCTCCACCCGCCGTCCTTCTGCGCGGGGAGGTTGTCGCTCGCGCTACCCGATCGCGGCTCCCTGACGGGTGGGTGGTAGCAAGGCGCCTGCTACCAGGCCCGCTGCTACCAGTCGGCTACCAGTGGGCGTGCTGAGGGGAAGCTCTAGGCGTAGGCGATCACGATCGCCACGAGCACGATGGGGATCGCGATCACCGCAGCCCCAAGCGAGACTGGCGGGACCTGACGCAACCTGACGGAGGTCCTGGTTGAGTCGGGGCGACTGGATTTGAACCAGCGACCTTTCGGCCCCCAGCCGAGCGGATTCGGGTGTCGATGTGTCCGTAGGCGTCCGGATCGTCCTATGCGTCCACGTTCGTGGACGATATGGACGTAATGGACGATTCATCCGGTACCAAAGTGGTACCACGAGCGCCTCGGCGTCTCCCCCTGTCCTGCTCTAGGCACACGGCGTCCCAGGCGTCCCCCCGGTCCCCTGAGTCTCGTCAAGAGCACACCATCCGTTGACTGCGAATTCCTAGGTCACGGCTTCATAGCGGGAACCCCCTACGTCTCTCGCTACGACGCACGGGTAGTCGAACGAGCCCGGCTTGCTGCGTGACTAGGACACCCTCTCGCCCGACGGCCGATTGCGCCGCGGCTGCACGACGCGTTCGTAGCCGTATACCGCCGCGCCTCCTTCGAGCCGTGGATTCGGAACGAGTCGTTCCACACTGGCTGGGACCTGGGGGGGTCCTGGCCGAGATCCCGGCCGCGGCCGCGGCGCCCGAAACGGTCGCAGATGGACTCCCCCGACGGGATCGTGGCAGTCGCGGTCAGCGAACCGACCGACTCGCTCGAGACATGCGTGGTCTGGCGTGGCGACGACACGTCGCCCGTCGTCGAGCCTTCGTGGCGGTCGCGCCCGAAGGGAGCCGATTCTGACCGGTTCCGTCTAGCTCGATACGCCGTTCGTGTTGTTCCGCAGCGCCACGCGTCCTACCGTGCGGGCGTTGAGCGCAACCGTCGACATCGTTAATCCGGAACGCCCGAAGCGGATCATGATCGTGGCGTCGAACCCGAGCGCGCTACCGGGCTCATCGCTTGACCCTTGTTGATCGAGCGGACGATCGAGAAGGCAGCCAGGCTGCAAATGACTTCGGGCTTGAAACGGAACCAATTGGAGACAGAATGGAGGCACAACAATGAAGCATTCAGCATCCAGTAAAGAGAAATCGGCATCCGAGCTGATCAGCGAGAGGATCAGGGAGCTGGGCGACTGGCGTGGGAAGACCCTCTTGAGAGTGCGACAGCTCATCAAAGAAGCTGACCCGGAGATCGTCGAGGAGTGGAAATGGGTGAAACCCACGAACCCAGGAACACCTGTCTGGTCCCACAACGGCCTCGTCTGCACGGGTGAGACCTACACGAACGCCGTAAAGCTGACCTTCTCCAAAGGAGCTTCGCTGGAGGACCCGTCACGTCTGTTCAACTCCAGCCTTGACGGAAGGGTCAGGCGTGCCCTCGATATTCATGAAGGGGACCAGATCAACGAACCTGCCCTCAAGGAACTCATCCGCGCAGCTGTTGCGCTGAACCTCAAGAGCAAGTCGTCTGCATAGGTTGATGCCTCTTGTGGATAGGTAGGCCGCCCCAGCAAATCCAATGAACGCGACGCCGACGCTGTACGAGTGGGCCGGAGGGGAGGCGGCGATTCGAAGGCGAAGAGCAGAAGGTCGACCATGCGGAAGGTCGTGTTGTCGGGGCCGAGCGTCGGGCGCCAGCTCGGGTCCGTGAAGATCGACGTCTGGCTTCCCTCGATCGCGCGGTGGAAGGTCTCCGCGACGATGCGCGCCCCGACCCCCTTCAGCCTGCCCGCGTTGAATTCGGCCTCGCGCAGGATGTAGAACCACAGCGTGACGCTCTACTGGAGCACGGGTCGGCTCGCCAGTTCGGCGTTCAGCACCCGGGGCTGGAAGTGTCAATCAGCCCGGCTGGAAGAGCTCGATCGGGTTGCCGGAAGGGTCTTCGAGCAGAATCTGCTTCCCGCCCCTACCGGTGACGATCTCGTTGCGAAAGCGCGCCCCCGTCTTGCGCAGTGCCTCCACCTCGCCGGCCAGATCCTCGACCTCGACCTGGATCCGGTTCCATCCCCCGCCTCGGGCATCCGGCCGTCGGGCATCGCCTCGCCGGCGCCGCCGCTGCCCGGCGCGTTGAGCAGCAGGCGCAGCTCTCCCCGGGACAACACCGCAAAGCCCGGGGCCGGGCTCATCTCGACGGTGAACCCGAGGTTGTCACGGTAGAACGCGGTCGCGGACTCGACGTCGTCGGCGATGTAGCGAACGCTCACAGGGCTTATCTCGCGCACCTCCTCGGCTCTCGGCGCTGAGTACCTTAAGCGATAGCCCGCCCGTGCTCATGGGCGCTACCGGCGGGCGGCGGATCAGTCGCTACCTCGGCATCGCCCCGGCTAGCTGGTGACGAGCGCCACGCTCTCGCTTTCACGCGGAAGGAGTCACGAGGCTCGGCACCTCAGGAGCGCTGCTTTGCATGATGGGAAAGCAGTACTCCGGCGCGAGATACTGCGTGGCGATGTCGGAGGAGAACGTAAAGACCGTCCGCGATGCGGCTGAGGCCTTCAACCGCGGCGACCTGGATACCTGGGCCGGGTACTTGGCGGACGACATCGACTACCGGGCGGTAGAGGGCGCACCCGATGACCACGGCCCAATCCACGGCAAGGAGGCCATCCGCGCCTACCTGCAGGACTGGCAAGAGACCTTCGACGATTTCACGAGCGAGCCGGTCGAGCTGATCGACGCGGGCGAGGACAACGTCGTCGCTGTCATCCGAATCAGCGGCCGCGCCAAGCTGAGTGGCGTCGAAACGGATCTGACCTACGCCGCCCTCTACACGCTCCGAGACGGGAAGGTTGCGCGGGGCCGCGAGTACTGGACACGCGAGGAAGCGCTCGAAGCTGCCGGGGTGTCGGAGTAGCGCTTCGGACGAGAAGCGCCGGTTCGATGGAAGCAGCGATTTGCCGACCTGCCTCTGAGCGCACCGGCGCATCGAGGCAGCCCCGCGGTTAGCCTCGCCAACGCGTGGCTCAATTGATCGCTGTCTCCGCTACCGAGCGCGGACTTGCGCTGGTCATGCTGTTGCCGCTGACCTATCTGGCAGTGCGAGGAATCGGTCGCTTCCGTCAGCTATGGGCCGAACCGATGGACACACCCGAGTACAGAGGGTGGCTCAACTCGCCGTCGCTGTTTCCTGAGTGGGACGAGCGTGCTACTTGACCACCCGGTAGCGGATGTGGATCGTGCCGGGAGCCTCGAGCACGCGCACCAGCTCGAGCTCCGGGTCCCCCGGCTCGAAGCCGTCGAGGAGCCGCTCCCCCGCGCCGAGGATCACCGGGGACACCTGGAGGTCGACCTCGTCGACCAGCCCGGCCTTGAGGGCCTGCTGGGCGCATGAGGCGCCGCCGGCGATGGAGATGTTCTGGCCTCCGGCGACCGCCTTCGCCTGCTCGTAGGCGGACTCGATCCCTTCGGTGACGAAGTGGAAGGTCGTGCCTCCCTCCATCTCGATCGGATCGTGGGCGTGGTGGGTGAGGACGTAGGTCGGAGCGTGGTACGGCGGATCGTCTCCCCACCAGCCCTTCCAGTCCGAGTCGCCCCATTCGCCGCGGATCGGGCCGAACATGTTCCGCCCCATGATGAAGGCGCCCATCCCGTCCATCATCTCCGACATCACCTGCTTGTTGACGGGGTGTCCGCCGCTCTCGGGCCCCTCATCGATGTGCCACCTGTGCAGCTCGATCCCGCCGACGCCGAGCGGATTGTCCTCGTCCTGGTTGGGTCCGGCGACGAAGCCGTCGGCGGACACGGACATCGAGAGATTCACTTTGTTGCCGGCCTGCGTGCTCATGCGGCACTCCTGTCAGTGGTTGCGATCCGGTAGCTGAGGTGCGTCACCTCGGGAGTCTCGATTGTCCGGATTCTCCACCATCCGGCGCAGCGGGGCGCCGTCCTCCCGCCAGACCCGGCTCTCCTGTCTTCAGCACGCCCGCGGGAACCTAACGCGAGAAGTGTCGCTGATTTCCATGCAAAGCCGAGGCCACGGGAGCGCTTCCCGTGGATTCCTCGGTATCTCCGAATGCTCAGATAGCCGAGCCGATTCTCTGAACCGCGGGAAGGCCCTCGGAGAGGTCGGATCCGTGCGTCGCGGGTCGAACCGATACGGGGCCCGCTACGTCTCTCGTTACCACCCGCGGATCGTCGAGTGATCGCAATCGGCTACCCAGCCGTTGTGAAGCTTTCGGTCCGTTCAAAGAACGAAGATGGATCATGCGCGGCGTCCCTCCGCTCGTGGTCGAGGTCGGCAAGCGATGAGGCGTCTCGTCGATCCCGACGACTTCCCGGGCTCCAAACACACCGCCTACCTGGACGCCGCAAACATCGCGCTGATGCATCGGGGCGCACAGCGGGAGATCGTCGATTGGCAACGCGACTTGGCAGACAACGGCAGCCTGGCAATGAACGAGGCCGCCGAGGCGAACATCTTCGAGGGTCTACATCGGGCCGGCGCCAAGCTGTTCAACGCGGAGCCCGAGGACATCGCCGCGGGCTCGAGTGCTACGGAGCTGCTCGGCTCGCTGGCATGGGCCGTTGCACCCGAGGCGGAGACGAACGTCGTCGGTACCGCATCTGCCTTCCCGAGCACGATGTACCCCTGGCAACGCGTCGCGGCTCGAACCGGCTGCCAGATCAGGCTTGCCGAGGGAGATGCCCATCACGTGCGTCTCGACGACATCGTCGGGCTCATCGACGAGGACACCGCCGTCGTTTGCATCTCACATGTCGAATATGGAAGCGGCCAGCGGTTTGACCTGACGAGCCTGGCGGAGGCGGCGCATGAGCACGGCTCCCTGCTCGTCGTGGACGCCACCCAATCCGCGGGCGCAATCCCGATCGACGCTCGCGCCGGCGGGCTCGATGCCGTGGTGTCCGCCGGCTACAAGTGGCTCTGCGGGCCGTTTGGCGCGGGCGTCATGTACCTCGCGCCCCACCTGCACACCGTGCTGGCGCCCGGGTTGGTCGGGTTTCGAAGCCACGAGGACATGTGGGACCTTCGGGCCGATCGGCTCGACTATCCGCCAACGGCGCGGCGATTCGAGTTCAGCACGATGGCGTACGGCTGCGCGCTCGGACTATCGCGCTCGATCGAGTTCCTTCTCGAAGTCGGGGTCGATCGCATATTCGAGTACGACCGGCGACTTGCCGATCTGCTGATCGAGGGGCTGCGTGCCCAAAACCTGGAGATCACCTCTCCCCTCAACGATGCAGAGCGCACGGCCATCGTCGCCGTGCGCCTGCCTGGGGTCGACCCGGCCGAGATCGCCGCCCGACTCAGGGAGGCTCGGGTCGTCGCCTCATCGCGAAGCGACGGGATCCGGTTCTCTCCACATCTCTACACCCGCGAGGCGGACATCGAGTCCGCACTGAGCTGTATCGACGAGATGCTGTAGGCGCCTGCGCTCCCCCGGGTTCGTACTTGCGCCCACCTGTGCCCGGATTGACGCCGCGCCGTTCGGTTCCAAAGCTGGTACCACGAGCTCCCCTCCGCGGATGCGGGCCACGGGCCGAAATGCCGAAAGCCCGCTTCGGAAGCGGGCTTCGGACCAGTCGGGGCGACTGGATTTGAACCAATCGACGCCGGCTGGCGCGAGGTCGCGGGGACCGCGCTCGATTTCGTCAAGCGCTTCGTCTAGCGCTCTCAGTCTTCCTGCCGCCGGGTTTTAGGAAGCGGCTCGCCGGTCACTGGATGCGGTGCGTGAAGTGCGGTCGGCGACGGCGCTCGCTCAACCTCGACCCGTGGGTCCGGCCCTAAGAAGGCCGGGACCCCGGAACCGGTCGGGCACGCCGCAGAGCGCTAGTTCATTACGCTCCGTGGATGAGTCCTCCAGCGACCCTAATCATATGGTTTCAACTGCGCTCCCCGGAGCTGGCCGAAGACTTTGAGCGTCTGATGGCGGAGGATCGCGACATCGTCCGCGGGTCGCTGGACACAATGTCGGATTGGCGTCTTATGCGGCCGGCGGACGTGCCCGGACAAGCGATCGGTCGAGCCGATTACGTGCTGATGGCGGAGATCCTCGGAGTGGAGCGCTGGGAGCAACAGGCGAGCGAACACGTCCAACGCTTGGCGGACGACTTGGAGCATCTCGTCTCGAGCCGGGGGATGCTCGTCGTCCGTCCCGTCCTTTGAAATCTGCGGTCGGTGGAGGGCGATCAGACCCGGCCTCGGTCTGCTAGCGCAGCGGACGCCGACTTCCGGATCGTCCAGTTGTGACCGCGGCCCGCGGTGGTACCCGGCCCGCGGCTGCTCGGCTCACTGTTCCACCGCGCTGCGCAAAAACAACGGGCGATGGCTCCGGTTGGCGGGCGAGTTGGGTTAGCATCTGGATGTCGGGAGGACATCCCGCGAACAGGAGGGGAGGCCCAACGTGTACGCGACCATACGACGCTATGAAGGGGTCACCGACCCCGCCGAGGATCGCCGGCGAGTGAGGGAGGAATTCGTGCCTCTGCTCAAGGACATGCCGGGCTTCGTGGCCTACTACGAGATCGACGCCGGGAACGGCGTGATGGCTACGATCAGCGTCTTCGAGGACCAGGCCGGGGAGGAGGCCTCCACCGAGAGAGCCGCCGAGTGGGTACGAGAGAACGAAGCGTCGATCGCGCCCAACCCGCCGCAGGTGACCGCCGGGGAAGTCGTCGCCTCCGGCTAGCCCCGGATTTCTCCCGCCATCAGCCTTGAGGTAGCGGAGCGGCCGGGTGGCTGCGCCGACCCCGGTTGCAGCGGGTACATGCGGGCCGCAGACCCCGGTTGCAGCGGGTACATGCGGGCCGCAGGTTCGCCAGGGACTCGTCTCCACCATCGGCGATCGGGACGAGATGGTCGACATCGGTGGCGGGTGCCCCGCAATGGACGCAGACCCGGCCGTAGCGCACGAACGCCTGCCGCCTGATCGCCTGCCAGCGCCTGCCGCGGGGCCGGCGCAGCCGGCAGGCCGGGCAGCGGCTTCCCGACGTCAACCGGCCGCAGCCGAGGCAGGGCTTTAGAGCCATCCGACGAGCCGGGTTGGGGCGGGCCGGTTCTCGAGCCGGTCGAGCGCCATCATCAGCGCCACGATCCCGTCCACGTTCGAGGTCCGATCGGGGGCCTCGATCCTCCAACCTCGGGACTTCTGACGGGCGATCGCATTGGCGGCGTGTTGACGCAGCTCGGCGTCGTCTGGCAAGGCGAGTCGCTGCCGGACGATCGCATCGCGCAGCCGTGACGAGGCCGGGAGCGGTGCCCGACCCGATGGCGGAGCAGACGGACGGTTGACCTCGTCGGCCCAGTCACGTTAGGGTCGGAGTGCTTCCGGTAGTCGGGGCGGCCGGATTTGAACCGGCGACCCTTCGGCCCCCAGATCAGCGCCTCCGTGTTTCGGTACCAAAGCTGGTACCACGAGCTCTTGAGCGCCCGAACATCAGAGTCGTCCAACACGCCGAAACCCGCTTCAGAAGCGGGTTTCTGGCCAGTCGGGGCGACTGGATTTGAACCAGCGACCTTTCGGCCCCCAGCCGAACGCGCTACCAAACTGCGCCACGCCCCGATGTCGGCCGGAGTCTACGCCACTGTTCGTCCGATGCGCGTGCGAACGTTTGTTCGCATGGCAGAGAACCGGCATACGATCTCGCAAGATGCTACCGCTGCGGTGAGCTCAAGGCCGATCGAAGATTCGCCTGGCGTCGCCGAGGGACGTGGTCAGCGGGACTACGTTCTGCCGTCCCTGCAGGTCGGCATACGGCAAGGAACACTACGCCGCGAACCGCGCAGCGGTACATCGAACAGGCTCGGATCCAGAAGGAGCGGCTGAATGCTCGAGCGGACCGGCTACCTAATCGAATACTTCGAGAGTCATCCGTGCGTCGAGTGCGGAGAAGGCAGATCCGATCGTGCTCGAGTTCGACCATTTACGCGGATGACAAGTCGTTTGACGATCGGCCCGGAGCTGGCTAAGCGGAGTTGGCAGGCGATCCTCGACGAGATCGAGAAATGCGAGGTCGTCTGCGCAAACTGCCATCGCCGCCGGACCGCTCACCGAAGAGGAAGCGTCCGAGCGGTTCTAACCGACGGTCGCTGATAGGACGCCCGCGGCGCCAGAGCGGGCGACGGGAATCGAACCCGACTCCTCGAGCTTGGAAGGCTCGTGTGCGACCAGCTACACCACGCCCGCTTGAGAGGCCCGATTATAGGTTTGTGCAACAGTCCCGCCGAGAACGGGGCGCCGCTGGCGATCGATTTGTCGCTGCGCTGCGCCGCGCTTGAACGAAACGTCGCGGTGTAGATGACGGCTTTCGAACGCGATCCCCGGGTGCCCCACGTGATCCCGACCCCGAGTGCTCGAAGTCGCCGTCGAGCAACACACGCGCCTGTGCGGCAGGCTGTTCATCCACGACTCACGATCATGCTCGGCGTGCCGCGCTTCCGCTTGCCCCACGCGAGCGATTTCTCCTACTTCCGTCCGGGCTTCCGTCGTTCGATCACGAGGCCGCGCAGGAAGCCGCGGACCTGCTCGCCGAACGGCTCGCCGTCGCCGTCCGAGTCGTCGAACTCCCCCGCCCGCACGCGCGGCCACAGCGTCGCCATCTCGGCGCCGAGCAGGAACACCATCGCGGCGATGTAGATGAAGACGAGGAAGGTGATCACCGCGCCCAAGGACCCGTAGATCGCGCTGTAGTTGCCGAAGTTCTCGAGGTAGAGCGCGAAGCCGCGCTGAGCGAGCTCGAAGCCGACCGCGGCCAGCACGACTCCGGGCCACACGTCGCGCAGCCGCGGGCGCGGGTACGGCACCACGATCAGGATCACCGTGAACGCGATCAGCGACAGCGTGAACGGGAGCAGGAAGCCGAACGCGTCCATAGCTCCCTCAGCGACGCGGCCCGTGAACCCGAGGTCCTTGCTGAGATCGACCGCGAATCCCCGAACGAGCGTCGCCGCGAACGAGAGCGCGATCAGGAGCCCTAGGCCGAGCACCAGCAGGAGATCCAGGGCCTTGGCGCGCAGCGGCGGGCGCTGGCGCTCCGTCTCAGCGATGATCGCGAGCGAGTTTCGGATCGCGCCCATCAACGCGCTCGCCGAGTACAGAAGGCCGAGGAGTCCGACGACGCCGAGTGCGCCCGTGTTGCTGGTCACCCCGTCGACGATCTTCTCGAGGTCCTTGCGGCCCTGGCCCTCGCTCACAGGCAGGTTCTCGAACAGGAAGTCGACGACCTCGGTTCTGGCCTCGTCGTCGCCGATCACGGCCCCGAATATCGCCACCATCAGGATCGCCGCGGGGAAGATCGACAGCAGCGCGTAGTAGGAGATACTCGCCGCGAGCTGCGGGCAGTGGTGGCGGGCGAACGCGTCGACCGAGCGCTCGATCAGCTTCGCGGCTCGAGCGAGCGCATGGCCGGCGCGGGCGCGGGCACGCTCCGGCATGGTCCCGCGGCCCTCTTCTCCGGCGGCCTCCATGCCACGCACCGTAGACGTGGACGGCGCCGGAAGTAGCGGGGGAGCCGGGATTCGAACCCGGATTCGCGGTTTTGGAGACCGCGCGTCTAGCCATTAACTCACTCCCCCGAGTGGAGGTCCAGCTTAGTGCGGGCGGAGGGACTCGAACCCACACGCTCTCTCGAGCACCGGGACCTAAACCCGGCCCGTCTGCCAGTTCCGGCACGCCCGCGGGTCGAGTTGACGTACTGAACAACTGTGGCACGCGCCCGCCCAAGATTCTAGACTTGCCCTCGGGATGGAGGCGACGACCGTTCGCGAAGGGTACGAGCTCTGGCGGCCGAACCGCGAGAAGCCCGAAGCCCAGATGACGAAGGCGCTCGTCGCGCTCGTGCTGCTGATCTCCGCGGCGCTGTTGTTGATCGTCACGATCGGCGGCTGGGAGCGGCTGCAGAGCTTCGGCGTCGCGATGATGACGATCATCTACGCGGCGATCTACATCGTGTTCGCTTACCTGATCGCGCGCTGGCAGCGCGGGATCCTGCCGGTCGCCGCCGCGCTCGCCATCATCCTCGCGATCTTCGCCGCCGTCGCCGCGCCGGGGTGGTTCGCTCGCGCCAAGGAAGGGCTCGACTCCCCGGCACTCCCCGAGGAGCTGCTCGGGTTGCTCACGCTCCTGCTCGTCCCGGTCCAGCTCGTCCTGGTGGCGATCACGCTGATCGCCTTCAACCAGAACTGGCACGTCGAGGAGGAGCGGCCGGTCGGCGGTGAGCCCCCGGATGAATACGAGCCGGAGGGGCCGGAACCCACCGCGCCGCAGCCGACCTAGCGTCGCTCAGAACAGCTTCAGCGGAGGGGCGAGCAGGTGCGGGCCGTCCTGCCGTACGTCGTTGACCGCGTCAGAGACCTCGCGAACGTCGAGCACATCGGAGTCGATCGGGCGCAGCAGGCCGAACAAGCTTTCCGGCCGGGCGTCAGGCCTGATCCACTCCCGCTCCGCGCCCGGGTCGAGGATCACCGGCATGCGGTCGTGGATCGGTCGCACCACATCGTTCGGCGCACAGGTGACGATCGCGCAGCTGTGCACCGATTCGCCGCCGTTGCGGAGCGCCGCCCAGATCCCGGCGAACGCGAACGGCTCCTCGTCCACGCGGTTGATCCACATCGCCTGCTTGCCGAGCTCGCCCTCGCGCCACTCGTAGAACCCATCGGCGGGAATCAGGCACCGGCGGGTCTCGAACGACTCGCGATAGGCCGGCTGCTCGGCGATCGTCTCCGCGCGGGCGTTGATCAGCGCCCTCGAGCTGTCCTGCGCCCACGACCCCGGGAGCAGTCCCCAGCGCAGGCGCCCCGCCTCGCGACGGCCACCCTCGCCGGTGCGAATTGCGAGCACCGGATCGGTCGGGGCGATGTTGAACCGCGGCCGCTCGTCGAAATCAGATCCGAGGTCGATCCCGAACCGCGCCTTGAGCAAAGCGGGATCGGCGTTCGTGAGCGTGTACCTGCCGCACATCGAAACATGAGGCTAGTGCGCGGCGAAGTCGAAATAATCCAGTTTCAACACTGCTTTGACGCATTCTGCGCGCCTAAACTGAGCTCGGGCCGGCTACGGTCGGTTCGATGATGTCGTTGCGGCGGTGCTGCAACTGGTTGACAGGACGGTCTCAAAAGCCGTTGTCCGCAAGGACATGTGGGTTCGAATCCCACCCGCCGCACTGAGGTCTTGACTGATGACTCGCTCGCCGCTTTCGCAAACCAGGCGAGTTCGTAGAGATCTGCGTCCGGCGGATCGTTCGCGGCGATAATCCCCGCTCGTGGACGTCGGCGAGCGCATGGCCCTCATCCGCCGCCTGTGCTCGTTCGAGCGCCGGGGCGCCGGCACCGACGCCGAGCGGCGCGCCGGCAACTACCTCGCCGAGCGGCTCCGCGAGGGAGGCCGCCGCGCCGAGGTCGAGCCGACCTACGTCCACCCCCAATACGCCCTCGCTCACGCGATCCACTGCGCGCTCGGTATCGCCGGCAGCATCGCCTCGATCGAGCTCCCGGTGCTCGGGTTCGCGGTCGTCCTGTTCGCCGCCCTGTCGATGTACCTCGACCTCAACACGCGGCTCTACCTGATCCGCAGCCTGTTCTTTCGCCGCGCCTCGCAGAACGTCGTCTCCCGCGGCGGCCGCCCGGACGCTCCCGCCCGCGTCGTCCTCTGCGCCCACTACGACGCCCCCCGCACCGGGCGCGTCTTCGCGCCGCGCACGGTGAGGCGCGTTGCACGGCTCCAGGCCCGTCTCCGGCTCCCGATCGGCTTCCTCCGGATCGCGTTCTGGTCGCTCGCCGCCCTCCTCCCGATTCTCGGCGCCCGCATGGCCGGCCTCGACGCCGAGTGGCTGTCGGTCGTCCAGCTCATCCCCACACTGGCGCTCGTCGTCGAGGTCTTCCTGCTCGTCGACATCGCCCTCTCCGACGTCGTGCCGGGAGCCAACGACAACGCTTCAGGGGTCGCCGCCGCGCTGTCGGTCGCCGGCGAGCTCGAGCGCGACCCGCCGCCCCACCTCGACGTCTGGGTCCTGCTCACGGGCGCCGGCTGGTCGCTGCACGAGGGAATGCGGGCCTTCGTCCGGGCGCATCGCAAGGAGCTCGCGCGCGACTCCACCTACTTCCTCGAGCTCGACACCGTCGGCCTGGGCGACGTGCGCTTCGAGACCGCCGCCGGGTGGGCCGTCAGCTTCCCGATGGACGCGCGCCTCGTCGAGCTGTGCGAGGCGCTCGCGGACGCAGACCGAGAGGGCGAGGACCGCTACCGCGCGCGGGCGCTCGGCGGCGGCGTGCTCCCCGGCGAAACCGTCGCCGCCCGCGTTCGCCGCTACCCGGCGATCACGATCACCTGCGCCGGCGAGCTCGACATCGCCCCCGGCGCGCGCAGCGCGGCGGACGTCCCCGATCGCATCGACCCCGAAGCGCTCGAGCGCGCGCACGCGTTCTCGGTCGGGCTCATCCGCCTGCTGGATCGCGAGGTGGGGCGAAGGGCGTTGGTATAAGCAGGCGCGTGGAGAGGACGACCGCAAGCGCCCGCCCGCGGGGCGAGCTCCTCTGGGAGCCCTCGCCCGAGAGCGTCGAGCGCGCGACGATGACCAGCTACATGCGCCGGCTCGAGGCCGAGCGCGGGCGCGCATTCGACGACTACAGGTCGCTGTGGGAGTGGTCGGTGACCGAGCTGGAGGAGTTCTGGTCCTCGATCTGGGACTTCTTCGACGTTCGCGCCTCGAAGCCGTACGCGGAAGTGCTAGCCCAGCGGACGATGCCCGGCGCAAGATGGTTCGCCGGCGCCGAGCTCAACTACGCGGAGAACCTCCTGCGGATCGGCGACGACGACGCCCTCGCCGTGCAGCACGCCGCCGAGGGACGCGAGCTCGAAGGGATCACCCGGGGCGAGCTGCGCGACAGGGTCGCAGCGTTCGCGGCCGGCCTCCGCTCACTCGGGGTGGAACGAGGGGACCGCGTCGTCGCCTACCTTCCGAACACGCCCGCGGCGCTGATCGGATTCCTGGCCACCGCGTCCATCGGAGCGATCTGGTCGAGCTGCTCGCCGGACTTCGGCGTGGGCTCTGTCGTCGACCGCTTCGCCCAGATCGAGCCCAAGGTCCTGCTGGCGGTCGACGGCTATGCGTACGGGGGACGCGACTTCGACCGGATGGGGGTCGTGCAGACCCTCGAGGGCGAGATGCCGACGCTCGAGCGGACGGTGCTGACTTCCTACCTCGATCCCGACGCCGACCCTGGGCACCTCGCGAAAGGCGTGTCGTGGCGTGAGGTCGAGGGCGAGGGCAGCGGCGCCCCGCTCGCCTTCGAGCAGGTCCCGTTCGACCACCCGCTCTGGGTGCTCTACTCGTCCGGGACCACGGGGCTGCCGAAGGCGATCGTCCAGGGTCACGGCGGGATCCTCCTCGAGCAGCTGAAGAAGCTCGGGCTCCACGTCGACGCCCAGGACGGCGACCGCCTGTTCTGGTTCACGACCACCGGATGGATGATGTGGAACTTCCTCATCAGCGGCCTGCTGACCCGCGCGTCGATCGTGCTCTACGACGGCAGCCCGGGGCACCCCGACATGAACGTGTTGTGGGAGCTCGCCGATCGCGCCGGCATCACGTGCTTCGGGACCAGCGCGAGCTACGTCGCCGCGTGCATGAAGGCCGGCGTCGAGCCGTCGGCCTCCTACGGTCTCAGCGCGCTGCGCTCGGTCGGGTCCACAGGATCGCCGCTCGCCCCTGAGGGCTTCGACTGGATCTACGAGCACGTCGGCGAGGACACCTGGCTGTTCTCGACGAGCGGCGGCACCGACCTGTGCACCGCGTTCGTCGGCGGTGTGCCGCTCCTGCCCGTGTACCGGGGCGAGCTCCAGGCCCGCGCGCTGGGAGCAAAGGTCGAGGCCTTCGACGAAGCGGGCAAGCCGGTGATCGACCAGGTCGGGGAGCTCGTGATCACCGAGCCGATGCCGTCGATGCCCCTCTACCTGTGGGGAGACAGTGATGGCTCGCGCTACCACGCGAGCTACTTCGACCAGTACCCCGGCGTGTGGCGTCACGGCGACTGGATCGAGATCACCTCTCGCGGGACCGCCGTGATCTACGGCCGCTCGGATTCGACGATCAACCGGCAGGGCGTCCGGATGGGGACGAGCGAGATCTATCGCGCGGTCCAGACCCTCCCGGAGGTGCTCGACGCCCTCGTGGTGGACGTCCCGCGCCCCGGGACCGAAGGGTGGATGCCGCTGTTCGTCGTCCTGCGCGAGGGCACCGAGCTCGACGATCGGCTCCGCGGCGAGATCAAGCGCCAGATCCGCGAGCAATGCTCGCCGCGCCACGTGCCGAACGAGATTCTCCGGATCGCCGAGGTTCCCCGCACGCTCAGCGGCAAGGTGCTCGAGGTCCCGGTGAAGAGGATCCTCACCGGTACGCCGCCCGAGAAGGCGGCGAGCCGCGACTCGCTCGCCAACCCCGCTTCGCTCGACTACTTCGCCGAGTTGTCGCGCGAGCTCGACTCGGCGACGGCCGAGCGCCCGTCGGCCTGAGTCGAGTCCTGCCTTCTCGGAACGCGGCGTGGTCAGTCTTGATCCAAGCGGGGGCTTCGTGCGTAAATGCCCCCGCAGGCACGCTGTGGCCGAGCACCACGCACACCACCACACACACGGGGGTCACGCATGAGCCAGACGCGAACAGTCGACTTCGACCTCGACCGCTACCTACGCAACTCGAAGAAGGTCGACCTCAGCGAGATCGAGTGGGACGACATCTCCAATCACCCGCTGACCGACGGCGACGTGATGTGTCTCCACTACATGATGGACATCGAGACGCACACCGTGATCTACCTCCGCGACCTGCTGGCCACCCGGGCCGCGGCGGATCCCCAGATCACCGCGTTTCTGTCGTGTTGGGTGTACGAGGAGCTCTGGCACGGCGAGGCGTTCTCGGACTTCCTCCGTCTGTACGGCATAGAGGAGCCGATCGAGCCGCGGCTCCCCGACGGGCGCAGCCCGCTCCCGACTCGAGCGAACCGGTGGCGTGACATTCGCGTCTCGGTCGGGATCGGCAACGGATTCGGGATCGTGCCGACGATGATCGGCTCGGCGCTGGCGCGCGACTTCGTCGCCATCCACATGATGTGGGGCGCCGTCAACGAGCTCACCACGCTCACCGGCTACTACGCGCTGATCCGCCGCTCCGACCACCCCGTCCTGCACCAGCTCCTGCGCAAGGTGATCCAGGACGAGCGCCGCCACTTCGCCTTCTATCGCGCGCAGGCGAAGGCGCGCATGGAGCGCAGCCGCGGGGCTCGCATGATGGTGCGCTGGGTGATGAAGAACCTGTGGACGCCGGTCGGAGCCGGCGTCAAGAGCGAGGAGGAGGTCGACGCGCTCGGGCTGTACCTGTTCGGCGACGGGCCGGAGGGCCGCGAGCACGCGATCGGGATCGACGAGACGATCGCGGCCATGCCTGGACTCGAGGGCCTGACCCTGATCCAGGACTACCTCGACGCCGCCGAGCGCCGGGTCCGCGAGCGTCCCGGCTGGGCCGGGGTCACGCCGATGCGCGCGCCGCAGCGCGACAACGGGCACGCGCCCGCACCCACCCACTGGCGGGAGTCACTCGACGGTCGCCCCGACGTGATGCCCGCGACCTCCGACGTTGAGCGGCGCGAGGAGGAACGCGCCGCTCGGGTGATGGGCAACGGCGATTCCTAGGCAGGCGTGATCGGGTTGCGGCGCTCGGAGAACCGGCGGTCCTTGCCCTCCGCGAGCGCGAAGCGACGGACCAGCTCGGCGCGCAGCTCGTCCGGCTCGATCACCGCGTCCACGACCAGCTCCGAGGCGAGGTGGAGGATGTCGATGTCCTCGGCGTACTCGGTCCGCTTGCGCTCCACGAACTCGGCCCGCTCCGCCTCGTCCTCGATCGCCTGGATCTGGTTGTAGAACACGGCGTTGATCGCCGCCTCCGGACCCATCACCGCGATCGACGCGGTGGGCAGCGCGATACAGCAGTCGGGCTCGAATGCCGGCCCCGCCATCGCGTACAGCCCCGCGCCGTAGGCTTTCCGCACGACGACCGACAGCTTCGGCACCGTCGCCTCGGAGACCGCGCTGATCATCTTCGCGCCGTGGCGGATGATCCCCTCGCGCTCGACCTTCGTCCCGATCATGAACCCGGGAACGTCGGCGAGGAACAGCAGCGGGACGTTGAACGCGTTGCAGGTCCAGATGAAGCGTGCCGCCTTGTCTGCCGAGTCGACGAACAGGACGCCGCCCTTGAACTTCGGCTGGTTGGCGACGATCCCGATCACGCGGCCGTCGAGGCGCGCGTAGCCGACGATCACCTCGCGCGCCCAACTCTCGTGGATCTCGAGGAACGAGCCGGCGTCCACCAGCGCCCCGATCAGCTCGTACGCGTCGAACGGCTCGTTCTGGTCGCTCGGCACGATCTCCGACACCCGACGCTCGGAGCCGGGGTCGGCCGGCGGGGCCGACGGCGGCGCTTCGCGCCAGCTCGTCGGCATGTAGCCGAGATACCGGCGTGCCAGGTCGATCCCCTCCTCGTCGGAGGCGACGAGCATGTGCCCGCAGCCGGACACACTCGTATGCATCCTCGCCCCGCCCATCTCCTCGAGCGTGACGTCCTCGCCGATCACGACCTGGGCCATGCGGGGAGATCCGAGGTACATCGAGGCGTTGCCGTCGCGCATGATCACGACGTCGCAGAAGGCTGGGATGTAGGCGCCGCCCGCCGCGCTCGGGCCAAGCAGGACGCAGACCTGCGGCACCCGTCCCGAGAGGACGACCTCGTTGTAGAAGATCCGCCCCGCCCCGCGGCGGCCGGGGAACATCTGAACCTGGTCGGTGATCCGCGCTCCCGCCGAGTCGACGAGGTAGACGAGCGGGAGCTCGAGGCGAAGCGCGCGCTCCTGGATGCGGAGGATCTTCTCGACCGTCTTCGGCCCCCACGATCCCGCCTTGACCGTCGGGTCGTTGGCCATCAGTGCGACCTTGCGACCTCCGACGAGGGCCAGCCCGGTCACGACCCCGTCGGCGCCCAGGCCCTCCTGGTCCCAGTTGGCGAGCAGCGCCTCCTCGGCGAACGACTCGGGGTCGACGAGCCTCGCGACGCGCTCGCGGACCGGCAGCTTGCCCTGCTCGGCGACCTTCTCGTGATGGCGTTGCGGCCCGCCCCCAAGCGCGGCCTCGAGCGCGCCCGCGAGCCCCGATGTCTGGTGAACCTCCGTCAGGCCTTGACCTGCTCGCCGCCGGCCCTGCGGCGCCCGCGGGCGTCCTTCTTCGGCGGCCGGGATGCGCCCTCGGATCGCGGACCGTGCTCGGCGGCCGCTTGCTGTCCCCCCTTGCGAACGGCCGGATCGAGCTCGGCGGGCGTCGCGAACTCATCCGACCCCGGCCGGGGCTTGTGCCTCGAGACCGTCGCCTTCAGCTCGTTGTCGAGCTGCTCGACTCCGGCCAGAACTGCGTCCCGGCGACGCACGAGATCGGAGATCACGGCCTCGATGTCGCCCCTGCGCTGCGCACCCTCCTCGACGATCCGGCGCGCCTTCGACTGCGCGTCGTCGATCGTCTGACGCGCCTCCTGGGTCGCCTGGGCGACCAGCTCCTGGGAGCGCCGCTCCGCCTCCTGGCGCGTCTTCTTCCCGTACTGGTCGGCGTCCTTGCGCGTCCGCGCCGCGTACTCGTCGGCCGACTGCTTCGTGCCGGCGGCCTGCTCACCGGCGCGATCCAAGGTGTCCGACGCCTCCTGCTGCGCCTCGGTCCGGATCTCCTCGGCGCTGACCTCGGCCTCGGAGAGGATCCGGGCCGTCTTCTCCCCCACCCTCTCCAGCTCTCGCTTGACAAGGTCGCCGCGGGCCTGGTCGCCGCCGCCCGCCTCGAGCCAATCCGCGAGCTTGTTGAGGAAGCGCTCGACCTCGCGCTTGTCGTAGCCCTTGCGGGAGATCGTGAACGTCGCGCTGCGGATCCGTTCGAGGCTGTCCTCCAACGCTCCTTACCTCCTATCGGCGCCGCTGGCCGCGAGCCCGCCGGGTCACAGTCCGAGCTCGCTTGGAACGGGCTCGTCGCCCGAGTAGTCGTAGAAACCCTTACCGGATTTGCGGCCGTACAGTCCGGCGGCGACCATCTTGCGCAGTGTAGGCGGCGCCGCGAATCGACGCTCTCGGTACTCATCGAACATCACGTCGGCGATCGCGGCGAGGGTGTCGAGTCCGACGAAGTCGGCCAGCGTCAGCGGACCCATGGGGTGGTTCGCGCCCGCCTTCATCGCGACGTCGATCTCGTCGATCGCGCCGACTCCCTCCTCCTGGGCGCGGATCGCGTCGAGCATGTAGGGGACGAGCAGCCGGTTGACGATGAAGCCCGTCTTGTCGCGCGCATGAACGCACGTCTTGTCCAGCTTCTCGCCGACTTCGAATCCCGCCCGCAGCGCCTCTTGGCCGGTGGTCACGGTCTGCACGACCTCGAGCAGCGGCATGACCTGAGCCGGGTTGAAGAAGTGCATCCCGAGGAAGCGCTCCGGCCGCGACGTCGCGACGGCCTGGTTCACGACGGGAAGCGACGACGTGTTGGTCGCGAAGAACGCGTTCTTCTTGACGACCCCATCCACCTCGCGCCACATCTCGAGCTTCCGGTCCAGGTTCTCCACGATCGCCTCGATCGCGAGGTCGCAATCGGCGAGGTCGCCGTACTCGAGCGTGCCCGTGATCCGCGCTCGCACGGCGTCGGCGTCGCCCTGCTCGCGCCGCCCTTTCTCGACCGCCCTCGCGAGCTGCTTCTCGATCTTGCCCAGGCCCGAGTCGAGCCTGCCCTGATCGACCTCGCGGACCACCACGTTCCAGCCCGCCTCGGCGCAGATCTGGGCGATCCCGTGGCCCATCAGGCCGCATCCGAGCACCCCGACGCGCTCGATCGCCATCAGCTCTCCCCGCGCCAGTTCGGCGGCACGACCCCCATCCGCTCGAGCTCCTCCCCCATCGCCTCGGCCAGCGCGTGCACGCCGCTCATCGGACGCACCATCACCGTGAGCTCGGAAATCAAGCCGTCGTCGTCGAATCGGAGCAGGTCCAGACCGTCGAGCTGGCGGTCGCCGACCCGCGCCTTGAAGATCAGCGCGACGCCGTCGTCCGACTCGATGCGCCGCACGTACTCGAAGTCCTCGAACACGCGCACCGCCGCGCCGAGCACCACCGACACGAGCTCGCGCCCCTCGTAGGGCCGGTATACGACCGGGCTCCGGAAGACGACGTCCGGGGCGAGGGCATCGATAACCGCCTCGAGGTCCCGGGACTCGACTGCGCGCTGGAACGTCGTCGGGGCAGCCACCCCCGCAACGCTATGCGATATGGGCGGCCTCGCGCGGCGAGCTCGCGGCGACCAGCTCGTCGATCGACTCCTCGAGGTCGCGGGCGAGCAAGTCGGCTTCGGGGAGCGATTCCCGATCCGAGTAGAGGCCGAAGCACAGCGACTCGCCGACGTTGGTGACCCCGATCGCAAGCGCGTGGCGATCGGCGAGCGGCACGATCGGGTACGCCTCCTTGAGCTCGCACCCGCGCATGTAGAGCCGCTCCCGAGGACCCGGGATGTTCGAAACCGTGAGGTTGAACGCGCGCGGGCTGGCCAGGAATCGCGATACCGGTCGCTGCAGCGGCGTGGGGATCAGGCTGACCGATCGCACGACGTCGTCTGTCCCCTGCGGCTCTCCCGCACGCTTGCGCTGCGACGTCTCGGCGTGCACCCGCTGCAGCCGGCGGGCCGGATCGGGCTCGTCGCACGGGAGGTCCACGAATATGAACGAGATCCGGTTGCCGAGCTCGCCCGCGTCGCCGCGGTCCCGCACGTTGACCGGGACCATCGCCTTGAGCGCGATTGGCGTCTCACCCTGCCGGCTCAGGAGGCGCCTCATCGCGCCCGACGAGGCGGCCAGGATGACGTCGTTCAGCTTCGTCCCGAACGCGGTCTTGATCCCGCGCAGCTCGTCGAGAGGGCGCGAGACCTGCGCAAGATGGCGCCGGGGTGAATTCGCGACGTTGAGCGGCTCCACCGGCGTCGCCGGCCGGGCCGAACCGATGACAGCGCGAACCGCCTGCCCGGCACGATCTGCGATCTCGGCCAGGCGCTTCGGCGAGTTGGCGATGCGGGCTGCAACGCCGGCCAGCTCGAGCGGCCGCCGCGCGAGATCGAGCATCCCATCGGCGACAAGCCGCGCGGGCACAGGCAGCGGACGGGGATTCCACTCGCCGAGCTCGGCGGGTGGCGGCTCGGGGTGGGGGTCGAGCAGGAGCGACCCAAGCTCGACGGCGGCGATCCCGTCGACCATGCAGTGGTGGGCCTTGCCGACGAGCCCGATGCGCCCGTCCTCCAGCCGGGGGGCGATCGACATCTGCCACAAGGGACGGTCGCGGGGCAGCGGCTCGGAGGTGGAATGCTCCACGACGTCGCCGAGCCGGTCGCTCGCGGCCGGCACGACGTGTCGGTCGACGTCGAACGCCGGATCGTCGGTCCACACAGGGGTGTTGAGCCCCAGCGGAACCCGCCGGATCATCTGCCGGTAGCGCGGCGCTCGGCCGAGGCGCGACCCTATGTGGGCCCGAAGCTCCTCGAAGCTCGGCGCCGCACGATCGGTCGGCGGATCGAACACGGCCGCCCAGCCGACGTGCATGTGTGCCGTCGGGGTTTCAACCGCGAGAAACGCCGAGTCGAGCGCTGACAATCGGGTTGTCGACATAAGACCCCCCTCCTTCATCGTTCGTTCTCTCCACCGGAACCGAGCTCACAGCCCGCCTCGAGCCGTGACTAAGTTGTTTTCCCGCCCAACTCCTTGCCCAAACCTCGGCCGCGGCCTCGAAGTTGGGTCTACCTGCGCCAGTCCACGGGCCCGGCGCGCAGCACATGCGCGCCCAGCGGGCGGCCCAGCAGGTCCTGGACTGCCCGCGAGGCATCGATCAGCGCGACGAGGTCGACCCCGGTGTCGATCCGCATCTCGTGCAGCATCGACACCAGGTCCTCGGTCGCGATGTTCCCGGTCGCGCCCGGCGTCACCGGGGACCCGCCAAGCTCGCCGAAAGCCGACTCGAACGACTCGACCCCTTCGGAGAGCGCCGCGAGCACGTTCGCTAGGCCCTGCCCGCGGGTGTTGTGAAAGTGAGCCGTCAGCTCGACACCGGGCAGTCGCTCGCGCGCGGCCGCGAAGAACTCCCCGACCTGCCGCGGGTTCGCCATTCCCGTCGTGTCCCCGAACGAGACCTCGGCGCACCCGGCCTCGGCGAGGTTCTCGGCTATCCCGAACACGCGATCCGGAGGAACCTCGCCCTCGAACGGGCAGCCGAACGACACCGAGATCACACCCTCGCAGCGAAGCTCGGCGGACCGCGCCCGCTCGATCGTTCGCGCGAGGCCCTCGAGCGACTCGGCGATCGATCGGTTGACGTTCTTGCGGTTGTGCGTCTCGCTCGCCGACAGGAACAGGTTCACCTCGTCGAAGCGGTCGCGAAGCTCGAGCGCGCGCTCGAGCCCGCGCTCGTTGGGGATAAGGACCGAGTAGGAGACCTCCTCGGGGCGCTGGATCCGGCGCAGGACATCCTCGGCGTCGGCGAGCTGCGGGATCACGTCGCGGCGCACGAACGAGGTGACCTCGAGGCGGCGGAGCCCCGTCGCCGCCAGCATGTCGATAACCCGTACCTTGTCGTCGGTCGCGATCACCTCGGGCTCGTTCTGGAGCCCGTCGCGTGGCCCGACCTCGCGGATGCGGACCTCCGGCGGGGCGCCCGGCATCAGTCCTGCTTCAGGTGGCCGACGTCGATCACGCGACGCTCGTGGGTCCCGACACCGATCGTGCGGTCGCCCTCGCTGAGCTCGACATCGAAGCGCAGCTTGCGGTCGTCGACGACCTCCCGCAACGAGGACCGCACCTTGCAGTGGGCTCCCTCGGCGGCGGCGGCGACGTGCTTGACGCACACCTCGAATCCGACCGTCGCCTTTCCTTCCGGGAGGTTCTCGTAGGCGAGGAGCGAGGAGGTCCGCTCCATCATCCCGATCATCCCCGGCGTCGAGAGCACCCGGACACCGATCGTCCCGCCGACGTCGGTGACCAACCGATCCTCGACGACGAACTCGTCGACGCGCTCGATCCCGGGCTTGGGGATCGAGGCCTCCATCACACCATGCCCAACCCGCCCGAGACCCCGAGAGTCTCGCCGGTGACGTATGCGGCCTCCTCGGAGGCGAGGAAGGCAACCGCCGCCGCGACCTCCTCGGGCTGACCGAGGCGCCGCAGCTGGGTACCCCGCTTCATCGTTTCGATGATGCGCTCGCCCAGCTCGCCCAACTCCTTCGCGCGCATCAGCAGCGGCGTCTCGATCGGTCCCGGAGCGATCGCGTTCGCGGTGATCCCGAACCGGGCGTTCTCGCGAGCGATCGTCTTCGTGAATGCGATCACGCCGCCCTTCGCGGCCGAGTAGACGGCCGAACCCTTCGAGCCGACCCGGCCCGCCTCCGACGCGATGTTGACGATGCGCCCGTACCCGGCCTCCTGCATCCCGGGCAGGACGGCACCGGTGCACGCGAGGACGCCTTTCAGGTTGACCGCGATCACGCGCTCCCACATCTCCGGGTCGGTGTCGGTGAAGAAGCCGAACTCGTCCATGCCCGCATTGTTGACGAGCACGTCGAGCCTGCCCGCGGTCTCGACCGCCGCCCGCGCGGACTCGGGCTCGGTGACGTCGAGCGCCACGGCCTCGGCTCCGGTCTCGGCCGCGACCCGGTCGGCGCCGTCGGTGTCGATGTCCCCGATCCATACGTGCGCGCCTTCAGCCGCCAGTCGCCGCACGATCGCCTCCCCGATCCCCTTCGCACCGCCCGTCACCAGCGCGCTGCGTCCCTCGAGTCGCATCGCGGCAGCATACGGACGTCGCGGGGATAATTCTGGAATGTCGGACGTGATTCCGATCATCGGCGGGACCGGGGCGCTCGGATACGGGCTCGCTGTGCGCTGGGCACGCGAGGGCGCCGATGTGGTGATTGGGTCCCGCAGCGCCGAGCGCGCGATCGAGGCCGCTGGGCGGGTGAGGGACACGGTGCCCGGCGCAAACGTCGAGGGCCTGCCGAACGACGAGGCGGCCCGCCGGGGGACGATCGTGTTCGTGTGCGTTCCGTTCCGCGCCCAGTCGGAGACCTACAACAACCTTCGCGACGTGCTCGAGGACGGCCAGCTCGTGGTGGATTGCACCTCGCCGGTTGCAGCCGCCGTGAGCGGGCGCGCGACGCGTTCGCTCGGCGTGTGGCAAGGCTCGGCGGGCCAGCAAGCGCAGGAAATGGTTCCCGACGGGGTCACCGTCGTCTCCGGGCTGCACTCGGTGAGCGCCCCACTACTCGCCGATCTCGAGAGCGATCTCGACGAGGACGTCCTGATCTGCGGGGACCGCCGGGCGGACAAGGCCCGCGTCGCGGCGCTCGTGGAACGGATCTCCGGGCTGCGCGCCGTCAACGCCGGCGCGCTCGAGACAGCCCGCATCGTCGAGCAGCTCACCCCGCTGCTGATCTCGGTCAACGTCCGCTACAAGGCCCGCGCGGGGATCCGGATCACCGGGCTGCCGAACGACGATCACTGGAAATAGGTGTGGCGCGGTGAGGATCGCCGTTCTCGCCGGCGGGACGGGCGGGGCGAAGCTGGCCGCCGGGCTCCAGGACGTCATCGGCTCCGACCTGAGCGTGATCGCCAATACCGGCGATGACGCCGAGGTGCTGGGGGTGCACGTGTCGCCGGACCCTGACCTGATCACCTACTGGCTCTCGGGGGAGATCGACGAGGAGCGGGGATGGGGCATCCGGGGCGACTCGTTCACGACCTTCGAGCGCATGGTCCAGCTCGGCGAGCCGGACTGGTTCGGGCTCTCGGACCGGGACCTCGCGACCTGCCTGCGCCGCCGGCACATGCTCGATCAGTCGGTGCGTCCGACCGAGGCGCAGCTCGCGATCGCCAGCGCGCTCGGGGTCGCCGGTCGCGTGCTGCCGATGTCTGATCAGCCGGTCCGCACGCGCGTGCGGACCCCGCAGGGGTGGCGCGGCTTCCAGCAGTACCTGGTCCTCGACCGGGCCGATCCGCCGATCGAGGCGATCGAGTTCGAGGGCGTCGAGGCCGCCGCGCCGACCCCGGAGGTGATCGAGGCGCTCGGGGGCGCGGCCGCGATCGTGATCGGCCCCTCGAACCCGGTAATCAGCATCGGGCCGATCCTGGCGGTGCCCGGGATGCGGGAGGCTGTCCTCGCCAGTCCTGCACCGGTGGTCGCGGTGAGTCCGTTCGTCTCCGGCCGCGCGATCAAGGGCCCGACGGAGAAGTTCATGCAAGCGATCGGGCTCGAGCCATCGACCGCGGGAGTCGTGGCCTCCTATGGGGACCTGCTCAACGGTCTGATCGTCGACGCGGACGATCCGGATCCGGCGCCGGAGGGGATCCGAGCGCTCAGCACCCCGACGCTGATGGACGATCCCGGCGCCCGCCGCGAGGTGGCGACGCGCACGCTCGAATTCGCCGCCGAGCTCGGGGGCGGCTGACGCCGTGCGCGCGACGGCGATCATCCCGGTGAAGCGCTTTGCGGCCGCCAAGCAGCGTCTCGACGACGCGCTCGAGCCCCAGGCCCGCGAGGCGCTCGCCGCGGCGATGCTCGGCGATGTCCTCGCCGCCGTCGAGCGCACCCCGAGCCTCGAGCGCGTGATCGTCGTCAGCGACGAGCCGGGTATGCGAGGCGTGGCGCGCGCATATGGAGCGGAGCTGCTCGGCGACCCGCCGGGCGCGGATCACTCGCGCGCCGCAGCGAGGGGCGTCGAGCAGGCGCTCGCCCGCGAAGCCGGCGCCGTCGCGCTTTTACCCGGAGACTGCCCGCTGCTCGACCCGGACGAGCTCGACGCCGCGCTCGCCCGCGTCGCCCCGAAGAGGGTCGGGGTCGTCCCCGACCGCCACGGCACGGGAACCAACGCGTTGCTGCTCACGCCCCCGGATGCGATCGAGCCCGCGTTCGGCGAGGACAGCCGCGCGCGCCACGAGCGCCTGGCACGCACCGCAGGCCAGAAGGTTGCCATCGAGCGCCTCGACTCGCTGGCGCTCGACGTCGACACGCCGGACGACCTCGCGGCGCTGCGGGAGGTCCTCCGACGGAGCCCAGGACGAGCGCCACACACCGCCGCGGTGCTACGCGCTCCGGCGCGCGCATGAGCTCCCCGCTCTCGGTCGTGCCGGTGGTCGGCCTCCCCGAGATCAGCGAGGGCGATCGACTGGGTGAGTTGGCGGCCGGCGCCGCCCAGCTCGAGCCGGAGGACGTCCTGGTCGTCTCGCAGAAGGTCGTGTCCAAGGCCGAAGGTCGGGTGCGTCGCCTCGCCGAGGTGGAGCCGGGGTCGGAGGCGCGCGAGCTCGCGAGCCGGATCGACAAGGACCCGAAGCTCGTTCAGGCCGTCCTCGACGAGAGCCGGTCGGTGATCCGGGCGCAGGAAGGCGTTCTGATCACCGAGACGCGCAGCGGCTGGATCTGCGCAAACGCTGGCATCGACGCCTCGAACGTGCCAGATGAAGGAGTCGTGACGCTGCTGCCGCTCGACCCCGACGCATCGGCGCGGAGGATCCGCTCCGAGATCCGCGGCGCGACCGGAAACGCACCGGCTGTCGTGATCTCGGACAGCTTCGGGCGACCGTGGCGCCTCGGCCAGGTCGATGTCGCGATCGGATGCGCCGGGCTGAGTCCGCTGGAGGACTGGCGCGGAGGTCGGGATCGCTCCGGCCGGGAGCTGACCGCGACGCTGATCGCGCTCGCCGACGAGCTCGCCGCGGCCGCCGATCTCGTCAGGGACAAGGACGCCGGCGTGCCCGCGGTGATCGTTCGCGGGTTCGGGGGGCGGGTGAGCGACGACGACGGTCCGGGCGCGGCGTCGATCCAACGCCCGAGCCAGGACGACCTATTCAGGTGACAGGCTCGTCGTGCTTGACGTTGGACGGCGGTGCCGCGCCCTCCTCGGTGAACTCGGGCGGCTCGTAAACCCTGCCCGGCATCGCCCCGATGGCGAGGATGCGAACCCCCTCCTCGCCGGTGATGAACTTGCGCTTCTCGCCGGGCCCGACGCGCGCGAACATTCCCGGCTCCAGCTCGTGCTCCTGGTCCCCGGCCGTCAGGGTCGCCCTCCCACTCAGCACGGTGTAGACCTCCTCCTGCTCGTCGTGCGTGTGATCGTGCTGGGGGTAGTGCGTGAATCCCGGTGGCAGCTCGATTACCTGCACGCCGAACGAGGTCACGCCTAGGCCGGCGCGCACCCGCCGCATCCCGCCCCCGAAGACGGCGTCGAAATCCTCCAGCCGCTTGACCGTCATGTCGGCCATCCGGCAGCTCCTCTCTCGGACATGTTGGACAACTCTAGATGAGTAAGACGGCAGCGCCGCGAAACCTGCCGTTCCGCAGGTCGTCGATGGCGTCGTTCGCGCTCGCGAGCGGGTACTCGGTGACCTCGGTGCGCACGGGAACCCGCGGCGCGATCGAGATGAACTCCTCGCCGTCGGCCCGGGTCAGGTTCGCGACCGAACGCACGGAGCGCTCCCCCCACAGGATCTGGTACGGAAACGTCGGTATGTCGCTCATGTGGATTCCGGCGCACACGACGGTCCCGCCCTTCGCCATCGCGCGCAGCGCCGTGGGGACCAGCCCGCCGACGGGGGCGAAGATGATCGCCGCGTCGAGCTCCTCGGGAGGGCCCGCCGGCGCGTCTCCCGCCCACTCCGCCCCGAGCTCGCGCGCGAACTCCTGCGTCTCGGCGTCGCCGGCCCGGGTGAGGGCGAACACGCGGCGGCCCTGGTGGCGCGCGACCTGGCACACGATGTGTGCCGAGGAGCCGAACCCGTACAGGCCGAGGCGTTCGGCGTCGCCGGTCATGCTCAGCGCGCGATACCCGATCAGACCGGCGCACAGCAGCGGCGCCATCTGGAGATCGGGGTAGTCGCCCGGGAGGGGATGGCAGAACCGCTCGTCCGCAACCACCAGCTCGGCGTATCCGCCGTCGAGCGTGTACCCGGTGAAGCGCGCGCGGTCGCACAGGTTCTCCCTCCCGCTGCGGCAGTAGCGGCACGTTCCATCGGTCCACCCAAGCCAGGGCACCCCGACCCGGTCGCCGGCCGCGAAGCGATCCGCGCCGTCGCCGACCTCCGCTACCTCCGCGACGATCTGGTGCCCGGGAATCAGCGGAAGCTTGGGGTCGGGTAGCTCGCCGTCGACCACGTGCAGATCGGTGCGGCAGACGCCGCACGCACGCACCCGCGCGAGCACCTGCCCGCTGCCGGGGCTCGGATCGTCGAGCCGCTGCTCTCGCAGCGGGACGCCCGGTCGTTCGAGCACCATTGCCCGCATCCCGACATTGTCCGCCCAATTTGGCTAGTACGTCTCGACGATCTCGTACAGAGTCGTGCGTTGCGCCGGCTGGCGGCTGGCCCGCCGCGCCGCATCGATCAGCTGCGGCGGGTCGAGGCGGACTCCGTGCCGCGACCCCGCCATGCGGGAGATGTTCTCCTCCATCAGCGTGCCGCCGAGGTCGTTCACGCCCCAGTGCAGGCTCTCGGTCGCCGCGTCGAGGCCCATCTTCACCCAGCTCGCCTGGAGGTTTTGGATCGTCTTTCCGAGCGCGAGCCGGAACGCCGCGGTGTGCTTGAGGTTGTCGTCGCGCGAGATCTCCTCGACCCCGTGCGTGCGGCCAAGCAGCGTGTTATACGGGATGAAGCTGAGCGGGACGAACTCGGTGATCCCCCCCGTCCGCTCCTGCACCTCGCGCACGACGCGCAGGTGGCGGGCCAGCTCCCACGGCTCTTCGATGTGGCCGAACATCACCGTCGAGGTCGAGCGCAGCCCGGCGCGGTGGCACGCCTCGATGATCTCGACCCAGCGCGCGACCGGGAGCTTGTTCGGCGAGATCCGCTGCCGCACCCCGTCGTGGAGCACCTCGGCGGCGGTGCCCGGTGTCGAGCCGAGACCGCACTCGAGGAGGTACTCGAACACGGCGTCGGGCGAGCGACCCGAGCGCTCGCACATGTAATGAACCTCCATCGGCGAGTACGCGTGGAGATGGATCTCCGGGGCGATCTCCTTCGCGAGTCGCAGCCACCGGCCGTAGTCCTCGAGGCCGTACTCGGGATGGATCCCGCCCTGCATGCAGATCTCGGTGGCGCCGTAGTCGACCGCCTCCTCGACGCGCGCGACGAAGTCCTCCGGCGTCACGTGGTAGGCGTCGGGCGAGCGGCGCCCCTGGCCGAACCCGCAGAAGGCGCACCCGACCACACAGATGTTGGTGAAGTTGACGTTGCGGTTGACGACGAAAGTCACGCGGTCGCCAACGAGCTCGGCGCGCAGCTCGTCGGCCGCGGCGCGCATCTCCTCGACGACCTCCGGCCTCGTCTCCGAGAACAGCGCGGTGAGCTCCTCCTCGCTGAGCGCCTCGCCACGGCGCCCCCGCTCGATCGCGCGCGGCGCCACATCGGGCGCGACCGTGCGCTCCTGGCGGCGCCCCGATCCCCGCCGCGGGATGAAGCTCCAGTACTTGAGCTTGATCACGTCGAGAACCCCTTGCTCGATCCACTCCGCATCCATGTACTGCGGGTATACGCAAAGGCGCTCGGTCAGCGCGTAGCCCTGCGGCGCGAGCCGCTTTCGCACCTGGTGCGGGCTCGGAAACGGGTGCTCCGGCGAGATGTGATCCCCGTTCGCGGACAACCCACCCAGATCCGTCGCGCCCTCCGCGACGAGATCGTCCCACCAGTCCGACAGGTTCGGGGGAATCTGGATCCCGACGTCGGGCATCAGGCGCCGGCACTCGGCAACCAATCGCTTCATGTCCTCGAGCGTGATCGGGGTCGCCCAGTCGGGAAGCGGCCGGCGACTGGCTCCGGGTATTGCGAGCTCCGCCGGCGCGCGTCCGGCGACGGTCGCGCGACTACGGACCGGTCTCGCCGGCCGTCCACCGCGATCGGGCGGACTCGTCCGCGATCTCTGCCACCTCCCGACCGTAGTAATCCGGGTGCGGGACGAAGTTCTGGAGGATGATCTCCTGGATGTGGCCGTGGCGGTCGTTGACGGTCGCGAGCGCCTCGAGCGAGGCGATGCGCTCCTCCTCGGTCTCACCGATCCCGACCAGGACCCCGGTGGTGAACGGGATCTTCAGATCGCCGGCGGCCTCGATCGTCTCGAGCCGCCGCGCCGGGTGCTTGGTCGGGGAGCCGGCGTGGACCGTCTCCATCAGGCGATCGGAGATCGATTCGAGCATCAATCCCTGAGACGCGGTCACCTCGCGCAGCCGTGAGAGGTCCTCACGGGAGAGGACGCCGAGGTTGGTGTGCGGGAGCAGCCCGCGCTCGAGGGCTCGCTCGCACGACCACACGACGTACGAGGTGAAGTCGTCGTGCCCCCAGGAGCGAAGCCGCCCCGCGACGTCGGGGTTCACCTCCGGCCGCTCGCCCGTCAGGACGAGCAGCTCCTTGGTGTTTCGCCGCGACGCGTCGTCGAGCCGGCGCTCGACCTCGTCGGGTGGATGGATGTGCGCCCGGTGCGTGGCGAAGGCGCAGTACTTGCAGTAGCACTGGCACGTCCGCGACAGCGAGAGCGTGTAGTTGCGCGAGAAGGTGACCCGGCGCACGCCGAGCAAGCTAGCGCACCGTGTGCGCCGCCACGCGTCGCGCTACGAGGCGCCGGGTGTCCGGCGTTCGGCGCCCGTCTCCACCGGGCCCGGTCCTCGCTCGCCCGGCACAAGCACGAGCGCGAAGAAGGCGGCCGCGAGCATGGCTCCAACCAACTCGCCACCGAGGTACGGCCACACGTCGCTGAACTCCTCACCGATCAGCGCCGGGCCGAACCAGCGCGCTGGGTTGAACGCGGCGCCGGTGAGGGGACCGAAGACCATCACCAGGAACGCCAGGGTGAGCCCAATCGCGAGTGGCGCCCATTCCTGGCGCACCTTGGGGTTGAACGCCACCGCTAGAAACGCCAGCACGAGGACGAACGTGCCGATCCCCTCGACGATGAAGCCCTGGAAGTTGCCGCCGAGCAGCGGCGAGATCGTCGCCGCGCCGTACTTGCCCGCGCGCCCCTCGTCGAGCAGCAGCCCCTTCGCGAGCAGGGCGCCGAGCACCCCGCCCGAGAGCTGGGCGAGGATGTACACGACCGCGTCCACCGTGTCGATCCGCCGCAGAGCCGCGGCGGCCGCCGTCACCGCCGGGTTGAAGTGCCCGCCGCTCACCGCGCCCAGCGTGATGATCAGCGCGAACAGCACGAAGCCCTGGACGAGTCCCACGACGGCGAAGTCGGATCCGAACTGCGCCTGGGCGCCGGTCGCGACGTAGAGGATGATCGACACTGGCGATGAAGAAGACCAGGAAGAACGTGCCGACTAGCTCGGTGATGTAGGCGGCGAGTCCTCGATCCTGCACTGGGGAAACCTCCTCGAAGCGGTCTACACGTCCTCCCGCACACGGCGCGCGGGCCTGAAGCGGGGCGCAGTGTAACCGCAACGGCCCCCGGACGCGCCTCACCGCCCCAGCTACGCTGCCGTGGGCATGAGAGTGGTCGCTGCGCTGCTGGCGGCCGCCGTCGCCTTGGCCCTCGCGGCCTGCGGCGACGACGGTGCTGAACCGGGCGCGCCGAAGAGCGCGACCCTCGTGCTCGACTTCCAGCCGAACGCCGTCCACGCCGGCATCTATTCGGCGCTGCGGCGCGGCTTCTACGGGGCTGAGGGCGTGGAGCTCGACGTACGGGAGCCGTCGGCCTCGACCGACGCGCCGAAGCTCCTGGAGGCCGGAAGGGCGGGGTTCGCGATCATGGACATCCACGACCTCGGGATAGCCCGCGAGCAGGGGGCCGAGGTCGTCGGCGTGGCTGCGATCGTCGGGCGGCCGCTCGCCGCCGTGATCGCCGCCGACCGCGACGTCGTGCGCCGTCCGCGCGACCTCGAGGGACGGCAGGTCGGGGTCACCGGGCTGCCGTCGGACGACGCCGTGCTCGACTCCGTCGTCGCCGCCGACGGCGGCGATCCCGACGCCGTCGATCGCGTGACGATCGGATTCGAGGCTGTATCCGCGCTCTCGGCGGGGAGACTCGATGCGGCCACGGCGTTCTGGAACGCCGAGGGCGTCACTTTGCGCCGCCTCGACATCACTACGCGCGAGTTCCGCGTCGACGACTATGGAGCGCCGCGCTACCCCGAGCTCGTGTTGACGACGACCGCGGAGCTCATCCGCGACGAACCGGAGCTCGTCGGCGGCGTCGTCGCCGCGACGGTCCGGGGCTATGAGGTCGCCGCCCAGGACCCGCGCGGAAGCCTCGACGACCTCGTGGCCGAGGCCCGCGGCATAGAAGCCGCCGCGCAGCGCGCGCAGCTCAGAGCGCTGCTGGCGGCCGGCGCCTTCCACCATCCGGGCCGGCTGGAGCCCAGCACGCTCGCCGCCTGGTCGCGCTGGGACGCGCGGAACGGCATCCTCGAGCGCCCGCTCGACCCACGGGAAGCGTTCGAGACCCGCTGGGTCGATTAGCGGAGCAGCGACTCGACCAGCTCGGGCATCTCACGCGCCATCCGCGATCGCGGGACCACGACGTCTACGCCGGCGGCCTCCGCCCTGCGGCGCGTGTCGACGTCGACGTGGGAGTAGAACCCGAGCACCGGGCGTCCGGCGCGTTGAAGCTCGCTCGGGTCGATCTCGGCGAGGTCGGCGATCACGAGGTCGGCCCCGCCCTGCGCCTCGATCGCCTCGATCGTTGGAACCACGACGACCTCGTGCCCGGCCGCCCGGAGCGTCTCCCCGATCCTGCTCGCGAACATCAGGTCGGCGACGAGCGCGGCGACCCTGGCCATCTGCACTAGAGCCCGCGGCGCTCGCGGAATTCCCGGCGAACGCTCTCGGGCCGCCCCCACATCTGCACGACCTCCGCCCGACCCTCTTCGATGTTGCGAACCCGCAGCTCTCCGGCGATTCCCTCGCGGTCGAGCACCGCGAGCACGCCGCGCACGGTCTCCGGCGCGGCGGCGTGCCCGAAGCGGTGCGCGACGTTGATCCGCCAGTGCCAGTCGGCGTGCGAGTAGGGCTGGGCGTTGATCTGGGTGAGGAGCACCGCGGCGTCGACGTAGCGCGACTCGTCCGCGATCCGCATGTCGAGCTCGAGATCGGTCCAATCGTCCGGGAGGGAGTCGACGATCTCCTCGAAGTCCTCGGCGAGGGCCACGGCCGAAGGCTACCGGCGGTGCGGCGAGCCGGCGCCCGGCAGCCCGCTACCCCACCGCGATTCGCATCGCATCGGCCACCGCACCGCCGAGTGTTCGAGTCCCGACCGGGAACCGGACCGTGATCGGACCTTCGAACGGTTGCCGGTCGATGACCTCGACCGAGTCGCCGGGCGAGACCTCGAGCTCCGCGAGGTAGCGCAGCATCGCGGAGTCGGAGTCGGAGATGCGAACGAAGGTGCCGCTGTCGCCCGCCTCCATCTCGGCGAGCCGGCGGGTGTCGGGCTCCTCGATCTCGTGGTCGGCGGTCGGAATCGGGTCGCCGTGGGGATCGTGCGTCGGCTCCCCGAGGCGCCGCGAGATCAGCCCCTCGAGTTCCTCCGAGATCACGTGCTCGAGCCTCTCCGCCTCCTCGTGGACCCGATCCCACGGCATTCCGAGGTCGGCGAGGAACGCCTCGATCAGCCGGTGACGGCGCATCACCTCCAGCGCGAGGTCCTGCCCGTTGTCGGTCAGCGTCACCCCGTGGTAGGGCGTGTGCTTTACGAGGCCGTCGTCGGCCATCCGGCGGACCATCGCCGACGCCGACGCGGGGCTGACCCCGACGCGGTCGGCGATCGCCCCCGTGCTCACCGCTCCTTCCTCACGGTCGCGCAGGTGATAGATCGCCTTCGCGTAGTTCTCGGCGCTCGCTTGGGGGCGGCGCAGCGACCGGTGATGTGCGTGGTGGGCGACGGCCATCAGATGAGTGACTCCATGGCCGCGTGCGCCCGGGGGCGCGCGTGGCCGAGCAGGTCGAGGACGCAGGGCGCGAGGTGTGCTTCCAGCACACGAGCGCCCGAGGACGAAGAGATGCGACGTGCCACGCGCGCCATCCGGGTGTGCGTGGTCGTGGGGTCACTCATCTCAGACGGTGATCAGAAGGCTTGTCGCGTAGAGCAGCGCGCCCCCGGCGATGATCCCGGCCACGCTGGCCGGATAGAGCCCGCGCCCGTGCTCGTCGCGCACCGAGGGCCAGATCTGGACGATCACCTGGATGATCGCGCCGACGCCGATGCCGAGCAGGAAGGTCGAGAGCTCCGGATTCGTCACCGAGGCGCCGATGAATGCCCCCAGGATCGCCGGTGCGCCGGCGATCACTCCCAGCGCCGCGAGGCGGCCGAGCGACGGTCGCTTGTCAGCCGCCAGCGGCGCGACGATCGCGATTCCCTCGGTTGTGTTGTGGATCGCGAAACCGATCACGAGGAACGCCCCCAGCGCGAGCGCCCCGACCGCGTAGGCCGATCCGATCGCCAGCCCCTCGCCGAGGTTGTGCAGCCCGATGCCGACGGCGATCATCAGCGCCAACCGCCACCCTCCGGCGCCCGCCGCGTCCGCCTCGCTGCGGCGAGCGCGAAGATAGGCATCGAGGCCTGCAAGCGCCAGATACGAGAGCCCCGCGCCCAGGAAGAGCAGCTCCACACCCCCAAAAGCGCCGCCGCTCTCCTGCCCCAGCTCGGTGCCCTCGAGATAGCCGTCGACGGCGAGGAACGCCAGCAGGCCGATGGTCGCCGCCATCACGACCCGGACCCAGCTCGGTGGCACCCGGCTCACGAACGGGAGGAACAGCATCCCGAGCCCCACGGGAATCACTCCGACGTAGGTTCCGAGCAGCGCCATCAGGCCGAAGAACCCGAGGTCGGCCTCGGGCGTCTCGACGGCGACCTCGATCTCGTGCTCGATCGTCGCCCCGCTCGAGGTGAGCAGGGAGACGTTGTACGGCGAGCCCTCCTGCCACGGGTAGTCGAGCGTCAGCTGCTGCTCGCCGAGGCGACCGATCTCGCCGCCGGGGTCGGCGCGGAAGTTGACGAACGTGTCCGCGACGGAGACCTGGGACACCTCGACAGGATCCGGACCCGTGTTGCGGACACTCAGCTCAATCTCGCCCGGTCGCAGCACCGTGCGCTCGACGGCGAGCTCCTCGACAGGCGGGCCCTGCCGCTCCCCGAGTCCCGGGCCCCCGAGCACGGCGAAGATCGCGATCGCGGCGCCGATCAACGCCAGGGGCACGACGAGCAGGGGCCACCGCGGGCGCTCCCCGGCAGCCCCCGCCGGGCGCTCCGCCCGTGTCCCGGCCTCCATCACGCGCCACCTGGAAGATCGCAGAACGCGGCCGGCGCGCTCCGCCGCGCGGCCGACCCGCCGACCTCGAAGAAGCCCATCCAGCCGAGCTCGGTGAACTCGGTCTTGTGGGCGTGGAACATGTAGTCGCCCGGGTAGCGGAAGCACATCTCGAGCACGCCGCGCTGCGCCTGTCCCAGCATCACCGTGTCGGTGAACTCGGTCGGCTCGAGCCTCGTTCCCGTCGGGAAGTAGTTGAAGAAGTTCGCGTGAGTGTGGAACGAGTTGATCGGGTCGAACTCGAGCAGGTTCAGCAGGTAGATCCGAACCGGGTCGTCGCGCCGCACCTGGACCGGCTCGTTGACGTAGTGGAAGCCGACCGTGTTCACCGCGTAGACCTGGTTGCCCTCGGCGTCGAAGTTCGTGTTGAACCCGTTCATCATCATCATCAGCTCGTCCGCCTCGGGCCGGCCCTGCTTTGGATCGACGATGAAGGCGCCGTACAGGCCACGCGCGATGTGCTCAGCGAGCGGCCCGGCGTGGCAGTGGTAGAGGTGGAGCCCGAACGGCTCGGCATCGAACTCGTAGGTGGTGGCCTCGCCGGTCTCGATCAGCCCCGCGCCGATCCCGGGCACCCCGTCCATCTCGGCCGGATGGATGCCGTGGAAGTGGATCGTGTGCGGGTGCTCGGAGCTGTTGACCAACCGGATCCGCAGCCGGTCGCCCTCGTGGGCGCGCAGGGTCGGCCCGGGCACGCGCCCGTTGTAGACCCAGGCCGGGTAGTGCACACCCGGGGCTACCTCGATCTCCTTGTCCGTTGCGACCAGCGTCCACTCGCGCAGCACCCGCCCGCTTGCGAGGCGCCGCGTCTTTCCCCAGTCGAAGTCGCGCAGCATCTCAGTCGGGTTGAACCCGTTCGCGGCGTGATCTACGGTCGCGCCCTGGCGGAAGCTCGGTCCGTTGTTCCCCCCGCCGTGAGCCGCCTGCGACGCCTCGCCGTGGGAGCCGGCGCCGTCGGGCGATCCCCCCTCGCCCAGCGCCGCGTGCACACCCGCGTGCGGGACCACCCCGTGCAGGAGCGGAACCGCGGCGGCGCCGGTGGCGGCGCCCCCGGCGAGCAGCCCTCGCCGGCTCACTCCCTTGCGACGCTCGCGCTCGGGGGGACGCGGGTCCGTGGTCGGCTTGGCCATCGGCCTGATTAAAGCAGAAGCTTAGGCGCCTGAAAACACAAATTAGAGCTGCCTAAAGCCAGCGGCCCTGCTTCGCCCGGCTCGTAGAATCGGCGCATGCCCGAAACCACGGTCAAGGTCGAGCTCGACGGCCAGTACAGGGCGCTTCGCGACCTCGCCGGCCTCCTCGATCGCAACGAGCGAGCGAAGCTGGTCGTCACCGGGAGCGAGTCGGTCGACTACCTCCAGGGGCAGATCACCAACGACGTCGAAGCGGTGGCCGTGGGCGAAGGGTGCTACGCGGCGCTCCTCGACCGCAAGGGCCACATGCGCGCCGACCTGCGGTTGCTGCGCGTCGCCGAGGACGAGCTGTGGCTCGACACCGAGGCGATCGCCGGTAACGCCGTCCAGCGCCACCTCGAGATGTACAAGATCGGCCGGGACGTCGAGGTCGCCGACGCGACGGCCGACCGCGCGATCGTGTCCGTGATCGGCCCCGCGGCAGCGGAGCTCACCGGCGCGGGCCCTCTGACGCCCGAGTACGCCCACCGCGAGATCACGCTCGGGGGCGGCGGCGCACGGGCGGTCGCCACCGACGTGGGCATCGATCTGATCCTCGCGGCGACCGACACGGAGCCCGTGAGGCGCGCGCTCGTGGAGGCGGGCGCGGTCGAGGTGAGCGAGGCCGCCGCGGAGATCCTGCGCGTCGAGAGAGGCCGGCCCCGGTTCGGGTTCGAGATGTCCGAGGCCACGATCCCCGCCGAGGCCGGGATCGACGAGCGGGCGGTCAGCTTCACGAAGGGCTGCTACATCGGACAGGAGACGGTTGCGCGGCTCCACTACAAGGGCAAGCCGAACCGCCACCTGCGCGGGCTTCGCCTCGACGCCCCGGCGAGCTCGGGGGAGGCGATCGGACTCGGCGACCGAGAGGTGGGAAAGGTCGGCACCGCGTGCGTCTCGCCCGCCCTCGGCCCCATCGCGCTTGCGATCGTCCGCCGCGAGGCGGAGCCGGGCGCGCGGGTGACGGTCGGCGAGACCGCCACCGAAGCCGAAGTCGTCGAGCTGCCGTTCTCCTAGCGCGCCCGGCCGAACGGCGGCACCGTGGGGGCACCTATCGGCTAGATTTGCACGCGGATGAGGAGGAAGGGGCGAATGATCGTCCTGCCCGTGGCGGTCGTGGTGTTCGCGGTCGCCGGGTGCGGCGGCGAGGACAAGGCCAGCGAGCCGCGGCCCGCCACACCCGAGGAGGTGTCGGCGAAGGTCGGAGAGGACAAGGTCGTGCTCTCGCCGCGCGAGCTCGGCGCCGGGCTCGCCGTGTTCACGATCTCGAACCAGACCGACGACGTCGTCCAGCTGACGCTCGAGGGACCGACCGAGGCGGTCAGCGAGCCGCTCGAGGCCGGCGGCGTCACCGACGGGTTCAAGGTCTCGGTGGCCGAAGGGGACTACCTGATCAGCGCCGGCGACGAGTCGAATGCCCGGTCGACCAAGCTCGTAGTCGGAGCGGAGCGGCCGTCGTCGTCGAACGAGCTGCTGCTGCCCTAGCCGGAACCTACTGGGCCGCGTCGGCGGAGGCGACCAGCGACTCGATGCGCTCGAGCTGGCCGTCGACGGCGTCGACCATGTCGTCGACGCCCTCACGTGCCTTGGACACGCTCTTGTCAGCGTTCGTCAGCGCCAACCGGATGGACTGCGCGGTCTTGAGCACGGAGCGGGCTTCCTCGGCGGCGTCGCGCACGCCGGCAGCGTCGAGCGTCAGCTCCCCCTCCCGCTTCAGCATCACACGAAGCCGGGCGTAGCGGTACGCGAGATCGAGGCCCAGCTCGTCGGGTTGCTCGGGATCGACCGCGACGATCATCTTGTTGCCCTCGTACTCGGCGAGCTGCTCGCGGCCGACCGGGACGCTCTCCTCGCCCGCAGCCACCAGCACCGCGAACTCCGCCTGGCGCTCCTCCATCGCCGCGTTGAGCTCGGCCCACGCCTTGTTCTTCGACAACTGCTCGTCCTTGACCTCGAACACGATCCGACCTGCGCACGCGCCGTCGGCCGCGCCCAGCTCGACGACGGCGTCCCCCTTCTTCGATCCGCCGATCCCCGGCTCGTCGCCTACCCGATGCGCGCTGTCTCCCCGCGCGGTCGCGATCCGGTCGAGTGCGGCATGTACCCGCTCCTCGAACGTGCGCCCCTTCCGTGTGCCCGCCTCCTCCGCCTCGGCGACCCGCTGCTCGGCGGCGTCGCGCTCGAGCAGGCGCGCAAGCTCCTTTCTCAGATCCCCGACCTGCGCCTGCATGGCGCGGGCCTCCTTGGCGTTCGCCTCGCGCAGCCTCTCGACCTCCTTGCGATGGCGCTCCTCGGCGTCGAGCACCGCCTTGCCGAGACGGGCCTGGACGGCAATCAGCGGGTTGGAGCCGTCCTCGGCTGTCAGCATCCGGATCAACGCCTCCCGCTGCTGGCGTGACTCGGCGCCCACGATCTCCTTGATCTGGGCCTGAACCGAGTCGTTGCGATCGGCGCCGAACACGGTGGCGAGCCGTTCGGCCACATCGCTGGCACCTTCCTCGAGGGTGCCGGCAAGCCTCCGATCGAGCTCGCCGAGCTCGTGGCGAACGTAGTCGACATTCGCCGCCGTCTCCTCTGTATCGAGCACGCGAGTGCCGATCTCAATCGCCTTGCGGACCGTTTCGCCCGGAGGCTGGTTCGCCTCGGCGCGCTCGCGGACGACTCGCGCGGCCCGCCGGTCGGTTACGGTGAGCGCCTCGATGACGAGCCGGTCGTCGAGCGCGCGGACGGCGCCGTCCCCCGGAAGGAGCTGCTGTTGTGGCTTCTCCGATGCCTCCATGGCGACCGCTGAATGTAGTCGCAGGCCCGGACACGAAACTGACGCCCGCTGCACCCGGGTCGTTGTGCTTTAGGTATTCCCTGGCTGACGGCGATTTCATAGCGATACGATCCTCGCTCCTGTCGCCCACCGGCAAGTTCGCTCGCGAACTTGCCGTTTGACGAGGAGGGTCGTGGCCGTAGACATCGCAGACGTATCCAAGCTCGACGTCGAACCTGGCGAGCTCCCCGAGACGATGGCCGCCTGGGTGATCCGCGAAGAGCGCGAGGGCGAGCCCAAGGACGCGTTCCAGATCGAGGACATCGAGGTCCCCGAGCCGGGCCCGTTCGAGGTGATCGTCCGGGTGATGGCCGCCGGGGTGAACTTCAACAACGTGTGGGCGGCGCTCGGCAAGCCGGTGTCGGTGTTCCGCTACGGAGATCACCCCGAGTGGGGGCACCACATCGGCGGCTCGGATGCCTCGGGCGTCGTGTGGAAGGTCGGAACCGGCGTCACGAAGTGGAGCCCCGGCGACGAGGTCGTTCTCCACTGCAACCAGGCCTCCTACGAGGACGTCGAGGTGCACGGCCTCGACCCGCTCGCGGCCCCGAGCCAGATGATCTGGGGCTACGAGACCACGTGGGGGTCGTTCGCCCAGTTCACCAAGGTCCAGGCGCAGCAGCTGCTGCCCAAGCCGCCGAACCTGTCGTGGGTCGAGTCCTCCGCGTACGGCCTCACGTACTTCACCGCGTACCGGATGCTGCTCGACCGCTGCAAGCTGCAAGCCGGCCACAACGTCCTGATCTGGGGAGCCGCCGGGGGTCTCGGCGTGTTCGCCACACAGCTCTGCAAGACGTCGGGCGCGGATGCCGTCGGCGTCGTGTCCTCGGACGAGAAGGGCGAGCTGGTCAAGCGCCTCGGCGCCGTCGACTTCGTCAACCGCAAGGAGTTCGACGGGATGATGCGCAGGGGCGGCGAGAGCCCCGATGAGGAGAAGGAGCGCTTCAAGGTCTCGCGCGAGTTCGCAAAGCGCGTCAAGGAGATCCTCGGCGACGCCCCCGACATCGTGTTCGAGCACGTCGGCCAGGCAACTTTCCCGACCTCGGTGCTGTGCGTGAAGCCGTTCGGCAAGGTCGTGATTTGCGGAGCGACGTCCGGGTACAACCTCGACTTCGACGTCCGGCACCTGTGGATGCGCCAGAAGGAGATCCTCGGCTCTCACTTCGCGAACGCGTACGAGGCGACGCGGGCAAACCGGCTGATGACGGAGGGGAAGATCCGGCCCGTGCTGTGGCGGGCGATGGGCTTCGACGGGGTCGCCGAGGCCCACCAGCTCCTGCACGAGAACAAGCACCTCGGGAAGATCTCGATCATGGTCGGAGCGACCGACGAGGAGCAGGGCAAGTCGGGCGAGGGCCCCGGCGCGATCCGGACCGAGGTCGGCGCTTAGCCGAGCGGGACCCGGTGGCGCACGTCAACTACATCGACTGGCACGTGCACCCCTTCCGTGCCGACCGCTGGCTGGAGATCTGGACGCCGGCGCTCGCGCGCGCGCTGGCCTTCGGGGCCTCGACGTGCTTCCTGAGCCGCAACATCGACGATCCGCTGCACTTCAGGCAGGTCTCCGTGTGGGAGAGCACCGAGGACTTCGAGCGCTACTGGGCCTCCGACGAGATCACCGCGCTGCGCGAGGCGGCACTGAACTACTACAACAAGCCGCTCTCGCCCAACTGGCACTCACTCGCGTCGGAGCTCACGCCCGTCGAAGCGATCGCGGAGTAGTTCAGGCGGCCACGGCGAGCTTGCGCTCGGCGGCGACGCTCTCGCCGACGCTGGTGAGGTTCGCCACCATCGCCTCGCTGGCGAGCGAGCGCGCGCCCTTCGCGCGGGTCGCCGCCCACACCCGCCGCTCCGGGGCCTCGGGCTCGGTCGGCCGAACGACGAGGTCGCGGTGTAGCGTCGGTAGCGCGAGATCGGGAAGCAACGTGAACCCGAGCCCGGCCGCGACGTATCCCTCGAGCACCTGGTACTCGTCGCTCTCGAACGCGATTCTGGGCTCGAAGCCGGCGTCGCGGCAAGCCTGAACGATCACCTCTCCGCACGAGCTGGATCCCACGCCGCGCAGCCACGCCTCGTCGGCGAGCTTCGCGAGCGGAACACGCTTCGACTTCGCCAGCGGATGCTCCCGCGGCAGCGCGACGTACATCGACTCGGACAGCAGCAGCGTGCGCTCGACGTCGCGGTCGCCGCCGTCCTCTGGCAGCGTCGAGTAGTCGAACACGATCGCCAGGTCGATCTCGGCCGCGCGCAAAAGCGGAAGCGACTCCTCGGGCTCGGCCTCCGTCACTTTCAACTCGACGTTCGGATGCGTCGAACGGAACTCGGACAGCGCATCAGTTAGGAGGCCGACGCTAGCGGTGGGGAAGCTCGCGATCCGCAGCTCGCCGCCCTCGAGCCCGGCGATCGCGGCGACCTCGTGCTCGGCCTCCTCGAGCCGTGCCATCGCGGCGTCGGCATGCGTGACGAGCACCTGCCCCGCGTCGGTCAGCTTCGGGCCGTTCGTGGTGCGCTCGAGCAGGTCGAGCCCGACCTCCTTCTCGAGCGTCGCGACCTGCTGGCTGACGGCGGACTGGGACAGGTAGAGCGTGTCCGCGGCCGCCGAGAAGGATCCCTGGCGCGCGACCTCGGACAGCACCCGCAGTCGCTTCAGATCAAGCATAAGTCCACCTTATCAAACCCAGTAGAGATCCCTGTTGTGCTTATGCGATCCGACAGCCACTCTAGGGACATCACGAACGCGACCACCGATTCGTTTTCAGGGAGATGAAAGAAATGACCGAAACCAACGCACATGAATCCCCCGAGGTGACGATTCGGCGGCTGGGCATGCTGGACGATGCCGCGGTCTCCCGGGTCGCCGAGCTCGACAGCGTCCGCGCCCCGCGCGGCGAGTTGTTCGGGGCGGAGCTGGACGGGCGCCTCGTGGCGGTCGTCTCGGCGACGACGGGCGAGGTGGCTGCTGATCCATTCAAGCGCACCGCCGAGATCGTCGAGATGCTGAGGCGACATGCGGCCGGCGTGAACGGCGGCCCGGCGCGGCCACACCGCCGGCTGGCGTCGTTCCTGCGCGCGGGCCGCGGGGCGCACGCCCCCTCGCCTCCGGGCGCGAGCGGACTGCTGCTCACACACCGGCGCTAGCCGGACCACCGGTAACCCGCTCGCGGCGGACGCGGGAGCGAGCGAGCAAGGCTGCCGGTCATGTGAGTGCGAGCGAGCGAGAGCAGAGCACGCGAGCGGAATTGGTTCTCAATGCTGCTCGAGCGGCGCCATTGTCAGCCCAGCCTCCTTGAGCTGCTGCCAATAGTGCTCGGCCGGCTCTCGCGGACCAGACCATACGACCGCCTGACCGCTGGTGTGGATCTCGTCCGCGATCCGGTATCCGCGCTCGACGTTGACCCCGGGGACGACCCGGGCGAGCGTGTTGGCGACGTGGTCGAACGTGTTGTGATCGTCGTTGCGGACGATCACCATCCAGTTCCCGCCCAGCCCGGCGTCCGGACCCGCGCTTCTTGGCTTCTCGACGGTGGTCGTGGACATCGGCCGCCCTCGCCCGTCGAAGATAGAAGATAAGCGCGGAGACGTCGTTACGGCAGGCGGATCCGGACGTCCCTGAACGACCCCTCCACGCCCTTGCCCGAGCTGCCGCCGTGCCCCGCGACGATCAGCGTGTTGCGCCCGTTTAGCTCGTCGGGGTTCGGGTCGACGACCTCCGGCACGACCCGCGTCTTGTTCACGAGCGCCGTGATCGTGTCGCCGAACGCGCGCAGCTTGAGCCTGTTCTCCTTGCCGATGCGGGAGATCGCCGCGCTCGTGCCCCGGATCGGGAACTCGCCGCCGCCCGGCCGGCGCCGGAGCTCGAAAGTGCGGGTGTCCGGGAACACGCGCAGCTCGTAGCGGCTGGACTTGTCCGCCCGGAGGGCCACCCCGACGTACGCATCCCTGCGGGCACCCTTGGAGGTCGAGTCGAGCACGGTCGCCGCCGCCTCGATCTCGTGATCCGGCTCCTTGGCATCGCCGCTCAGCGGGGTCCGGAAATCGCACTGCAGCGGGCCGCTGCGGACCTCGACGCCGAACGACTTCTTGTCTCGCCAGAACTTCCGGCACGGCTTCCCGCCCTCGAACTTCTGCACCGATCGGAACTCCTTGCGGCTGGAGAAATCGTTGCTGTATATGACGACGGCTGCCGCGGCAACGCCCGCGCCCGCAACGAGCACGAGGGCGATGACGGCTGTCGTGATCTTCAGTCGCATCTCGAGGCGGAGCGTAGCTGGGTACGAAGATGCCGCCGCGCACGCTCGGCGTGTGTGACGGGCGCTGCCCGGCTCCCCTAACACGCGGCACCCCACAAAGAAGCGGTCCAGCGCTTGCGGGCGCTCGCTGGACCTAGAATTGTCGCTCATGACCGAGCACCGCCTCCCAGAGCCGGATCGGCCCTGGGTGATGCGAACGTACGCCGGGCACTCAGACGCCCGGCGCTCGAACGAGCTCTACCGGCGCAACCTCGCGAAGGGTCAGACCGGCCTCTCGGTGGCGTTTGACCTGCCCACCCAGACCGGGTACGACCCCGACCACGTGCTCGCACGCGGCGAGGTCGGCAAGGTCGGCGTGTCGATTGCAAACAAGGGCGACATGCACGCCCTGCTCGACGGGATCCCGCTCGACCAGATGAACACGTCGATGACGATCAACGCGACCGCGGCGTGGCTCCTGGCGCTCTACGTGACCGTCGCGGAGGAGAACGGCATCGACCGCGGGGCGCTCGCGGGCACGACCCAGAACGACATCCTCAAGGAGTACCTGGCGCGCGGCACCTACGCCTTCCCTCCTGCGCCCTCGATGCGCCTGATCGCGGACTCGATCGCCTTCGCCGCGAACGAGATCCCGAAGTGGAACCCGATCAACGTGTGCAGCTACCACCTCCAGGAGGCCGGGGCAACCCCGGTGCAGGAGATCGCCTTCACGCTTTCGAACGCGATCGCCGTGCTCGACGCGGTGCGCGAGCGAGACCAGGTGTCCGACGAGGACTTCCCGCGCGTGTTCGGCCGGATCTCGTTCTTCGTCAACGCCGGCGTCCGCTTCATCGAGGAGCACGCGAAGCTGCGCGCGATGGCGCGGCTGTGGGAGCAGATCGGCCGGGAGCGCTACGGCGTCACCGAGCCGAAGTACCTGCGGCTGCGGTACGGCGTCCAGGTCAACTCGCTGGGCCTGACCGAGCAGCAGCCGGAGAACAACATCCAGCGGATCACGCTCGAAGCACTCGCGGTCACGCTTGGTCGCGCGGCCCGGGCGCGCGCGATCCAGCTCCCCGCCTGGAACGAGGCGCTGGGCCTGCCGCGGCCGTGGGACCAGCAGTGGAGCCTGCGAATCCAGCAGATCCTCGCCTTCGAGACCGACCTGCTCGACTACCCCGACATCTTCGAGGGCTCGAAGGTGATGGAGGGGCTGACCGACGAGCTCGCGAGCGGCGCTTCGGAGGAGATGGCGGTGGTCGAGCGCCACGGCGGCGCGGTTGACGCGGTGCCGTACATGAAGGCCGCGCTGGTCGAGTCCCACCGCGAGCGCGTGGCGCGGATCGAGGCGGGCGAGCTCAAGGTAATCGGCCAGAACAGCTTCACCGAGACCGAGGACTCGCCCCTCACCACCGGCGCGGACCGCGGCATCCTCACGCCCGAGCCGGAGGTCGAGCGGGAGCGCATCGAAGCGCTCGAGCGGTGGCGGGCCGAGCGCGACCAGGGTGCTGTCGACCGTGCGCTGGAGCAACTCGCCGAAGCGGCCCGGGACGAGAGCCACAACATGATGCCGGCGACGATCGAGGCCGCGAGGGCGGGCGCGACCACCGGCGAGTGGGCGACGACCCTGCGAGACGTGTTCGGCGACTACCACGCGCCGACCGGTGTCGCGGCCGCCGGGTCGACCGTCGACGGCGACCTGCTGGCCGGGGTGCGCCGCCGCGTCGACGCCGTTTCGGACGTGCTCGGCAAGCGGGTCAAGATCCTCGTCGGCAAGCCGGGGCTCGACGGGCACTCGAATGGGGCCGAGCAGATCGCGGTCCGGGCCCGCGACGTCGGAATGGAGGTCGTCTACCAGGGCATCCGCCTCACGCCCGAGCAGATCGTCAACTCGGCGCTCGAGGAGGACGTCGACGTCGTGGGGCTCTCGATCCTGTCCGGCTCGCATCTGCAGCTCGTGCCGGAGATCGTCCGCAGCCTCCGGGACGAGGGGATCGACGTCCCGGTGGTCGTCGGGGGCATCATCCCCGCGCCCGACGCCGCCGCGCTGCGGGAGGCCGGGGTGGCGGGCGTCTACACCCCCAAGGACTTCGACATCAACCGGATCATGGGCGACATCGTCGAGCTCGTCGCGCAGCGCAACGGCGTTGCCGCGCCTGCGGGATCAACCGCCTAGGCGGCGCCGAAAACGGCGACCGGCCCAGTACGCTGAAGGCTATGCCTGAGCCCTCCGGAATGGGGCGAGAGCCGGAGCCAGACCCGCGGCAACTCGGCAACAGTCGCGGCGCGTGGCTGCGCTGCTACCGCTGCTGGTCGCAGCGACTCGAGGCCCAGGTGCACTATGACGCGATCATCCGCGTCGACCCCGAGACCGGCGAGTCCGCGGAACGCATCGACGAGGTCCAGGAGGCGGTGGTGCAGTGCGTCGACTGCATGCACGACCAGCCCCACCTCGCTGTGGAGGACGGCCGCGTCGTCCCCGTCGAGGACCGGTGGGAGCGGATGGTCGCCGGCACGCCGTGGGTGGCCTCGTGCACGGTCACAGTCGATCAGGACCTCGTCGAGACCTGCTCGGGGCCCGAGGCCGCCGATAGCCTCACCTACGGCGCCTTCGGAGAGTCGGGCACCCGCGAGTTCTTCACCCACGTCCGGTTCCACAAGCACGACGAAGAGCAGATCGTCACCCACCTCCTCGTCGAGCTCTACGCGCGGTCGGCCGAGGAGGCCACCGACGTGCTGACCGAGGCGTCCCGGGGCGTGCTCGAGATCACCTCGCTCGCCGAAGAGTCGCGCCCGCCGGCGCACGCGTCGGACGAGGCACACTAGGCGCCGAAGTGCCTCGCCAGCCGCCTGTGGCGGTGGGCGAACAGGCGGCGCAGGATCGCTAGTACCACGCCCGGGAGACCCGGCACGAGCGCGAGCGGTCGTCGCAGCTCGAATGCAATCCGGTCGGTGACCTCGCACGTACCATCGTCCCGCGGCTCGACCGCTCGTTCGTGCTCCCACGTGCTCATGCTCAGCATCGTCGAGCGCTCGAGGAAGCGGCGGCCCGGCTCGAGCTCGGCGAGCGCGAGGTCGTCGTAGTCGAAGGGGAGCGCTCCGAACAGAAGCAGCCAGCTCCGTCCGAGCCGCTGTCCCGCCTCCACGTCGTCGATCGACTTGTCCCGCAGCGGGGCCGGCATCGTCATCCGGATCCACGGTCGCAGCTCGTCGTTGATCCCCTCCGGCGACACCGCGCGGGCCCAGACCCGGTCCGCCGGCGCCGGGATCGTCGACGCGGTGGTGAGCCGCGTCGCGGCTACGCGGACCCGACTTCCGGCACACGCGGGACCAGCACCGCGCGCTTGAACTCCGCGACGAGCGTTCCGTCCTGCTTGTAGACGCGCGTGTGGACTCTGACGACGCCACGGTCGGGCTTCGAGCTCGAGGGTTTGACCTCGAGCACCTCCGATTCCGCGAACAGGGTGTCGCCGTGAAACACGGGCGCGGGATGCTTGAGGTCCTCGGTGGCGAGATTGGCGATCGCCTTGCCGGAGATGTCGCCGACCGACATCCCCAGCGCGAGCGAGTACACAAGCGGGCCCACGACCACGTTACGCCCCTGCTGGGACTCGGCGGCGTAGACGTCGTTGATATGGAGCGGGTGGTGGTTCATCGTCAGCAGGCAGAACAGGTGGTCATCCGCCTCGGTCACGGTCTTGGCGGGCCAGTGCTTGTAGATCGCGCCGGCTTCGAATTCCTCGAGGTAGCGGCCGTAGGGGCGCGCGCCGGATGCCTCGCGCCCCGCCTGGTCGGTGATCAACTCGTCGCTCATGGGAACAATTTCGTTCGCGCTCGGCCCATCATCACATTCCCCGCCCAGGGCGGGATCCTGCTTTGAGCCTCGCGCTCACAGGCGCGAGACTCTAGATGACGCGGACGGCTAGCGCGCCCGCTTCGCTACTCCGGCGCGCTGCTCGTGACGCTCGATTACGTTCTCGACGAGCCGCTGGATGCGGCGATCGCCCGTCACCTTGATGTGGCCCTGCTCGACCGCCGCGCGCCAATCCTTCAGGGTGCCCTCCGTCGCGAGCGTGTTGAAGTGCGAGCGCGGCATCGAGACGCTGACGCGGGCATCCTGGGGCTCGCCCTTGCTGATCTGGGCGCCGGGCGTTCGAACGCGGAACACCTGCACGTCCCGCCGCCCGCGGAGCTCGAGGCGGGTGACGAGCTTGAGCTTGCCGAGCGCCGGCACCTCGGTGGTGAAGCGCCGGTAGGCCGTGTGGATCAGATCTTGAGTTCGGGGCATCTGGATGGGTCGCGGCCGGCCGTGGCGGCGCGGCTCAGCTCGGGTTGCGCTCCAACAGCTTCTTGCCGATCACCATTCGCTGAATCTCCGACGTCCCCTCTCCAATCAGCAGCAGCGGCGCGTCGCGGTACAGGCGCTCGACCTCGTACTCCTTCGAGTACCCGTAGCCGCCGTGAATCCGGAACGCCTCCTCGACCACCTCCTTGCCGGTCTCGGACGCGAAAAGCTTCGCCATCCCGGCCTCGAGGTCGGAGCGCTCGCCCGCGTCCTTGAGCCGCGCCGCCTTCATCGTCAGCAGGCGCGCGGCCTCCACCTTTGTTGCCATGTCGGCGAGCTTGAACTGGATCGCCTGGTGCTGGGCGATCGGGCGGCCGAACGTCTTTCGCTCCTGGCTGTAGCGCAGCGCGAGCTCGAGCGCGCGCTGGGCAATTCCGACTCCTCGCGCCGCGACGTTCACCCGACCGACCTCGAGCGCGTCCATCATCTGACGGAACCCTTGTCCCAGCCCCGCGTCTTCGCCGCCGAGGATCCGCTCGGGCGGGCAGCGGTAGCCGTTGTAGACGAGCTCCGTCGACTCGACGCCCTTGTAGCCCATCTTCTTGATCTTCGGTGGGATGTCGAGCCCCGCGAAGTCGCCCGAGTTCTCACTCGCGCCGGGCTCCTTCTCGGTGATGAAGCAGGTCATTCCCTTGTACGGCGGATCGGCTTTCGGGTCGGTCTTCATCAGCACGAACACGACCCCTGAGAGGAGGCCGTTCGTGACCCACATCTTCTGTCCGTTGAGCTCCCAGTGACCGTCGGCCCGGGTAGCAACGGACTTGATGCCCTGTACGTCGGAGCCCACCTCGGGCTCCGAGAGCGAGAACGCCGCGCGGATCTCGCCAGTCGCCATCTTCGGCAGGAAGTGGTCCCTCTGCTCGTCGGTGCCGAACTTGATCAGCAGGTAGGAGCCGATGAAGTGCGTGTTGACGACGCCGGAGATCGAGATCCAGCCGCGCGAGAGCTCCTCGACGATCATCGCGTACGTGGTGAGGTCCAGCCCCATCCCGCCGTACTCCTCGGGGATCGTGACCCCGAACAGGCCGAGCTCTTTCATCTGCTCGACGATCGCCTCGGGGAACTTGTCCTCGTGGTCGAACTCCTCGGCGACCGGCAGGATCTCGTTGTCGACGAACTGGCGCACCATCTCGGTGATCGCCTTCTGCTCGTCGGTCTTCTCGGTGTAGGTCGGGGTCGCGACTGCCATCTCCAGCGGATCAGCAGGATACTGCGGTCGTGTCCGCCGAGAACGTGCAGCTGGCCACCCGGATCATGGATGGACTCCCGCTCGCCGATCTCGGGGAGGCGTTCGATGACCCGGAGCGAATTGCGGCAATGGGCGCGTCGCTGGAGCCGCTGGTCGACCCCGACCTCGAGGTGGTCGCGGTCGGTCCGGAGTACACCGGCGAGGGAACGGTGCATCGCGGCCTCAGCGGGTACCTCGAGTTCTGGGTGGACTGGCTGGAACCGTGGGAGAGCTTCCGGATCGAGGCGGAGGAGTACCTGGACGCCGGCGACAAGGTCGTGATGCTCGCGCGTCAGGTCGGGTCCACCGAGACCGGCGGCGTCCCGGTCGAAAGCCTCGGCGCGGCCGTGATGACGTTCAAAGATGGCCGTGTGACGCGGATCGAGTTCCATCTCGACCGCGATCGCGCGATGAAGGCCGCGGGCCTCGCCGAATAAGCTCCCGCCCGATGCGAAATCCGCGCCAGTTCACACATCCGCTCGCGCTCGGCGCGCCCGAGCCCCCGCTCGAGGTGCCCGTCAAGCCGTCGCGGATGATCCACTTCCTCGACGCGAGCAACGAGAAGATGGTTTCCAAGGTCCCCGACATGCTCGGGAAGACCGACGTCCTGCTCGGGAACCTCGAGGACGCGATCCCCGCCGACCGCAAGGAGGCCGCGCGCGAAGGGTTGATCGAGCTTGCAAAGGCGACTGACTTCGGCGATACGGCACTGTGGGCCCGCGTCAACAGCCTCGACAGCCCGTGGGCGCTCGACGACCTCATGCGGCTGATCCCGGAGATCGGGGAGGTGCTCGAGGTCGTGATGGTGCCGAAGGTCGAGGGGCCGTGGGACATCCACTACGTCGACCGGCTGCTCGCCCAGCTCGAGGCGAAGGCTGGGTTGAAGCGGGCGCTGCTAGTGCACGCGATCCTCGAGACGGCGCTCGGCGTCTCCAACGTCGAGGAGATCGCCGCCGCCAGCCCGAGGATGCAAGGAATGAGCTTCGGCCCCGCCGACCTCGCGGCGTCGCGGCGGATGAAGACGACCCGCGTCGGCGGCGGCCACCCCGCCTACCGCGTCGTGGAGGACCCCGACCCGGAAGACCCGGACGCCCCGCGCGCGAGCTACCAGCAGGACCCCTGGCACTACTCGATCGCGCGCATGGTCGACGCCTGCAACTCGGCGGGGATCCTGCCCTACTACGGCCCGTTCGGGGACATCTCCGACGACGTCGGGTGCGAGGCTCAGTTCCGCGCCGCGTTCCTGCTCGGGTGTGTCGGGGCGTGGTCGCTGCACCCCCGCCAGATCGAGATCGCCAGGCGGGTCTTCAGCCCCGATCCCGACGAAGTCAAGTTCGCGAAGAAGGTGCTCGAGGCGATCCCGGACGGCCGCGGCGTCCACATCATCGACGGTCGGATGCAGGACGACGCGACCTGGAAGCAATCCAAGGTGATGGTCTCGCTCGCCGAGATGCTGGCCCAGCGCGATCCCGAGCTCGCGAAGGCGTACGAGCTCTAGGCGCCGCGGCCCGTGGGCGAGATCTTTCGCCATCGCCTCCGGGTCCGCTACCACGAGTGCGACCCGCAGGCGATCGTGTTCAACGCGCATTACCTCGCCTATTTCGACCTCGCGACGACCGAGTTGTGGCGCGAGACGATGGGAGGCCTCCAGGCGATGTTCGAGCGCGGCCTCGACTTCGTCGTCGCCGAGGTGAGAATCCGCTACCGGACGCCGCTTCGGTTCGACGACGAGTTCGACGTCTGCCTCTCGATCGCCGAGATGCGCACGACCGCGATGCGCACCGAGGCGACCGTGGACCGCGACGGCCTCACCGCCGCGGAGGGCGAGCTGCGGCACGTCCTGATCGACCCCGGCACCGGCGAGAAGACGCCGATCCCGGACGACGTGCGCGAGGCGCTGGGCCGATACGCCACGTCCTAGATACGGTCTGTATAGCCTATATGAGATATCGCTATACTGCTATGCATGCAGCTCAGCGGCGAGCCTGATCAGGGACGCACGCGAGGACGCCGGCCTCAGCCAGGCCGAGCTCGCGCGCCGTCTCGAGACGACCCAGTCCGCCGTAGCGAGGCTGGAGTCGCCGAGCTCGAACCCGCGGCTTGACACCCTCGATCGGGCCGTCGCGGCCACCGGCCAGCGGCTCGAGATCTCGCTCGCGAGCAGCTTCGGACTCGATGAGACCCTGATCGCCGAGGGACTTCGGCTCGAGCCCGCCGATCGCCTGCGACGCTTTGCGGCCGACTACGCATCGGCACGCCGGCTGAGCGAAGCCGGCAAGAGGGCGCTTGGATCCTAAGGAGCGGCTCCCCGCCGAGTTTCCCGAGCTCGACCCCGAGCAGATGCTGCGCCGGCTCACCTCGGCCGGCGTCGACTTCGTGGTCATCGGGGGCATCGCGTTGGTGCTGCTCGGCTCCCCGCGCATGACCCGCGACCTTGACATCGTCTTCGCGCCCGACGAGGGAAATCTGGACGCGCTCGGCGGGCTGCTGGGCGATCTCGACGCACGCCTCCGCGGGGTCGAGGAGCAGTTGCCTTTCGTCGCCGACGGCTCGACCTTGAGGAACGTCCAGCTCCTCACCCTGTCGACATCGGCCGGTTGGCTCGATGTCCATCGGACTGTCGACGGCGCTCCCCCCTATCGTCGGCTGCGGCGGAATGCGGAACGCCTGGACCTCGGCGGGTTCTCCGTCCTCGTTGCCTCGCTCGACGACATGATCGCGATGAAGAACGCCGCCGGACGACCCCACGACCTGATCGACGTCGAGACGCTCGAGACGATCAAGCGGTTGAGGCGTCGCCGCACTCGCGGCTGACGTCCCCACACCCGCGCTGGGAATAGATCGCGCCGCCTTTCACGTCCGCCTCACGACAGCCTGCGCCGCAGCTCCTCGAGCTGGGTGCGGAGCTCGTCCGGAAGGTCGTCGGCGAACCTCGCCAGGTGCTCCTCGATCTGAGGCAGCTGTGCCGCCACGGCCTCGGAGTCGACGGTCAGCAGCTCCCGCATCTGCTCGTCGGAGATGTCGACGCCGTCGGTGTCGATTGCCCCAACGGTCGGCACCAGCCCGATCGGGGTCTCGGTCGCCTCGGCCTCGCCGTCGCAGCGCCTGAAGATCCACGCCAGCACGCGGCTGTTGTCGCCGAATCCGGGCCACAGGTAGTTGCCATCGCCGTCCTTGCGGAACCAGTTGACGTAGAAGATCCGCGGCAGCTTCGCGCTGTCGCCCTCTCGCCCGATCCGGAGCCAGTGGCCGAAGTAGTCGGCCATGTTGTAGCCGCAGAACGGCAGCATCGCGAAGGGATCGAAGCGAAGCTCGCCGACCGCTCCCGCGGCGGCGGCTGTCCGCTCCACCGACATCGTCGCGCCGAGAAAGACGCCGTGCTCCCAGTCGAACGCCTCCGTGACGAGCGGGACCACGCTCGCCCGGCGGCCGCCGAACATGAACGCGTCGATCGGAACCCCAGCGGGTTCCTCCCACTCGGGGGCGATCGAGGGACACTGACTCGCCGGCGTCGTGAAGCGCGCGTTCGGGTGCGCGGCCGGGTCCTCGGAGTCCGGGGTCCACTCGTTCCCCCGCCAGTCGATCGCGTGCGCGGGAGGCTCGTCGGTCATCCCCTCCCACCACACGTCGCCGTCGTCCGTCATCGCGCAGTTCGTGAAGATCGTGTTCCGTGCGAGCGTCGCGATCGCGTTCGGGTTCGTGCGCTCGCCAGTGCCGGGGGCGACCCCGAAGAACCCAGCCTCGGGATTGACCGCTCGCAGCCGGCCCTCGTCGTCGAACTTCATCCACGCGATGTCGTCGCCGACCGTCTCGGCCTTCCAGCCCTCGAGCGTGGGGATCAGCATCGCGAGGTTGGTCTTCCCGGACGCCGACGGGAAGGCCCCGGTCACGTACTTGACCTTCCCCTCGGGCGAGGTCAGCTTGAGGATCAGCATGTGCTCGGCCATCCATCCTTCGTCGCGCGCCATGACGGAGGCGATCCGCAGCGCGAAGCACTTCTTGCCGAGCAACGCGTTGCCGCCGTAGCCAGACCCGAACGACCAGATCTCGCGGGTCTCGGGGTAGTGGACGATGTACTTGGTCGCGTTGCAGGGCCACGGAACGTCCTGAGCCCCCTCCTCGAGGGGCATGCCGACCGAATGCACGCACGGGACGAACTCGCCGTCGCCGAGCGCTTCGAGCGCCCTCGTGCCCATCCGGGTCATGATCCGCATCGATACGGCGACGTAGGCCGAGTCGGTGAGCTGGACGCCTATGTGGGAGATCGGAGAGCCGAGCGGGCCCATCGAGAACGGAACCACGTACATCGTCCGCCCCCGCATCGATCCCTCGAAAAGCTCGTCGAGGACGTCGCGCATCTCCCGGGGATCGCGCCAGTTGTTCGTCGGCCCCGCATCCCGCTCCTTCTCCGAGCAGATGAACGTGCGGTCCTCGACCCGCGCGACGTCGTCGGGGTCCGATCGGGCCAGGTAGGAGTTCGGCCGCTTCGCGTCCGAGAGCCGCTCGAACGTTCCCGCCTCCACGAGCTCGCGACACAGCCGGTCGTACTCCTCGGCGGAGCCGTCGCACCAGTGGATCGCGTCCGGCTTCGTGAGCTCTGCGACCTCCTCGACCCAGGAGATCAGCTTCCGGTTATCGGTAGGGGCCTCCGTCGTGGCCGCCGCGGGATCACTCAAGCGTGGTCTCAACTCCTCTCTCGTTGCATTCAGCGCAAGTCCCAGGGGACGGGTCATTCTTTCGCACACCGGCGGGTAGCGGGTTCTGTAGGGTCCGCCCGCCGCGGCCGGCGGCCAACATGCGCTTCTTCGAGTACGAATCGCGACGCATAGTCGAACGGGCCGGTATCCCGGTCACCGAGTACGGCTTCTGCACGACCCCCGAGCAGGCGCGGGAGGCGGCCGAGCGGATCGGCGGGCCCGTCGTGATCAAGTCGCAGGTCCTGACCGGCGGGAGGATGAAGGCCGGCGGGGTGAAGTTCGCCGACACTCCCGAGGAGGCCGAAGCGCATGCGGCGGACATCCTCGAACTGGAGATCAACGGCCATCGGCCCCGCGGCGTGCTCGTCGACCCGAAGGCCGAGATCGCGCAGGAGTACTACGCCGGCGTCGTGTGGGACGGCGCCGCTAAGTGCCCGCTGATGCTGTTCTCGGACATGGGCGGGATCGACATCGAGGAGGTCGCCGCGGAGCATCCGGATCACGTCGGGCGCGGTCACCTGGTCTCGCGGCTCATCGCCCCTCCGGACTTCCGTGCGAAGGAGGTGATCGCGGCGGCGGGCGTGAGCGGTCGCGAGCTCACGCGGGCGACACCGGTCCTCTCGCGGCTCGCGCGCCTGTTCCGCGACTGCGACATGACGCTCGCCGAGATCAACCCTCTCGCCCGCCTCGCGGATGGCTCGTTCGTGGCGCTCGACGCCCACATGGAGATGGAGGACGAGGCCAGGCCGCGCCAGCGCGAGCTGCTCGAGAAGGTGCTCGAGATCGACCCCGCCGACACCCGCCTCCCGTACGAGCCGTCGGAGTTCGAGCGCAACGTCGAGGCGATCGACTCGGCGGACCACCGCGGGGTGATCCAGGGTCGCGACCACGGCTTCGTCGGGAACCTCGGGCTCGTGATCGGGGCCGGCGGCGGCTCGCTCACGCTCACCGACGCGGTGCGCAGCCAGGGCGGCAGACCCGCCAACTACACGGAGATCGGCGGCAACCCCTCGGTCTCCAAGGCCAGTGGGCTGGCGAAGGAGGTGCTGCGCAAGGACGGCGTCGAGAAGATCGCGGTGATGATGTCGATCGTTTCCAACACCCGCGTCGACATCGTCGCCCGGGGTGTGATCAAGGCGTGCCTCGAGCTGGATCGCGACCCCGGGGAGACGATCGCGATCTTTCGCATCCCCGGCGCGTGGGAGGAGGAGGGCTACAAGATCCTCGACCGCTACGGGGTCGAGTACTGCGACCGCTCGGTGTCGATGTGGGAGGCGGCGCGCCGCGCGGTGGAGAAGATTCAAGGAGGTGGCTCGTAGCTCGTGGCTCGTGGCTCGAACGACGAGCAACGAGCAACGAGCAACCAACCATGAGCATCCTGCTCGGCAAAGAATTCACGTTCATAGTTCAAGGGATCACCGGGCGCGAGGCGGTGAATCTGACCCGGGAGTGCCTCGACTACGGCGCCCGCGCGAAGATCGTCGCCGGGGTGACCCCCGGGCGCAAGGGCCGCGAGGTGCACGGCGTCCCGGTCTTCGACACGGTCGAGCAGGCAGTGGAGCATCACGGCGGGCCGATCGACGGCTCCGTCGTGACCGTCCCCCCCGCGTTCACGAAGGACGCCGTTTTCGAGGCGATCCAGCACGGGGTCGAGCTCGTCGTCGTGGTCACGGAGCGAATCCCACGCTTCGACGTCGCCGAGATGGTCGAGTTCGCCGGGCTCATGGACGCCCGAATCATCGGCCCCAACTGCCTCGGTCTGATCGTTCCCGACGTGATCAAGATGGGCGGGATCGGCGGGCCCGCCAAGGACGCGGCGAAGGCGTACGGCCCGGGCCCCGTGGGCGTGATGTCGCGCTCGGGTGGGATGACGACTGAGATCTCCTCCACGCTCACCGCCGCCGGCCTCGGCCAGTCCACCGCGATCTCGATTGGCGGCGACGCGATCATCGGCTCGACCTACGCGGAGCTGATGCCCGAGTTCGAGGCCGACGAGGCGACGCAGGCGATCGTCATCTACACCGAGCCCGGCGGGCGGATGGAGGCGCAGCTCGCCGAGTGGGTCGCCGAGAACGACTCGCGCCTCCCGATCGTCGCGTTCATGGCCGGCAAGTTCATGGACGAAGAGGAGATGAAGGGCATGACGTTCGGCCACGCGGGAACGATCGTCGAGGGCGAGGAGGACACGGCCGCGCAGAAGATCGCCCGGCTCGAGGGCGCCGGGATCCGGGTCGTCGAGCGGATCGACGAGATCCCGGACGCCGTGAAGGAGCGCCTGGGGGCCGCGGTGTGACCGAGAAGACGCTGAACGGCATCTTCATCGACGTCGAGGTCGACGAGGCGGTCGCGAAGGACCCCGAGCTCGCCGCGAAGCTCGAGGAGGTGTGCCCGGTCGACATCTTCGCGACGCGCGACGACGGCTCGCTCGAGATCGTCGACGAGAACCTCGACGAGTGCGTGCTGTGCTACCTGTGCGTCGAGGCGGCGCCGGACGGGGCGGTTCGCGTCGTCAAGCTCTACGAGCAGGGGGGCTAGCGGCCCTCGAACTAGAGAAAGAAGAAGTAGCGCGCGGCTGGCCCAGCCGGTCCTCCGGCAAACTGAGCCGGCGTGAACTTCGCCGAGGAAATCCTGGAGCGCTTTCCGGCCTCGAAGCCGGCGCTCGTCGCGCTCGACTCCGACGGCAACCGCGAGGTGTGGCACTTCGGGGAGCTGATCGCCCGCAGCGCCGGCCTCTCGGGGGCGCTCGCCGGTCGCGGCGTGCGGCGCGGCGACGCGGTGATGACGCTGGTGGGCAACCGCCCCGAGTGGGTACTCGCGATGCTTACCTGCTTCAGGCTCGGCGCCGTCGCGATGCCTTGCAACGTCCAGCTCCGCCGCCCCGATCTCGAGCACCGCGCCGCGGCCGCGAGCCCGAAGCTCGCGATCGGGGACGAGCGCCACCTCGACGAGCTCCCAGACGGTATCCCGTACATGAGCCTCGCGGAGCTCGCCGACGTGCTCGACGAGGACCTGCCGCAGGAAGCGCCGGTCGAGCCCGTCGACCTCGACCCCGACGACCCGGCGGTGATCATCTTCACCTCGGGGACGACCGGGAAGCCGCGCGGGGTCGTCTACCCACAGCGCTACCTGACCGGCCAGCGCCTCCAGGCCGAGCACTGGTTCGGCGCCAGCGAGGGCGAGCTGGCGTGGTGCACCGCCGCGACGGGGTGGTCGAAGTCGGCGCGCAACGTGTTCATCGCGCCGTGGCTGTGCGGTGCCGCCGCCCTGATCCATGACGGTCGGTTCGATCCCGAGGAGCGACTGGCGATCGCGGAGCGGGAGGGCGTCAACGTGCTGTGCCAGGCGCCGACCGAGTACCGGATGATCGCCAAGCGAACGGACCTTCGACCGATCTCGGGGATGCGCCACCTGGTCTCGGCCGGAGAACCGCTGAACCCCGAGGTTATTCGGGCGTTCCGCGAGGAGACCGGCCTGGCGATCCACGACGGCTACGGACAGACCGAGACCGGCCCCGTAGCGGGAATGCGGCCCGACGAGGACCCCCGCGACGGCTCGATGGGGCGCCCGCTGCCTGGGATCGAGGTCCGGGTCCGAGACGGCGAGCTCCAGCTTCGACCGGAGACGTGCCCCACGTTCTTCTCGCGCTACCTCGACTCGGAGCCGTTCGAGGGCGAGTGGTGGGCGACGGGCGACCACGTGCGCCAGGACGAGGACGGGTACCTGTGGTTCGAGGCTCGAGCGGATGACGTGATCGTCTCCGCCGGATACCGGATCGGCCCGTTCGAGGTCGAGTCGGCGCTGCTCACGCACCCGGCCGTCGCGGAGGCGGCCGTCGTCTCCGCGCCCGACGAGGAACGCGGCTCGATCGTGCGCGCCGTGGTCGTGCTGCGCGAAGGCGACCCGGGCCCCGAGCTGGCCGGCGAGCTCCAGGAGCATGTCAGGGGCGTGACCGCTCCGTACAAGTACCCGCGCGTGGTCGAGTTCGCAGACTCGCTGCCAAAGACGTCGAGCGGCAAGATCAGGCGCGCGGCGCTGCGCGTCTTCTAGATGGCGTCTCGGCTCGCACGCAAGCCGGAGCCGGCGGTCGCGGCCTTCGCGGGGATATTCGCCGTCACGGTGCTCGGCCTGCTCTCGGTCGGCGCGGTGATCCCGGTGCTGCCGCGCTACGTCAAGGGTCCGCTCGACGAGGGCGACGTCGCGGTCGGATTCGTCGTCGGGGCGTTTGCGTTCACTGGCCTCGCGGCACGGCCTCTTGCGGGCCATCTCGCCGACCTTCGAGGGCGCCGCGTCGCCGTCGTGCTGGGATCGTCGCTCGCGGTGGTCGCTGGGCTGATCTACTTCATCCCCGCCGGCCTGCCGGGCCTGATCGCGTCGCGCTTCGCACTCGGGGCCGGAGAGGGAACGGTGTTCACGGCCGGCGCGGCGTGGGTGGTGGACCTCGCCCCGGTCGAACGCCGCGGGCGGATGGTCGGGCTGTACGGGCTCGCCGTGTGGACCGGGCTCAGCCTCGGCCCGCCGATCGGGGACCTGCTGCTCCAGGTGGGCAGCTACGAGCTCGTGTGGGCGTTCGCCACCGCGGCTCCGCTGCTCGGCCTCCTGATCGCCCTGCGCCTCCCCGACCCCTTCACCCCGGCGCCGCGCGACGAGCCCCGCGCGCTGATCGCCCGCGAGTCCCTGCGCCCCGGGATCGTGCTCTCCCTCGGCGTGGTCGGGTTCGCCGCGATCGCCGCGTTCATCGCCCTGCACCTCGAGGAGCGCGGGATCGGCCACGGGACGCTCGCGTTCACGGTGTTTGCGGTCAGCGTCGTGGTTACGCGGCTCGCGGGCGGCGATCTGCCGGACCGGATCGGCGCCGCGCGCTGCGCGCTCGGAGCGGCCGCGATCGAGGCGCTCGGCCTGACCGTGATCGCGCTGGCGCCGAGCCTCGCGATCACGCTGCTCGGCGCGGTCGCGATGGGAGCCGCGTTCTCGACCCTGTACCCGGCGCTCGTCCTGATCGCCGTCGAGCGCGTGCCCGAGACGCGCCGCGGCTCCGCGGTCGGCACGTTCACGGCGTTCTTCGACATCGGGGTCGGGCTGGGGGGACCGCTGACCGGCGCCGCCGTCGCTCTCGGCGGCGCCTACGCGGCCGCGTTCTGGGTCGCGGCGGCCTGCGCCTGCGCCGGCGCGGTGGTGATCGCGACCAGGATCAGAACAGCTTCGGCTGCCCCGCCTGAGCCGGCTCCTTCGACGGCCGGCTCGGGGCGGGGTCCCGCCCCCTGAATCCGGTTGGCTCGTCCCGGCGGCCGCGCTTCGTCAGCGCGCCGAGCCGCTCGCGCTCCTCCGTCGGCAGATATGCGCCGCGGGCGTACAGCTCCTCGTAGCGGGGGATCAGGTCGGGGCGGTTGTCGCGCAGCCAGTCGAACCAGATGTCGCGCACCTCGCCCCGCAGGTGGAGGCCGATCCCCGTCACGTTGGCGGCTCCGGCGTCGGCAGCGAGCTCGAGGATCTCCTCGACCTGCTCGGGCGCGTCGTTGACGCCCGGGATCAGCGGCGCGACCAGGATCCCGGTCCGGATCCCCGCCCGGCTGAGCTCGCCGACCGCCTCGAGCCGCTTGCGCGGATGCGGGGTGTGCGGCTCGGTCGCCCGCCACGCCTTCTCGTCCAGCGTCGGCACCGACAGGCTGGCTCCGAACTCGGTTCGATCGGAGATCTCCTTCATCAGCTCGATGTCGCGAAGCAGAAGCGGCGACTTGGTGAGGATCGAGCACGGATTGGAGAAGTCCCGCATCGCCTCCCAGATCCCACGCATCAGCTCGTAGCGCCCCTCGACCCACTGGTAGGGATCGGTGTTCGTCCCCAGCGCAACGTGCTCGCGCTTCCAGCTCGGCCGCGCGAGCTCGGCACGAAGCAGCTCGGGGACGTTGACCTTGACGACGATCTCGCGCTCGAAGTCCTCGCGCGCGTTGAGGTCGAGGTAGGTGTGGCTGGGGCTGGCGAAGCAGTAAACGCAAGGCGTGGGTGCACCCGCGGTACGGGTTGATCGTCCAGCGGAACGGCATCCTCGACTGCTTCGGGACCCTGTTCAGCGCCGAGCGCGCAGGTCACCTCGTAGAACCGGATTCCCAGCGCCTCCGGAGCATCGAAGGTGCGAACGACGGCGGGGTCCTTGTAGCCGGGAGCCTCGTCCCCTCCTGCTGCTCGACTTCCAGGTTCTCCCACCGCACCACGAACAGATGTTCGCACATCGGGGAGACGAACTACCCATGCGCCGCGACCCGGCCCGGCTGAGCCGACGGCGTGCGTACAATCGACGGCGGGATGCCGTGGGCAAGGCAGTAGAAGAGAAGGAGCGGGTCGTCGTCCGCTTCGCCGGCGATTCGGGCGACGGAATGCAACTAGCCGGCAACCGCTTCTCCGCGGCCACGGCGCTGATCGGCAACGACCTCGTCACGCTGCCCGACTTCCCCGCCGAGATCCGCGCGCCCGCGGGCAGCCTCGCCGGCGTGTCCGCGTTCCAGATCCATTTCGCCTCGCGCGACATCCTCACCCCGGGCGGGCAGCCGAACGTGCTCGTGGCGATGAACCCGGCGGCGCTCAAGGTCAACCTCCCCGAGCTCGAGGGCGGCGGCATCGTGCTCGTCAACGAGGACGGCTTCACCGACCCGAACCTGCGCAAGGCGAACTACGAGTCGAACCCGCTCGACGACGGGACTCTCGACGACTACCAGCTGTTCCGCGTCCCGATGACCTCGATGACCGTGCGCGCGACCGAGGGGATCGACGGGATCACGTCGCGCGACGCGGCGCGCTCCAAGAACCTGTTCGCGCTCGGGCTCGTGTCGTGGATGTACAGCAGGCCCACCGACGTCACCGTGAAGTGGGTGGAGGAGAAGTTCGCCGCCAAGCCCAAGGTCATGGAAGCGAACCTCGCGGCATTCAAGGCCGGCTACAACTTCGGTGAGACGGCGGAGCTGCTCCAGGTCCACTACGAGGTCAAGCCCGCGCCCGCCGATCCCGGCACCTACCGAGGCGTCAACGGGACGACCGCGACGGCGCTCGGGCTGATCTCAGCGAGCGTGCGCAGCGGCCTCCCGCTGTTCCTCGCGAGCTATCCGATCACCCCCGCCTCCGAGCTCCTGCACGAGCTCTCGCGCCACAAGAAGTTCGGCGTCCGCGCGGTCCAGTCGGAGGACGAGATCGCGGCGGCGAACATGGCGCTCGGCGCGTCGTTCGGCGGCCATCTCGGCGTCAGCGTGACGAGCGGTCCCGGTATGGACCTGAAGGCCGAGACGATCGGGCTCGCGGTCGCGCTCGAGCTCCCGCTGCTGGTGATCGACGTCCAGCGCGCCGGGCCGTCGACCGGAATGCCGACGAAGACCGAGGCCGCCGACCTGCTGATGGCGATGCACGGCCGCCACGGCGAGTCGCCGCTGCCGATCGTCGCCGCCGCGTCGCCGGCGCAGTGCTTCGACGCGGCGCTCGAGGCGGTCCGCCTCGCGATCTCCTACCGCACGCCGGTGATCCTGCTCTCCGACACCTTCCTCGCCAACTCCTCGGAGCCGTGGCGCGTCCCGGACGCCGCCGCCCTGCCCGAGATCGACCCGGGCTTCGCCACCGGACCCAACGACGGCGGCACGTTCCTCCCCTACCTCCGCGACGAGCGGCTCGCGCGACCGTGGGCGCCGCCTGGAACCAAGGGCCTCCAGCACGTGATCGGAGGTCTCGAGAAGGAGGACCGGACCGGGAACATCAACTACGAGGCCGACAACCACGCCCTCATGACGCGCCTGCGGGCCGAGAGGATCGCGGGGATCGCAGACGACATCGGCGAGCTCGCCCTCGACGACGAGGACGGCGCCGAGATGCTCGTCCTCGGGTGGGGCTCGACCTTCGGCGCGATCAAGGGAGCGGTGCGGCGAGTGCGGCGGCGCGGCCGCAAGGTCGCTCGCGCTCACCTCTACCACCTCAACCCGCTGCCCCGCAACACCGGCGAGGTGGTGCGGCGCTACCCGAAGGTCCTGATCCCCGAGACCAACACGGGCCAGCTCTCCAAGATCATCCGCGCCGAGTTTCTCGTCGACGCGGAGAGCTACACCAAGGTCGAGGGGCTGCCGATCTTCGCCGAGGAGCTCGACGACGCGATCATGGAGAAGCTGTGAGCGAGGGCAACGGGACCGTGAAGATCGGTGCGGGCGGCAACGGCAGCCCGACGCTGACGAAGAAGGACTTCGCCTCGGACCAGGAGACGCGGTGGTGCCCGGGGTGCGGCGACTACGCGATCCTCGCGACCGTTCAGCAGTTCCTGCCCGAGATCGGCGTGCCGCCGGAGCGCATCGTGTTCGTCGCCGGGATCGGCTGCGCGGGCCGGTTCGCGTACTACATGAACACCTACGGGGTTCACGGGATCCACGGGCGCGCACCGGCCCTCGCGACGGGGCTCGCGCTGGCGCGTCCCGACCTCTCGATCTGGGTCGTGAGCGGCGACGGCGACGCGCTGTCGATCGGCGGCAACCACCTGATCCACGCTCTGCGACGCAACGTCCCGATCAAGATCCTGCTGTTCAACAACCAGATCTACGGCCTCACCAAGGGCCAGTACTCGCCGACGAGCGAGGAGGGCAAGGTCACCAAGTCGACCCCGTTCGGGTCCCAGGACCACCCCTTCAACCCGCTCGCGCTCGCGCTCGGCGCCGAGGCGACGTTCGTGGCCCGGACGGTGGACACCGACCGCGATCACGAGACAGAGGTCCTGCGCGCCGCGGCCGAGCACCGGGGCTCGGCGTTCGTGGAGATCTACCAGAACTGCAACGTGTTCAACGACGGCGCGTTCGACGCCGTTCGCGCCAAGGGCCGCAAGGCGAACCAGATCCGGCTCGAGCATGGCAGGCCGATCCGGTTCGGATCCGACGAGGAGCGCGGGGTCGTCCGCGACCGCGACGGGCGCCTCGGCTTCGCCGATGTCGCGGACGCGGGCGAGGACGCGCTGCTCGTCCACGACGCGCACGACCCGAACCCCAGCCACGCGTTCGCCCTCGCCCACCTCGCCGAGCGACCCACCGGGCCTACGCCGATCGGCGTGTTCCGCGCCGTCGAGCGCCCGCTGTACGCCGAGGCGATGACGGAGGAGCTCGAGCAAACGCGCGACGGCCACGACGCCGGGGACCTCGACGCGCTGTTCCGCGCCGGGGACACCTGGACCGTCGAGTAACTCCGAGCAGCTACTCGACGTCGGGATCGATCACCGGAAGGCCCGACTCCGGGTCGATGCGGCGGTGCAGCGCGGCGGGCGAATCAGTGATGAAGACCTCCGCCGTCGGGCGAACCTCAGCCTCGATCAGGTGACCCGCGACCGCCGAGCCGTCGCGCCGCGAGAGCACGCAATGCACGTGGAGATGGGGGTCTCCCTCGCCCCCCTCGGGTCGCGTGATCCGCCCGTTCAGGGACGCCATCTCGAGCTGCTCCTCGAGCGGGATGTGGACGTAATCCCTTCTCGCGGGATCGAAGTAGGCGAGCCTCGCCGACGCGAGCGCGCCGATTGCCGTGAACTCGCTCGCCGCGAGCCGTTGTTCGGCGGCGAATCGGGTGATCGACTCGATCAGCGGATCGCCGGTGTCCAGCGCGACCACGAAGGTGCGGGTGCCGTGATTGTCCGAGAGCATCCGGGAGCGCACCAGCGCGTGATCCTATTCGACCCCGAGAGAGGCTTGATCGCTCAATCGGCGAAGTACTTCCCGGCCAGAAGCTCGATCGTTCCCTTCGTCCGGACGGTCGCCGAGCCGACGAGCTTCTCGATTCCCTTCATGCCCAGCTCCGAGTCTCGAATCCCACCGCTCGGTAGCCAGTAGAGCTCGCGATCGCCGAACGCGAGCCTGTCCGCATCCGTCGCCGCCGCCAACACCTGGTTCCGCGTCGATGCCGTGGGCTTCGCGTCGAGCAGCGCGACCTGGAGCTTGCCGCCAGCGCCCTCCACGAGCTCGGGTGCGAACGGCTGATTCTCGGCGATCGCTCGAAGCTCGCTCGCCGAGCGCAGGAAGACAGCCACCTCGTACCCGAGCGCTTCCGCCAATCCCCGCTCGATTCGCTTGCCGACCTTCGCCGCCGTCTCACGGCCTGCGCCGAAGACGACGTTGCCGCTGGTCCGAAACGTGTCCACGTTGGAGAAGCCCATCTCCGCGAACAGCGAGCGGAGCTCGGCGCTGGACACGCGACGATTGCGCCCGAGGTTGATTCCGCGGAGAAATGCGGCGTGGCTCGGCATCGCGGAGGGCCCGCCCCCTAGGGATCAAGCGGCCCGTCGAAGAGGCCGAATGCTGCGCCCTGGGGGTCCGTCACGACCGAGACCCGCCCGCCGGCGGCGACCTCGAGCGGGTCGACGACCACCTGACCGCCGAGCTCGGTCACGCGCGCATCGGACCCCTGGAGGTCGGCGGTCGCGAAGTAAACGAGCCAGTTCGGAGGCACGCCTCGCTCGTCGGCGCCCTGGAGGTACAGGCTGCCGTTCTCGGTCTCGCGGTTGCGGATCCTGTGCCGGCTCTCCACGCCCGGAACCTCCTCGAAGCTCCACCCGAACAGCTCGCCGTAGAAGGCCATGGCCGCGTCCAAGTCGGTGGTCCCGAGGTCATTCCAGCACGCGGCTCCCGGCGCGTTGACGAGCTCCGCGCCGATCATGCCGCGCGGCTCCCACAGCGCGACGCCGGCGCCGGCCGGATCGGCGATCACCGCCATCCGACCGATCTGGGCGACGTCCTGCGCCTGCATCAGTACCGACCCTCCGAGCTCGGTGGCCTTCGCCACCGACGCGTCCACGTCCTGGACCGTGACGTACGAGTTCCAATGCGGCGGAACCCCCGCGCCGCGGCCGGCGCCCTCGAAGCACCCGGCGACGTGCTTGCCGTCGAGACGGAAGATCGTGTAGGTGCCTCCCGCGCCGTCCATGTCCTCGGACTGCCACCCGAACAGCCCACCGTAGAAGGACTTTGCGGCGTCGGAATCGGACGTCGCGAGGTCCACCGACGAGAACGTCCCGGGCGCGTGGCTAGTCCTCTCACCCATATTCGACCTCCTGGCTCGGTGCGGACCGTTTGCGAGGTCAGCCTATTGACCGGGGCTATGCGTCGCGCTCACCGAGCTCGACCGGGACGATCCGGAGCTCGAGCTCGGAGCCCGTCCGCCAGATCCTGGCGCTCAGCTCGGTACCGATCACCTCGGCGACCATCATCCGTTGAAGGTCGGCGGCGCTCTCCACCGCTTGACCGTCGACCTCCACGATCAGATCACCCTCGCGGACGCCCGCCCGGTCGGCCGGGCTCCCAGAGACGACCTCGACGACCTCGACGCCGATCCGGCGCTCGAACAGCTTTCGCGCGCGGGGTGGCAGCGGGCGCGGGCCGCCGGCGATGCCGAGGTACGCTCGGCGGACGCGGCCTTCGGTCATCAGCTCGCCGATGATCTTCCGCGTCGCGGCGTTGATCGGGACCGCGAGGCCGAGGCCGACCCCGGCGACCGCGGTGTTGACGCCAACGACGTTTCCGCGCGCGTCCGCCAGCGCGCCGCCGGAGTTGCCGGGGTTGAGCGCGGCGTCGGTCTGGATCACGTTGTCGATGATCCGGACGCGCCTTCCCGCCTGGGTCGGCAGCGCGCGACCGAGCGCCGACACGACGCCCGCGGTGATCGAGCCCTCGAGCCCGTGGGGATTGCCGATCGCTACGACGAGCTGGCCCACGCGCAGCGCGTCGGCGTCGCCGAGCTCCGCCGGCGGCAGGCCGCCGTCTTCGGTTCGGACGATCGCGAGGTCGGAAAGCGCGTCGCGGCCGACGACGCTGAAGCGCAGCTCGCGCCCGTCGGTGAACGCCGCGCGTCCGTCACCCTGCCGGCCCGAGACGACGTGCGCGGAGGTGAGGACGAATCCGTCGTGGGTAAGCACCACGCCGCTCCCGGCGCCGGCGGGCATGCGCCCACCGCGGGTCCGGCGCTGGACCCTGAGGCTGGCCACGGCCGGTGAGAGCCGCTCGGCGACGCCGACGACGCTTCGCGAGTAGGCGTCCATCGCCTCCGTCTCGGCGTCCTGGGCGGTGATCGGTATCTCAGTCTTCGCAACGCTCATGCGGCGCTCCTCTCGAATTCCACCTTCACCTCACGCTCGTCCGTCCCCCGGACGAGCGTCAGCTCGAGCCCTCCGTTCCCCGCTGCCTCGTCGACCGCGCGGTGGAGGGCGTCGACGCCGTCCACTTCGCGACCGGACGCGGCCACGATCAGGTCCCCGCGCTCGATGCCGGACTCCGCGGCGGGGCTCCCGTCCTCGACCGCGCGCACCAGGACCCCTTCACGCTCCGGAAGCCCCACGGCCCGCCGCATGCGGCGGGCGATGCGGGGCGGGGCGACGGCGAGACCCAGGCGCGGGCGCGCCGGCTCCTCGCCGCGCTGCAGCCGCTCGACGGCCTCGCGGAGGCCGCCGGCGACGCTGACCGCGATGATCAGCCCGCCGTCGAGGCGCAGCAGGTTCACCCCGAGTAGGCGTCCATCGGCGTCGAGCAGCGGGCCCCCGGCCGAGCCCCGGGGCAGTGGCGCGGTGTGCTCGAGCGCGCCCGACACGCGGCGGCCGCGGTGGCCGCGAAAGCTTCTGTCGGCCGCGGCGACGAACCCGAGCGTCGCCCGGAGCCCCCGTCCGCCGGGGTTGCCAAGAGCGATGACGGGGGAACCCACGTTGGCGGCGGACGCGGACCACTCGAGCGGCTTGACGTCACCCGTGTCGACCGAGAGCACCGCGAGGTCGAGATCGCGATCGGCCGCGACCGAGTCCGCGGACTCCTCGCGGCCGTCGGCGAAGGTCACGGTGACCTCGTCGGCGGCGCGATGCGCGGCTGTGAGCACGCGATCCTCGCCGACAACGACGCCGGTGCCGACCCGCCATCCGCGCCCGACCCCGACGACGGCCGGGCCTTGCTCGCTGACGATGCGGTCGAGTGTGGACTGGATCTCGGTGAGTGCGGCGACTGCGTTCAAGGGGGCCCTCCTGAGGTTACTTGCAGATTGCAAGCGAGTATTCTATCATTCCCCGCATGGCTACCCGATCGCCTGAGCACTCAGCAGCATCCCCCACGGGCTCATCGCTCGCCGATGCGCTCGCATCGGTGGGCGATCGGTGGACGCTTCTGATCGTCGCCACCTTGCTCGACGGCCCGCGCCGCTTCGGCGAGCTTCAGAAGGAGCTCGACGGGATCGCCCCCAACGTGCTCAGCTCGCGGCTGCGGCAGCTCGAGGCCGAGGGCCTGGTCGTCACCGAGCCGTACTCCGAACGTCCCCCCCGCTTCGTGTACGAGCTGACCGAGCCCGGCCGCGCCCTGTCCGCCCCGCTGCGCCTCCTCGCTCACTGGGGAGCGCGGCATCGCGGAGGGACGGACCAGCCCGTGCACGCCGCGTGCGGAAGCCCGCTCGACGCGACGTGGTACTGCCCCACGTGCCGCGAGCCGGTCGCCGACGAGGACGCCGGCGAGCTGCACTACGCCTGACGGGCCCGCGCCTGGTATCCACCTGCGGGATGCACGACCACAGGACCGTGTTCGGCACGATCGAGCGCGATTATTGGGCCGAGGCCGCGGGCTTGAAGCCCGACGAGCGTGCGCTGATCGAGCGCTACCTCGATCGCGACGCGAGCACGCTCGAGGCCGGTACCGGCGGGGGTCGAATCCTGGGCGAGATGCGGGAGCTCGGATTCACCTCGCTCGCCGGGTTCGACTTCGTCCCCGAGCTGATCGCAGAGGCTCGCCGCAACGAACCGAGCGGGGAGATCGGGTTCGACGTCCAGGACGCGACCCGGCTCGCCTACCCGGACGCGAGCTTCGACCAGGTGATGTACCTCCAGCAGCTCCTGTCGTCGATCGAGGACGCCGGGGATCGCGGCCGAGTCCTCGCCGAGGCGTTCCGGATCCTGAAGCCCGGTGGGATGGCGCTGTTCTCCGTCCTCCCGTTCGAGGTGCGGGCGAGCAGCGCCCGCCACCGTCCCTACCTGCTCTACCTGCGCGCGCTTCGGCGCCTGCGGGGCGCGTCGCGCCCCGATCAGCTGCTGCCGCGGCTGAGGATGCGCGGGCGACCCAGCGCCGGGGCGCTGCGCGACGCCGGCCCGTACGTGTACTGGTACCGCGCCGAGGAGATCGAGGCCGAGCTCGCCGCCACCGGGTTCGAGATCGTGGCGATCGGCACCACTCCGCAGGCGGTGAGCGGCGAGATGCGGGCGGCGGCGGCGGCGCTGGACGCCGGCGCGCTGGCGGGCACTCTCTACGTTGCCTGCCGCAAGCCGGCGAACGTCTAGATACGCGAGAGCGAGTCGAACTCCTCGTCGGTGAGCTCGAGCCCCGCCGCCGCGACGTTCTCCTCGAGGTGCTCGATCGAGTTCGTTCCGGGGATCGGCACCATCGCGGGCGAGCGGTGCAGCAGCCACGCGAGCGCGATTTGCGCCGCGGTCGCGCCGTGGGCTCTGGCGACGGGCTCCCACGGGCCCGAGGTCTCGGCCACCCGACCCGCCGCGAGGGGATACCACGGAATGTACGCAAGCCCGTCGCGCTCGCACCGGTCGACGAGCGCGTCGTCGTCCCGCTCGGCGACGCTGTAGCGGTTCTGGATCGAGACGATCGGCACGATCTCCCGCGCCCGATCGAGCTGCCCCTCGCTGACGTTCGAGAGCCCGACGTGCCTCACCTTCCCCTCGGCACGCAGCTGCGCCAGCGCGCCCACGGACTCCTCGAGCGGCACGTTCGGGTCTACGCGGTGGAGCTGGTAGACGTCGATCCGGTCGAGGCGGAGGCGACGCAGGCTACCCTCGCACGACCCGCGCAGATGCTCCGGCCGACCATCCGGATGCCACCCGCCGTCACCCGTCCGGGGCAGCCCGCCCTTCGTCGCGATCACCACGCCCTCGGGATAGGGATGCAGCGCCTCGGCGATCAGCCGCTCGCTCACCTCCGGACCGTACGACTCCGCCGTGTCGATGAAGTTGACGCCGAGCTCGATCGCCCTTCGCAGTACGGCATTCGAGGCCTCCCGGTCCGAGGGCTCTCCGAAGATCCCCGGGCCCGTGATCCGCATCGCCCCGTATGCCATGCGGCGAACCTCGAGATCGCCGCCCAAGGTCAGCGTCCCGGCTGCGGCGGCGGGCTGCTCCGAGGCCTCGGCCACACGCGACTCCTACCCGTCGCGGCCGGGGAGCCAAACCGCGTGCGGTAGGCTCCCCTCTCCCCCGGCCTCCCAGCACTCTCCTCGCGATGGCAGTCGAAACACCACTCACGGGCGTGTCCGCCATCGACCGCGACCGGATCGCGAAGCTGACGCGCGTCGAGCGCGAGAAGCTCGAGCAGCGCACACAGCGCTCGCGCGAGTACTGGGAGCGAGCGAAGAAGGTGATGCCCGCCGGCGTCCCGTCGTCGTTCCAGTCGATCGAGCCGTGGCCGGTGTTCGTCGAGCGCGGCGAGGGCTCGAAGGTGTGGGACGTCGACGGCAACGAGTACTCGGACTTCCACAACGGGTTTGGCGTCATGTGCGTCGGGCACGGGAACCCGAACATCGCCGCCGCCGTCGCGGCGCAAGCCCGCAGCGGCACCCACTTCGCGGCGCCGACCGAGGGATCGATCGTCGTCGCGGAGGAGCTCGTGCGCCGCTTCAAGCTGCCGCAGTGGCGGTTCACCAACTCGGGCACCGAGGCGACGATGGACGCCGTGCACCTCGCCCGCGCCGCCACGGGGCGCGACGCGATCCTGAAGATCGAGGGCTCCTACCACGGCCACCACGACGCGGTGATGGTCTCCGTGTATCCCGAGCTCGACGAGCTCGGCGACCGCGACGACCCGCGCGGAATCCCCTACGGGGCGGGATATCCCCGCGCGATCACGGACCTCACCAGAGCCGTACCGTTCAACGACGCCGACGCGCTCGGGTCCGTGCTGAAGAAGTTGGAGGGCCAGGTCGCGGCGCTGATCATGGAGCCGGCGATGATGAACATCAACATCATCCCGCCGGCCGACGGCTACCTGGCGCGCGTGCGCGAGCTGACGGCCGCCCACGGCGTGAAGCTGATCTTCGACGAGGTGAAGACGGGGTGCACGATCGCGTACGGCGGAGCGACCGAACGGTTCGGCGTCGAGGCCGACCTGGTGACGCTCGCCAAGGCAACGTTCGGCGGGTATCCCGGCGGCGCGGTCGGGATGACCGGGGAGGTCGCGGCGCTGATCGCGGACGGCGAGTACCACCAGTACGGGACCTTCAACGGAAACCCACTGGTGATGGCGGCTTCGCGAACGGCGCTGACCGAGGTTCTGACCGCCGACGCGTACGAGAAGCTCGAGCGCACGAACCAGAGGCTGGTCGCGGGCTCCCAGGAGATCATCGACCGCTACAGCCTGCCCGCGTATCCCGAGGGGATGGGCGCTAAGGGCTGCGTGATCTTCTCGTCCGAGCCGCTGCGCGACTACCGCGACTACCTGTCGAAGGTCGACGGCGAGCTCGCGACGCTCGCGTGGCTGTACCACATGAACCACGGGATCTTCATGACGCCGGGCGTCGAGGAGGAGTGGACCCTGTCGATCGCCCACTCCGACGAGGACGTCACGACCTACCTCAACGCGTTCGAGACCTTCGCGCGCGACGTCACGGGCTCGTAGGCTTCGCTAACCCGCTCGCGGGGGACGCGGGAGCGGAGCACGCGAGCTGAATCATTCCTCCGGCTCGCACACGATCAGCGGGATGCGGCGATTGGCGGCGCACAGCTCCTGGTAGCGGTCGTAGCCGTCGTACATCGCACACGCGAGCTCCCACAGGCGCGCGTACTCGTCCCCCTCGGCCTCGCGCGCCATGTACGGCCCGCCCCGGCCGGCGGCCCACAGCTCGACGGCCGGGTTCGCGACCACATTGTGGTACCAGGCGGGGTTGCGAGGCGCGCCGCCCTTCGACGCCATCAGCACGACGTTGTCGCCGTCGGAGAAGTAGGCAAGCGGGGTCGTTCGCCGCTGTCCGCTTCGCGCCCCGGTGTGGCTGAGGAGCACGGTCGGCGAGCCCGGGGCGACCCGGAGGCGCCCGCCCGTCGCCCGCATCAGGACCGGGTCCACGCGGTTGCCGACGTGGATCAGGAACCAGGTCACCGGGCGCCGCTTCGCGGCCCATTCGAGGGCGCGCAGGTAGGGGCCCTTGGGCCGTGTGGGGTCCGAGGCCGGGATCAGTGCCATCGCCGCACGCCTCTTACTCGAGCGCCGACCGGGCGGCGTCGAGGTCGTCTGTCGCGACCACCAGCTTCACCCCTCCGAAGGTCGTGTAGGCGAGCTCGACGTTCACGTTCGCGTCGGCGAAGCGACGCGCGACCTCGCCGAGCGTCCCGGGGCGATCCGCGATGTCGACGACCAGCACCTCGCGCGTGTCGGCGACGCCCATCCCGGCGTCCTCGAGCGCCGCGCGCGCCGCGCTCGCGTTCTCGTCGGCGACGAGGAGGTGGATGTAGCCCCTCCCCTGGCCGGTGAGCGCGCACATCCCCTCGATGTTCACCCCGGCCTCGCCCGTCACCTCGCCGAGCCGGGCGAGCTCGCCCGGCCGATCCTCGAGGATGACTGTCACATCCGTGGCCATCGCTCCGATCCGCGTCCCGATTCATACCACTGGGTAGCCTGGTTTAGATGAGTAATCCCACGACCACGCACACCCGGATGACGCGCGTGGCACCTCGCATCTCTTCGTCCTCGGGCGCTCGTGTGCTGGAAGCACACTTCGCGCCCTGCGTCCTCAATCTGCTCGTCGCCACGCGCGCCCCCGCGTGCACGCGGCCATGGGATCACTCATCTGATGAATCGACTCGCCGAGGAAACCAGCCCCTACCTCCTCCAGCACAAGGACAACCCGGTCGAGTGGTATCCGTGGGGCGAGGAGGCGCTGCGGCGGGCCCGTGAGGAGGAAAAGCCGATCCTGGTGTCGATCGGCTACTCGGCCTGTCACTGGTGCCACGTGATGGAGCGGGAGTCGTTCGAGGACTCCGACACCGCCGCGTACATGAACCAGCATTTCGTCCCGGTCAAGGTGGACCGGGAGGAGCGCCCCGACGTCGACGCCCTGTACATGGAGGCGGTCCAGGGGATGACGGGGCACGGAGGCTGGCCGCTCACCGCGTTCCTCGACCCCGACGGCGTGCCCTTCTACGGCGGTACGTACTTCCCGCCCGAGCCGCGAACGGGGATGCCGAGCTTTCGCCAGGTGATGGAGGCCGTGGTCGAGGCGTGGAGCACCCGGCGCGACCAGATCGAGGCCGCCGCGCCGCGGACCCGCAACCAGCTCGGCGCGGTCGGCCGAATCGAGCCGTCGAAGGACCTGATCGGCGAGGAGATCCTCACCGAGGCGACCGCGCGCTTACGCGAGTCCGCCGACATGCGCAACGGCGGCTTCGGGGGCGCCCCGAAGTTCCCGCCCGCCTCCGCCCTCGAGTTCCTGCTCGCCCGGGGAGTGACCGACGTGGTCGAGGTGACGCTCGACGCGATGGCGGGCGGCGGGATCTACGACCAGGTGGGCGGCGGCTTCGCGCGCTACTCGGTCGACGACGTGTGGCTCGTCCCCCACTTCGAGAAGATGCTGTACGACAACGCGCTGCTGGCGCGGACTTATCTCCACGCGTGGCAGGCAATGGGCCACGAGCGCTACCGGCGAGTGTGCGAGGAGACGCTCCAGTGGGCCCTGCGGGAGATGCGCGGCCCGGAGGGCGGATTCCAGTCCGCGCTCGACGCCGACTCCGAGGGCGAGGAGGGTCGGTTCTACGTCTGGACTCCGGGCGAGATTCGCGACGCGCTCGATGCCGAGGGGCTCGGGGAGAGCGCGAAGGAGGCGATCTCCTATCTCGGGGTCACCGAGGCGGGCAACTTCGAAGGGCGCAGCATCCTCCACCTGCCCGGCGGGCCGGCGTCCCCGCCGCCCGACGGGTTCGACGAGATCCGTCGCGCCCTGTACAAGCATCGCTCGCGCCGGGTGTGGCCGGGCCGCGACGACAAGCGGCTCGCGGCGTGGAACGCGCTGATGATCTCCGCGCTCGCCGAGGCGGGCGCGTTCCTCCCGTGCCGCGACTACCTCGACGCCGCCGTCGCCTGCGCCGAGTTCGTGCAGCGCGACCTCCGCGACGAGCGCGGCCGCCTGCTGCGCTCCTACAAGGACGGAGAGGCGCGGATCGGCGCCTACCTCGAGGACCACGCCTACCTCGTCGAGGCGCTGCTCAGCCTCTACGAGGCGACGTTCGATACGCGGTGGTTCGACGCCGCACGCGAGACCGCGGACCAGATGATCGAGCGGTTCGGCGACTCCGAGCGCGGCGGGTTCTTCACCACCGCCGAGGACGGGGAGGAGCTGGTCGCGCGCCGCAAGGACCTCGACGACCACCCGATCCCGTCCGGAAACTCGGCGGCGGCCTTCGGGCTGCTTCGCCTCGCGGCTCTCACCGGGGAGCACGAGTACGAGCGCCGTGCCGTCGGCGTCCTGCGGCTGCTGCATCGCCCGGCCGCGCGCCAGCCCCAGGCGCTCGCCCATCTCCTCCAGGCGCTCTCGTTCCACCTCTCTCCGGTCAAGGAGGTCGCGCTCGCCGTCGCCCGCGGACGACGGCGGGGTCGAGGCGCTCGGCGACCTCGCCGCGGTGGTTCGCTCGGCCTACCGGCCGAACGTGGTGCTCGCCGGAGGCCCCGAGGGAACGGACCGGCCCGAGCTGATGCTCGAGCGCCGCGCCGTCGACGGTCGCCCGGCGGCATATGTGTGCGAGAACTTCACCTGCCGGGCACCGGTCACCGACCCGAAGGATCTGGCCGCCGCGTTAGCGTAGGCACATGGCCGAGGCGGCGTTCTGGGGAGCGGTGGGGGCTTCCTCGCTGCTGATCGGAGCGGTGATCGCGATCGCGGTTCCCCTGCCGCGAAGGGCGATCGGCCTGGTCCTCGGGTTCGGCGCCGGGACGCTGATCAGCGCAACGGCGTTCGAGCTCACCGAGGAGGCGTTCAAGCTCGGTGGAGCCGACGCCGTGACGATCGGCCTCGCGCTCGGCGCGCTCGCGTACTTCGCCGGCGACTCCGTGATCGAGCGTCGCGGGGGCGGGAACCGGATGAGCTCGATGGGCGAGCAGTCGGCGGAGTCCGCGAACGCGCTCCTGCTCGGCGCCGTCCTCGACGGGATCCCGGAGTCCGCCGTGCTCGGGATCACGCTGCTCGAGGGATCGGGGGTGGGAGTCGCCGTGCTCGCGGCGATCTTCCTCTCCAACCTGCCCGAGGCGCTCTCCTCGACCACGGGCATGCGGATGACTGGCCAGAGGTCCGGCCGCGTGCTGACCACATGGGCCCTGGTGGTGGTCGTGTCCGCGATCTCCGCGGCGCTCGGCTACGGCCTACTCGACGGCGCGTCCGGGAACGCGATCGGCCTGATCCAGGCGTTCGCCGGCGGTGCGGTGCTGACGATGCTCGTCGACACGATGATCCCGGAGGCGTTCGCGCGCGGCCACCGCGCGGTCGGCCTCTTCACGGTGCTCGGCTTCGCGCTCGCGTATCTCCTCTCGACGCTGGAGTGAGCCGCTACAGGACCGAGAGGAAGTTCTCGATCTCCCAGGGCGTCACCTGGACGCGGTAGTCCTCCCACTCCTGGCGCTTGATCTCGACGAAGCGGCGGAAGGTGTGCTCGCCGAGGATCCGCAGCACGAGCTCCGACTCGGCCGCGATCTCGACCGCCTCGCCGAGCGTCTCGGGGAGCTGCTCGATGCCGCGCTGGTGGCGTTCCTCGGGGGTGAGGTGGTAGAGGTTCTGCTCCATCGGCTCGGGGAGGTCGTAACCCTTCTCGACGCCCTCGAGGCCCGCGTGGAGCATCGCCGCGAAGCACAGGTACGGGTTGCAGGCTGGGTCGGGGCAGCGCAGCTCCGCTCGGGTCGCCTGCTCCTTGCCGGGGTGGTAGAGCGGCACCCGGATCAGCGCCGAGCGGTTGCGGCGCGACCATGCCAGATACGTCGGGGCCTCGAACCCCGGCACCAGCCGCTTGTAGGAGTTCACCCACTGCGCGAACAGCGGCGCGATCTCGCGCGCGTGGCGCAGCTGGCCGGCGATGAACGACTTCGCGGTCTCCGAGAGGTAGTACTGGTCGTCGGCGTCGAAGAACGCGTTGCCGCCCTCGCGCGAGAGCGATTGGTGCACGTGCATCCCGGACCCGTTCTCTCCGAACAGCGGCTTGGGCATGAAGGTCGCGTGCCACCCGTACTTCATCGCGTACTCCTTGACCACGATCCGGTACGTCATGCAGTCGTCCGACATCTCGAGCGCGTTCTTGAACCGCATGTCGACCTCGTGCTGCGATGGGCCGACCTCGTGGTGGGTGTACTCGACGTGGATTCCCATCTGCTCCAGCGCGAGCACGGTCTCACGGCGGACGTCGGAGCCGGCGTCGAGCGTCGTGAGGTCGAAGTAGCCCCCCTCGTCGAGCACCTCGGGTATCCCGTCCTCGGGCTTTTCGGAGCGAAAGTAGAAGTACTCGAGCTCGGGGCCGATGTTGTACGCGCTGAATCCCATGTCGGCCGCGCGCTGGAGCGCGCGCCGCATGATCCAGCGCGGGTCGCCCTCGTAGGGATCGCCCCCGGGAACCCTGATGTCGCAGAACATGCGCCCGACGCCACGCTCCTCGGGACGCCACGGCAGGACCGAGAACGTGGTCGGGTCCGGCATCGCGATCATGTCCGACTCCTCGATCGGGTTGAAGCCGGTGATCGAGGATCCGTCGAACCCCATCCCGCCCTCGAACGCGTCATCGAGCTCCTGGGCGTTGATCGAGAAGCTCTTGAGCTGGCCGAGGACGTCCGTGAACCACAGCCGGATGAAGCGGACCCCGCGATCGGCGACCAGGCTCTTGACGTCGTCCGGGGACTCCATGCGCGGTGGGGAACTCGACTGCTCGGCCATGGCCTTCCTCTCGTCGCGGCTCAGCGGGACGCGGAACGATATCGGCAGCCTTGATCCGAGCGCCCCGCCCGCCCGTACACCCTTGCGAAGGCCGGATCCACGCGCTATAACTTACGAACCGTAAGTACCTAGCTAAAAGTAAAGTAAAGAGGTCGCGATGACCGTGAAGGCCGACATGAGCCGATTCGATATCCACGACGAGCTGACCGCTCCCGAGGGCAGCGAGCGGATCCTCAAGAGCGTCTCGTCCGCCGGCGGCGCGGTCTCGAAGTTCATCGGGGTCCTCGCCGGCGCCCCGGCGGCGCTGCGCGCGTACGCGCGCATGCGGTCCGAGCTCCGAAGCGGTGGACTTCCGCGCCAGACCGCGCGAGCGGATCGCGCTCGCGGTCGCCGAGCGCCGCGGCGACGGCTACAGCATCGCGCAGCACGCGAGGACCGCCCGCGCGGCCGGACTCGGGCTCGACGAGATCTCCAGCGCCCGCGGGTTCGCCTCGGGCGATTCGCGCGAGGCGGCGCTGCTCGCCTTCCTCGAGTCGCTCCTCGACTCCGAGGGTCATCCGGAGCTCTACCTGCTCGAGGAGGCACGCGAGATCGGGTGGACCGACGAGCAGATCCTCGAGGCGATCGCGCACGTCGCGCTGAGCGAGTTCCAGAGCCTGGTGGCCAATGCGGCCGCGCTGCCTCAGGACCAGTCGGACCCCTCGATCCTTCCGAAGGCCGCCTAACTGCGAGCTGTACTGGCGCCGAGCATCGGGCGCGAAGCGCCCGACTGCGAGGCGACTGGCAGGTCCTCCGTACTGATTACTCGGTCTTGATGACCGCGGCGCGCACGCTCTCGGTGTATTCCATCCCGAGAGCCTCGGCGGCCGCCTGGGTGAGGTCCCAGGAGACGCCGCGCATGTAGGGGCCGCGGTCGACCACCTTCGTGCGCAGCCAGCGGCCGCCCTTGTTGAACGTGACCTTGGTGCCGCAGGGGAGCCGCTTGTGCGCGACCCCGATCGTGCTCCGCTTCAGCACCTTCCCGCACGCGGTCTCGTTGCGCCAGAACCCCGGGCCGTACCAGCTCGCCGTCCTGCGCTTCATGCTTGCTCTCAGCGCCTGGTGGGTGTCGTCGTCCACGACGCCGTCGGCGCTTATCTCCGCCCGAACCTGGAGCTCCCGAACAGCGGCGTCGGTGAGATCGCCGAACTCCTCGTCGAGGCCCACGCCTGTCGCGTAGGGCTTCGATCCCAGCACCCAGTTGAGAGTCTTGACGTCGTCGCCGCAGTCGCCGAGCTGGAGGGGTCGGGCGCCGAACGCGGCGTCCTCGCACACGCCCGGCGTTGCGGTACCGCCGCTGGCCGCCCCGGCGGTCGCGGCGCTGGCCGCGGCCGCGATCATCGCCGCGAGCCCGAGGAAGACCGCCCACAGCGCAACGCGGTCAGGGCGACCGTGCACTCGGCTCGGCCGGTCGCCCCCTCGATTGTTGACTTCCGCCTCACGGCGGAACTCGCCTTCGTACATTCGCTCTTTCTTTGCTTACGGGGTTAGCTGACGGGCTCGCGCCGAAAGAGAAGCGCTACGCAGGCATCAGCCCGCGATTCGCCCCAGTTGCTGGGTCCCCCGATCCCCGCGGATATGTGGCGGGGATTCAGCGGAAGGTGGCGGCATCCTAACAGACACTCGGACGGATTCGATGCCTCCGATTCCGCATGGGGATGCGCGAAAGCGCACCTTGCACGAATAGGATTCGCCGTCGAGGAGCGTGGTCCTCGCGCGTGCGTCAGCGCCGCAGGCCGCGCAGGAGCCGGCTCGCGACGCCCTCGAGCGTCCTGCGGCCGTACTGGTGTCCCCGGGCTGCCCTCGGTGAGGATCGCGAGCGCGACCCGCTCGTCGCGGCGCTCGAGGAAAGCGATCTGGTGGTTGACGTTGTCCCCGATCCCCCACCCGCCCTTGAAGTAGAGGTTCCATCCCTTCGGTCGCGCCCGGGCGACCCCCCATCGCTGCGAGGGAACGATGCCCGCGAGCAGGTTGCGGGCGTATCCCTCGTGGCGATCCGGGATCGTGTCCTCGAACCGGTACATGAACGACGCCTGGTCGGCGGCGCTCGTCCTGCACAGGCCCCACGCGCTGTTGTAGCTGAAGTGGCGCATGTGGGCGTCGCGCGCAACGCGTCGGATCGCGCCCTCCCCGACGATGTTCCTCACCCGCGTCGCCGCGCCGTTGTCGGAGCGCCGGATCATCGGGCCGAGCAGGTCGCGGTCGGGCTCGTTCAGGCCGCGGTCGCGCACCGAACCCTGGCGCAGGTACGCGGCGAGCAGCATCACCTTGACCGTGCTCGCCATCGGAGCGGTGCGCCCGCCGTGGAAGTCATCGCGCCTGCGGTCGGGGTCGACGATCGCGAACCGGACGTCGCCGACGCGGTGCTTCGCGTACTGCCGCGCGCGCTCGACGTCGGGGCGCCAACCTTTCGGCTCGGCCGCGGCGACGCCCGCGCGGGCGGCCGACGCGAGCTCCGTCGCGGGCCCGACAACGGCGCACGTCAGCGCAATCAGGAATAGGAAGAGCCCCCTGACGGGGGCCCTTCCCTTAGCAAGCCTGTAAGCCGGATTCTGTCGTGTGCGGCCATCCATCTGTGCGGCCCACCTGGATCTCGCCGGGCCGGGTCGAAGATCCTGCTTGGCCTTGCACCGGACGGGGTTTGCCGTGACGCGCCGCGTCACCGCGGCGCCGGTGCGCTCTTACCGCACCATTTCACCTTTGCCTGTTCGCGGCTCACGTGTGGCCGCGTCATCGGCCGTGTGTTTTCTGTGGCACTTTCCCGCGGCTTTCGCCGGGTGGGCGCTACCCACCGTCCTTGCCCTGTGGTGTCCGGACTTTCCTCGAGGAATCACCTCCCCCGCGGCCGCATGGCCTGCAAGGGCCAATTCTAGGCGGTTGTGGGGGAACGTTATGAGAGCTCGGCGCCGCAGTCGTCGCACCCGCCGAGCATCGAGAGCTCGCCGCCGCAGACGGGGCACTCGGCGCGGCCGTCCGCGACGAGGTCCTCCCAGGCGCCGAGGACCACGTCCTCGAGCGTCAGCCCGCCGGGCTCGAACAGCCTCTGCGTCGAGCGCTCCGTCTGCGACTCCGGGGAACCGCTGTCCCGAGCGATGTCGGTTGTTGCGACAGCGGCCACGATTCATCACACCTGCCTGAAGACTCCGATGACCTTGCCGAGCAGCTCGGCGTCCTGTGTCCTGATCGGCTCGTGGGCGTCGTTCTCGGGCTCGAGCCGGATCGCGTTGCGCTCGCGATAGAAGCGCTTGACGGTCGCCTCGTCGCCGAGCAGCGCGACGACGATCTCGCCGTTCGCCGCCTCGTCGGTCGGCCGCACGACGACGAAGTCTCCCTCGAGGATCCCGGCGTCCTTCATGCTGTCGCCGCGAACCTTGAGGATGTAGTCGTCGCCCTCCCCGCCGATCACCGACGGGACCTCGTAGTAGTCCTCGATGTTCTCCTCGGCGAGGATCGGCTCGCCCGCCGCGACGTTTCCGACCACCGGGATCCCCGGGCCCTTGAGGGCCCGGCGCGCCTTGCCGACCATCAGCTCGATCGCCCTCGGCTTGGTCGGATCGCGGCGCAGCATCCCGATCTGCTCCAGCTTCGCGAGGTGGGCGTGGACGGTCGACGGCGAGTGCAGGCCGAGCGCGTTGCCGATCTCGCGCACGGTCGGTGGATACCCGTACTTGCGCAAATAGCGCCGGATGTAGTCGAAGATCTCCCTTTGCCTCTTTGTCAGGTCCACGCTCATATGCTTGCCCTCTCGGTCCCTCCCGTGGCGGTCATCAGGGAACACATGTTCGCAGAGTAACCCCTGCGCCGGACGGATGCAAGGAGGCCCTCGGGGCTGCTCTAGAATCGTCGCGTCACGCGCCTGTGGCGGAACTGGTAGACGCGCAAGGTTGAGGGCCTTGTGGGGTGAACAGCCCCGTGGAGGTTCGACTCCTCTCAGGCGCATCGGGAGCCCCTGCAATCGCGGGGGCTTTGGCATCAAGGCAAAACATCCGGCCACCAACCGACATCACCACCTCGGCGGTGTCGCCGGCCGAGCTGCCGCGCGAGTTTCGGGCGCGCGCGCTGCGCCGCCGCCTGCTACAGGCGATAGCGGCGCTTGGCGTCCTTGTCGCGATCTTCCTGCTCGCACCGGGGCTGGGCGAGGTCCGCGACCGACTCGCCGGCGCGAGCCCGGGCTGGCTGGCGCTGGCGACGCTCTTCGAGGGCCTCTCCTTCGCCTCCTACGTGGTCATGTTTGGGCCGATCTTCTGCACCGGGCTGGGCTGGAGGCGAAGCTGGCAGATCGGCGGATCGGAGTTGGCGATGGGCTCGCTGGTTCCCGCCAGCGGCATAGGCGGGCTGGCGCTCGGGGCGTGGGTGCTCCACCGAGGCGGCATGGACGGCCAGCGGATCGCCCGCCGTTCGGTCGCCTTCTTCCTCATCAAGAGCGGGGTCAACTTCCTTGCCGTCGCCGTGATCGGGACCGTGATGGCGCTCGGCCTGCTCGGCCCGGAGCTGTCGCTGTGGCTCACCGCCTTCCCGGCCGCCGTGGCGGCGCTGGCGGTCGCCGTCGTGGCGGCGCTTCCGCGGCTCGGCCCCGGCCGCGCCTTGGGTCCGGAGGTCTCCCGCCCGCGCAGAGCGCTCAGTGCGTCACGGCGCGCGCTGATCGACGGCACCGCCGAGGCGATCAAGATCGTGCGCTCGGGAAATCGCCGTGTGCTGGCGGGATCGGTCGGTTACTGGGCTTTCGACAATGCGGTCCTGTGGGCGAGCTTCCACGCGTTCGACGTCTCGCTCCCACTGACCGTCGTTCTGATGGGCTATCTGATCGGCCAGCTCGGCGGGCTGCTCCCTATCCCCGGTGGGATCGGAGGCATCGACGGTGGGCTGATCGGGACACTGATCGTCTACGGAGCGCCGGCCGCGGGCACGGCCGCTGCGGTGCTCGGATACCGCGTGATCCTCTTCTGGCTGCCGCTGATCGTGGGCGGCATCGCCTTCGCCGCGCTGCGCCGCGACATGCCGGGCGGACGCGAGCTGGCCTCGTGCGCTCCCGCCATCGCCGCACAGTCCGCTTGACCCTGACGACCCAGAGGGACCCGCGCAAGGTTTCGGGCCTTGTGGGTCGGGGCGCCGTCAGCGACGGCGGGATCTCATCCAGCGCACGCCTCCTATGTGGGCGATCACTTGGCCCCGCCGTACGCGTCGTGGTAGTTCCACCACCCGTAGGGCGGCGTCTGCGGGTAGCCCTCAGGCGAGTCCTCCCACTCCTCCTGCCGCCCGAGCGCGGTGATGTCGAGGTAGCTCCACGTGCTCCCCATCGCCTCGTCGCCGCGGCTGTCGATGAAGTAGGTGCGGAACACGCTGTCGCCGTCGCGGATGAAGGCGTTCGTGCCGTGCCACTCGTCGACGCCGAAGTCCGCGTCGAAGTCGTCGGTGATCGTGTACCAGGGGATCAGCTCCCAGCCCATGCGCTCCTTCAGGCCCTGGATCTCGGCCTGGGGGGCGCGCGAGGCGAACGCGAGCGTCGTGTCCCGTGCGTTCAGGTGGGCGGGGTGCGCCACCTGGTCGGCGACGAAGGAGCATCCGACGCAGGCCCGCTCCGGGTACGCGCCGCCCTCCGCGTAAGAGGTGACTTCCGGCCCGTAGAAGAAGCGGTAGACGATCAGCTGGCGACGGCCGTCGAACAGGTCGAGCAGGCTCGCCTTGCCCTCGGGCCCGTCGAACTCGTAGTCCTTCTCCACGGCCATCCACGGCATCCGGCGGCGCTCGGCGGCGAGCGCATCGCGGGCGCGGGTTAGCTCCTTCTCCTTCACCAGCAGGTCCTCGCGCGCGGACTCCCACTGCTGCGGCGACACGATCGGCGGTGTGTCCATTGCGGCACCTCCTCCTTTGTCTTCCAGCGTCATCTGATCTCCTTCGATAGTGGGAACTGCGTATCGATTGAGAGCGGTCTCAGGGTCGGAACTCATCGGTCCGGTGTGGAGTCCCCGGCGGCGCAATGCGAGCGAGCACGCCGGTGCCGATGAAAGCGGTGATCGCCGCGATGAGCTCGCCCTCGAACGTGAGGACCACCAGCACGTCGAGCCGGTCGCGCCCGCTCTCGCGATCGCGCCGGTAGCCAACCATCGCGGGCTGTCCGCCGGCGCTGGTCGCCTCGAACCGCCATTTCGAGCGGAAGACGCGCCCGGTGATGAACGCCGCAATGTCGTCCTTGCCCCGAAACCAGGTCGGCAGCGGCGGCATCGAGAAGCTTGCGTCCTCACTCAGCATCGCGACGATCCCCGCGACGTCGGCGCGGTTCCAGGCGTCGACGAAACGGGCGACGAGCTTGCGGGAGCGCTCGTCGCCCAGCACCCGCAGCGTCTCCTGCTGCGAGCGGGCCGGAAGCTCCCGCTCGAGCTTCGCGCGGGCCCGCTGCAGGGCGCTGTTCACCGAGGCGACCGAGGTCTCGAGGATCTCGGCAACCTCCCGGGCGCTGAAGCCGAGCACCTCGCGGAGGATCAGCGCGGCGCGCTGGTTGGGCGGCAGGAGCTGAAGGGCGGCGACGTAGGCGAGCTCGACGCCCTCGCGGTTCTCGTAGCGCAGGAGCTCGTCCGGATAGGGCTCGATCCAGACCGACTCGGCCAGGGGCCCGCCGAGCGGCTCGCGCGGATCGTCCCCGCGTCCGGCGCCTCCGGGCAGCTCGCGCCGCTTGCGCCCCTGGAGAATTCGCAGGCAGGCGTTCGTGGCGATCGCATAGAGCCAGGAGCGCAGCGAGCTGCGGCCCTCGAAGCCGCCCCGCCCCTTCCAGGCCCCCAACAGTGCTTCCTGGAGCGCGTCGTCTGCGTCGTGAACGGAGCCCAGCATCCGGTAGCAGTGGGCGTGGAGCTCGCGGCGGTACGGCTCGATGAGCTCGGCGAAGGACTCCTCATCGGCGTCCCGAATCGCCTCGGTCATGCATTGAGCTTGGCAGGTGTCGAACAGACTCGGGCCCTGCGAGGACGCGATCCGGCCCTTACCATCCGCTCAGGATCGCGCCGTTCGAGGGTCCGTTCGCCAAGCGCTCGGCCCGCTGCGGGAAAAGCCCATGAGCACTCCGCCAACACAGTACGCCAAGTCCGGAGACGCCTCGATCGCCTATCAGGTCGTCGGCGAAGGGCCAATCGACGTGGTCCTCGTCCTCGGCTTCGCCACCCACGTCGAGCTCCAGTGGGAGTCGCCCCCGTTCGCTCACTTCTTCGAGCGGATCAGCTCGTTCTCGCGCCTGATCATCTTCGACAAGCGCGGCACAGGGCTGTCCGACCCCGTCACCGAGGCGCCGACACTCGAGGAGCGGATCGACGATGTTCGCGCCGTGATGGATGCCGCGGGGTCCGAGCGCGCGGCCCTCCTCGGGATCTCCGAGGGCGGACCGATGAGCGTGCTGTTTGCGGCCACTCACCCCGATCGAGTCATCGCTCTGGTGCTCCACGGCGCGATGGGGCGCACGACCGAGGCGCCCGACTACCCCTGGGCTTCGCCCGCGGAGGCGCTTCGCGAATCCGCATCCGAGTTCATCGCCCCTTATTGGGGGCAACACGCAGAGGGAATGGTCGAGCTGTTCGCACCGAGCTTCGCCGACGATCCTGAGGCGGTGGAGTTCACGGCCCGCATGGAGCGCTCCGCTGCGAGCCCGGCGATGGTCCAGCAGATCTTCGAGATGTTTCTCGACATCGATGTGCGAGCCATCCTGCCCACGATCGGCGTTCCGACGCTCGTCCTTCACCGGCGCGGCGACCGCGTTGTCAATCGCCGCGCCGGTGAGGAGCTCGCCGCGCAGATCCCAGGGGCTCGATATGCCGAGCTGCCAGGCATCGACCATCTTCCCTGGGCGGGCGACTCGGAAGCCGTGCTCGGGGAGATCGAGGAGTTCCTGACCGGCACCCGCTCGGCACCCGAGCCCGAGCGAGTACTCGCCACCGTGATGTTCACTGACATCGTCGGGTCGACGGAGCGAGCGGCCGAGCTCGGCGACGCGCGCTGGCGCGAGTTGCTCTCCGCGCATCAGGCAGCGGTGCGGCGCGAGCTGATGCGATTCCGGGGAGTCGAGGTGAAGACGCTTGGCGACGGTAGCCTCGCCACCTTCGACGGACCGGCGCGCGCCATCCGATGCGGGCGCGGGATCGCGGAGGCGGCCCGCTCCCAGGGGCTGGGGGTGCGCGTCGGACTGCACTCCGGGGAGGTCGAGCTGATGGAGGATGACGTCGGCGGGATCGCGGTCCACATCGCGGCCCGCGTCGGAGCCCTCGCCTCCGAGGGCGAAGTGCTCGTGTCCAGCACCGTCAAGGATCTCGTTGCCGGATCGGGTATTCGGTTCGTGGACCGCGGTTCGGAGCATCTCAAGGGAATTGCCGACGAATGGAGGCTGTTCGCGGCAGCCCCGTAACGCGCGCAGCCGACGCAGACACCGATTCCGTCGACCAGGCTGGTCGGCTCAGTGGGTGACGCTGGTGTTCACGCGCCAGGGCTCCGGCGGTCAGGAACCCGTCGGGCTGGGCGGAAACTCGCGCGCCGTCTGCCGACGCAGTATCTCGACGCCCACCACGGCGAGCACCGCGAGCGCGACGATCGTCAGCACCTGCCCGAGGTTGTCGATCCCGGGCATCACGGTCAGCCACAGCAGGAACAGCACGGCGAGGACCGAGTAGACCGCGACCGGGTGGTCGCGCAGGTACGGGGCGAGGAAGCGCCGCACCGCGACGGAGTGGCGGCCGGGCCCCGCCAGCAGGCCTCCGACGATGAACGCGAGTCCGATCACGAGCACGAACAGCGCCCGCTGGCGGAGCCCGTCGGAGAGGATGTCCCACACGGACGTGATCGCCGGCTGAACCGTCTCGGAGCTCGCCAGCGAGTCCACCTCGCCGCCGATCAGGCGCCGGGCCACCAGGACGAGCAGCGTCGCCGCCAGGATCCCGCCTCCGGCCGCGATCAGCGCCTCGCGGCGCCACCCCTTCGCCAGGTAGAGCGCGAGGAGGTAGAGCACGAGCACGACGAGCGGCAGCACGAAGCCGAGGTTGCGGAGTGCCCCCACGGCGGTCTGCACACCGTCGAGCTGAGTCGAGCTCATCAGCACGAGCTCGCCCGGTGTCTGCACCACCTGGCGGTCGAGCAGCGGTGCGTGACCCGAGCCTCGAGCGAGGCGAGAGCGGCGTCGAGACCCTCGACGTTCGCCTCGCTGGGATCGGCGAGCACGGCGGCGGTGCGCTGCTCCAGCGCGCTTAGCCCACCGTCGAGCTCGGACAGGCGGCTCTCGAGCTTCGACAGGCGGCCCTGGAGCGGGGCGGGGACGCTCCCCTGAGCGCCCTTGATCTTCTCCTCGAGGCTCGCGACCCTCCCCTGGAGCTCGGCGGCGCTCTTGTTCAGCGCCTGGAGGTTCTTGCGCTGCTCCGAGCTCAGCTCGCCCTGCTGCACCTGCGACAGGGCCTGGCGAGCCGACCTGATCTCGGTCTGAGCCGTGGTCAAGCCCTGGCGCAGATCGGTCGAGTACTCCTGCACGATGCCCTGGATCTTGGAGATCGTCGCCGGGTCCACCCCGAGGCGCGCGGCGAGGTCGGCGAGCACCTGCCCGTACTCGAGCGTCACCTCGCCGCCGGTGGTCGAGACGAACTCGCCCTCGTCCTCGAGCAGGCGGACGAGCTGCTGCTGAGCCGCGCCGATCGCGCTGGAGACGAGATCCTGCACCCGGGGCGAGGCGAGCGCCCGCTGCGCGACGTTCAGGGCGAGTTGCTGGGTCGCCGCCGCGACGGGAGCGGCGAGCGCCTCGGCGCCGCTCGGCAGCCGCTTCTCGATCTCGCCCTGGACATCGACGTTGGCATACAGCTGATCGACCGAGTAGGTGGCGAGCGCCTCCTGCACGTCCTCGTCCTCGAGGATCTCGTCGGTCGTGTTCGCAACCTCGTCGGTGTTGAACAGCTCGCGCTGAACCCAATTCGCGGTGATCGAGAAGACCAGCAGCACGGACGCGAGCACGATCAGCGCCCACACCACGACGCGGTGACGGCGCTTCGGGGTCGCTTCTACAGCCATCCCAGAATCTGACTCATCCCTCCATCGAGCATCGGACTTGCCCGCTGCAGTGTTGGCTGGGCGAGCATCCTGCCGTTCGGCGGATCGCTCGCCAAGGGGGTCTGCACCACACGGGGTATGCGCCTACACCCATCACCTCGCGCGCCAGAATATCCTTCCGGCGGGGCGCAAGCGCGGCGCCAGGAAGTGCTGCAACACGAGACGGCAACCGCACAGCGCTAGGCAAAGGAGAACCAATGGACATCTTCGAAATCGAGCAGAAGGAAACAGTGAGCCGCAAGGAGGTCGCCACCCGGCTGCGAAAGCTCGCGACCCAGCTCGCCAAGGGCAACGAGGTCAAGTTCGAGCAGGGCGGGATGACGATGAAGGTTCACGTCCCCGACGAGGTGCAGCTGAAGGTCGAGGTCGAGGCCGCGACCGACGAACGCGAGCTCGAGATCGAGCTGACGTGGTGACCCCGAGCAGACGGTGATAACGATCTAGGCACGGGAGCCCGCCGCTGTGGCGGGCTCCCGCGAGCAAAGTCAGACTCCGGGCTCTCTTCTCCTCGCGCCCTCGTCCTCACCGAAGACGATGATTCCGTGGACGATGTAGACGCAGAGGAAGAAGATGGCGAGCGACCACCACGGGAATGAGCCGCCGATCGACAGCAGGGCCCCGATCGCTCCGAGGCTGCCGGCGACGATCCCGATCACGCGGCCGTACGACGTTGCCCGCCATCAGCGAGAACCCTCCGGTGAGCTGGATGATCCCGAGGATGATCAGGACCCAGCCGAGGGTGTTGAGGTTGTCGAGTATGTACCTCGTGTCGTTGACGAAGATGTTCGCATCGTCGAGGGCGCCGATGCCGTAGATGATGTTGAGCGTGCCCACGATCAACAGCAAGATCGCGGCGAACACGACCCGACCCGCACCTCTCACTTGTGGCTCCTTTCTGTACCTCGGCCGCTCCATGCGGCCGCATGACGAACCGACGAGGCCAGAGATGGCGACCATAGCCCGCGAGCAGGACGGCCACTCGCACGCTGAGTAGGACCCGCCCGATCCGGGTAGCCGCTTCGACACACGGCACCCGAGCTCGGGAGGTTCGATGGCGGACAAGCCGATGGACACCTACCTCAACGATCATCTCGCTGGTTCGACGCTCGGAATCGACCTCGCGAAGCAGATTCGCGATCGCTCCGAGGGACGGCTGGGAGCGCTGATGAAGAGGATCACGGCCGAGATCGAGGAGGATCGGGAGACCCTCATCGAGCTGATGGGGCGTATGGGCACGACGAGGAACCCCGTCAAGCAGGCGGGTGCCTGGATGACCGAGAAGGCGAGCCGCGTGAAGTTCAGCGGTCTCAGCTCGGGCGAACCCGACATCGGGCTCTTCATGGCGCTCGAGAGCCTGACCCTGGGCGTCGCCGGCAAGGAGTGCATGTGGCAGGTGCTGGTGCGGGTGCAGGACCGCTACGAGCCGCTCGCCATGATCGATCTCGACCGGTTGATAGAGCGGGCCCGAACGCAGCACGCGCAGCTGGAGCAGGAACGGATCCGGGCAGGCACGGACGCACTAGTCGGCGAGCCGGCCACCGCGCGGTAATCGCGTCAGCTATGCGACGTGGGCGAGTGCGCGTGCTCGGCGTAAGCCTCTACGCAATCCCCGTGTACCAGAGCCCGAACATGAGCCCGAAGACCCCGAACGCCGGGATCAGCACCGTGCGATAGATCGGGTCGACGACCGGGACGGGTGAGGAACCAGGCGAACGCGGTCGTGCACAGCGCCATCGAGAACACCGACATCGGCGCGAACACGGCAAGCGCCGCCGCCGCCTCGAGCTGGGTGGGGAGCGCGGCGATCAGCAGCACCGCCACCGCGCCGGTCCCCGCGAGCCCGTGGAGGACGCCGATCCCGAGCGCCTGACCCCGCGTGCGGAGATGAGCGGTGAGGGTGCGCTGTGTCGCGGCCCTCGCGGAGGTGCCGGTGGCCGACGGGCCGGGCGACAGTGTGATGCTCGTGCCTCCCGGCCCGGAAGTCGCCGCGAGCCCACTTGACGACGATCCGCAGCGCGAGCACGAGGATGACGACTCCGACCGGCTGTCTCGGCGCCACGCTCGAGCCACGCGGGCATCTCCGACTTGAGCAGGATCAACGGGACGCCGAGGATGAGCAGCGCACCGGCGTGGCCGGCCCCCCACCAGGCGCCGAGCCGGGCGGCGCCCCGCACGTCCCCGCCGTCCGCGGCTACGAGCGAGGTAACGGCGACGAGGTGGTCGGGGTCGGATGCGTGCCTGGCGCCGAGGATGAGCGCGATCCCGAGGACGACGGCGAACGGCGCTCCGGCGAACAGGCCCTCGAACCACATGTCGACGGCTTCGACGAACCTGTAGAGAAACTCGAAATCCATCAGTCAGTCATCGCGGCCGCGACCGCTGCCTGGCCGTAGGAGATGCCGCCGTCGTTGGGAGGCAGGCGCGCGGGGAGCAGGACCCGCAGCCCGGCCTCCCGCAGGCGCGCCGACCGTTCGCTCGAGCAGCAACCGGTTCTGGAACACCCCGCCCGAGAGCACGACTGTGGAGGTCCCGCGACGCTCGGCCTCGCGTGCGCATGCGTCCGCGGTGGCGTTCGCGAGGGCGTTGTGCAAGCGGCCTCCGACGGTGGCGGGCGAGGCTCCGCGCTCGAGGTCCGCGACGAGGGCGCGAACGGTCTCGCGGGCGTCGAGGACAGTCATCGCCCCCGCGCCCACGCCCTGACCGGCACGGTCGGCGGGGAGTAGCGGCATCGGGTACGCGCCCCGCTCCTGCCGGTCGCTCGCGCCTTCGAGCTCGACCGCGGCCTGGCCCTCGTAGTTGACGCGTCGCGCGGAGACCGCACAGCGCCGCCGCCGCGTCGAAGAGCCGCCCGACGCTGGTGGTGAGCGGCGAGCCGACGCCGGTGCGAACGAGCTCGCAGACCGCATCCCAGCGGCGGCGTTCGACCGCCGTGCGGAGCGGTGACGGGATCGCGGGCAGCTCCTCGTCGCGTGACAGCGCGAGCCACGCGCACGCCATCCTCCACGGCTCGCCAACCGCAGCGTCGCCACCCGGCAGGCGGGCCGGGAACAGCAGCCCCACGCGATCGAACCCCGCGAGGTCGCCGGCGAGCAGCTCGCCGCCCCACACGGTTCCGTCGGTGCCGTAGCCGCTCCCGTCGTAGATCGCGCCGATCGCCGGCCCGAGCTCGCCGTGCTCCGCGAGGCAGGCGGCGAGATGGGCGTGATGGTGCTGGACGCCCGACCGGCTCGAGCCCTTCGCGCTCGAGCGCCTCGCGCGTCGACAGGTAGTCCGGGTGGAGGTCGTGTGCGATCAGACGCGGCTCGACCGCGAACACGCGCTCGAAGTGCTCCACCCCTTCGCGGAACGAGTGCAGCGTCTCCCAGTTCTTCAGGTCGCCGATGTGGTGGCTGACCCAGGCGCGGCGCCCCTTGGCGACGCAGAAGGTGCTCTTGAGCTCGGCGCCGCACGCGAGCAGCGGCGGCGCCTCGAGCGGGAGCTCGATGCTCGTCGGCACGAAGCCCCGGGAGCGCCGCATCAGCAGCGGCTTGAAGCGGACCCCGGGGTCCAGCGAGCGCAGCACGGAGTCGTCGGTTCGGATGTGGATCGGGCGGTCGCCGACCAGGAGCGCGTCCGCGATCGCCCCGAGGCGCTCGCGAGCGTCGTCGTCGCGGTACGCGATCGGCTCGTCCGAGACGTTGCCGGATGTCATCACGAGCGTCCGCCCGCTGTCGGCGAGGAGCAGGTGATGGAGCGGTGAGTAGGCAAGCATCACCCCGAGGTCGGGCGAGTAGGGCGCGACCGCGGAGGCGACCTCCGCCCAGGGACGACGTCGCGCGATCACGATCGGTCGCTCCGGCCCCGCGAGGAGCTCCTCCTCGTGCGCGGTCAGCTCGACCAGATCCCGCGCTGCGGCGAGGTTCGCGCACATGAGGGCGAAGGGCTTGTCCTCACGGTGCTTGCGCAAGCGGAGCGCGCGAACCGCGGCCTCGTCGTCGGCCCGGCACGCGAGGTGATAGCCCCCGAGCCCTTTCACGGCGACCACCTTCCCGGCGGCGAGCATCGCGGCGGCGGCAGCGACCGCATCGCGATACCGCCCTCGGGCCAGCTCGGCTCCGGCCGGGTCGAGGAGGCGAAGGCGGGGACCGCACTCGGGGCACGCGTTCGGCTGGGCGTGGAAGCGGCGGTCGCGGGGATCCTCGTACTCGGCGCGGCATCCCTCGCACATGGCGAACCCGGCCATCGTCGTCAACGGACGGTCGTATGGAACGCCGCGCACGATCGTGAACCGCGGCCCGCAGTTCGTGCAGTTGATGAACGGATAGCGGTGACGCCTGTCGGCCGGGTCGAACAGCTCGGTCAGGCAGTCGGGGCAGGTGGCGAAGTCCGCCGACACCAGCGCTTCGGGTTCGGCGCCGCGCTCCGACTCGACGATCCGGAAGCTGAGCTCCCCGCTCGCCCGCGCGGGCTCGACGCGGACCGACTCCACGGTCGCGAGCGGGGGTGCATCGGCCGGGAGCCTTGCCAGGAACTCCTCGACCGAGGCCGGCTCACCCTCGACCTCGACCTCCACCCCGCGCTCGTCGTTCAGCACCCACCCACCGAGCTCCAACTCCTCGGCGAGGCGGAACACGTAGGGGCGAAATCCGACTCCCTGGACGACTCCGGCGACCCGAGCCCTTACCCGACGCCTCTCCGTGGTTCTCGCCGACACCGCCACGAGTCACTCCTCGGGTGTGCGGATCAGCTCGACCAGGGCGTGGTAGGCGCTCGCCTGGGCCTCCTGTATGCGGGGAATGTGCTGGGACCGCGTCACGACCACGTGGTCTGCCAGCCCCTCGGAGGCGATCCGCCCCCCGTCGTAGCCGACGAACGCGAGCGTGGTGAGCCGCCGCCGGCGAGCCTCGGTCAGCGCCTCGATCAGGTTCGCCGAGTTGCCGCTCGTCGACAGCGCCACGGCGATATCTCCCTCGTGCCCGTACGCGATCACCTGTCGCTGGAAGATCTCCTCGACGCCGATGTCGTTCGCGATCGCGGTCAGGATCGAAGCGTCCTCGGTGAGGTCGATCGAACGGAGCCCCGGCGGCTCGAAGGTCGGCGACGAAGTCCATCGCGTCGGTCGCGGAGCCGCCGTTGCCCATCGCCAGCACGCGGGCCCCGGTGTCCCGGGCGCGGCGCAGCTCGTCGGCGGCGCCACGCAGCGCCTTGCCGCCCTCCGCCAGGGTCTGCTCCCGCAGCGAACCCACCTCCTGCGCCTTCATCAGGATCGAGGCCCGAACGTCCTCGATCACGCCCTCGAGGTCGGCCTCCGACTCCGACAGGAAGGGATAGAGAAAGCTCGATGCGCCGGTGTCGTGGACCGGGCCGGTCTCGCGTCCCTCGAGCAGGCCGCGGTGCTCGAAGAAGACATGGACGAGCTCCCACAGCACGTGGTACAGGGTCTCCACGAGCTCCTGCCTGACGAACGGGTCCGGGACCCGCGGCTCGAACTCCCACTCCGCGGGACCGGGGCCGAAGGCGATCGTCAGGCACCCGAGCTCCCTCGCCACCGCCAGCGCGTCCCGCGTCTCGAGCTCGTCCGGGTCCTCGATCCCGTAGCCGATCGCGATGTCCCCGGGTTCGACCACCGCGCGGACCTGTGGCTCCAGCGAGCCCCCTCACCCGCGAGCGCGAGCGCCGGAAGCGCGCGCTTGCCCACGATCACCGGATGGACGAACTCGACCGCGACGTGACGCGCGTCCGAGCGTGCCACCGGCGAGCGCCCGAGCGCGACGAGTCGTCCCCCGCGCGCGAAGCGCTCGGCCATGGAGTGGCAGCAGCGAGCGAGCCGCTCGGCCTCGGCCGCGAAGAAGTCTCGGTTCGCCTCCGTGCGGGCGGCTCGGAGCGCGTCGAGCCGCGAGTGGAGCGCCTCTGCCGCGGTCCCGGGCATGGATGACCTCAGGCGATCGCCCGCCGGCGCTCCGGGACTGCGGAGAGCCAGCTTCGCCAGGTCTCAACCCCTTCGCCGGTGCGAGCGCTGAGCTCGATCCGCGCGACCCCCGGATGGACGATGTCGAGGTTCTCTCGGAGGCGGTCTAGATCGAACTCGATGTGCGGCAAGAGGTCGATCTTGTTGATGACGATCAGCTCGCAGGCGCGGAACATGAGCGGGTACTTGAGCGGCTTGTCCTCCCCCTCGGTGACCGACGCGATCATCACCCGCGCGTCCTCACCGACCTTGAACTCGGCCGGGCAGACGAGGTTGCCGACGTTCTCGATCACCAGGAGGTCGATGTCGTCGAGGGGCAGCGAGGGAAGCGCGGAGCGCACCATGTTCGCGTCGAGATGGCACTCGCCACCGAATCCGGCGCCGGTGTTGAGCTGCGTGACCGGCACGTGCACCGACGCGATGCGGTCGGAGTCGATGCTCCCTTGGACGTCTCCTTCGAGCACCCCTGCGCGAACGTCCCCGAGGTCACCGAGACTGCGCTCGAGCAACGTCGTCTTGCCGGCCCCGGGCGAGCTCATCAGGTTCACGACCGCGACCTCGGCGCGCTCGAAGTCATCGCGGTTCGTTCGGGCGATCGTCTCGTTCGCGTCGAGCGCGTCCTCGGCGACCGTGATCTTGGTGCGATGCATCGTCCCCTCCTTTCTCAGCCGGCGGCGGCCGCCGCCGTTGAGCCTTCGACCTCGATTGAGGAGACCTCGAGCTCGTCTCCCGCGATGACCTCGCCCGGAAAGACGCAGCCGGGCAACGAAACGCCGGCACCGGCGGCAGGCCCGACCCCGCGAGCGGCTCATGGGTCGCGAGCGGCGGCGGCGCCGGATCCCACTCGCGTCCGCAATCGGGGCACCGCAGCAGCGCGGCCACGGACTCGAGCTTCAGCCGGGCGTCGGCGCAGACCGTGTCCCGGGCGACGATCTCGAAGTAGAAGTGCAGCGAGTCCGGGACGACCTGTCGCAGGCTGCCAACCCTGACGTCGACGGCGGTCACCTTTCGTCCGGCCGCGTGGCGCTCGGCGGTGTTGACGATCGCGCTCGAGATCGAAAGCTCGTGCACGATTAGGACTCCGCCTCCGCGTACGCGGCGTCTGATCTCAGCTCATCCACGGTGTCGAGGACGAGCCTCGTCGCCCGCTCCACGGCGGCGCCGACCTCGGGCGAGAGCTCGAGGCCCATCTCGTCGTCGCCTCCAGTGGGCTCGCACGCGACGACGACGACCTTGCCCGGCCAGCCTCCAACCGTCTTCACGAACTGGAGCACGGTCCTCGGGTCCATGCCGTGCGGGTTGACGGCGTGGCCGTCCTCGATCGGCTCGATGTCCTCGGGGTCGGGCTCGATCACGTACAGCGTCCCGGGCTCGCCCCCCTGGCGGCTGACGTCGACCAGAACCAATGCGTCGTAGCCGCGCATGACCTCGTACGCGAGGTCGAGCCCGCCGGTCCCGAAGTCGAACACGCTCACCCCGTCCGGCAGATCGCCGGCGGAGAGCCTCTCGGCCACCCGACCGCCGAAGCCGTCGTCCCGCATCCACGCGTTGCCGATTCCGGCGATCAGGATCTGCTTCTCTCGCTGTACATCACTCATGGGTCGTCTTGCTCCTTTCCGGAACCGCTTCGACCTCGTGACCGCGGAAGAACAGGTACCGGCCGGTCTCGCGGAACAGGCCCTGGGCGGCATCGCCGTCGACGGTGACCGCGATATGAGCATCGTCCGTCGCTGTCGTAGTAGAGGCGCTCGATCGTCGCGGCGCGCCCGTCGAGCATCGAGTCATAGACATCGCGACTCCGGCCCGGCCGCAGGATCACCTTGCCGCCCTTGCGGAACGTAACGCCGTCGACCTCGATCTCCGACTCGCCGGGCACCGGATGCCCGGGCTCGTCAACGACCTCCTCCGAGCCTGCCCGTGCAGCGAGTAAGATGTCCTCGCGCCGCGGCGCCCAGCGCTCGCTCGACCATCTCCCTCACCGCGGGGTCCTGCTCGGCGATCGCTCCCGCGCTCGTCGTCCGAGAGCGCATGGACGTGCAGCAGCAGCGCCTCCTCGATCTCGGTCGAGTCGAAGAGGTTCCCCAGGCTCTCCGGAGCCATCGACGGGTGGTCCGGAAGGATGGATCGCCGCGCCCAGGACCGCGTCGTCGCGGGGGCTCGCGAGCACCGGCCACGTGTTGACGATTGCGACACGCGGCGACCGCCTCTCCGGCGACTCCCTCGCGCTCGAGCGGGGAGATGAAGCGCCCGCCCTCGATCTCGGCGACCGTATGCGTGGAGATCAAGCTGGCGCTCAGCGCGCTCGTGCGGTCGATCACCCGGTCGCCCTCGACCGGGGTCGTGTTGTGGACGCAGACGGCGATCCGCGTCGACCCGCTGCCGAGCGTGGTGGCGCGCATCCGCACCCGGCCCTCGAGCCGGACGGCCGCATCGAAGCCGAACTCGTGTCCGGTGCCCTCCGCCTCGAGCGTCCGCGACGCCGGTCGCGGGTATCTCGACCCGGCGCTCGACTCCCTTGTGCCGCTCGCCCTCGGCCTGAAGGAACCGGACCTCCCCGCGCAGCACCGCGTCGCCCGCAGTCTCGACGACGCACTCCATCCGCAGCAGGTCGTAGGTCGCGTCGCTGCGCCCGGCGTACGCGGGCGGGTAGACGATCCCGAACGGGGTCGGGGTCGCGTTCTTGGTCGCGCCCGGCGTGTAGGGATAGAGCGCGTAGCCCTCGTAGAGCAGCGAGTCGAGCAGCTTCTCGAGCGACCGGTCCATCTCCTAGCCGCCCTCCGCGCGTCGAGCAGATCGGCGATCGTCGCGTCGAGCGACGTGCAGGCCGCGCTCGCCGTGCGCCGCCGCCGCAGGCGCTCGAGCGTCTCGGTCCCGAGCCGTGACCCAGCCGCCGCCGGGATAGTGGGCCTCGATCATCCGCCGCCAGGTCTCGACCGGGAGCGGGAAGCGCGCGACGCAGTCCCACGGGACGCGGACGAGCTGGAGCCGATCGCGGTCGCCGGCGTAGAAGACCTGGCCGTTGAAGTGGAAGCGCAGCGGCGCCTCGCCATCGGCGAGCCCGTAGAGGTACTTCGCCGCCGCGACCTCGAGGTCGTAGGTGCACGGGAACGGTGATCGCGAACGTCGTCTCGCCGCGTGAACTCCGGCACGTAGGACTCGACCTGGGCCCAGCGGATGTCTGGTAGTGGTCCCGCCCAGCGCCTCCGGCTCCCCGAAGAGCTGCGACGAGCCGCTCGCTTGGCCGCCGCGTCATAGCTGCGCTTCGCGGGCTCGATCTCGATCAGGACCGAGAGCGCGACGCGAGGAACACCTCGCGGCCGGAGCGGTCGCTCACCCGCGTCCGGAAGCGCAGCGTCGGAGCCGCCGCGCGCTCGACCGGCCCGGCTCCGAGGATCTCGAACGCGGGCCGGGGATGCTCCGGAGCGGCGCCTCGACGGTCTCGTCGCCGAGCGCTTCGGCCGACGCTCATCATGCGCCGCCTCGCGCTCGCGCAGCTCGGCGAAGAACGCCTCCGACGGCCCGCTCGGGCCCCTCGCCGCCGGAGATCCCCTCCCAGCTCAGACTTGATCATGCCGACGAGCCGGTAGCACTCGTCGATCGGGGCGATCGCGTTGCGGTGGCGGCTCGGTGAGCCGGTTGACGATCAGGGCCTCGGCGTCGGGCTCGAGCCTCCTCGAGCTCCGGATTCGCGTCTACGAGCCTCGTCCCAGGCGTCGGGCTCGATCTCCGACTCGGTCGCCCCGGCCGGGCTCGGATACAGCGCGACGACGCGATCGTCGGCGCCGTCTGCGGAGGAAGAACGCGAGCCCGATCGGGATCTCGAATCGCGCCCAGAGATCGTCCGGCAGCTCGAGGTCGTCCAGCCACGACGTGCGCACGCCGGCGGGACGCAGCTCGGGGTCGTCGGAGCGGAGCGACCAGCACGCCTCGCACGCGCAGAGGATCCGCCGCTCGTCGAGGTGGATCATGTGGCGGTGGTCGTCGGGGATCGTCGTCGAGCACAGCTCGCAGCGCTCTGCAGGTGCCGACGCCCCATCGACGCGCTGGATCCCGCCGCGCCCGCGCTTGCGTCCCGGCGCCGAGCCGGCGCAGGCTGGAGACGAGCTCCGCCCGCCGGCGGGCGGCCGCCCTGCGCGCGAGTGCGTCGCCGCCCGTGCTCATGCCGCGCAGGGCGACCGGGACGCCCTCGTCCGTCCTCGCAGCAGCGGCACCGGGTCGAGCTGGAGGTCGTCGCCGTCGAGCGAGCGGCCCGCGCGCGCGGCAGGTCGAAGCGCCGCGCAGCACGCCGCGCATGCGCACGCGCGTCCGTCGAGCTCGCCCGCCGGCGCAGGCTGGCGCCGCAGCCGGCGCAGCGGTCGACGGTAGGCGAGCAGGGAGCCGTCGACGTTCGCGACGATCAGCGCGACCGTCCCGACCTCGCTCCGCGCGAGCTCCCCCTCGGCCGAGGTCACGGCGCCGTCGAGGTCGAACCACGAGGGTCCGGCGGGCCCGTCGCCGCCCCCGCTCGGATCGACCTGGACGACGGGCAGCTCCATCCCGTCGCGGCGAGGCCCGCCTGGGTGCGCCTGCGCGGCCCCCTCGACCTCGAGGCCGTCGAGATCCGGGGCGCGCCTCGTCGAGCGCCTGCTTGATCGCCAGCTCCAGCGTCGCCGACGGACGCGGCGCAGCCCTCGCAGCTCCCCTCGAGCCGGATCCGGGCGACGCCGTCGGTCGAGCCCGAGCAGCTCGACGTTGCCGCCGTGCGACTCCATGTACGGGCCGCACCCTCTCGAGCGCCTCCCGCACGCGCGTCTCGAGGTCGACCGGATAGAGGCCGTGGATCAGGATCAGGCTGGCGACGACCCCGTCGTCGGCGAGCGCTGCGTCCGATCTCGCGCCCGCCTCGCCCGCGTCGGCGAGCGTCGCGAAGATCGCGCTCGAGGCCCTCGCCGTAGAGCTCGATCACGGCGCCGACGAGCTCCTCGGCGCCGCGCGCGCGGTCGCCGGGTCCTCGATCTCGCTCGAGCCGCGCGCGATCAGCTCCTGGAATCGCGCCGACCGAGGTCGCATCGCGGTTGCCGCGCTTCGTCGGCCTGTCGCGCCCGGCTCAGCACATGCCGGTCGGCGTGTGCATCACCTTGCGCACGCCGCCCTTGCCGCCGTACATGTGCACGCCGCACGGCAGGCACGGGTCGAAGCTCCGCACCGCCCGCATGATGTCGACGCCCTTGAAGTTCTCCGGGCCGTTCTCCTCGAAGATCGGCGTGTTCTGCACCGCGTCCTCGTAGGGGCCCGGAGTCCCGTAGACGTCGCGCACGCTGGCGTTCCACGGCGTCGGCGGGTAGGGCTGGTAGTTGGCGATCTTGCCGTCGCTGGATCACCATGTGGTGCGAGAGCACCCCGCGCGCCGCCTCGTGGAAGCCGACGCTGATCGCCTCCTCGGGGACCTTGAAGTCCTTCCAGGACTTGGTCCGCCCCGCGCGGACCTCGGTCGAGCGCCCGCTCGAGGCAGTGCAGCCCGATCAGCGCCGAGTACGCCTGGTGGTAGGTGCGGGCCCGATCGCGCTCGATCGCGTTCGACTTCTCCGGGATCTTCCACTCGATCTCCATCTCGGGCTGAGCTCGCGCGTCCGCGGCAGCACCATCTGGATGCTCTGCCCGGTCGCCTTCGCGTAGCCGAAGTCGACCAAGCCGGCCTTCGCGGTGCACCACTGGCGCGCGAACGGCCCGCCGCCGGTGTCGCAGCAGACGTAGCGTGTCGGTGCGCTCGTCGTAGATCCGCGGCGAGACCACCCAGCTGTACTTGTCGGTGAAGTCGCGCTTCTGCGGCTTCGGGCAGCGTCACCTTGTTCCACGGGTGGCGCTGGTCGACCGGGTTGCCCGAGCGGGTCCTCGGTGACGAACGGCTCCTCGGTCTCCGTCCAGTCGTCGAAGTACGAGCTCCCGAGCAGGATCCGGATCATCAGGTTGATCTCGACGAGGTCCGTGGTGATCAGCTCGCCGTTGATCGACGACTCCCGGGGGTCACGTACCGCTTCCGGCCCCACTCGGTCATGTTCTCGTAGTCGTAGTCGACGTAGTCGGGATCGTCGAAGCAGCCCCAGTTGACGAGATTCGTCTCGCGGTAGCCGACCATGTCGTACCCCGGCAGCTCCTGGAGGAAGAAGTCGTAGAGGTCGTCGTGCATCGGCACGCGTGCGCTTGACGTAGTCGAAGTACCGCATCAGCCGCACGTAGTAGTCGGTGCAGCGTCTGGTGCGTGATATGCGCGCTGCAGCCGCCCGGGCATGATCGTCGAGGGGTGCGTGTGGCGGCCGCCGAACAGGCAGTACATCTCGCGCGTGTACCGCGCCACCTGGAGCGTCTCGAGGTAGAAGTCGCCCGTGAACGGGTTAAGCGCGCGCATGATGTCGGCGATCGTCCGGTAGCCGTGGATGTCGGAGTGCGGGGCCGAGCGTCCTGCTCGGCCTTCGCGAGCAGCGTCGGGTTCGTCTCCTTGACCATCTGCTCGCAGAAGTCCACGTTCGCCATGCAGTCGTTGAAGATCGCGTGGTCGAACATGTAGTCCGCGGACTCGGCGAGGTTGAACGCGAGGTCGCCCAGCGGCGGCGGCTTGACCCCGTAGGCCATGTTCTGGTTCAGGCACGAGCAGGTGCAGTGGTTGTCACCGCAGATGCCGCAGATCCGGCTGGTGATGAAGTGCGCGTCGCGCGGGTCGATCCCCTTCATGAAGATGTCGAACCCGCGGAAGATCATCGACGTCGAGTAGCACTTCAGGACCTGCTGGTTCGAGAAGTCGATCTCCGTGTGGATCCCGAGGCTGCCGACGATCCGGGTGATCGGGTCCCAGGACATCTCCTTGACCATCGACCTTCTGCTCGCTGCGCGGTGTCTCTACCGTTGCCATCTGCTTCTCTCCTCTTGGTCAGTGAAGCTCGTGGCTCTCGCTCTTGCCGCCGGATCTCACGCTCAGCCGTAGTTCCGTGCCTGATAGCCGGTCTCGAGCCGCGAGTTGCGCTTGCGCCACTCCGGCTCGACGTCGTACTTGCTCTTGATGTTGCCGCTGGCGGAAGTAGCGGATCGACCGGCCCGAACGTGAAGCGCTCGAGGTTCGCGGCGACGCTTCCCCGCGAGTCCGCGTCCATGAACGGCATGTACTTGTCAGGGAAGCCCGGGCATCGTGCATGCCATGCAGATCCCGCCGACGTTGGGGCAGCCGCCGTAGCCGTCGACCCAGCCGCGGACCGGGACGTTGCACTTCACGACGGGCCCCTTGCAGCCGAGCTTGACCAGGCAGCGGGGGTCGTCGCCGTACTCGGTCGCGAAGTTGCCCTCCTCGACGAAGCCGGCCCGGTTGCAGCCCTCGCGCACCGTCCGCCCGAAGAGCCACTTCGGCCGCAGCGCCTCGTCGAGCTCCGGGACCGGGGCCAGCCCGGCGAGGTGCAGCGCCAGGTAGAGCAGCACCTCGGTCATGTTGTCGGGCTGGGCGGGGCAGCCGGGGATGTTGACGACCGGCAGGCCGGCGCTCGACTTCCAGTCCCAGCCGAGGTAGTCGGCGCACCCCCATCGCGCCGGTCGGGTTGTTCTTCATCGCCGGGATGCCGCCGTAGGTCGCGCAGGTCCCGACCGCGACGACCGCGGCCGCCTTCGGCGCCAGCCGGTCGAGCCACTCGTTGGTCGTGATCGGCTGCCCCGTCTCCGGGTCGTCGCCGATCGCCGGCCAAGTAGCCCTCGCCGGTGAGCTCCTCGTTCGGGACCGAGCCCTCGACGACGAGCACGAAGGGGTCGAGCTCGCCCTTCTCGGCGCGCCACCACGCACTCGATGAACTCGGGGCCGTTCTCGTACGCGAGCACGGGGTTGTGGACGATCACCTTCGGCATCCCCGGGATCGCCTGCGTGATGATGTCCTCGAGGCTGGGGTTGACGGCGGATGTCATCGCCACCGAGTCGCCGTCGCAGCGAGAGCCCGGTCGTCATCCAGATGACGTGCGCCTCGACCGCCTCGGTCTTCGCCTGGTCGGGAACGAACTCAGCCTGTCGTCCATCGTCTACCTCTCCTCGCTCGCGGCTGCATCTGTTTCGAGCTCACTCCTGCTCAGCAGATCCTCGGCAGCGGGTCTCCCGCGAGCAGATCCATCACCCGCTGGCCCCCGAAGGCCGTCTCCACCAGGACCATCCCCGGCGGCTCGGCCCGCACCTCGCCGATCTCCACGGCCTCCTCGCAGCCCGGCACCGCGCGCAGCGCCGCGAGCGCGGCGTCCGCGGCCTCCGGCGCGACGAAGGCGACGATCATGCCCTCGTTCGCGACGTACATCGGGTCGATCCCGAGCATCTCCGCGGCGCCGGCGACCTCGGGCGCGCACCGGGACGTCGCGCCTCGCGCACGACTGATCGCCGACGCCCGACGCGCGCGCAAGCTCGTTGAGCACCGACGCGACGCCACCGCGGGTCGCGTCGCGCATGCAGCGCAGCTCGGGCCCGCGGCCGTCGAGCAGGGCGTCCGCGACCGGCCACAGCGAGCGCGTGTCGGAGTCGATCATCGGCGTCGAGGTCGAACTCGTCGCGCGCGAGCATGATCGCCGTTCCGTGCTCGCCGATCGGCTCCGAGACGAGCACGCGGTCGCCCGCGGCCGAGCGAGCCGGTCGCGAGCGACGCGCGCTCGTCGACGCCGCCGAGCCCGGTCGTGCAGATGTACATCTCGTCGGCGTGGCCGCGCTCGACGACCTTGGTGTCGCCGGTGATGACCTCGACCCCCGCGGCCGTCGGCCGCCGCGGCGATCGCCTCGACCTCGGCCGCGCAGCTCGTCCGCGTCGAGTCCCTCCTCGAGCACCAGCGAGACGCTCAGCGCGCTCGCTCGGGCGCCCGCGGCATCGCGAGGTCGTTGACCGTCCCGTTGACCGCGAGCTCGCCGATCGAGCCGCCCGGGAAGCGGATCGGCTTGACGACGAAGCGTGTCGGTCGTCATCGCGAGCTCGACGCCGTCGATCTCGACCGCGCTCCGGCGTCGCCGAGCTCGGCCGAGCGACTCGGAGCTCGAAGGCGGGCACGAAGAGGCCCTCGATCATCGTCTGGGTCGCCTTGCCCCCGGCGCCGTGGGCCATCGTGACCTGCGTCGTCCTTGAACCGCGGGCGCTTGGCGCGCGCGGTCTCGATGATCTCGAGGATGCGCTGCTCGCGATCCTCGCCCGAGGCGCGCCCTGGCCCGCTCGCTGAGGGCGCGCTCGCTCACGACGCGACCACCTCCGCTTGCGCGCGAAGCGCCCGTAGTTGTAGTAGGCGGCGCACGCGCCCTCCGGGGAGACCATGCAGGTCCCGATCGCGTGCTCGGGCGTGCACGCGGTTCCGAACACCTTGCACTCCCAGGGCTTGATCACGCCCTTGAGCACCTCGCCGCACTGGCACGCCTTGGGGTCGGCGACCCGCACCCCGGGCACCTCGTAGCGGCGCTCGGCGTCGAGGTCGGCGTAGGCGTCCGCCAGCCGCAGGGCGCTCTGCGTGATGAACCCGAGGCCGCGCCACTCGAAGTGCGGCCGCAGCTCGAAGACCTCCGCCATGGCCGCCAGCGCCGCGAGGTTGCCCTCGTACGGGACGACCCGCTTGTACTGGTTCTCGACCTCGCAGCGGCCCTCGCGCGAGCTGGCGCGAGGATCATCTGGATCGCCTGCAGGATGTCGAGCGGCTCGAAGCCGGCGGTGACGAGCGGCCTGCCGTAGTCGGCCGGGATGAACTCGAAGGGGCGCGCGCCGACGATCGGTCGAGACGTGGCCCGGCCCGATGAATCCGTCGAGGCGCAGATCGGGCGAGTCGAGCAGCGCCCGCAGCGGCGGCACGATCGTCACGTGGTTGCACATGCAGAGGAAGTTCTCGACGCCCTCGGCCTGCGCGCGCGCTTGAGGGTCAGGGCCGTCGACGGCGCGGTGGTCTCGAAGCCGATCGCGAAGAAGACGACCGTCGCGGTCGGGGTTCGGACTTCGCGATCCGAAGCGCGTCGAGCGGCGAGTAGACCATCCGGATGTCCGCGCCCTCGGCCTTGGCGTCCGAGAAGCGTCCTGCTCCGAGCCCGGCACGCGCATCATGTCGCCGAAGCAGGTGAAGATCACGTCCTCCTCGTGGGCGATCGCGATCCCGTCGTCGACGCGGCCCATCGGGATCACGCAGACGGGGCAGCCGGGGCCGTGCACCAGCTCGACGTTCTCGGGCAGCAGGTCGTCGACGCCGTACTTGTAGATCGAGTGCGTGTGGCCGCCGCAGACCTCCATCACCTTGTAGTGGCGGCCCGGCTCGACGGCCGCGGCGATCTCGCCGGCAGAGCACGCGGCCGAGCTCGGCGTCGCGGAACTCGTCGACGAACCTCATGCGGGCACTCTCCTCCGCTCTGGCGATCGCCGTCCCGGCGTGGACCAGCAGCCGGTCCCCGACTTCGCCACGGGTCCGACGAGCGCGATCTCGACCGTCTGCCGCTCCCCGGGCGTCAGCGCGCAAAGCGCGAGCGCCGCGCTGCGGAATCGACATCGAGCGACGCGCATCGACTCGGCGACGTCCCCGCACGTGATGCAGTCGGTCATCGCGGCAATCCTGGAGCGGGTCGCTCACTCGATCACGCTCGCCTTCAGCTCCTCGAGCTCCTGCTCGTAGTCCGCGCCCATCCCCTCGAGCAGCTCGCGGGTGGCGCGTGCCTCCTCCTCGTCGACCTTCGAGATCGCGAAGCCGACGTGGATCAGCACCCAGTCGCCCGGTTCGATGCCGCCGGCGTCAGCGTCGAGCAGGCCGACGTTGACATTCCGGCGCACCCCGGCCACATCGACGCTGGCGAGCCGATTCGCCTCGTCGACGATCTCGAGAACCTGGCCTGGAATAGCTAAGCACATAGCTCTCTCCGCCCGCTCCCCGGTGTCCGAACGCGGGCACCCTATTTCGCGGGATCGAGTGCCGTAAGTGCCTAGCGCAAAGTGCGACCGTCACATATGACGATCGCCTATATGTCTCCGTTCATCTACCGCCGCTCGGTGGGCCTCGAGCCGCCCCGCCATCGCGCGACGGCGGCGGTCGCCCGCGGGGAGACGACGTGCCCGGAGATACCGCTCAATAAAGGCGTCGATCCGGCGCTCGCCCTCGGCAAGGTCGGTCGCTCGGTGGTCCAGCTCCTCTACCCCGCTGGGGGTCAGCCTGTAGACCCTTTTCCGGGGGCCGTTGCCCGACCGCTCCCAATCCGACTGGACCAGGCCGTCGTTTTCGAGCCGCCGCAGCGCCTTATAGAGGGCACCCGGATCCGAGTGATCGAATCCGAAGGCCGCGACGCTCTCGAGCAACTCGTACCCATGCGCCTCGCGCTCGCGCAAAAGCAACAGCAGACATGGCCGGAGGAAGTCCTTCGGTAGCCCTGAGCTCAGCGCGTGCGGCACGGGACCCCCATCGCGCCGAGTCTATATCGGCGATGACGTCTCGCACAAGACCGACGCATTCAGCGGCTAATCGCCCCCCGTCGGGCCACCCGAGAGCAGTTCGCCCCCGGGAGGCAGGATCCAGAGGCGCTCGGCGAACGACGCCACCGCGGCCGCGTCTAGGTCCGAGACTCTCGCCGCACCGTGCTTTTCGAGCTCCATCGCCAGCTGCCTCCAGGCGGCGGCCACCGATCCAACCCGGCTTCCATGCCCCAGGCCGGCGACCTGGCCCAGTTCGGTGGCGTGGGCGGACACCTGCTCCGAGGTGAGCTCGCCGAACGGCCTGTAGCGGCCATCGACGAACACCCGCTGCTGCGCGGGGCCCTCCCCCGCCAGTGGCTTCATCGGGAGGATTATGCCCGGCGAGCCCCCTCCCTCGGGCCTCCCCTCGCTCAACATCGCCGGAACGAGCTGCGCGAGCTGGCGCCAGGGCCCCTCCAGCCTCCTGCCACCGAGAAAGAACGTCGGCGTCGCGTGGACCCCGGCCTTCTCGCCGCCGGCGACGTCCTCCAGGACGCGGTCGCGATAGGTGCGGTCGCGAAGCGCCGATTCGGCCTCGGCCGGATCCAGATCTAACCTGCGCGCGACGGACAGCAGGTCGTCCAGCGTGAAGCGCTCGCGGCCGGCTAGAAGCATCGAGTGCGCGTCCCAGAACTTCCCATGCGCCGCGGCAAGCTCGGAGAGCTCCGCGGCGAGATCGGCCCCGGGGTGAAGCTCCGGGTCGGGAAAGTGGCGCCACACGAGGCTCAGGGACGGGTAGCGCTCCAGCAGCGAGCTGACCGGGCGGCTCGCGGCGAAGCAGAACGGGCAGCCGAAGTCGCCGTACTCGACCAGGGTCAGCTCGGGCTCTTGGGGGCCGAGGACGTGATCGCCCTCTCCGACCGGGATCAATGCGCCGGACGCCGGGACGTTCACCGGGCTACGCGGCCTTCGGGTTCTCGAGCACGAGCGCCACCCCCTGGCCCGAGCCGACGCACACGCCCAGGACGCCGTAGCGGGCCTCGCGCAGGCGCAGCTCGGTGGCGAGCGTGAGGACGTAACGGGTGCCGGACGAGCCGAACGGGTGGCCGATGGCGACGGCCCCGCCGTTCGGATTGAGGCGCTCGTCGGGCACCTCGAAGCCGTCGAGCTGGTTCGGCAGCTCGCGCAGGATCGCGACGGCGACCGACGGCGTACGCCTCGTGGACCTCCCAGATGTCGATCTCGTCTGGTTTGAGGCCCGCGCGCGCCAGGGCCTTCGGGATCGCGAACGCCGGAGCGATTCCCATCACCTTCGGGTCGAGCGCGTGGGTCGCCGACGCCACGACGCGCGCCAGCGGCTCGTCGCCGAGCTCCTCGGCCCCCTCCGCGCTCGCGAGCACCACCGCGCTGGCGCCGTCGTTGAGCGGCGACGAGTTCCCCGCGGTCATCTGGGTCGTGTTCGGCTGGGCGGGAAGGGCGGCGAGCTTCTCCGCCGTGGTGTCGTCACGGATGCTCTCGTCGTGCTCGAACGTCCGCGCGGGTTCCTTGCGCGTGGCCGGGATCTCGACCGGGTGGATCTCCTCGCCGAGGCGCCCCGAGTCGCGGGCGGCGGCCGCGTGTTGGTGGGACCGGAGCGCGAACGCGTCGATCTCCTCGCGCGTCAGCTCGTAGCGGTCGGCAACGTTCTGCGCCGTCTGCATCATCTCGATGTAGGCGTCCCGGGCGAGCAGCGTCGGGTTCGGCGGGCCGCCGGCCCCCGCCCACATCGTGTCGAGCATGAACACGGGGCCGCGGGGCATGAACGGCGCCTCGCCCTTCATCAGCGCCCACCCCGACCGCGACATCGACTCCACCCCGCCGGCCAATCCGACCCCGAGCTCATCGCTGCGGATCGCGTGCGCGATCTGGATCGTGCACGTCAGCGACGAGGCGCAGAACCGGTTAACGGTCGCCGCCGGCACCGAGTCCGGAAACCCCGCGGCCAAGGCAGCCCAGCGCGCGATATCGCCCATCCCCTCGTGGGCGGGATTGACGCACCCGGCCGCGATGTCCTCGATCCGCTCGAGCGGCACTCCGGCCTTCTCGCACGCCGCGACCATCGTCTGGCCGAGCAGGTCGTCGGTGCGAATGTGGGACAGCGAGCCGCCGTAGCGGCCCACCGGCGTCCGCACACCGCCGAGCACAAATGCATCAGTCATCGAGATCTCTCCTTTCGGGAGGCGTTCGGTGGAGCTTGATCCGCGCGCCCGCGCCTGAAAAGATGTCGCCGTGGGATTCGACCAGTATCACGAGCCCGCCGCGGAGCTTCCGGCCGAGACGCGGACCTTCGCCCGCCTGTGCGCCTCGCTGACCGAGGAGGCGGAGGCGATCGGCTGGTACGAGCAGCGCATGGCGGTCGAGCCCGACCGCGAGGCGCGCGCGATCATGCGCGATGCCCAGGGAGAGGAGTTCAAGCACTTCTCGATGGACCTCGAGTTCCTGCTCCGTCGCACGCCGCTGTGGCGCGAGATCGCGGAGGGAATCCTGTTCCAGGAGGGCGACATCGTCGAGCACGGCGAGGAGGCCGAGGAGGAAGCGACGGAGGAGGAGGCAGCCCGGGGAGCGCCGCTGGCCGGAAGCGAGTCGCTCGGCATCGGGGGCCTGCGCGGGAGCGATCCGTGAGCCACCTGCTCCGCGGGCAAGCCCCCGTCACCGAGGCGGGGTGGGCTCTGCTCGACTCCGAGGCGCGCGAGCGGTTGACCCCTGCGCTGGCCGCGCGCAGGCTGGTCGACTTCGCCGGACCCCGTGGTTGGGCCCACTCGGCCACGAACCTCGGCCGCACGCAGGATCTCGCCGACTCACCCGAGGAGGGCGTGGCCGCGCGGCAGCGGCGCGTTCTCGGGCTCGTCGAGCTCCGGGCGCCGTTCACGGTCGCCCGTACGGAGCTCGAGGACGCCGAGCGCGGCGCCGAGGACGTCGAGCTGGGCGCACTGGACGATGCGGCCCGCCGGATCGCTCGCGCGGAGAACTCCGCCGTGTTCCACGGCTGGAGCGCCGCCGGCATCGCCGGCGTGATCGAGGCGTCGCCGCACGAGGAGATAACCATGGGCGAGGACTGCGAGCGGTATCCACGCCACGTCGCCAAAGCCGTCGACACCCTCCGCGCGGCCGGTATCGAGGGCGACTACGGCCTCGCGCTCGGCCCGGAGATTCACACCCGGGTCCTCGAGACCAGCCAGCACGGCGGGTATCCCCTGCTCGAGCACCTGCGCGAGATCCTCGGCGGCCCGATCGTGTGGGCGCCCGCGGTCGACGGCGGCGCCGTGCTCAGCATGCGCGGGGGCGATTTCCTCTTCGACTGCGGCCAGGACCTCTCGATCGGATACGAGCACCACGACGCGGAGGCCGTCCACCTGTACCTGGAGGAGAGCTTCAGCTTCAGGGTCGCGACGCCCGAGGCGGCCGTGCCGCTTCCAGCCTGAACCGGAGCCCCCTCCCTCGGGCCTCCCCTCGCTCAACATCGCCGGAACGAGCTGCGCGAGCTGGCGCCAGGGCCCCTCCAGCCTCCTGCCACCGAGAAAGAACGTCGGCGTCGCGTGAACCCCGGCCTTCTCGCCGCCGGCGACGTCCTCCAGGACGCGGTCGCGATAGGTGCGGTCGCGAAGCGCCGACTCGGCCTCCGCCGGATCCAGATCGAGCCTTCGCGCAACCGATAGCAGGTCGTCCAGCGTGAAGCGCTCGCGGCCGGCGAGCAGCAGGGAGTGCGTCTCCCAAAACTTCCCGTGCACCGCGGCAAGCTCGGACAGCTCCGCGGCGAGATCGGCCCCGGGGTGAAGCTCCGGGTCGGGAAAGTGGCGCCACACGAGGCTCAGGGACGGGTAGCGCTCCAGCAGCGAGCTGACCGGGCGGCTCGCGGCGAAGCAGAACGGGCAGCCGAAGTCCCCGTACTCGATCAGGGTCAGCTCGGGCTCCTCGGCGCCGAAGACGTGATCGCCCTCTCCGACAGGGATCAGTGCGCCGGACGCCGGGACGTTCACCGGCCTACGCGGCCTTCGGGTTCTCGAGGACGAGGGCGACCCCCTGGCCCGACCCGACGCACACGCCCAGGACGCCGTAGCGGGCCTCGCGAAGGCGCAGCTCGGTGGCGAGCGTGAGCACGTAACGGGTGCCCGACGAGCCGAACGGGTGGCCGATGGCGACGGCCCCGCCGTTCGGGTTGAGGCGCTCGTCGGGCACCTCGAAGCCGTCGAGCTGGTTCGGCAGCTCGCGCAGGATCGCGACGGCGACCGAGGCGTACGCCTCGTGGACCTCCCACACGTCGATCTCCTCAGGTTTGAGGTCGGCGCGCGCCAGGGCCTTCGGGATCGCGAACGCCGGAGCGATTCCCATCACCTTCGGGTCGAGCGCGTGGGTCGCCGACGCCACGACGCGCGCCAGCGGCTCGTCGCCGAGCTCCTCGGCCCTCTCCGCGCTCGCGAGCACCACCGCGCTGGCGCCGTCGTTGAGCGGCGACGAGTTCCCCGCGGTCATCTGGGTCGTGTTCGGCTGGGCGGGAAGGGCGGCGAGCTTCTCCGCCGTGGTGTCGTCACGGATGCTCTCGTCGTGCTCGAACGTCCGCGCGGGTTCCTTGCGCGTGGCCGGGATCTCGACCGGGTGGATCTCCTCGCCGAGGCGCCCCGAGTCGCGGGCGGCGGCCGCGTGTTGATGGGAGCGGAGAGCGAACGCGTCGATCTCCTCGCGCGTCAGCTCGTAGCGGTCGGCGACGTTCTGCGCCGTCTGCATCATCTCGATGTAGGCGTCCCGGGCGAGCAGCGTCGGGTTCGGCGGGCCGCCGGCCCCCGCCCACATCGTGTCGAGCATGAACACGGGGCCGCGGGGCATGAACGGCGCCTCGCCCTTCATCAGCGCCCACCCCGACCGCGACATCGACTCCACCCCGCCGGCCAATCCGACCCCGAGCTCATCGCTGCGGATCGCGTGCGCGATCTGGATCGTGCACGTCAGCGACGAGGCGCAGAACCGGTTCACGGTCGCCGCCGGCACCGAGTCCGGGAAGCCCGCGGCCAAGGCAGCCCAGCGCGCGATGTCGCCCATCCCCTCGTGCGCAGGGTTGACGCACCCGGCTGCGATGTCCTCGATCCGCTCGAGCGGCACTCCGGCCTTCTCGCACGCCGCGACCATCGTCTGGCCGAGCAGGTCGTCGGTTCGAATGTGGGACAGCGAGCCGCCGTAGCGGCCCACCGGCGTCCGCAAACCGCCGAGCACAAATGCATCAGTCATCGAGATCTCTCCTTTCGGGAGGCGTTCGGTGGAGCTTGATCCGCGCGCTCCGCGCCTGAAAAGATGTCGCCGTGGGATTCGACCAGTATCACGAGCCCGCCGCGGAGCTTCCGGCCGAGACGCGGACCTTCGCCCGCCTGTGCGCCTCGCTGACCGAGGAGGCGGAGGCGATCGGCTGGTACGAGCAGCGCATGGCGGTCGAGCCCGACCGCGAGGCGCGCGCGATCATGCGCGATGCCCAGGGAGAGGAGTTCAAGCACTTCTCGATGGACCTCGAGTTCCTGCTCCGTCGCACGCCGCTGTGGCGCGAGATCGCGGAGGGAATCCTGTTCCAGGAGGGCGACATCGTCGAGCACGGCGAGGAGGCCGAGGAGGAAGCGACGGAGGAGGAGGCAGCCCGGGGAGCGCCGCTGGCCGGAAGCGAGTCGCTCGGCATCGGGGGCCTGCGCGGGAGCGATCCGTGAGCCACCTGCTCCGCGGGCAAGCCCCCGTCACCGAGGCGGGGTGGGCTCTGCTCGACTCCGAGGCGCGCGAGCGGTTGACCCCTGCGCTGGCCGCGCGCAGGCTGGTCGACTTCGCCGGACCCCGCGGTTGGGCCCACTCGGCCACGAACCTCGGCCGCACGCAGGATCTCGCCGACTCACCCGAGGAGGGCGTTGCCGCGCGGCAGCGGCGCGTTCTCGGGCTCGTCGAGCTCCGGGCGCCGTTCACCGTCGCCCGTACGGAGCTGCGAGGACGCCGAGCGCGGCGCCGAGGACGTCGAGCTGGGCGCGTTGGACGAGGCGGCCCGCCGGATCGCTCGCGCGGAGAACTCCGCCGTGTTCCATGGCTGGAGCGCCGCCGGCATCGCCGGCGTGATCGAGGCGTCTCCGCACGAGCAGATAACCATGGGCGAGGACTGCGAGCGGTATCCGCGCCACGTCGCGAAAGCCGTCGACACCCTCCGCGCGGCCGGTATCGAGGGCGACTACGGCCTCGCGCTCGGCCCGGAGATTCACACCCGGGTGCTCGAGACCAGCGAGCACGGCGGGTATCCCCTGCTCGAGCACCTGCGCGAGATCCTCGGCGGCCCGATCGTGTGGGCGCCCGCGGTCGACGGCGCCGCCGTGCTCAGCATGCGCGGGGGCGATTTCCTCTTCGACTGCGGCCAGGACCTCTCGATCGGATACGAGAACCACGACGCGGACGCCGTCCACCTGTACCTGGAGGAGAGCTTCAGCTTCAGGGTCGCGACGCCCGAGGCGGCCGTGCCGCTTCCAGCCTGAACCGATCTGCGCGAGTGAACGACTCGGGGTGCGAGGTCATGACCTCCCCGGTCAGGGGCGTTCGGAACGGATGAGCACTGTTTGGAGCTCGGTGAGCGTTTCCATCGGATAGGGGCCGCCGACGCGGCCGATGCCGCTCTCTGAGCGCCCGCGGCCGCCCCAGGGTAGGTGGGCCTCCCAGTAATTGGTCGTCTCGTTGATGTTCACGAGCCCCATATGAACCGAGTCGGCGAAGCGCAGGCCGGCTCCCACGTCCCCCGTGAAGATCGCGGCCATGAGCCCGAAGGACTGGGAGTTCGTCTGCTCGATGGCGTCCTCGAGCGAGTCGACCGACACGATCGGAGCGATAGGACCGAAGGTCTCCTGCGTCACGGCGATCGAGTCCGGCGGAACCCCGTACAGCACCGTCGCGGGCCAGTAGAGCTGGGTGGGGAATCCGTCGGCGCGGGCCCCGCCCGCCACGACCTCCGCGCCGCGCTCCACCGCATCGGCCACGTGTGCGTCCATCTTGGCGGCGCCCGCCTCGTTGTTGAGCGGTCCCAGAGTCGTGGCCTCCTCGAGCGGGTTGCCGAGTCGGACGTCGCGCTCGACCTGCTCGGCGAGGCGCGCGACGAACTCCTCGCGCACCGCCTCGTGCACGAGCAGGCGCTCGGCGGCGGAGCAGCTCTGGCCCGCGCCGAGGAAGCAGCCGACCTGCGCCGCCTCCGCCGCCGCGTCGAGGTCGGCGTCGTCCATCACGACGAAGGGGCCGTTCCCTCCCATCTCGAGGAGCTGCGCCTTGCCGGCCGCCTGACGCGCGACGATCATCCCGGTCGCTGTCGAGCCCGTGAAGGACACGGCACGGGTGCCGGGGTTGACCGCCAGCTCGTCGCCCACCTCCGGGCCGGGGCCCAGCACGAGGTTGAACACCCCCGGCGGTAGATCGGCCTCGGCGACGCACTCGGCGAGCACGCCCGAGCACACCGCGGTCGAGGGGGCGGGGGTCCACACCACCGTGCAGCCGCACGCCAGCGCCGGGGCGAGCACCTCGGCCGGCATGGTGTAGGGCCAGTTCCAGGGGGTGATGAGCCCGAGTACGCCGAGCGGCCGCCGGAGCAGCAGCACCAGCCTGCCGGGCGCCGCGCTCTCGGGGATCTTCCCCTCGATGCGCTTAGCGTCCTCGGCCGCCATCCGCCAGAACTCGATCAGCTCCCCGACCTCCACCTCGGCCTCGGCCTTGAGCGGCTTGCCCTGGTCGAGCGTGCAGATCCGCGCGAGCTCGTCGCGGCGGCGCTCGCAGGCGTCCGCCACCCGGTGGAGGAGCGCCGCGCGCTCGAACCCGGTGCGCGCCGCCCAGGACGGGAACGCGGCGTTCGCGGCGTCGATCGCGCGCTGGGCGTCCTCGCGGCTCCCCTCGGCCACGGGCCCGAGCGACTCGCCCGTGGCCGGGCTCGTGGCCTCGACGGTGGCACCGCTCGCGGCGTCGCACCACTCGCCGTCGATGAACATGCGGGTGGTCATCGTCCGGGACCGACCCGCCTCAGGTCGCAGCGGCCTCCGCGACCTCGCGAACGTCCGCCTTGATCATGTCGGAGCACTTCTCGCCGATCATCGTCGTGGTAATGACGGGGTTAGGGGCGACGAGGAACGGCATGGCCGAACCGTCGCACACACGCAGCCCGCGCACCCCCTTTACCCGCAGGCGGGGGTCGAGCGGCGCGTCACGGTCGTCCGGCGCCCCCATCCGGACCGTGCAGGAGGGGTGGTAGACGGTGTTGTGCGTCTTGTGGATGTAGTCGAGCAGCTCGTCATCGCTCTGGGCGTCCGGCCCGGGCGCGAGCTCGTCGCCTCTCCAGTCGTCCATCGCCGGCTGCGACACGATCTCGCGCGCCAGCTTCACCCCGTGGAGCATCACGCGGTCGTCGTGCGGGTCGGTGAAGTAGCGCGGGTCGACCTTCGGCTTGTCGCGGAAGTCGGGCGAGCGCAGGCGCACCGTCCCGAGCGACTGGGCGTGCGTGACGTTCGGAGTCAGGCAGAAGGCGTTCTCCGTCGTGGGGTAGCCGCGGCGGACCGTGTTCATGTCGAACGGCACCGATCCATAGTGATACATCAGGTTCGGCCGATCGAGGCCCTCCTCGGTCATCGTGAAGATGCCGATCTCCCACCACTGGGTGGAGGTCGTCACCATCGGCTGCTTGGCCTCCCACATGACGAGGCCCTCGGGGTGGTCCTCGAGGTGCTCGCCCACGCCCGGGGAGTCGACGACCACGTCGATCCCGAACTCGCGTAGGTGCGCGGCCGGGCCGATGCCCGAGAGCATGAGCAGCTTGGGGTCGTCGATCGACCCGCAGCTCAAGATCACCTCGCGGCGGGCACCGACCTGGATCGAGTGGATGAGGTCGGGGCTCAGGTACTCCGCGCCGGTGCAGCGGCGCTCGTCGTCCAGCAGAAGGCGCTTGGCGCGGCAGCCCGTCCGAACCTCGAGGTTCTTCCGCTTGCCCATGATCGGATGGAGGTACGACTTCGAGGACGAGGAGCGCACGTTGTTCTCGTCGGAGGCGATCTGGAACCAGTTCGCGCCGTGCGTGACGGTCGTCCCTGAGTTGAACTGGACGGTCGGGATGCCTGCCTGCTCGCACGCCTCGAGCAGCGCCACGCCGCAGGGATCGTCCGGGGGCACGTCGCGCAGCTTCACGGGGCCCGAGCGGCCGTGGTGGTCTCCCTCGCCGCTGTTGTTCTCCAGCCGCTTCAGCAGCGGGAAGCAATCCGCCGCGCTCCAGCCCTCGCAGCCCATCGAAGCCCACTCGTCGAGATCCTCCGCCGGAGTCCAGAACGCGATGCACGAGTTGTGCGACGAACACCCGCCCAGCACCCTGGCACGCGCGTGTCGCATGAACGAGTTTCCCCGCTCCTGTGGCTCGACGGGGTAATCCCAGTCATAGCCGGACTCGAGCAGGGCCATCCAGGCGTCGAGCTGCAGGATCGCATCGTCACCCACGTCGGACGGCCCCGCCTCCAGCAGGCAGACGCTCGTCCCGGGATCCTCGGACAGCCGCGCCGCGACAACCGCGCCGGCGGTGCCGCCCCCGACTACGACGTAGTCAAACTGCTCCATGACCTCTCCTCTTCTGTGGTGCGCGAGCGCCCCCCGCTACTCAGGGGAGGACGTGGCGGGCGCTGCTCCCGCAGGGCCGGAAGCCGCGGCCGGCGCGGCCGCCTCGACCGAGTGCGAGGCCAGCACGCCCGTCTTGTGCCGCTGCCTGAACCAGTAGTAGGCGAGCCCGCCGAAGAACACGACCCCGATGAACAGGAGTGCGCCGTACTGGAGGTACCAGTGGAAGGGCGGGGTCGCGTTGTAGATGTCCTTGCGCGGCCAGATGAGATTGATCGACATGAAAAGACCCCAGCCGACCGCGATGAGGTTGATCGGCAGCCCGAACCTGCCGAGCGTGAAGAAGCCCTTCTCACGCGCGTCCTTGGGTGGCCACTCCCCGCGCAGCCGCTTGGCGAGCATCGGCATCGTGACCAGCAGGTAGGCGATGTAGATCATGATGATCCCGATGCTCGTGATCACCAGGAAGATCTCCGGCTGGCGGATGTTCACGACGAGGATGATGACCGCCAGGACGCCGGTGATGACGGCCGGGATGATCGGCGTCTTTGTCTTCGGGTGGACCTTCGCGAGCCGTTCGCCGGCGGGCAGGTTGTTGTCGCGCGCCATCGCGAACATCAGCCGGATCGTGGCCGTCTGCACGGCAAGGCAGCACACGGTGATCGCGATCACGACGCAGCTCAGGAAGATCTTCCCGATCGTGTTGCCGAGCACGTCGAGGACGACGAACTGGAGGCCCTCGACGCCGATCTTCGGGCTGTTGATGTTGCCGACCGAGAGGATCGCGAACATGAGGATCAGGCCGCCGAGGATGAACGAGGCGATCACGGCCCGCAGGATCGCCAGCGGCGCGGTGCGCCGCGGATCCTTGGTCTCCTCGCCCAGCGAGCTCGCGGTGTCGAAGCCGTACATCACGTAGGCCGACGCCAGCGAGGCGGCCAGGAAGGCGCCGAGGTAGCCGAGGTCGTAGCCCTTGCCGGTGCCCTGGGTCTCGAACAGCACGTCGGGGCCGCGCGTGATGTTGGCGGCGAGGAGGATGATCAGCAGCGCCGCGGCGATCAACTCGATGAACACGCCCGTGCTGTTGATCCGCGACATCAGCTTCACGCCCAGGGCGTTGACGACGGTGATGAAGATGATCAGCACCGTGCCCAGGATCACCGCGTTGGCGGCGAAGTCGTACTTGCCGGTGCCATCGCCGTAGATCTGGAACCCGTCCCAGATCTGGGGCAATGTGAGCTGGTAGGCGAGCGCCACGGCGGAGATCGTCACGACCGACGCCGTGAGCATCATCCAGCCCCCGAGCCAGGCGACCGTCGCGGTCCCGAGCCGCTTCGCCCAGTTGTAGACGGACCCGGCAACGGGGAAGTTGGCGGCGAGCTCGGCGAAGCACAGGGCCACCATCACCTGACCGGCGAAGACCATCGGCCACGTCCACCAGTAGGCGGGGCCGCCGAAGGCGAAGCCGAAGAAGAAGAGCTGGAAGGTGCCGGTGAGGATCGAGATGTAGCTGACCCCCGCGGCGAAGCTCGCGAACCTCCCGATGCTGCGGTCGAGCTCCTGCTTGTACCCGAACTCGGCGAGCTCTTCACGCTCGGCTTGGGCAGCTTCCGTCGCCACGGGCAACCTCCCTCTTGGGCCTCTCCAGCTCCTTCAGCGGCAGTATCTAGCGGCACGGGGCCGCTGTCAAGAGTGATATATCTGACCTTCCGCCCCCGCACCATGCACGACACCACCGAGCACGACCTCGCCGCGCACGACATCGCCGAGTTTCTCCGGCGCCACCCCCCTTTCGACACCCTGGGCGAGGAGGCTCTGGCAGCCGTCGCGTCAGCCGCCGAGATCGAACCGCACCCCGCACGGGCCAAGATCCTGGACAGCGCCGAGTCCACCTCCGAGTCCGCGTACGTCGTGGTGCACGGCTCCGTCGAACTGATGACGATCGACGGACGCCTTCTGGACCTGCTCGGCGAGGGCGAGATGTTCGGGTTCGCCTCTCTCCTCGAGGAGCGGCCACTGGGGTTCGTCGCGCGCGCCGCCGAGGACACGCTCGCGTACCGGATCCCCGAGCACGCGATCCGACCCGTCCTTGAACGCCCCGCCGCCGTGCGCTTCGTCGTAGGGTCGCTCTCCAAGAGCGTCCGCCTGCTGTCGGGTCACGAGCGAGAGCCGCCGCCGGCTGCGGGCCGGCCGGTCCGCGATCTCGTCCGCGCGCCGGCGTTGGTCTGCCCACCCGCTACGCCGGTGCAGCGGGCGGCGCAGCGAATGGTCGAGGCCGGCGCCGCCTGTGTGGTGGTGGACCTGGGCGACCAGCTCGGGATCGTCACCGACCGCGACATCCGCACCCGGGTCGCCGCCGCGGGCGCCGGGCCGGACACGCCGCTCTCGGCCGTGATGACCGCACCGGCGCGGACGGTGGCAGCAGACCGCTCGGAGACGGAGGCGCTGTTCGAGATGCTCGACCACGGCATCCGGCACCTGCCCGTGCTCGAGCCCGACCGGCGGCTCGTGGGCGTGACTCGACGACGTCGACCTCGTCGCGAGCGAGCGGCGTGCTCCCTTTCGCCTGCGGGCCCGGATCGCGCGCAGCGTCGACGCGGCGGGCGTTGAGCCGAGGCCGCCGCAGAGCTTCCGGACACGGTGATCGCGCTGTACGACGCGGACGTGCCGGCCGCGGCGATCAGCCGCACGATCGCCAGCATCCACGACACGATCACCCGCCGGCTGATCGAGATCGCTCACGAGGAGCTCGGGCCACCGGACGTGCCGTACACGTGGTTGGCGATGGGCAGCTTCGGCCGCCGCGAGCCGTTCCCGAGCTCCGACGTCGACTGCGCGCTGGCCTGGGAGGACGGGGACGATCCGCAGCTGCGGGAGACGATGATCGCCCTGGCGCGGCGCGTTCTGGAGGGGCTGGCGGCGTGCGGGCTGCAACCCGACCGCCAGGGCGCGGTGGCCTCGAGCCCGCTGTTCGCCCGGTCGATCCGCGAATGGGAGCGCGCCGCCCGGGCGTGGCTCGAGGACCCCGATCGCGACCGCGGCCTGATGCTGCTCTCGGTGGTCGTCGAGAGCGATCCGGTGTGGGGCGCTACGACCGCGGCCGAGCGTCTCGCGGCAGCGTTCTCCGAGGCTCCGAACCGCGAGCACGCGCTGCGTCGCCTGGCCGCGGCGGCGGCGGCCGAGCGCCCGCCCACGGGCTTCTTCCGCGACTTCGTGCTCGAGGACAGCGGCGAGCGCAAGGGGGTGCTGGACATCAAGCACGGCGGCCTGCTGCCGATCGAGGCTCTCGCCCGCTGGGCCGGGCTGGCGGCCGGCGTGAGCGCCGCGTCGACGAGGGCGCGTCTGCGAGCCGCGGAGGCCGCGGGGACACTGGCGGCGGCCGACGCGGCCGTCCTGCACGGCGCGTTCGAGCTCGTCTGCGCGCTCCGGATGGAGCATCAGGTCGAGCGGCTGCGCGCCGGACTGCCGCCCGATGACCTGATCGACCCCAAGCACCTCGCGCCGCTCACCAGGACCTCGCTGAAGGAAGCCTTCCGTGCGGTGGCGAAGGTGCAGCGCGGCATCGACGTCGCGACGGGGTGATCGGCGATCTCGTTCGCGGCGCTGACGGCGCTACCCTTGGGCCATGCGGGTCGTCGCGTCGGCACGCGCTGTCCAGCTCGTCCGGGAGCGGGGCGGTCGCCTGTACGTTTGGCGCACACGACGCACTCCCGGCTGTGAGGGGATGGTGTTCCTGCGCGCGTCCGACCGCCCGCCGGTCGGGATCGAGTTCGACCGCGTGCCCTTTGGGCCGTTCGAGCTCCACCTCGGCCCTCTGAGCGAGCAGCCTGCCGAGCTGCAGCTCGACGCTCACGGGGACCGCTTCGAGGCGCGCCCCGACGGGTGCGCGTGGGTGATCTAGGTGTAGCTCCCGACCAGCTCGGTCAGTCTTGGCCGCGCGCCGTGCCCGCGAGCTGCTGCTTCGGGGTCTCCTTCTTCGGGTCGATGAACGGCTTCTCGACGATCACGGCCGAGGTCCTGGCCTCCGGCCGCTCGACCTCGAGCTCGGTGCCGAGGTCAGCGTGCTCGGTGGGGACCATGGCGTAGCCGATGTTCTTCTCGAGCCGCGGTGAGAAGCAGGCCGAGGTCACCTCCCCGATGCGCCCGCCGTCCTTGTGGACAGGGAAGAGGTCGATCATGGAGCCGTCGTTGTAGGCGCCGAGCCGCTCGCCGCCGATCTCCACGCCCACGAGCTTGCGCTTCGCGCCCTCCCCCTTGATGCGCGCGAGCGCCTCCTTGCCGATGAAGTCGGAGCCCTGCTCGAGGTCGACCATCCAGTCATAGCCCATGCCGACCTCGTACGGGTTCGTGTCGTACCACATGTCGGCCCCGAGGGCGAGGATGCCGCCCTCGATCCGGCGGATATGGCACGGTCCGATGACGGCGAGGTCGTGTGGCTTGCCCGCCTCGAGCACGGCGTCCCACAGCTTCACGCCATTCCGACTGGCCTCGTACAGGTAGATCTCGTAGCCGAGCTCTCCCGTGTAGCCGGTGCGGGAGACTAGGACCTTCATGCCGTCCAACTCGAAGGGCCGCAGGTAGTAGTAGGGGATCTCGAGGATGCTGTCGCCGAAGAGGTCCACCATCACGTCCTTCGACTTCGGCCCCTGGACCTGCACGGGCCCGACGTCGATCTCCTTGATGGCGACGTCGTAGTCGGAGTTGTGCGCGACGCCCCGCGCCCACAGCTCCACGTCGCTGTCGGCCAGCGACAGCCAGAAGCGGTTCTCCTCCACGCGCATCAGCACGGGGTCGTTGATGATGCCCCCGTCAGGCAGGCACAGGAAGACGTACTTGCACTGCTCCACCGCGCACTTGTTCAGGTCACGGGCGACAAGCAGGTTGGTGAAGTCGAAGGCGTCGGGGCCGCTGATCTCGATCTGCCGTTCGACTCCCACGTCCCACAGCGTGACGCCGTTCAGCAGGTGCCAGTACTCCTCGATCGGATCCCCGTACTGCCGTGGGTGGTACGTGTGGTTGTAGACGCTGTACATCGCCACGCCGTGGCGGCGCGACGCGTAGAAGTACGGCGACTTTCGAATCCGGGTGTACAGCAGGATCTCGGGGTGCTCATTCACCTGTGCCAAGGATGGTTCTCCTCCTACTCGTCGTTCTCTCGCGTCAGCCGCTCGACGAGCTGGCGGCGCCAGCTCTCCGTGCGCTCCAGCTCGTTGAAGGTGTAGAAGTGAAGGCCGCCGATCCTGGCGACCGGGTCGGCGATCGACGGAACCAGCTGCTGGAGCAGCTTTGTGGGCGTGTACACGCGCGGCCGCGCAAGCCGCGCAAGCCAGCCGCGGTGAGCCCGCAGAAAGCGGGTCGACTCGCCCAGCCCGATCTTGATCGAGATCCGAAGCAGTCTGCGGTTGTTGATCACGCCCGGGATTCCGATCCAGATCGGTAGATGCGTGTCCCGGTCGCGCACCCGGCGAACCCAGGTCGCGATCACGTCCGCTTCGAAGCAGATCTGGCTGACGATGTACGTGGCCATCGGCTCCTTCTCGAACATCGCCTCGATGGTTGTCTCGTCGCTTATGAAGTGATGGCTCTCGGGGTATCCGGAGATGCCAATGTCGGTGAATCGCCAACGCGGCTCGTGAATCGCCGACAGCAGATCGGCGGCGCCAGGGAAGTCACCCGCCTCCACCGCCGCGTCTCCGGCGATCACGAAGACCTCGTGTATGTCCGCCGCATGCAGCCGTGCAATCACCCCCTCGAGCTGCCCCTGATCGCGTATCAGGCGGGCCGACAGGTGTGGGACCACGTCGTAGCCGCGCCGCCTAAGGCGCTCCGCGAGCTCAAGCGTGGCTTCCAGCCCCCTGCTCGGAGAGGCGGTGATCGTGAGCTTGACCTCGGTGGGAACGTGCCGGGCGGCCGCGTCCTCGATCCCGTTCAAGGGGAGGATCTCGTAGCGGGGGCGCTTCAGCGCCTCGATCAACGCCGCTCGGGACTCGGCTTCAGTCGCGGGGCTGGTGCGCACGGCCGACTCGATCCGGCCCATCCTACCCTGCGTGGTGATATGCGACGCTCGGGCGTCCGATTTCACCCCGCCCCCTATGATCACGACGCGCGTATTCTGCGGCATCGGATCGGCCCCCCCGATGGCGATCGCTCTTGGCTCACGAGTCTGACATATCACGTTGGGAGGCAGGCGGTCAACCCGCTTCGGTGTCGGTGGCCAGGGGGAACGCCGGGGAGCGGCTGACCGGGCGGCCGATCGCCGAGCGCGCGTACTTCGAGTTGCGCGACCGCATCGTGACCTTGCGCCTGCCGCCCGGCACGGCGCTCGTCGAGGACTCGCTGATGAAAGAGCTCCAGATCGGTCGCACGCCGCTCCGCGAGGCCATCAAGCGGCTGGCGCTCGAGAACCTGGTCGAGGTCCGGCCGCGGCGCGGGACCTATGTCACCGAGGTCAACGTGGCCGACATCGTCCACATCACCGAGGTCCGCGCGGAGCTCGAGGGCCATGCGGCCGAGCTGGCGGCCATGCGCACGGAGGACGAGGGTCGCGCCGAAGCCGAGGCCCTGCTGGCGGAGCTCGAGGAGCTCGATCCTCAGGACAGCGTCGCGCTCATGCACATCGATGAGCGCGTCCACCGGCTCACGTGGGAGACAGCGGGCAATCCCTACCTCCTCAACACCCTCGAGGGCTACTTCGCGCTCTCGCTCCGCATCTGGTATCTCGTGCTCGACCGCGTCCCCGGACTGTGGACGGCGGTGCACGACCAACGCGAGATGATCCAAGCCCTGATCGCGCACGACGGCCTGCGCGCCCGAGCGCTGATGAGGGAGCACGTGCTGGCCTTCCAACGGGAGATCGTCGTTGCCTTCACCCGCTAGGCGTCGCGTGTGATATATCAGCCCGTCTGCTAGCCGCGAGCTGACCTCTTGGCGGACCAGCCCCAACCATCCAGTTCCCTCCCGGCCGCGGCGCGAGCGGTCGTGATCGGCGCTGGCATCGTCGGTAACAGCATCGTTCATCACCTCGCCCGGCTCGGGTGGAGCGAGCTCGTGCTGATCGACAAGGGGCCGCTGCCCAACCCCGGTGGCTCGACCGGGCACGCATCCAACTTCATCTTCCCGGTCGACCACTCGCGCGAGATCACCGCGCTCACCCTCGACAGCATGGAGCAGTACGGACAGCTGGGCGTGTTCACCGAATGTGGGGGGTTCGAACTGGCCCGCACCGAGCAGCGCATGGAAGAGCTCCGGCGCCGGATGGCCTCCGCCGCGTCGTGGGGAGTCGAGCCGGCCTCGCTGCTGCCCCCCGCCGAGGTCAAGGAGCTCGTCCCCTACATCGACGAGAGCGTGATCATCGGCGGCTTCTACACGCCGACCGGGGGAGTGGTCGATCCGGTGCGCGCCGGGACGCTGATGCGTGAGCGCGCCGAGCAGTCGGGCGCCCTGACCGTCTCGGCGAGCAACGAGGTGCTCGGGATCGACGTCGCGCACGGGCAGGTAAAGCGCGTGCGCACGAGCCAGGGCGACATCGACACCGACTCGGTCGTGATCTGCTGCGGCGTGTGGAGTCCGCGTGTGGCACGCATGGCCGGCGCGGCGATCCCGCTGACGCCGGCGGTCCACCAGATGATCGACATCGGCCCGGTGCCGCGCTTCGCGAACGCCGAGGGCGCGATCGAGTATCCGATCGTGCGGGACATGGACCCGAACATGTACGAGCGACAGGATGGCGGCGACCTCGAGGTCGGGTCATACGCCCATCGCCCGATTCTCCCCGACCCCGACGAGATCCCCTCCCTCGAGGAGGCAGAGCTGTCGCCGACCGAGCTCCCGTTCACGGAAGACGACTTCGCACAGCAAATGGAGCATGCTCGCGAGCTGATTCCCGAGATCCTCGGCGACGAGTCGGTGGGCATCAAGCGCGCCATCAACGGCCTGCTCTCGCTGACGCCGGATGCACAGCCGATCCTCGGCGAGACACCCGAGGTCAAGGGTCTGTGGTCGGCCGCCGCCGTGTGGATCAAGGAGGGCCCCGGTGTTGGCCGCGCGATGGCCGAGTGGATCGCCCACGGCGATCCCGAGATCGACCTCCACGGCTCGGACGTCGCCCGGTTCTACGACTGTCAGAAGACCGTCGCCCACGTCAGAGCGCGCGCCGCCGAGGGCTTCAACAAGACGTACGGCATCGTCCATCCCGGCGAGCAGTGGGAGTCGGACCGCCCGGTCCGGCTGCCGCCGTTCTACGAGCGCGAGCGGGAGCTCGGCGCCGTGTTCTTCGAGGCCGCCGGCTGGGAGCGCCCGCACTGGTACGAGTCGAATCGGCCGCTGCTCGAGCGGTACGCCGGGCGAGTGGAGCGACCGCGAAGCGGAGTGGGACTCGCGCTGGTGGTCGCCGATCATCAACGCCGAGCACCTCGCGATGCGCGACGGCGTGGCGATGTTCGACCTCACCGCCTTCTGCGTCTTCGACGTTGTCGGACCCGGCGCGCTCGAGAGCGTGCAGCGAGTCGCCGTACGCCAGATGGACGTGAAGCTCGGGCGTGTCGTCTACACCCCGATCCTGACGCCCGGCGGCGGTTTCCGCGCCGACCTGACGATCATGCGGCTCGGCGACGAGCACTTCCGGGTCGTCACGGGCGGCGCGCACGGCATGGCGGACCTGAAGTGGTTCTCCGACCACCTGGCCGAGGACGGCAGCGCGCAGATCTTCGACCTCACCTCGGGCTGGTGCACCCTCGGTCTTTGGGGGCCGCGGTCGCGCGACGTGCTCGAGAGCATCACGAGCGACGACGTCTCGCACGAGGGCTTCCCGTTCGCTTCCTGCAGCACGATTGAGATCGACTCGCTGCGCGTGCTGGCGTCGCGCATCTCGTACGTCGGCGACCGGGGGTGGGAGCTCCACGTCCCGATCGAGCAGGGCGCCAGGCTGTGGGACATCGTGTGGGAGGCCGGCCGGCCACACGGGGTCGTGCCCGCCGGGATCGGCGTGTACGGCACCACCGGTCGGCTGGAGAAGTGCTACCGGGCGTACGGGTTCGAGCTCGACGGCGATTACAACGTCGTCGAGGCGGGCATGGCGTGGGGCAAGGTCAAGGATCACGACTTCGTCGGCAAGGAGGCGCATGTGCGCCACCGCGAGGAGGAGCCGGCGGCGGTGATGTGCACGCTCACCGTCGACGACCACACCGCGAGCAACGGGCAGTCGCGCTACATGCTCGGCGACGAGCCGATCCTGACTCGCGACGGAGCGCCGCTAACCGACCGCAAGGGGCGGCGCTCGTTCGTGACGAGCGCCGGCGCGGGCCCATCGCTGGGCAAGCACATCCTGCTTTCGTACCTGCCTCCGGAGCACGCGAACGTCGGCGAGAAGCTGGCCGTGGAATACATGGGCGAGCGTTACCCCGTGACCGTCGAGGTCGCCGACTCGACACCCCTGTTCGACCCGGACAACGAGCGGATCCGGTCCTGAGCAGCGGGCGCGCGACTAATCGCGGGGCAAGGCTCCGCGCAGCCGGGCCTGAGCGCGCTCCAACCGCTTGCCCTCGATCGCGAGCTCGGGGTCGAGCAAGACCTGAAACAGCAGCCCGTAGAACAGCGCCAGCGTCAGGCCGGCCGCGTCCCTGCCGGCTTCGTCGTCTCCGAGGCCCAGCAGCGAGGCGACGGTCGGGCGCGTGCGGCCGAAGCCATCGGCGAGCATCTCCCTGATCCGCGGGTCGTGCTGGGCCTTCGCGAGCGCCCCGACCATGTTCCTGGCGAGTCCCGTGTGGCGCCGGCGGGTGACCTCGATCACCTCGCCCGCTCGCCGGTACCTCTCGGCCGGCGCCCGCGACTCCACGCCGCCGAGGCCGCTTGCGACCTCCTCGAGCCACCGATCGAGCCCCTCGATCACCGCCTCGGTCACGAGGTCGTCCTTGGAGCCGAAGTGGTAGTTGATCGATGCGAGGTTGGCGCCGGACTCCTCGGCGATCGCTCGCGCCGTGATCCGTTCCGGAGGCAGGCGCTCGAGGCAGCGCAGGGTGCCCTCGATGAGGCGCGACCTGTTGCTGCGCTGAGGGCTCACTGGACCGCTTCACGCCTGCCTGCTGACGGACACCTTGAAACTATACATATGTTTAGAATCAGGCCGAACCGTCAATCGAATCGATGGAGCTGCCGCATGTTCGTCGCCACCCTCGTCGTCTCCCTGCTCCTCGCCGCCCTGCTGTCGTATGCCGCGGTCAGGAAGCTCGGTCACAGCGAGCCGGTCGTCGCGACCTACGCGCGTGTCGGCGTGCCGGAGGACAAGCTCGACTACCTCGCCGCGATCCTGCTCGCCGGCGCCGCGGGCCTGGCGGTCGGTCTCGTGTGGGCCCCGATCGGCGTCGCCGCCGCGATCGGCGTGATCGCCTACTTCGTCCTCGCGGTCGCGTCTCACATCAGGGCCGGCGACACCGAGAACCTGCCCACGCCCGCAGCGATCCTGGTGATCGCCGTCTCCGCCCTGGTCCTGCGGATCGCGACGCTGTAGCCCCTACGCCATCTCGCCCAGCCGCCGCTCGAGCAGCCGCCGCTCTGGGTCCGAGTGGACGACCTCGAGCGCGCGCTCGTACTCGGACCGCGCCTCGTCGAACCGGCCGAGTCGCCGTAGCAGCTCGGCCCGCGTCGAGTGGAGGTACTGGTAGCGATCGAGCTCGAGCGGCTCGATGAGCGCCAGCGCGGCCTCGACGTCGCCCGCCTCCGCGATCGCAACCGCGCGATTCAACTCGACCACAGGCGAGCCGGTGAGCCGGGCGAGCTCCCGGTACAACCCCGCGATCGCGGGCCAGTCCTGCGACTCCTCCGTGTGCAGGGCCGCGATCGCGGCCTGAAGCGTGTACTGACCGCGCCCGCCCAGCGCCACCGCGCGATCGAGCGTCCGCCGTCCCTCCGCGATCTGGTTCCCGTCCCAGAGCGAGCGATCCTGATCGCGCAGCAGCACGACGGTGCCGTTCGCGAACCGGGCGTCGCGCCGAGCGTCGTTGAGCAGCATCAGGGCGAGCAGGCCGTGCGCCTCGGGCTCGTCAGGCATCAGCTCGGCGAGCGCGCGCCCGAGCCGGATCGCGTCTGCCGACAGCTCACCGCGGCCTGCGTAACCCTCGTTGAAGATCAGGTAGACGACCGCGAGCACAGCGGCCAGCCGGTCGGGGAGCAGGTGGTCCGGCGGGACGCGGAACGGGATCCCGGCCGCCTTGATCTTCTTCTTCGCCCGTACGAGCCGCTTTGCCATCGTCGGCTTGGGCACTAGAAACGCGCGGGCGATCTCGTCCGTGCCGAGGCCGCCGAGCGTGCGCAGGGTCAGGGCCACCTGGGCGTCTGTGCCGAGCGCGGGATGGCAGCACGTGAACACGAGCTCGAGCCGCTCGTCGGGGAACGTGGTCTTCTCCAGTTCATCCTCCACGATCTCGGGTACCTCGAGCAGGTTGGTCTTCGCGGCGAGCGTCTGATCGCGCCGGATCCGGTCGATCGCGCGGTTGCGAGCGGTCGTGACGAGCCACGCGCCGGGGTTCGCGGGAGCACCTTCGCGCGGCCACCGCTCTGCCGCGATCGCGAACGCGTCCTGAGCAGCTTCCTCGGCGAGGTCGAAGTCGCCGAGGAACCCGATCAGCGAAGCGAGGACGCGGCCCCACTCGTCGCGAAAAGCCTGCTCGATCAGCGCTCCACCACCGGCCGAACCTCAATCGCTCCGCCCATCCGGGCGGCGGGAATGCGAGAGGCCAGCTCGATCGCCGCGTCGAGATCGTCCGCCTCGTACAGGTAATACCCGCCAAGAACCTCCTTGGTGTCCACGAACGGGCCGTCGGTAGCCAGCGTCTTGCCGTCCTCCACGCGCACGGTTGTCGCGGTCTCGGCCGGCTGGAGCTGGTCGCCGCCGATCACACCGGGCGTCTCGGAGATCGCGTAGTACTCGCCGAGCACTTGCTTCTGCTCGTCCTCGGACAGCGTCTCGAACTCGGCAATCGCGTCGCCGGAGTAGATCTGGAGCAGGTACTGCATCGCTTCCTCCTTTGCTGGAGTGGGGTAATCCTAAGACGAACGGACGGTCGTGAAATGGACAGCTGTCACTCGGCCTCGATCGTCGTCAGCCACACTCCCGACAGCGACTCGATCGCGCTCGCCGACTGGATCCCCCGGACCGAACGCTCGATGCCGAGCACACGGCGACCCGCGCCGGTGACGAGCGTGAGCAGCGGGTCGCCGCGGACATCGGCGGCCGCCGCGGGTGGAAGCGAGTCGGCCACCTGGGCGCCGCCGCGGCGCAGCAGCGCCACACGCTCCGGGGCGGTGGGCACCACCTGGAACTCGACCTGGTCGAGCGCGGGCCCGAGCTCGGCGCGGGTCCCCCACCACTCGACGTTGCGAGCGATCACGATCCGCTCCGCGTCGCGCTCGCGGAGCTCGAACGGCCCGGTCCCGGAGCGTTCGTCGCGCGACAGCTCCGCCGCGCGGCCGCTGCGCGGTCGGAGGGCGGCCGGCGAGACGATCCCGAGGCGCGGCGAGGCGAGCCGGCCCGGGAAGTCGGTCACCGAGCGCGAGAGGATGAAACGAACCAGATCCGGTCGCGGAGCGTCCGCCGCGACGAGCTCGGGAAGCAGCGCCCGGCCCTCCCTGAGCGTGCGCCACCGCTCCACGTTGGCGAGCACCGCGGTGGCGTTGAACGGGGTTCCGTCCTGGAACCGAACCCGCCGGCGCAGCTCGAAGCGCCAGATCTGCCGATCGCCCGAAGAGCGCCACGCTCGGGCGAGCCCGCGCTGGCGGTTTGACTCTCCGAACGGCGCGTTCAGCGACTCGACCAGCGGCTCGTGGACCTGTCGCGTGACGATCTGGTCCGAGCGCGTCGCGGCAAGCAGCGGATCGAGCTCGTCGGGCCTCTGCGCGAGGGCGTAGGACAGCGCGTTCCCGGTCCCGAGTGGCGCACCGCTCCCGGCCGCCGAGCCGCCGAGAGAATCGTCGTCCCCGCACCCGGTGGCGATCGCCGCCGCGAGTGACGCGCAGACCAGGGCGCCACGCAGCCGACTCGACATCGTGAGGGAGCTAGATCTTCAGGATGACGAGCGTGTTGACGGCGAACAGGATCGAGAAGAAGATCGTCCAGCGATCCAGGTTTCGCTCCACTAGCGAGCCGCCGCCGAAGGCGCTGCCGGTCTGGCCGATCCCGAATGCACCCGATAGCCCCGTGTCCTTCCCCGAGTGCAGGAGCACGAGGAAGATCAGGATCACCGAGATCATGACCTGGACGACGCTGAGGAGAGTCTCCATGAGGTCCGCAGTGTAGCCACCCCGCGCGCGGGGCCGGCCTACTGTGTGCGCTTGCCGGCCTCGAGCTCGTCGAGCCGCTTCAGGATCCCGATTGCATCGCGGCGCAGCTCGGTGTCCTGGCGGCGCCACTCCTGCTCGGTGATCTTGCCAGCCTCGCGGTCGAGCTCCGCATCGCGGATCTCGCGGTACTTGGCCTGCTTGCGCGCCTCGAGATCGGCGATCCGAGGATCCTCGACCTCGCTGTGCGAGACGCCCGCCGCACGACGCAGCGGGGCCGTCACGAAGACGGCCAGCACGACGAGGATCACCGCTATGAGCACCAGCTCCACGGCAGTGGCTAAGCAGACCGCGCGACGGCGGACGCGAAGCGGAGCACGTCGCGCGATTAATTCTCTAGGCGCGCGACAGCTCCCGCGCGAGGCGCGCCGCGTACACGTCCGCGACCCTTCGCCGGCGCGCCTCCGCGGTCGGCCACAGGGCGATCAACGCCCCGACGAGGGCGAGCAGCCACCCGATCCAGATCCACGTCACGAGGGGGTTGACGTTGACGCGGAAGTTCGCCGGCGGCGGATCACGCTGGTAGCGGGCCGCGACCTCGCGGATCGCCTCTCCCTGGAGCGCGGCGAGCTGCTGCTGGGCTACCGGCGCCTCGGCCGGGATGCGCTCGGCGATCGTCGCCAGGTTGCGGTCGGCTTCCTCGATCACGGGATCGAGCCGCGTGAGATCGGGTTGCATCGCGGTCCAGAAGTCGCCGTCGAGGCCGTCCGTGCGGCCGACCTCACTCGTCGCCTCGCCCTCGAAGAAGCCCCGCACGGGAGCAGCGGGGTCCGTGTCGCGGCTCGAGTAGTAGTTGCGCGACGGGCGCAGCGTCGCGAAGCGCTCGCCGTCCCGGGTCACCTGGAGCACGCCCCCGAGGGTCAACCGCTGCTCGGCGGCGCTGACGTTCTGGGTGGGCTCGGCGTAGCGGACCTCGTAGTCGCCGACACTCGCCGACTCGCCCGGCTCCAGGAACACGTCGCTGCTCGTCTGAAACGTCGAGGACGCCGCGACGCCGACGAGCAGCACCGCTATCCCGGCGTGGACCACATATCCTCCGTAGCGGCGCCGGTTGCGGGAGACCATCGCCACCAGCGCGCCGGGGACTGAGCCACCGGCGCGCGCCCGCCGGGCGGAGACGCCCTTCGCGAACTCCTGCACGAGCGCGGCGAGCGCGAACGCGGCGAACGAGAACAGTGCGAGCGCCCACGGCTCGCCACGCGCATCGGTGAACACGACGAGCCCGATCGCTACTGTCGCGGCGACCCCGAGCGGCGCCCGGAACGTCCGCCACGCGGCCTCACGGCTCATCCGGCGCCACGCGACGAGTGGGCCGATCCCCGTGAACAGCACCAGCAGGATCGCGAGCGGCGTCACGAGCCGATCGAAGAACGGTGGGCCAACCGACGAGCGCGTGCCCGTCACCGCCTCGGAGACGAGGGGGAAGAACGTGCCCCAGAAGATCACCGCGCACAGGCCCAGGAGAAGCAGGTTGTTGACGAGGAATATCGACTCGCGCGAGACCATCGAGTCCATCCTCCGCTCCGAACGCAGGTCGTCGAGCCGCGAGACGATCAGCGCGGTCGACCCGAGCACTACGCACGCGATCAGGACGAGGATCGGCGGGCCCACAGTCGACGCACCGAAGGCGTGGATCGAGTCGAGGATCCCGGAGCGCACCATGAAGGTGCCGAGCAGGGCGAGCGAGAACGCCGTCACGATCAACGACGCGTTCCAGACCCGCAGCATCCCGCGGCGCTCCTGGACCTGGATCGAGTGCAGGAACGCGGTCGTGATGAGCCACGGCATCAGCGACGCGTTCTCGACCGGGTCCCAGGCCCAGTATCCGCCCCAGCCGAGCTCGCTGTAGGACCAGCGGGCGCCGAGCGCGATCCCGATCGTGAGGAACGTCCACGCGATGAGCGCGAAGCGGCGCGTCGAGCGAATCCAACTCGCGTCGAGTCGTCGCGTAATCAGCGCCCCGATCGCGAACGCGAACGGGATCGAGAGGAACACGTAGCCCGAGTAGAGCATCGGGGGGTGGATCGCCATCGCCGGGTGGCGGAGCAGCGGGGTCAGGCCGACCCCCTCCGCCGGCGCGGGGTCGAGGCGGGCGAACGGGTTGGCGTCGGGCCCCGCGAGCAGCATCAGGCCACAGAAGAAGGCCCCGACGCCCATCAACACCGCGGTCGCCCACGGGACGATCTCGCGCAACCGGTTCCTGGTCGCGAACAGCACGGCCGACGACGCCAGCGAGAGCACCCAAGCCCAGAGCAGGAGCGAGCCGCCCTGGCTCGACCACATCGCGGTCAGCTTGTACCCGGTCGGGGTGGTGGTCGAGGAGTGCTCGGCGACTAGCCGGAAGGAGAAATCCGAGCGCAGAAACGCCGCTTCTAGGATCACGACGGCGAGGGTGAGCAGGGCGGCGAGCGCGTACACGGCGCGGCGAGACGAGTCGACCCAGCGCCGATCCCCCCTCGTCCCGGCGAGCGCGGCAGCCGCCGCGTAGAGCGCCGTCACGAGCGCGAGGACGAGGCAGGCGGCTCCGAAGACGATCATCGCTGGGCGCGGCGGGGCATGCTCATTCCTCGATGATCACGTGCTCGGGGTCCTGCTCGGCCTCGTCCGAGAACTTCGAGGGGCACTTGGTGATCAGGGTGTCGCGATCGGCGACGAACGTGTCCTCTTCCAGGCGCCCGGTGACGATCACCTCGCGGCCCTCGCGGAAGGGGTCGGGGACGGTCCCGCTGTAGCTGACCGGGAGACTCTCGGACCCGTCGCGGTCCTCGATCCCGAATCGAAGCCCGCCGTCTGTTCGCTCGACAGAGTCCGTCACGACCCGTCCCGTCAGGTCGTAGGTGTCCGATGAGCCCGAATTGAGCAGATCGGAGGGCTGCTTCGCCTCGGTCGAGGCGCTGAACGACGTGTAAACGAGCGCGGCAGCCAGCAACACGGCCGCGCCGAGGGCCACGCTGAGACGAATCTTGCGCTTGCGATCGGGGTCCATCCGGAGATGAAGGGGGAATTATCGCAATGCGAGAATGACCGCCGTGGCCGACGCCCCAGTGCTCTTGATTACCGGCGCGAGCAGCGGAATCGGCGCCGCCACGGCCCGTGCGGCGTCGGAGGCCGGGTACCGGCTCGTGCTCGGCGCGCGCCGCAAGAAGGAGCTCGACAAGCTCGCTCGCGAGCTCGGCGGAGCGGAGCGCGCGATCGCTCGCAGCTGCGACGTCACGAACTGGGCCGACGTGGAGGGAATCGCGGAGGCAGCGCTGACGAAGTTCGGGCGCATCGACGCCGTGTTCGCGAACGCCGGCTTCGGGGCCAAGCGGGGGTTCCTCGAGGAGTCGGTCCCGCACTGGAAGTCGATGATCGAGACGAACGTGCTCGGCGTGGCGCTCACGATCCGCGCCACGCTCCCCGAGCTCCTCGATCGCGACCGCGGACACTACGTGCTCACCGGATCGGTCGCGGGCCGCCGGGCGGTACCCGGCTCGCTCTACTCGGCGACCAAATGGGCGGTCGGTGCGATCGCGGAGTCGCTGCGCCAGGAGCTGCGCCAGATGCACGAGACCGATGGCATCCGTGTGACCGCGATCTCGCCCGGCGCGACCGACACGCCGTTCTTCGACAACCGACCCGAGAACGCGCTCGGCGCGGAGGACGTCGCGCGTGCCGTGATCTACGCGCTCTCGCAGCCTCTGCACGTGGACATCAACGAGATCGTCGTGCGCCCCTCCAGCCAGCCGACCTGACACGGTGGCGAGCCGCCGTGTGGGTCCAGTTCCAAATGCGACATCGCCTACTCCAAAAGCTCGTTGAACTGCCTGCCAGCCGCCGCCGAGCCTGTCCCGGCGCTCGGCGACGAGGTGCTCGGCGTTTCGCCCGGCTCCTGCCGGATGTCCATGCGGGCGATCAGCCCGGCGCTCAACGTGTACACGTGTTGGACGTGCTCGTCGGCGATCACGCCGCCGTTGTGGTCGCGCACGACCTGGTGGACGTCGACGACGATCCGGCCCCCCTCGTCCTCGGAGAACGCCAGCGGCTCGACGCGCGGGTCGATGGTCTCGAGCTGCCGCGTCCAGTAGGCGCGGATCGTCTCATGACCGTGCAGCCGTCCGCCGTCGATCGCGTTCGGCCAGTCGACATCGGGGTGCATGCCGGCGAGCGCCGCATCGAGGTCGCGGGCGTTGAAGGCCGCGTACGAATCGCGGATCAGGTCGTGTTGGGCTGACACCGGAACTCCTTCGGTCGGGTTAGCGTAATAAGATTACATAAATGGCTAGGCCCCGTGACGAGGCGCGCCGACGGCGGCTGCGAGCCGGTGCGTGCGACTACCTGCTTCGCGTCGGGGTAAGCGCGGCCGACCTCGGCGAGATGGCGCGCGAGCTGGGCACCAGCCCGCGGATGCTGGTCCACCACTTCGGCTCCAAGGACGAACTGATCGCGGCGGCGCTCGACGAGGCCCGCGAGCAGCAACGAGCCCTGTTTCGCGACTGGCTCGAGACCGTCGAGGAGCGGACCGTCGCCGGCCTCATGCGATCGCTCTGGGAGCTGATGCAGACACCGCGGGCCCAGCCCTATCTGCGGCTCTTCTCCGAGGTCTACACGCTCACGGTCCAGCGGCCCGGGCGCTTCCCCGGCTTTTCGACCCGGGCGGCGGTCCACGACTGGCTCCCGGGCCTGGAGAGTGCGCTGCGGGAGGGCGGCACCGGCGACGAGGAGGCGCGCGCCCTGGCGACGCTCGTCCTGGCGGTGCAGCGCGGCCTGCTGCTCGACGCGCTCGGAACCGCAGAGCACGAGCGGGTCCAAGCAGCCCACCATGCGCTGCTCCGGCTGCTCGCGGGAGGTGCTCAGCAACGGGGCCCCTAGCGCCGGAGACGACGCCTCGCAGGTCAGCTCAGCTCTTGGTTCTGTGCCATCTGCTGGACCGCGTCGACGATGTCCACGATCTCAGCCTCGCTGTTGAAGTAGTGCACCGAAGCTCGCACCCATGACTCGTAACCTCGCGCCTCCATGTCGATCCGCGTGTCCTCGATAGTTGATACCGAGACGTTGATTCGCAGTTCCGCGAGCTTGCGTGCGACTTGACGCGGGTCGTTCGCGGCGATCGTGAAGGTAACGATCGAACATGGGGCCCGTCCGAGGTCGAGGACTGCAACTCGCGGCAAACCGCGCAACCGCGCTCGGAGTTGGGCGGCAAGCGAGTAGTTGTAGTCGCGGATCTCCTCCAGGTCCCACTGCAGCGCGTAGTCGACAGCGACCCCCAGGCCGATATTCGCCGCATAGTTCCTCTCCCAGCTCTCGAAACGCCGCGCATCCGAGCGCCAGCGATAACTATCGCGGCCTGTCCACTGCGCAGACAGCACGTCGATAAAGGGCGGTTCGATTCGCTCGAGCAGCTCTCGGCGCACGTATAGAAACCCGGTGCCTCGCGGCCCACGCACGAACTTACGGCCCGTGCCGACTAGGATGTCGCAGCCGATTCTCTGTACATCGAGGGGCATCTGTCCCGCCGACTGGCACGCGTCGAGCAGAAACGGAACCCCGGCCTGGCGGGCTGTCTCGCCGACGCCCTCGACCGGGTTCACGAGGCCGCCGTTGGTTGGAACATGGGTAATAGCCACGAGCTTGACGCGCTCGTCGAGCATCGTCGCGAGCGCATCGAGGGAGACCTCGCCATGTTCGTCGCTCGGCACAACCTCGACGCTTGCTCCCGTTCTACGAGCTGTTTGGAGGTAGCCGAGGAAATTGCTTCCGTACTCGGAAGCAGACGTCAGGATCCGGTCGCCGCTCGTGAACCGAAAGCCATAGAAGGCCATGTCCCAGGCGCGGGTGGCGTTCTCGACTACGGCGATCTCGTCGCGGTGACAGTTGATAAGGGTGGCGAGTGCGTCGTAGGTGTGTTGCCAGGCATCCTCTTGCCGTGCTGCAGCCTCATACCCACCAATCTTCGCCTCGAGCTCCAGATGGTCGATTACAGCGCGCAGGACCGGCTCGGGCATAAGCGATGCGCCGGCGTTGTTGAGGTGGTTGACGTGCTGGCACCCGGGAGTCTCACTCCGGGCGCGTTCAACGTCGATCACGGTCGCCGATACAGCGTCCCCGCTCCAGGCCCGGACCGCGGCGACGTGCGACTGAGGGTCGCCGCCTCCATCAGTACTCGTCGTGTCGCCGGATCCAGAGCAGTGACGCCGGCGCCCGCGAGTCCCCCTCGTCGCGCCCCTTCGGCGCCCGGTCGAGGATCGGGTAGTAGCCCATCAGGAACTCCACGCCTCGACCCTGGGTCGAGTAGGCGTGGTAGACGGCTCCGTCATCGAGCACGAACGCGGTGGCGGTCGGTTCCGGCGCCTCCGCGACGTATTCGAGGACGTCCGTTCCCGAAGCGGTCGCGATCTCTCGCAGGCCCGGCGGCGGGTCGTCGAGCGCAGGGCCCAATGAACTCGCGCACCTGCTCGGGGGTCTGCGAGACGCCGAGATCGAAGTTGAAGTCGTTGCCGGCGGTCGAGGCCCAGGGAATGCTCCAGCCCATCCTCCGCTTGTAGGCCTGGAGCCTCTCGAGCGGCGCGCGCGAGACGAGGAGCATCGTCGCGTCGCGCGCATTGACGTGCGGAAGGACGCCGTCCATGGTGTCGGCCATCGACGAGCAGGCGGGGCAGAGCGGCATCGAAGCTCGGCCCGAACATGGCGTGGTAGACGAGGAGCTGGGAGCGACCGTCGAACAGCTCCGCCAGCGTCCGCGTGCCCTCGTCGGTGTCGAACCGGTACTCCTTCTCGATCGGCACCCACGGCAGCTCGCGGCGCTCCTGGGCGAGCTCGTCGCCGATCCGCATGTGCTCCTTCTCGCGTCGCAGCAGCTCGTCGCGGGCGGCCTGCCACTCCTCGCGGCTGGCGATCTTGTGATCCGTCATCGCGGTTGCCTCCTATCTTGGGGTCTTGCCCGTTGATACCACCCGCGGCGCGGTAGCTACTCGGCTTCCGAACCGGTCATCGCCGGGACGTCTTGCTCGCCCTGACCGGGGTCTCGGACCGGCTCGTATGTGAGGATGGCGACGCCGTCACCGACGGTCCTCGAGTCGGTGAGCCGCACCGTCTTCTTGTCGCTCAGCTCGCCGAAGAGGCGCTCGCCGGCCCCGAGCACGACCGGGAAGATCTTCAGCCGCAGCTCGTCGACGAGGTCGTGCTCGATCAGCGTGCGCGCGAGCTGGAAGCTGGCGGGGACATTGATTTCCCCGTCCAGCTCCTGCTTCAGCTTCGAGACCTCGTTCACCACGTCGCCCTTCAGTACCGTCGTGTTGTTCCAGTCGGGTTCCTCGAGGGTCGAGGAGACGACGTACTTGGGCAGGCTATTCAACCTGTCCGCCAACTCGCCGCTCCGGGATGGCCACCGCGCGGCGAACCACTCGTAGCTCCGCCGGCCCAGCAGCAGGGCCTCGGTGCCCAGCGCCTCGTCGAGCGCGACCTTGGCCACCTCTGGGAGGGCCGCGATCCGACCGACCCAGCCGCCGCGCGTGAAGCCCTCGTCACCGGCCGGGTCCTGGATGACTCCGTCGAGCGAGACGTTGTCGCTCATGACGATCTTTCCCATGGCTTCTTCTCCTTCTCTCGGTGTTCGGGGGAACCGCGTCTATCGATTGAGAGCGGTCTCAGGGTCGAAACTCATCGGTGTCGTGGCAGGGTCCCTGACAGGACCTGACGGGGGTCCTCGTGATAAGCGGACGACGGGACTAACTAGACCGCCATTCGTGCCTAGGAGGCACTCTCCCCAATTGCTCGCTTGCAAGGCGAAGCGGCGCGCCCGACCGCGGGCGCACTCGTCTAGTTCTGTCGGAGAATCGGTCGGAGGTCCCCCCGCGAGTTGATCCCGAGAGTCCGCATCACCCGTCCGTCGTGGCAGGTGCATAGACCATGTTCACCACGCCGCCCCCGAGCGGACGCGATTCGACCAGGCGCAGAGGGATCTTGTCCTGCGTCTCCGCGAACAGGCGAGCTCCGGAACCGAGCACCACCGGCCCGACCAGTAGGCGCAGCTCGTCCACCAGCCCCATCTCGATCAGGGCCTGCGAGAGGCGACGGCTGCCATAGACGACGATGTCGCCGTCGAGCTCCTTCCGCAGCCTGGCCACGTCCTCCGGCCAGTCGTCGCCCAGCACGGTCGCGTTCCAGGCCGGGTCCGTGAGCGTCGAGGAGACGACGTACTTCGGCAACTCGTTCAGCCTGTCGGCGAGCTTGCCTTCCGCATTGGGCCAGTAGGCCTGCAAGGTCTCGTAGGTGACCCGTCCGAGCAGGAGGGCCTCGCAGTTCTGCGCCTGCTCGAGCCCGACCTCTTCGGAGTAGTTGAAGTCGAAGTCCATGGCCCAGCCCCCGTGTTCGAAGCCGCCGCGGCGATCCTCATCGGGGCCGCCGGGCGCCTGCATGACCCCGTCGAGCGAGTAGCTCTGGCTTAGGGCGATCTTTCCCATCTGTTCCTCCTTCTCTAGGTGGTCTGTGATCGGGCTGAGCAATCTCCGACCGCGGTACGGCGCCGAGCTGGCAGCAACGGTAACGCTCTCGAACCCCCAGCCACCAGTCTGCTACCGGTCGGCCGCCAGCGCGCGAAGGGCGGACTCGGCGCGGCGGAGCGGCCCATCAGGCGAAACTGGCTCCCCGCCTACGAAAAGAGCATCCCTCGTCGCGATCTGACGCAAACCGGCGGGGACGCTCAACACAAGCGGACGACGGGACTCGAACCCGCTACCTCGAGCTTGGGAAGCTCGCGCTCTACCAGGTGAGCTACGTCCGCTGGGGGGCCAGATTCTACGGTCGTGGCGGCGGGTCTCGCTGTCTACCCTTCCTCGCGTGAGTGCGCGCGCGTTCGTGGTCGTGATCGCGGTCCTCGCGGTGATCGGGCTGCTGGGATTCGGGCTCGTCGCGAAGGAGAGCGAGAGCCTGGCGGTCGGGGAGCCGGCTCCCGGGGTCGAGCTTCCACGGCTAGACGGTGAGGGGACGGGGAGCATCGCCGACTACCGCGGCGAGTGGGTACTGGTCAACTTCTGGGCGTCGTGGTGCGCGCCGTGCGAGGACGAGGCGCCGGCGCTCGAGGAGTTCTACGAGCGCAACCGCGACCGTGGCGTGGTCGTGCTTGGCATCGACACCCAGGACCTGACCGACGACGCGCTCGGCTTCGTGCGCGAGCTCGACATCACGTACCCGCAGCTCCGCGACCCCGACGGCGACAGCCCGCTCTCGGAGGAGGAGTACGGCGCGACGGGCCTGCCCGAGTCCTACCTCGTCGACCCGCAGGGTGACCTCGCCCTGATTCGCAGGGGACCGGTGGACGAGGAGTACCTCGACCGGTTCGTGGAGCCGATGATTCGATGAGGCGCTTCGCCGCCCTGCTCGCGCTCGTCGCGGCGGTTGGCGCGATCGCAGCCGTGCCCGCCGGCGCCGCGGAGCCGCGTGCGTCGTTGACCGACATCGAGGACGAGGTCATGTGCCCGATCTGCGGCACGCCTCTCAACCTCGCCGCCGCACCCCAGGCCGAGCGTGAGCGCGCGTTCATCCGCCGGCTGATCGCCCGGGGTCAGACCAAAGACGAGATCAAGGACGCGCTCGTGCGGGAGTACGGGTCCGAGGTCCTGGCGACACCCGAATCGGAGGGATTCGACCTCGCGGCGTGGGCGGTTCCGGGAGCGGGCATCGTGCTCGCGGCTATCGCGCTCGCGATCGGGGTGAGACGGTGGCGCCGGCGCCCCGCCGCGCCCGAGACCGCTGTCGACGAGAAGGGGATCGATCCCGAGGACAGCGAGCGCCTGCGCTCGGACCTCGCCCGCTACGACCTATAGGGAGCCGCGGCGCTTGAGGCCTTCGCGCACGTACTCCGGAAAGCCGGGCACCTCGTCGATATCGCTCAGCGAGCTGAATCCGCCGCGCCGGTCCCGATAGGCGAGCAGGCGCCTGGCCTGAGTCATCGTGAGATCGAGCGCGCGGAGCTCCTCGTAAGTCACCTCGTTGAGGTCGACGGGTCCGTCGGGCTCCGGCGGAGCGGCGCCTTTGTCGGGCTCCGGGGGAGGAGCGCTTGTTCGGGACCGCGCGACGCCGATCGGCACCGTGCCATGCTCGGCCAGCTTGGTCTCGTCGGCCTCGTCGGTCTCGCCAGTCAGCTCGGTCTCGTCGGTCTCGTCGGTCAGCTCGGTCTCGTCTGGTCGCTCCGGCTCGGGCACGCGGCGGTCGCGGGCGCTCGCCACGAGCGCCGCGGCGACCCCGACCAGCAGTCCCGCGACCAGCCCGATCAGCGTGTTGCGCACGGTTCGCGGAGAGACCGGGGCTTCCGGGGCCTCGGCCGCCTCGACTACCTCAGCCCCGTCGGCACCCCCGCTTGAGGCGTCGACGAGCTCCTCCGCGAACCCGCTCGCGAGCCGGGCCGCGAGCGTCGGGGTGTCCGCGCTCGCCTCGACGGTGTACTCGTCGGGCGCGTCCCCCGTCTCGACGGCAACGGAGTCGGACACGAGCGCGGGGTCGACCGCCACCCGCTCGGCGGTCGCCGAGGCGATCTCGTCGGAGCCGGCGAGCTCGAGCGGGCCGCCTCCCGCCTCCTCCCCAGCCGGAACCTGGATCGTGGCCGTCGCCTCGTAGGTCGGCTGCTCGCGCAGCGACACGACGAGCACGATCGCGGGGACGATCAGCGTGCACACCGCGACGAGCTCCGGGCGACGACGAATGGCCTCGAGAAGACCTGCCAAGCGGGGAAAGGGTAACGGCGGCAGCCACCACTAGCCCTCTATCAGCGAACGACCCGTCATCTCGGGCGGCTGCCCGATCGCGAGCAGCTCGAGCACCGTGGGCGCGACGTCGGGGAGGATCCCGCCGTCGCGCAGCCTCAAGCCCTCTACGCTGACGATCAACGGCACCGGGTTCGTCGAGTGCGCCGTGTTCGGTGAGCCGTCCGGCTCGAGCATGTTGTCCGCATTGCCGTGGTCGGCGGTGACGATGCACGCCCCGCCCGAGCGCCAGACGGCTCCCATGACCTCGTCGAGGCAGCGGTCCACGGTCTCGATCGCGGCAATCGCCGCGGGAATGTCACCGGTGTGGCCGACCATGTCCGGGTTGGCGAAGTTGATGAGCCCGAACCGGTAGCCGTCCTGCTCCCAGCGCTCGCGGAACGCGGCGGCGGCGGCGGCGGCGCTCATCTCGGGCCGGAGGTCGTAGGTGGGCACGTCTCGTGGCGAGTCGACGAGGCAACGATCCTCCCCCTGCCACTCCTCCTCTCTGCCGCCGTTGAAGAAGTACGTCACGTGGGCGTACTTCTCCGTCTCGGCGACGTGAAGCTGGCGCTCACCGCGCTCCGCGAGCACCGACGCGAGCGTCACGGCGGGCGGGCTGGGCGGGAACGCGACCGGATAGCTCCACCCCTCCTGGTACTCGGTCATCGTGGCGATCGCGACTTGCGGGGCCGCCCCGCGGGGAAACTCGTGGAAGTCCGGCTCGCCGAAGGCGCGGACGAGCTGGCGCATTCGATCGGGTCGGAAGTTGAAGAACAGCGCCGCGTCGCCGTCGGCCACCCCGTAGTAGTCCCCGATCACCGTCGGCCGGACGAACTCGTCGCTCTCCCCGCGCTCGTGGGAGCTCCGCACCGCCTCGGCGGCGCTCGGGGCGTGGAGGCCGTCCGCGTGCACGATCGCGTCGTAGGCGAGCTTGGTGCGCTCCCAGCGACGGTCGCGGTCCATCGCGTAGTAGCGCCCGCTCACCGTGCCGATCCGGCCGGCGTGGCGAAGCCAGCGTTCGAGCTCCTCGATGTAGCCGACCGCCGAGTCCGGGAGCGTGTCGCGGCCGTCGGTGAACGCGTGCACGACCAGTTCCGGCACCCCCTCGGCCGCCGCGAGTTCGATGCAAGCCTCGATGTGCTCCCATCCCGAGTGAACTCCGCCGTCGGAGACCAGGCCCAGCAGGTGCAGGCGGCCACGGGGACCCGAACGCGCGCGCTCGCAGATCCCAGTCAGGACCTCGTTCTCGAAGAAGCTGCCGTCAGCGATCGCCTCGTTGATCCGCAGCAGGTCCTGCTTCACGATCGCGCCGGCGCCGAGGTTCATGTGACCGACCTCGGAGTTGCCCATCTGGCCGTCGGGTAGGCCGACGGCCCTGCCGGACGCGTCGAGCTCGGTGTGGGGGTAGCGCTCCCAGAGCGCGTCGAAGGTCGGTGTGGAGGCCTGGCTGATGGCGTTGCCCGGCCCCGGCGGGGCGAGACCCCAGCCATCGAGGACGACGAGGGCCACGGACGGCACGGGCTCGACGCGGGTCACCGGGCCGCCGTGACGATGCGCGCGAAGCTGTCGGGATCGAGGCTCGCGCCGCCGACGAGCGCGCCGTCGATCTGCGCGCGGCCGAGGAGCTCGGCCGCGTTCTCAGTGCTCACCGAGCCGCCGTAGAGGATCCGGATCGAGTCCGCGGCGTCCGCGCTCCGCGCGCCTATGAGCGAGCGGATCAGGCCGATCGCCTCCCCGGCCTGGTCTGGACTTGCCGTCTTGCCGGTTCCGATCGCCCACACCGGCTCGTACGCGATCACCACCTCGGCCAGGCGGCCGTCCTCTACCCCGGCGAGGTCCGCGTCGACCTGGCGCCGCAGCACGTCCTCGGTGGCATCGGCCTCGCGCTGGGACTCCGTCTCCCCCACGCACAGGATCGGCCGCAGGCGGGCCGCGAGCGCGGCCGGGACCTTGCGCGCCAGCGCCTCGTCGGTCTCGGCGAAATACGTGCGACGCTCGGAGTGGCCGAGCACCACCCCGCCCACGCCGATCTCCTCCAGCATCGGCGCCGACACCTCGCCGGTGAAAGCGCCCTCGTTCTCCTCGTGCATGTTCTGGGCCGCGACGCGGACCCTCGTCTGCGCGCACCGCTCGACCGCGGCTTGGAGCGCGAGGTAGGACGGGCAGATCACGATCTCGGTCTCGCTCACCTCGGCGACCCGCGGCAGGAAATCGCCGAGGAACGCCTCGGTCTCCTCGATCGTCTTGTGCATCTTCCAGTTCGCCGCGACAACTGGCGTTCGAGCGCTAGTCAACGGATTGCTCCTGACCGGGGGAGCCGCGCATGGACGCGCGGCGAGGGGGCGGAGCCCCCGTGTCCATCAGCGCCTCGACCCCTGGGAGCGCGCGCCCCTCCATCAGCTCCAGCGAGGCGCCTCCCCCGGTCGAGACCCAGTCGACATCGTCCGCGAGCCCGAACTCGTTCAGCGCCGCGATCGAGTCGCCGCCGCCGACCACCGTCCTGCCGGGAGCGGCCGCCACCGCCTCGGCGACCGCGCGCGTACCGCCCGCGAACGGCGCGAGCTCGAACGCCCCCATCGGACCGTTCCAGAACACCGTCCCGGCCGCCGAGATCGCCTCCGCGTACGAGGCCGCCGTGCGAGTTCCGATGTCGAGTCCCATCCACCCGGCGGGGACGTCGACGCCGTCGAGCTCGCGGCGCTCGGTGTCGGCGGCGAACGAGCGCCCCAGGACGAGATCGACGGGCAGGCGCAGCTCGTAATCGAGGGCGGTTGCCCGCTCCAGGGCGCGCCGCGCCGAGCTCGACGCCGTCGTCGTCGACGAGCGAGTCGCCGGTCGGGCGCCCCTGGGCGCGGAAGAAGCTGAAGCACATCGCGCCGCCGATCAGGATCCGCTCGGCCGTCGCGAGGAAGCGCTCGATCGCGCCGATCTTGTCGCTCACCTTCGCACCCCCGAGCGCCACCACTAGCGGCGGCACGGGATCGTCGCGCACGGCGCTCAGCTCCACTACCTCGCGCTCGAGCAGCAGCCCGGCGTACGCGGGCAGCCGATGGGCGACGCCCTCGGTGCTCGCGTGCGCGCGGTGTGCCGCCGCGAAGGCGTCGTTGACGTACAGCTCCGCAAGCGCGGCGAGGGCATCGGCGAGCCCGGGATCGTTGCTCGTCTCGCCCGGCTCGAAGCGGGTGTTCTCGAGACACAGGATGCCGCCGGGCTCGAGGCCCTCGGCGAGGCTCAGGACATCGTCGCCGACGACCGCGGGCGCGAGCGGGACCTCGGCGCCGATCAGCTCCCCGAGCCGCCGGGCGACGGGCGCCATCGAGAGCTCGGGGTCGACACCCTTGGGGCGCCCGAGATGCGAGCACAGCACCGTCGCGGCTCCCCGCTCCGCCAACAGCTCGATCGTCGGTAGCGCGGCGCGGATGCGCGTATCGTCCTCGACCTCACCACCCTCGAGCGGAACGTTGAGATCCGCTCGCAGCAGCACCCGCCGATCGGCGACCGGGGCGTCGCGGACGCTCGCCTTGGTGAAGGTGCTCACCTCGAAGGGCGCTGAGTTAAGCGACGGCGGCGGGCTTCGCCTGAAGCACCTTCTCCGCGAGCTCGACGCAGCGGTTCGAATACCCCCACTCGTTGTCGTACCACGCGACCGCCTTCAGCATCCGGCCCTCGAGCACCATCGTCTGCCCGGCGTCGAAGATCGAAGAGTGCGGGTCATGGACGATGTCGGTGGAGACGATCGGGTCCTCGGTGTAGGAGAGGATGCCCTGGAGTGGGCCTTCCGCCGCCGCGCTCGCCGCGTCGTTGACCTCTTCGATCGAGGTGTCGCGGCCGACCTCGCACACGAGGTCGACGACCGAGCCGACGGCGACGGGGGCCCGCACCGCCACCCCGTTGAGCTTCCCGTCCAGCTCCGGGAGCACGAGCCCGATCGCCTTCGCAGCGCCGGTGCTGGTCGGGATCAGGTTGATCGCCGCCGCCCGTGCGCGGCGTGGGTCCTTGTGCGGCAGGTCCTGGAGCCGCTGGTCGGCCGTGTACGCGTGAATGGTGGTCATCAGCCCGCGCTCGATCCCCACCGTGTCGTGGATCACCTTCGCGAGCGGCGCCAGGCAGTTCGTGGTGCACGACGCGTTGGAGATGATGTGGTGCTGGTCGGGGTCGTACGCGGCGTCGAAGTTGACGCCGAGCGCGACGGTCACGTCGGGCTCCTTCGCCGGTGCGGTGATGATCACCTTGCGCGCGCCCGCGTCGAGGTGCTTGGCGGCATCGTCGCGCTTGGTGAACAGGCCGGTCGACTCGATCACCACCTCGACCCCGAGATCGGACCACGGGAGCTCGGCGGGATCGCGCTCCGCGAGCACCTTGATCTCGCTCCCGTCGACCGAGATCGCCTCGTCGGTGGCCTCGACCCGGCCCGGGAAGCGGCCGAGGGTCGAGTCGAACTTGAGCAGGTGCGCAAGGGTGTCCGGGTCGGTGATGTCGTTGACGGCGACGAAGTCGAGGTCCGCCCCCGCCTCGTGCGCGGCCCGGAACAGATTGCGCCCGATGCGGCCGAACCCGTTGATCCCCACCCTGACTGCCATCTGTCCTCCTGTCTGGTGGTCGCTCAGCTCATACGGCTATGCCGTTCCCGACCTAACCTAGCTCAATCTGAGCCGATGGCGACCTCGAGCCGGTAGCCGTCGGGGTCGCGCAGGTAGGCACAGAAGTAAGACGGACCGAACTCGGCCCTCTGAGCCGGCTCGCCGTCGTCCTTGCCACCGGCCGCGAGGCCTGCTTCCCACACGGCCCTCACCGCCGCCATCCCCGAGGCGGTGAAGCACACTCGCTCGGTCCCTGGCGATGCATCGTCGCCCTGCTCGATGAAGATCCACGGCCTGGCGATCCCCCATCCGACCCGGGGCGTGGCGTCGCCGTGGCGCCGCCACCCGAGCGGCGCGAGGACCGCGTCGTAGAAGCTCGCGCTGCGCTCGAGGTCGGACACCTCCAGCGTGACGTGTTGGATCATGCTCGCAATCTACCCGCACACGGCGATTCGAACCCCTCCGGAAGCACTACTCGCCGTGCGGGGTCCACCGGAACCACCGCGCGGCGATCAGGAGCGCGGCGGCCCCCCACAGCACCACGACGGCGAGGTTCCCGAGCTCGAGCCCGCTCCCCGTGGTCGCCGGATCGAAGGCGTCGAACAACGCCTCGAAGAAGTGGCGGAACGGGAACACGTCGGCGACCTGGAGAACGCCGTCCGGGATCTCGGTCTCGGGAATGAAGATTCCCGAGATGAAGTACAGGGGCAACGCGACCGCGTTCGTGACCGCGGGCGCCGCGTCCTGGGACGGGATCGCCACCGTGAGGGCGATGCCGATGCAGTTGAAGGCCGCCGCCCCAACCACGAGCGTGAGCAGCACGGCGGGAAGGGTGGAATCCGGGATCGCCACGTCGTAGACGACTCGTCCGATCAGGGAGAGCACGACCGCCATCAGCAGCGAGATCACGACGGCGTTCCCGACCCGGCCCGCGATGAACACCCAGCTCGGAAGCGGGGTGCCACGCACCCGCTTCAGCACCCCGTTCTCACGATCCTGGGTGAGCGAGATCGCGGGGCTGACCATCGTCGCCGAGACCACCGCCAGCGTGATGATGGACGGCACGTAGTACGTGCTCGTCTTGATCCCACCGAGCTCCTCGATCGTCTCGTTGCCGAAGATCGTCGCGAAGATGAAAAGGAAGATGAGCGGCAGCAGCACGGTGAAGAAGACCGACGCCGGATCGCGCCAGAACGTCTTCTGGTCGTAGCGGAACTGGTGAAAGACGAGGGCGGCGCCGCTCATTGGTCACCCTCGTCGGTCAGCCTCAGGTACACGTCCTCGAGGCTCGCGCGGCGGACCTCGAGGGCGGGAAGGCCGACACCGCGCTCCAGCGCCCACTCGGTGAGCTCGTGCAGGGCCTCGACCGGCCGATCGGTGTGGATCTCGACGACGCCGTTGGACTTGTGCCCGGTGCGGGCGGCTCCAGGGAGCTCCTCGATCGCGACGTCCGGCGGCATCCGGAATCGGACCTCGACCGTTTCATCCGCGCCCGCGAGCTCGTCCGGCGGTCCCTCGGCGACGATGCGGCCGCTCGCGATGATCGCCACCCGGTCGGCGAGCTCCTGCGCCTCCTCCATGTAGTGAGTGGTGAGGAACACTGTCTTGCCCAGCTCGCGAAGGCTGGCGATCATCCCCCACGCGTGGCGCCTCGCCGTCGGGTCGAACCCGGTCGTCGGCTCGTCGAGGAACAGCAGCTCCGGGTCCCCGATCAGCGCCACCGCGACGTCGAGGCGCCGCTGCTGGCCCCCCGACAGCTTGCCTGCCCTGGCCGCGGCCTTGTCCGTCAGGCCCACCAGATCGATCGTCTCGCGGACCGGGCGCGGCCGGCGGTAGTAGCCGGCGTACTGCTCGACCGTCTCCCGAACGGTGAGCTCGGGCTGCATCCGGCACTCCTGGAGCACGATCCCGACTCGCTCGCGCCACTCGCGCCCCGCTGATGCCGGGTCGGTATCGAGCACGATCGCCTCGCCCCCGGTCCGCGCCCTGTAGCCCTCGAGGATCTCGACCGTGGTCGTCTTGCCCGCCCCGTTGGGTCCGACGAACGCGAATATCTCCCCCGCGGCCACCTCGAGGTCGATGCCCCGGACGGCTTCGACGTCGCCGTACGACTTCCGCAGCTCGCGGACGGAGATAACCGGGTCCGGCACCCGGCGAGTCTAGTCGAGGTCGACGTCGCGGTGGACGACGCGAAGGCGAACGTCGTCGCGGTCCTCCAGGTGCGCGGCCACGCGGTCCGCGACGCACACAGACCGGTGGCGCCCGCCGGTGCAGCCGATCGCGAGCGTGAGATGCGTCTTGCCCTCGGCGACGTAGGCGGGAAGCAGGAAGTCGAGCATCGGGAGCATGCGGTCGTAGAACCCGGAGGCGAGCTCGCCCGACTCGACGTGCGCGATCACCGCCGGATCGCGCCCGGTGAGCGGGCGCAGATCCTCGCGATAGTGCGGGTTGGGGAGGAAGCGGACGTCGAGCACGAGGTCGGCGTCACGCGGAGGCCCGTGCTTGAACCCGAATGTGAGGATCGTCATCGCCAGCCGCCCGGCGCCGTCGCGGCCGAGGATCTCGGTCGTGATCCGGCGCCGCAGCGTCGCGCCGGTGAGATCGGTGGTGTCCATGACGACATCGGCGAGCTCGCGCAGCGGCCCCAGAATCGACTGCTCGGCGCGGATCCCGTCGATCACCCGGCCCTCGGGCGCGAGCGGATGCCGGCGCCGGGTCTCCTTGAACCGATCGACGAGGGTGCGCTCGTCCGCCTCGAGGAAGATGACCGTGGGCTCCAACCCGTCCGCCTCGAGGTGTTCGAGCACGCCGACGAGCTCGTCGAAGTACTCGCCCCCGCGCACGTCTGAGACGACCGCGGCCCGGCGCACATGGCTTCCCTCGTGGCGGAACAGCTCGCCGAGCGCGCCGATCATCCGCGGCGGCAGGTTGTCGACGCAGAAGTACCCGCCGTCCTCGAACGCCGCGATCGCCTCCGTCTTGCCGGCGCCGGAGTAGCCGGTGATCACGACGAGATCGACCCCGGGAATCGATTCGGGTTTCGTCGATGCGGAGCGTGTGGACATGTCCCTTGCCCGACTCACGCTAGCCCGCCCGGTGAAGTTGCTTGTGAATATCCCGCGCCAGCTTGCCCGGGATACCGGGCACCGCCTCCAGCTCCTCCCTGCTCGCGCGCAGGAACCGGTCCGGGGAGCCGAAGTGGCTCAGCAGGGCACGCTTGCGGACCGGACCGACGCCGTGCAGCTCGTCGAACACCGAGTGGCGCATCGCCTTGTCACGCCGCTCGCGATGGAACTCGACCGCGAACCTGTGCGCCTCGTCGCGCACGCGCTGAAGCAGCCGCAGCCCCTCGGAGTCGCGCGGGATCGGGACCGGGTCCGATCGGCCCGGCAGGAACACCTCCTCGATCCGCTTCGCCAGCCCGATCACAGTGGCGCCGCGCTCGGCGAGCGGGCCGAGGACGCGCATCCCGGCGGAGAGCTGGCCCTTGCCGCCGTCGATCACGATCAGCCCCGGGAGCGTCGCGAAGCTCCCGTCGCGCTCGGCGTCGTGCGGCGAGAGATCGGCCTGGTCGACGTAGCGGGCCATGCGGCGCTCGAGGACCTCGGAGATCGAACTGACGTCGTCGGGACCGGCACCCCGGACCTTGAACTTGCGGTAGTGCGCCTTCTTCGGCGTCCCGCCCTCGAACACGACCATCGAGGCGACAGTGTGCTCGGCGCCGAGGTTGGAGACGTCGAACCCCTCGATCCGGATCGGCAGCTGCTCGAGGCCTAGCGCGTCCGCGAGCGCCTCGAGCGCGTCGACCCGCTGCTGGCGGCGGCGCTCGCGGCGCATCTGGTCCTGCGCGAGCGCCAGCTTCGCGTTGCGCTCGGCGAGCTCCCGCAGTCGGCGCTTGTCGCCGCGCTCCGCCACCCGAACCTCAACCGAGCCGTCGCGCCTGCTCTCGAGCGCCTGCTCGAGGAGCTCCGTGCGGTCGCGCATCGCCGGCCCCAACACCACCAGCCGGGGCACGGACGGGGCCGCGGAGTAGTACTGGGCGATGAACTGCTCGGTCACCTCGGCCTCGTCGCGCTCGGCGCGGTTGTCGAGGTAGAAGCCCTGGCGCTCGGCGAACACCCCGTCGCGAACCTGGAACACCTGCGCGTGGGCGTCGGCGCCGTCGACCGCGACGCCGATCAGATCGGCGGTTCCGATCACCTCGCCGGCGATCCGCTGGCGCTGCATCAGCGACCGGACCGCGGCGAGGCGGTCGCGGTAGGTCGCCGCGCGCTCGAACTCCTGCGCCTCGGCGGCGGCGGACATCTCCCGCTCGAGGTCGCGCTCGATCTCGCGGTAGCGACCCGAGAGGAAGTCCATGATCGCCTCGATGTTGCGACGGTACTCGTCGCGGTCGATGTACCCGACGCACGGCGCCTGACAGCGCTTGATGTAGTAGTCGAGGCAGGGGACGCCGGAGCGCCGTCCCGGCTCCGGACCCTCGCAGGTCCGGTACTGGAACAGCTTCCCGAGCAGGTCGAGCGTCTCGCGGACCCGCTTCGCGCTCGAGAACGGCCCGAAATAGGCGCGGTTGGGTCGGTGGCGCTCGCGCGTGAAGTACACGCGTGGAAACTCCTCGTCGAGGCTGACCCCGACATAGGGGTACGACTTGTCGTCGCGGAGCCGGATGTTGAACCGCGGGCGATGGCGCTTGATGAACTGCTGCTCGGCGAGCAGCGCCTCCGCCTCGGTCTCGGTGACCATGAAGTCGATGCCCTCGATCTCACGCGTGAGGTCCCCGAGGCCCGACGCCTGCTGCTTGGAGAAGTGGGATGCGACGCGCTTGCGGATCGAGCGCGCCTTCCCGACGTAGATCACGCGTCCCCTCGAGTCGCTGAACAAGTAGACACCCGGCTGATCGGGCAGGTCTCGCCTCTGTTCGTCGAGCGTGTCGGCTGTCTTCGCCATCTCCAGACAGGTTAGGCTCCGCTCAGATGGCCACCGAGACGATCGGCCCTCCGGAGCTCGAAACGCTGCGGATCGATATCGCCGGCGAGGTCGGGACGCTGACACTCGACCGTCCCGACGCCCTCAACGCGCTCAGCCCGGAGATGATCGGTGAGTTCGCCGAAGCGGCGGCGTGGCTCGCCGACCGGGCGCCGCTGCGCGCGCTGATCGTCACCGGCGCCGGAGACCGCGCTTTCTCGGCCGGCGGCGACGTCAACTGGTTCAAGCGCGGCGTCGAGGACGACGAGATCGACCTTCCATCGAGCGTCCGGCGGGGCGCCGAGGTCCTTCACCAGGGGATCGTCGACTTCCAGCGCATTCCGTATCCGGTGATCGCGGCGGTCAACGGTGCGGCCGCGGGGGCCGGGTTTTCGCTCGCGCTCGCGTGCGACATCCGGATCGCATCCGAGGACTCGTTGTTCGTGATCGCGTACGGCCGCATCGGCGCGTCGCCCGACGGCGGGATGACCTACTTCCTGCCGAGGGTCGTCGGCCCGGCGAAGGCGAAGCAGCTGCTGCTCGAGGACCCGATGATCTCGCCGCAGGAGGCACTCGAGCTCGGGCTAGTCTCCTACGTTGCTCCGGCGGACAAGCTGATCGAGGAGGCGCGCGCGAAGGCGGAGGAGCTCGCTGCGAAGGCCCCGCACTACGTGCGGATGTCGAAGAAGCTCGCGAACGAGAGCCTCGACCACTCGCTCACCGAGCACCTCCAGCTCGAGCGCCACGGCATCGCGGACAGCATGGCGACGGAGGACCTGCGCGACGGCGTCACGGCTTTCTTCGCCGGCGACGAGCCGGAATTCAAGGGTCGATAGCGCCGGCGGCCGCGACGAGCTCGCGGTCCTGCTCGTAGTCGAGCACCACCGCCGCGCGCTCGAGCGGGATCCAACGCAGCTCGTCGACCTCGTCCGAGGGCTCGAACTCACCCCCCAGGGGTCGCATCAGCCACCACCGAACCTGCTTCGGCCGTCCCTTGCGGTCTACGTACCACGTCGTGCCGAGCTCCGCGACGACCTCGCACAGCAGCCCGGTTTCCTCCGCGACCTCCCGCAGCGCCGCTTCGCGCCATTCCTCGTCCGGGTGGAGCTTGCCCTTCGGCAGCGACCAGTCGTCGTATTTCGGCCTGTGGACGACCGCGACCTCCTTCTCCCCTCCCTCGCGCTCGCGGACGACGACCCCGCCGGCCGCCTCGATCTCCACCGGCTGGTCCGGAGTCAAGCCGGAGGGGCGCCGCTACTCGGGCAGGGCGCGACCGACGCTGTCGGCGACGCAGGCCGGCTTGTCGGAGCCCTCGACCTCGACCGTGAACCGCGTGACGACCTGCCACCACCCGCCGCCGACGTCCTCGACCTCGGTCACCTCCGCCGTCGCCCTGATCCGGGAGCCGGACGGCACCGGGGCCGGGAAGCGCACCCGGTTCCATCCGTAGTTGACGCCGAGCTTGAACCCGGTCGAGGCGATCAATCCGCGGCGGAACCCGTCGATCATCGACAGGGTGAGGTTGCCGTGCGCGACCGTGGTCCCGAACGGGCTCTCGGTCTTCGCGCGCTCGACGTCGACGTGGATCCACTGGTCGTCGCCCGACAACTCGGCAAACTCGTCGATCATCTCCTGAGTGACCTCGCGCCACTCGCTCGGCCCGATCTTCTGGCCGAGAAGCCCCTTGAGGCCCTCGATTCCCTGAACCTCGATCACCGACACGCCCGGCACACTACGTCACGCGCGGAGCTCTCGCACCCGCTGCAGGATCAGGAAGGCCGCCAGCGCGACGAGGGCGCCGACCAGCACCTCCTTCCAGAAGTGGACCAGGAGGATCACCGTCGCGACGAGCGCCAGGATCACGGCGACGCGGTTCACCGTGCGGACGAAGGTCGCGCGCAGGATCGACTCACCCACGACGAGGGCGATCAAGAGGACGAGCGCGCCGGCCCAGGCGTCCTCGGGGGCGAATTCGATCAGCGCCACAAGGCCGACGAGCAGGAGGCTGAGGCTGATCGCGGCCCAGATCTCCGCTGCCCGGCTGAAGCGCATCTGCGCCGGGGGCATCGGCTCGGCGGCATTCTGGATGTGGGCTCGCGGGTCGTCGCGGCGGCCTGCCCGAAGCCGCTCCGACCTGAGGACCATGCGATCGAGCAGCGCGTCGATCTCCGACTGCTCGCCTCGGAGCGACTTCAGCTCGGCCGCTTGGCGCGCCGTCTCGCCCACGAGCCGCTCGTGCGGCTCTGCGAGATGCGGGGTTCCCTCCATGCTCTCGAGCCGGGTCCCGAGCCGCTGGAGCGTTGCCGCTCGCTTCGGGATCAGCGCCTCGAGCTCAGCTTGTCGCTCGGTGAGCGCGGCGCATTCGTCCTCCAGAAGCTCGAGCTCGATTGTGGGCGGGGGCACGCTGTCGAGCCCGGCGAACCCGAGCGGATCGAACCACGACGATCGCGGGGAGCCGTCCCGGTTGTACATCGGCCCCGCCGGCGCGTTCTCCCCGGAGATCGGGTCCTGGGCGTAGAGGCCCCACAGCCCGCGGTAGTCGGCGACCCACGGCGTCGCCTCGGAGATCGGGTTCGCGCGCCATTCCCTCTCCTGTCCCGGGCCGACGCTGACGCCGTCGCCGCGCGCGAAGTCCACGAACGGGACGCGGAAGGCGCTCTCGCCGGCTTCGACCTGCCCCAGTGTCCGCCTCCAGAACCTCTCCAGCGTCTCGAGCGCCTGCCTGATGCGCTCCGGGATCGTCAGCGGCACCTCCGCCTGGTACTCGCCCACCTGGAAGTAGGACGCGTGCGACCCCGCCCCGGCGTAGACCACCGGGTGCGAGCCGTCGAGCGTCAGGTCGGTGCTGTCATCCCAGCGGCGACGCAGGTCTGCCCCGTGGAAGTCGTGCGACGCGTAGGCGACCCACTCCGGCACGAGCAGATCGTCGTGCTCGTATAGATAGACGCTGACCAGCTCCCAGTCGGACTCGTGGTCGTTGACACCGTGAAAGCCGGAGCGCCAGTTGTTGTAGGCGTAGAAGAGCCAGTACTGGCAAACCGTCCACCCGCCCTCCCGCACGACTCGGCCGTGGTAGACGTACTTCTCCCCCTGCGCCTGCATTCCGGCGTACTCGAGCGCGGCGGCCGCGGCGGTTGCCTTCGGCACGCGCCCCCGCAGCAACAGCGAGGCGGAGAAGAGCGCGTCGAGCAGCCGCGGCACGAGCCCGCCCCGCGCGAGCCGACCGAGGCCGGTGCGGAACGTGTACTTCTGAGCGCTCCTCAAATGCTGGAGAGATCTCAGCGCGCGGGCGCTCTCGTCGAGGCTCAGGGGATGGACGAGCCGGACGTAGAACACGGAGCCGAACTCGGCGCTCCGCGGCTCGACGAGCTTCTCGATCGTCAGCTCTCCCTCCGGCACCACCTGCTCGTCGTGGTCGTCCGGGTGGTAGAGCCACAGGCTGCAGGCCGCGACGTAGCGCTCGACGTCCATCGGGAAGAACAGCTCGCCGCTCGTGAAGCGCACGACCGGCTCGAACGCCCGAAGGAGCTCGAGCTCAGTGGCGGTCGAGGGGATTGCGGGTCGGTCGGGAGAGTTCGACATTCTCGGTGTGCCTGAGCCCAAAGGCGATCTGGACCTCGAGCGGGCTGAGTGCGAGGACCGCGAACGTGTTGATCGCCATGTCCGCGTAGGTGGGGTCCCCGAAGAAGAGGTAGCGCAGGATCTGGTGCGTGAGCCCGACGACGGCCCAGGTCATGAACGCGGCCCACGCCCAGGGACGCAACCGAAGGGCTCCGACGCCCGCCACGAGCGCACCTGCTCCAAGCGCGAGGTGGAAGACACCGTCGGCCCGCCGATCGGCTTCACCGCCCTCCAGGATCACCACGCCGTAGACCGCGCTGTAGATCGCGACCCCGAGCGCGAGCAGGGCTACCAGCGTCACCGGAAACGGCCGCTTGCGTCGGTCCTCCTCACCGCCCGGCATTGCGGGCACGTTATCCGAGCGCTGCACGGCCCGCGACACAACCGCGGGGCTCGCGTCACTCCACCAGCCGCACCTCGAGCTCCGGGGCGACCAGCGCCCCCGCGCCGTCGAGCAGTCCGAGGATGCGCGCCACCGGTCCGGTGCCGCTAAGGCGGGACGCGCCGCGCCGGCGCACCTCAGATATCGCCTTGGTTCTCGAGCGCCTCGAACCAGCGTCGGCGAGTCGCGACCCGTACTTAGAGTCCCGGCGGACGGTAGCTGACCGCGCGGTTCGCCGCCTCGTCTACCTGTTCGGGTGTGAGCAGCACGGTCGTCTTCACCGTCGCTCCTCCTGCGGCGGTGGCGATCAGGGCAACGGCTGCGGCGGCCTCGTCGTCGGGAAGATCGACGATCGAAAAGACGTCGTGCTCGCCGAACTCGAAGTACAAGCACTCGAGCTCGCCGCCCACGCTGTGCACGGCGTCGGCCACCGCATCCCGCCGATCGGTGCCGCCTTTGCTGCGCACGCCCTCCTCACCCTGAGCGGTGTATGAGGCCTCGAATCGGTACTTCGGCATCTCCTCCTCCTCCAATAGCGGGTCGAGCCAAGGCTCCCAAATGGAAGGTGTCAAGGCAAGGGCACGCAGCGGGGTCCCGCGTCGGGCACGGCGCGCGGGTTACGCCGGAGCCGCCGGGCCGTCGCGGATTACGGTGCGCACCTGGTCGACCGACAGCGCATCCCATGGGAACTCGACGAGCCACCACGTGGCGCCTGCGGCGACGTACGGCGCCGGATCGCTGCCAGGCGGGAGGGCGACGACGATGTCGTAGGGCTCCGTGGGGTCCCTGCCGGCCTCCCTGCGCAGCGCCGTCAGGTCGGCGACGATCTCGGCGAGCTGTGCGGGGTGGTCAAGCTCGATGGGGAAGAAACCCTGGTGCCGCGCCGCCCGGCGCATTGGCCTGGGCTTGCCGTAATAGCCCGCGACCCACACCGGTACGCCCGGCCGCTGGACCGGCCGGGGCAGGAAACGCATGCCGTCGACCGTGTAGTGCTCGCCGCGGTGGTGCACCAGTTCGCCCGACCAGGCGGCCGCCAGGATCTCGAGCGACTCGTCGAGCATGCTTGCGCGTCGGCGGTCGTCGAGCTCCTCGCCGGTGATCGAGTACTCGCTCGCGAACCGGTCGTTCCCCAGGCCGACGCCGAGCGTGAGTCGGCCGTCGCTGAGCCGGTCGAGCGTCGCCGATTCCCGGGCGACCTTGACAGGCCTACGTCGTGCGAGTGGGGTGACCATCGGGCCGAGCCGGATTCGCTTTGTGGCCGTGGCCATCGCTGCCAGCGTGATCCACGGGTCGGCCACGTCGACCACGGGCTCCTGAAAGCGCAGGTTGTCCCAGACGAAGGCTCCGTGCCAGCCCGCCTCCTCCGCCTCGACGCACAGGCGCGCGACGACCGCCGGGTCGGCCAGCGCATCGAATAGGGGCATGAAGAGTCCCGAGCGCATGCGGGCCAAACGCTACGAGACCGCGGCGATCAGCCGGGGGTCATCCACAACCGCCAATCTAACGCCGGTACTGGCGCACAGGCGCCGCCGGCGCTCACTCCACCAGCCGCACCTCGAGCTCCGGGGCGACCAGCGCCCCCGCGCCGTCGAGCAGTCCGAGGATGCGCGCGACGTAGGCCTTGGTCTCGGGATACGGGGGGATGCAGTCGCACGCCGCCACCGCGCCGGGGCCCGCGTTGTAGGCGGCGAGCGCGAGCGGTATCGAGCGAAACTGGCGCAGAAGGTCGGACATCATGTGGGCCTGGGCGTCGATCGCCTGCTCGGGGTCGAACGGGTCCTTCAACCCGTACGACGCGGCGGTCCCCGGCATGAACTGGGCGATCCCCTGTGCGCCGGCGGGCGAGACGGCGTTCGGGTTGAAGTTCGACTCGGCGAGGATCTGGGCGGCGAGCAGGGCCGCGGACACGTTCCAGCGCGCGGCCGAGCGCATGATCGGCTCGCGGTAGCGCGAGGGGACGAACGACGGCACGCCGCCGCTCGAGCCGCCCTCGCCGTCGCCGCCCGCGCCGACCGAGTTCCCCGCCTCGGAGCACGGCGGGGGCCCGCGGGTATATCCGAAGTGCCACGGTTCCCACGAGTAGCGCTTCAGAAACCCGAACCGGCCGGCGTTGCGCGCCAGCCACCCGTATGCGCTCGGGGGCCCGAGGTCGAGCTCGGTCGCGCAGCGGTGAAGCGACTTGCCGGGCGGCGCGACCCAAGTGGGGTCGGGATTTTGCTCGAAAAGCTCCGCCTGCTCCGCGTCGGAGCGGAAGCCCGACGTGATCAGCAGCGCGATCCCGTCCCTGCGCGCCGCGGCGGCCATGCGGTCGAACGCGGCGGCGACGTCCGGGCGCATTCCCTCCCCCTGCCGGTAGACGAGCGGCCCCGAGTACCCGCCGCCCGTGGCCGTGGTCGGCATCCCGCTCCACGACGGCGGCGGCGAGGCCTCCGCCTCGGCGCTCGCGACGACCGGGATCCCCGCCCGGCGCCTCGCGCGCGGGTGATCCGGCCCCGGGAGCGCCTCGCGATCGACCTCGGCCTGGACCTTCGCGCGCACGCGCAGCGGCGCGAACGAGTCCGCGTCGGGGAACCGCACACGGAGCCGCCCGGCGGGCACCTCGTTCATGTGCGCGGCATGGCGCACGGCCGCCCTCGCGCGGGCGAGGTATTCGGCCTTCGTCAGGTGCGCCGGGTTGGGCGAGCCGTTGGGCAGGAACGCCGGCGCCAAGAGGCGGTCGAAGTCGTCGCGCATCGAGCGCGCCCCCGACAGCGCCGCGACGTCCGCGGCCCGCTGAGCCCTCGCGGTGCCGGTGATCGCACCCCCGATCGCGGCGAGGACGAGCGCGGCGAAGATCAGCGCGGCCGCCGCGCCGAGCACGAGCGGTAGCCCCTGCCCGGACTGCCCCGCGAGCAGCGCGCGGGCGAGCCGGGCGGCTCGCCGCGACGCCGCGCCGCCGGGCTCGACCCCCGCGAGCGCGCGGCGTGAGGCGACCCTGCCGAGCGGGTCGGAGACGACCTTCGCGCGCAGCCCGCGATCGCGGAGCTCCCCCACGGCGAGCGCCGCAAGCGCCCGGTCGCGCGGGAGGTCGGCCCGCAGCACTCCCGCGGCGGCGCTCAGGCGCTCGTCCGCGATCGCCCGAGGCCACAGCTCCTGGCTCATGTGCACGATCACCGCCGAGGCGGGCAGCTCGTGGGCGAGGAGCTCCGCGACTGGCTCGAGCGGGTCCTCCGCGTCGGGCAGGGAGACGTGACAGAGGTTGCCGCGAGCCGCCGCCGCCTCGAAGGCGCCTCCGAGGCCGCGCACGCGGTCCTCGAGCAGCCTCGCGGCCTCCGAGGCCAGCACCGTCGGGCCGCGGCGCTGCCCCGCGGCGACGTCCACCAGAAGCGCGGCTCCCCCGCCCGCCCCGACGGTAGCCGCCACCCCGATCGCGGCGGCGAGCGACGCCGCGCCGCCGCTGGCGCCGATCGCGCTCGCGAGGATCACCGGCGGCGCTGCCGTGCCGCTGACGGGCTCCGCGTCCGCCGGGTCCGACTCCGGCGGTGGCCCGCCGGCATCCTCCGGTGTGGACTCGGGCTCGAACAGGAAGCCGTGGAGGGCGGCCGCGGTGCGCCGGGCTGCGCCGATCGGGCTCACGGCTCGGCCGCCGGCTCCTTCACCCACACGGAGGAGTCGACCGCCAGGCGCTCCGACAGCGCCCGCAGAAGCGAGGGCGGGCGCAGCTCCACGCTCACCCGCCCTCCGCGCCTCTCGATCGCGACTCGACCGTCGGTCCAGCCGGGAAGCGCGGCCCGGACCGCGGGACGCGCCGGCTCGCCGGCAGCGACGGCGAGAGCACCGGCCTCGGCCGCGCCGTCGGCGAGCGTCAACGAGTAGCCGACCGTGAGCAGCTGAAGCGCCACGAAGGCCGCGAGCAGCAACGCGGGCACGCCGGCCAGAAGCTCGACCGACGCCTGTCCGCGAGCCTTATTCATGCGACGGATCGGGGTCGAGGCCTGCGCGCGCCTCCAGGGGGATCCGGGGCAGGCCGGGAACCAGCGTCGGGACGCGCACCTTCACTCCGACGCCGTCGTCCTCGTCCACGCGAGCGCCGCGGCGCAGATGCGTGGGCAGCGCGCTGCGGGCGGCCGCTTCCGCGTCGCCTCCCACATGAGCGGCGCGGGCGCCCACGCGCGCGGCCGACCCCGCCGACCACAGCGCCCATCCGAGGACGCCGACCTGCGCCGCCACCAGCACGGCGAGCAGCAGGGCCGGGATCACCGCGATCAGCTCCGCCGAGGCCTGGCCTCGCTCCTCGCCAAGTGCTCCGTTCGGGCGCCGTGGCACGCGCCGAAGATCGCGACTCTGCGCGCACGCATGGCGCGCTCAGTGTGTAAGTGCGGCCTCGGGAGCGTCAAATGGCCGTGCCGCGATCGGCATATACCAGGCGACTGCAGGGTTTGGTAGCCCATGGACTACCAAAGGGTTCAGTTGCGCCGGATGTCCGCGTGCGACCGCGGCGCCTAGGTGTAGCGGTTCGCGTCGGTCCAGACGCGGAAGATCGCGAACGCCGACGCGCCGACGAGCGCGATCCACACCAGCGCGCCGGCGCTCGTGTCGAGCAGCTCGTCGAGCCCGACGATCATCAGCGCGATCACCGCGAAGGCGCCGAACAGGATCGCGCGCTGCGAATCCCGCAGCGTCGCGAGCGTGAGCTGGTTCTGCATGTAGAGCCGGTAGGCGAAGAAGCCGATCGCGGCGAGGAAGGCCATCGAGAACGCCGTGAGCACCGTGTCGGCCGCCGTTCCGCCGCCCGGGACCGCGGCCACCGCCAGCGCCAGCACGGCGATAATCGCGACGTTGCGGATCGTCTGCATTACCCGATCCTAGTGCCCAGTGCCCGCTGGTGGTGTCTCTCGCAACGTTGTGCCTTCGGGTGCGACGTTGTGAGAGCCACCACTAGGTCCTGTCGCCGACCATGATCAGGATCCCGACGGCGATCGCCGCCACGCACGCAGCGAGCCCCAGCACGGTCACCGTCGCGGCGAAGCCAGCGGCCACCGGCGCGTCGCCCCGCCGCCCGTCGCCAAACCGCGCGATCCCGTAGATCGCGAGCGAGAACGCGATCGCGATCCCGACTCCCGCGACCACCGACGCGACCGCGCTCTCTAGCAGCGCCTCGGAGTCGATAAGCGCTATCAGCGCACGTCACCCCGCCGGAACCGGCGCTCCCTGACGCGCGCGACGAGCGAACAGCGCGACAACCAGCAGCGCCGTCCCGACCGCGACGATCACCGGGCCGGCCGCGCCGGTCCCGAACGCGCGCATCACGCCGTAGGCAGCCGCTCCGAGCGCGCCGGCGGCGGGCAGGGTGAGCGCCCAGGCGAAGCCGATGTTGCTCGCCACCCCCCACCGCATTCCGGGCAGGCGTCTCGCCGCGCCTGCCCCGATCACCCCACCCGAGATCACGTGCGTGGTGGAGAGCGGAAATCCGACGTACGACGAGGCGAGGATCACCGCCGCGCTCGAGCTCTGGGCCGAGAACCCCTGCGCCGCGTCCATCTTGATGATCCGCATTCCCATCGTCCGGATGATTCGCCAACCGCCGCCGTAGGTGCCGAAGCCGATCGCGGCCGCGGCCGAGACCACGACCCAGAACGGGACGTCGGAGCCGTCGGACAGGCTCCCGCCGGCAACCAGCGCGAGCGTGATCACCCCCATCGTCTTCTGGGCGTCGTTGGTGCCGTGCGCGAGCGCGAGCAGCCCGCCCGACACCGTCTGGCCGAGCCGAAACCCGCGCGTCACGGTCCCCGGTCGCAGCCGCCCGACGATGCGGTAGGCGGCGAGGATCGCGAGCGCGCCGACCACGAGCGCGGCGATCGGTGCCAGGACCGCCGGGATCAGGAACTTGCCGACCACGCCGTCGGCGATCACGGCGTCTGCCCCGGCGGCCGCGATGGTCGATCCGACGAGACCGCCGATCAGGGCGTGCGAGGAGCTCGCGGGGAGGCCGAAGTACCACGTGAGCAGGTTCCACGCGAGCCCGCCGATGAGCCCGGCGAGCACGACCGCCGGCGTCACCGCGCCCACCTCGACCATGTCGTCGGCGATCGTCGCCGCTACCTGAAGCGAGATGAACGCCCCGGCGAAGGTCAGGATCGCGGCCGATGCGACGGCGAGCCGTGGCGGCAGCGCCTTGGTCGAGATCGACGTCGCGATCACCTCGGCGGTGTCGTGGAACCCGTTCGTGAACGCGAACGCGAGCGCGGTCGCGACGGCGAGCACGACAACGACGTCATCGCTCATAAGACCACCTCAGGAGCAACCTACCCGCGACACGGACCACCGCGGGCACTACGCGTTCTTGATGACGATGCCCTCGAGGATGTGCGCCGAGGTCTCGGTCGCGTCGATCGCGCGCTCAAGCACGTCGAAGATGTCCTTCCACCGGATCACGACCATCGGATCGATCCCGTTGGCGAACAGCGACGCCACGGCGTCGCGCGAGATCCGGTCTCCGTCGTTCTCGAGCCGGTGAATCTCGATCCAGTAGCGGTCCAGGTCCTTGAACCCGCGTAGGTTCGCGAGCGCCCCGTTGAGCTGCTCGCACGAGTTCACGAGCACCTCGGCCATCGCCTGGGCCTGCTCCATCGGCGCCTCGATCTGGTACAGGCCGAGGAAGTCGGCGCCCTCCTCGATGTAGTCCACGATGTCGTCGAGATTGGTCGCCAGCGCGTAGATGTCCTCGCGGTCCATCGGCGTGATGAAGGTCGTGTTCAGCCGCTGGACGATGTCGTGCGTGATCCGGTCGCCCTCCTGCTCCGCCTTGAGGATGTCGCGCGCGAGGCCGCCGGGATCGTCGGGCCACTTGTCGAGCATCTCCCGAAGCAGGAGCGCGGCGCGCAGCGTGTTCTCACCCGCCTCGACGAAGAGGTCGAAGAACGCCCGGTCCCGGGGGATGAGCGAGATCGCGCTCACAGGGCCGGCTCGGCAGCCCCCGCGAGGTGGCGCTCGATCAGCTCGCGCTGCACGGACCGAGGCTCTCCGTCCGGCGAGCGACGCGTCCAGCGGCCCTCCGAGTCGAGCGTCCAGGCTCCGGTGTTGTCGGCCATCGAACGGTCGAGGACGTCGCCCAGCTCGGCCCGCAGGGGCGGGTCCTCGACGGGCGTGGTCAGCTCCACGCGGTTGTAGAGGTTGCGGGGCATGAGGTCGGCCGAGCCGATGTAGATCGCCTCCTCCCCATCGTGCTCATACGAGTAGATTCGAGAGTGCTCGAGGAAGCGGCCGACAACCGAGACGACCTCGATGTTTTCCGACACGCCCGGCACGCCGGGCCGCAGGGCGCAGATTCCCCGCACGTTGAGCTCGACTCGCACGCCGGCCTGGGACGCCCGGTACAGCGCCCGAATCGAGGGCGGGTCGAGCAACGAGTTCATCTTCATCCTGATCCTCGCGGGCCGCTCGGGCGAGTGCGCCTCGATCGCGCGTTCGACCTCCGACAGGATCCCCTCCTGGAGGTTGAACGGTGCCACGAGCACCTTTCGCGACTCCCGCGGGCGACCGTAGCCGGTCAGGTAGTTGAACATCTCGGCGACGTCGGCGCCGATCTCGGGGTCCACTGTGAACAGCCCCAGGTCCGTGTACAGGCCCGCGGTCTTGGGGTTGTAGTTGCCGGTGCCGATGTGGACGTAGTTGCGCACCCTGTCGCCCTCGCGCCGAACGACGAGTGTGCACTTGCAGTGCGTCTTCAATGACGGGATCCCGTACACGACGTGGACTCCCGCTTCCTCGAGCTTCTTCGCCCACTGGATGTTCGCCTGCTCGTCGAACCGCGCCTTGAGCTCCACCATGCATACGGCCTGCTTGCCGCGCTCCGAAGCCTCGATCAGTGCCGGGACCAGCGGCGAGTCGGGGCTCGTTCGGTACACGGTCTGCTTGATCGCCAGCACGTCGGGGTCCTCGACGGCCTGCCTCACGAACCGCTCCACCGACGTCTCGAACGAGTCGTACGGGTGGTGGACGAGGATGTCCGCGTCGCGCATCGCGGCCATCACGTCCGGAGGCTTCCCCTCCTCGCCCTGCAGACGGGGCTGGGTGACTCCGGAGAACGACGGATAACGAAGCTCCTCGAACCCTGGCACCGCGGCGATGTCCCACAGGTCGTCCATTCCAAGCAGGCCCTCCGCCTCGTAGACCTGGTTGTCCTCGATGTCGAGGGCCCTGACGAGCTGCTCGCGGAACCTCGGGTGCATATCTCGCTCCACCTCGAGGCGCACGACCTCGCCAAAGCGCCGCCGGCGCAGCTCATCCTCGACGGCTTGAAGGAGATCGTCCGCCTCATCCGAGACGTCGTAGTCGGTGTCGCGAGTGACCCGGAACAGCGCGTAGTCGACGACCTCCATCCCCGGGAACAGCGCCCCGAGGTTGTGAGCGATCACTTCCTCGAGCGAGACGAACGTCGTCCCGTCGCCGAGGGAGAGGAAGCGCCGCAGGAGCTCCTTCGGAACCTTGACGCGAGCGAACACCTCGTCGTGCTGGTCGGGGTCCCGGAGCACGACGCCAAGGCTCAGCGAGAGGTTCGAGATGTACGGGAACGGCCGGCCGTGGCCGATCACCAGCGGAGTCAGCGTCGGGAAGATCTGGCGCTGGAACAGGTTGTCGAGCTCGGCGCGCTCGGCGTCGTTGGCGGACGCGACCGAAATCAGCCGGATCCCGTGCTCGGCGAGAGTGGGACGAAGGTCGCCCTCGAAGCACGCGCGCAGGCGGCTCCGGAGTCCGGTGACCCGGGCGTGAATCGCGTCGATCTGCTCCCTCGCGCTCATCCCGTCCGCGCCGCGCGCGTCGCGCCCCGCCTCGATCTGGTCATGGAGGTTGGCGACGCGAACCATGAAGAACTCGTCGAGGTTGTCCTGGTAGATGGCGCAGAACTTGACCCGCTCGAGCAGCGGGACGGACGGGTCCTCGGCGAGCTGGAGAACGCGGTCGTTGAAGTCCAGCCACGACAGCTCGCGGTTGAAGTAGAGCGAGGTGTCCTCGAGGTCGGGCGCGGACGGCTCTGCGCGGGCGGCGACGCTGGGCGGGGACTCGACTGCTTGCTTCTCCTCTCCTACGAGAGTGCTCTGGTCTGAGTCGGCGCGGTTGGTCATCAATCTCCAGACCCGCGAGGGCAGGTCCATGCTAGCTAGGAGCGGGCGGCGTGCTGGCGATCGGCATCAAGCGCCCGCAACGCCTGCTCGAGCTCCTCGAGGAAGGGAAGCTCGGGGTGGGCCTCTCGAAGCTCGATCAGCGTCCGTCTGTAGTGATCAAGCTTGGCTTCCGAGAGGTTCCCACCCCCGTCATGGTGGAGGGCCCTCGTCTTCGCGAGCTTGTCGGCGGCGTAGATCGCCGCCGCGCGGGTGGAGTGATCCGAGACCCGTGCGCGGTGCTCGGCCTTGCGCTCCTCGTAGGGCTCGATCGAGGCGTCCTCGGTCATCACGCATACCAGCTCCGCGACCCGTGGGCCGAAGCGGTCTCCCACCTCCGCGAGGTCGGTATCGGTGTCCTCGATCACGTCGTGCAGCAGCGCCGCGGCGACGACCTCGTCGTCGTACCCCGCGTCGTGCAGCAGCCTTCCGACCTCGGCTGGGTGGTCGATGTTGGTGCTGTTCCGGCGCCGCGCGCCGTGATGCGCTTCGGCGGCCACCTCGTAGGCCTCCTCGAGGAGCCGTGGTCCCTGGGCAAATCCGGGGATACCGTCCATGCTCGAGCCCTCGCTTCCTTTGACCTAGCGCGCAAGCTTAGTTGCACCGCCTCGGGCGCGCGAGCCGCTCGCGCAGGCTCGGGGAGCCCGCGAGCTCGAGCACCGCGTCGGCAAGCGCCGCGTAGCGACGCGCCCGACCATGCGAACCAATCGCATTCCGCCTCAGGACGCTAGACGGCGTCCCCCGGGCGCGGGTGAAGTGGTGGTGACGGGGACGTGAAAGCGCGGTTACGCGCTGGTCGAGCTGTGCCCGGTGCGCGAGCCTCCGCCGCCGGACGTTTGGGCCGTCCTGCGAGCGTCGGCCAGCTCGGCGGCGGCGCGGCGGGCGCGCTCGAGCGCCTCGCGCTCTTCGCGCTCGGCCTCGGCCAGCTCCGCTCGCGCACGCTCGGCCTGGCGGGCGGCGCGTCTGCGCGCGCGGGCATCCTCGAGGACGCGCGCGGCGGCGCGCTCGAGACGGTCCCACGTTCCCTTCTCCTCCTCGCGCGCCCACATCTCCCCGAAGCGATCGAACAGGAGCCCGCGCCGGGCCTGGATGTACACGGCCAGCGACTCGAGCCCGCGATAAGCCGTGCGGTGCCGCGCCAGGCCTACCAGCCGCGGGTCGAGGTCGGGGGCGTCGCCGGCCCGCCCCCGGATCGACGACGAGTCCCGCAAGCGAAGCTCGGCCGCGTGATCGTGGACGCGCGGAAGCAGCACGTCGCAGTCGTGCATCTCGCCGAGCACGTCCTGGAGGTCGCGAGCGCGACGGCGCGCCGTCTCGCCGGCGCGGCCGAAGCAGAACTCGGTCGCCTCGAGCACGTACCGCAGGCGCTTGGCCGCGATCCGCATGTCGTGCTGGGCCTCGATCTCTTCGGGGTCGAGCGCACGGGGTATGAACGAGCGCAGCTCATCGAGGCGCACGCGCACGATGCGGGCCGCGTTCTCGGCGAGCGGCCTGGCGGGATCGAGCTTCTTGACGCGACGTGCCTTCATCATGCCGGGCCGTCCGTCCTGTTCCCGTCCCGCGGGGCCGCCGGCGACTCCTCGGGCGCCATCGCCCGCGCCTCCGAGACGAGCTCGATCAGCCGCTCGTGGAGGCCGGCGAGGCGATCGGCGACCACGATTCTCCCGAGCTGCTCGTTGGCCTGCCGTTGCTCGTCGCGAAACTTCGTCACCAGGCTCGCGATTCCGGCCTGGTCGGCGGCCGGCATCTTCGCCGAGAGCCCCTCCAGGGAGGAGATCGCGACGTCGCGGTCGCGCCGCTCGCCCAGAGCGTCCGCGAGCTGCTTGACGTCCTTGAGGTCGGCCTTGAGCTGCCTGGGTGGGAAGCACGGCTCGAAGATCTCGAGCGTCGCCCGGAGGCGCCGCGTCGCGACGCGCATGTCGTGGACGCGCTCGATGTCGCCAGTGTCAAGAACCCCGGCAGCATGGTCGGCGAGCTCCTGGGATCGAACCTCGACGATCTTCGCCGCGGCGGCGGCGTAGGAGTCCTCCGCAGACAATCCGGGGATATCGCGCGCCTTCGCCACGACCGGCGGGAGTGTATCGACGGGGTACGGGCCGCTACGCGAGCTCCGCGCCGCTTGCGCCGCCCGTGCCGCCGGTCAGCGAGCCGTTCAAGAGGTCGAGGATCACGCCCTCGCGGAGCCCGCCCTTGCCGATCTGAAGCGGCCGGCCGAGCAGCTCGGAAACCTTCTCGAGAAGCAGCACCCCGGTCGGGAGGATGCGAACGCGCGTCGGATCGAGCTCGAAGCGCCGGGCTACCTCCGGCACCGAGTCGGTGGAGAAGATCCGCATGGCGCGCTCCAGCGTCTCGTACTCGAGCTCGGCCCCGACAACCTTGCGCAGAGAGGTCGCGCTCCCGCCGACCGCCACCGCCTGCTCGGGTTGGGGCAGGTCGGCGCTCTCGAAGAACTCGGCGATGTGCTCGCGAACCGCACGCAGCTCGGATGCGGACGGTGGATCGCTGGCGAGGAACGTATCGGCGAGCAACCCGGAGCCGATCTTGAACGAGTGGACCTCCTCGACGCCTCGCTCGATCGTCCCGGTGATCACCTCGGTCGAGCCGCCGCCGACATCCACCACGGCGATCACGCCGCTCGTTGGATGGCCGAGCGTCTTCGTCGCCCCGATGAAGGCGAGCCGACCTTCCTCGTGCTCGCTCAGGACCTCGACCTCGACCCCGGCGACGCGTTCGATCTCCTCGACCACCTCGTCGCGGTTATCGGCCTCGCGAATCGCGGCCGTTGCGACAGTCCTGATTGCCTCCGCGCCGACCTCCTCCGCGAGACGTACCTGGGTCGCGACCGTGTCGGCGATCTCCGTCACCTTCTCATCGAGGATCGTCCCGTTCTTGCGGGCGGACTTCCCGATCCGCGTGTAGGTGCGCTGCTCCATGACCGTGCGGAGCTGGCCCTCCTTGGGCTCCGCCACCAACACCCGGGTCGTGTTCGAGCCGATGTCGATCGCGGCGCAGACCATCGAGCCCGATCTTTTCAGAGCTCCCGGAGCAATCAATTCCGGCCGCGTGCTCCGCTCTCGCTCGCTCGCACTCACATGACCGGCAGCCTTGCTCGCTCGCTCCCGCGTCCGCGGCCGGGTTTCAGAAAGCTCTGTCAGAACTAGAGTCCCACGACGTCGGCGAGCGGCTCGGGCGCGGCTGGCTCGGGCGCCGGAGCCATCCTCGGCCGGACGCGCGGGGCGCGCGATGCCAGCGCGCCCGCCGCGCGTCCGAGCCCCCCGGGAAGGCTGCGCAGCCCAATTCCCGCCGTCGCCTGGGCAAGCTTCAGGCGGCTCCCCTGCTCTCCCCCGGGCTCGGCGAGGCCGGCACGGACGTGCCACAGGAACTCCTGGGGGGAGCCGGCCGAGGGCGTCTCCGTATAGGTGAGGCCCGTGTGGATCCCGCCGTGATCGTCGGACCCGCCGATCCCCACCCCACCGCAGGCCTCGCGGAACGCGAGCGCGGGGGCGTTGAACGCCGTGCCGAAGTAGCCGCTGCGAACCTCCCAGATCGGGAACAGCTGCGCAAGCCGGTGCCGGTGGCGAAGCGTCAGCGGCTCCTCGACCTCCCAGAACGGATGCGCGAGCGCGGCGACGATTCCGCGCTCCTGGAGGTACTCCGCGCACGACTCCACGTCGACCGCACGTTCCTGGAGCCTCGCGTGATCGTCGGGGTCGATCCCGTAGCAGAGCACATGGACCTCGCGCGGCTCGTTCCTGAACCGGGCCGTGAGCTCCTCGGAGACGAAGACATCGGGACGATCGGCGATCCGCAGCGCGCCCTCGATCGTGTCGTGGTCGGTGATCGTCACGAAGTCCATTCCGCGGCGCTTGGCCAGCTCGTACAGCGCCTCGGGCTCCGTCGCGCACTCGCCGAAGAACAGCGCCTTGCGAACCTCGGGCTTCGTCAACCGCGATGCCACGGAGTGACAGTGCATGTCGACCCGAGAGGGTGCTGCGGCGATCGGAGGTTGATTCGCGGCCGACCGGGCGATCCTCGTGCCCTGCTCCATCGACGTCCAAGTGTCGCCACGGGTCACCTGAGAACGGTTAACGGGCGGCGAAGCCGGCGTGAAATGGTTGTGAACTTCCCTGCAATCCCGCGATTACGGGATGGTTAGTGCTCCTCGACGCGCACCGGCTCAGCCGTCACGGCGACTCGATGTTGGACAGGCCTATCGCGCAGCATGAGCGGCGTGACACCGCATCGCCTCGCAATCCGCCGAACCGGCCGCAGCCCGACGAGCTGCTAGCCGCGACGAGCGAGGCGCTCTCGGTCGCGCCTGCGTCCGCACCGGCGCGCGCCGCGACAGTCTGCCTCCTCGTCACCGGCTGCGAGAGGAAGCTACTGAGGCTGGGGCGCGACTTCGCCCGGGTGCGAGGCGTCCTCGAACTCGCGGAACAGCCCGGTGACGACGAACGCGACCTGCTCGCCGATGTCGACCGCGTTGTCGCCGACCCGCTCGAGAGCGCGGGCCACGAGCATCATCGTCATCGCCCATTCGCGGCGGTCCTCGTTGTCGCCGACTTGCAGCGCGAGGTTGAAGACCTCGCGGTTCAGGTTGTCGATCACGTCGTCCTGGCGCACGAGGTCGCGGGCGAGATCGACATCGCGATCGGCGAACGCGCGCTTCGCCTGCGTGATCAGACTCCGCGCCTGCTTGCCCATCGTGACGATGTCGCGCACCATCTCCTCGTCTGCGGGTGGCTCGTGGCCGGCGATCGGGATGACCTTCGCGATGTTCACGCACTGGTCCCCCATCCGCTCCATGTTGTTCATCACATGGAGGAGCGCCGAGATCAGGCGCAGGTCGGTCGCGACGGGCGCCTGCGTCGCGAGCAGGGTCAAGATCGCCTGGTGGACCTCGAGGTAGCGCCCGTCGATCCGGTCGTCGTCGGCGATAACGAGCTCCGCGAGCTCGACGTCCTGGTGCTCGGCGGCTTCGATCGTGCGATCGAGCGTCTGGACGACGAGATCGAGCCCGCCGAGCGCCTGCTGCTCTAGCCTCTCGAGCTCCTCCTGATAATGGACTCGGGTGGACTCGTGTGGCACGGAGCCGCTAGCCCACCTTCCCGGTCACGTAGTCCTCCGTCCGCGGGTCGGACGGGTTGGTGAAGATCTTCTCGGTGTCGTCGTACTCGATGATCCGGCCCCAACGGTGCTGCTCGTCGGCGTCGAGCTCGACGATCAGGAAAGCAGTCATGTCGGAGATCCGTGCGGCCTGCTGCATGTTGTGGGTCACAATCACTATCGAGAACTCGTTCTTGAGCTCCAGCATCAGGTCCTCGATCTTGCCGGTCGAGATCGGGTCGAGCGCCGAGCACGGCTCGTCCATCAGGATCACGTCGGGCTCGACCGCGATGCAGCGCGCGATGCACAGCCGCTGCTGCTGTCCGCCCGACATCCCGTAAGCGTTGTCGCCGAGACGATCCTTGACCTCGTCCCACAGCGCCGCGCCGTGCAGCGCCTTCTCGACGATGTCGTCCATGTTCCCCTTCATGCCCAGCGTACGCGGGCCGAAGGCGATGTTGTCGTAGATCGACTTCGGGAATGGGTTCGGCTTCTGGAACACCATCCCGATCAGCTTGCGGACCTGGACGGGATCGACGTTCGACGCGTACAGATCGTCGCCGTGGTAAAGGATCTGACCCTCGACGCTCGCTGCTGGGATCAGGTCGTTCATGCGGTTGAAGCACCGGATCAGCGTGCTCTTGCCGCACCCGGACGGACCGATGAGCGCGGTGATGTTGTGCCGGAAGACGTCGAAGCTGATGTCCCGCACGGCGGGCTTCCCGCTGTAGGAGACCGTGACGTCCTTGAGCTCGAAGACCTTGTTGCGCCTCTCGGGCTTCTTCCACTTCTCCCCTTCGGAGACAGTGATCGCCTGGCTCAGGCCGCGGTGGCCTTCCTCGGTCGTGGCGCCCACTTCCTGCTGGGCGCGTCGCTCTTCCTCGGTCATGCGCTCCGTCACTCTAGTTCACCTACCACTTCTGTTCGTATCTATTTCGTAGCCAGATCGCAAACGAGTTTAGGATCAGCAGCAGCAGGAGCAGGACGAAGATTCCCGCCGCCGAGAGGACTCGGAACTCGTCCTGAGGTCGGGTGGCGTACTGGAAGATCTGCACGGGCAGCGCCGTGTAGCCGCCGCTGAAGAAAGAGGGGTCGAACGTCACGAACGTGGCGGCGCCGACGAGCAGCAGCGGGGCCGTCTCGCCGATAGCCCTCGACACGGCGAGGATCACCCCCGTCGCGATGCCCGCGATCGACGCCGGCAGCACCTGACGCTGGATCGTCTGCCACTTCGTGGCTCCGAGGGCAAGCGAGCCTTCGCGGATCGAGCTCGGGACCGCGCGGATCGCCTCGCGCCCGGCGATGATCACGATCGGCAGCACGAGCAGCGCGAGCGTCAGCGAGCCGGCAGCGGCTACGAAGCCGAGGTCCAGCGGCCCGCGGACGATGAAGCCGAGCCCGAGGATTCCGTAGATGATCGAAGGCACGCCGGCGAGGTTCTGGATGTTGAGCTCGATGAGCCGGTTCCACCACTTGTCCCTGTCGCCGTACTCCTCGAGGTAGACTGCCGCGCCGACGCCGAGCGGGACGATCAGCACGAGCACTCCCGCCATCAGCAGCAGGCTGCCGAGGATCGCCTGGCGGAATCCGGCGACCGCCGGGTCGCTCGACCCGGGCTCGGTGATCAGGTCGATGCCGAGCCTGGGCTCGCCCTTTATGAACGCCTGGATCAGGAGCGCGGCGAGTCCGGCCAGGGCGAGGACGATCGCGACGAACAGAAGCCCCGAGAACAGCACGTTCTTGATCACGTCCTTGCGCGGCTGGCCCCCCACCACGGACTGGGTGGTCGCCTTCGCGCCGGCGACCGCGAGCCGCTCCCGCTCGGTGCGGGGCCTGTCGTTGGGAGGCTTGTCGTTCACTCGTAGACCTGGCGGAACCGGCGCACGAAGCTGATGCTGATGATGTTCAGGATCAGCGTCATCACGAACAGCACGGCCCCGACGGCGAATATCGTGTCGTACTCGATCGTCCCCTGGGGGATCTCACCGGTCGCGGTCGTCGCGATGAACGCCGTCATCGCCTGGACCGACTCGAGCGGGTTGAGCGTCAGGTTCGGCGTGCTCCCCGCGGCAAGCACGACGATCATCGTCTCGCCGACCGCGCGCGAGATCGCAAGCACGATCGAGGCGACGATTCCCGACAGCGCGGCCGGAAACACGACCCGGGTCGCGACCCGCATCTTTGTCGCTCCCATCGCGTAGGCGCCCTCGCGAAGTGCACCGGGCACCGCGCGCATCGCGTCCTCGGAGATCGAGGCGATGATCGGCACGACCATCAGACCGATCCCGACCCCGGCGGCGAGCGCGGTGAAGATCGGCGAGCTCGTGAAGATCTTCTGGATGATCTCGGGGGTGATGAAGGTGACCGCGAAGAACCCGATCGCCACCGTGGGTATCCCCGCCAGGACCTCGAGCGCCGGCTTGATCACCTTGCGCACGCGGGGGTGCGCGTACTCGCTCAGATAGACGGCCGCGCCGAGCCCGAGCGGGATCCCGAACAGCATTCCCCACAGGACCACGTTCAGAGTCCCGACGACAATCTCCAGCACGCCGAAGCTGGCCGGCTCGAACTGGGGCGACCAGTCCGTGCCGAACAGGAAGTCGAACACCGGCACCTCGGCGAAGAAGCTGATCGTCGGCCCGATCAGCGCGATCACGATCGCCGTCGTCGTGAACACCGACAGGATCGCGCAGAAGGCGAGCAAGGCGTAGATCGCCTTCTCGCCGTAGCGGGGGCCTGGGGCCTCCAGCCGGCGGGAGGGAACACCCACCGCGCCGGAGGCCGCCATTTCCCGTCCTTCCATCGCGGCCTAGCTCGCAGGCAGCTCGTCGCTTCGCCTATTCACCGATCAACCGCCGCCGAGGCTCGCCACCTCGTCCTGGGACTCGCTGAGCTGCTCGTCGGTCATCGGGATGAACCCGATCTGCGTGGCGACGTCGTTGACGTTGTCGACGTAGTACGCGATGAACGCCTGTACCGTCTCGTCTTGGAGCGCCTCCGAGGACGGGTAGATGAACAGCGGCCGCCCGAGCGGGCTGTAGGTCCCGTCCTGGACCGTCTCCTCCGATGGCGCGACGCAGCCGTCGCCGCCGTCGATTTCGAGCGCCTTGATCGTGTCCTGGTTCTCCACGTAGAACGAGTAGCCGAAGTAGCCCATCCCGCCGGGAGAGCCCTGGACGCCGGTCACGGTCGCGTTGTCGTCCTCGCCGACGTTGTTGTAGTCGGTCCGCTGCACCCCCTCCTCACCGTTGATCGCCTCGGTGAAGTAGTCGAACGTCCCCGAGTCCGTCCCGGGTCCGTACAGGTCCAGCGACTCCGAATAGTCCGCGTCGAGGTTCTTGATCTGGTCCCAGCTGTCGATTGTCGAGCCCTTGTCCCAGACCGAGCTCACCTGCTCGACCGTCATGCAGGTGACGGGATTGTCGGGATTGACGACGACGGACAGGGCGTCGTTCGCCACCTGGACCTCCTCGTACTCGACGCCGCCCTCCTGGCACGCCTTCTTCTCGGGGGCCTCGATCGCTCGCGAGGCGTCGTTCGCGTCGGTCTCGCCGGCGCAGAACTTCTCGAACCCGCCGCTCGTCCCGGAGGTTCCGACCGACACGCGGACGTCCGGATTGGCCGTCTGGAAGTCCTCGGCGATGCGCTCCGTGAGCGGCCCGACGGTGCTCGAGCCGTCGATCGTGATCTCGCCGGAAAGCCCTTCCGGTGTCGTGCCGGCGCTGCCGCTGTCATCGTCGTCGTCGTCACCACCGCACGCGGCGAGCCCAAGCGCCAGAACGACGCAGCCGGCCACGGCGAACATCCACTTGCGTGAAGTCACAAACTGCTCCTTTGTGGTTGATCGATGGCTTTGATCGGTGTGCTGTGGCTGGGGGACACACGGTGCCGATCGGTGGATGGGCGCATGGGATCCCCAGGGGGGCGACGCTAGTCAGTCGCCGCGGGGCACCTTGTTACATCGGCGTGGCGCTGTTGTGAATAACCGGTGAACAGGGAGGAACCGGCTTACGCGGCGCGACGGTCCTGGTCGGAGCCCCAACCGCGGCGGCGCCGGTGGGCCCGCCTGATGTATGAGGCGCATCGGGCATGGGCGTACTTCCCGGGCCACGCCCTGACCCGCTCGTGGGCCGCGGTCACCGGCCGCCCGCAGACCGGACAGGTGTCGACGATCGAGGCGCGTCCTCCGATCCGACTCAGCGCCCTCTTCACGGCTCGGTCGTCCATCGCGATCGAGACTAGGACCGGCCGCTAAGCGGCGTGTGTCCCGCGCGTGAACCGGCGTTAAAAGTGCCGTGAAGGCGCCGCTAAGGGCGCGGCCTGGAGCGCGCCTTGGCCGCGACCTTCGCGCCGTCCGAGATCTCGGGCTCCGTGATCGGCTCCACGGCCTCGATTGCGGTCGGCTCCCCGTCGCCCCCCTCGAGCGTCCCCTCCGGCTCGAACCGGTAGCCGACGCCGAAGTGGGTGTGGATGTACTCCCACCCCGCGGACAGCTTCTCCAGCTTGCGGCGCAGCTTGCGGACGAACACGTCGACGGAGCGGTCGCCGTGCGCCATCGCGTAGCCCCACACGCGCTGGTAGATCTCCTCCCGCTCGATCACCTTCCCCCGCGCCTCGGCGAGCACGTGCAGGAGCTCGAACTCCCGCCGGGTGAGGCCGACCGACTGCCCGCTGACGAAGGCCTGGAACTGATCCGGGCGGATCTCGAGCTCGCCGGCGACGAGCGGTCCGACGTCGGCGCTGGCCCGGCCGCGCCTGCGGCGCCGAACGACCGCCTCGATCCGCGCCATCGCCTCTTCCGGATGGGTTGGCTTGTTGATCCAGTCGTCCGCGCCGAGCCGAAGGCCCCGCACCCGCTGAGCGACCGTTGAGCCGCCGGTGCACACGATGACGCCGAGGTCGGGGAGCATCCCGCACACCCGGTCGAGGAAGCTCCACCCCTCGGGGCCGAGCACGGAGGGATCGACGAGGAGCGCGTTGAGCTTCATCGCGACGAGCTCTTCGGTCGGGACGCCGCTGCTCAGCACCCGACACTCCCAACCGGCCGCGTCGAGGCGCTTGGTGAGCACGCGGACGAATCCGCTGTCGGTGTCGATTACGGCAAGCCGCACTGTTCCAGTCTGTGTGCTCATAAAGCCAACCCTGCCTCGCCTACCCCGCGCACGACGACCGCTCCCGTGGCCATCCTGCGGCTGATCTTACAGGCGCGCCCAACGGCTAAATGTCGCGTTAACAGGTATTTCACAACCCGAAAGATGCAAAAAGCGGGAACCGAGCGGATCGAATTATCCGGATGTTTACCCCCACACACCCCGCGAACGTCAGGCTAACTCCGCTCACGAGACTCCTCTCTCGTCAGCGCGCGCGCGACCCTCTCCCTGCCCCAGGGTCGCGCGCCTCGTTTTAGCACTGAAGTAGGGGTTCGATAGCCACGATTCCCGCTCTAACCGGCGATCACGTCGGCGACGCGCTCGGACGCACGGCCGTCCCACAGCGGCGGGGCATCCGGGCGCTCGCGGGCGTCGCCTGCCAGCCGCCCCGGAATCTCGGTGATCCGTGCCGGATCGAGACCGAGAACGGTGTTGGTTCCGGCCCGCACGGTGACCGGGCGCTCGGTGTTGGCGCGCAGCGTGAAGCAGGGGATCCCGAGGTAGGTGGTCTCCTCCTGGATCCCGCCCGAGTCGGTGAGCACCGCGGCCGCGTCCGCTTCGAGCGAGAGGAAGTCGAGGTATCCGACCGGGTCGGTGAGCATGACGCCGGGGTGCTCGTCGTCGCGTCCGAGCATCTTTCGCGTCCGGGGATGGACCGGGAACACGACTGGGAGCTCTCGCCCGACCTCCGCCAGGCTCCGCATCGCGTCCGCGAGCAGCGGGCCGTCGACGAGCGCAGGGCGGTGCAACGTGACGAGCACGTATCGCCCAGGTTCGAGCCCGAGTCGCTGCGGCGCCCCGGCGGAGCGAAAGCGGTCCTCGAGCGAGACCAGGGTGTCGATCATCGTGTTGCCGACGAAATGCATGCGCTCGTCCGGCACCCCTTCGCGACGCAGGTTCTCCTCGGCGTCCTCCGAGTGCATGAACAGGAGGTCCGAGAGCTGGTCCGTGACGACGCGGTTGATCTCCTCGGGCATCGAGCGATCGAAGCTGCGCAGGCCGGACTCGACGTGCCCGAGCCGGATCTCCATCTTCGCCGCGGTGAGCGCCGCCGCGAGCGTCGAGTTGACGTCGCCAGGGACCAGGACGAGATCGGGGGTTTCGTTGCCGAGGACCGGCTCGAGCCGCTCGATCACGCGAGCGGTCTGCTCGCCGTGGGACCCCGACCCGACACCGAGCATGTGATCCGGGGGCGGGACGCCGAGCTCGTCGAGGAAGATCTCCGACATCAGGCGGTCGTAGTGCTGACCGGTGTGGACGATCGCGTGGCGGCCATCCGGGAGGCGGCGGCGCAGCGCCGCGATCACCGGCGCCATCTTGACGAAGTTCGGGCGCGTCCCGACGACGTAGACGATCCGCACCAGCTAGGCGCTTAGCGCGTCGATCCGCTTCGCGAGCTCGAAGTCGCTGTTCGTCAGGCCGCCGGCGGCGTGGGTCGTGATCGTGACCCCGACCTCGTCCCACGACAGCGAGAGATCGGGGTGGTGGCCCATGTCCTCCGCGGGCTCGACCAGCTTCTGGACGAACCGGACCGAGCCGACGAAGTCGCCGCACTTGAACGTCTTGGTGATCGTGTCGCCGTCGCGCTCCCAGCCCTCGAGTTCTGCGAGCCGGGATTCGATCGCCTGATCGTCGAGCCGGTCCACGTCCTCATCCACGACGGAGAGATTAACGCGGCCTGGCCGACGGCCGCGTCAGATGGCATAGTCGGTGCGGATGCAGATCGCAAGCCTCGTCCCCTCCTCGACGGAGATGCTGTTCGAGCTCGGGCTCGGCGACGACGTGGTCGCGGTCACACACGAGTGCGACCACCCGACCGAGGCGACCACGCGTCCGCGGCTGACGCGCAGCGTTATCGGCGAGGGACTCACGCCGCGCGAGATCGACACCGCCGTGCGCGAGGTGACCGCTCAGGGCCGCGCCCTGTACGAGCTCGACGAACCGGCGCTCGCCCGCCTCGACGTCGACCTGATCGTCACCCAGGCGCTGTGCCCGGTGTGCGCGGTCTCCTACGACGACGTCCGCGCGGTGGCCGGCCGGCTCCCGAGCCATCCCGAGGTGGTCTCACTCGACCCCGAGACCCTGACGGAGGTGCTCGATGATGCGGTGCGCCTCGCGGACGCGGCCGGCGCGCGCGAGCGGGGCGTCCGGCTGCGAGACGAGCTCGCGGCCCGGATCGAGGCCGTTCGAGACGCGGTGCCGCGTGGGCCGCGACCGAGCGTCGCGGCGCTGGAGTGGGTCGACCCGCCCTTCATCGGCGGCCACTGGGTGCCCGACATGATCGCCGCGGCGGGCGGCACGGACCCGCTCGGCGAGCCCGGTCGCAAGTCACGCGAGGCGAGCTGGGAGGAGATCGCCGCCGCGAGCCCCGACGTCGTGGTGGTGATGCCTTGCGGGCTGTACGCCGACGAGGCGCTCGCCCAGGCGCTCGACCATCGCGACGAGATCGAGTCGCTCGGCGCCGACCGCGTGCTCGCGGTCGATGCTGCCGCCTCGTTCTCGCGCCCCGGCCCGCGGCTTGCCGACGGCACCGAGCTGCTCGCCCACCTCCTCCACCCCGAGTCCGTCCCCGCCCCGCCGGGACTCGGGTGGCGGCCGGTGATGGAGGGAAGCAGGGCGTAGAACCGGCGGCTTAGCGCCAGCGAACGACGGCTGGGTAGAGCCTGCCTAGGCCACGCCGGGCGTCGTGCCCATGTCAGCCGCCCACAGGGCGCCGCCGACCGAGACGGCCGCGATCACCAGCAGCCCGAGCACCTCGGGCACGGCGGCGCCGCCGCGGCGCTCTCCCGCGATGATCACGAACGCCGCCGCCGCGCCGCCCGCGAGCCCGCCGAGGTGGCCGCCGATGCTGATCCCAGGGACGGCGAAGGTGAACGCCAGGTTCAGGACTACCCACAGCCCGATCTGCGAGGCGAGCTGCTCGACGCCGCGCTATCGCGCGACGAGGAACGTCGCCGCCATGATCCCGTACACGGCTCCCGACGCGCCGACCGTGAGCTGATCCGGGTCGAGCAGCAGCGCGCCGAACGACCCGGCGAGCAGCGAGACGAAGTAGACGCCGAGCATCCGCACGGTGCCGATTCCCTCCTCGAGGATCGTCCCCAATATGTAGAGCACGAACATGTTCAGGAACAGGTGCAGCGGCCCGGCGTGAAGGAAGCCGCTGGTGACGATCCGGTACCACTCGCCCTGATCGGCGACCGCGGGGCCGAGCAGCCCTCCGTCCGCGATCAGGTTTCCACCGCCCTCGAGCGACCCGGCGCCGCCCCCGCCGCCGAGCTCGGCGATGAAGATGATTACGTTCAGCGCGATCAGCGAGTAGGTCGCGTAGGGAGTCGACGAGCGGCGGACCGGAAGCGTGCGGGCCCGCGTGCGCTCGCCGGCGCACTCCGGGCACCGCATCCCGACCGGCGAGTCGTACATGCAGTCGGGACAGATCGGACGGCCGCAACGCGAGCAGGAGACATTCGTCTCCCGGTTCGGGTGCCGGTAGCAGGTCTCGGCCATGGCGCCGGAATGTACAGAGCACCGCCTGGCGCCCCGCCGCCTGGGCGCCGCCGCGCCTAGAGCGTCGCGCTGAGCAGTGGCTCGGTGGTCGGGTGGGTGCTGCCGCCGCGCGGCTCGCGCGAGACCAACACCGCCTCGGCATCCTCGAGCCCGGGGATGGTGGCGGTCGCGGTGCCGCCCTGGCCGGGCACGAACAGGGTCGAGGGCTCAAGCTCGGCCTGATCGGGCTTCTGGATCCAGGCCTGGAAGACCTCGTCGCGCTGCAGCGGCGGCAGCCCGCTCGCATGCAGGGTCCCGGAGTCGTTCTCGACGACGAGCTCGGCCTCGGCCCGCGGGGCCGCCGGCGAGGGATTCGCCTGGAACGTCGAGCTGTCGGACTCACCCCGCAGCGAGTATCCGACCACGCCCGCGGCGATCACCGCTGCCGCTCCGAGCGCCGCCACCGCAGGCCGGGGCATCGCCAGCCACGAGGGCCACCAGCTCCGCCGTCGCTCGGGCTTCGACTCCTTGCGCGCTTCGGAGCGGACGATCGCGAGCAGCTCCCCGCGGAGTCGGGGCGGCGGCGCCACCTGCGTCGCGGAGGCGGGCAGGGCGTCGACGGCGGGCCGCAGCCAGCGAAGGTCCGCGCGACAGCGCTCGCACCCGGCGAGGTGGTCCTCGAAGGCCTCCTCCTCACGCTGATCGAGCGCGCCGAGCGCCCACGCCGCGAGATCGTCCTCCCATCGGCTGTGGTCCTCGGCGCTTATTCGACCACCCCCTCGGCGAACCGCGCCCGGATCTTCTCCAGGCCGAGTCGCATCCGCCCCTTGACTGTGCCGAGTGGCATCTCGAGCATTCTTGCGATCTCCGAGTGAGTGAAGCCGCCGAAGTACGCCAGCTCGATGACCTGCGACTGCTCGTTGGGAAGCGCGCCGAGCGCGCCCCTCACCTGGCGGGCGGTCTCCCGGCGCAGCGCCTCGGCCTCGGTGCGCTCCGGCGCCGCCTTGCTCTCCAGCGCCGCTTCGTCGTCGAGATCGAGCTTCGGGGCGCGGCCGCCCTCCCGGCGAAGGGCGTCGATCGCGCGGTTGCGAACAATGCCGAGCGTCCACGCGCGCACGCTGCCCCGCGTGGCGTCGTAGCGCGCCCGGCTGCGCCAGATCGACAGGAAGGCCTCCTGGGTGACGTCCTCGGCTGCCTGCGGGTCGCCGACGATACGGTGGGCGAGGGAGTACGCCGCGCCCCCGTGGCGGTCGTAATAGACCTCGAACGCCGCCGCGTCCTTGCGCGCCATCAGCGGCATCAGGTCCTCGTCCGCGAGCTTCTGGAGCGCTTCCGCGTTCATCGCGCTGATCCAATCGGGCCGATCACTCGCATCATCCAATCAAGCAATACGCTCACCCGGAGCGCGCGGATCACCGCGCAAGGAGGGAATCCAATGGAGATGCAACCAGCCCGGCCCGCCTTTACGCGCTTCTCGTCGGCGGCGCGCTCACGATCGCGGGCATCATCGGGTTCTTCTACGACTCCAGCTTCGACACCGGGACCTCGCTCACGTCCGACGACGTGTTCGGGATCCTCGCGGTCAACGGCTGGCACAACGTGGTGCACATCGTCACCGGACTCCTCGGCCTCGCCGCGGTCGGGTACGCGGCCCGCACGTATGCGCTCGTGCTCGGGCTCGTGTACGTGGTCGTGGCGGTGTGGGGGTTCGCGGAGACCTCGGGCGGGGTCGGTGTGATCCTCGACTTCTTCCCGGTCAACACCGAGGACAACGTGCTGCACCTCGTGCTCGGACTCACCGGGCTCGCCGCCGGAGCGGCGACGCAGAAGGCGAGTACCGCCCAACCCGCTGGTTAGTTAGTCCAACCGCGAGCGGATCGAGCCGGCGACGCCGCGAAGGCCGCCGGCGCCGCGCCGGCGGCGAAGCCCGAGCAGCACGAGCGCCGTGCCGGCGAGGCCGCCGGCGGCCACCGCGGCCACCGGGCGCACCCAGTTGCGCGGGTCGCGCAGCGCTGCCAGCTCGGCGTCGGACAGCTCGTCGGCCCAGGCGGACAGCTCCGTCGCCGCGGCCTCGGTGACGGCCGACATCGTCTCCTCGAGCCTGCCGGCGAGGTCGTCGGGCGGCTCGATCGGCCTCAGGGCGTCGGCCAGCAGCCGCTCGAAGTCGGGGCCGGTATCAGCCATCACAATTCGCCTAGTTCGCGAGCGAACTTGGCGGTTTCGCGGTGTCTGATCACTCCTCGTCCTCCTCCTCGATCTCTTCCTCGAGCTGCTTGATCGCCCTGTGGATCAGCACCTTCGTGGCGCCGTCCGTCCGCCCGAGCGCTCGCGCGATCTCGCGGTTGCTCATCCCGAGCGCGAAGCGCATGATCAGCGCGTCGCGTCGGTCCTCCGGCAGTTGCGTGAGACCGTCCATCACGCGGCGAAGCTCCTCCCGGCCCTCGACGATCTGGTCGGTCCCGTGGGGGTGCGAGATCGGGTCGACGCTGTCGAGCGCCGCGGTAGGCCGACGCGAGCGATCGCGGTGGAAGTTGGCGGCGAGGTTGTGAGCGATCCTGATCAGCCATGGGCGCAGCGGGCGTCCGTTCGACTCGCGGCGCGCCCGTTCGAAGTGTCTGTAGGCCTGTAGAAAGGTCTGCTCGGTGAGGTCCTCGGCGTCGTGATGGTTGCCGACCCGGTAGTAGGAGTAGGAGTAGACGTCGCGCAGGTGCGCTCGATACAGGTCCTCGAAGGCGCGGTCGAGCTCGGCCTTGGATGCGCTCCCTGGGTCTACCACGCGCCAAGCGTAGACGTCCTGACTCCTCGCGCGACATGATCACGCCGCCCGCCGCGAGCCCTCCGCGCGGCGCAGCCTGGATACCCACGCGCCGGTGTCGATGCGCCCCTCGATCAGCGCGGCGAGGCCCTCGAGCGCCGGTGCGTCGATCCCAGCCGCCGTCACCGTCTCCGCGCACAGGGGAACGGAGTCCAGCGCCTCCGACGCCTGCCCGATCTGGTCCGGTATCTGCGCGGCGGGAACCCCGCTCCCGAGCAGCTCGCCGGCTCGCCGATTGCGGCTTCCCGGCGCCATCACGGTCGCGGTGAGGTCGCCGACGCCCGCCAATCCGGTGAACGTGTCGAGGTTCGCGCCGCCTGCCAGTCCGAAATCGACGCACTCGCGCCACACCTCGGCCGCAGCGATCCCCGCCGCGTTCAGCCCGTGCGGCTCCGCCGCGGCGGCGGCGAGCGCGGCTGCGTTCTTCGCCACGCCCGCTATCTCCACGCCGACCACGTCCTCGGTCCGCTCGGCCAGCAGGCCTGCCCGGTCGAAGACCGCCCCGAGCTGCGAGCGCAGGTCGGCGTCGGCGCTTCCGAGCACGAGCGCCGCCATGCCGCTGACCGCCTCGCGCGCGTGCGCGGGCCCGCCCAAAGACGCGATCGCCCTGGCGCGCACGCGCCCGGCCACGTACGCGGTCGGCAGCGTCCCGATCGGCGGGACGAGCCCCTTGGTCAGCATCAGGACCGCCGAGCGCCCGCCGATGCGGTCGGCCGTCGCCCCGATGGCGGCTGGAAGCCCGGCCGAGGGGACCGCGAGCACAATGAGATCGCTGCCCCCCAGCTCGATGTCGGCGGCCCGCTTGATGGCGATTCCCTCCGGCAGTTCGACTCCCGGCAGGTAGCGCTCGTTGACCCGCGTCGCCGCGATGCGTTCGGCGTCCTCCCTGGTGCGGGTGCCGAGCTGGACCTCGAGCCCGCCGCGAGCGAGCAGGATCGCCATCGCAGTCCCCCAGCTCCCCGATCCGATGATCGCCGCCTTGCGCAGCGGAGGGAGGCCACCGAGCCACTCCCATTGAAGCTCGATGTTCGGCCAGATGCGAGCCGTGACGGTCTCGGCGAGGGCCGGCGAGGGCCGATCGGTGCGCGGGAACGTCATCACTCGGCCGACGCGAAGCTTGACCTTGCGCGGCCTGACCCGCCATCCACGCCGCACGTGCTCGGTGCCGAGCACGGCGATCGGCAGCACCGCCGCGCCGGTCTCGAGCGCGAGCCGCCCCACTCCTCGCTTCGGCTCGGCGAGCGAGCCGGCTCGGATTCGCGTGCCCTCGGGGAAGATGCACACGGCGCCGCCGCGCTCGAGGATCATGCGCGCGGTCGTCATCGCCTCGGTGTCGGACTCGCCGCGGCGGATCGGGAACGCGCCGAGCCGGGAGAGCAGCCAGCCCTGCCAGCGCCTCTCGAACAGCTCGACCTTCGCCACGAAGTGCAGCGGGCGCCGCCACGGGAGGGTGATGGCGATCACGAACGGATCCAGGAAGCTGCGGTGGTTCGCGGCGACGAGCAGCGGGCCGCTGAGGTGCGCGTGCTCGCGCCCGTAGCGGGCGAGGCGGAACCAGATCAGGCACGCCGGCTGGACGATCAGCCGCGCGATCAGATACAGCATGAAGTTGGCGCCGTGCTCGCGCGCGTACGCGTGGTAGCCGGCCAGCCGCTGCTCGCTCACGCACACTTCTACACGCTCCTCCACACCCCGTTACTGGCCGGAATCGGGGCGGTCGGAACCGCCCTCGGAGCCCGCCTACCAGGCGGAGGCGAGGATCTCCGTGAGCTCCGCAGAAGTCGGCGGGTTCGGGGTCCGCGCCAACTCGGGACGCTGCATCGCCACCTCGACGACTTTCCCGAGCAGCTTCCTGTCGGCGCCGAGCTCGCCGAGGCGCACAGGGCCACCGGCGAGCTCGTCGATTCGCTCGCCGATCCGCGCGGGCTCGGTGCCGAGGACGTCGGCGAGCGACGCGATCGCGGCCGGGGCCCGATCGCGCATCGCATCCATGACCCGCGGAAGGACGGCCGCGTAGGTCTCGGCGTGGGGCGTCCCGCACACGCGGACCACCGTCTGGCACAGCACGTGCTGGACCGCGAACCCCGTCGAGTCGACCGCGTACCCGCACAGGATCGCGCCGAGCGCGAGCGCGTCGCGATCGCGCTCCTCGCGGGGTTGGTCGAGCGCGGCAGCGATCGACCCGGCGCCGCGAAGCGCCGCCATCTCCGCCACCGGGTTCGCGAGCGGCACATACAGCGACTCGGCCCCGTGGGCGAGTGCGTTCATCGCCGTCGCGCGGAGCTGGCGCTCGGGCACGCTCGTCATCGGCTCGGGATCGGCGAGCACGAGGGCGGGGCGCACGCGGCGCGCCGCGTCGTGGCCGTCCGGGAGCCTGTGGATCGTCGTCATCGGCGCACCCGAGAGCGTGGTCGGGATCGCGCACGCGCGGGTGCCGCGCACGGCCGCGATCGCCTTCGCGGTATCGACCACGCGGCCGCCGCCGAGGGCGAGGAGATCCTTCGCGGAGACCGCGTCGAGGATCGCCGCGGCAGCTTCGGGCACGCTCGCGGCCGGGACGTGGTGAACGGCCCCGGTCGCGAGCTCGTTCGGCGCGGCGGCGAGAGCCCGCGGGGTACTGAGGAGCTCGAATTCCTCCCACCCGTGTTCGCGCAGGAGCGCGGGCGCATCCTCGAGCGCCCCGCGGCGAAACACGATCGTCCGCTCGCCGTCTTTCCAGGTGAAATCGGTCAAGCCCGCCCTCGGATTCGAACCGAGACTCTCGTCATTACAAATGACGCGCTCTGCCAGTTGAGCTAGGCGGGCAATTCGTAGTCAGCCGCCCAGTTGACGCCTTGTCCTTGGCGGTTCACCGTCGGTTCCACGCGCAAGTACATGCACCTTCCCTGGGGGCATCCTCGACGGGGACAGAATAGACACGACCGGTCTCAGGACAGTGCACATTACGGCCCGCTTGCCGGTCCGCTACGGCCGCGCCGCGGTGAGGGCGAACGGGCCGGCGCCCTTGAAGCGGCGGACGACCACCCGCACCTCGCGGTTACCGCACACCGTGTATCGGAGCGTCTCGTCGGGGCCAGGGTGAGCCGCCCGCTTAAGCACCCGATCCCGGTTCGGGCCGAGCAGCTCGAGGTCGAAGTCGGCGCCGGGCGGTCCGTCGAGGTCGAGCTTTAACCGCCCGTCGAGCGGAGTCTCGAGCCGCGTGACCTCACGCCGGTGCTCTCTCCCCAGCGTTCCCGACGACCCGCTCGACGTTCTTCTCGCCCACGGCAGCGTGACGTCGTCGTGCAGCGCGGCGCGCGACCGCGGGTCGGGCCGCGCGATGTCCCAGATCCAATCGATCACGTCCGGGTAGTGATAGAAGGCGAACGACTCGGCGAACGCCTCGCCGGGGTTCTCGAAATAGAACGAGGGGCGGATCTTGTGCTGCTTGATCCCGCGGCAGATCCCCTCCCGGGTGGACCACCGCTTTGTCCCGCGCGCGAGTGCGGTCCAGGGATTGTTGCTTCGGTTCGCGGCAACGTGGTGGCCGTACTCGTGCGCGATCACGAACTCCCGCGGGGGCTCGGCAAAGCCGCCATCCTCACCCGAGATCGCGATCTCCTCGGCGTCGGGGAAGTAGCACGCGAGCGCCCCGCCCCCGCAGGTTCGGCGCAGCTCCCCGGGAGTCATCAGCGACGCGGTCAGCTGGCTCATCTCGCCGGCGTGCAGCAGCGAGCCGAGAAAGTTGACCAGCTCCTGGGCGCGGATCTCGGGGTCGGCGTACGCGTCGGAGACGTGTACCCGCACGGTATAGCCGTCCGGTGTCTGGTAATCGCCCGAGTGATCCGAGCTGCTCGCGCCGGCGAGCTGCTCGGGCGCACCCTCGATGACCCGGTCGCGCACCGGGCCGGCCGCCGGTCGCGGCGCGACGGCCCCGAGCGAGAGCGGATCGGCCTCGCGCTCCTCGGCGAGCGCCGAACCGCTCGAGAGCCCGATCAGGGGCAGGACGAGCAGGACGCCGAGCGCTCCCGTAAACCGGGCTCGATAACCCTGCCTGGCAGCTCGCACACCTCAATTATCGGCGAACCGCCGCCGGGAGTCGACCGTCCCGGTGTCTACAGCTTCACCTCGCGCGACGCCAGGTGGATTCCCACCTTGCGCTTCACGCGCTGCAGCGCATTGTCGACGGTCTTCGTGTCGCAGTCGAGCCGCTCGCCGACCACCTCGTACGAGTGCCCGTCCAGGTACAGCGACAGGACCCGGCTCTCGAGGTCCGAGAGAACGCTCGACAGGCATGCCACGAGGCTGTCGAGCTCTTCGCTCGCGATCACCTTGTTCGCGGGATCGTGGATCGCGGGACCCGGCAGCACGTCCTCGAGCGTCGCGTCGGAGTCGCTCTGACCTGCTGGCGATTGGCCGAACGAGACGTACTGGTTGAGCGGCGCGTGCTTGTGCCGGCTCGCCGTCTTCACAGCGGTGATGATCTGACGTGTGATGCAGAGCTCCGCAAAGTTGCGAAAGCTCGACTCACGGTCCGAGCGGAAGTCCCGCACCGCCTTGAACAGGCCCAGCAGGCCCTCCTGGTTCAGATCGTCGGCGTCGCCGCCGAGCAGGAAGTAGGCCGATGCCTTGAGCCGCACGAAGCCGCGGTAGCGACGCACGATCTGGTCGTATGAGCTCGCGTTGCCGCGCTTTGCGAGAGCGACGAGATACTCATCGTCAACCTCAGGTCTAGAGTCGGGTACGTGCTGAGCCGCCCCGGTACGGCGGGGAGCGGCGACAGGCACGAACTCCTGGGTAGGTACTGCCACTGGAACCCTCCTGTTTCGGGGTCTCGTGGCGCGCTACCTCCCCTGGCGCCGGTTCAGCGAACCTCGGTCTCAACTCTCAACCTGAAGTTCACCTTTATGACCAGGGAAGTGTACGGGTCGATGTTGTTCTGTCAACCCGCCCCTGCGTGCGGTGCAAAAACGCTTGCAGCGTCCGACGGGGTGGTAGCGATCGTTGTCAGGCAGCACGGCGCTGGCGGGCGGCCTCGAACAGCAGCACGGCGGCCGCGGCGCCGACGTTCAGCGACTCGAGGCGCCCCGCCTGCGGGATCGACACGAGGGCATCGCACGCCGCAGCGACCCGGGGTCGGACTCCCTTGCCCTCGCCCCCCAGGACGAGGACCGTTCGCTCGCGCAGATCGACGGCGTCGTAGCGTGTCGGCGAATCGGCGCGCGCGCCGTACACCCACGCGCCCGCGCGCTTGGCGTCCGCCAGCCAGTCCGCGAGGTTGCGGGTGCGAGCGACGGGGAGGTGCTCTACCGCCCCCGCCGAGGCCTTGGCGGCGGCGGGTGTGACGTTCGCCGCGCGACGCGCCGGTATCACGACCCCCGCCGCGCCGGCGGCCTCCGCCGTGCGGCAGATCGCGCCGAGATTGCGCGGGTCCTGGACCTGGTCGAGCGCGACGACGAGCGCGGTCTCGCCGCCGAGCAGCGAGGAGGGGTCGGCGTACGGATACGGGTCCACCTCGGCGACGATTCCCTGGTGGTCGGGCGAGCCGGCGAGCCGGTTGAGCTCGGCGACTGGGAGCTCGTCCTGCGTCCACACGCGGTGCACGCGGCGCCTCCCGCGCCGCGCCTCCGCGACGGGGTTGCGCCCGTACACGACGTCGCGGTCGCGATTACGGCCGTCTGACGAGCCGAGCGCCATCGGCTGTGTCGCGAACCTCCCACCCGCGCTCCGTGAGCTGGTCGCGAATCCTGTCGGCGCGATCGAAGTCGCCGGCGGCGCGGGCCTCCTCGCGCTCGGACAGCAGACTCTCCGCCTCGGTGTCGGCCTCGACCTCGGGGCCGAGCAGCGAGTCGAGCCCGACGACCGGAAGCATCTCCTCGAGCGCGGCTCGCGCGCCCGGAAGCGCCCTGCGGTTGCCCTCCGCGACGAGCTCGAACACGGCCGCCATCGCGCGAGGCGTGTTGAAGTCGTCGGCCAGCGCGGCAAAGAACTCCTCGCGCTTCGCCTCGACGAGCTCGTCGGGCCCGTTCCCGTTCTGTGCCTCGCGCATGAAGTTCCTGATCCGCTCCACGCTCGCCTCAGCCTCGCGAAGCGCGTCCTCGCTGAACTCGAGCGGCTGGCGGTAATGGCCGGAGATCAGGTAGGCGACGACGGCATCGGACCCGAACCGGTCGAGCGCCTCCGAGAGCTGGAAGATGTTGCCGACCGACTTCGCCATCTTCTCGTCCGCGATCTGGATCATCCCGTTGTGCATCCAGATCCTGGCGAGTGGCTTCCCGCGAGCCGCCTCGCTCTGGGCGATCTCGTTTTCGTGGTGGGGGAACACGAGGTCGGATCCGCCGCCGTGGACAGCGAACTCGAGGCCGAGCAGCTTCTCCGCCATCGCCGAGCATTCGATGTGCCACCCGGGCCGGCCCATCCCCCATGGCGACTCCCACGCGGTGTCCTCGTCCTCCTTCTGCGCCTTCCACAGCGCGAAGTCGAGCCGATCCTCCTTCAGGCTCTCCGTCCCCGCCTCCTCGCCCTGGTCCATGTCGTCGGGCCGGCGGTTGGAGAGCTTTCCGTACCCGTCGAAGCTGCGCACCCTGAAATAGACGTCGCCGCCCGACTCGTATGCGTGGCCGCCGGCGATCAGGTCCTCGATCAGGACGATGATCTCGGGGATGGTCTCGGACGCCAGCGGCTCGTGGTCGGGCCGGCCCAGCCCGAGCCGGTCGGTGTCATCGGTGTACGCCCGCGTCATCTCGGCAGCGAGGCGCGCCGAGGGCACCCCCGCCTCGCGCGCGGCATCGTAGATCTTGTCGTTGATGTCGGTGACGTTGACCACGAGGTCGACGTCGTACCCCTCGTGCTCGAGGAACCGCTTCAGGAGCGTGAACACGACGTACGGGCGCGCGTTGCCGACGTGGATGCGCGAGTAGGTCGTCGGCCCGCACGCGTAGATCCCGATCCCGCCGGGCTCGCGGGGCTCGAGCGGTCGGACCTCGCCGCTCAGCGTGTCCCGGATCCGGACCTCGCGCACGGCTGGAGTATGCCCGCCCGTCTGGATTCCCCCGGGAGCCCCCCGCTCCCCCGGGCATGCCCCGCTACGACTTCTTCCCGGCGACCGCCCTCTGTAGCTGGCGCTTGTTCATCCTCGAGCGGCCCTCGACGTTGAGCCGCTTGGCCTCGTTGTAGAGCTGCTCCCGAGTCTGGCCTCCGCCGCCGCTGCCGGAGCGCAGCCCGCCGCGGCGCGCGGACGAGATGTCGCGGGTCGAGCTGCGTGAGGCCTGCCGCGACTCGCCCGACCGGGCACGCTCCTTCTGCACCGTACGCGCGGCGATCTCACGCGCGCGCCGCGGCGAGCGCCCCTGCTGCCTCTCGCTCTTGCGGATGTGTTCGTACTGGCGAGCATGCTTGCTGCCTTTCTTGACCCCTCTCGGTGGCATCGTGTCTTCGCCTCCTCGTGGACTCGCTTCGGTCTCCCGGCTTCCCCCTCGACTGGGTTCTCAAACGGGGAGCTCAGGCCAGCTCGCGCTTCAGCACCTTGCCGGTGGCGTTGCGCGGCAGGGAGTCGAGGAACTCGACCTCGCGCGGGACCTTGAACCGCGCCAGGTTCGACTTCACGTAAGCCTTCACCTCGTCCTCGCTGAGCTCGGCGTCGTCCTGGGTGACGACGAACGCCTTCAGCCGCTGCCCGAACTCGTCGTCCGGGACGCCCACCACGGCGGCCTCGGCTATCGCCTCGTGGGCCGCGAGCAGGTCCTCGACCTCGCGGGGAAACACGTTCTCTCCCCCCGACACGATCATCTCGTCGTCGCGACCGTCGATGAACAGCCGCCCGGCCGCATCGAAGTGCCCGACGTCGCCGCTCGACATCAGACCGCCAAGCTCGTCCTTAGTTCCCCCGCCGGTGTAGCCCTCGAACGCCATCTCGTTTCCGACGAACACGCGTCCCGTCTTCCCCGGCTCGACGTCGCGCCCGTCGTGATCGACGATTCTGACCTTCGTCCGGTGCGGGGGACGACCGGCCGTGCCCGGCGCCGCTCTGAGGTCCTGCGGGGTCGCGATCGTCGCCCACGCGACCTCCGTCGACCCGTAGAGGTTGTAGAGGTTGTCGCCGAAGGTGTCCATCCACTCGGTCGCGAGCTCCCCGGGGAGCGCCGACCCGCTCGCGGCGGTGACGCGAAGGCGACTCAGGTCGTAGCGGGCGATCACCTCGTCCGGGAGCTCGAGGATCCGCTGCATCATCACCGGGACGACGACGAGCGCCGTTGCGCCGCTGCTTGCGGTCGCTCGCAGCGTCTCCTCGGGGTCGAACCGCCGCCGCAGCACGTAGGTCGAGTTGAGCGAAAGTCCGAGCACGAAGTGCGCGAAACCCCAGGAGTGGAACAGCGGCGCGGCGATCATCGTCTTCTCCCGCGCGCGCAGCGGGATCTTCGAGAACAGCGCCGCGAGTGGTCCCAGCGTGTCGGGCTGGGCGCGCTGGGCGCCCTTCGGCGAGCCCGTCGTTCCAGAGGTCAGGATCACGAAATGGCTCGACTCCTCGGGAGGATCCAGGTCGGAGTCCTCGTTGGACCGGATCAGCTCCTCGAGCGTCGGGTCGCCGGCATCCTCGCCGTCGGTCCACGCCACGAACCGCCACAGGTCGCGGCCCGCCTCCGACAGCAGCTCCGCGAACTCGCGGTCGTAGATCAGCGCGACGGGCTCCTCGCGCTCCACGACCTCGGCGAGCTGCGGCCCCGCGAACGAGGTGTTCATGTACAGGCCGTCGGCGCCGAGCTTCGAGCACGCGAGCGTCGCCTCGATGAACCCGCGGTGGTTCCGGCACATGATCGCCGCGCCGTCTCCCTGTCGCACTCCGGCCGCCCGCAGGCCGCGGGCGAGCGAGTTGGATCGGCGGTGCAGCTCGGAGAAGGTCAGCGAGCCGGCATCGTCCTCCACGGCTGGCTCCGTCGGGTATCCGATCGCAGCGGTGGCGATCCCCGCCGCCGGGGAGGCGCCCCAGCGGACGATCTCGCGCACGCTGCGCGCGAACTTGTCGGGCCGGACCGGGCGGATCACGCCCGCTTCCGCGAGCGCCCGGAGGTTGAACGGAGCGTCCTCGAGACTCCCGAGCGGACCGAGGTTGATGCGCCGGGCAACCGCCTCGATCGGAAGCCGCGCCGCTATCGAGCGGAATGCCACGTTCCTAGCTTAGGGTCACGTCTCGACCAGCGCCACCGCGACACACGCGATCCCCTCGCCACGCCCGATCGCGCCCATCCCGTCGTTGGTGGTCGCCTTGACGCTCACGGGCGCCGAGAGCGCCTCGGAGATCCGGCGCTCCATCTCGGCTCGGTGCTCGGAGAGGCGCGGCTGCTCGCAGATCACCGTCGCGTCGACGTTCACCGGACGACCCGGAAGCCGGCCGATCGCGATCCGCAGCATGTCGATCGAGTCCGCGTCGCGCCACTGCTCCTCGTCGGGCGGGAACAGGCTCCCGAGGTCACCGAGCCCGACCGCGCCGAGCAGCGCGTCGATCACGGCGTGGGTCAGAACGTCGGCGTCGGAGTGCCCGGCGAGCCCCCGCTCGTGCGGTATCTCGACCCCGCCGAGGACGAGGCGGCGGCCCTCGGCGAGCCGGTGGCTGTCGTACCCGATCCCGATCCGGAACGTAGGCCCTGGTGTCGCGGCGGTGCTCAACCGAGGGCCTCCATTCGTCGCTCGCGAGTCTCGAACACGCAGATCTCCTCGACTCGCAGCTCGCGGAGCAGGTCCACCGCGCGACCGTACTCGTAGCCGACGTAATCCGGGGCGTGGGCGTCCGAGGAGAGCGCGAACACCGCGTCCGCTTCGATGCACATCTCGCACAGCTCGCGCGACGGGTAGATCTCGCCGACGGGCTTGCGGAGCCCCGCGGTCGACAGCTCGACGGCGATCCCCGACTCGGCGATCGCCTCGACGGCGGGCTCGTAGTGAAAGCGCAGATCGCGCTCGGGCCACGGGCGCTCCGGTCCCCACATCTTCACGAGGTCGGGGTGCGCGAGGATGTCGAACAGCCCCGAGCGGACCGCCTCCGCGACGAGCTCGAAGTAGCGCTCCCACACGCCGTCGGCGCTCGAGGCCCTCTCCCATATGTCGTAGCCGCCGTGATCGACCATGCGGTCCCCGACCAGATGCACCGAGCCGAGGACGTAGTCGAACTCGCGCTCGAGCAGGTTTGCGATCCGGTCCTCGGATCCGGCGACGAAGTCGGCCTCGATCCCGAGGCGCAGCGGGGTGGTGCGGACGAACTCGCAGTATGCGTCGAGGTCGTCGCTCGCCTGGCCTTCCCAGAACGGGTGGTGCGACACGTCGAGCGCCTGGCGGAATCTGTACACGTGCTCGGAGACGCCCAGCTCCTCGACCCCGGCCTGCCGCGCCGCGTCGAGGTAGCGATCGACGTTCTCGTCGGTGAAGTAGCGCTCGGGCGTCGCGTCAGGGTCGTCCGGGCGCAGGTGCAGGTGGTAGTCGGTCAGCATGGTCAATCCCGATATTTGCGAGCAAACCGGGGTTTGAGGATTGCCGAGCAAACATCGGGTTTGGGATTCCGGTCGCTGTACGCTAGCTGCCGCGTGATCCACCTACGGATCCTCGTCCCCAGCCATGAGTCCGAGCACGCCCTCGACCTGCTCGAGGGCATCCCCTCGGTCACCAACCTCGTCTATCTGAAGGATGCCGCTCGCAAGCCGGAGGGGGACGTGATCCTGTGCGACGTCGCGCGCGAGGACGCCAGCGTGGTGATCGGCGACCTGCGCGAGCTCAACATCGACGTCGAGGGCTCGATCGCGATCGAGGAGATCGACTCGGCGATCTCAGTGGTCGCCAAGCGCGCGGAGGAGGCGGCGGTCGGGACGCCGTCGGATGCCGTCGTCTGGGAGGAGGTGGAGTCCCGGACGTCCGAGAACACGGAGCTGTCGTTCAACTTCGTCGCCTTCATGGTCCTGGCGTGTCTGATCGCGTCCGTCGGGGTGATGCTCGACTCCCCGATCCTGATCATCGGCGCGATGGTGGTGGGCCCCGAGTTCGGCCCGATCGCGGGTCTGTGCGTGGCCCTCGTGGAGCGGCGCAAGGAGGTCGCGAAGCGCTCTCTCGCCGCGCTGGCGGTCGGCTTTCCGGCGGGAATCGGCGCGGCCCTCCTGTTCACGCTGCTGGTACGCGCGGTCGGACTCGCACCCGACGACTTCTCCGCCGAGGTCCATCCGCTGACGCAGTTCATCTCGCATCCCGACGCGTTCTCGTTCATCGTCGCGTACTTCGCTGGGACTGCCGGGGTGCTATCGCTGACCTCGACCAAGTCCGGTGCGCTGATCGGGGTGCTGATCTCGGTGACGACGATCCCCGCCGCCGCCAACATCGGAGTCTCGGCGGCGTTCGGCGACTGGGACGAGTGGGCGGGGGCGATGGCGCAGCTCGGGGTCAACCTGGGCGCGATATTCCTCGCAGGGATCCTGACCCTGTTCCTGCAGCGAAAGCTCTACCAGCGGCGCCGCCGCGAGCACCTGCGCCACACCGCCCGCGAGAAGGCGGGGCTTCCGATGGGCCGCAGCAAGCGCGCAAAGATCGAGCATCCCGAGCACCCGACACCGAGCCGGTAAGTCCTGACGCCGCGGACACAGCGTGGGATCCTTCGGCTGATGGTGTGGGACCTCACGGTGGTCGTTGCGGCGTTCCTCGCGGCGACCGGATTCGCCGCGGCGCTCGGCGCCGCCAACTTCGGGACCGCGCTCGCGTTCGGCCAGATGGGGTTCCTGGCGGCGCTCGTGTGGGTGCTGCTACGGGACTGAGCTAGCCGCGCTCGGCCAACAGCAGCTCCGCCACCTGTAGGTCGAACGACGTCGTCACCTTGAGGTTCTCCGGCGACGACGGGTGGATCAGCACCTTGCCGCCGGCCTTCTCCACCAGCCATGCGTCGTCGGTCGCCGCTGCGAGGCGCTGCGGGCCGGTGGCGAGCGCGTCGCGAAGCGCCCCAGTGCGGAAGACCTGCGGTGTCTGGGCCGCCCACAGATGGTCGCGGCTCTCGGTCTTTGCCACCGTCGGTCCGCCGCGCGCGATCTCGCCCTTGGCAGGGCGGCGCTCGCGGGCGCGCTTCACCGTGTCGGTGAGCGGCGCCGCGGCGATCACCGCGGCGGCGTCCGGCCGGCCCACGAGCTTCGCCACCAGCTCGTCGATCAGCTCCGGCGTGACCAGCGGGCGCGCCGCGTCGTGGACCGCGGCGAGGTCGGTGTCGACTTGCCGCGCCGCCGCGGCGACGGACTCAGAGCGCGAGGCGCCCCCGGTCACCACCTCGGTCTCGAGCGACCCGATCCCGGCGGTGAGCTCCTCGAAGCGCCGCTCGTCGCCCGGCGTCGCGGCGATGACCGCCGTCCCGACCTCCGCCGCCGCGGCGAACGCGCGCAGCGACCACTCGAGCATCGGCCTCCCGGCGACCGTGACGAGCGCCTTCGGACCGGCGGCCCCCAGCCTCTCCCCCATCCCCGCGGCCGGGATGACGGCGGTCGCGGACGGGGCGCCCTCCCCGCGGCGCCCCGATCCGCTCCTCTCCTCCTTACGCGGTTGCCTTGGCGCCGAAGCGCTCCTCCAGCAGTTCGTCCAGGTACGCCTCCGCCCCGTCCTCGTTCTTGTCGAGCGCGTACATGAACTCCGAGGCAAGGATCTTCTTGGCCCGCGTATACATCTGCTTCTCGCCGGTGGACAGCCCCTTCTCCCACTCGCGGATCGCGAGGTTGCGGACCACCTCCGCGAGCTCGAAGACGTCTCCGGTCTTGATCTTCTCGCGGTTGTACTTGAAGCGTCGATTCCAGTTCTTCGGCATCTCGGAGACCTGGCCGGTCAGGACCTTGATCACCTTCTTGACGTCGTCTTCGTCGATAACGCGACGTAGGCCGGCTAGTCCGGCGTTCTCGCACGGGACCATGACCGTCATATCGTTGTGGAGGATCTTGATCGTGAGGTAGTCGCGCCTCTCACCGAGCAGCTGCTTTGTCTCCTTCTTGACGACTACTCCGGCCCCGTGATGCGGATAGACGACGTTGTCTCCCTCTTCGAAGACGCATTGAACCGGGGGCACCTCGGGGCCGGTCTGTATCGCTTCTTCTGCTAGTTCCGGAATACTCGCCTCCTCTTGTCAAGACGGCCGCCCCAGGGCGGCCGTCTTCTGTTCAGAAACGGTCGACGATGTCGACCTCTCGAAGCCTGCGAAGGCCCTCGCGGATCTCCCCGGCATGCTCCTCGACGCCCTCGATCTCCTCGAGCTCGGCGTCGCTGGCCGCGAGGATCTCCCCGAGGCTCCCGAAGCGGTGGACGATGCGCTCCGCCACCAGCCTCGGAAGGCGTGGGATCCGTCCGATGATCCGGTAGCCGCGCGGGCTCACCGGCAGGTCGAGCGCGTTCACCTTGCGCTCGTAGCCGAGCAGCTCGGCAAGCCGCCCGAAGTCGAGCAAGTCGGGGTGCGGCAGCCGCGCGAGGGCGGCGAGCGTCGCGTCGACGTTGCGCTCCGAGTCGTCCGTCGCGTAATCGCGCACGAGCGCGGCACGGTCGGCCGTCACGCCGACCACCGTTTCCTCGAGCTGGGTCTCGATCAGACGCCCCTCGGTGCCGAGCTCGATGATGTAGCGCTCGACCTCGGCCGCCATCCTGGTGACGAGCTCGGCGCGCTGGAGCACCGCGAGCACATCGTGGAGGACGACACCGCCCTCGAACTCGCGCGCCGTGAGGCCCGCCGACACCTGGTCGAGCCGAGCGCGGTACTTCTCCAGCGTGGCGAGCCCCTGGTTCGCCTTGCTGAGCACCGTCGGGATGTCCTGAAGGATGTACTTCATCCCCTCGAGATAGAGGGAGACGACATCGCGGCGCTCGGATATCGAGATCACGAGCGCCGACGTCTGCTTCGAGACTCGATCGGCCGTGCGGTGCCGGGTCCCGGTCTCCATCGAAACGATCGTCGGGTCCGGCATCAGCTGCACGTTGGCCCACGAGATCCGGGTGGCGCCGGAGCTGAGGACGATCGCGCCGTCCATCTTCGCGACCTGGTACAGGAGCGCCGGCGTGTAGTCGATGTCGAGCTTGATCCCGCCGGAGAACAGGAACGAGATCTCCTCCGGCTCCCCGATGACGACGAGCCCACCCGTGCGGGCGTGGACGATGCTGTCGAGGCCCTCTCGAAGCGGGGTGCCGGGAGCGACGACGTCGAGCGCCCGCAGCAGCCGGGGATCCTGACGCGACTCAAGCTCGTTCAACTCGTCCCCGGGCACGGGCGCCATCGCGAGCCATCATGCCAAAAGGCGCTGCACGCTGCGGGTCGGTTAATTCCGTGTGGACAGCTCGGAATAGGAATTGTCAAGCGCGCAATGTGCGAGCACATTGCGCGGTCTGCGGCAGGATGACGTTTGAGCTAGGCCGCCTTTCGCACCGGCGACGCGAACGCAGTGTTCAGGGCCCGCTCGAGGCTGGGGTGCGGATCGAGGCCCTCGATCGGCTCGGCGCTCGGCGGCGCGATAACGGAGCCGAGCCCGAACTTGAGCGCCTCCGCGACACGGCGCTCGGGATGGGCCACGTAGCGCAGCTCCCCGGTGAGGCCGATCTCGCCGAAGCAAGCGCACGGGGGGCTTCCGCCGGGGGAGGCGGCCGTAGGCCGCCGAGGGGGCGAAGCCCCCATGGCGCCGCCTCCGGCGGCGCCTCCCCCCGCGTTCCACGACGCGCGGACCGCGTCTCCACGGTGAGCGGAGGCGAGCGCCAGCGCGACCGCGAGGTCCGCGCCCGGCTCCTCGACCCGCACTCCCCCCGCGACGTTGACGAACACGTCGGCGCTCGCGAGCGAGATTCGCGCGTGCCGGGCGAGCACCGCGAGCACCAGGCTGAGCCGGTTGCGGTCGATCCCGGTGGCGATCCGCCGCGGCGGGACGATCTCGGTCGGCGCGACCAGCGCCTGGACCTCGACGAGCAGCGGGCGCGTCCCCTCCATCGCGCACAGAACGCACGAGCCCGGCACCGCCGCCGCCTCCCCGACGAACCGCGCGGAGGGATCCGTCACCTCGGTGAGCCCGCCGGAGCGCATCTCGAACACCGCGACCTCGCTCGTCGCTCCGAACCGGTTCTTGAGCGCACGCAGCGTCCGGTAGCTGCGCTCGCGCTCCCCCTCGAACATCAGCACGCAGTCGACGAGGTGCTCGAGCGCTCGCGGCCCGGCGAGCGAGCCCTCCTTGGTCACGTGCCCGACCACGATCACCGCGACATCTAGCCTCTTCGCGGTCTCCATCAGCGCCCCGGCCGCCTCGCGCACCTGCGCCACCGACCCCGGGGCACCCGACGCTCCCTCCGCGTGCAGCGTCTGCACCGAATCGACGATGCACACCTGCGGCCGCTCGGCCTCGATCGTCGCGACCACCTCCGCGAGCCCTGTCTCGGCGATCACCGGCACCGCAAGCGCGCGCTCCCCCAGCCGCTCGGCCCGCAGCCGCACCTGCGCGGCGGACTCCTCGCCCGACACGTACAACGTCCGTCTGCCCGCGCTCGCGAGGTTGCCGAGCGCCATCGCGGCGACGGTGCTCTTGCCGATTCCCGGCGAGCCCCCGAGCAGCACGAGCGAGCCCGGCACGATCCCGCCACCGAGCACGCGATCGAGCTCCCCGATCCCCGTCTGGTGCCGCGCGACGTCCGCGGCGGCGACCTCGCTCAGCGGGACGGGCCGCGCCGCGGTCGCGCGCGAGCGCTCGACGCGACGGTCGCCGGCGCCGTGTGCGCGCGCCGGGCGCGCCTCCTCGACGAGCGTGTTCCACTCCCCGCATCCCGGACACCGTCCCGTCCATGCGAGGGCCTCGTGTCCGCACTCGCGGCAGACGTAGCGTGATCCGGACCTTGCCATCGGACGACTGACTCTAGGAAGCCGATCCGACGCCACCGCGCCCCCGAAAGCCGACCGCTTCCACTAGATTCCCGGTCGCTCTCGCGGATGGCAGAGGAGATGACGAACGGGACTTCCACACTGGCAGGGCGGAGGCTCGCGGCGGCGACGTCATTCGCGGTTGCGATCGTCGTGCTGCTCTCCGTCGCGGCGCCGCGCGCGTCCGCCGAGCAGATACCGAGCGCGCTGGGAATCCCGTGCTCACCCGGCTCGGGCGGGGTTCAGAAGTGCACGGGCTCCATGGAAACCCGCGTTCCGAGCTGGGACGGTGTCCCGCTCGACGTCAACCTGACGTTCCCGGCCGCCGAGCAATCCGGCCCGCATCCGCTGATCGTGTACCTGCACGGCTGGGGCGGGAGCAAGGACTCGGCGGCCGTGAACGTGAACGGCCTCGCGCAGCGCGGCTACGCGGTGATGGCCTACTCGGCGCGGGGGTTCGGCGATTCGTGTGGCGCCGAGGCGTCGCGCAACGTCCCCGGCTGCACGCGGGGATGGATTCACCTCTCCGACGCGCGCTTCGAGGCCCGCGACACGCAGCACCTCGCCGGGCTGCTCGTCGACGCCGGCCTCGTCGAGCCGCGGATCGGCGTCACGGGCGACTCGTACGGGGGCGGCCAGTCGATGATCCTCGCGGCGCTTCGCAACCGCGTCATGCTCCCGGAGGGAAGGCTCGTCCGGTGGCGCAGCCCCGACGGAACCCCGATGGCGATCGCAGCGGCCGCGCCGCGAATCGGGTGGTCGGACCTCGCGTACGCGCTGACGCCGAACGGTGGCACGCTCGACTTCCGAAGCCACAATCCGAACCGCCTGCCGGCCGGGGTCGCCAAGGAGTCCTACCTCAGCGGGCTGTTCCTGACCGGACAGCTGAGCGGGTTCTACGCACCCCCGGGTGAGGACCCGGACGCCAACATCCCCGAGCAGTTCGATCTTATCCAGGCGGGGGAGCCGTACGACTCGAATCCCGCGCTGCGGCGGCTCCTGTCGCAGACGAAGCGCTACCACTCGGCGTACTACGTCGAGCAGGGCGTTCCGAAGCGCAAGCGGGTGAGCCCGGCGCCGCTGCTGATCTACAACGCGTGGACGGACGATCTCTTCCCCGCCGACGAGGCGATCCGGTACGCGAAGCGCGTCCGGTCGCGCCATCCGGGGGCAGAGGTCTCGATGTTCTTCGCCGATGGGTTCGGCCACCCGCGGGCGGTGTTCGGCGCCACTCCCGGGATCGAGGAGGCACGCGACGCCCTTTTCGACCGTCACCTGCTCGGCGACCGGTCCGTCCCGAAGCTCCCCGGCGTGCAGACCTACACGCAGGGCTGCGGGGTTCCGGACCAAGGGCCCTTCACGAGCCGCAACTGGCGAAAGCAGCACCCCGGCGAGGTGGACTTCTCAACGGACGAGGCGAAGAGCTTCACCTCCGAGGGCGGCGATGAGGCGACCGCCAACGTGGTCAACCCGATCGCCGCCGGCGGCAGCTGCCGCAGCGCCGACGCGGCCGACGATCCGGGTGCCGCGACGTACCGGCTCCCGGCGGCGGCCGGGGCGGGCTACACGCTGATGGGATCGCCGACTGCGGTTGCGAAGCTCACCTCCAGCGGTGAGTTCCCCCAGATCGCCGCGCGGCTGTGGGACGTCGCCCCCGATGGCACCCAGACCTTCGTCACGCGCGCCGTGTACCGCCCGACGGACGCGCGCAGGCAGGTCTTCCAGCTCCACCCCAACGGGTGGCACTTCGCGGCCGGTCACGTCCCGAAGCTCGAGCTGCTCGGCCAGGACGCTCCGTACGCCCGCCCTTCGAACGGATCGGGGTTCACCGTCGACGTGAGCCGCCTGCGGCTCGAGCTGCCGGTCCAGGAGCGCCCCGGCGGCGCGATCCAGCCCTACTCACCGCCGAAGTAGTCCGAAACCGGCAATTTCGCTCGCGAAATTGCCGTTTGATGCAGGCTTGCGAGATTGGCGAGTGATCAATTGGCGAGTGATCAGTAGCGCAGCAGAGCTGCCACCCCGGCCTGCTCCTCGAGCCCGGCCGCGGCGTCGCCTTCGAGCGGCGTCGTCCGCGCCCCGGTCTCGACGGCGCGCTCGATCATCAGCTCGGCGATCGGGAGGCCGTCGACGCCGAGTGGCGGGCCTTCGTACGCGAGCCCCTCCTCTATGCCCTGGCCGCGATAGTCGCGCTCGGCGTCGAACAGCAGGTGCGCGACACGCCCCTGGCTGAGCGCTTCGATCGTCTCCTGGGGTCCCAGCGAGGCGCGCTCTTTGCCCGAGTACGCGGACTCCTTCACCGTCTCGACCAGCTCCAGCTCTCGCTCGCGGTTGAGGCCGGGAACGAGCTCCTCGACCCGCCGCGCGATCTCGGTGGTCGGCTCCCACACGACGTTTTTCTTGAACACGTGACGGGACTCGCGCGATCCCAGCCCCTCGACGAAACGCCGCACGTGCTCGACCTCGCCGAACACGAGCACGTCGCGCCACCCGCGCTCACCAGCCTCGCTCGCCGCGCTGCCGGCAACCTGCTTGAGAAAGCGCTCGCGATGCGCCTCGAGGCGCTGGTCGTGCTGCTCGCGGCCCGATGCGCCAGCGCCGCGAAACCGGGCGGGATCCGAGGGACGCTGCGCCTTTCGCTCCCGCCAGTCCCCGGTCGGGGTGAGCGTCCAGTCCCCGAGCTCGGACAGCTCGCCCAGCTCCCACTCCCACATCCGCGCCTGATCCCCGGACACCGCCACGACGCCCGTCGCGGCGCCCTCGTCCGCGATCTCGATCAGAGGGCGGAGATACGGCCGGTGCCCGTGGATGGCCTCGGTCCGGTGCGGGGGGAGCCGGTAGGAGCTCCATTGCGCGCGACCGCGCTTGCGCGCCACCTCCAGGTATCCGATCTGGCCGCGCCCCTGCGGGGGAGAGTTGCCCGGAAATCGCTCCAGGACATTGTTCGCGGCCGCCCGCAGGGCGATCTTTACCTCGTGCGGTGCGCCGCGCGCGGAGTCGAGGACCGGCTTGAGCGCATCCTCGAGCGCGACGCGCCAACCCCCGCCCCGATCGGCGTGGTCGATCACCATGCTCACGGAGAGGATCCCTCCAGACGGCGCCCAGCCCAGCAGCCGCCGTAGCTCGTCCGCACCGGGTGCACTCATCTCCCCGCAGGCTACCTGGCTCGGGCCGCCCGATCGACGGGCCGAGCGCCGGCCGGGCGACTCGGGCGGCGCCTATCCGATCCCGATGTACCAGGTGCCGAACATGACGCCGAAGATCCCGAACGCGGGGATCAGCACCGTGCGGTAGACCGGGTCGATGACGGGGCGCGTGAGAAGCCATGCGAATGCGGTCGTGCACAGCGCCATCGAGACCATCGACATCGGGGCGAACACCGCCAGCGCGGCGGCGGCCTCGAGCTCGGTCTCGAGTGCGGCGATCAGCAACAGGACGACGGCGCCGGTCCCCGCGAGGCCGTGGAGCACGCCAATGCCGAGCGCCTGGCCGCGGGTGCGTACCCGGCGGTGCGGGTGCTCGGCCGGGCTGGCGCGGCGCAGATGGCGGTGGCGCGGAGACTGCTCGACTGGGCGATGTTCGTGCCTCCCCGCTCTGAAGTCCCCGCGAAGCCACTTGACCACGATCCTCAGCGCCAGCAGCAGGATCACGACGCCGACTGCGGTCTCCGCCCCGCGCTCGAGCCACGCCGGCAGCTCCGACTTGAAGAAGATCAGCGGCACGCCGATCACGACGAGCGCGGCGGCGTGGCCAATTCCCCACCACGCGCCGAGACGGGCCGCGCCCCGTACGTCTCCGCGGTCCGCGGCAACGAGCGACGTGATCGCGACGAGATGGTCGGGGTCGGACGCGTGGCGCAGCCCGAGCAGCAGCGCGATCACGAGCACGAACACGAACGGCGAACCCGCGAACAGGCCCTCGAGCCACGCGTCGACGTCTTCGACGGGCTGGAAGAGGAACTCGAAGTTCATCAGCGCTTGCCTCCTTCGACGCAGCTGGAACACAGTCCGACGATTGGAAAGTGCGTGAAGCGGACCTCGAACCCGAACCGCTCGCGGATCTCGTCGCGGGGACCGTCGAGCTCATGGGGGTGGACCTCCACGAGCTCCCGGCATCGATCGCAGGCGAGGTACTCGCGCTCGCCGCCTCCCACCAGCGCGTAGCGGCCCGGGCGGTGTCCGGCGTGGACGTGCCGCACGACCCCGAGCTCCTCGAGCGTCTCGAGGTTGCGATACACGGACCCGACGTCGAGCCGCTGTCGCCGCCCGTCCAGTCCCGCCGCGATCTCGTCGGCGCTGATGGGCCGCCCAGCCTCGAACAGCGTGTGGACCACGACGCGACGAGCCGTCGAGACCCGCATTCCACGCGCGCGGAGCGCGTTCAGCACCGTCTCGGGGCCGTCGAACTCGAGCGCCGGTGAGCCGTGCGAGACGGTCATGGGGTCACTCATCCCACCTCGGGGAGCGCCCGAATCGTGATCAGGGTGCCCGCGAGGACGATCAGCGTCGCCGACACCGCGGGCAGCGCGCCGGCGAAGCGCGCGCCGAACAGGCGCCGCTCGGGGCGCAGACGCGCAACGACCCGGCCTCCGTAGATGACCGCGAGCCCCGTCGCGGTCAGGGTCGCGGCCAGCCCGAGGCTGAAGGCGAGGATCAGGACCATCCCAAGGCCGACCCGGTGCTGCGAGATCGCCCCGATGAGCACGACGAGCGCCGACGGGCACGGCACGAGCCCGCCGGACACGCCGAGCGCCAGCAACCCGCGCATAGTTATCGGCTCATCGGGCACATGGCTGTGCGCGTGGTGATCGTGGCCGTGGTCGTGATCGTGGTCGTGGCCGCGGCCGAGGTGATGCTCGTGCGAGTGGCCGTTGTGGCCCTCGCTGCGCAGCGCCCGCCACCGGCGGTAGCGCGACCGCATGACCGCCAGGCCGATCGCGACGACCATCGCCCCGGACACGACGCCCAGCCACGGATAGAGGTCCTCCGGCAACAGGTACTGGGACGCGAGCAGGGTGACGAGCCCGAGCGCGAACACCGCGATCGTGTGCGTCACCGTGACCGTGGCGCCGAGGATCACCGCGTCGCGCGCCGTGCCCCGGCTGCCGACGAGATAGCCGGCGACCATCGCCTTGCCGTGGCCGGGCGAGAGCGCGTGCAGCGCTCCCCAACCGAACGCCGCCGCGAGCAGGAGGACGATTAGCAGGCCCCCGGTGTCGGCGCTCGTCAGCGTCGCGGCGAAGCCGTCGAGGGCGCGGTTCGTGGTCGTCGGCCCGCCGTCCGGCCCGGCGGGAGCAGTCACCTCGCCGGTCCCCTCGCTGACCTTGAAGGTCGCGCTCCGCTGGTCGAGCGGGCTCTCGAGCAGGTCCTCGGGATACGCGCGCAGGCCGTCCGTAGGGTCGGTGGCGGGAACGCTCGACTCTACGTCGACTCCCTCCCCCGGCACCACCTGGATCGCCTTCCACCCGACCCGGTCGCCGTAGGTGTTGTCCTCGAGCTCCAGCCGCCGCGCGCCCGGCGGCAGCTCGACGTCGAAGGTCGCCTCCACGCGCGCCGTCACCAACCCGCCCTGTCCGGGCGGGAACTCGAGCGTGGCGTCGCGGGGCGGGCCGACCGGGACGCGGCGCCCGTCCGCGACCAGCTCGATGTCCGATCCGATCTCGCCGAGCTTGCGCTCCAGGAGCGGAGCGCGCTCCGGTCCCTCGATCGCCCCGCTCCCGTCGCCGTCGAAGCGCTGGACCTCCTGGAAGGTCGGGACCTCGGCCTGGTCGAGGATGTAGTGCAGCTCGGCGGCGCCCTCGGAGACCCTCACCTGGCTGAGGTGGTTGACGCTGAAGTTGCCCAGCGGATGGGCGGCCGCGACGGACGGAAGCGCCGCGACCACGAAGGCGGTGGCGACCGCGACGCAGAGACCGAACCGCGCGCGGCTCATCCGAGCGACCTCAGCGCGGCCCGCGCCCGCGGAGCATGGAGGGCGCTGAAGCGCGGGCTCTGGTCGAGCAGGCGCTCGAGCAGCGCCTTCGCCTCGCGGGGTCGCCCCGCGCGGCGCGCGATCTCACCGGCGTGGAAGAGGAACGAGGGATCGCGCGAGCCGAGCCGCGTCGCCTCTTCGGAGAGGGCCAGCGCGCGCTCGTCGTGCCCGGCCTGGCTCAAGGCCCACGAGTACGCGTCTGCCGACCGCACGCTCGGGGCGTCGCGCCACGCGTCGCGGGCGAGCGCGACCGCCCGGCGCGGGCTGCCGTGATCGGCCTCGAACAGCGCCAGGTCGACGTCGGTGTTGACGCCGTTCGACCTCAGCAAGCGGGTCTGCGCGTCGACCAGCGCGAAGTCGCGCCGCGCCGCCGCCGCCCGACCCGCCGCCAGCTCGGTCTCGCCGAGCGCGATCACGTACTCGGGCAGCGGCAGGACCCGGACGACCTCGCGGTAGCGACGGATCGCAGAGTCGAGCTCGCCGCGCCCCGCCTCCACCCGCGCCAGGCCGGCGATCGCCGGCGCGTAGTCCGGAGCCGCTGCGAGCACCCGGCGGTAGGCGCCCTCCGCCGCCCCGTAGGCGCCGCGGGTGAAGTGGAGGTTGCCGACGAGCGTCTCGACGTAGCTGAAGTTCTCCGGGCTGTCGCCGCCCGAGGACACCGCGAGCCTCATCGCCGCCAGGGCTCCGCCGAGATCGCCGTGCAGCTCGCGGAAATACGACACGCGAGCATACGACGACAGCTCCGGCTTCAGGTTGACCCAGCGCTGCAGGGTGCCGGCGGCCGCCGAGTAGCGGCCGAGCTCGATCTGGGCGTCGGCGATCACGCCGTAGTTGCGCGGGATCTGGGGATTGATCCCCCTCGCGCGTTCGCCGAGCGCGAGCGCGCGGCGGAACTCGTGCCGTGCCAGCGCCAGCGAGCCGAGCCCGCTCGTCGCCGTGAAGCTCTCGGGATCGGCCCGAAGCGCCTCGCGGAAGGCGCCTTCGGCCCGGGCGTACAGCGTGGGATCGCCCGTCTCGCGCACCTGCTGGAGATAGAGCAGCCCGAGCTGGCCATACCCCTCGGAATCGACCGGGCCCGCCTCGAGCTGCGCCTGGAGCGAGGCGACGCGCTCCTCGGTGCTGGCTCCGGGCAGCGCGGCGGAGCTGCCGCCGGCGGCGGACTCGACGATCGGGAGCTCACGGCCGGAGCCGTCGAGAGCGCGAAGGGCGAGTAAGACGGCCACGAACGTGAGCGCCGCGGCGGCGAGCTTGAACGGGAGTCCGCGTCGGGGCAGTGCCATGTAGTTCTCTATTCGAGAACGAGCCGCGATTGGATGTGTCCTCTTCAGCGCAACGGAGGGGCCGCCCGGAGTTATGCCCCGGGCGGCCCCTCCTTGGAGCGGCTCTCCTACGCCGTGCGGGTCCGTCCACGACCGACCGCGAAGGCGGTCGCGACGAGGACCAGCGCGCCGACGCCGATCAGGACCCAGACGATGGCGCTCGTGCCACCACCCTCGTCACTGCTCTCGGCGGCGGCCGGCACGGGATCGTCGGATCCCTGGAGGGCCAGGGCCTTGAGCTTCGAGCCGTACCCCGCATCCGGGTTCGCGCCGGGCAGCGGCGCGGCGAGGTAGGGGAACTCCGTCAGGAACGGGACGTCGTTCTGATCGACCCCGTCTCCGAGCGGGACCTCATTTCCCTTCAGCGCCCCGGCCACGACCTGGAGATCGATGTCGACCACGTCGTCGGTCAGACGGCGGCCGTTCGGGTAGCCGGCGTTGTCCTTCGCCAGCACGCCGAGGCGTTCCGGGTTGGACGACGGCGGCGTCCCGAGGTTGATCTTGATCGTGTCGGTGGCGTTCTTCGAGGCCTCGCCCGGGAAGGCGTTGAGGCCGGGAATGCCCTGAAGCACCGCCTGGACAATGTCCGTGCGGTTCTTCTCAGGGGCGTTGACCATGTCCGGGAACAGCACGTTCAGCACTGCCGCGAGCTCGGGCTCGAGGACGTACTTCCCGTAGTTCGCCGCGTCGGCGTCGGGCGTCGTGCGGTTGAACTTGTCCTTCTGGCCGAGCGGGATGATCACCTCGTTGACCAGCGGGTTCCCGAGCCGCGAGACCTGCTGGAACTCGCCGGTCCCGCTGCCCTCGGGGCTCACCGTCTGGCGCTCGGTCGTCGACCACACTCCGACCACGGCGTTCTCGGACTTCTCGCTGTCGACGGGCTTCCCGTCCGTCGTGACGTCCTGCTCCGGGACCTGGAGCACGGTCGAATGGACCGCGTACCCCGCGAGGTCGTCGACGCCTCCACCCTCGTTGCCGAGGCCGGCACCGGTCAGGTTGACGGTGTCGAATATCCGACCGAGGGCAGCGAAGAACGGGTCGTCGCGCTGGCCGGCGAACACCTTGCCGCCGCCGGGCAGCTTCTCGACCGCCGCTTCGGCGACCTTGTCGTAGTCGGGAATCGTCTTAGGTCCGACGTTGCTCGGCGGCGTCAACAGATCCTTGCCGATGACTTCCGAGCTCTTCGTCGCTCCGTCCTCGAGCTCCTCGCGTATCAGCGTGTAGCTCTGGACGACGTTGAGATTCGGGCTGTCCTTCGAGGTGATCGGCTTCCCGAGCCCGTACAGGAACGAATCCGGGTTCCGAACCTCGGTGTCGAACTCGAACAGGTAGCGGACGTCGGCGACGCCGTCACCGCTGTTGTCGATGTTGAGGTAGTAGTGCGCGTTGTCGTCGAACCTGTAGAAGTTCGGGCCGCCGGCGGGATCCTCGAACGGGACCCAGTTCGCGGCGATCGTCAACGTGCCCGGCGCATCCTCCGCGGTGAACGCGTAGGTGTCCGTGTTGTCTCCCGTCGGGTCGATCGACGTCAACGGGGCCTCGCGATGCGAGGAGCCCACGCTCATCGGCACCGCGATCGCGAATGCCGCGAGGGCCGCGGCGAGTACGAGCTTCTTCATTGCTCCTCCTAGCGGCGGCTTGGGCCAGTGCCGACGAGCCGGCCGCCGGCCCGGCCCTCGGTTGCCCATTGATGCGCCGCGCCAGGAGGAGCGGATCATAAAAAGCGCTGCAAATGGCGCACTTGTACGAGCCGCTCGCAGATGCGAGCCGCTCGCGCGAGGAGCTGCTCGGCGTTCCCGGGTTGGTTAGTTCGGGCTCGGCTCGGCGGTGCCCTCGTCGTCGCCCGAGGGCTTGTCGTCCGGCGTCGCGTCGTCCGGGTCGCCCTCGTCGCTCTGCTTCGCGCCGACTCCGACGGGCTCGGGCTTCTTCTTCGGGCGCTTGCGAGGCTTGACGAGCTTCAGCTTCAACGGCCGCTCTTCGTCGCCGTCGGGATCGCGGTCGATCAGCACGGTCGTGCTGGGGGTGATCTCGCCGTGGCGCAGGACCTCGTCGGCGAGCGGGTCCTCGACGAAGCGCTGGATCGCGCGCCGCAGCGGCCGCGCACCCATCGCCGGATCGAAGCCGACGTCGGCGAGGTGCTCCTTCGCCTCTTCGGTGAGATCGAGCTGCAGCTCGTGCTCGGCGACCTGGGCCCGCACGCGGCTGACCATCAGCTCGATGATCTCCTTGATCTCGTCCTTCGAGAGCTTGTGGAAGACGATCACCTCGTCGATCCGGTTCAGGAACTCGGGGCGGAACACCTTCTTGAGCTCGCCCATGATCCGCTCCTTCATCTCCTCGTAGGAGATGCCGGACTCCTCCGAGATCGAGAACCCGAGCGGCGTGTTGCGCGCGATGTCCTTCGCGCCGATGTTCGAGGTCATGATCACGATCGAGTTGCGGAAGTCGACCGTCCGCCCCTGTGCGTCCGTCAGCCGCCCATCCTCGAGGATCTGAAGCAGGATGTTGAAGACGTCCGGGTGCGCCTTCTCGATCTCGTCGAGCAGCAGCACCGAGTACGGCTTGCGCCGCACGGCCTCGGTGAGCTGGCCACCCTCGTCATACCCGACGTACCCGGGGGGTGATCCGACCAGGCGCGAGACCGAGTGCTTCTCCATGTACTCGGACATGTCGATCCGCACCATCGCGTCCTCGTCGCCGAACAGGAACTCGGCGAGCGTGCGCGCGAGCTCGGTCTTGCCGACGCCGGATGGCCCGAGGAAGATGAACGAGCCGGCCGGGCGCTTTGGGTCCTTGATCCCGGCGCGCGAGCGGCGGATCGCCTTCGAGACAGCGGTAATCGCCACGTCCTGACCGATTACGCGCTTGTGCAGCTCGTCCTCCATGCGGACGAGCTTCTGCGTCTCGGCCTCGGTGAGCTTGAACACCGGGATGCCGGTCCACATCGAGACGATGTCCGCGATCTCCTCCTCGGCGACCTGAGGGCGCTCGCCGCCCTCGCCCGAGGTCCACTGGTCCTCGAGCTCGCGCTTCTTGTTCGTGAGCTGACGCTCCTTGTCGCGCAGGTTCGCGGCCTTCTCGAACTCCTGCGACTCGATCGCCTCCTCCTTGGCGCGGCGGGTCTCCTCGATCTCCTCCTCGAGCTCCCGGTACACGGGCGGCTGGCTCATCGACTTGATCCGCATCCGCGACGCGGCCTCGTCGACGAGGTCGATCGCCTTGTCGGGAAGGAAGCGGTCGGAGATGTAGCGGTCGGCAAGCTCGGCGGCGGCGCCCAGCGCGTCATTCGTGATCTCGACGCGGTGGTGCTGCTCATAGCGATCCCGAAGGCCCTCCAGGATCGCGACGGTCTCGGGGATCGAGGGCTCCTCGACCTTGATCTGCTGGAAGCGGCGCTCCAGCGCCGAGTCGCGCTCGAGGTACTTGCGGTACTCGTCGAGAGTCGTAGCGCCGATCGTCTGCAGCTCGCCGCGTGCGAGCGCGGGCTTGAGGATCGACGCTGCGTCGATCGCGCCCTCGGCGGCGCCAGCGCCGACGAGGTTGTGGAGCTCGTCGATGAACAGGACGATGTCGCCGCGCTGGGTGATCTCCTTCATCACCTTCTTGAGGCGCTCCTCGAACTCGCCGCGGTACTTCGAGCCCGCGACCAGAGCGGCGAGGTCGAGCGTGTAGATCTGCTTGTTCTTCAGCAGCTCGGGGACCTCGCCCTTGGTGATCCGGCTCGCCAGCCCCTCGACGACGGCGGTCTTTCCGACGCCGGGCTCGCCGAGCAGGACGGGGTTGTTCTTCGTCCGCCGCGAGAGGATCTGCATGATCCGCTCGATCTCGGTCTCGCGACCGATCGTCGGATCGAGCTTGCCCTCGGCGGAAAGCTTGGTCAGGTTGCGTCCGAACTGGTCGAGCAGCTTGGAGGACTTCTTGCCCTCTGCCGACGCGCCTGCGCCGGCGCCCTGGCGGCGCCCCCCGGGGCCGGACAGCATCCGGATCACCTCGTTGCGGATCTTGTCCGAGTCGGCGTCGAAGTCGAGCAGGATGCGCGCGGCCACGCCCTCGTTCTCGCGCACGAGTCCGAGCAGGATGTGCTCGGTGCCAATGTAGTTGTGGCCGAGCGACAGCGCCTCGCGGAGCGCGAGCTCGAGCACCTTCTTGGCGCGGGGCGTGAACGGGATCTGGCCCGAGGTGACCTCCTCACCGGAGCCGACTATCCGCACGACCTGGGCGCGGACGCGCTCCACGGTGATGTCGAGCGACTCGAGCACGCGCGCGGCGAGCCCCTCCTCCTCGCGCAACAGGCCGAGGAGGATGTGCTCCGTGCCGATGTAGTTGTGCTTGAGAGTCCGGGCCTCTTCCTGCGCTAGGACGACGACCTGCCGGGCTCTCTCTGTGAATCGCTCAAACACGTTGTTCTCTTCTGAACCTCAGTATCACCAACTGGGTGGTCGGGACCCGCCTTGGTGCCGATGGGGACGCAAGCTCGCCGGCGGCCTTACCCTCTATTCGGCTCCGCGCTGCCGATCGGATTAAGACCCTCCGGTTTCTTCGACTACACCGAGTACCCAGTATATCGGCGGCGCTTCGCCACCCCTGAACCCCAGATTCCCCCAACTAGCGTGTTTTGTGGATGTCCCCGACGTAGTTCGATTTCCTTACGCCCTCAGTCCCGCATCGTCGGGAACAGCACGACCTCGCGCAGCGTGCGTCGGCCGCTGAGCAGCATCACCATGCGGTCGATCCCGAGTCCCACCCCGGCCGTCGGGGGCATGCCTTGCTCGAGCGCGCCGAGGAAGGCGTCGTCGAACGGCTGGGTCTCCTCGTCGCCGCGCGCCATCTCCTCGCGCTGGTCCTCGAAGCGGCGGCGCTGCTCGTCGGGGTCGTTGAGCTCGGTGAAGGCGTTGGCGATCTCGATCCCGCCGGTGAACGCCTCCCAGCGCTCGACGAAACCCTCGGCCGTGCGGTGGCGCTTCGCGAACGGCGACAGCTCGACGGGGTAGTCGAGCACGAACGTTGGATCGACCAGCTCGGGCTCGAGGCGCTTTGAGAGCAGCCCGTCGACGAGCTTGCCCCACCCCGCTGCCTCGCCGGGATCGGTGCCGAGCGCGGCGGCGAGCTCCTCGCGGCTCGGCCGGCTCGCCAGGTCGATACTCGTTCGCTCCAACAGGGCGTCCCGGAGCGTCACCCGGCGCCACGGCGGCGCGAGGTCGATCTGCGTGCCGTCGCGCTCGATCTTCGTCGTGCCGAGGACCTGCTCGGCGACGTACGCGACGAGCTGCTCGGTGCGCTCCGCGGCGTCGCCGTAGTCGGCGTATGCCTCGTACCACTCGAGCATCGTGAACTCGGGGTTGTGCTTGGGCGAGATCCCCTCGTTGCGGAAGTCCTTGCCGAGCTCATACACCCGCTCCAGGCCCCCGACGATCAACCGCTTCAGGTAGAGCTCCGTCGCAATCCGCAGGTAGAGGTCGCGATCGAGCGCGTTGTGGTGGGTCGTGAATGGACGCGCCAGCGCCCCGCCGTAGAGGGGCTGGAGTACCGGCGTCTCGACCTCGAGGAAGCCGCGCTCGTCGAGCCACGCGCGGATGGCCTGGATCACCCGGGCGCGAAGCTCGAACAGCTCCCGCGTCTCCGGGTTCGCCATCAGGTCGAGCTCGCGGCGCCGGTAGCGCGTCTCGACGTCCTCGAGCCCGTGGTACTTGTCGGGCGGAGGGCGCATCGCCTTGGCGAGCAGGACCCAGTCCTCTACCCGCAGCGAGAGCTCGCCCTTCTTGGTCTTGAACGCCACCCCCTCGACGCCGACGATGTCTCCGAGGTCGAGCCCCACGAGCTCATCGTGCTCCTCGTCTCCCACCACGTCGGCGCGGGAGTGGAGCTGGATCTGTCCTGAGCGGTCGCGGAGGTCGAGGAAGGCCGCCTTGCCGTGACCGCGCCGCGCGGTCAACCGCCCGGCCACCCGGTGGCGGACGTCGGTCTCCTCACCCGGCTCGAGGTCTTCGTGGCGGGCGCGCACCTCGGCGATCTCGGAGCGCTCGCCGAACGAGTGCGGGAACGGGTCGCGCCCGCTCTCCCGCAGGCGCTTCAGCTTCGAGCGCCGCTCCTTGACCAGCTCTGACTCGGCGGATTCGTTCAGGCTTCGATCTTCGTGATCTTGAGCTTCTTCTTCGGGCCGCGTGGGACGTCGATCGTTACCACGTCGCCCTTCTTGTGGCCCATCAGGGCACTGCCGATCGGAGACTCGTTCGAGAGCTTGTCCTCGGTGGGGTCCGCCTCGGCTGAGCCGACGACCTGGAACTTCCGCGACTCGCCCGACTTCTGGTCCTTGACGTGGACCTTGACGCCGACCGAGACGGCATCGGTGTCCACGTCCTTCTCGGTGACCACGGTGGCGCGTCGCAGGCGCTCCTCGAGATGCGCGATCCGCTGCTCGAGCATCGCCTGCTCGTTCTTCGCGTCGTCGTACTCGGCGTTCTCGGCGATGTCGCCGAACTCGCGCGCCTCCTTGATTCGCTCCGCCACCTCGCGGCGCTTCGAGGTCTGCAGGTACTCGAGCTCGTCCTTCAAGCGCTCGAGCCCGTCGTGTGTGATCAACGACTCGCGTGCCACTTGGACTCCCTGTCTTCCTTTCCTAGCTCTCAACCTCGGAGGTCAGCCCGTCGATCAGGCGGGATCCCTCATTAGATAAGCCCGAAACGCGCTCTCGATGAGCTCGTCGTCTCGGGCCAAGGGGCGGGCATTATAGCGATGGCCCGGAGCGCACTCGCGGGGCCTGAATCAGGCCTATGAAGAGGCCAGGCCGGCAGCCAGCGTGCGTGCCTCGTCGAGTGTTCGCGTGCGCTGGAATGGCTCGTTGGCGCGGCGCGGCAGGCCCAGCCGGCTCAGGTACCAGGGGTAGAACTTGCGCAGGTACGGGGCGGCCCCGCGCCCCAGGTGGTGGCCCGCACGTTCGATCACCCAAATCAGCTCGGCGACGATCTCCGCGGCCGAGGGCGACGTCGTGCGGCGGCCGGTCAGCTGCTCGAAGATCCATGGGTTGCCGAGCGACCCGCGGGCGATCATTACCGCGTCCGCCTCGGACTCCCGGTACGCCCGCCGAGCCGAATCGACGTCGCGCAGCCCGCCCGACGCGATCACCGGGACGCCGTCGCCGCCGAGCCGCCGCACGAGCTCGCGCACGAGGCCGTAGTCGGGGCTGCCCTTGTGCTGCTCGGAGGCGGGCCGGGGGTGGAACGCGATCGCCGCCACCCCGGCCTCGCGCGCCAGTCGCACGGCGAGCTCCACTCCTGACGTGTCGCCCGGCTCGAGCCCGGAGCGCAGCTTCACGGTCACCGGCAGGCCCGACCCCTCGCGCGCCGCCCGGGCGACGCGCACCGCGAGGTCCGGATCCGCGAGCAGCGCCGCGCCGGCGCCGGCCTTTCGCACCTTTCGTACGGGACAGCCCATGTTGATGTCGACGACGTCGGCGCCCGCGCGCGCAACGATCGCGGCCGCCGAGCGCATCACATCGGGGTCGTGGCCGAAGAGCTGGATCGAGACCGGGTGCTCCTCGGGATGGACGACGAGCAGCTCGCGCATGGTGCGCTCGTTGCGGTGGTGCAGGGCGAAGCTCGACACCATCTCCGACACCGCCAATCCCGCGCCGTGCCGGCGCGCCTGCAGGCGCACGAACCAGTTGCCGATCCCGGCCAGGGGCGCAAGCAGCACGCGGTTCGCGACACTGACGTCGCCGATCTCGAACCCGGTGTTGAGGGTTGGTTGCTGGGCTCTCACTGGTTCCGATCGTAGATCAGCCGCAGGCCGGTGAGCGTGAGCAGGTCGTCGACCTCGTCGATCGTCTCGCAGTGTGGCGCGATCGCGTCCGCCAGGCCCCCGGTGGCGATGATTGTGGCTTTGCCGCCCAGCTCTTCCCGCAGCCGGCGCGCGATCCCGTCGACGAGCCCCGCGAAGCCGAGCACGAACCCGGCCTCCATCGCCTCCTTGGTGTTCTTGCCGATCGCCCGCCCGGGTTGCGCGAGGTCGATCCGGGGGAGCTTCGCGGTGCGCTCGGTGAGCGCCTTCATCGATATCTCGACCCCCGGGCCGATCACGCCGCCGAGGTACTCCCCGCTCTCTGAGACGACGTCGAAGTTGGTCGACGTGCCGAAGTCGACCGCCACGCACGCGCCGCCGACGCGATCGAACGCGGCGACGGCGTTCACGAGCCTGTCCGCGCCGAGCTCGTGCGGGTTGTCGACGACGATCGGCATCCGCGTCTTCAGGCTCGGGCCGACCTCGAGATGGTCGATCGCGTCGCCGCCGGCGCTGAGATGGCGACCGGACAATTGCGCGTACTCGGGGGCGAGCTGCGGCACCACGGTGGACACGATCGACGCGTCTACCCGCCCGCGCTCGATCCCACGCAGCGTCAGCAGCCCGACGATCGTGACCGCGAGCTGGTCCGCGCTCGCGCTCGGGTCGGTCGCGACGCGCCAGTGCTCGACCAGCTCGGCGTCGTCGAAGACCCCGATGTGGGTCTGGGTGTTGCCCACGTCGACCGCAAGGAGCATGGCGCGGATTATCGGCCGAATGACCGCCAACCGCGCGACGGCGGACGCGGGAGCGAGCGAGCAAGGCTGCCAGTCACATGAGTGCGAGCGAGCGGGAGCGGAGCACGTCGCGCGATTAGTATGGCCGTGTGGCGGCGACGCTGTACGTGATCCCGGGCTCGCACCCGTCGATGGCTGCCCGCTTGATGCTCGAGGAGAAGGGAGTCGAGTACAAGCGCATCGACCTGATGCCCGTGATATCGAAGGCCGCGTTGAAGGCGCTGCGCTTCCCGGGCACCACCGTCCCGGCCCTGACGCTCGACGACCGCCGGATCCAGGGGACGATGAAGCTCGCGCGCGAGCTCGATCGGCTCCGACCCGAGCCGCCCCTGTTCCCGGGCGACCCGGAGCGCCGCGCGGCGGTGGAGGAGGCGGAGAGGTGGGGCGACGAGCCGTTTCAGGGGATGACGCGCCGGATCCTGTGGAACGCGATCGGGCGCGACCGCTCGTCGATCGGGACGTATGCCGAGGGCGCGAGGCTCGGAATCCCGATCGGGGTCGCGAAGAAGACCGCCGCGCCGATCATCGCTGCGGCGGTCCGATTCAACCGAGCGAGCGACGACGCCGTGCGCGCGGACCTCGCGGGGCTCCCCGGAGCCCTCGACCGCATCGACGACTGGATCACCGAAGGCGTGCTCGGCGGCGAGACCCCGAACGCTGCCGACTTCCAGATCGCGACCAGCGCCCGCCTGCTGATGACGCTTGACGACCTGCGCCCCGCGATCGAGGCGCGCCCGGCGGGTCAGCTCGCGACGAGGGTCGTGCCGGAGTTCCCGGGTCGAGTCGCGCCCGTGTACCCGGCGCCCTGGCTCGAGCCGCTGCGCGAGGCCGCCGCGGCGCCGAGCTAGATTCCGCCGACCAGCGTCACGCGCTGGCCCTTACCGAGGCTCGCGAGCGCGTCGGCGAGTCGCGTGCCGTCGGGTAGCGCGAGCTCGGGATCGAGCTCGAGCAGCGGGACGAGGACGAACCGCCGCCGGGTCAGCTCGGGATGCGGGAGCGTCAGCCGCTCCGTGCTCAGCTCGAGCTCGCCAAGCAGCAGCACGTCGATGTCGAGCGGCCGCGGCCCGTGGCGCGGGGCCCCGAACATCCGCCCGTGCTCGATCTCGATCGCCTTGCAGACGTCGAGCAGACGGTCGGGGGGCAGCTCGGTGTCGACGCGCGCCGCCGCGTTGAGAAAGTCGGGCTGGTCGAGCACCTCTCCGACCGGCTCGGTCTCGTACACGGACGACACGGCGTCCACGTCGACGCCATGGCCCGACAGCGCCTCGACGCCTGCGCGCAGGTTCGCCGCCCTGTCCCCCTCGTTCGACCCCAGCCCAAGGTAACCAATCATTCCCGCGACGTGCTCCGCCGGGGGAGGTCGCCGTCAGGCGACCGAGGGGGCGAAGCCCCCATGTCCGCCGTCGCGGGGTTCAATCAGCTTCGGCCTCCTCGTCGCCGCTGTCGGCGGGGCGCTCGTGGGTGACCTCGACGGCGGCCTCGTCGATCGCAAGCGGCAGTGGCGGCTCGGGCTTTGCGGCGCGCACCCTCACGGTCTCGCATCCGAACCGCTCCATGAGGCGCTCCGCGATCACGTGGCAGAGGCGCTCCAGCGTCCGGTAGCTGCGCTCGGTGGCCGCGAGCGCGACGATGTCGCACACCTCCGCGTAATCGATCGTGTCCTCGAGCCGGTCGGTCAGCAGCGCATCGGCATCGGGGACGTCGAGGCTGAGCTCGAACTCGAGCCTCTGGCCCACCTCCTGCTCGGCGTCGGTCGCTCCGTGATGCGTGTAGATCGACAGGCCCCGAAGCTCGAGCTCGACGCCGACGCTCACCTCCGAGGGACCCTCGTGCGCCTCCACCGCGCCAACCTACCAGCGCCGGATGGGCTCAGGCTCGCGCCCACTGCTGGCGGCCGAGCAGCACCTCGGCCACCTCGAGTGCTTCGCGGACCTCTCGCACATCGTGGACGCGGAAGACCTCCGCGCCGTTCGCGAGCGCCAAGACGTTCGAGGCGATCGTCCCCCCGAGCCGCTCGTGCGCGTCCCGACCCGTGATCTTGCCGATGAAGCTCTTGCGCGACGTGCCGACGCAGATCGGCCGCCCCAGCGAGCGGATCTCGCCGAGCCGGCGCAGGAGCTCGAGGTTGTGCTCGAGCGTCTTGCCGAACCCGATCCCGGGGTCGACCCAGATCCGTCGCTCGGCGACGCCGGCGGCCATCGCGTACTCGATGCGCTCGGCGAGGAACGCCTTCACCTCATCGACCACGTCGTCGTAGCGCGGGTCGTCCTGCATCGTGCGCGGGCTCCCGAGCATGTGCATCAACACCACGCCGCACTCGCGCTCCGCGCACAGCGCGGCGAGCTCAGGATCGGAGCGCAGCGCGCTGACGTCGTTCACGATCGACGCCCCGCCGTCGAGCGCCGCCTCGGCCACCGCCCGCTTGGTGGTGTCGATCGAAATCTCCGCGGCCACCTCCGAGAGCCCTTCGAGCACCGGCTGCACCCGGTCCAGCTCTTCGGCGACGCTCACACCCTCGGAGCCGGGCCGCGTCGACTCGCCGCCAACGTCGAGCACGTCGGCGCCCTCGACGACGAGCTTTCGCGCGTGGTCGACCGCCAGCGCCGGGTCGAGGAACCGCCCGCCGTCCGAGAACGAGTCCGGGGTCACGTTGACGACCCCCATGACCTTCGGGCTCTCCACGAGAGGGTTTAGCCGGGCGTCCGCCTAGCGCTCGGGCCGCTCGCCGCGCATCTCGGCCGTGCCGCCGGCGAGCCCGGGGCGCGGGCGCGGAACGGGGCGCGGGCCCTCGCGCTGCGGCTTCTCGGGCTCCGGCGCGGGCTCGGGGGCGCTGGGCTCGTCCTCGGCGCCGAAGACCTCGTCCTCGGAAGCGCCGCCCAGCAGCGCCTCGAACTGCTCCGCGTCGATCGTCTCCCGCTCGAGCAGGATCCGCGAGATCCCCTCGAGCCGCTCGCGGTACTCGGTCAGCACATCCTTGGCGGTCTGGTGCGCCTCCTCGACGACGCGGCGGATTTCGTCGTCGATCTCGCGCGCGATCTCGTCTGAGTAGTCGGGCTCGGCGGAGAACTCGCGGCCGAGGAAGGGCTGTCCACGATCGTGGCCGAAGACGCGTGGGCCGAGGCGCTCCGACATCCCGAACCGCATCACCATCTGCTTCGCGGTCTCGGTCACCTTCTCGAGGTCGTTCGAGGCGCCCGTGGTGACCTCGCCGAACACGATCTCCTCGGCGGCGCGGCCGCCGAGCGTCATCGCCATCGTGTCGGTGAGCTCCGCGCGCGTCGTGAGGAACTTGTCCTCGGTCGGGAGCGAGATCGTGTACCCGAGCGCCTGGCCGCGGCTGATGATCGAGATCTTGTGGACCGGATCCGTGTTCGGCAGTACGTGGCCAACGATCGCGTGGCCGAGCTCGTGGTAGGCGGTGACGAGCCGCTCCTTCTCCGACATCACCCGGCTCTTCTTCTCGGGGCCGGCGATCACCCGCATGATCCCCTCCTCGAGCTCGTGCATCGAGATCTCGCGCTTGCTCGAGCGCGCGGTCAGCAGCGCCGCCTCGTTGATCAGGTTCGCGAGGTCAGCTCCGGTGAACCCCGGCGTCTGACCGGCGAGGGCGTCGAGGTCGATCTCCTTGGCGAGCGGCTTGCCGCGAGTGTGGACCTCGAGGATCTGCTTGCGGCCCTTGCGGTCGGGTCGGTCGACGACGATCTGGCGATCGAACCGGCCGGGGCGCAGCAGCGCCGGGTCGAGGATGTCGGGCCGGTTTGTCGCCGCGATGAGGATGATGTTGTCCTTCATCTCGAACCCGTCCATCTCGACGAGGAGCTGGTTCAGGGTTTGCTCGCGCTCGTCGTGGCCCCCGCCCATACCCGCGCCGCGGTGGCGGCCGACGGCGTCGATCTCGTCCATGAAGATGATGCAGGGGGAGTTCTGCTTCGCCTGCTCGAAGAGGTCGCGCACCCGGGACGCACCCACGCCGACGAACATCTCGACGAAGTCCGAGCCGGAGATCGAGAAGAACGGCACGCCGGCCTCACCCGCGACGGCGCGCGCGAGCAGCGTCTTCCCGGTGCCCGGTGGCCCGTAGAGCAGCACGCCCTTCGGGATCCGAGCGCCGAGCGCCTGGAACTTCTTCGGGTTCTCGAGGAACTCCTTGATCTCGTGGAGCTCCTGGACCGCCTCGTCGGTGCCCGCGACGTCGCGGAAGGTGATCTTCGGGGCGTCCACCGACATCCGCTTGGCGCGCGACTTGCCGAAGCTCATCACCTTCGAGCCTCCGCCCTGCATCTGGTTCATGAGGAAGATCCAGAACGCGAAGAAGAGCAGGAACGGGAGCACGTAGGTGAGCAGCGACAGGATGCTCGAGCCGCCGGTTCCCTCGACCTTCGTCTCGACCTCGTTGCGATCCAGCGAGTTGACCAGCGACTCCTCGGTGTTCTCGGGATAGCCGCTCGAGTACTCCTCGCCGTTCGTCTCCTTGACGTCGACGGTGTGGTCCTTGGTCTGGATCGTCACCGACTCGATCGAGTTCGGCTGCTCCTCGACCTGGGCGATGAACTCGTTGTAGGTCGGCTCCTCCTGCTGCTGGCCCGGGCTGATCAGCTGGTGGGCGAAGAAGGCCAGCACCACGACGATCAGGAGGGGGAACCACGCACTCTTGAAGAAACGCTTCATCTAGGGGACCTCACGGCCATTCTGTCGGCAGGATAGTGCTGCTTCTTAAGGCCCTGCCATCCGGTTTTCAGCGTACCAGGGCGCCTAGGCACGGCAAGCGGGGCTTCCTTCACGGATAAAGTGCGATGCGAGCGGCGGGGCGGATCAGCCCGGTTGCTCGGCGAGCACCGCGATGTACTGGAGGTTTCGGTACCTCTGGTCGTAGTCGAGCCCGTACCCGATCACGAACCGGTTCGGGATCTCGAAGCCCACATAGCGGATCGGGAGGTCCACCCGCCGGCGCTCGGACTTCGTGAGCAGGGAGCAGACCTCGAGCGAGCGGGGACCGCGGACGCTCAGGTTCTTCACCAGGTAGTGGAGCGTGAGCCCGGAGTCGATGATGTCCTCGACTATCAGCACGTTGCGATCCTCGATCGAGGTCTCGAGGTCCTTGAGGATGCGAACCACGCCCGAGGAGTCGGTGGCGGAGCCGTAGCTGGACACGGCGATGAAGTCGACCTCGCACGGGACCGTCAGGCTGCGCATCAGATCGGCGATGAACAGCACGGCGCCCTTGAGGATCCCGATCAGCACCAGGTCGCTGCCCGCGTAGTCGCGGCTGATCTCGGCTCCGAGCTCGTTCACCCGGCGCTCGAGATCCTCGGTGCCGATCAGGACCTCGCCGATCGGCCCGCCGTCCGGCCCCGGCTCACTCGAGGTCATGGAGGCTGGCGCTCATGACCACCGCCTGGCTTGGCGCGCGGCTGAGCCGGAACTCCTCGGAGACGGCCACGCCCGCCACCCACGCCACCCGGTCGTCGGAGGTCACGACCGGAAGCGTGTGTCGCAGCGATCGCGGGACCTTGCGATCGGTGAACAGGTCCTGGAGCGTCTTGGATCCCGCCATTCCGAGGGGTTGGATGCGGTCGCCCGCGCGCCACGCGCGGACGACGACGTCGCTGCCGACCGCACCGGGATCGAGGATCGCCCGCTCCGGGCCGTTTGCCTCGACCGGCGACGGTCGCAGCTCGGCCCGGATCTCCCACGCGCCGAAGCGGACCCGCCCGGGCACGGTGAGCGCCACCGGCTCGGGCAACGCCTCGTCGCCGGCCGCGAACCGGATCAAACCCTGCTCGCACACCGCGCGGACGCCGCCGCCCAGGTCCACCTCGCCGCCCTCGGGGAGTCGCGCGAGGCGCCAGATCTCGCCTGCCCGCCGGCGGCCGAGCGCGACCTCGTGGCCCGCGGCTCGCTCGGCGAGCGTCCGCAGGGCGAGCCGGCGCAAGGCCGGCTCGGTGCCCTCGAGCGCGTCGGCGCGGATCGCGATCGCCGCGTCCCCGGCGCCCGCCGCGTCGAGCGCCTCGGCGACCACGCGGTCGAGCAGCCGGGCCTCCTCGGCGAGCTCGGCACGCGTCTCGGCGATGTTGCGCTCCGCCTCGTCGTTCACATCCCGCATCGCGGGGAGCACCTCGGCGCGGATCCGGTTGCGGGCGAAGCGCGGGTCGAGATTGGTCGGATCGTCGCCGAACGGAAGCGCCGCGGCCGCCGCCAGGCGCCGGGTGTCGGCGCGGCCGATCGCGAGCAGCGGGCGCACGACGCGATCGCGCCTCGGCGGAAGACCGAGCAGCGCGCGCGTCCCGGGCGACGAGGCGAGCCGGTAGAGCATCGTCTCGGCGAAGTCGGTTCGCGTGTGTCCGGTAGCGACCCAATCGCACCCCAGTCGCGCGCGAAGCCGCTCCGCTGCGGAGTAGCGCGCGTCCCGCGCCGCCGCCTGCAGGTTTCCCTTCCCGAGCACCGGGCGCTCCACCCGGAGGTCGATGCGAAGCAACCCGCACAACCTCCGGCACAGCTGCTCGTCGTCGCCGGCGGATTCCCTGAGACCGTAGTTCAGGTGCAGGGCGTGGACGCTGGGTCGCCCGCAGAACTCAGCGAGCGCCGCGGCGAGGCAGGTCGAGTCGGCGCCGCCCGAGATCAGAACGACCCCGGAGGAGCCCTCCGCGATCAGCCCGCTTCGCTTGACGACGCCCTTGAGCGATTCGAGCGCGTCCTCTCGAGTGTTCATGGGGCGATCTTACGACTGGTCCTGGCCGCCCTCGTCGCTCGCGCGAGGACGCGCCGAAAAGAGCTCGGCCGGTGCGGGGAATCCTTTCAGCTGCGTCTCCCCGATCGGAACGAACTCGAGGTAGTCCGAGTCCCCGATCGCGTCGACGACGGCGCGGGTGACCATCACCTCGCCGCCGAGCGCCCGCGCGACGACGCGGTGCGCGAGATTGACGTCGGTCCCGAAGTAGTCGGCCTCGCGGTACACCGCCTTGCCGACGTGGATGCCGACGCGGGGCTGCGGGCGCTCCTGGAACAGGCCGAGGAACCCGACCGCCCACTCGGTCAGGCTCGTGGGCTCCGGGGAGACGATCATCACCTCGTCGCCGATCGTCTTCACGATCGTCGCCTCGGCGGGGAGCGTCGCCTCGACGGTCTCGACGAAGCGCTCGACGAGATCGAGCGCCTCCTCGTCGCCCTCCTCCTCGGTGTAACGGGTGAACCCGGTGAGGTCTATGAAGCAGAACGCCATCGAGACGCGGCCGGTCTCGTCGCTCGCGGTGAACTCGGTCTCCATGTGACCGACCACGTCCTGCTCGATGAAGAAGCGCAGGTAGCGGTTGTGGAGGTACTCCATCAGCGGTGTGGTGAGCGGCATCAGGTCGCCGGCCAGCCCCTCCATCTCCCCCGCCATCTCGTACGGCCCCACCCCCTCGCGGATCAGCGGCTCGTGCACGTAGATATGGAACAGCCGCACCTCCGCCTCGGCGATAGCGCGGATCGCCCGCGCGTACACGCGCACGAGCTGGAGCAGCGCGACGAGAGGGAAGCCGGTCTCGAGCACGCGCGCAATCCCGACCATCGCGTCGGCGTCGCGCTCGGTGAGCGCGTGCTCCCCGGCGACCGGCGTCCCCATCAGCGCCATCAGCCGCTCGATCAACTCCGGTTCGAGCCCGGTGCGCCGCGCTGCCTCCTCGAGGCTGATCGTCCGGTCGGCGCTCGGGAACAGCTCCTCGACGAACCCGAACGCCAGCCGTCCCTCGCTCACCGCCTCGCGCAGCGAGTCGGGCGTGTGGCCGCGCTCCAGCATCCGGGCCACGACCCGCGCCTGGGCCGCCGCGGCCGTGGTCCAGCGGTCGCCGTCGACCGGAATCACCCCGTCGCGCGCCCACTGCTCCAGCGTCGTGGCCGGTACGCCGGAGCGACTCGCGGCCTCTTCGAGCGTGATTGCGTCGTCGTTCACGTGCCGTCCATCCCAGCCGATCGTTCCAAAAGAGCGACGGGACTAGGTGTCCCGTCGCTGGCGGGCTAACGGCCCGCGGCGTCGGCCGGCGGCGCGCCTTGGCGCCTCGCGGGACTCGCCGCCACCCCAGTCGCCGGAGGGTGGGCGGGCGCGGGCCCACTCTGGCCTGCTGTCCTGTCGAAGAAGACGCAGCTTACGCCCGCTTTGCGAACGGGTCAACGGGTCAGCGGTTGACGTCGAGATGCTCGTACTCGGTGGCGACGAGCTCCCGGTACGGGCCGGTGATCAGCCTCGCGGCGGGCAGGTAGTGCAGCGCGGCGCGGGCGTCTCCCGAGCAGCGGATCTCCCCCTGCGCGATTGCCACCGGGAGGCTCGTCGCCCCCTGGAGGTAGGCGTTCGCCACCGACGAGGACATCGTCAGCTCGAGCTTCGGCTTCCACTCCGGGTCGTCCGAGAACGACCACTCGATGCACGAGTGGGGGTCGTCACTTGCGGCGATGTTGACCGCCAGGTCGAGATCGGGGCAGATCAGCCTGAGGCGCATCCCGGTCGCCCGCAGCAGCGGGCCTGCGTCCTCGTCCGCGTCGGCGGCCGACAGGGCGCGATCGAGGATCTCTCGCATCTGTGCCGCGTCGCGGAACTTCGCCGCGCCGCCACTCCGGGTCGCCGTCGCCATCGCTGGCGCCAGTCTAGTCACAGGCGTGCTACGGCACGGTGAGGACCGGCGAGACACCATCAGGTCACAGGAACGCCGAGCCCCGCAGGACGAGGTTCTCGTACAGCTTGTGCTGGATCACCTCGCGCACCTGCTCGGAGAGGTCGAAGACGAGCTGGCGGTCCTCGGCCGCCTCGATGGGATGGTCGGAGAGGTCGATCGGGTCGCAGAACTCGATCCGCCATCGCGATGGGAGCGGGACCAGGCCGAGCGGTCCGAACAGCGGGAACGTCGGCGTGATCGGCACGAACGGCGCTCCGACCAGCCGCGCCAGCGACTCGCTCTCGCCCAGCTTCGGATAGATCTCCTCCGAGCCGACGACCGCGACCGGGACGATCGGCGATCGCGTCCGCAGCGCGATCTCCACGAACCCTCCACGCCCGAAGCGCTGGAGCCGGTAGCGCTCCGAGAACGGCTTCCCGGTTCCCTTCACGCCCTCCGGGAACGCCATCACGAGCTCGTCCTGCTCGAGCAGGCGCACCGCGTTGTCCGGGTTCGCCGGAACGCCTCCCACCCGGCGCACGAACGTGCTCACGAACGGGAGCGCGAACGCCCAATCGAGGACCATGAACCGGGGCCACCGCGGCGCCGGGTGCTCGTTCCGGATCGCCGCGGCCATCATCGAGGCGTCGAACGGGAACAGCGAGCCGGCGTGGTTGGCCACGAGCATCGCCCGACCTTGCGGGGGCACGTTCTCGACCCCGGCGGACTTCACCCGCCACCAGACGTCGTAGAGGAACTGGAACGCGGGCGTGACCGTCTCGGCGAACTCCTCGTCGAAGCCCCACTCGTCCTCCGTGTACTCGCCCCGCAGCCGCCGCCCCGCCCGCACGAGCGCGTCCTGGAACGAGTCCGGCATCCTCGCCGCCGCGCGCTGGGCGGCGCTCAGCGGTCCCAGCCCCTCCTCGACGCCCTCGCGCACCGCGCGCAGGAACTCGGCCACGGCCTCCGGGCCGACCCCCTCGCCGTTCTCGGTCGTGGTGCGGCGCCCCTCCATGCTCAGATACCGCTCACCTCGAATCACTCATCTAGGCCTCGCCAGGACATCGGCGACGGCGCGAGGTCCGGGGACGGGGACGACCCGGCGCGCGCCAGCCTTCGCCGCGAAGTCCCGAACCGCCGCGACCGCATCGAACTCCGGCTCGTACCCGATCTCGAGTCGCAGCCGCGAGTTGTCCACTCCGCGTCCGAACCGCAACAGGCGCACACCGTCGTCGTAGGTGCCCCCCATGCTCAGCTGCCGCCCGAGTTGGGTGAGCGCGGGCCCGAACAGCAGGTGCGGGATCGGGACCGACAGCTTCCCGGCGATCCGGAGCATCCTGCTCAGCGACACCGTTCCCGGCGGCGCGACGTTGACGGGCCCGCGCACGGGGCCGCGGACCGCCGCCTCGAGCGCCCCGGTCGCGTCCGCCGAATGGACGAACTGGAGCCGGGGGTCGAACCCGAGCTGGGTCGGCACCACCGGGAGCGAGAAGTACTTGACGAGCGGGGTGTCGATGTCGGGACCGATCTCGGGCTGGAAGCGCAACATGCAGCACGTGATGTCGGGATGGCGGCGGGCGAAGTTGTCGAAGTAGTTCTCCAGCTCTCCGACGTCCCGCTGGAACCGTGTCCTGAGCGGATACCGGCGCGCGGCCCCCTCGGTGTAGAAGAGAGGGGCGGCTCCCTCGGACCCGTAGATCGCGGCGGAGCCCCGCGCGACCACCGTCCGCAGGGTGGTCGTCCTCTCGCAGGCGGCGAGGAGCTGGAGGGTGCCGATCACGTTGATGTCGTGGAGGGCCCGATCCGGCTTCCCTTTCTCCGGGTACCAGAGGAACCCGCAGTGCACGACCGTGTCGGGCTCGGTGCTCGGCAGCAGCCGCGAGAGAACCGGGCTGCGGATGTCGGCCTCGATGAACTCAGTCCGCTCGAGATCGCCCGCCGGCGGATTCGTGTCGATCCCGGCGACGAACTCGATCTCCGGATCGCGCTCGAGTCGTCGCGCGAGCTCGGTCGCCCAGTGACCCGAGATGCCGGTGATCACGATCCGGCGCCCCGCCATCACTCACCCTCGACTTTACGCTTAGAGTTGCGCAGCGTGTCGGACACCGCGTCGAGAACGCGCACCGCCATCGCCGTCGACAGCTCGCGGGCGTGGACGCCGCGCCGTGTGAGCTCGCTGCGGGCACCCTCCGCGCGGCTCGCGATCTCCGCTCGGCTGGTCTCGCCGAGCGCGACGAGAGGGTCGAGAAGCTCGCGCGCTCGACCGAGGCCCACCGACCGCACCTCGGCGCTCGCCGCCGCTCCGGCGTCGCCGATGCTCGCCAGCGTGTCCTCGATGGCCGCGCGCAGATCCTCGGGGAGGCCACGCTTCTGCGGCGGTTGCGAGTGCTCCAAGGTCCGCGAAGCGTAGAGGCTGTCTCGAAGAGCCAGCCTCGCGGCCGAACGACATATCCTCGTCCGGTGCGTCGCTATCTGAAGCCAACCGGGCCGACGGCCGCGCATGCGCTGCTCCCGTCCGACCCCGGGCTGGCGTTGGCACTCGCCCAGGAGCTGGTCGAGGCGCCCCGGATGAGCAATCACAACCACGGGCTGTGGGGCTATCACGGCGAAACGCGCCGCGGGCGCGAGCTCACGATCCAGTCCACCGGGATCGGAGGCCCGAGCGCCGCCGGCGTGCTGCAGGAGCTCGCCCACCTCGGCGTGAGGCGAGCGGTTCGCGTAGGAGCGGGCGCCGCGCCCGCGGGCACGGTCGTGGAATGCGAGGCCGTCGTCGTCGACGGCGCGCTGGCGAGGGATGGAACCAGCGCCGCTCTCGGGGCAACCGGGCTGGTCCCCGCCGATCGCGCGATCACCGACCGCCTCGCGCAGGCCGCGGGTCAAGCGGCACGCCGCGGAACGGTGGCAAGCGTCGATCTCCTCGAAGACCGTGTCCCGGCCGGCTCCGACGTGCTCTGTGTCGACCTCGAGACTGCCGCGCTGCTGGCGCTCGGCCAGAGGCTCGAGCTGACGATCGGGGCGATCGTCGCCGTCGGCGACGCCGCGGGCGTGGAGCTTGGGAAGATCGCGCTCGAGGCGCTTCTTCAGGAGGCGCCGGCCCGCTCGCCGGGCCCAGGAGTCGCTGCGGGTCTCTGATCGGCGGCGTTCCGTCGCAGCTGCCCGCGAAGCCCGTTGAGCTCGAACGACAGCTCGTCGAGCCGGTCCTCCACGTCCTCGAGCCTGTCAGAGACGCTGCGCAGCCTGCGCTCGAGCCGCTCGACGTCGTCCGCGGAGGGGATGTGGAGCGCCGTCATCGCCGAGCGCTGCGCCTGAAGCGCCCTTTCTCCGGCGCCGAGCGCCGCGACGAGGGCCTGGCTGAACAGCGGGTTGTCGAGCAGGTTCTGGGTCAACTCCCCGAACGCCTCCTCCCCGGCGCTCGACAGCCGATCCCGGATGCTGTTCTCGCCCGCCCCTTCCTCGCTCAACTCGATTCCTCCTTTTCCGCTGCAGCTGCCGTGTGGGCGAGCCTAACACGGGGTATCTCAAGATCGCCGACCCCAGCGCCGATGGCTGTTCTAGGTTTCGGGTTCCAGGTCATGGTTCCGGATTGCAAAGCGATATTCGAACAAGTAGCGTGTTCGTGCCCGTGAGCCCAGCAACCGCACGCACAGGGAGGCGTCGGCGGCGGTGGCTCGTGGGCCACGGGGTACCGCACGGATGAGAGAAAGGCTGCTTCTCATAGTTGCTCTGGCGGTGCTGGCGGCGACGAGCGTCGCTGGCGTCGCGACTGCGGGCCCCAGCATCGTCGGCCAGGGCGAGGCGGGCGTGAACGTCGACCGCCCCAGCGGCGCGGAGCCACCCGAGGTACTCCAGTGCGCCAACGTCGTCGACGACGACGGCGACGGGCTCACCGACCTCGACGACCCGGGGTGCGTGAGCGCCACCGACAACAGCGAGTACAACGCTCCGCCGGCCGGCGGCACGACGACCACGCCGGGCACGACGACCACCCCCGGGACGACGACCACCCCCGGCACCACGACGACCCCGGGCACCACGACCACCCCGGACGACCCGGCCGGCGGCGGCAACGTCGGGGGCGGCGGAGGAGGAGCCGGCGGCTACAAGGACGGGCCAAGCGGCGGCGGCAACAATGGCACGGGCAAGAAGGACGACGACGAGGGCTCGGGCGGGGTCGGGATCGACAAGGACGGCTCGGTCGATGAGCCGCCGATCCGGAACCCCGACGGGTCGCCGACGAAGGACAACCCCTCGCTGTCGATCGCGGACTTCGGCCCGGCCCCGGTGCAGGGCGTCCCGAACTTCATGATCAACCAGTTCGAGATCCCGCCGTTCATGCTCCCGATCTATCAGGCCTGCGGGACCCAGTACTCGATCCCGTGGAACGTGCTGGCGTCGATCCACAAGATCGAGTCGGCGTTCGGGACCAACATGGGACCGTCGACGGCGGGCGCGGTGGGCCAGATGCAGTTCCTTCCTTCGACCTGGCAGGCGTACGGCGTCGACGCCAACCACGACGGGCGCAAGGACCCCTACAACCCGCTCGACGCGGTGTGCGCAGCTGCCCGGTACCTCAACGCGTCCGGCGGCGAGGACGACCTCGAGCGCGCGATCTTCGCCTACAACCACGCCGACTGGTACGTGGACGAGGTGCTGCTGATCGCGCGCCAGTACGGGCGGTTGCCCGACGGCCTCGTCGGCTCGCTGACGGGCCTCACCGAGGGCGCCCACTTCCCGGTCGCCGCGCGCGCGACCTACGCCGACGACCTCTCCGAGCACGAGATCCTCAAGCGCACCAAGCCCAGCGGGCGGTCCCAGCCGGGTGGTGTCACGGCGGAGACGATCGAGTCCTCCGCAACGCGCCGCGGAATCAACATCTTCTCCCGCGAGCGGGCTCCGGTCGTGGCGGTCAACGACGGCGAGATCAAGGATGTCGGCCGCTCGAAGGAGCTCGGCCGCTACATCGTCCTCGAGGACGCCTACGGCAACCGCTTCACCTATGCCGGCCTCGGCGACGTGTCGAAGGTCTATCCGGTCCCGAAGCAGGACAAGCTGAGCTCCGATGACTTCGAGCTCGTCAACCCCAAGGACGAGAAGCCCGACCAGCCGGCGAGCTCCAAGGACACGGCCCTGCGCGATCCGCGGGGTGCCTCGGCCAAGCGCGAGGGCGGCTCCCCGGCGAACAGCGAGGACCTTCGCCAGCGCCTCTACGCGTACCCCGAGCGCCCCCGGAACATCGACCGCGCCGACCTCACCGGCCAGCTCGACGCGCTGTTCGCCGACCGCTTCCCCGGCTACGAGACTGTCAAGGCCTACTTCGGCGGGGTGCTCAAGTTCGACCGCCGCGAGATGGAGATGCGCCCGCTCGAGAAGGGCTCGAAGGTCGTCGCGGGGACGGTGCTGGGCCGGATCGGGAAGACCTCGGAGCTCGCCCCGCACGTCGACTTCGCGATCGAGCCGGCGGGTCGCGGATCACGGAAGATCGACCCCAAGCCGATCCTCGACGGGTGGAAGCTGCTCGAGTCGACGGCGATCTACCGCGCACAGGGCCGCAGCCCGTTCTCGGAGACCGACGTGAGCCAGGTGCTGCTGATGTCGAAGACCGCTCTCGAGCGCCACGTGCTGACGAACTCCCGCATCAGCATCTACGCGTGCGGGCGCGAGGACATCCAGACCCACCAGATCGACGTCCGGGTGCTGCGCACCCTGTCCGTGCTCGCCGCGAGGGGGTTCCGGCTCACGGTTACGTCCCTGAAGTGCGGCCACAGCTACTACACAACGTCGGGCTCGGTAAGCCACCACTCCTCGGGCAACGCGGTCGACATCGCGGCCGTCAACGGCCAGCCGATTCTCGGTAACCAGGGCGAGGGCTCGATCACCGAGACGGTGTTGCGCGAGCTCCTGGCGATGCAGGAGCCCAACCAGTGCGACCAGCTGATCTCGCTGATGGACCTCGGTGGCCCCACGCTCTCGATGGCCGACCACGCCGACCACATCCACTGCGGGTTCACGCCCCAGTACCAGAACGGCGAGGTCGACAAGCAGTTCGAAACCGTGCTGAAGCCCGACCAGTGGGAGCGGCTGCTGGACCGGATCGGCAAGCTCGACCAGCCGAAGGTGCCGAACAAGCCCTCCGAGTACTCGACCCCCGCCGGCAAGGGCCGCAAGGGCGGCAGCCCGGCGCACGTGGGCGAGTAGGCGCGACGGCACGGTAGCCCTCACGGCGCTGTTTCCGTTCGTACAGTTCGACTTCGCGGGCTCTCTCGCGCTCGCGGACGGGCGCTATCTGGTGCGCAGCGACGGCGAGGCGAGCGAGGTGCTCGTGGTCTCGGCGCTCGGGGCGCCTCCGCGGCGCCGGTGGCGGCGCGCGCGGGCGGTGCCGGTCGAGCCCGAGCCCGACCCCGAGGCGCTCCCGCTCACGCGGGTGACGGTGGTCACGCCCGAGGACCTGGGTGCGACGGCCGACGCCGCCGGGTGGCTCGAACAGATCGCTACGGACAGCGAAGCGGCCGAGGCGTTTGTCGCCCAGGCACTGCGTCTTCTGAATCGCGCTCTGCACGCGCACGCGACGGCGGCGCAGGACCCCTATGTCAACGAGCGCTCGGCCTCCGGCGCCGCGGCGCTGCGGATCGGCTACGGCGAGGGCGAGCAGGTGGCGGACGGCACGTGGAGCGACGCGCGCGAGCTCCACGCCCGCGAGCCGCGCCGGAGGCGGATCGACGCGCTGCAGCCGACCGAGCGCGTCGCTGCGGTGCTGGGCGGGCGCGACCAGGTCGCCCCCTCGGAGTCGCTGCTCCTCCGCGCGCGCCTCGACCTCGACCAGGGCCGGGAGCGCGAGGCCGTGCTCCAGCTCCACGCCGGGCTCGAGGCGCTGCTCGCGGAGCCGGCTGCGGCCGACTCACCGGGCCGGCGGGAGGACGAGGAGACGCTTCGGGGGCGGGTGCCCGGCGTGGCCGCCGCCGCCGCGGCGGCCTTGCGCGGCGAGCTCGACGCGAAATCGCGCGTCACCATCGAGGACACGCTCGCCGAGTGCCTGCGCGCATTGCGGCGACGGCGGACTCTATAGCTCGACTCGAGGGTTAGCCGAGCAGCGCTAGCCCAATGCCGCGAGAACGGCCTCCAGGTCGTCCACGACATCGGCGTCCATCCGCACCTCGGCCGCGTCGTCGTACGGCGTCGGCCCCTGGGTGACGATCGCGATCCGGCCTCCGGATGCCCGCGTCAGGTCGGGCAGCCCCGCCACTGGATACACCTCGAGCGAGGATCCGACGCACAACAGCAGGTCCGCCCGAGTCGCCAGCTCCTGCGCCTCGGCCATCGCGTCCTGCGGCAGCAACTCGCCGAACAGCACCACGTCTGGCTTCACCTGGCCGCCGCAGCCGGTGCACACCGCGACGTCGTCGTCGAACAGCCCTTCGACCTCCTCGAGCCGCCATGAGGCGCCGCATGCGATGCAGCTCGACGTGTCGATGCTCCCGTGGACCTCGATCAGCCTCCGGGTGCCCGCCTTGCGGTGGAGGCGGTCCACGTTCTGGGTGATCACGGCCTCCAGCATGCCCCGTCGTTCGAGCTCGACCAGCGCCGCGTGGGCCGGGTTCGGCTCGACGTCGGCGAGCGAGGCGAACCGTGGCCGGTAGAACCCCCAGAACCGCTTCGGGTCGCTTCGGAACGCGTCGATCGTCGCGACCTCGAGTGGATTCACCTTCTCCCACATCCCGGTGCCCGGGGAGCGGAAGTCGGGGATCCCGGACGGCACCGAGATCCCGGCGCCCGTCAAGGCAACGGTGCACTCGCTCTCCCTCAACAGCGCGGCGAGCCGCTCCGCGCTCGCCGTCGCGGCTACTTGCCCTGCCACTTTGGCTTGCGCTTGCCGAGGAACGCGCCGATCCCCTCGCGGGCGTCCTCGGAGGTGAACGCGGTCACGAAACCTTGCTTCTCCGCCTCGATCCCCTCGTCGAGGTCGGCCTTTGCCGACACCTTCTTGATCTGCTCGACCGCGACCGGCGCCTGGCCGGCGAGCTTGCGCGCCCACACCAGGGCGGTGTCGAACAGCTCGTGGTCCGGCACCACGTCGTTCGCGAGCCCCACCTCGTACGCCTGTGCCGCGGAGATCGCGTCCCCGAGCAGGTTCATCTCCAGGGCCGTGCTCTCGCCGACGATCTTCGCCAGCCTCTGAGTGCCGCCGAAGCCCGGGATGATCCCGAGGTTGATCTCGGGCTGGCCGAAGCTCGCGGACTCGGCGGCGATCCGGAAGTCGCACGCCATCGACAGCTCGCAGCCGCCCCCGAGGGCGAGCGAGTTGACCGCCGCGATCGTCACCTTTCCGGACTGCTCCATCCGTCGCATCACGCCGTGGCCGCTGTTCAGGAGCTCCATCCCAGCGGCGGGGTCGGTCATCTTCGTGAACTCCTTGATGTCGGCTCCGGCCGAGAAGACCGCGAACGTGGACGAGGTGATCACCAGGGAGCGGATCTCGTCCCGGGAGGCGACGTGGTCCCATACCGCGGTCAGGTCGCGGATCATCTGTGGTGAGATCGGGTTGGTGGGGGGTCGGTTGAGCCACGCGATCGCCACCGTGCCGCGCGTCTCCAGCAGCACGGTCTCCTTCTGCTCGAAGTCCTCGTCGGGCCGGGGATACGCGAAGAAACCCTGCCCGGTCTTTTGCCCCAGCCGGCCCTGGTGGACGAGCCGGCGGAGGATCAGCGGCGCCGCGAAACCCTCGCCCCACTCCCGCTCCGCGGCGTCGAGCTGCTGGAGGACGACGTCGAGTCCCGCCGCGTCGGCCCGCGTCAGCGGTCCCGGCAGGATCCCGGCGCCCATCATCATCCCCAGCTCGACGTCCTTGGCGGTCGAGACCCCCTCGTCGATCACGCGGCAGGCCTCGGCCAGCGCTTTGAGCTGGAAGCGCTCGACGACTGTCATCTGTTCGGTTGCTGCTTCCATCTCGATCCCCTCAGTCTCCGCCGTGCGAGTAGTAGCCCTGGCCCGTCTTCTGGCCGAGGTTGCCGGCCTCGACGAGCTCCCGCATCTTCGGGTGGACATAGAAGCGATCCCCGTACGCCTCCCGCAGATGCTCCGCAACGTGCAGGGTGGTGTCGAGACCGCTCCAGTCAGCGAGATAGAACGGGCCCATCGGCCCCGCCTTGGCGTCCGTGATCTCCTTGTCGATCTCCTCAACGGAGCGCCCGCTCTCGTCCTGGTATCGCCAGATCTCGGAGCCCGCGGCGACGAGCACCCGGTTGACGACGAACCCCGGCTCCTCGCCGCACCGGATCGGGTTCTTCCGGATCTGCATCGCGAAGTTCGCCGCGGCCTGCGCGGTCTCCTCGGACGTGAGCTCGCCGTCAACCACCTCGATCAGCCGCATCACCGAAGCCGGGATGAAGAAGTGGAAGCCGACGACTTTGTCGGGACGCGTGGTCGCGCCGCCGATCTCGGAAATCGAGAGCGAGGAGGTGTTGGAGGCGAGGATCGCGTGCCCAGGGGTCAGTGCGTCGAGCTCGCCGAACACCGACTGCTTGATCTCCATCCGCTCGGGGACGGCCTCGATCACCAGGTCGACGTCGCCGAACCCCTCATACTCGGTCGTGCCGGTGATCCGGCCGAGCGTGCCCTCGAGTCGCTCGTCGGCCTCCTCCCGGGTCAGCTTCTCCTTCGAGACCAGGCCGTTGAGCTGGCCCTCGGTCACCTCGCGCGCCTTGTCGAGCCCAGCGTCGACGAACTTCTGCTCGACATCCTTGAGAACGACGGGCACCTCGGCGGCGGCGATCACCTGCGCGATCTCGCCGCCCATCGTGCCGGCGCCAACCACTGCGGCTTTGAATACGAACATCAGGTGGCTATGGGATCAGGCATCTACAAAGACCTCCGGGGTTGAGGACTCGGGAAGGCTACCGGGACGCGCGTTCTGTGGCCTCGATCGCGAAACGATCGAGCGAGCGGCGCAGCGAACGGCGCATCTGGGGGCGGATGAAGAACACGTCGGTGATCCGGGTCAGCGGGCCGGCCTCGCGCAGCCGGTAGGTGAACCGCTGGGCGACCCGCGTGGCGGCGTCGTCGGGCCCGGCCCCGATCTCGAACGTCGTCAGGAGCTCCCCCTCGCTCTCGGGATCGGTGAAGGCGACGCGATGCCGCCGGCGCGGATCGTGCTCGAGCACCCGCTCCTCGACGGTCCCGCGGCCGGCCGGCGTCGAGGCCCACCGCAGCGTCCCACCACGCTCGGGATAGCCGTCCGAGGACTCGACGCGCGCGAACCCGTCGACCCACGACGGCCACCCGCTCGGCTCGAAGTAGAAGCCCCACACCTCGGCGAGCGACGCGCCGACCCGAACCGACTCGGTGACGGCGGGCACGGCTACTTCGCCCCGTAGATCTCGCGCTTGATCAGGGTGACGGAGCGGATCACGGAGTCCAGGAACGGCTCGAGCTCCTCGACGAGGCGGCGGTACTCCTTGCGACCCTCGGCCGTGATCGAGTAGTAGCGGCGCGTGCGCTTGTCGGGGTGCTCCCAGCGACCGTCGATCAGGCCCTGCGACTCCATCTCCCGCAGCAGCGGGTACATGGTGTTCGGGTTGACCGAGATCACCCCGTGGGTGATCTGCTCGATCTCCTCGATCAGGCTGTTTCCGTAGTCGGGGCCTCGCGAGATCAGGTGGAGTACCAGCAGCGGAAACATGTCGCGTCGTCGAATCTCGCCGCCGAACACGTCCGATGGGCGACCGCCGCGCCTGCGCTCGCGGGACTCCGTCGTGCGGGTCGTCTCCGCGACCGCCTCCGCCACCGGCTTGCCCCGCTTCCGCGCCATCCGCGCGACGACTATAGGCAGCGCGCCGTAGCGTGACCAACCGCACGCACGTGCGGGGTGCAACGAGCGTAAGGTTTGGACACCGGAACGGACTACAGGAGGAGACGGCGATGGGGAACATGGACGCCACGCAGCGCACCCAGACGGAGCGCGCGGAACTGGGTGATGCGTCGAGCCAGCGGATGCTTAGGGCGCGCTCGAACAGAGGGCCGCTGATCTACACGCTGCTGGCGCTGCCGCTCCTCGGAGTGCTGATCTACGCCGTCGTCGCGGGGATCGACGAGGTGTGGCAGGCGCTCGTGCTCGGCGTGATCGTGCTGACGACGATCGGCCTGATGATCGCCGTCGACCCGAACCGCCGCGGCTAGCTCCGGAAGTGGCACTGAAGCTCCACCGCTGCCCGAACATGTGGCTAAAGATCGACTCGCATGCATGCTGGCGCGTGCAGTCGGCTCTCGACGACGCGGGCATCGATTACGAGGTCGTGAAGGAGCCGGCGCGCCGCAGCAAGCGCGTCGAGATCGAGCAGCAGACCGGGCAGAGGCTCCTCCCGGTGATCGTGTTCGAAGACGGCTCGTACTATCGCGACGAGTCGGAGGCGATGGCCGAACGGATCCGCGCCGGGAAGCTGGGTCCGCAGCTCGCCGGCGGCTAGGCCGGCGCGGCCTGCTTCTGCGCCTTCTCCGAGACCTCCGTCTCCTCCTTCGTCTGGAGCTCGGTGTCGGGCGGGCGCGGGCTGAGGATCTCGCGCGCGATCACGAGCCGCTGGATCTGCGAGGTCCCCTCGTAGAGCTGCATGATCTTCGCGTCGCGCATCAGCTTCTCGACCGGGTACTCCTTGATGAACCCGTAGCCGCCGTAGACCTGGACCGCGTCGACGCTCACCTCCATCGCCGCGTCGGCCGCGAACCGCTTCGCGTGCGAGGCGGCGAGCGTGTTGCGCTGTCCCTGGTCCATCAGCACGGCCGACTGCCACACCAGCAGGCGCGCCGCGTCGATCTTCGTGGCCATGTCGGCGATCATGAACGCGACCGCCTGGTGCATGGCGATCGGGACGCCGAACTGAACGCGCTCCTTCGAGTACTCGCTGGCGAACTCGAACGCGGCGCGCGCGATCCCGACGGCGAGCGCCGAGACGCCCGGCCTGGTGCGATCGAGCGTCATCATCGCGAGCTTGAAGCCCTTGTTCTCCTCGCCGAGCAGGTTGCCGGCCGGGATCTCGACCTCGTCGAACGAGATCAGCGCCGTGTCGGAGGCGCGCTGGCCGAGCTTGTCCTCCTTCTTGTCGACGGTGACGCCGTCGGCGTCGCGCGGGACGACGAACGCGCTGATCCCGCGGTGGCCGGCGTCGGGGTCGGTCTTCGCGTAAACCGTGTACCACGACGCGTGGCTGCCGTTGGTGATGAAGCACTTGGAGCCCGAGATCACCCACTTGTCGCCCTGCTTGACCGCCCGGGTCTTCATCCCGCCGACGTCGGAGCCGGCATCGGGCTCGGTGAGACAGAACGAGGCGAGCTTCGGCTCCTCCGTGAGCATGGTGAGGTACTTCTTCTTCACTTCCTCGGAGCCGCCGAGGATCACCGGCGTCGCCGCGAGGCCGTTGGCCATCAGCGAGGTCCCGATCCCCGAGCACCCCCACCCCATCTCCTCCTCGATCAGGCATCCGGACAGAAGGCCGAGTCCGGGTCCCCCGTACTCCTCGGGGAACTCCGTGTTCATCAGGCCCACCTCCCAAGCCTTCTCGACGATCTCCTGCGGCCACGTCGCGTCGCGGTCGTAATCCCAGGCGACGGGCCGGATCTCCTTCTCGGCGAAGTTGTGGGCCAGCTCGCGCAGGTCCTTCTGCTCGTCGGTGAGGGTGAAGTCAACCACTGCTCTTGGAACCCCCTTCTCGGGTTTGGGGCCGATTGACTGGTCAGTCAGCCAGGCGGACGGGTCCAAGCATACCGCTTCCGGGAGCGGCCCCACGGGTCTAACCTAGCCCTGTGTTGATCGCGCTGAGCACGGGCGACGTCTTCCTGATCCTCGTGATCGCGGCCGTACCCTTCGCGCTGCTCAGCTTCCTCGGCGCGCGGCACGCGCTGGGGCAGATCGGCAAGGGTCAGTTCGCGATCGAGCAGGAGCTTCCCCAGAAGAGCGGTGGCGGGGGCCCGCCCCCGGCTTCGGGCGAGGCGCGCGAGGAGGAGGTGCGACAGATGCTGGAGGCGAAGGCGTACCGCCAGCGCGAGCGCGGAGAGGAGCCGCTCGACGTCGAGGCCGAGCTCGGCAGGCTGCTCGACGAGCGGACCGGCGGGTCGCTCGCCGGGGACTCGGACCTGCGCGAGGAGGTGCGCCAGCTCGTCGTGGCGCGGAACGAGCGCCGCGCCCGCAAGGGAAAGGAGCCGCTCGACGTCGACGCCGAGGTGGAGAGGCAGCTCCGCGAGCTCGAGAACCTCGGGCAGTGAGCGCGAGGCTCAAATCAGGATCCCGCCCTGGGCGGGGAAGTTGATGCTGGGCCGAGCGCGAAACCGGTGGCAGTGAGCCGCGGCGTTCCGATATACCTCCATCTCGACGTGAGCCCCGAGCCCGACATCGAGGAGATCGTCGTCGAGGTCGACGACCTTCTCGTCCGACCCGGCACCTACTTCAACCCCCAGACGGAGGTCGTGGTGATCGTCGACGACTCGACCTCGCTCGACCAGGGCGTGTTCAACATGGAGGCCTACGAGGGCGCCGAGTGGGTCCGCGTCAGCGACGATGTCCCGGTCGACGAGGAGGCCCGCGACGAGCTGCTCGAGAGCTTCCAGACCCACTACCATCCCGGCGCCCGCGGCTCGGTCTCCGAGACCGCCCTCGAGCAGGGCGACGACGAGGAGGACGACGGCGAGGCGGGGCAGGATCCGGGACGCGAGGACTGAGGACCGATGGCTGGGAGCGACACCTACACCGTGGTGAGGCGTGAGGAGTGCGACGACTTCATGGCCCAGTACCCGGGCTACGGGGAGATGCGTTCGTTCACGGAGGCGATGGGCGCCGACCAGGTCGGATTCAGCTGGCGCTCGATGCCCGAGAAGACCGGCGGTAAGGGCAGCTACGGCCACCACCACAGCGCCCAGGAGGAGGTCTACTTCGTGATCTCCGGCACCGTGCAGTTCAAGCTCGACGACGACGTGATCGACGTCGGACCAGGGACGGCGATCCGGGTGGGCCCCGAGGTCGTGCGCTCGGTGTGGAACGACGGTCCCGGCGACGCGCAGCTGGTGATCTTCTCCCAGGTGGGGAGCGATCCCGCCGTTCAGGTCGAGGACTTCTGGCCGGTCGACTAGGTCCCGGCTAACCCTCCGCGATCACGAAGCCCAGGAAGACGGCGTACAGCGCGCCCCACGCGAGGATTGCCGGGGCGTTGAACCGGCCGCGGAGCCGCAGCGCCCAGTAGGCGACGATTCCCCCGGCGAGGCCGAGGACGATCGACAGCACGGCGAAGCGGCCGAGGTCCCAGTCGGTGAACGCGAGCCCGATCGCGATCGGGATCATCGACTGGAAGACCATCGCCCCGGTGATGTTGCCCAGCGCCAGGGCGTCCTTGCCGTCGCGCACCCAGAAGAAGCTGTTCGCCTTCTCCGGCAGCTCGGTCGCGAGCGGCGCGAGGACCAGCGAGAGCACCAGCACCTCGAGCCCGATCTCCTCCGCGACCGCCGTCACCTCCTCGACAAAGAGGTGGGCGCCCCCGATCATCGCCACCAGGCCGATCACGAACTGGGTCACGATCGCCCGCATCGTCGGATCCTCGCCGCGTGTCCGCGAGATGAGCAGCGAACCGAGGGTCTCCTCCGGCTGCAGCTCGCCTCCGCCCGCGAGCGTTCTCTGCACGTAGACCGCGTACGCGAGCACGAGCGCCACCGCGGCGACGATCCGCAGGCCGAGCGGGAGCCCGATGCCGAGCAGGAGCGCGATCGCGAAGAACACCAGGAAGACGGTCAGATCGCGATCGAGGGTCGGCACGTGGGCCCTCAGGTGTCGACCCTGCGGCCGGCGGTTGCGGTAGCCGAGCGCTGCGAGGCCCACCAGCATCATCGCGATCGTGGCGAGCAGGAATGGCGCGCCGACGATCGCGCCGATCGCGACCTCCTCCGAGCCCTCCGCGCCGCCGATCACCGCGACGATCGGGATGAAGCTCTCCGGCATCGCCGTTCCCACGGCCGCCAGCAGGCTGCCCACCGCGCCTTCCCCGACCTCGAGCCGGCGCCCGAGCCACTCGACCGCGTTCGTGAACAGCAGCGCGCCCGCCAGGATCACGGCGAAGCTCGCCGCCAGCAAGGAAGACGTCGCCGATCAAGGTATCCGGAAATTCATTACGCGAACCCGAAGGCCAGCGCGAGGATCACATACACCGCGAGTAGCTGGACGCCCTCGAACCATGTCGACTCGCCCTCGCTGGTCACGTAGTTCGCGATCAGCACCGCGATCAGGATCGCGCCGAGCTCGAACCCGTTGAACACCAGCGGCATCGGGCTCGGGCCGAGCACGAACGACACGAGAACCAGGATCGGCGCCACGAACAGCGCGATCTGCGCGCTCGACCCGACCGCGATGTTGACCGCGAGGTCCATCTTGTTCTTGAACGCGACCAGGATCGCGACCCAATGCTCGGCGGCGTTGCCGACGATCGCGACGACGATCACCCCGACGAAGAACTCGCTGATCCCGATCGACTCCGACGCCTCGCTGATCGACCCGACGAGCACCTCGGACATCAGCCCCACCGCGGCGCCCGCGATCGCGAGCATGATCACCGAGCGGCGCACGCTCCACCCCATCGTGTCCTCCTCTTCTCCCTCGTAGTGGGGATTGAAGAGATCGCGATGGGTGCTAAGCGAGAAGAACAGCCCGATCACGTAGGTCGCGATCAGCACGATCGAAGTGAGCGCGGAGAGCGTCTCGATCGTCGAGCCGTACTCCACCCGCTCGGCCGACACCGACGGCAGGCCCTTGCCCTCGACGAGCTCGAAGATCGCCGGCATCATCAGCGCCGCGACGGCGAGGAACAGCATCGCCGACTGCACCTGCGCCGCGGTGCGGTCGAAGTACTGCCGGTCGCGACGCAGCCCACCGACAAGCATCGCGCCGCCGAGCACGAGCAGGATGTTGCCGAGGATCGATCCGACCAGCGACGCCTTGACCACCTCCTGGAGCCCCTCGCTGAGGGCGAACAGGGCGATGATCAGCTCCGGCGCGTTGCCGAACGTGACGTTCAGCAGCCCCCCGATCCCCGGCCCGGAGCGAGCGGCGAGCTCCTCGGTCGCGAGCCCCATGAGCGCCGCGGTGGGGATGATCCCGAGCGCGGCGACGGAGAAGATCAGCGCCGCCGAGGCGTGGGCGAGCTCGAGCGCGACCGCCGCCGGGATGAACGGCACGAGCAGGTACGGCCACCCCTGCGCGCTGGTCAGGAACTCCCTCGCCGATGTCTCTCGGGCGCTCACGAGCACCGCAGCCTATTTAGACTGACTCGCGTGCGGACACGGCGCTTCGGGAACACCGACCTCGAGGCCTCGGAGATCGGGTTCGGGACCTGGGCTCTCGGGTCGAGCTGGTGGGGCGAGGTCACCGACGACGACGGCGAGCGGCTGCTGCTGCGCGCGCTCGAGCTCGGGATCACGTTCTTCGACACCGGGGACGCGTACGGCCGCGGCGCCAACGAGAAGCTCGTCGGGCGGGTGCTCGGCCCGCGCCGCGACGAGGTCCAGCTGGCGACCAAGTTCGGCTACGAGCTCGGCGCCGGGCGTCGCGAGCACTCGGAGGGCGAGCGACCGCAGCGCTGGGATGCGCCGTTTGTCCGCGAGGCGCTCGAGGCGAGCCTGCGCCGGCTCGGGACCGACCGGGTCGACCTCTACCAGCTCCACAACCCGCGGATGGAGGCGATCGAGCGCGACGAGACGTTCGCGGCGCTCGAGGACCTCAAGGCCGAGGGCAAGGTGCGCCACTACGGCGTCGCCCTCGGCCCAGCGATCGGATGGCGCGACGAGGGGCTGCGCGCGCTCGAGACGCGCGCGATCGCGTCGGTCCAGACCGTCTACAACCTGCTCGAGCAGGAGCCGGGGCGGGACCTGATCGAGGCCGCGGAGCGCGCCGGCGCCGGCGTGATGGCGCGGGTGCCGACATCGAGCGGCCTGCTTGACGACACCCTCACTCCCGAGACCACTTTCCCCGAGGGCGACCACCGGCGCCACCGCCCACGCGAGTGGCTGGTCGAAGGGCTCGAGAAGATCGAGCGAATTCGCTTCCTGTGTGACGGCGGGGCCGGACGCACGATGCCCCAGGCCGCTCTGCGGTTCATCCTCGACAGCGGCGCGACGACCGTGATCCCCACGATCACCAGCGACGCCGAGCTCGCCGAGTACGCGGGCGCGGCGGACGTCCCGGAGCTGAGCGCCGGCGAGCTCGCGCGGGTCACCGAGCTGTTCGAGCGCAACTTCGACGTCGAGCCGATCAGGGCGTAGGCGCCCACAGAGCGACGGGCTCCCGGCACGGGAGCCCGTCGCGCGATCGCTGTCTCAGCCGGCTACTGGGCGAGGCAGTCGTTGAGCTCCTGCTGTGAGGTGGCGTTCTGGAGGCACTTGGTCAGCGCATCGGCCGACCCTCCACCTCCACCTCCGCCGGCGCCGGGGAGTTGCGGAACGCTGCCGCCGCCGCCGAGCGAGCCGCCCTCGAGCGACCCGCCGCCGAGGCCGCCGAGGCCGCCGCTCAGCCCGCTCTCGAGCGTGCCGGGCGGGAGCCCGATCTCCGACTCGAGATCGCTGAACGACCGCGCGTCGCTCGGCGCCTCGATCGTCTGCTCCTCGTTGACCTCGCTGAACGTGAGCGAGAAGTCGACGTCGGCGCTGGTGACACCCGAGTCGCCCTCGGGCGGCGTGATGCCGAGGTTGAGAGTGAGGCGGCGCAGGATCTTGTCCTCGGCGCCCGTGTACACGTCGATGCTCGCCTCGTCGACAGCGTCCTCGAGCTGCTGGAGCGCATCAGGCGGGAGCTGGGGCGCGGCGCCGGCGCCCGTCTGCTCGATGGCCGACTGGAGGTCCTCCACGATCGCGGGGATGTCCGCGTCGGCGTGGATGTGGATCGTGTCGGTGCCCTCGACGTCCTCGTTGCCCTCGTTTGTCGGCTCGGTCACCCAGCTCGACGGGTCGATCCCGAGCCGCTCGAGGACCGCGGAGGAATCCTGGCTCTGCTGCTCGGAGGACTGCGCCGCGGCCTGCTCCGAGAGCTGCTTGATCTGGTCGAAGAACTGCTGCGGCACCTCGTAGGTGTTGTCCTGGTAGCTGACGAACGCCTGGTCCGAGGTCGCGATCAAACCGCCCTCGAAGTCGATGCTCTCGCCACCGCCCTCGCCCGTGAGGCTCGCCGTGAGGTCGAACTGGGGAAACTCGCCCGTGGCGTCTTCATCGCCCTGGAACGGCCCCCCGAGCGAGGCGTCGAAGCTTCCTCCCTCGTCGCCCTCCGCCGAGACGCCGAGCGAGAGATCGAACACTCCGCTGTTGATCGCCTGGTCGTTGGAGAAGGTCTCGTCCAGCACCTGCTGGGGATCTTCATCACCGCCCTCGTCGTCCCCGCCGCAGCCGGCCACCAGGCCGGCCCCGAGCAATGCGACAACGACAAGCGAAAGCAGTCTCGTGGGAATCAAGGTCGTCCCTCCCGGGCTCGCAAACTAGGGCGGCGCAGAATAACAACCGCTGATAAAGGCCCCGGGCTTCTAAGATCGCCCCATGGAGGACGGCCCCAGAGAGGGAGTCAGGGACCACCCGGTCGCGTCTCAATGCGTCGAGTGGTGCCCGATCTGCCGCACGATGGACGTGGTGCGCGAATCGACAACTCCGGAGGTGCGCGAGCAGTGGCAAGCGGTTCAGCACGAGGCGCTGCTCACCCTCGGTGCGATCGTCGAGCACTACGGCCGGAGATCGACCGATGACTGAGCAAACCTGCGCGAGCTGCGGAGTCGGGAACCCGCCGAGGGCGAAGTTCTGCATGTCGTGCGGCGTCGCGCTGGCCCCGAGCTGTCCGGCGTGCGGCGCTGAGAACCCGCCGGGGGCGCGTTTCTGCATCGAGTGCGGAACCGAGCTCGAAGCACCCGCCGAGCCGGCGGCGGCGCCTTCCGCGGCCCCCGAGGTCCCACCTGAGGAGCGCCGCAATGCCACCGTGCTGTTCGCGGATCTATCGGGCTACACGGCGGTCGCGGAGCAGATGGACCCCGAGGCGGTGAAGTCGCTGCTCGACCGCGCCCTGCGCCGCCTTGGGCAGGAGGTGTCCCGCTACGGCGGCAGGGTGGACAAGTACATCGGCGACAACGTGATGGGGGTTTTCGGCGCGCCGGTCGCCCACGAGGACGACCCCGAGCGGGCGGTGAGGGCGGGGCTCGGGATGCAGGCGGCGATGGACGAGATCAACGACGAGATCGCGAGCCCATCCAGCGTCGAGTTCGCGCTGCGGGTCGGCGTCAATTCGGGTGAGGTGCTCGCGGGCCAGGTGGGTGACGAGTACACGGTGATGGGCGATCCAGTCAACGTCGCGTCCCGGCTCCAGTCCGCCGCGCGACCGGGCAGCGTCACGGTCGGCGAGGCGACGGCCCGCCTCACGAGGCAGGCGATCGAGTACGAGCCGCTCGAGCCGCTCGAGCTGAAGGGGAAGTCGGAGCCGGTCCCGGCATGGGAGGCGACCCGCGTGCTCGCCGATGCCACTCGGCGCATGATTCGCGGCAAGACTCCGCTGATCGGGCGCGAGGACGAGACCGCGCTGCTCGAGTCGCTCTTCGAACGCGTCGTCCGCGAGGGTCGCCCCCACCTCGTGACGGTGATCGGCCCGGCCGGGGTCGGCAAGTCGCGGCTGATGCGCGAGGTCGTCGGCGCGCTCGCCGCGCGGCCCGAGCCGCCCGCGATCCGCGTCGGGCGCTGTCCGGCGTACGGATCCCGGATGGGGTACTGGGCGCTCGCCGAGGTGATCCGCGACCAGTTCGAGATCGTCGACACCGACGACCCCCAGGCGGCGTGGGAGAAGCTTCGCGACGGGATCGAGCACCTCGTATCGGACGCCGAGACGGACGAGCCGGCCGAGCGCCTCGCGGCGATGGTCGCCCGCCCCCTCGGGATCGAGCCGGCCGACGAGGTCACGGGCGCCGCCGGGTTCGACGGAGATGACCCCCAGGAAACGCGCGACCGGCTGTTCTCCGCCGTGCGCTCGGTGGCGGAGGCCATGAGCCGGCGCCGTCCGCTCCTGCTCGCGTTCGAGGACATCCACTGGGCGGACGAGGGAATGCTGGACCTGATCGAGTACCTGGCCCGCTGGGTCCGCGGCCCGGTGCTGCTGATCTGCCTGGCGCGCGACGAGCTGCTCGATCAGCGGCCAGGGTGGGGCGGCGGCCGGCGCAACGCGACGACGATCTCGCTCGAGCCCCTCACCGACGATCAGGCGAAGGAGCTCGTCTCGACGTTGATTTCCGGCACTGTTGGCGACGGCAACGGGCTCGCGGAGGTGGCCCCGCAGGTGGCCGAGCGCTCTGGCGGCAACCCGCTGTTCGCGGAGGAGATGGTCAACCGCATCCGCGAGGAGGGAACGGTAGCCGCGGACACGCTCCCCGACACCGTGCACTCGGTGCTCGCGGCCCGACTCGACTCGCTCGAGTCCACCGAGCGCCGCCTTCTCCAGCACGCGGCGGTCGTCGGCCAGACCTTCTGGGAGGGCTCGCTGGCCGGGCTCTCCGATGAAGCGGGTGATCTCGCCGAGGCCCTCGCCGCGCTTCAGGAGAAGGATCTCGTGGTGCCGAGCGCCGGCAGCCGGCTAGCCGGCGAGCACGAGTACGCCTTCAAGCACGCGCTGATCCGCGATGTCGCGTACGGCACCCTGCCCAAGTCGGTGCGATGCCGCAAGCACGCCGAGGTGGGGCGGTTCATCGAGGACCGCGCGGGCGAGCGCGGCGAGGCCGTGGTGGCGCTCGTCGCCGGCCACTACGGCCGGGCCGCGACCCTCGCCGCCGAGGCCGACCTGGCCCCGGAGGAGCGCGACGAGATCGCGGCGGCGGCGCTTCGCTCGTCCGAGGCCGCCGGGGATCGCGCGGCGGCGCTGTACTCGAATCAGGAGGCGCTCGGCCACTACGCGTACGTACTCGAGCTCTCCGACTCCCTCGACGCTGCGGACCGGGCGAGGATCGGCGAGAAGGAGGGCGATGTGGCGCTGCGGCTCGGCCGGGTCGACTCGGCGGTCGAGCTGTGGGAGCAGTGTCTCGAGTACCACCGGGGAGAGGAGGACCTCGCCAGGGTGGGCGACCTGCATCGCAAGATCGGCGCGGGGCTATGGCACAAGGGAGAGCGTGAGGCGTCGATCGACCACTACCAGCGCGGGATCGACCTGCTCAAGGACGGTCCCCCGTGCCTGGAGCTCGTGCGCCTGTACGAGGAGGCGGCGTCCCTATACATGCACACGGGGGACAACATGCTCGCGATCTACGCCTCCGAGAAGGCGCTGCGCCTCGCCGAACGTCTCGACGAGGCCGCCGCCGCGAGCCGCGCCCACGGAATCTTCGGCCGAGTGTTCGGCCGCATCGGGGACACGGCGAAGGCTCGCGAGAACCTCGAGCGGTCCGTCGAGCTGGCGCGCGACTCCGACCCGGGGGAGGCGGTGCGCGCACTGTTCACGCTCGGCTATCACCTCGAGGCATCGGAGGCCGATTACGAGGGCGCCGCGTCGTCGTACACCGAGGCCCTCCAGCTGGCCGAGCAGGTGGGCGATCTGCCATCGCAGGTCGAGCTCCACGCCGCGCTCGCCCAGCTGGCGGCGTATCGGGCGGACTGGCCCGAGGTCGAGCGCGCGACGGACGCCAGCGCGGCGCTCGCCGAGCGCGAGGGCCTGCTCGGCAAGCTGTGCTTCCCCTACGTGATGCGCGGCGTTCTCAGTTGGCGCGACGGACGCTGGGACGACGCCGCCGAGATCTGCCGCCGGGCCCACGAGCTCGCCGAGCAGGTGGGCCGATCCGAGGTCGCTTTCTCCGCGCTTTACTGGCTCGCCGCCACGCTTCGCGACCGCGGCGACTACACGAGCTCCGAGACCGCGCTCAGCCGAGCCCTGGACGTGTGCGAGCGAGCCGGCCTGATCGCCCAGTCGATCGAGTCGATCGCGTGCCGCGCGGTCACCCTGACGCTCGGCGACCGTCCCGACGCGGCACGCGAGGCGGCGGTCGAAGCCGAGCGCCTCGCGGAGCGCCTCCACTATCCGGTCGGCCGGGCGTTCACCACCGAGGCGCGCGGGGCGACCGATCCGGATCCGGAGTCGGGAACCGCGGCGCTCGCCGAGGCGCGCGACGCGTGGAGCGGGCTCGGTCGCCCGATCGACGCCGCACGCTGCGAGCTCTTGCGCGGCAACCGCCTGCTCGAGTCCGACGCCGCCGCCGCGGCCGTCGCGCTCGAGGCCGCGGCGTCGTCGTTCGAGGAGCTTGGAGTCGCCCACCTTGCGGAGCGCGCCCACGCGCTCGTCGGCAGGTAGGGAAGCTCGGGTCAGCCCACAAGGACGTTGGCCCCGACGGCGACCGCGGCGAGCGCCAGCGTGAGGACCGCGGCAAGCGCGAGCAGCGTCTCGCGCCGCCCCCCGCCTGCGAACAGGCTGCCGACGCTGGCTGCGATTGCCGCGAGCGAGCCGGCGCTCCACGCGACGGCGTATGGAAGCGTCTCGTAAGGCGTCTCGGCCGGCGGGGTCGACGACGCGGCCAACGCGGCCCACACGAGCCCGATCACGAGCGAGACGGCCGCGAGCCACGAGATCGTCACCGCGAGAGCGATCGCGCCCGCGGCCAGGGTCCTCCTGGCGCTCGGGAGCGCGCCGGGCAGCACCCGGGGCACCGCCGGCTCGGCTTGGACCCGCAGCCGTGCGATCTGAAGAGTCGGCGACGTCGCGGAGATGGCCACGTACTTCGATCCCGCCCCCCAATCACCTGCCAACCGTAGAATCGCCCCCGTGGCCGAACCGGGTGAGAGCGCGCGCGGGGAGGGAAGCACCATCCACGAGCGCCACTACACGGTCGAGGAGGCGAACGCGTTGCTTCCGAGCGTCAAGCCGGTGCTTCGGCGGTTGCGTGACGCCAAGGACGAGCTGACCGACACCGAGGCGCACGAGGCGCTCTCGGAGGCGGCACCCGGGAACGGCGGCGGTGACCCCGGCCGCAAGGTCGGCGAGGCGTTCCTCGTGGTGCGCGGCCTGCTCGGCACACTGGAGGAGGCCGGGATCGTGGTGCGCGACATCGACCGCGGTCTGATCGACTTCCCGGCGATCCGCGACGGCGAGGAGGTCTACCTGTGCTGGGAGCTCGGCGAGGACTCAGTCGAGTACTGGCACGATCTCGAGTCCGGCTATGGGGGCCGGCGCCAGCTCGATTGAGCAGCTTCTCAGAACTCTGACGGCGCACGAGCGCCTGGCCGTCGCCGGGGCGGCGATCGTCGTCGCAAGCCTGTTTTTGCCCTGGTACGGAGTGACGCTGGCGGGAGGGCTGGTGAAGACGGCGATCGGGACGTTCGGCTGGGTCGAGGCCGCTCTGCTTCTGACGGTCGGCTCGGCCACGTTCCTGATCCTGATCTGCTCCCGCGGCTACGACCTGCCTCGACCGCTCAACGAGGGGACGCTGCTGGTGATCGCCGGCGCGTGGGCGGCGATCCTCGTCGGATACCGGCTGGTCGACCGGCCCGAGTTCGGCCTCGTCGGCGTCGACCGGACCGGCCTGCGCTACGGGATCTTCGTGGCGCTGGCCGGCGCCGGTCTGCTCGTCATCGGCGGGCTCCGCAAGCGCCGTGAGGTGCTCGCGGAACGCGCGACCGAGTGAGACTCACGCGGTGCAGGTGATCGGCCCGTCCACGCATCGCGGGCACCCCTAGCAGCGCCTCTGGAGCTCATCGATCGCCTCGTCGATCGCTTCCGCCAGCTCGCCGAGGTCGGAGATCGCGTCGGGATCGGTGCAGACCCCGAACTGCATCGTGCCGTCGCACGAGAGCGCCGACACGCGCAGCGCGTGCCGGTCCGCCGGCTCGGCGATCGAGCACAGCTGGACGACGGGGCTGCCGAGGATGTAGATCGGCTCGCGCGGCCCCGGCACGTTGGAGACCGAGAGGCTGAACTCGCGCGGGCCCGACGTCGCTTGGACGAGCTCCCGCCCCACCGGGCCGAGTCGCGAGGCGGCGTGGAAGAACGTGTACAGGGCGTCCGCGTCGTGGGCCGCCTTGCGCACGGTGGTCTCGGCGTTGATCAGCTCGACCCGGCGCACCGCGTCCGGCTCGTGGACCGGGAGGTCGACGAACAGGAACGAGTCGCGGTTGCCTAGCGCGTCGGGCTCCTCGTCGCGGTGATGCATGCTGACCGGGATCTGGGCGCGCAGCTCCTCCCCGCCACCGGCGGTGTGGGTCCAGTTGCGGAGCGCGCCGCTGATCGCCGCTAGGACGACGTCGTTGATCGTGACGTGGGAGCGCACGCGCTCGCCGATCGACCGCTCGATCGCCTTCAGCTCCTCGATCGGGCGGCCGACGAACGCGAGCTCCCGCCGGCGGCCGATGTGACGGTCGAGCGACGAGTCCGTGCCCAGCGGCGTGAGCTCGCGCACGAGCGCGCCCGGGAGGCTCGCCGCCCCGCGCACGGCGCTCACCCAGCGCCGCGGGCTCACGGCCTCCGCGGCCAGACCGGAGATAGACCGGCGCGCGTCGGCGAACCGGTCCCCGAGCCCGGACGCGACCAGCTCGAGCGGGCTCGGCTCCGGCCCGGGCCGCCACTCCCGCTCCTCTACCGGGGCCGGATCGCGCTCCGTGTCCCAGAGGATCTGGCCCCCGAGCCGCACCGCGGTCACGCCGTCGGCCATGCAGTGATGGATACGCCACACGATCGCGCTCCCCCCGTCCTCGAGCGGGCCCACGAGGTCCATCCGCCACAGCGGTCGGGTGTGATCGAGCCGCTCGCCCATCAGCTCGGCGGCGATCCGCAGCAGCTCGCTGCGGTCCACCGGGCCATCCGACTCGTAGCGGACTACGTGATCGGCGATATCGAACGACGGATAATCGACCCAGGTGGGTCGTGCAAGGCCGAGCGGCACGAACGCCACCCGCTGGCGGCACCGCCGAACCCGCCCGAGTCTCGCCGAGACATGCCGCCGCAGGGACTCGATCTCGATCGCCTGCCCCTTGTCCGGCGGCGCCACGATCGCGATCTTGCACGTGTGTCCGGCGATCGCGGCGGACTCGAGCCTCAGGATCTCGGCGTCGTCGAAGCTGAGGCGATCGGTGGCCGCTGCCATTGGGGGCGAGGGTAACCGCCAACTGAAGCCTTTGGTAGTCCATGGGCTACCAAACGCTGCACTCGGCGTCACTCTCTACTTGCCCGATTCGACCACGATGTCGACGGCTACCGGGAGCGAATCGCGGCCCCACCCGGTCAGGTCCCCGCTGTATCCGGCGCTGTACTTGTCGAGCAGCAGCCGCCGGGCCATCGCGTCCTCGTCGCCGTCCTCGACGGTCCGCGCGGTCCCATCGAAGCTCGCGGTCGCCGATTCGCACCCGGACCTCGGGCGTGCGCATCAGGTTCCGCACCCAGTTGGAGCGGTCGCGACCCCCGGACAGGATGTAGATCGTCGTGCCGGAGAGCCCGAACCAGATCTCGATCTCGCGCGGCTCGCCGCTGAGGTGACCGATCGTGGTCAGGTAGCAGTAGTTCTCCGCCCCGAGCCCGGGATCGAGGTCAGCCACGCACGAACTCGCCCCATGTGATGCGCCCGTCGCGGTGGTCGGGACAGGTGTTCCTGCCCTCGCGGACCGCGCGAGCGACCTTCCCCGGCAGGCGAAGGTTCACGACGCGGCGTGGTCGCCGGTAGCGCGCCCGCCACGCGGCCACGATCTCGCGCACCGTCAGCACCTCGGGCCCGCCATAGTCTGGAGCCCGGCCCAGCGGTTCTCCCTCGAGCAGCTCGACGACTCGCCGCCCCACCTCGGGCGCGGCGACGCTCTGGAACCGCCACTCGAATGGCAACGGAGCGATCGGAAGCCGACCGGCGGCGCGAAGGGCCATCGCGAGCAGATCGTGGAGCTGGGTCGCGCGGAGGATCGTGTGCGGGATCGCGGCTCGCCGCGATCTCGCGCTCGCACGCGAGCTTTCGCCGGTAGTAGCCGAACGGGATCGCGTCGATCCCGACGATCGAGGTGTAGAGCAGATGGCGCGCGTCTCGCGACGCGTCGAGAATCGTGCGAGTCTGCTCGAGGTCGGCCTTGCCCCGCCGGCGGGTGTCCGAGGCCGCGTGCAGGACCAGCTCGGCCCCGGCGGCGGCGCGGGCCACTCCCTCGCCGGTCGTCAGGTCGCCGCGGTGGGTGCCGGCGCCGGGGCGCCGGGAGAGCACTCGCACTTCGTGGCCGCGCTCCCGAAGCGGGTCGACGAGGTGGGAGCCGAGCATCCCGCTCCCGCCCGTCACGAGGACGACGCTCAACCCAGCCGTGTCGACCACGCGCTCGGCCGCGAACTCGGACCACTCCCGATCCCCGCCCTCGCGCTCGAGGTCCGCGGTCGCCTCCGTCAGGACCGCGGCGACCTCCTCGATCGTGGGCGTCGTTCCGAGGACCCCGCCGAGGTCGTGCTCGACGACGTGCCCGGCGTACCAGCTCGCCCACTGCTCGTCGCGCTGGCCGCCGAGCTGCTCCTGCTCATAGGTGCCGTGCGCCGACTCTGCCTCGTCGAGCAGCTGGGTCACACGCTCGATTCGCTCGTCTGCCATGCCAACTCCGTTCGATCGCGGGACGCTGCGAGCCTACCGGGTGCGTTCGTTCTAGAGCGCGCGCGCCGCGATGCCCGGATAGTCGAGCACGAGGCCATGCTGGTCGTAGGTGAGCTCGTCCTCGTAGTCGAACCTCGGCGACGCGTACGAGTACCGCTGGCGCTCGCCGTCGTCCTCGAGGCGAACGTAACTCTGCTCCAGCCGCTCGACGCGCAGAGAGGGCGCGCGAACGTAGGCGGCCGGCGCTTCGGCGCGCCGGCCGAGCTCGAGCCCCAGGCGGTGCACCGGGAAGGCGTTGGTGAACGCAGAGCCCTCGAGATCGACGTCGAGGCATCCCGCGAGCTCCGTCGCTGGCTTGCCGTCGACGGTCCACCCGCCGACCCCATCCGCCTCGAGCACCACCTCGGCCACGCCCGATACCGAGCGTGCGACGACACGCGCGGATCGCGTTATCCAGCTTCCGTCGAGTGCGACGCTGTACTGGACCCCCCACGCCTCGCCCTCCTCCACCCCCGTGGAGTGCCCGTCCACGCGATAGCCGTCTCCCTCGCGGCGAATGAACACGACCTCGAATCCGACGTGAGCATCGACGAGGCGCCACGCGGCGGCTTCCGGAACTTCGACCATGTGTAGTCGGTCTCCGGTCAGCCCGCGCGGGTTACGAATCCCTCGGCCTCGATCGCCTCGGTGATCCCCTGGGAATGCTCGGGGCCCTTCGTCTGAACCACGAGCCGCACCGCCGTCTCGCCGACGTGCAGGTCGACCCCCTCGCGCACGTGCATCACGTCGACGACGTTGGCGTCGTGCTCGGCGACGATCCGGAGCAGTCCCGCGAGCGCGCCGGGGCGGTCGGGGATCACGGTCGCAAACGCGAGGCGGCGCTCGGCGACCGTCTCGCCGAGCCGGATGCACTCGACCAGCCGCGACGCGTCGACGTTTCCCCCCGAGAGGACCGCGCATGTCTCGCCGCTCGAGGGCGGCTCGATCTTGCCGGCGAGAAGCGCCGCCACCGAGGCCGCACCCGCACCCTCGACGACGAGCTTTGTGCGCTCGAGCAGCAGCACCATCGCCTCGGCGACCTGATCGTCGCTCACCGTTACGACCTCGTCCACCCACCGCTCGACGAGCGGCCGGGTGAACTCGCCGGCGCGCTTGATCGCGATCCCGTCGGAGATCGTGTTCACGGACCGCGTCCCGATCGGGCGATGGCGCTCGGAGGCGGTGAGATAGGGCGCGAACCCCTCGGCCTGGACCCCGATCACCCGGACCTCCGGAAGCAGCCACTTGAGCGCAATCGCGACACCGGCGATCAGGCCGCCGCCGCCGAGCGGCACGACAACGAGCCTGGTGCGGGGCGCCTGGCGCGCGATCTCGAGCCCCACGGTCCCGGCTCCGGCGACGATATGCGGGTCGTCGAACGCCGGTATCAGGGTCTTGTTCTCGCGGCTCGCGAAGGCCTGGGCCTCCTCGTAGGCTTCGTCGTAGGAGCCGTCGACCGGCCGGACATTGCCGCCGTACGAGCGCACCGCGGCGGCCTTCGCCAGCGGCGCGCCGACGGGGATGAAGAGGTCGGCCTCGGACCCTCGCTGACGGGCCGCCACGGCGACTGCCTGCGCGTGGTTGCCGGCGCTCGCGGCGACGACGCCTGCCTCGAGCTCGGCCTTCGACAGCCGCGAGAGCTTGTTGGTGGCGCCGCGGAGCTTGAACGAGCCCGTGCGCTGCAGGCTCTCCGCCTTCAGCGTCACCGGGGCGCCGATCCGGCGCGTGATCTCTCCGGCGCTCAGCACCGGGGTCTCGCGCACCACGTCGGCGATGCGGCGGGCGGCGCGCTCGATGTCGCGGACGGTGACCGGTTCCTCGCGCGTGAGGGGGGTCCCCGCCATCGCTCCCGATCTAGCCGGTCGTGCTCTGGGCGACCGGCGCGGGCTCGCCGGTTCGCCACGAGTACGCGTAGCTTGGATCGTCGAGCTCGCGCGCGAGCGGGGTCAGCTTGAGCGGCCGGAACGTGTCCCACATCACCGCCAGCTCCTCGGTGCGCCGCGCTCCGAGCGCCTTCTCGACGAGCCCGGGCTGCGGTCCGTGGGGAAGCCCGGACGGGTGCACGGTGATCGAGCCCACCTCGATCCCCTTCCGACTCCCGAACTCCCCGGAGACGTAGTAGATGATCTCCTCGGAGTGCACGTTCGAGTGATGGTAGGGAAGCGGCACCGCCGCGGGGTCGTAGTCGAGCTCGCGGGGACAGAACGAGCAGATCACGAAGTTCGGCCCCTGGAACGTCTGGTGGGTCGGCGGCGGTAGGTGCAGCCTGCCGGTGCGGGGCTCGAAGTCGTGGACGTTGAACGTGTACGGATACACGTACCCGTCCCAGCCCACGACGTCGAACGGGTGGTAGTCGAGCGCGTAGTGCTGGAGGCCGCCGCGAACCCGGACGACGACCTCGTGGTCGCCGCCCTCGCGATGGGTGACGAGCTCGCCGGGCGGATGGAAGTCGCGCTGCGAGTACGGCGCCGACTCGAGCAGCTGCCCGTAGCGATTGCGATAGCGGTTCGGCGTCTCGACCTCGCCCGGGGTGTGGAACACGAGCCAAAGCTGCGGCGTCGAGTCGAGCGAGAATCGGTAGGTCGTGCCCCGAGGCACGTAGATGTAATCGTGCTCGGTGAACGGAACGGTGCCGAAGACCGTCTCGAGCTTCCCGCTGCCCTCGTGGACGAAGAACAGCTCGTCGCCGTCGCCGTTGCGGTAGAACGCATCGGTCTCGGAGTCGGGCTTGCAGATCGCCGCCTCGAGGTCGGCGTTCCACATCAGCGTGCGCCGCCCCGTGATCGGGTCGCCCTCCGCCTCCAGCCCACCGGTCTCCAGGTGCCTGTGGACGTGTGCGTCCGGGACCCATTCCTCGTGCTCGAGCGGCTCGAACTCGCCGGCTTCGGAGATCCGGCATGGCGACTCGAGGTGGTACAGGATCGACTCGTTGCCGCTGAAGCCCTCGAACCCGAGCACCTCCTCGACGAGCAGCCTGCCGTTGTCGCGGAACTGCACGTGGCGCTTCTTTGGAATGTCGCCCAATTTGTGGTAGCGCATCTTCTGCCTCCGGCTGCGTTGCTCGTTGCTCGTTCCTCGTTGCTCGAACTACGAGCTACGAGCTACGAGCAACCGCTTTTACAAGTTCCCCCGACTCTCCTGCTCCCTCTCTATCGCCTCAAAGAGAGCTTTGAAATTTCCCTCGCCGAACCCGCGCGCGCCGTGACGCTCGATCACCTCGAGGAACATCGTCGGGCGGTCCCCGATCGGCTTCGTGAAGATCTGCAGCAGGTAGCCCTCGTCGTCCTGGTCGGCGAGGATCCCGAGCTCGCGCAGGTCGCCGAGGTCCTCGTCGATGTCCCCGACGCGCTCGGGGAGCTCCTCGTAATAGCTCTCCGGCGTGGCGAGGAACCGCACGCCACGCTCGCGCAGCTCGCGAACCGCGCGCACGATGTCTGTGGTCGACAGCGCCACGTGCTGGACGCCCGCCCCGCCGTAGAACTCGAGGTACTCCTCGATCTGGGACTTGCGCTTGCCCTCGGCGGGCTCGTTGATCGGGAACTTGATCCGTCCCTTGCCGTCGGCCATCACCTTCGACATCAGGGCCGAGTACTCGGTGTGGATGTCGCGATCCGAGAAGTGGATCATTTCGGTGAACCCGAACACCCGCTCGTAATAGGAAACCCACTCGTCGAGCCGGCCGAGCTCGACGTTGCCGACCACGTGGTCGACGCCCGACAGAAGGCCGGCGTCGGTGGCGCCGCCGCTCACGTGCTCGTAGCCGGGCATGAACGCCCCGCGGTAGCCGTTGCGCTCGACGAAGGTGTGCAGCGTCTCGCCGTAGGTGCCGATCGTCGCGAGCCGCACCATGCCGCCCTCGTCCGAGACCTCGTGCGGCTCGCGGAGCCCCTTGGCGCCGCGGCGAACCGCGGTGCGGTACGCCTGCTCCGCGTCGGGGACCGCGAGCGCGACGACCTTGACCCCGTCCCCGTGCTCGGCGATGTGCCGCGTCAGCTCGTTGCCGCCGTGCATCCCGGCGGTGAGGACGAACCGGATCCGGCCCCCCTCGACGACGTAGGAGGAGCGATCGCGCACTCCCGTCTCGAGCCCCGAGTACGCCGTGTGCCGCAGGCCGAGCGCGTGCGTGAACCAGTACGCGGCTTGCGCCGCGTTGCCGACGTACAGCTCGATGTGGTCGATGCCGAGCAGCGGCATCTCGTCGGTCGTCGTCGCGGTGGGCTCGGGAACCGTGCGCGTCTCCACTTGTCGCCTCCTGGTCTTTTCGGATCGGGCTTGTGCGCCTGCGGCGTCCGGTTTATGATTCACCGGTTCGTATCGCCATTCAAGGGCGATTCGTTGCGGCGACGGGGGTAGATGGAGAGATATGGACTCGATCGACCACACAATCGTTGCGCTGATGCGGGAGGACGCGCGGCGTTCGTTCAAGGACATCGGCAAGCGCGTTTCGCTGTCGGCTCCGGCTGTCAAGCGCCGCGTGGACAGGCTGCAGAGCGAAGGCGTGATCAAGGGGTACACGACGACCGTCGATCACTCCGCGTTCGGGTGGAACGCGCACGCGTTCGTGGAGCTGTTCTGCGAGGGGCGGATGTCGGCGACCGAGGTGCGCGAGGCCGTGATGGCGCACTCCGAGGTCGAGGCCGCGTACACCGTCGCCGGCGCCGCGAGCGCGATCCTCCACCTGCGGGCCGAGGACAACCAGCATCTCGAGGACGCGCTGGAGCGGATTCGCGAGACCGACGGCGTCCTGCGCACCCAGACCCAGATCGTCCTCTCGACACTGATCGACCGCCCGGTGGCCGAGAACGGCCAGCCCGCCCGCAAACCCGCGTGATAGATCACGTCAACAACTTGAAGCTCCAGCACCTCGTCGAGCTGTCGAAGCTCGGCGACGGGTGCGTCGGCATCGAGTCGGAGATCGAGCGGTGGCTGGCCGAGCACGACGTCGTCTTCGACGGCCACACGATCCCGTTCGTGCTGATGCCGCACTTCGTCTCCCCGGGCCAGGTGCGGCGCGTACGCCGGGCCGTCGAGTGCCTGTCCGCGGTCCTGAACAGGTTCTGCGACGCGTACCCGGATGACGCCCGCCTGCGCGAGGAGCTCGCGCTGCCGGACTTCGAGGATGCCCTCGTCCGCCTCGACCCCGGCTACCCGCGGCCGCTTCGGATCTGCCGGCTCGACGCCTTCCTGTCCGGCTACGAGGTCAAGTTCCTCGAGTTCAACGCCGACTCGCCGGCCGGCATCGGGTACACCGACGTCCTCCACGAGGGCCTGCGCGAGGCGATCGACCTGCCGCGCGTCGAGGCGGAGTTCGACACCGCGTACACGCCGATGCTCCCCGTCCTCATCGACACGCTGCTCGATGCCTACCGATCGCTGCGCGCCTCCCGCCCGCAGCTCCCCGAGCGCCCCCGCCTCGCGCTCGTCGACCGGCCCGGCAGCCCGTCCGTGCCGGAGTTCCGGATCATCTGCGATGCCGCGCGACGCTCCGGGATCGAGGCTCTCCACGCGACCACCGACGAGCTCGCTTACGACGGCTCGGCGCTGCGGGTCGGCGGCGAGCCGGTCGAGCTCGTGTACCGGCGCGCGCTGATCGAGGACCTCGAGGAGGGCGACCTCACCGCGGCGCTTCGCGACGGGACGGTGTGCGTGGTCAACCACCCGCGCGCCCGCGTCGCGAACAACAAGAAGCTGTTCGCGCTGCTCGACGACCCGCGCTTCGCGCACCTCGTCGAGCCGCGCGAGGCCGAGGTGATCGCCGCGACGATCCCGTGGACGCGGATACTTCGCCCGGGCCGGGTGACGTACGGGCAGTGGGTCGTCGACCTACTCGATTTCGTCTCCGACAACCGAGCGCGGCTCGGTGCTCAAGCCCGCGTCCGAGTACGGCGGGCAGGACGTGTGGCTCGGGATCGAGACCGAGCAGGAGCGCTGGAACAGGATCCTCGCGGAGCACGCCGAGCGCGGCGATTTCGTGGTCCAGGAGTACGTGCCCGTGCCCGAGGAGATGTTCCCGACCGTCGAGGACGGCCACGTCCAGATGCGGCTCAAGCGGTTCAACATCAACCCGTTCGGGATCGGGGGCCGGTACGCCGGGATGATCACCCGAATCTCCGACCGGGCCGTGATCAACGTCTCGGCCGGCGGAGGCCTGCTCCCGAGCGTCGTGGGGCGGCACAAGCAGCGGCTGCTCGCCGAGGACGACGTCGCCGAACAGGAGGCACGCCCATGGCGTTTGAGATCACCGCGTTGCGTCGGGGATACGACGTAGACGAGAACGCGATCCGGTTCTCGAACTACTTCCACGTCCTTCGCGAGCTCGTCCACCTTTCGAACGGCTGGCTGCCGCTCGTCGGCGACTTCGGGACCAAGTACCGCCTTGGCGACCACCTCCACGACGACGCGCGCGCGATCTCGAAGGTCAGACGGCGCCTGTACGAGCTGCGGCACCCCAGCGACTACCCCGGTGCGCCCGGCGAGGAGCTGACCGCGCTGCTCGATCGCCTCGACGACGCCGCGAGCCCCGACGAGTACATCGCGATCGCGTACGGAGAGGCGAAGCAGATGCTGATCGAGGCGATCCGGATCCACCTCGAGCGGCTCGACCCAGTGTCCGACGAGCCGTCGCTGAGATTGCTCACCCAGGTGCTCGCGCGGCAGAAGCGACACATCGCGGACTTCGCGGCGTTCATCCCGAGTCCACCGGCAAGTTCGCTCGCGAACCCTGAGTCCGTTTGATCTCGGGGCGCTGCCGATCGAGCTCAAGCGCGAGCCGCGCCCGCTCCGCGTGATGCCGCCGCTCGAGCAGCCCGCGCGCGACGGGTTCGTCGAGGTGACCGAGGAGGGTGACCCCTTCCTCGCCGACGAGCTCTACGTCAACGATCCCGAGCTCAACCACGTCCCGGTCGAGCCCGAGGAGCAGCGCCACTTCTTCCACGGGCTGATGGACGCCGAGCTGACGGCGGCCGAGCTGATGGCGCGCAACTCGCACGAATACCCGGAGATGCCGTGGGACTTCCACGTCGACATGGCGCGCCAGACGTGGGACGAGCTGCGTCACGCGAAGGTCCACTACCTGCTGATGCCGACCGAGCTCGGGTGCCGGTGGGGCGACTACCCGGTCACGTTCTCCTACTTCAAGTCGATCTACGCCCACGACCTGCTCGGCCGCCTGGCGCTGTTCAACAGCACCAGCGAGCAGAAGGCGATGTGGCGCCACTCCCGCAGGCGAGAGGTGCTCACCGAGCGCGGCCAGGAGAAGGTCGCGATGGTGTTCGACTACCTGCTCGCGGACGAGGTGCCCCACGTCCACAACGGCGCCCGGTGGGGCGCCCATCTGCTCGACGGCGACGAGGCCGCTTACCGCCGCATGGTGCGGGAGCTGCGCGAGGGGCTCGACGAGACCGGCGCGCCCGGGCTCAGGCGGTGGAGGAGCCGGGAGTCGGAGCCGGGGGCTCGACGACCTCGCGCCGGTAGGCCATCCACTCGCGGATCGCGATCTGGATCGATGCCGCCGCGGGGATCGCGAGCAGCGCGCCGATGATTCCGAACAGTGTCGCGCCGAACAGCACCGCGACCAGGACGACGAACGGCTCGACCGAGACGGCTCGCTTCTGGATCTGGGGCTGGATCACGTAGTTCTCGATCTGCTGGTAGGCGATCGAGTAGATCACCCACACGACCAGCGCGACCGGGAAGTTGACGAACAGCGTCACGATCGCTACGAGCACCGCGCCAAGCGTGGCGCCGACGAGGGGGATCAGGTCGAAGAAGAACACGACCAGCGCGAGCGCCGCCGCGAACGGGACACCGAGGATCGTCAACAGGATGAACGAGGTGACGCCCGCGATCGTTGCCTGTAAGAGCGCGCCGCCGACGTAGTTGCCGACCGCCTGCCCGATGTGGTCGAGTGCCCGCTCCATGCGCACCTTCTGGTCCGGGTGGCGGGTTTCGAGGAAGCGCTCGATCCAGTATCGCCCGCTCGCGACCATGAAGATGCTGAGAATGAAGATCGTGAGCGCCGCGAACACCGAGTTGACGAACCCCACCCCGATGTCCTGCAGGGTCCCGGCGGCGTCGGGGATCTTGTCCGGCAGCTTCGCCGCCTCCTCCTCGATCTTCCCCGTGATGTCGTAGTCCTGGTTCAGGTTGCTCAGCGTCTCGTTGCGGTTCACGAAATTGGTCACGTCCTCGGCGTACTGCGGGGCGTTGTTCGCGAGGTCCTCTCCCTGGCTCACCATGCTGGGGATCAGCAGCGCGAGAATTCCGATCGGGATCAGGAGCAGGACCAGATATACGATCGCGATCGCGAACCCGCGCCTCATGCGCTGGCTGAGCGCGTTGACCGGGCCCGAGAGGGCGATCGCGATGAATGCCGCGATCACGAGCCAGCTGATCGGCCTGCGGAGCAGGTAGATCACGTACAGCACGAGCACGACCGCGACCACGATCAGGACGGCGCGGAGGATGATCCGCGTATTGGATTCGCCGGCGGGCATGCGTAGGGTCCTTCGCGCCTATTCGGCACCGCGGGACGCTTTCCTCGCCGCCCGCGTGACTGGAGCCGTGGCCGGCTAGGCAGGCTTGCGCGCGAACGCGAGCGCGCCGCGCTTCGTGACCGACAGCGGAGCGTCGACTGCCTCGGCCGCCGACGCGGCCCGGTCGGCGGCGACTCCCTTGCCGACCAGGTAGTCCCGCACCGCCTCCCGCGTCGGCAGCTCGAGCAGCGGGGCGTCCCATCGCTCGGCCTCCACGTCGATGAACAGCTCGCCCAGGAGCTCCGGAGCGAGCTCGGCGTCGAAGGTCAGCGGTCCGTCCGGCAGCGCTTCCGCGAGCTCCGGGGAGTCGTGGCGGCTCGGCGCGGCAACGGCGACGACACCGCCGGGGCGGAGCACCCGGCGCGCCTCGGCGAGCGCGAGACGGGGCTCGTCCAGGTGATAGAGGACGTACAGCAAGGCGACCGAGGGGAACTCGGTATCCCCGAACGGCAGCGCGGTTGCCTCACCGAGGACGTTCGGCTCCGGGGCCCGAGCGAGCATCGCGGGCGAGTTATCGACCCCGACCCACGCGCCGTCCGGAAGAAACCGTGCGAGCTCGCCCTCGCCGCAGCCGATGTCGAGCACCGGGGTCCGATCCTCCCTCAGCAGGCGCCGGGCAACGCGCTCGTGCACGTCGCCGGCCGCCGCGTGGTGGCGAAGCACGGAGCGCGCGAGCCTGAAGCGCTCGGGATCCCGGTCGTAGTCGGCGGGTACCGCTCGCGGCGGACGCTCGCGGTCCAAGAGATCCCTATCCCTCGATCGGGGTCTCGAGAGTCCCGAGCCCCTCGGAGTGCAGCGCGACGACGTCCCCCGGCTCGATCCAGCGCTCGCCGCGACCGTCGCCGAAGTCCTGCGGGCCGAGCTCGAGCAGGCAGCCGCCCGCGAGCGTGCCCGAGCCGAGCACGTCGCCGGGGCGCAGGCGGGTGTCGCGCGCGGCGTGGGCGACGAGCTCGGGCCACGCGAAGTGCTTCTCGGAGGCATCGGAGCGCGCCACCTCAGTCCCGTTAACGGACACCCGGGCCTCGATTCTCAGCCGGCCGTCCTCGTACGGAAGCTCGTCGGGGGTGACTATGTAAGGACCGAGGCTGGTCGCGAAGTCCTTCGCCTTGTGCGGGCCGAGCCCGACGGTCATCTCCCGAGCATGTACGTCGCGCGCCGACCAGTCGTTCATCAGCGTGAAGCCGGCGATCTCGTCATTCGGCCCGATCACGGCCGCGATCTCGAGCTCGAAGTCGAGCGCCTGGGTCGCGGCCGGCCGTCTCACCGGCTCCCCCGGGCCCACGATCGACGCCGGGTTCGAGAAATAGAAGACCGGCGCCTCGTACCAGTACTCGGGGACCTCGGCGCCACGCAGCCGCCACCCCGCGGCGACGTGGCGCTCGTAGGCGTAGAAGTCGCGCACGCTCGGGGGCTCGGGGATCGGGGCAAGCGTCGCCAGCACCCCCAGCTCGCGCTCGTCCCCGGCCGGCTCCCTCCCCTCTCCAGCAAGCCAATCCAGCATCGATCGAGCGGCGAGCCGTCGTACGCGATCCCCGTCGATCTCCCCGATGAAGACCTCGCCGTCCTTGCTTCGGAAGGTCCCGACGCGCACGGGTGGAGGTTAGTGTGGCGACGGTGAACGCCCGCTACGAAGAGCTCCTGGGGCGGCTCGCCGAGATCAGCGACCTCGGGCGTGCTCGGGCGCTCCTCGCGTGGGACGAGCGGACACACATGCCGCCCGGGGGCGCGGAGATCCGCGCCGAACAGCTCGCGACCCTGACGCGCGTGCGGCACGAGCGGCTGTCCTCCGACGCGCTGGGCTCGCTGCTCGACGAGCTGCGTCCGGAGGCCGAGGAGCTCCCGTACGACTCCGACGAGGCGAGCATGGTTCGCGTCACGACGCGGGAGTGGGACAAGGCGCGCAGGGTTCCCTCCGAGCTTCGCGCCGAGATCGCCCGCGCCGCTTCGCTCGCCGAGGGGGCGTGGATCGAGGCGAAGGGCGGATCGGACTTCGGCGCATTCCTCCCCCACCTCGAGCGCAACGTCGAGCTGAAGCGCCGCTACGTCGAGTGCTTCCCCGACGCCGACCACCCATACGACCCGCTGCTCGACGACTTCGAACCCCGCACGACCACCGCCGAGGTGCGGCCGGTGCTCGACGAGCTGCGCGAAGGGCTGCGCCCGCTTGTCGCGGCGATCGCCGAGCGCCCCGATGCGGTCGACTCCTCGTGCCTGCACGGCTCGTTCCCGATCGACGACCAGCGACAGCTCGTTCGTGGCCTCGTCGCCGACCTCCCCCTCGACCAGGGCTCGTGGCGCCTCGATACCACGGTGCACCCGTTCGCCACCGCGATCGCGACTACCGACATCCGGCTGACGACGCGCTACGACGAGACATACGTCGGCGCCGCGCTGTGGTCGGCACTGCACGAGGCGGGCCACGGGATCTACGAGAACGGGATCGACGCGGCGCTGCGCCGCACGCCCCTGTGCCGCCCCGTCTCACTCGGCTTTCATGAATCCCAGAGCCGCACGTGGGAGAACTGGGTCGGTCGCGGCCGGCCGTACATCGCCCATATCCACCCCCACGTGCGCGACGAGTTCCCCAACCAGTTCGCCAACGTCGACGCGGAGGATCTCTACCGAGCCGCGAACCGCGTTGAGCCCTCCCTGATCCGGATGGAGGCCGACGAGCTCACGTACAACCTCCACATCGCGCTCCGGTTCGAGCTCGAGCTGGAGATCTTCGAGGACCGTCTGCGGCTCGCCGATCTTCCGGAGGCGTGGAGCGCGCGCACAAAGGAGTACCTCGGAATCGACGTACCCGACGATGCCCGCGGCGTGCTCCAGGACGTCCACTGGGCGGCCGGGTCGTTCGGCTACTTCCCCACCTACTCGCTGGGAAACGTGATCGCAGGGCAGATCTGGGCTCTGGCGACGCAGTCGCTTCCCGACCTCGACACGCAGCTGGGTCGGGGCGAGCTCGGCCCGCTGCGCGACTGGCTTCGCGACCGGCTATACCGGCACGGCGGAAAGCTCACCCCCGCCGAGATGATCGAGCGCCTGAGCGGCGGACCGCTGTCGGTTGAGCCCTATCTCGCGCAGATGCGCCGCAAGTTCGGCGAGATCTACGGGCTGAACGTCACTTGACGAACGTGTCGAGCGCGACCTCGAACCGTTCGACTTGCGGCGGGCTTTCGGCGCCTCCGGTGTCGGCGGCGCGTTGCCGCGACTCTCTCACGGCGTCCTCCGAGTTTTGCATCTGCTCCAGGGTCGCCCAGTAGCTCGTCCCGATCACTCGCCCGCTCTTGCGATCGACCACCAGTGTGAAGCCCTTGAAGCCGTCGAGTCCCTTCCATTGCGGGAGGTCCTCCTCGTCGACCATCGCCACCGTCTCGTCGATCTTGGCGGGATCCATCTCAATCGTCGTGACCCTGGCGTGCATCATCACCTCCGTTGCTGCGTCCCTTGGGCCGATCCTAAAGCTGGAGACCGCCGCGAGCAAGCGGCGGGCGCACGGTCACTACGTGATCGCGTCGGCATGGCGCGGGCGAACGGCGGCGCCGAGGGGGCGGATCCCGCCAACTGAAGCCTTTGGTAGTCCATGGGCTACCGAAAACAACAGTCGCGGCGTGGGGCGCGGCTGTGGACGCTTGCGGAGCGCCAGCACGGCGTCGTGGCGCGGCGTCAGCTGCTTGAACTTGGCCTCCACCCACAGGCGATAAAGCACCGAGTGGCAATCGGCCGGCTTCACCCGCTCTCTCGCGGGGTGTACGCGGTTGGGCGACCGCAACTGACCCGGCATGGGCGTTGGATGGCAGCGGTGCTCGCCTGCGGCCCCCACTCCGTCCTGAGTCACGGGAGCGCTGCGGAGCTCTGGGAGATCGGAAGCGAACGGCATGGGGTAATCGAAGTCTCGGTCCCAGAGCCTGTGGGGCGTCGCCGCAGCGGAATCGTCGCCCACCGCCGGGCTGCCCTCGGTGCCGAGGACGTGACGAGCCACAGCGGCATCCCGGTCACCACGCCGGTTCGCACCCTGGTTGACCTCGCAGCGCGACTGGGTCGCGGGCGTCTCGAGAGGGCAATAAGGGAGGCAGATGCGCGCGGCCTGGTCGATCCGGAGACCCTGCGGGCAGCCCTCGGTGATCTGCGCGGGCAGCGAGGGCGTGGCGGCCCTCCGCGAGACCCTTGACCGCCGCACCTTCGTCCTCACCGACTCCGAGCTCGAGCGCCGCTTCCTGCCAATCGCGCGCGGAGCCGGGCTGCCGCCGCCGGAGACACAGCGCATGGTCAACGGCTTCAGGGTCGACTTCTACTGGCACGAGCTGGGTCTGGTCGTCGAGACAGACGGCCTGCGCTATCACCGCACTCCGGCGCAGCAGGCTGCCGACCGGGTGCGAGACCAGGCGCACACCGCCGCGGGGCTGACACCGTTGCGCTTCACGCATGCACAGGTGCGATACGAACGACGGCACGTAGAGGAAACGCTGCGCACAATCTCCCAACGCCTCCGCGTCAACTGAAGGATTGGGTAGCCCAGGGACTACCAAAGTCTTCAGTTGGCGGGCGGGGATTGAGGACAGATCCTGACCCAAACGCGGGATAGGGTGCGCCGAGCTCTCAACGACTCGAAGGCGAGAGCACCAATGAGCGAACGCGACGAACACATGCCCGGCCTGATGCCCGAGCGCGACGGATACATCCCCGGCGTCCCCTGCGCTGTGGATACGAGTGCAGCCCGACCCAGAGGCCGCGGTCGGTTTCTACGGCGGCCTCTTCAGCTGGGAGTTCGAGGACGTCATGCCGCCGGATTCGCCGCGCAGGTACTTCGTCGCCCGGCTCCGCGGCCTGGACGTGGCCGCGGTCGGGTCGCTCCCCGAAGGCGGACCACAGACTGCGATGTGGAACACGTACTTCTGGGTCGACAGCGCGGACGAGACCGCGTCCAAGGTCCGCGATGCCGGAGGAAACGTCGTGTCGGAGCCGGTGGACGTCCCGCCGGACGCCGGCCGGACGGCCGCCTTCACCGATCCCGAGGGCTCGGCGTTCCGCGTCTGGCAGGCGAAGGAGAACAAGGGCGCGCAACTCGTCAACGAGCCGGGCTCGTTGAACCTGAACGGGCTCAACACCCGCGATGTGGAGGGTGCGAAGTCGTTCTACGGCTCGGTGTTCGGCTGGCGGACGCTTGCGTTGAACGGCGGGGGCGAGATGTGGACGCTGCCGGGTTTCGGCGACTTTCTCGAGCGCGACAACCCCGACCTCCGCAAGCAGATGGCGGAGGCGGACGCGCCCGCGGGGTTCGAGGACGTCGTCGGCGCCATCACCCCGATCGGGGACGATCAGCCCGACACGCCCGCACACTGGAGTGTGATCTTCGCGACCGACGACGCCGACGCGACGGCTGCGAAGGCCACCGAGCTCGGCGGCAGGGTGATCGTCCCGCCGTTCGACGCCCCCTGGGTCCGGATGACGGTCATCGGTGACCCGCAGGGCGCGACCTTCATCGCGAGCAAGTTCGTGCCAGAGAACAAGGATCTCGGCAGCTAGTGGGGCGGCTGGCCGGCGGTGGCCCCTCGGTGCCCGCCGTTCGTTCAGGCAATGCCCAACCGCTTGGCGCGCTCCACGACGCGCTCGCGGATCTCGTCCACTCCCTCCTACTTGCCCGCCGTTCATCAGGACCTTGCCGGCGACGACGGTCGTGTCCACCACGCCGGTGCCCGAGGCGGCATAGACCAGGTCGGCGGTCACGTCGCCGAGGCCGAGCTCGGGGACGTCGCTTCGCAGCAGCAGGAAGTCCGCGGGCTCGCCGGCGCTCAGCTTCCCGTTTGCGCCGACCAGCGGTGAGGCGGCGCCGATCGCGATCCGCCACACATCGCCGGCCGGAGCCACCGTCGGGTCGGCGGCGGTGTGCTTCTGGATCAGGGCAAAGAACTTCATCTGCTCGAACATGTCGAGCGAGTTGTTCGAGCCGGGGCCGTCCGTCCCGAGGCCGAGGGCAAGGTCACGCTCGCGCGCGCCCGGGTACGGGAACACGCCGCCCACCGCGAGCTTGAGGTTCGCGACCGGGTTCGTGACCACGGTCGCCCCGCGTTCGGCGATCAGCTCGAGCTCGGCGTCGTCCAGCCACACTCCGTGGGCGAGCATGGTGCGGGGGCCGAGCACACCGCAGCGGTCGAGGTACGCCACCGGACGCACGCCGTGCGCCGCCACGCAGTCCGCGACCTCCTGTTCCGTCTCGGAGATGTGGATGTGGACCGGTAGCCCCGCCTCTCCCGCCCGCTCCCCGATCCACCGCAGCGAGGGCTCGCTGACCATGTAGATCGAGTGCGGCGCGAGCGCCGCCGAGATCGTCTCGCCCGAACCCTTCAGCTCTTCGAGGCTCCGCTCGATGTCCGCCTTGAGCTTTTCGAGCTTTCCGTCGTCGCCGGGGTCGCCGCCATCGATCAGCGGCGCGCCGATCACCGCCCGCAGCCCCGCATCGGCGACCGCGCGCGCGGTCGCGCCCGGCTGCCAGTACATGTCCCAGAACCCGACCGTCCCCGTGCGGATCATCTCCGCGCACGCGAGCCGAGCGCCCCAGTACACGTCGTCGGCGTCGAGCTTCGCCTCGACCGGCCAGATCTTCTTCTCCAGCCACTCCATCAGCGGCAGGTCGTCGCCGTAGCCGCGGAACAGGGTCATCGCGGCGTGCGTGTGCGCGTTCCAAAGGCCCGGGACCAGCGGCGCACCGTCGGCCTCGATCACCTCGTCGCCATCGCGAGGCTCTACCGCCGCGCCCAGCTCGGCGATCCGCCCGTCCTCGACCCGGAGCCCTACGGCGTCGCCGTCGAGCGTCGCGCCGGTGACTGTCAGGCTCATGCCCAGTCGGCCTTTCGCGACGGCCATCAGGCGGCGTCTTTCGCGAGCTCCGGCACCACTGATTCGAGCGCGGCGACGAGCCGCTCGCGGTTCGCGGCCGCGCCGGCGGCGATGTCCTCGACGCTTAGCGAGTCATCCCCGACGCCGTTCGCGAGGTTGTCGACCACGCACACCGCGGCGTACGAGAGGCCCTGCTCGCCGGCGATCACGCACTCGCCTGCCAGCGTCATCCCGACGACGTCGGCGTCCGCCGCGATCAGCCGGATCTCGGCCGGCGTCTCGAGGCGCGGGCCGATCGTCTGCCAGTAGATGCCTCCGTCCCGAAGCGGCGGCCCGGGTGCGCCTGACCATGCTTCGACGACCCGGCGGCGCCACCTGGTATCGAAGCCTGGGACGCGGTGACCGCGCACGTCGTCGAAGCTCGAGGCCCCGATGTGGAGCGCGATGAAGTCGTCGGGACAGAGCAGCGTGCCGACGCCGAGCTCGGTTCGCAGCCCGCCGACGGAGCAGATCGCCAGCACGCGGTCGCACTCGAGCTCCCGCAGCGCCCGCACGTTGGCGACGTTGTCGATTGCGTGCGGCGGCGTGTAGCCGTCGAGCCCGTGGCGCTGGAGCGCGACGAAGGAACCGGCGTCGTGCACGGCTACCGATCCGCCGCCGACGTCGATCTCACGGCGCTCGCCCCCGGCCGGGAACCCGGTGTCCATGATGCTGTGTCCGCCGACAACCGCGAGCCGCCCCATGCGGGCGCGATCCTATGCGTCGCCGTCGAGCATCCGCCTGAAGCGGCCCACCGGAACGACCTCGACGCCGTGCTCGCGAACGCGCTCGGACAGGCCCTTGTCGGACGTGACGACCCTGATCGCGGCGGGGTCGCCGACGCGCGCGACGCGCTCTGCGATCTCGTCGTCGGCGGCGTCCCGGCCGCCGGGCGCGAACGCGACCCACAGCCGGCCCGCGGCGGTGCCGCCCGGGGCGGGTCGCTCCGCGGATGCTCTCCCGTCGAACACCACGGTCACCTCGTCCCCGCCCCGGCGACGAAGCGCTCGAGCTCTGAGACGAGCTCGCGCATCGCGCGCGCCCGGTCGGCCCACCACCCGTCGGGTCGCGACCCGATCAGGTTCATCCCGTCGACGAGCCAGCGTGCCGGCATCAGCCGCTCGCGCTCGGATTCGTGTCGTAGACGGTTCGAGCAGCAGAGAGGAACGCCCGGACGGTCGGGGAGGGATCGTCATCGCGCCACAGCAGGCGGGTCTCGAGGGCGTCGTCGGGCTCGCTGAGAGGCACGGCGACCACGCCTTCCGGCAGCTCGCCCGCCACCGATCGCGGGGCGATGGCGACGACGGGGACGTCGGCCAACAGCAGCAGATCCCATCCGGTGTGGAACGACTCGCTGCGAAGCTTGGGCTCGAAGCCCGCGTGGCGGCAGATGCCGACCATCATGTCGTGGAGCCGGGGAGCGAGCTCACGAGGGAAGAGCACGAACTCGTCGCCGGCAAGCGACCCAAGCGAGATCGCTTCCTCGTTCGCGAGGGGATGTTTCGCGGCCAGGACCGCGATGACGCGCTCGGTGCGGATCACCTCGTTTGCGATGTCGGGCGCGAGCTCGGGGCACAGCGAGATCGCCACGTCCATCGAGCCCGACTGCAGGGCGGAGCCCATTTCCGCATTCCACATTTCGTGCGTCAGGAGCTGGACGTCCGGATGATGCGCGCTGAAAGCGCGGCCGAGCGCGGGCAGCGTCTCGAAGCGGGCGCTCCAACTGAAGCCGACCCTCAGCTGACCGAGCTCGCCGGCGCCGGCTCGTTTCGCGTCGGTGACGGCCCGATCGGCCTCGGCGAGCGTGCGTCGCGCTCCGTCGAGCAACACGCGGCCTGCTTCGGTCAGCCTGACCTCCCGGGTGGTGCGCTGGAAGAGATCGGTACCGAGCTCCTGCTCCAGCTGCCGGATCGCGACGCTCAACGGAGGCTGCGCCATGTGCAGCCGCGTCGCGGCGCGACTGAAGTTGAGCTCCTCCGCGACGACGACGAAGTAGCGCAGGTGGCGCAGCTCCGGCATCAGCGCCCAAGGCTAGAGAAAGTCGACCGATACGGAATCGGTCTAAAGCGAGACGTGATCGGTGTTGGGGATCGAACGGACGCAACCTAGTGTCGTCGTTGGAGAGCGATCAACCGAAGGGACAACGAGATCGAGGAGATGCACCACTACAACGTCACATCGATCGGCACGAACGGATGACCGGAGCCATCGACACCCTCAACCCCGACGCACCGAAACGCGTCGTGATCGTCGCGTCGAATCCCGCGAAGTCGGAGCAGACCGGCTGGCCAATCGGGTTCTGGTGGTCCGAGCTGAGCCATCCCTACTGGGAGCTCACCGAGCACGGCTACCGCGTGGACGTGGCGAGTCCCGACGGCGGCAAGCTCGAGGCCGACCCGTGGAGCGATCCGCGCGACGACTCCCGCTATTCCGCGGACGACCTGCTCAGCCTCGGGTTCATCAACTCGCCAGAGCACCTCAAGCTCGTCGAGCAGTCGAGGCCTCTCGCGGATGTGACCGTGGATGCGTACGACGCGATCCTGTTCGTGGGCGGGCAGGGACCGATGTACACGTTCTTCAACGACGAGCGCGTCCACGGGCTCGTCGCCTCCTTCTACGAGGCGCGCAAGGTGACCGCCGTCATCTGTCACGCCGCCTGCGTGCTCCTGAAGACGCGCCTGTCGAGCGGCGCCTTGCTGGTCCAAGGCAAGACGTGGACAGGCTTCGCCAACTCCGAGGAGCGGTTCGCGGACGAGTACGTCGGCCGCAAGATCCAGCCGTTCTGGATCGAGGACGAGGCGCGCAAGCTCGACCAGACGAACTTCATCGTCGCCGGCCGCTTCAAGTCCCATGCCGTAAGGGACGGGAACCTGATCACGGGCCAGCAGCAGTACTCGGGCGCGGCCGCGGCTCGGCTGATCGTCGAGGCGCTGGGGGTGTGAACACGGAGGCAAGAACCCGCTGATGCAGGCACGCACGAAAGGAGACCCCATGACCGTAGTTTCGACCCTGGACGTCACCGACCTCACCGCTTCCGAGTATCGAGCCGTGATGGACGAACTCGGGGTGGAGCAGCGCCCCGAGGGCGGCATCTATCTCCACTTGACAACCCCGACGGACTTCGGCTATCGAATCGTCGAGATCTGGGACGAGAAGGAGAACTTCGACCGGTTCGTCGAGCGTCGCCTCGTTCCGGCGAACGAGGCGGTTGGTATCGACCGCGCAACGGAAATCACGGTGACCCCACTCCACAATCTCTTCGCTCCGCGACTTGAAGAGCTCCCGGGCCTCATCAGCTCGCTCCCGGGCGCACCGAGCCGCGAAGGGGCCCAAAAGGAGCGCGCCGATGCCTGAGAAAGAGGCTGGTGCGGCCGAGGTGCGGGTCCATCGTCACGTCGGCTCCGCGCTGCCGGTCAACGCGTATCTGGTTGAGACGCCGGGTGGTGTCGTGGTGGTGGACAGCACCCTGACGGTCTCGGACGCGCGGGCGCTTCGCACGCGAGCCGACGATCTCGACAAGCCACTGCGGGCGGTGCTGATCACCCACGCGCACCCCGACCACTACGCGGGGGCCGCCGAGCTGGTCGGCTCCGACGAGATCCCGATTATCGCCGCCAAGGGCGTCGACGAGGTGATCCGCCGCGACGACGAGGTCAAGGAGGCGGTCATCGGGCCGATGTTCGGCGACGAGTGGCCACGCCAGCGCCGGTTCCCCAACCAGACGATGAGCGACGGTCACTCGATCAGCTTCGACGGCGTCTCGTTCACGCTGATGGACCTGGGCCCGGGCGAGTCGCCGCATGACAGCGTGTGGTTGGTCGGCGACGAAAGACTGGTCGCCTTCGCGGGCGACACCGCGTACCAGCAAATGCACTGCTACCTCGCCGATGGGTACTGGGAGGCATGGCTCGCGAACATCGGCCGCCTGCGCACCGAGCTCGCTCCGGGCGCCGAGCTGCACTTCGGGCATGGCGACCCGGCGGCGACATCTCCGTTCGATTGGCAGGAGGGCTACATCAGCGCCTTCATCGAGGCAGTCCAGGACGCTGACTGGTCGGACCCGGATGCGGCCAAGGCCCGGGTCGTCGGACGGATGACCGACTACCTCCCGTCCGGCGAGCTCCAGTTCCTGATGGAGCTCAGCATCGAGCCGGTGGCGGCCAAGCTCGGACTGATCCCAGGTTGAAAGGAGCGGCAGATGCTCGGAGACCATCCGATCGACGTGATGATCCTGGCAACCGATCTCGGCGTCGCAAGGGAGTTCTACGGCGACAGGATCGGGCTCGAGGTCCTGATCGAGAACGACGACTTCCTGACATTCAAGTGTGGAGGCGACAGCCGCCTCGTGGTCACGAAGAGCAGTACCGGGTCGACCGAAGAGCAGACCAAGGCGTCCTGGCGGGTCAAGGACCTTGCCGCGGAGGTGACCGAGCTGCGCTCTCGTGGCGTCGAGATCGAGGAATTCGACCTGCCCGGTCTGAAGACCGTCGAAGGCATCGCAGACGTCGGCTTTGCGCTCTCCTCCTGGTTCGTTGACCCGGACGGAAACTCGATCGGGCTGCTGCAGCTCAAGAACGAGGAGGCGGATTGAGCGGCGAAATTGGAGCAAACGGCGTCGCCTCGAAGCCTCCGGACGCCGGTGACCGTCCCGTCACCACGACCGTGACCCGGCGGGTCAAGCCGGGTCACGAAGCGTTCTACGAGCAATTCCTCGAGGGGATCATCGCGGCGGCGAGCGAGTTTCCGGGTCATCTCGGGGTGGAAGTCTTCCGGCCTCAGAGCACAACCACCGGCGAGTACCGAATCGTCTACCGGTTCGACAACGCCCAGCACCTGCGCCAGTGGCTCGACTCGGACGAGCACGCCGCGTGGCTCGAGCGCGCCGAGCCGCATGTGATCGGCCCGATGCGCACCAGCTTTGTGACGGGTCTGGAGAGTTGGTTCACACTGCCCGGCCAACCGGGGACGCCCCCACCGCCGCCATACAAGATGGCGTTGATCACCTGGATCACGATCTTCCCGTTGATCACCGGCATCGTTGTCGTCACCGGCCCGCTGCTCGAGGGCATGCCGCTGGCCGTGCGGCTGGGGATCACCACGGCGATTGCGGTTCCCCTGATGACGTGGGTGGTGATGCCCCGCGTGACGCGACTGCTGCGCGGATGGCTCTACGGGCCGCGCGACTGACGCCGCGTCAGCGCGCGAGCGGCGTCTCGTCGAGCGAGGACCGCAGCTCGGCGACGGACTCGAGCACGGCGATGGCCCCGGCGTCGCGAAGCTCGCGCTCCGCGAACCCTCCGGTCAGCACGCCCACCGTCTCGATCCCGGCGCGCGCCGCGGCCTTCGCGTCCCACGGCGTGTCGCCGACCATCACGGCGTTCTCGGTCCCCGCCTTGGCGAGCGCGGCCTGCACGAGGTCGGGCTGGGGCTTGGTGGCCTCGACGTCCGCCGACGTCGTCCACCCGTCGGCCAGCTCGCGCGCTTCGAGCAGGTCGAGGTAGTGCTCGACCTCGTCCTGCTTCGCCGAGCTCGCGAGCACGACGGGCCGCCCCGCTTGCTTGAGGTCGGCGATCAGCTCACGCGCCCCCTCGAACACGGCGACCTCGTCGATCAGCTCTGAGAACAGCTCGCCCTCGGCGGCGCGGATCCCGTCCCCGGCCGCTTGCTCGACGTCTTCGCCGGCGACCGCCCCGACGAGCTGGTCGCCGCCCATCCCGATGTGGCGGTGGATCCGCCACACCGGAGCCACCACTCCGTGGCGGCGGAACGCGCGGTACCACGCGATCGCGTGGTGGTAGTTCGTGTCGACGAGCGTCCCGTCGACGTCGAGGATCGCAGCGGCCGCCACCGCGGTCACCCTCGGGCGCCGCGCGGGGACTGCCACATGTGAGCGTGAACTACTCGCTCTCGGTAGTTGCGGTCTCGGCCTCGGTACTCGCGGTCTCGGCCTCGGTACTCGCGGTCTCGGCCTCGGTACTCGCGGTCTCGGCCTCGGTACTCGCGGTCTCGGCCTCGGTAGTCGCGGTCTCGGCCTCGGTAGTCGCGGTCTCGGCCTCGGTAGTCGCGGTCTCGGCCTCGGTAGTCGCGGTCTCGGCTGCGCCGACCGGCTTCACGTCAACGGCGCGCGGCCCCTTCTCCCCCTCCTCGGAGGTGAAGGAGACTCGCTCACCCTCGTCGAGGGATCGATGACCCTCGCCGACGATGCCGCTGAAGTGGACGAAAACGTCCCGGCCGCCGTCCTCGGGGGTGATGAACCCGTACCCCTTCTCGGCGCTGAACCACTTCACTGTGCCAATAGCCATCTGGCTGTCCTCCAGTTCCGGATGCTGCGCGGAGGACCGAACATCCCGTGCGCCGCACTCCTTGCTTGGAGCCGCCCGGCTCCATTCCGAAATCGAACCTAGCAGCTACGAGTTACCGGCGCCATCCTCGCGCACGGGGGGAAGATCGCGCGCGCTCGCGGCGTCCAGCGCGAGCACCACGCCCCGCTCGAAGATCGTGTCGACCTGATCGGCGGCGACGTAGCGCCGGTCCAATCCGAGCGGCCCGGTGCCGAGCACGAACCCGTCGAACACGTCGACGGTCTCGTCGGCGTGCACCTCCTCGACGCGGCCGATTCGCTCGCCGTCGCTCGAGATCACGGGCGCGCCCTTCTCGAGCGTCAGGTACGAGGTCGGATCCCCGAGGTCGTCGGGCGCGGGGGGCACCGGCGCACCCTAACTTGGGAGAAGGGGCGAGGTCACGCCGGACGCGATCCCGCGCCGCGCGGCTATCCGCTCGAGCACGAGCGCGGTGTCGGCGATCGGAACGCCGGTCACGTGCTCCTCGCGTCCCTCGAAGTCCGCAACTATCGTCCCGATCGCGGCCGCGTAGCGAGCGCGGTCGCCGTCCGCCAGCGCCGCGACGGCCTCGGCCGCGCGCCCGAGCGGATCGGATCCCTGCCGCATCACGTCCGCCGAACGCCCGGCGAGCGAGTCGTCGCCGTCGACGAGCGCAGCGATCGCGAGCGCGTACGCGGCAACGGGCGTCTCGGGCTCGTCGCTCGAGCGCCTCCCGAACGTACGCCGCCTCCTCCCCTCCCCCACCGGCGAGCACCGCGGCCTTGATCATCCCGATCAGGCGCCCGAAGCTTCTGGGTCCCGCCGCCTCCCACGAGCGCCGGTAGAGCTCCGCGGTCTCGCGCAGCCGCTCGCGGGCCTCCCCCTCCTCGCCAGCAAGCAGCATGGCGTACGCCTCGCCCTCACGCCCGAGAGCTTGGTCGAGCAGGCGCTGGCTCTCCTTCAGACCGCCCTTCCCACGATCGGTCGCTCTAACCGCGCGCGGCGGAGACCAGGCTTGGCGGTGGCTGGATCTCTGCGACCGGCTCGAAGCTCTTGCGCGCGAGCGAGACCGTGATCGGCTGGGGGGTGGGGTCGCCGCTCGGCTTGATTTCGAAGCTGCCGACGATGCCGTCGGTGATCCTGGTCTGGAACAGGGAGCGGATCGTCGCCGCGCGCTCGCCGCCGCCCGCGTCGATCGCGTCCAGCATCACCTGCGCGGCCTGGCCGGCGTAGGGCGCGAACAGCTCCACCTGCCGCACGGAGGCGAGGTCCTGCTCGAGGTCGCCGACCAGCTCCTGTCCCGCCGGGGGCAGGCTTCCCGGCTCGCGTCCCGGGACGCTGACGAACATCCCCTCCGCCGCGTCGCCGGCCTCGTCGATCGTCGCCTGCTGCGCGAACCCGTCGGGCGCCAGCAGCTTGACATCGCCGTCGTTCGGCCCCAGCGCGGAGACCTTGTCCTCGATCAGCTTCGGGCCGTTCTGCTCCAGCAGCCCGGCGAGCAGCACCGCGTCGGCATCAGAGGCGCTACGCCTGCCGCATGAGGTCGGTGTAGCTCTTGGCCTCGGAGTCCCAGGCCTCGAACCCCGCGACCTCGAGCCCGAGCTGCTGCGCCGCGAGGCGGAAGGTCGTCCCCTGTCCGAGGCTGACCGGGTCGCCGCCGGCGTAGAGCACGAAGGGGCGCTCGATCCCCTCGCGGCGCGCGAACTCCGCCAGCCCGGCGCCCTGCGCGGCGTCGTTGGGGACCACGCGCGCGTAGTTGCGGCGGCCGGTCGGGTAGAGGCGGCCCGGGTCGCCCTTGGGACAGGTCTCGCTCGGCTGCGTGAGGCAGATCAGCGTGTTGCCCGGCGAGACCATCGCCACGCCCCCGCCGGGGCGCGGGGGGGCGCGGTTGAGGATCGGGATGATCAGCTCCGCGCAGCCGGAGTTGTAGGTGCCGACGACGCCGATCACGTCGGGGTTGGTGGCGTAGGCGCGCGCGTTGCCGCGGCAGGTGGCCGGGTCCCACTCCCCCGTCTTTTGGATCGAGTCGTCGCAGGCCTGGAACGCGACCCGCGATCCGCCCGCGGTCCAGTTGCTTTGCTCGAGCACGACGCGGATCGCCTCGACCATCTGCTCGCGAGCGCTCGCGCGAGGCGCCGCGCATCGGGAGATCCGACGCGACCAGCGCGTCCGGCTCGCCCTCGCCGCCGTACTCGAGCTCGCCGCAGGTGGCCGACGGCAGCGCCTTCACGCCGGCGATCTCGTCGTCGTCGTCCCCGCACGCGGTGAGCAGCGCCGCAAGCAGCGCGACGAGGCTCGCGGCGAGGAGGCGGCTAACGGCCCGGGGCACGGGCCGGCACCTTAACGATCCCGTCCGCGGGGCGAGGTTCTTGAGCGCGACATGGCCCCGTTGAGGCAGCGTTGAGCTTCGAGGAGTAGGTTGCACGTGCTGGACGCGAAGCCGCCCGCTGATCTGGGGTGAGCGCGCGCACAGAGTTAGGGAACCCTAAGTGACCTATACACCGTCGCGAGCCGCTCGCACGTGACTCGCGACCCGGGAGGAGCAGTCCAATGGAAGCAAGCGCGCAAGCCGCTGGTAGCCGGCGGGAAAGCTCCTTAGCCGACGCCGTCCAGCCGACCGCGAACGAGACCCGCGACCGAATCATCACCGGGATCGTCACGGTCCTACCGTTCGTGCTGCTCGGGCTCGCCGCCTGGCAGCTGTGGAGCAAGGCGCTCAACTGGCATGACCTGGCGGTGTTCGCGATCGTCTACGCGGTCACCGGCCTCGGGATCACGGTCGGGTTCCACCGCCTGTTCACGCATCGAAGCTTCAAGACGAGCGCCCCGGTGCGAGCGATCTTCGCCGCGCTCGGCTCGGCGGCTATCGAGGGGCCGGTGATCTCGTGGGTCGCCGACCACCGCAAGCACCACGCTTTCTCGGACGAGGAGGGCGACCCGCACAGCCCCCACGTCGGGCACGGGACCGGATGGCGCGGCACCCTGCGCGGCCTCTTCCACGCGCACCTGGGGTGGCTCTTCATCCACACCCAGCGCGGCTCGAAGACGCGCTTCGCCCCCGATCTGCTGAAGGACCCGGTCGTCAAGTTCATCGACGCCACTTTCGTGCTCTGGGTCGTGGCGGGCCTGGCGATTCCGTTCGGGCTCGGGTGGGCGCTCGGTGGGACGATTGTCGCCGGGCTGACCGGGCTCCTGTGGGGCGGCGCCGTGCGCATGTTCGTCCTTCACCACGCCACGTACAGCATCAACTCCCTCTGCCACATGTTCGGCCGTCAGCCATTCGGGACCAAGGACGAGTCGCGCAACCTCGCGTGGCTCGCCCCCTTCACCTTCGGCGAGGCATGGCACAACAACCACCACGCGTTCCCGACCTCGGCGGTCCACGGTTTGCGCCGGTGGCAGTTCGATCCCTCGGCCGGCTTGATCTGGATGCTCGAGAAGCTCGGCCTGGTGTGGGACGTGGTGCGGATCAGCCCCAAGCGCCAGGCGGCGAAGCTATCCGACTCGCCGGCGACTCCTTCGTAGGCAGCGTCGCGGGCGGGCCGTAGCGGAGGTTTGGGAGCGCCGTAACCGGGTAGCCCGTCCGCGAGTACCCGGATCGGAAGGAGTGGCAATGCTTGCGCTGACCACCGCCGCGGTCGAGATCGTCGACTCGATTGTCTCCAACGACGAGCTCCCGGAGACTGCGGGCATCCGGATCACGAGCGAGCAGACCCGGTCCGGGCTGAACGGGGACAGCCCGCAGCGCGATCTCCGCATCTCGGTGGTCCCGGCGCCCGAGTCGGGTGACGAGCTCGTGGACGGCGCGCAGATCTACGTCGAGGCCGGCGAGACGGCCCGGCTGCTGGACGACAAGGTCCTCGACGTCGAGCTCGAAGACGAGGAAGTCCGGTTCAGCCTGCTGCGGCAGGAGTAGTCCGTAGCTGGACCTGCCCGTAGTCGCCGCTGTTGGCCGCGCGAACCCGGTCGCTACGCTAGCCGGCCGTGCGCGCGCTGGTGATACTTACGACGATCGTCCTCGTCCTCGGCGTCGCCGCGGTCGCGGGGCTCGTTCTCGCGGGGCGCGGTGACGGCCAGGGGGTGATCCCCGACCGCGTCCAGCCGTCGGCTCCCGCCTCGAAACCTTCGCCCGCGCCGGCGGCGCCGCCCGCGCAATGCCCCGCCGGGCTTGCCGGGTGCCGCACCGTGTCGGGCCGGATCGTCTATGTCGAGGCCGTCGACCCCGACGGCGACGGCGACGCCCACTTCGTGCTCGCGGACTCGGACGGGGTGACCGGGTTCGGGATCTCGGTCGTCGACGTCCGCGCGGATCTGCGCCCGCAGCCGCTTCCCGGCGTCGGCGACCAGATCAGCGCGGCGGGGCCGGTCGCCACGGGCTCGTTCGGGCAGCGGCAGATCGAGGCGGTCGATCTTCAGGTGGCGGGCTAACGGCCGGCGGAGCCGCGGACGACACCGGGGTCTCCGACGCCGCCGACCACGCGATTCGCGCCAGCCTGCAGCGGTCGAGCACATTGCCGCGGCGCGTCACCTTGACCCTGGCCTTGAACGTCCCCTCCCACAGGCTCGGCGAGGACTGCTCCCCGGTCGCTTCAACCTTGACCTTGGAGCGGATCTTCTTCGGCTGCTTCAGCTTGTAGGACCCCTTGTCGGCGAGGCTCGTCACGGTGGCGGAGTCGAACCCTCTGAAGATCGTCCCGTCGCCGAACGTCGATCCGCGAGCGTTGCAGGACGTCTTCCACTTGATCGCCAGGCGGGTCGGGAGCCCGGCGTCGTCGATCCGCAGCTCGACCCCGCGGCCCTGGTCGGTCTTGCCGCGGAACTCGGTCGCGGCCGCGGCGCCGCTCGGCGCGGCGAGCTGGAGCGCGGCGGCGAGCGCGGTCGCCGCGGCGGCGCACGCAACCAGCCCGATGGTTCGATCCCCTGCCGTACGGATCATCCCCCGCGCAGCGTACCCGTTCCTCGGGCGCGGTCGCCTGCGTCAGTACCCGTCGGGGTGGCGCGCGACGAAGCCCGACGAGGAGCGCATCTCGGTGCTCCATGCCGGACCGCTTCCGCCGACGGTTCCGCTGGTGTCGAGCCGCAGGCCCGCGATCACGACGTAGGCGTGACCCGAGTGCGCGTACGCCGTGATCCAGTTGCCCGGACCCGGCGAGCCCCACGCGGTCAGCCCGCTGGAGTCGAGCGGGCTCGAAAGGAACCCGCCGCCGTGGAGCGCGTAGCTCACCGTGCCCGAGCAGTCGTAGCCCGACGACTCGAACGATCCGTGGCCGCCGCCCCACACGTACGGCAGCCCGACGATCCGGTTCCCCGCTTCGATCGCCGAGCGGACCGCGACCGGCGCGTTCGCCGGCGGGATCGCCCTGCCGTTGACGAGAGTGGCCGTCTGCCCGCCCGGCGGCGCGGCGCTCGGCTCGATCTCCTTCTGGAGGTCTTGCTCGCGGGCCTCGAGCGCCTGAAGCGACTTCCGCCGCTCGGCGCGCGCGGCGAGGAGGTCGGCGTGCTGCGCCTCGATCTCACCCCGCGCGCTCGCGAGCTCGTCGCGGTGCGCGGCGATCGCGTCGCGGTCCTCGGCGATCCGATCGCGGGTCGCCTCGAGCCGCTCCACGATCGACTCGACCTCGGCCGCGAGCGTCTCCACCCGCGCGATCACCGACTCGTCGTACTCCTGGATCCGATCGAGGTACTCGGCCTGGGCCAGCACGTCCGACCAGCTGTGGGACTCGAGGATCACGCTGAGCGTGTCCGGGCTCCCGGTCTTGTAGATGCCGACGAGCAGCTTTGCGAGCAGCCGCCGCGCGCGCTCGAGCCGCGCCCGCAGCTCGACGAGGTGCGCGCGCTCGCGCTCGACCTCCGCCGTCGCCTCGTCGAGCCGCGCCTGGGTCGCGCTCAGCTCCTCGGCGACCGCCGCCTCGCGCTCGCGCATCGCCGCCTCCTGCGCGATCAGCTCGTTCACCTCGGCGTTCTGGCGCTCGATCTCCGCCTCGAGGTCGCCCTGCTGCGCCTGCACACCCTCGAGCTCGTCGACCTTCTGCTGGAGCTCGGTCGGGTCCTGGGCGGGGGCACGATCGCCGAACGCCGCGAACGCGCACAGCGCCGCGAGCAGGATCCCGAGTACGCAGGCGACCCTGCGGCGGGCGCGATTGTCGAGCGCCGTCGGCAAGCACCCCAAGCTAGCCCGGCGGACCCGCTGTTCCAGTTAACCGCGACGACGCTGCAGGTTGTCTTGCGAACGATGAGAATGCAGCGAACCCGAAGCGATAGGAGAGATTCATGACGAGGAAAGCCGACTTCAACGCCGAGGAGTGGTCGCTCGTGCTCGAGGGGCCGCCCGTCGCCGGGGTGATCGTGGCGACGGCGCACCGCGGGGGCTCGTTCCGCGAGGCGATCTCGATGGGGAAGGCCTACCAGGAGGCCCAGAAGGAGCAGAGCGCCGACCTGATCAGCGAGATCGTCTCCTCGAACCCCGAGTTCGATCGCAACCGCTACAAGTCGCCCGAGGAGCTGCGCGAGCGCGGGCTCACCCGGATCCGCGAGGCCGTCAACCTGCTCGAGAACAAGGCCACCCCCGAGGAGGTCGACGAGTACAAGCAGTTCGTGCTCGACGTCGCGAACACCGTCGCCAACGCGAAGAAGGAGGGCGGCGTGCTCGGGATCGGCGGCAAGCCGGTCAGCGAGGAAGAGCAGAAGGCGCTCGACGAGATCGCGCAGACGCTCGACAAGGAGCCGCCCGCGAAGCCGTAGCGCGCGCGGCTGTCGATCCGCGCGCGACCACGTTCGTCGTCACAATGAGCGCGGCGAACGGCGCTGCGTACGACGACAGGAGGTTCCAGATGAAGTACCTGCTCACCCTGTGGGGCGACGAGGCTCGGTTCGCCGACCTGACGCCCGAGCAGCTGCAGGAGAACATGAAGCAATGGGACGCCTTCACGAGTGCCGCCGACGACGCGGGCGTGCACCTCGGCGGCGAGGGCCTCCAGCCGACCGCAACCGCGACCACGGTCCAAATCCCCGAGAGCGGCGATCCCGTTGTCACCGACGGGCCGTTCGCGGAGACGAAGGAGCAGCTCGGCGGGTTCTACCTACTCGACTGCGAGGATCTCGACGACGCGATCGCGTGGGCGAAGCGGATGCCGTTGCCCGGTGGCAAGGTCGAGGTGCGGCCGGTGATGGACTACGAGGCCGCTGGCTCGGAGGTCCACTCCCAGGAAGCGGGGGCGCAGCGGTAGGCACTCCGGAAGAGGCCGTCGACCGCCTGTTCCGCGAAGAGTCGGGACGGGCGGTCGCGGCCTTGATCCGCGTGCTCGGCGATTTCGATCTCGCCGAGGAGGCGGTCCAGGACGCTTTCCTTGTCGCGCTCGAGGTGTGGCCGGAGCGCGGGCTGCCGCGCAACCCGGGCGCGTGGATCACGACCACCGCCCGCAACAAGGCGATCGACCGCATCCGCCGCGCGCGGCGGCTCGAGGACAAGGTCCGCGAGCTGGAGGCGCTGGTGCCCACCACACGAGGAGCCGTACGAGATCGAGGACAGCTCGATTCCCGACGAGCGGCTGCGGCTGATCTTCACCTGCTGCCACCCGGCGCTCGCTCCCGAGGCGAGGGTGGCGCTGACGCTGCGGACGCTCGGCGGCGTCGATACCCGCGCGATCGCATCCGCGTTCCTGACCTCGGAGTCCGCGATGCAGCAGCGGCTGGTGCGGGCGAAGCGCAAGATCCGGGACGCTCGAATCCCCTACGTCGTGCCGCCGGACCACGAGCTGCCCGACCGGCTCGGCTCGGTGCTCGCCGCGCTGTACCTGATCTTCAACGAGGGCTATGCGGCGACCGCCGGGGAGGCCCTGGTGCGCCGCGACCTGTGCGCCGAGGCGATCCGGCTCACGCGGGTGCTGCGCGCGCTGATGCCGGACGAGCCGGAGGTGGCCGGACTTCTGGCGCTGCTCCTGCTCCAGGACTCGCGGCGGGACGCCCGCACGGGGCCGGCCGGCGAGATGGTCCTCCTCAGCCGACCAGGACCGAACGCTTTGGGACCGGGACGAGATCGAGGAGGGGATCGAGCTGGTAAGCCGTCTGCGTCCGGGCCCGTACGTGCTCCAGGCGGCGATCGCCGCCGAGCACGCGCGCGCCCCGACGCCCGAGGCGACCGATTGGCGCCGGATCGCGGATCTGTACGAGCTCCTCGCCCGCGTCGCTCCTGGCTCCGTGGTGGAGTTGAACCGCGCCGTCGCGGTGGCGATGGCCGAGGGAGAGGAGCGCGGCCTCGAGTTGATGGAGGAGCTCGACGGAGAGCTGGAGCGCTACTACCTCCTCCACTCCTCGCGCGCCGACCTGCTGCGCCGGCTGGGCCGCGACGCGGAGGCCGCGACGGCCTACTCGCGCGCGCTCGAGCTCACCGAGCAGCCGACCGTGCGCGCGTTCCTCGAGCGGCGCATGGCGGAGGTCGGCGGTCCTTCGCGACCGTGACTCAGCCCGCGTTCGCCGCCTTCAGCACCGAGTCGATCAGCCCGGGGAACCGCCGGTCGAGCTCCGACCGGCGAAGGCACAGGTGCTTGCGCGTGCCTTCGGCGCGCTCGGAGATCACTCCGGCGCTCGACAGCGCCTTGAGGTGGTGGCTGGCGGTGGACTTCGTCACCGGCACCTCGAGCTGGCCGCAGGTCAGCTCGCCGCCTCGAGCGCAGCTGCCGCGATCGACGCTGCCGGCGCCGCTCGCGATCCGATCTCCGAGGTCCGGACTGCCGTCGTCGCGTTGATTGCGCACAAGTGCCATCGAACTCGCGGTCGCGCTGCTCGGCGCTAGCCCACGTCTGAAGAAGTGTTCTGAGATCGTCTGGTTTCCGTTTCTTTCGATCGTCTGAATCTCGAGCAGGTACTCGGTGCCCGGCTCGAGAAACTCGGACGGGATCGTGACGCTCGTCTGCGAGGCCGGGAGCTCGACCTGGTAGAGGCGGAATGGGTCCTCCCGCTCGACGATCACCCGGTAGCCCTCGATGTCGATCCCGGGCTGCGGGGCCGGGGCCCACCTGGCGAGGACGTTGCCGTCGGGCACGGTCGAGCCGGCGGCGGGCGCGATGATCTCGGGGCCGTCCGGGATCTTGTGCGACAGCCTCGCCTTGCCGACCTGCTTGCGTCCCTCGATCGTGCGCCCGGCGAACTTGTAGGTCCCCTCCGGAAAGCGCCGCTTGAACTTGCTGAACGGGAGCTCCTTGAACTCCGGCTCGTTGGTCTCGGAGAAGAGCTCGGTGAGGCCGAAGTTCTTCAGCCGCCCGGTGGCGTTGACGTCGAGGATCTTCTTCCCGCCCGGCCGGAAGATCTTCATCGACCTCCAGGGCTCGCCGTCGAGGAAGAACTGAAGCCCCGCGTCGCCGTCGGTGGCGTTGGTCTCGACGATCACGGTGGTGTCCTCGAGGCGTATCGCCTTCGCCGCCGTGGCCTTCGGCGCCGCCTGCGCCGGCGGATCCGAGCTCGATCTCGGCCACCGCGGCGATCCCGACCGCGCAGTGTGAGCGCGCCCAGCAGCGCGATGCCGGGTGCCCGCAGGTGATTCGTCATCGGAACCACTCCTTCCTGGTCGTTCGCGCTTGCGACGCTAGGCGCAGAATCTGAGACCCAGATGAGAGGCGCCGGATCGCGGGATACTGGACGACGCATGTCGCAGGCGAACGTAGAACTGGTGCGCGGCGGCTACGAGATGTACGAGCGCGGGCAACTCGAGGAGGTGGCCGCACTGTTCTCGTTCGATGCCGACATGGCCGACGCCGGCGGACTTGGAATCGCGGGAACCGCAGCGGGCAGGCGAGTTGGCCCCGCAGGGTTTCTCCAGGCCACGGCGGACGCCAGGGAGGCGTTCGACGATTACACGGTGGAGGCCGAGGACTTCATCGATGCGGGCGACTCGGTCATCGTCATCGCACGAATCTCGGGCCGGGGGCGAGAAAGCGGTCTGGAGATGGAGATGCACGTCGCACACCTGTGGACGGTGCGCGATGGGAAGGTCGTTTCCGGCGACGTCTATCGCACGGCGGATGAGGCGCTCGAAGCCGCCCGGCGGCAGGAATAGGCGATGACAGTTGAGAACGTCGAGGTCTTCAAGCGGGCGGTTGACGCGTACAACCGCCGAGATTTCGATGCGTTCCTAAACGAGTTCGATCCTGCCGTTGAGTGGCACCCGTTGATCCAGGTGATGTTCGGGCAGGAATCCAGGGTTTACCGGGGGCATGAGGACATCAGGCACTTCATGCGGGAAGTGGATGAGGCGTTCGACGCCGTTCAGCTCGAGTGCTTGGAGATCCGCGATCTCGGTGAGCGGATCGTCGTCGTCGGGCGTCTCCGTGCGCGAGGCAAGGCAAGCGGCGCGGAGACCGAATCGGCGATCGCCTGGGTGGTCGACTTCAAGGCCGGCAAAGTGATTTGGATGAGGGACTACCTCGATCCCACCGACGCCCTCGGAGCCGCCGGTCTGAGCGAGTAGATCCATCGCGGGGCTACACCCGGATCTCGGGCTCGTGCCGGACCGGGAAGTTGACCGAGCTGGCGATGAAGCAGTTCTCATGCGCCCGCTCGTGGAGCTCGCGCGCGGCGTCCTCCATCGACGCTTCGGCCACCGTGACGACCGGCCGCAGCGTGGCCTCGGTGAACCGCCCGCCGCCGCTCTCGTTCAGCTCCATCACGCCGTCGGCGCGATCCTCGTACGCCGTGACGACGACGCCCCCGACGGCGCACAGGTGCAGATACTCCAGCATGTGGCACTCGCTGAGCGCGGCGACGAGAAGCTGCTCGGGGTTCCAGCGCTCTACGTCACCGCCGAACACGGGGTCCGACGACGCGTCGAGCGTTGGACGGCCCGCGGCGGTGACCTCGTGGTCGCGCCCGTACGCCCGATAGTCGGCCGTTCCCTCGCCGCGGTTTCCCGTCCACGCGACGGCGACCTCGTAGCGGTGGGTATTGGGGATCACGGGCTCGGATCCTACGGAGCGGCTGAAGCGGGCCGCGCCCCTGCAAGGGGCACGGCCCGCATCGCATCGAGCGAGTCCTGTCCTGGTCAGGCCTGCTCAACCGGCCGCCGGCCGCGGAGCGGACGGCGGTCGCGCAGCGCGACCATGCCGGCCGCCGCAAGCAGGACCGCCGCGGCGCCGAGGCCGGCGCCGATCGCCGCGTCGCGCCAGTCGAAGCCGTCGGCGGCGGCGACAGGGGCCGTCTGCGGCCCCACGTCCGCGACGAATGGCTCCGCCTTGGAGCCATCGCGACGCAAGACGGGGGCGTTCGATGCGTCGGTCTTTCCACTGACGTCGGCGACGAGCGGCACCGCCTTCGAGCCGTCGCGACGCAGTGTGATGTCGCCGTCCTGGCCCCACGCGGGGGCGGCGAGCCCGGCAACCACGCACCCCGCGAGGGCGGTGATCGCGATTCGTGTCCAGATCGGGGTCTTCATGCGTTCTCCCTTCGCTCGACTGCGTGCGGTCCACCATGCACCCGGGCGCTGAAGTCCCGCTGAAATCCGACCGGCGGCGCCCCTGGAACCAGTCGAGCGGTGGTGGTAGCGTGCGACCGAGGGGAGAGCGATGCAGTTCCAGATCCTCGGGCCGCTGGAGGTGCGCCGTCAACGGGAGGCAGGTGGCGGTGGGCGCCGCGAAGCAGCGGGCCCTGCTCGCGATCCTGCTGGTGCACGCGAACGAGCTCGTGTCCAGCGATCGCCTCATCGACGAGCTGTGGCCGCAGCCGCCGGAGACCGCCGCCAACACCCTCCAGGTGTACGTGGGAAAGCTCCGCAAGGCGCTCGAGCCGGGGCGTGCGCGGGGAGCCCCCGCCGAGGTCCTGATCACCCGCGCTCCCGGGTACATGCTTCGCGTCGAGGCGGGGCAGCTCGACGCGGAGCGCTTCGAGAGCCTGCTCGCCGACGGAAGCCGCGCGCGCGAGGCGGGCGAGAGCCCCGCCGCCGCCGAGCTGCTTCGCGACGCGCTGGCGCTGTGGCGGGGCGACGCGCTCGCCGAGTTCATCTACGAGCCGTTCGCCCAGGGCGAGATCGCCCGGCTGGAGGAGCTGCGCACGATCGCCCTCGAGGAGCGGCTCGAGGCCGACCTCGCGCTGGGGCGCCACACCGCGGTCGTCGGCGAGCTCGAGGCACTGGTCCGCGAGCATCCGCTGCGGGAGCGGCTGCGCGGCCAGCTGATGCTCGCTCTGTATCGCTGCGGACGCCAGGCCGACGCGCTCGAGGTCTACCGCCGGACGCGCGACGCACCCTCGACGAGGAGCTCGGGATCGCTCCCGGGCCCGGAGCTCAGCGCCTCGAGAGGGCGATCCTGCGCCAGGAGGCGGAGCTCGAGGTGCCGATCGATGCCCCGGCCGAGCCGGCGGCACCGGGGGCGCCGCCGAGATCACCGCGGCGCCCGCCGAGACGCGAAAGACCGTCACCGTGCTCGTTGCGCGCGGACTGAGCGCCGGCGGGCTGGACCCCGAGGCGCTCAGCCGCGAGGACGAGCGCTACCACGCGCGCATCGCCCGGACCGTGGAGCGCTATGGCGGCAGCGATCGCGGGCAGCCTCGGCAACGCGGTGATGGCGGTGTTCGGCGTCCCGCGAGTGCACGAGGACGACGCGTTCCGCGCGGCGGCGGCCGCGCTCGAGATCTGTACCGCGCCGACTGGGGATGGGAGTAGCGCGGGCTCAGCGACCCGCGTGGGACTCGCGACCGGCGAGGTCCTGACGAGGGGTCCGGCACGGCGAGCTCGTCGGTTGTGGGCGAGCCGGTCGACCGCCGCCGGGAGAGCTCGCGGACGCGGCCGCGGCCGGGGAGGTGCTGCTCGGCGACGGACACCGAGCGCTGTTCGCGGGATGCCGCCACGGGTGGAGCGCGCCGCAGACGGGAGCGCGGATCGGCTGGCGCTTGCTGCGAGGTGGTCCCGCGAGCCGCCCGCCGGTCGCGATCCGCTGCGAGCGCCCGCTGGTGGGCCGCGACGGCGAGCTCGCCCGGCTCCGGCAGGCGTTCGAGGCCGTGACCCGCGAGCGCGCGCTGCACCTGCTCACGATCCTCGGCACGGCCGGGATCGGGAAGTCGAGGCTGGCGCAGGAGTTCGCCGCGCGCGCCGGCGGGCGAGGCGACCGTGCTCGCGGGCCGCTGCGTGCCGTACGGCGAGGGGATCACGTTCTGGCCGCTGCGCGAGATGGTCGGCCAGCTCACGGCGGTCGGCCGCGCGATCGTGCAGCTCGCTGGCGGCGAGGAGGCGCCGAGCCGCTCGCCGAGCGGCTCGAGGGGCGATCGGCGCCGGCGGAGGCCGAGCGCCTGGAGGAGATCTTCTGGGCCATCCGGCGGCTGTTCGAGACGATTGCCGCGCGAGCGGCCCCTGGTCCTCTTCTTCGAGGACGTCCACTGGGCGGAGCCCACCTTCCTCGATCTGGTCGCGTACCTGGCTGAGCGCGGGCGCGGGGCCCGATTCTCCTCCTCTGCCTCGCCCGTCCCGAGCTGCTCGAGCAGCGACCCGAGTGGGGCGGCGGCAAGGCCAACGCGAGCTCCCTGTTACTGGAGCGCCTTCCCGATGCGGAGTGCGAGACGCTGATCGACACGCTCGCTGCCGGCCTGGCCCGCGGCCACCCGGCCCGGGTGCTCGAGACCGCCGAGGGAAATCCGCTCTTCCTGGAGCAGATCCTCGCGCATGGTCGCCGAGGGCGACGGCCCAGGCACGAGCCCCGATCCCGCCGACGATCGCAGGCGCGTCCTGGCGGCCCGCCTCGATCGGCTCGGCCCGGGCGAGCGGGCCGTGATCGAGCCGCGCCGCCGTGGTCGGCAAGGAGTTCTCGGCGAGCGGCCGTGGTGGACCTGGCTTCCGGACGACGCGCGCGCCATTCGCGCTCCAGGCATCTGGAGGTCGCTAGTCGGCAAGGAGCTGCTGAACCCGGTGCGCTCGCTGCCCGGGCAGCGAGTCGTTCCGGTTTCGCCACATGCTGATCCAGCAGGCGGCCTACCGCGCGATCCCCAAGCGCCTGCGCGCTGGCTTCACGAGCGGGTCGCGGAGTGGCTGGAGCGAGGACGCCGGCGGAAGGGACCGCCGAGTACGCCGAGACCGCCGGCTACCACCTCGAGCAGACCTACCGCTACCGGGCCGAGCTGGGCCCGGTCGGCGACGAGGACCGCCGAGCTGGCGCGCCGCGCCGCCGAGCTGCTCGCCTCCGCCGGGGCGCGGGCGTTCGGTCGCGGCGACATGCCGGCGTCGGTCAACCTGCTGGGACGCTCCGTCTCCCTGCTGGACGGCGACGATCGCGCCGCGCTCGAGCTGCTGCCCGATCTCGGGCTACGCGCTGTTCGAGATCGGCGAGCTGGAGCGAGGCGAGCAGCGTGCTCGCCGACGCGATCGAGCGCGGGCGATCCCTCGGGGATCGCGCACGTCGAGTGGAGCGCGATCGTGAAGCTCGGCAACGTCAGCATGTACACGAGAGCCCGAGAGCATGGACGCTGAGAGCCTGATCGCGACGCGTCCGCGGCGATCGACGTGCTTGAGGAGCTCGGGGACGACCTCGGCCTGGCCAGGGCGTGGAGCCTGCTCGCGGAGGCCCGCTGGATCACCGGCGCGATGGCCGAGGCGACGCGAGGCGTACGAGCACGCGGCGCGAGCACGCCCGGCGCGCCGGCAGCCGGCGAGAGGAGGCGTGGGCGCTCGGTGCGGTCGCGATGGCGCTCCTTTACGGTCCGACCGCCGGCCGCGGAGGCGACTCGCACGACCGAGCGGCTGCTCGCGAGGCGGCCGGGGAACCTCGTCCTCGAGGCGAACCTGGCGGGCTTTCTGGCCGTGCCACGAGGCGATGACCGGCCGCTTCGAGGAGGCGAGAGCACACATCGCGCAGAGCCGCGAGCGGCTCGCCGACCTCGGGCTCAGGTGGCAGGCGGGCGTCCAGGAGCTGCTGCGCGGCTACATCGAGCTGCTCGGCGGCGATCCCGTCGCCGCCGAGCGCTACATGCGGGCAGCGCGGGATCGTTCATGCGCGATCGGCGACAAGTGGTTCCTGTCGAGCTCGGCCTTGGTGGACCTGCCGCGACCCGTCTACGAGCAGGGGCGCTACGACGAGGCGCTTCGCCCTGCGTCGAGCGCGATCGACGAGGTGCCGGCGCCGGCCGATGTCGAGTGGCAGATCAAGCGCAGGGGCGTTCGCGCCAGGCTGCTCGCGCGGGAGGGGCGAGTCGAGGAGGCCGAGCGCCTGGCTCGCGAGGGCGTCGCGGTCGGCGCGCGGACCGACGAGCTGTGGTTCCGCGCCGACGCGGTGATCGACCTCGCGGACGTGCTGCGGGTGGCGGGCCGGCGCGGAGGAGGCCGCCGACACCGCGGAGGAGGCGCTGCGCCTCTACGAGCGCAAGGGCATCGTCCCGTCGGCGGCGCGCGCCCGGGCTCTCGTCGAGGAGCTTCGGGGCGAGGCGCCCGGGTGTCACGAGTCGACCCGACCCGATGAGGGTCCTGGTGACGGGAGCGACGGGGAAGGTCGGAAACGCCGTCGCCCGCCAAGCGGTCGAGCGCGGCGACGAGGTCGTCGCGCTGGTTCGAGACACGGACCGCGCCCGCTCCCCGCTTCCGGCCGGGGTCGAGCTGGTGCGCGGAGACGTCACCGACGTCGCCTCGGTTCACCGCGCGGCGGCTGGCGTCGACGGTGTCTTCAACTGCATGGGGATCTTCGAGCAATGGCTGCGCGATCCTGGCGAGTTCGATCGCGTCAACGCTGTCGGCGCCGCCAACGTCGTCGCGGCCGCGCGGCAGGCGGGCGCACGGCGGGTCGTCCACACCTCGACCTACGACGTCTTCCACGCCGAGCGGGGAGGCACGGTGCGAGAGCACGGGCTCGCCGAGTACCCGAAGGGCACGCCGTACGAGCGCTCCAAGCAGCGGGCCGAGCAGCTGGTGCTCGCGGAGGCCGCCCACGGGATCGAGGTCGTGATCGTCAATCCCGGCGGGATCTACGGCCCGGGGCCATGGGCCGAGGCGGGGTTCGACGCGATGTTCCGCGACGTGGTCCTGGGACGGCTGCGGGTCGTGGAGCCGGGAGGTGCGGCGCTGGCGCTCGCCGAGGACGTAGCCGCGGCCCATCTCGCCGCCTTCGACCGCGGGCGGGCCGGGGAGCGCTACATAGCGGCGAACGGCTTCGCAACCGTCCGCGAGATGTGCGAGGCGGCGGTCGCGGCCGCGGGTCGCGGAAGGGTGCCGCGCACGATCCCCGCCGGTGTCGCGCGGGCGCTCGCGGGCGGCGGCGAGCTGCTCGCGAGGCTGACGCGGCGCCCGCCGCTGGTGGCCTCCGGAGACCTCCAATGGTTGTTATGGCAGGCCCGCGCCGACGCCTCGAAGGCCGAGCGTGAGCTCGGGGTAACGTTCACGCCCTGGCCGGAGGGGATCCGCCGTACTGTCGAGTGGCTGCTCGACGATTCCGGGCAGCTGTAGCCGGGGTCAGGAGAAAGCCGATGCCTCCGTTTCCGAAGCCGTCCTTCACCTACAACTACCGGCTCGAGACGCAGCTGGCGGCGCTTCAGCGCCACCGCGACTCGGAGAGCCGCGACGTCCCGGAGAAGGCCGAGGACCGGCTCCTGGTCGCGACCTGGAACGTCGCCAACCTCGGCGTGCAGGAGCGCAGCGAGGCCGACTACCGGCTGATCGCCGAGATCGTCACCTGGTTCGACATGGTGGCGCTGCAGGAGGTGAACGACAACCTCGCCGGGGTGCGCGAGATCCGCGAGCAGCTGCCGGACACCTACCAGATGCTGTTCTCCGACGCCGCCGGAAACAACGAGCGGCTCACCTTCATCTACGACTCCACCAAGGTCAAACAGGGCGAGGAGGTGGGCGAGGTCGCGATCCCGCCCAGCGAGCTCGACCACATCGATCTCCCGGACAGCGAGCAGGAATTCGAGGGCTTCGACCGCAATCCCTACCTGGCCCTGTTCCAGGCCGGGTCGTTCCTGTTCGAGCTCGTCAACGTCCACCTCTACTTCGGATCCGAGAGCGCGGCCTCGATCGACCGCCGCCGCCTCGAGACCCTGGCGGTGGCGCGCTGGGCCGACCAGCGCCGCAGCAGCCCGTACGCGTCCACCGCGGACATCATCCCGCTCGGCGACTTCAACCTCCCCAAGGCCGAGCCCGGCGATCCGATCTACGACCAGCTCACCGGCCGCGGGCTGCACGTCCCCACGCACTCGACGCAGATCGGCTCCAGCATCGCCTCTGACAGCCATTACGACCAGGTCGTCTTCTTCCCCGGCGAGACCGAGGCGCAGTTCAGCGGGCGGATCGGGGTATTCGACTTCGACGGAGCGCTGTTCCACGTGCTATGGGACTCGCGGCCGCTGAAGGACTTCCTTGCCTTCGTGCGCTACCACATCTCCGACCATCGGCCGCTGTGGGCCGAGTTCATGATCTAACCCCACGCCCGACTTCCCGGCGATGTCCTTCTCCAGCTGCTGCCCCGTTCTGGGCGTCACGGCCGCTCGACCACGGCCAGCGGGAACACGTCGGCGATCACGTACAGCCTCACGCTCGGCGGGGAGCTCCGTGCCGGGCGGGATCTCGACCCGCGCGCCCGTAAGGTTGCCCCGCGCGTCGGCCGTCGTCGAGGTGAGCGCCTTGTAGTCGAGGTTGAGCGGCTCGCCGGTCGCGGCGTCGGTGAGCAGGATCGAGGCGACGTGGCGCGAGGCCGGGTAGCGCGCGCCGCCGGCAAGCGAGAACGTCGCCTCGGCGGCGCCGGCCGCGCCCGCCGGTCGGCCGCTCGAGATCGACGGATTCGACGCGCAGCCCGCTTGGGCGGCGGTTGGCTTTGCCGCGGCGGTCGTACGCGTCGGTGATGAACGTCCCCGAGGACACGAGCTTGCCGCCCGCGTTGCACAGCCCGGTGAGCGGCAGGAACGGCCCGTACACCGGCACATCGGCGCAGATCGTCTCCGCGTACAGGTTCGCCCCCGGCCGCATCGTCAGGTCGCGGCGGAGCTGGCCGCGGAGCTGGAACACGTCGAGCGGGACCGGGCCGAAGCTGAACGTCAGCGTCAGGTCCTCGGCCGAGAGGATCAGCGAGTCGCGGCGGTAGCGGCCGAGGAGCGGGAACGCGAACTCGCTCGCCGGGTCCGCCACCGGGACGCCGCCGCGGCCGCGGCGCGCGCCGACGATCCAGAACAGCGCCGTGCCCTCGCCGTTCGCGTCGGGCGGGGTGATGTCGAGCGTCCCGACGATCCAGTCGTAGCTGTCGAAGCCGATCTGGTTCACGCTCGGCAGGAACGGCGGCAGCGGTATCGCGAGGCGGCGCATGTTGAGCGCCGTGACGCGGCCGTGCTTGACGCGGAGCGGCGGGCGCTTCAGCCGTGCCGGTGCGGTCCGGAAGCGGATTCCGTCGTCGAAGGCCCCGGACCCGCGGCCCTCGGCGGCCCACTCGCCGGCGACGTCGAGCTCGTACTCGGTGTCGGGGCGCAGGAAGCCGGTCGGGAGGACGTGGAGGAAGTGCCCGTCGCCGGACAGCTCGGCCGTGAACGGGAACCCGGGCCGCGGCGTGACTAGGCCGTCGGCCGCGCCCTGCATCGCCGCGTCGAGCGTCTCGCCTCCCTCGCGGACGACGAGGCGCCCGATCGGCGAGCTCGCCGCCGGCACGCGTTTGCCGAGCCGGTCGCCGAGCTTCGTGTTCCCGCCCGGCGTCACCGGGTAGACCTCGGTCGCGTCGTTCGGGAACTCCTCCCCCGGGTGGGTGTCGCAGCGGCGGCTGTCGCGGCCGGCGCGCAGGCACCACTCGTAAGGCACGTGGATCAGGTGCCCGTGCTCGCCCGCGATGTAGACGCCGCGGCGCCCCAGCGCCGGGGACGCGTTGAGGTCGTCGCGGTCGGAGAGGACGCGGCTTCGCGGCGTCGCGTCGTAGGACCACCGCCGGGTGCCGTCGTCGCCGTTCAGCGCGTAGAGCTTGCCGTTCGCCGAGCCGAAGTAGACGATCTCGCCGCCGCCGCGCGGCGCGCGCCCGATCGCCGGCGAGGAGCGGATCGGGTCGCCGGTGTCGTGGCGCCACACCATGCTTCCGTCGGGCGCGAGCTTGTACAGCGAGCCGTCCGTCGACCCGACGTAGATCGCGTCCGTGCGCCCGCCGGCGTCCGTGCTCAGCGCCGGCGAGCTGTAGATGTGGTCGGCGGTCGGGAACTCCCACCTCACCTCGCCGGTGTCGGGGTCGAGCGCGTACAGGATGCCGTCGAACGAGCCGATGTACACGGTGCCGTCCGAGCCGATCGCCGGCGAGGAGGTGACGAACCCGACCGTGAGCCGGTTCCACAGCTCCTCGCCCGCCGGGTCGAGCGCGTGGATGAAGAGGTCGAGCGAGCCGAAGTACTCGTTCCCGTCCTCGCCGATCCCGACCGCCGACCAGACGGAGTTCTCGGTCGGGAACAGCCACCGAAGCGACCCGTCGGGGTTGAGCGCGTAGAGCCCGCCGCCGGTGTTGCCGGCGTAAAGCGTCCCGCCCGGCCCGATCACGACGTTGCCCTCCCACCAGTTGACGATCTGGCCCTCCCCGGGCGGGCGCGTCGGCTCGAACGTCCACGCGATCCGCTTCGAGCGCGCGAGGTCGCGGCGGCCGAGCTTGCGCAGCCGGTACAGCTTCTCGTCGCCGGAGCCGAAGGTCAGCGTCTTCGAGCCGAGCTCGGGGTCGCGCGCGCCGAGCGCCGCCGCCGAGTCGATCACGCCGCCGGTGCGGAAGCGCCACCGCAGCCCGCCGCCGGGCCCGACCGCGTACAGGTACCCGTCGGCCGAACCGGCGTAGACCGTCCCGTCGCCGCCGATAACCGGGGTGCTGAAGATCCCCTTCCCGGTGCGATACCGCCACGGGTCGTCGCCGCGGTGGTAGCGCGCGCGGATCGGGCTCAGCCCGGTGTTTCGCTGGTCGCGGCGGAACATCGGCCACGGCGAGCCCGGGTCGACCGGGACGTCGTAGGTGAAGCTCGCCCGCTCGCCGCTCGACGCCGCGGCGGCGGGCGGGGCGAGCGCGGCGACGGCGACGAGCGCGGCCGCGACGCACGTGCAGCCCGCCCGCACCGATGTATGCCTCCCGCTCACCGGCGGGGCGAGTCTAGATTCTTTCGGCCAGACTTCGAGCGGTGGAAGCCGGCCAGCCCCCCACCTGGGCCGCGCCGCGGACGTTCTTCGGGGTCCCGAGCGTCCGGGATCTCACCGACCTCGACGCGCAGGTGGCGTTCCTCGGCGTCCCCTACGACGGCGGAACGCCCCAGCCCGGCCTCGGAGGGATCCCCACCGGCCAGTCGCTGGGCCCGGCCGCGGCGCGGCAGGCGAGCTACGACCAGTTCGAGTACAGCGACCCACCGGGGTCCGAGCGCGCCGACGGCGCGATCGGCTGGTACGACGTCGAGGCCGACCGCGACTATCTCGTCGGCGTGACGATGGCCGACGCCGGCGACGTCGTTATCCAGGGGTCCGACGTCGAGGGCAACTATGCGCGGATCACCGCGGCCGCGCGCGGGATCGCGGAGCGCGGCGCGCTGATGGTCGCGGTCGGCGGCGACCACTCGATCAGCTACCCGCTCGGGCTCGGAATGGAGCCGCTCGGCGAGCTCGACGTCGTCCACGTCGACGCCCACACCGACTTCATCGACGTGCTCGACGGTTCGCGGCTGACCGGCGCGAGCCAGCTGCGGCGGCTCGCCGAGCTCGACTTCGTGCGCAACGTCAGCGCGCTCGGGGTCCGCAACGTGGCCCGCGAGGAGGTCGATGGCATGAGGGAGCTCGGCGGCAGGTGGGCGACGAGCCTCGACGTAATCGATACCGGGCCCGCGAAGGTCGTGCGCGAGACCGTCCCCGAGGCCGACCGTCTCTACGTCTCGATCGACCTCGACGTGCTCGACGCATCCGTAGCGCCCGGTCACTCGCTCCCGGAGCCCGGCGGGCTGAGCTACCGCCAGCTCCGCGCGATCCTCGTCGAGGTGGCGCGCCGCGGCCGGGTGATCGGGTTCGACGTCGTCGAGCTCAACCCGTCGCGCGATCCGTCGGGGACGACGGCGCGCGTCGCGACGTGGATCGTCACCCACTTCCTCAGCGAGATCTTCGACCAGCCGCGCTGACGCCGGTCTCGGTTCGCGCGAACTCGATGAACGCGCGGGCGGCCGGCGACATGTGGCGGCGCTCGCGCCACAGAAGCGCCACCGGCATGCGGACCGATGGCTTCAGGCCGCGGACCTCGACCGGCGGTCCCTCCCGTCGCGTCAGCGACCGCGGCAGGATCCCGCACCCGAACCCGCCGGAGACGAGGCAGCGGAGCAGGAACGGGTCGCCGCTCTCGAGCGCGAGGCGGAATGTCTCTCCGGCGCTCGCGAAGAAGGCGTCGCCGGCCGCCTTGGACGCCGAGCCGGTACGCGGCATGACGATCGGGAAGTCGCGCAGGTCGCGAGCGGTCAGGCGACCCCTTCCCGGCGCGCGGCCGGGGCCGAAGACCGCCACCAGCTCCTCCTCGCTGAGTCGCTCGACGACGAGCTCGTCCGGAGGCTGCGACGCGAGCATCGAGAACGCGGCGTGGATCTCGTCCTCGACCAGGTAGCGGAGCATGTCGCCGGCGGTGCCCTCGCGCATGTCGATCTCGATTCCGGGGTGCGCCTCGCTGAAGCGCGCCAGCAGCATCGGCACGTCGATCTCCCCGGCGGGAAGCAGCGCGCCGACCGAGATCTGTCCGCGGATCAGGCCGTTGAGCTCGTCGATCTCGCTGCGCACGCCGTCGATCTCGGCGATCACGGCGCGCGCCCGATCCGCGACCGCGTCGCCGGCCTCGGTCGTGGCGACGCTGCGGCTCGTGCGCTCGAACAGCTCCGTGCCGAGCTCCGCCTCGAGGCGGCGGATCTGGTGCGAGAGCGCCGACTGGGCGACGTGGAGCTCGTCCGCGGCGCGGGTGAAGTGGCGGTGGCGCGCGACCGCCTCGACGTATCTGAGTTGGCGCAGCTCCATCGCCGATCAATCGTAAAACACGATTGATGCCGTGACAACGACATCTTGCATTGATCGTCGGAGGGCGGCACACTCTTCCCCATGGAAGCCGTCACCCTCCGCCCCACGAACGCAGCCGACCGGCCCGCCCTTCAGCGCCTCGCCGAGCTCGAGTCGCGTTGGTTCCCGCCCCCCGGACCCCATCTCGTCGCGGTCACCGAAGGGCGCGTCGACGCCGCGATCTCGCTCAGCAGCGGCGAGGTGATCGCGGACCCGTTCCGGCGTACCGCCGAGCTGTGCGACCTGCTGCGATTCCACGCCAAGACGAGGCGCGTCGCTCGCGACGATCGGCGTGCGCGCCGAGCCCGTCCGCGTCCTGCGCTGGCGCCGACATGAGCGGGCGGATCGAGATCCGCCGCGAGCTCCGCGAGGGCGATCTCGAGGAGATCGTCGCGTTCCACGGGCGCGTCTACGGTCGCGAGTATGGCGTCGACGATCGCTTCGAGGAGATGGTCGCCGGGGCCGTCGGGGACGCCATCCGGCGCGGCTATCCCTGCGAGCGCGAGCGCGTGTGGATCGTCGAGCGCGGCGGCGAGTTCGCCGGCTGCCTCGCGCTCACCGACGAGGGCGACGACACCGGTGCGGTCCGGTGGTTCGTGTTGCACCCCTCCGTCCGGGGGCGCGGGCTCGGCCGGCGGCTGATGGACGAGCTGATGTCGGAAGCGCAGGAGCTCGGCTTCGAGCGGCTGAAGCTCGAGACCTTCAGCGACCTGACCGTCGCCGCGGGCATGTACCGCTCGTACGGATTCGAGATCGTCGACGAGGACACCCGGCCCCGGTGGGGCCGGGACACCATCACCTACCAGTACTACGAGTTGGACCTCGCGAGGCGCGCCCGCGACGAGGCCGCCATGGACCCCGTCGCGGGATCGGCCTAGCTGCGCCGCTACGGACTCAGGTCAGCTCGTCGAGCTGGGCCATTCCTCGCTGGAGCTGAGCGCCAAGCTCGTCTCCAGTGATCCCCGAGACGACGCCGAGCGATTCCACTATGAGGTTCGCGCGCGTGAGCATCACCGCGAACTCCTCGCTGCGCTGGATCTCGTCGAGTGCCTCGGCTTCACCCTGAAGGATCGCGAATCCGTTCAGATCGCCGCCGTGGGGGGTCAGGAACGCGACCTGAAGGCTCTCGATCTTTCCCTCGCTTTGCAGCCTCCCCCAGTACTCGACGCTTTCCTGAAAGACGTTCTGCGCCTGTCGCTCGCGGCCCCTGACCGGGGATCCCCAGCCCAGGAACAGGATCGAATCGGCCATCTCACTACCTCCTTGTGTCGTCCAGAGCTCTGCCGTCACCGTAGGCGAGTGATCCGCCCAGGTCAATCTCGCTGGGACGCGCCGGTCCGTAACATGACCGCGTGGCCACGCTGCCACAGCTCGACCCTCCGGGAGTGGCGGAGGTAGGCGGGAGACTGCGGGACAACATCCGGCGGGCGCTCAAGGTTCGCGACGAGGTCATCCGCGATCTGCTCGTCGCGCTGATCGCCGACGGGCACATCCTGATCGAGGACTTTCCGGGCGTCGGCAAGACGGCGCTGGCGCGCGCGCTCGCGCGCTCGGTCGACGCCGAGTACGCGCGCGTGCAGTGCACCGCCGACCTGCTGCCCGCCGACGTGATCGGGACCACCGTCTTCGACCAGCAGGCGGCCGAGTTCGAGTTCCACCCCGGCCCGGTGTTCGCGAACGTCGTCCTCATCGACGAGATCAACCGCGCATCGCCGAAGACGCAGTCGGGGCTGCTCGAGTGCATGCAGGAGCGGCGCGTGACCGTCGACCGCGAGTCGCACGAGCTGGCGCGGCCGTTCCTGGTCGTCGCGACCCAGAACCCGATCGAGTACGAGGGCACCTACCCGCTGCCCGAGGCGCAGCTCGATCGCTTCATGGTCCGGCTCGCGCTCGGCTACCCGTCTGCCGACGAGGAGGCCGACATGTTCGCCCAGCACGCGGAGCGCGACCGGGTTCTGGACCTGGAGCCGGTCGCCGAGCTGGGGACGGTGCTCGGCGCCCAGCGGGCCGCGGCGGCGGTCCACGGCGCCGAGCCGCTGCGCCGCTACGTGGTCGCGCTGTGCGAGGCGACCCGCGAGCACCCCGGGGTCGAGCTGGGCGCCAGCCCGCGCGCCGGCCTGATGCTGTTCCAGGCGGCCAAGGCGCTGGCCGCGCTGGAGGGCCGCGACCACGCGCTGCCCGACGACGTGCAGGCGCTGGCGGGCTCGGTGCTCGCCCACCGGCTGCTGCTCGGCCCCGGCGCGGTCGAGGACGAGCGCGAGGCGGTCGTCCGCGACGCGATCGAGCGCGTGCCGGCGCTGTAGGCCGCAGACGCGATGACCCCCGCCGCGCGCACGTCCTTGAAGCTCGCGGCGGCGCTGCTCGCGACGGGGCTGCTCTTCGACTCGCCGACGCTGCTCGTGCCGGGGGCGGGGCTGGCGCTGGCGGCCGCAGGCGCGTGGGCGTGGGTGGAGGCGGCGGCGCGCTCGGCACGGCTTGAGCGCCTGCGGGGGCCGGCGAGCGTGGTCGAGGGGGAGCCCTACCCGCTGCGGATCGTGGTGCGCCGCGGGCCGCTGCCGGTGCGCGGGGAGCTCAGCGACCCGTTGCTCGCCGAGCCGCTGCCGGTCCGGTCGCAGCTGCGCGGCCGCGCGACCCAGGTCTCGCACTCGATCGACTTCGCCCGTCGCGGCCGCCACCGGCTGGAGCCGGCGAGGCTGGCGGTCCGCGATCCGCTGGGGCTGCACGCGCGCGAGGTTCCGAGCGAGCACGGCGGCGAGCTGCTCGTGCTGCCGCGGATCGAGCCGGTGCGGGCCCCCGGCGAGAGCAACGGGGGTGCCGGCGAGGGGGAGTCCGAGGAGCTCGGCGACGGCGGCGGCGTGTCGGCGCTCGAAGCGCGCGCGGTCGATTTCGAGATCGACGGCCTGCGCCCGTACCGCGAGGGAAGCCCGGCGAGCCGCATCCACTGGCCGGCGGTGGCGCGGACGGGGGAGCTGATCGAGCGCCGGCTCGTCGACGGCGGCGACCGCTCGCCGCTGGTGGTGCTCGACGCCGAGCGGCCCGAGAGCGAGGAGTCGCTCGACATGGCGGTGCGCGCGGCGGGGTCGCTGTGCGTGCACCTGGCGCGGGCGGCGGGCGGCTGCGCGCTGCTGCTCGCGCGCGAGCGCCGCCCGCTCGCGGTCGACGCCGAGCTGCGCGCGTGGCCGGTGGCACACGCGAAGCTCGCGCTCGTCGAGGCGGGTGGTGGGACGCCGGCGGTCGGCCGCGCCGGTCACACCGGCGCGATCCTGTGGGTGACCGCGCGCGGCGGCCCGATGCCGCGCGCCGCGCGCGGGCCGTCGGCGCCCTCGTTCGTGGTCTCGCCGCACCCGGTCGCCGGCGCGCCGGTCGCGTTCGAGGTCGCCGGGTGCGCGGGGCAGGCGCTCGGCGCCGCCGCGCGGCGGCGCGCCCGAGCGAGGAGGGCGGCGGCGTGAGCGTCGGCCGCTGGACGCTCGACCGCGCGACCGCGGTGCGGCTGGCGGCGTTCGCGCTGCTGGCGGCGCTCGCCGCGGCGCAGTGGATGCGCCTGATCGAGCAGCCGCCGGCCGGACGGGTCGCGCTCGCGGTCGGCGTCCTGGTCGTCGGCGCAACCCTGATCGCCGCGCTCGCCGCCCGCCGCCCGTCGCGCGCGGCCGGCGTGGCCCTCGCCACGCTCGCCGCGCTCCTCGCGGTCGCGGCTGGCCTGGCAGCGGTCGGCGTCCCCGTCCGCCTGCTCGAGCCGGGGAGCTGGGGCGCGCTCGCGCGCGAGCTCGGCGGCGGGTTCGCCGGACTCACCGGCGACGTCGAGTACCCCTACGGGGGCACCAACGAGTGGACCCGGATCGTGATCCTGGCGGGGCTGCCGGTGGCGCTCGGGCTCGCCGCCGCACTCGCCTTCCGCCCCGGCGACTCGCCGCGCGCCCGGCGCATCGCGCCGCTCGTCGTCCTCGTCGCGACCTTCGGCGTCGGGGCCACCGTGGTCGAGCCCGCCGAGCCGCTCCTGTGGGGGGTGCTGCTGATGGTCGCGATCGCCGCCTGGCTGTGGCTCCCCTCGCTGCGGCCCCGCGAGGTGCTCGCCGGCGCTGCGTTTGCCCTCGCCGCCGGGGTGGCGGCGATGCCGCTCGCCGCGGCACTCGACCACCAGCGGCCGTGGATCGACTTCCGCGACTGGCAGCTGGGGCGCGACGCCCCCAACACGTTCGACTGGAACCACAGCTACGGGCCGATCGACTGGCCACGCGAGGGGACCGCGGTCGCAGCGCTGGAGAGCGAGCACTCCCAGTACTGGAAGACCGCTGTGCTGGACGAGTTCGACGGCCGCCGCTGGCTGCGCTCCGAGCGCAGCACCACCGAGCGCGCCGAGCTCCCCACCCAGGTCGAGGGCGGCCGCCCGGGAGCGACGCTGCAGCAACCGCACTCGGAGTGGATCGAGACGATCGACGTCACGATCGGTCCGCTGCAGAGCCAGTTCGTGCTCGGCGCCGGCGCACTGGTCACCGTGCAGGGGCTGGATGGCATCGTGCCGCGTCCCGATGGCAGCACTCTCGTCGAGGAGCCGCTCGGCGAGGGCGATTCCTACTCCGCAGTCGCCTACGTCCCCGACCCCTCCCCGCGCCAGCTGCGGGCCGCGCCAGACCGCTATCCCTCCGTCCTCTCCCGCTACACGGAGATCACCCTGCCGGGGCGGCCGGAGCCGGCCGAGCAGCAGTTCGTGACGCCGGCGCCGTTCACGACCGTGCAGGTCCCGCTCCGCGGCGGCGCCGACCGGGCCAGCGATCGCGCGGCAAGCCGCGCGATCGCCACCTCCCCCTACGCCCCCACCCTCCGCCTCGTCCGCGGCCTCACCGCCGGCGCCCCGACCGCGTACGCGGCCGCGCGGGCGATCGAGCGCCACCTCCAGACAGGCTTCACCTACAACGAGAATCCGCCCCGCCACCACCTCCCGCTGAACGCGTTCCTGTTCGACGACCGCTTCGGCTACTGCCAGCAGTTTTCGGGCGCAATGGCGCTGATGCTGCGCATGGCCGGGATCCCGAGCCGCGTCGCGACCGGCTTCAGTCCCGGCACCCCGGATCCCGAGAAGAAGCACCGCTACATCGTCGAGGACCGCGACGCCCACTCCTGGGTCGAGGCCTACTTCCCCACGATCGGCTGGGTCACCTTCGACCCCACCCCGCTCAGCGCTCCCGCCGCCGGCCGCACAAGCGGCGCCAGCTTCACCGCCGGCTTTGGCGACCTCGATCTCAGCGGCATCCAGGGCGCCGCCCGCAAGGAGTTCCTGCCCGGCCGCGGCGCCGTCACCGCCGCCGACTCCTCCTCGGGCAGTCCGGTTCCGGCTTGGACGATCCCCGCCGCGATCGCGGCCCTCGCGCTGCTTGCCCTGGCGGCGATCGCGATCGCGTCTGCCGCCCGCCGCCTCCGGTACGCCCGCCTCACACCCGCCGAGCGCGCCGACGCCCACCTCCGCGAGCTCCCCGGCGCCCTCGCCCGCCTCGGCTGGCCGTTGGCACCCGCCGAGACCCTCCTCGCGCTCGAGCGCCGGCTCTATAGCTACCGCAAGGACGCCGCCGTCCGGATTGTGGCGAAGCTCCGCGCGGGTCGCTTCTCCCCGACCGCCGACGACATCCCGACCCTCGCGGACCGCCGCGCCATGCGCGACGACTTCGCTGGTGGCGACGGCCTTCGCGCCCGCCTCCGCGGTCTATTCGCCCTTCCACCGGGCGGACCGACCCGCTCGGTGTAGGCTGCACAAAGACGCGGGGTCCCGGAGGCTCCCAACCACTAAGGGTCCGAGCGAGCGGACCCATTGAGCCACTCGGGACCCCGCTTCTTGTCGCGCGCGCCTTATCGTCGCCGCGATGAAGCCGGCGGCCCGCTCGTGGTCGAGACCCCCGGCAACCACAGCTGAGCTGCTCCGACGTCGGTTAGTGCGCGAGACCCTTGGGCTCATCGAGGTCGACGACGACCGCCAGCTTCGGATCGCGCCACATGAACACGACCTCGTTCGGGTCGAACTCGTAGCGGACCTCGTCCGGCTCGGGCAGCCCGGCATTCTCGATCAGCTCCCTCATCCGCTGCTCCGCGTCGCGGTGGTTGGCAGTCCCCGTTTGCGCCATGAGCGGACACTCACAGCGTCGCCTACACGGATCGCACGCAGTTCGTGCCGACTCCGTGTAAACCGTCGAACACGTGCAATACACTCGATTGCACGAGATGGCACGAACTATGTCAAACCTGACGATCAGGGTGGATCGGGAGACCCTGAACCGCCTCGAGGCTCGTCGGAGACGAGGGGGAGAATCAAAGGCCCGGCTCGCTCAGCGCTACATCGCCGAGGGCATGGAGATGGAGGATCACCCAGGCATCGTGTTCCGGGACGGGCCCGGCGGGCGCCGACCGGGACTTGCCGGGGGACCCGACGTGTGGCAGGTGATCGCGGTGCTCAAGGGCTCCGGAAAGAAGCGGGAGGCGGCGATCCGCCACGCGGCGGAGTGGCTGAGCCTGCGAGCGGATCAGGTCCGCGCCGCGCTCGGCTACTACGCCAGCCACCAGCGAGAGGTGGACGAGTGGATCCGCCGCAACGATGAGGAGGCGGAGGCCGCCGAGTCCGCGTGGCAGCGCGAGCAAGAGCTGCTCGCTTGAGGCTTCTGCTCGACGAGATGTATCCGTATTCGATCGCGGAGCAGCTGCGCGCACGCGGTCACGACGTCGTCGCCGTCGGCGAGCGGCCCGCGCTCCGCGGCGCCCCGGACGCGACCATATTCGCCGCCGCCCAGGAGCAGCGTCGCGCGATTGTGACCGACGACGTCGGGTTTCGCGCGATCGAGGCCGAGCATCGCGCCCGCGGCGAGCCGCATCACGGCGTCATCTTCACGACGAATCGGCGGTTCCCGCGCGGTCGCGCCGCGACCGTCGGGCGCCTGGTGCGGGCCCTCGACCGGTTTCTGTCGCACCAGGCATCCAGCCTCGCCGACGGCCCGAGCTTCACCTGGTGGCTGCGATAGCACCGGCGCACGCTCCGCACGCGAAATCCACGCGGTTCGTGCCCAGTCTGCGTCTACTGGTAACGGAAACCGCGAGATGCGGTTCCGCGGAACCGCGACCCCGGCCTCTGAAGAAGGGCTCCCTACGCGCGCGTGATGACCACGCTCGCGAGCGTCGCAAGCACGGCGATGATCATGCCGCCGGACGTCTGGACGATCAGCCGGTGGAGCGCGTCGAGCCTTGTGTTGACACCGTCGAACCGGGCGTTGACGCCGTCGAACCGGGCGTTGATCTCGGTGCGGAACTGACGCAGGTCCGCATCGACGCGGTTGAAACCATCATCCACTCGACGAGACAGATCGTCCAGGCGCTCGTCGGTCCAGGTGGCGCGCGTTCCCTCCATGGACACCCAGAATAGACGTCCCGGGGTCACGAAACGCGCGCAGGTCGTGCCGACCCTGGAGCGAACGAGGGCTTCGCATCGCGCGCGCCCCTATCCTCGCCCGCGATGAACCCGCGCAAGATGGTCGGGGCCCACCTCGCCCCCGACGACCCGCTCGGCGAGGCCGAGGCGGTCGGCGCCGACTGCGTCCAGATCTTCCTCTCGGACCCCCAGGGATGGGAGAAGCCGCCGCCGCGCGAGGACGCCGCCGAGCTGCGGGACTCGCCGATGCCGCTGTACGTCCACGCCCCCTACCTGATCAACGTGTGCTCGCCGCGCAACAACGTCCGCTACGGCTCGCGCAAGATCCTCCAGCAGACCTGCGAGGCCGCCGCCGACGTCGGCGCCGCCGCGGTGATCGTCCACGCCGGCCACGCCGACGACGAGATCGCCGAGGGAATCGGCCGCTGGGAGCGCACCCTGGACATGCTCGAGTCCGAGGTCCCGGTCTACATCGAGAACACCGCCGGCGGCGACAAGGCCGTCGCCCGCCGCTTCGACGACCTCGCGCGGCTGTGGGAGCGGATCGCAAACGCCGACCACGGCATCGACCTCGGCTTCTGCTTCGACACCTGCCACGCCCACGCCGCCGGCGAGGAGCTCGACGACGCCGTCGATCGCGTCCGCGCCGCCAGCGGCCGGATCGACCTCCTGCACGCCAACGACTCCCGCGACCCGCCCGGAACCGGCGCCGACCGCCACGCCAACCTCGGCCGCGGCGAGATCGGCGCCGAGCGCCTTCAAGCGATGATCAAGTCCTGCGGCGGCCCGGTCGTCGTCGAGACCCCGGGCACCGCGGCCGACCTGCGCTCCGACATCGAGTTCGTGCGTGCTGCGCTCCCCGCGACCCGCCGGAGGAAATCGAAGCGGTGAAGTTCGCGAGCCGGCGCGCTCACTCACCGTAGTTTCTCCCTCGAGATCACCTCAGGCGAAGCGGACTGGCCCGTAGCCGCCCGCGCCTCGCTCAGCTAGGCGAACTCCGCCATCCGCTTCTCGGCGACCTTCACGGTCTGCTCCGAGAAGAGGTGGTGGTAGGGCTTGGCCGTGTCGGTCACCAGGTTCTCGACCATCAGGTCGTGGCGACCGGCGTTCTTCAGGTGGTCGAAGCCGTCGGTCGGCTTCCTCACGATGCGGGCGATCGTCGGGACGATCATCCCATCGTCGTGGCCCTTGTCGATCTGCTGCTTGAACCGGTTCGCGGCGTACCGCTGCTCGGTGCCGTCCTTGCGCGGGATCTTGACCTCCTCGCGCGCCCGGTCGTAGATCTCCACCGCGTCAATGTAGAGGCGGTCCAGCGCCTCGTCGGTGGCCTGCTTGTCTTTATCTTGATTCACCTTCACCTAGTTCCTCTTCCTCCGTCACGTCAGCCGCATGACGGAGCACCCACTGGATCAGCTGCGAGTCTTTCCCGACGCCGCCGTCTCCGTCAGCATCGAGCTCGAACGGATCGCTCCCGTTCACCGGATGGGTGCTCGTCGGCGCTCTCATGTTTGATGTTGTCGCCCTCACGTCTGATGTTGTATCATACCGATTGTAAATGTGCAAGGCCGTGCATATGTCTAGGACGAAGATACGAAGCGCATATAGGCCTGGATAGCCGATGTCGCGGCGGTCGGATAGAACTGCGGGCATGGAGGCCGAGAAGGTCAGCGCGTCCCCTGCTCCCGTGGCTGGGGCGCGCCTGTCGCGAGGCGCGCGAGGAGCGGAACGTCGTCCAGGTCAAGATCGCGGCGGCGATCGAGGTCAACCAGGCGACGATCGCGCGGTTTGAGGACGGCACCGCGTGGCCGCGGCACCCCGAGGAGGTGCTGATGGCCTACGCGTCAGAGCTCGACATGGACGTGCGGCTTTTGTGGCTTCACGCCTTCGTTCTGTGGCTCGAGCACGAGCCGGTCCTCGACAAGGAGAGCCAGGAGCAGATTCGGGCCGCGCTCAAACGCCTGCGGATTTCGTAAGGCGACGCCGACCTGCGCTCCCATCGAGTTCGTGCGCGATTCCCTCCCCGCCTCTCGGCGGAAGAGATCACAGCGGTGAGGTTCGTCAGCCGGCGGCGAGCGCCTCGATCTCACTAACCGTGGTCTCTAGTTCCTCCGCGAGCGGACCCGAGTACCGACGGGCGAAGATCTCGACGAGCGACCTGTAGTACCAGAGCGATTCCTCGCGCGTGCCGTTGAAGCGCGACCACAGCTCCTCCCCGACCTCCCGGTAGTCGGACAGGATCGCCCGCGCGTTGTGAAGCTTGTCGGCGAGGGAGACCCGGAGCACCTCGGGCGGGGCCTCCTCGAGATGGGCAAGGTAGGCCTCCTTGCGCTCGCGCCACGGCGGCTTTGGATCCTCGAGCGTGTCGCTGCAACCCTCGACGATGTCCGCCACTCGGTCGCCGAACTCGGCGCGGATCCGTTCCAGCGTCGGCTTTCCTCCTTGGTCCTCGGGCCCGTCATGCAGCAGCGCGGCGATCGCCTCGTCCTCGTCGCCGCCATCCTCGATCACGATCGATGTCACCCCGAGCAGGTGGCCGATGTACGGGATTCCCTTCGATCCCTTGCGCACCTGTCCGCGGTGGAGGTCGAACGCGAACACGAGCGCCCGCCGAAAGCGCTCGCCGAGCACCGTCGAGGCTCCTTCTGGCGGCTCAGTCATTTGACGCCGCGAGTCTGTCATCTCCGCGACACTCTCCTTCCCATGCCGCTCCCTTCCTCCCCACCTGCGTCCGCGCGGAGGCCGGGTTTCTGACCCGCGCCGCGCAGATGAGCGACTTTCGCCCCCTGACGGAGAGCGACCTCCTCGCCCTGACGCCCGAGGAGCTGATCGCCTACCACCACGAGGCGCGCCGGCTCGGTCGGCACGACGACGCCCGCACCGCGCTCGGAATCCTCGTGTGGGGATTCCTCGACCGCGTCCGCTTCTGGGTCTCGCGCAAGCTGCCGGCGCAGGAGGTCGACGACGTGGTCGACGAGGTGATCGAGAGCGCGATCAAGTCCAGCTTCGATGCCAAGGAGACCGGCCAGTTCGTGGCGTGGCTGCGGCGCATTGCGCAGCGTCGCGTCGCCGATTTTCTCGATGCCCGGTCGCGAAGGCCCGGGGCGGCCCCGCTCGCCGAGGAGCACGAGGGCGAGGAGGACATCTGGGGGGTGACGATCAGCATGCCCGACCCCACGCAGGAGGTCGTGGAGCAAAGCGTCATCGACCAGGCCCTCGGCGAGCTCAACGAGGTCCATCGCCGCGTCGTGGAGCTCGCCGGTCCCCAGGATCTTGGATTCGAGCAACGGCCCGGTAAGGAGGCCGCAGAATTGGTCAACGATCAGCTTTCGGGCCGGTTGAGCGACCCAATGACCGAGGCCAATGTCCACCAGATCCTGTCCCGGTTCCGGAAGCGCGTCGCCGAGTTGCTCGGCTCCGACGACGGAGGCCCTTCCGATGGCTGAGGTCGAGCGGCTGTTCGCCGAGTTCGTCGAGGCGCACCTGGGCGGCAGGGACCCCGACCCGTCGGAGTACATCGGCCGCCTGGGGGAAGGCGATCGCCAGGAGCTGGAGGAGCTGATCGACGCCTACTACGTGGACGCGCCCCCGAGGCCGTGGGACGCCGCGGCGTTCAGGGGCTCGGACGCCGAGCGGCTCGTGGACGCGATCGACCGGTCCTTTCGCGGGCGCGCGGGGCTATGGCCTGCGGTGTTGCCCCGGCTCCGCGACCGGGCGCGGCTGAAGCGCAGCGATCTCGTGGCAAAGCTCGCGAAGACCCTCGGCGTGACCGACCGCGAGCAGAAGGTCGCCTCCTACTACCACCAGATGGAGCAGGGACTGCTGCCGTCGACCGGCGTTAGCAGTCGAGTGCTTGACCGCCTGGCGGAGATCCTGGGCGTGACCGCCGACTCCCTGCGCGAAACGGGGCGGGCGCTGAGAACCGACGTCGGCGAGGCGGACGACGCCGTGTTCGCCCGCACCGCCCGTCCAAGTCCGGAGTGGCAGCTCGAGCATGCCGAGGCGGCCCCGCCTCCCGGGGCGGCGAGCGCCGAACGCGAAGCCGACTGGGACGAGGTCGACCAGTTGTTCCGCGGGGGCGATCGCGAGTGACGCCGGAGCCCGAGCCCGACGCGACGCGCGTCGATGTCGCAGGACTCGAGGCCCGAGCCGAGGAGGTCCTGGCCACCGTCCCCGCGTGGATCTGGGACGGCGAGACCCTCCCGGTCCCGGTCGAGGAGATCGCCGACTCCTGCTTCAGCCTGCTGGTCCGCGACGTCTCACCCGGTGAGATGTCCCGCCTCCCCGGGGCCCCGCCGCTCGACCCCGGCCAGGCCGTCTCCGGGCTGCTGCTCGCGAGCCGCGGCGAGATCTGGGTCAACGCCGACGAGGCCCGCGAGTGGCCCGGCCGCCGCCGCTTCACGATCTGCCACGAGCTCGGCCACTGGCGGCTCCACCGCACCGGCCAGGAGTCGCTCTTCTGCCGCTCGACGACGGTCGCGCCCGAGGAGCGCGACGTCGAGCCCGCGACCACCAAGCCGCCCGTGCCGATCACCGAGGAGGAGGCCAACGCCTTCGCCGCCGCGCTTCTGATGCCCGCGCGGCTAATCCGGGAGCACTATCCGCAGCGTCCGCGACCACGCCGAGATGTGCCGAGCTCTTCGGCGCATCCGGCGCGGCGATGGGCAAGCGCCTGCACGCCGTGATCGAGACCGGCGCCTGACCGCGAGCTACCGGCTGCGGCTGTACGGCCGGCTCGGCATCAGGAAGCCGCCGATAGCGATCATCGCAGTGATGGTCGCCCACAACGCGTAGCTGTTCCAGCCCCACTCGTTGTCGATCACGTTGATGATGATCGAGGCGGCGACGAGATAGACCGCGAGGGGCAGGTACTGCGTGAGCTTTCGCGCCATCAGGAAGAGAGTAATAGCTCGCCAAGCACCAACAGCAGGCCACCCGCGAGCCCGAGCAGGCTGAATCCGGTCACGGTCCTCCAGCGATCGGCCTCCGGGTCGTCGCGGTGTCTGAGGTACGCGACCAGCACGCCGAAAGCGCCGCCCACGCCTCCGGCCTGAAGCACCACCCCGATCTCCGGACTCGGGCTCAGCCCGGCAAGGATCAGCAGCATCACGAAGCCGATCGCGGCGACGGTGGCATGCACCTGTTCGTCCATGGCCCGACCCAAGCGCAGCCGGCGTGCCCGGTGGTGCGTCATATGTGCTGAGTCTGCCGACCCTCGAGGAACCGTCGCTGGAGCCCGCCGAGCGGGTCGTCTACGTCGAGCGCCAGACGAACACGCTGGCGGCCGTCGCTCTCACCCTGGCGCTGATGGGCTCGTCACCGACGCCTTCGAGGAGGCAGGAACTCGAGTCAGCCGGCGCCCTACCCGCGCCGCTTCCCCGCGACCCGGATCGAGCCCCGCATGAACGGGTGGATGCGGCAGAAGTACGTGTAGGTCTTGCCGGGCTTGCTCAGCGGGGGCGTCGTGTAGACGTTCGAGCCGGTCGTCACCTCCGAGCTCGTGCCCTTCCCGAAGCCAAGCTGGCCCGAGTCGAACTTGATCGGCCCGCCCGCGAGCGGGTAACCGATCCCCGGGCCGCGGTTGCAGGGTGGCTTGCAGGACGTGACCGTGTGCCAGGCCTGCTCGGTCTGGGGCATCGTCGGCAGCGCGTCCTGGTTGGTGAAGGTGACGGTGTCGCCGGGCGCGATCGCGGGCGGGCGCATCAGAGCCGAGGAGAATCCCGAGCTCGCCGAGTAGCCGCCGGGTGAGCTCAGGAAGCCGTCGATCTGGATGCCCGACGAGGCGCTGCTCCCGGTGCTTCGAAGGTCTCGTGGATCGGGCAGGCCCAGCTTGTCGCGCGCCGGCCGATCGATGTTCTCGGGCAGGCGGCCGTGGGTGAGGGTCCCGCCCTTCTCGTACATCTTCTTCACGGCCTTGCGATCCTCGAACGGGTCCTTGGCCCTCGGGTCGCCGGCGCTGGCGACGAACAGCGGGAGGATCCCCATCGACTCGTACCACGACGCCCGCTTGACGTTGTAGGTGGCGTCGATCGAGACCGTGTCGCCGCCCTTCAGGTCGATCCGCCAGCCCCGCCTCGTGGCCTCCATGCTCACGTCCCAGCTCACGGCGCCGGCCTGATCGTAGTAGTGCGCATCGGAGCGGAACAGCTTCTTCACCTCCGAGCGCCGGTCGCCGTCGACCTCTCCGGCGTCGGGGCCGTCCCGGGCGACCTCGAGGTCGACGTGGAGCCCGCCGGGATGGAGATGACCCGCGCCGGACACCAGGGTCGCTCCGCCGTCCGGAACCGTCCACTCGCGAGCGGGGCTGATCTTGCGCCGCTCCTCGAACCCCGGCGCCGCCGGGTCGTCCGGGACCTCGTCCGGGAACACGTACTTGCCGTCCCCGTCCGGGTCGAACCCCCGCTCGGCGTCGAACACGGGGTAGATCTGCGGCCGTCCGGCAACGTCGAGCCACTGGATCTTGCCCGGCTGAATGCCGGCGCCCGAGGGGCTGTCCGCGGGGACCCAGTCGATCTCCCAGGTGACGTATACCTGCCGCCCGCCGGCGGCGGTCAGGTTGTGGATCATGTAGTTGAGCCCCCAGTTGGCGTCGCCGCCGACCTTGAGCCCGTAGCCCTGGGGCAGGGTCGCGATCGTCTTCTCCTCGCCGGAGGCGAACGTCGGGCCGTCCGGCCCGATCCAGACCACGTGGTGGAGGTGCAGGTCCCACACGCTCGGGGTCACCAGCTCGCCGCCCGGCTTGATCTCCGCCATGCTGGGCTTGAACCGCGTCACGTAGCCCTCGGCCGCGGAGCCGGGGCTGAACACGCCCGCGCCGCCCGGGCCGCGGACCACCTCCGCGTTGGGGCAGGTCTTGGTGGCGCCGACCAGGTTCAGGTTCTGGCCCGGGTGGATGGTGATCGCGTCCGTGCGGCAGCTGTAGGTGGTCGTGTCCGGGTAGCTCGCCGGGCTCAAGACCTTGTTCTTCGCGCCGGCGCTCGCCGGCAGGGCGAGCCCGATCAACGCCAATATCACCGGGAACGCGGCACGCGAAACGAATTGCCCGGGACGCATCGACCTCCTCCCAGTGGAATGCCCCCCGTTAGAACGAAGCATACTTGCCCCGAACCGGCCCGTACACGACGCCCGGGCGCAGTCCGCTACATCGTCGCGACCCTCAACGCGAGCGTGGTGTCAGGAATAGTCGGGCGGCCCCGACTCACACACCATGCGAACCGAACTACAGCTCGGATACGACCTGATCGCGGTCGAGCACGAGGACACGGTCCACGCCCTGCTCGAGCTCACCGCCCCCGCAGGCCCCGACTCGACGGACCGGCCCCCCGCCGGCCTGCAGGTCGTCCTCGACCGAAGCGGGTCGATGGGCGGAGGTCAGCTCGTGGCCGCGCTGCAAGCGATCGACTCGCTCGTCGCGCGACTGCGCCCCGAGGACCGGTTCGGGCTCGTGATGTTCGACTCCGAGGTATCGGTGCCGGTGCCGTCGGGTCCGCTTGGAGATGGCTCGAGCGTCCGTGGAGCGCTGCCCATGATCCATCCCGGCAGCACCACCAACCTCTCCGGTGGACTCCTGCGCGGCATCCAGGAGGCCCACCGGGCCGCCGACGGCGACGGGACCACCCTGGTGCTGCTGTCCGATGGCCACGCCAACGAGGGCGTGACGGATCACCGGCAGCTCGAGCAGTTCGCTTCGGGAGCACGGCGGGCGGGCATCGGTACCTCGACGATCGGCATCGGGCTCGGCTACGACGAGGACCTGCTCGCCGCGATCGCGAACGGCGGCGGCGGCAACGCCAGCTTCGCCGAGCACGGCGACGAGGCCGGGGCGGCGCTCTCGTCCGAGGTCGACGAGCTGCTCGACCAGGCCGTGCAGGCGGCGAACCTCACCGTCCGCCCGTCGGATGATGTCTCGGCCGTGCGCCTCTTCAACGACCTTCCGGCCACCGCCGTCGCGGGCGGATTCATGGTCGAGCTCGGCGACATGTACGCCGGCGAGACGCGCCGCGTCCTGCTCGAGATCGACGTCCCGGCGCTGGGCGAGCTCGGCCTGACGAAGGTCTGCGAGCTGGAGCTCCGCTGGGTCGAGATCGCTTCCATGCAGAGCCGGCTGGCCACGATCCCGGTCTCGATCAACGTGGTGCCGGGCGACGAGGCGGCCGGGCGCTCGGAGAACCCCGAGGTCGAGGTAGAGCTCGCGTTCCAGCGCGCCCAGCGCGCAAAGCGGGATGCGACGGATGCGCTGCACGACGGCGACGTCGAGACGGCGAGCTCGCTCTACCGGGACGCCTCCCTGGACCTACGAAGCGCCAACGTCGCGGCGCCGCCCGACACCGCATCGGAGCTGGCCGCCGAGGCCTCGCTGCTCGAGGATCTCGCCGACCGCGCCGAGCTCGATGCGATGAGCGTCCGCAAGCAGGCCCGCGCCGACTACCACATGAAGGCCCGCCGCCGCGGGCGGCGGCCACGACGCTGAGGACCCGTCTCAATGCATTCCCCCACCGAGGCGTACTTCGCGTACGGGTCGAACCTCAACATCACCGACATGCGGGCACGCTGCCTCGATGCCCGTCCGGGCGTGCCGGCGCGCCTCGAGGGATGGCGACTCACCTTCCGCGGCGTCGCCGACATCGAGCCCGCCGAGGGCCGGACCGTCCACGGGGCGCTCTGGTGGCTGAGCCCTCGAGACATCCGGGCGCTCGACCGCTACGAGGGCGCCCCCTCGAACTATCGTCGCCAAATCATCGAGGTCAAGACCGGCGAGGGTCGACTGACCGCGATGACCTACGTGATGACGCATGGCGACTACCTCGGGCTGCCCTCCCCGTGGTACCTGGGCCGGATCGAGACCGGCTTCGAGGAGTGGGGACTGCCGCGCTCGGAGCTGCTCCGGGCGCTTCGGGAAACGCACGCCGAGCTCGCGGACCTGGGCGTCGAGGACTATCGGCCGGACGGCCGCAAGCGAATGAGGGCGGTGCTCGCGGACGCGCCATCCGCCCGTGTCAGGTAAGCCCGCCTGGGCCCGACTCCCTTGGCGTGGCCCGACCCCGGCTCTACATCAGCCACGCCCCGGAGCTCGACCGCATGAGCGCGCTCGAGTTCGGCCGCGTGGACGATGGAATCCACAGCGAGAACTGGCGTCCGCTCGGCGAGCACTTCGCGTTCCTGCACAACGGGCCCCCGCCCGCCGGTCGGGTCATCGGCTTCTCCGTCCACGACCTCGCCGAGTTCGACGAAGAGGCCGCCGAGGTGGCGCCGATCTGGCAACCGCCGCTGTTCGACGCTCCGCAGCTCGGGCTGACCGCCGCCAGCGCGGGCGAGATCGTGATCGCCACCCGGTCTCTTTACGGAGACCAGCCTTCGATCAACCGCTTCCTGTTCAACCGCGCGGCGGGCGAAACCGGTGAGGAGGCGCTGGGGGCCTGGCTCGCGTGCCTTCAGTCCGGTGACCCGATGGCCCACTTCGGGCTCGGTTACACGCTGTACGAGCTCGGCCGCTTCCACGAGGCGTATCGGCACCTCCGCTACTACGTCGAGATCTCGCCCGCGCACCCGTGGAACTGGCGCTGGCTCGGCGATCGCGTGCGAGGCGATCGGCGAAACCGCCGAGGCGCGGCGGGCCTACGAGCGCGCGATCGAGCTCGAGGAGGCGGGTGAGGAGGAGACGGACGCGATGGAGCTCCTGGCCCGCCTGGTCAACGGCGACAGCGCGAGGTGATCAGCTGCCTGGTCCTGCGGCTCGAACAGCTTCGCCAGCGCCGGCTCCTCGCCCTTGGCCCGCGGCGGGAACGTCTTCAGCCCCACGCCCTCGAGCTCGCCTGTGTCGGGATGACGCGCGAAGCGCGGCAGCAGCTGTTTGAACCACCGGCTCGCATCGCCCGCGGCGCCCGCTGCGCCGCAAGCGTGGCCCCGACGACCAGATCGGCGACCTGGAGCCCGAGCGAGAAGTGGGACGGCCCGAGCAGCAGGCTGTCGACGATTCGATCCAGCTCCGCGAACGGGGTGCCCTCGCGCTGAAGCCGGTCGAAGAACCTCCGCATCCGATCGTCCACCTCGCGCCGCCGGCTGTCGAGGATGATCACGCCGTGCGAGTCCTCGCGCGCGAGGAAGCGCTGGAAGCGCTCCGCGAGGAAGGTGAGCGCGGTGGCGTAGGTGTCCTCGGCGGAGGCGAACAGCTTCGGATGCGGCTTCCCTGCCGGCGAGCGGTCGCAGGACGGTAACGAAGCAGATCAGCGGCGCCGACGCGAGCTCCGCGTACACCGCATCGGCCAGCGCCGGCGGCACCTCGCCGGTCTTGGTCCCGTGCCACTTGACCTCCTTGTCGAGCGGCCAGCCGTGCTCGCGCCAGCGCATGGTCCCAGCGCTGCCGCAGCGGATCCCACTCGTCAGCCCGGATCGCGACGCCGCCGACGGCGAACATCGCCTCGTCGGGCTTGCCGGACTCGTCGAGGAAGAGCAGGTGCATCGGTGCCCGTCAATTCTCCGTGATCTCGGCCGCCTGGACCGCTGCGCCGTTGAGCGCTTCCTCACTCGAGCTCCGACACAGCCCCAGCGCACCCCCCGCCTGAATACCACCGTCAGAACCCCTACGGCCGGGCGCCGACCTCGAAGGCGAAAGCCAAGCTGTCTTCGCGGCCTCCGCGGGGAGCTCGACGCGCTCCGGATGTCGTCGATCTCGGCCTCGTCCAGTTCGTGTCGGCGCCCATCACGACCTGGAACCAGCGCTCGCGGTCCCGGACGACGCGATACATCTTTTCGTCTTGGGTTTTCGCGATGTAGGGCAGGGCGATCTCGATCGGCTCGTCGAGGCGTCTCGCCCTTTGAGCCCAGGCGGTCGACTCGTCCGGTTCGTTGCTCGAGCGTGCTGGGATTCCAGTCAAGGTCGTGGTGAATGACATGTCGGCAGTCGTGGTGAAGGTCGACACCCTCCGCCAGGACCTGGGACGCGACCAGGATCTCCGGTAGGCAGAGGGGAGTTGAAGGCGAGCATCAGTCGCCGACGCGTTTCGTGCTTGACCTCGCCGTTAGCGAGCCGTACCGTGGCAATAAGCTGCTCGAGTCGCCGCGGCACCCTCCTCGGCCAGATCACTTGCGTCGGCGTAGTAACCGGCTGTCTGGATGCGTCGAGGGCTCCATCAGCTGGTCCCGCTGCCCTCGACCAGGCCGTCCATGTAGTCGACGAAGTCTTCGAGCCGAGCTCCGCAGGCGGCGCGCCACCGAGACCCTTTCTGGTCGAGCATCGCTCGGACCCCTCGGCCCGTCCCTGAACCGGGTGCGCCATAACGGGCTAGAACGACCGGGGATCGGAGGTAGCGAAGAAGGAGTCGTGAGCTCGTCCGCTGTGCTCGTCGAGCGTCCTGCACGCGCGCGAGCGATTGGCTCAGCTCTCCTCTACGCAGCTCCGTGAACCGGAGACTGTCCTCTCGTCCGCTCCGCTCAAACCGGCGGCTCAAGCGTCTGGATCGTGCTGGCGCATCTCGCCGGGCGAACATTGAACTCTCGGACGACATGGGTCCAGAGTTCATCCTCGATTGCCCGCGAGATATGCCGGCGAAGCGCCGAGCCCGTTGCCCGGAAATGACAGAACACGACCACCTTCTCGCCCTGCGCGCCAGAGCTCCCGAACGCGCTCGACTGTCGGGCTCGATCTTCGGATGGGCGGCGCGAGCCTTCGCGTCGTCGCGGGGTAGCGCGTCCTGTGATCGCGCCGATGTACCAGCGGACTCGCTATCGCTGCGTCGATTGCGCCCCGGTGCCCTCTCCTCATCGACCGCCAGCGCCGCGACGCGTATCCAGATACGCCTCGTACGAAGAGCAGATGCCGTCGGCGAAAAGCGCTCGGGCCCGTCGCGGGAATGTCCCAGACCGTTGCGCCGCGCGGAACGCGACCTGGGCCCGCGCCGCGAGGAGGAAGGGAAGAAGAGTCCCGCTGCCGACGTCCAGGCCCGTCCGGGGACCCTTGGGCACCGATCTCCGGCACCCCGGAAGTAGTGGCGCCGCGCCGTCCCGTCTCGTGTACTTGTCGGGCTTGCGATGACGGATCACCCAAGCGCTTGAGTGCCGCTCAGCCCGTCCCGCGCCTTGAGGGCTGTCGCCGAACGCTCGCCGGACACGCGCGGCCGCTCGCCGAGCTCTCGGTCGGCGATTCGGCAGCCCACCAATCATTCGGTGAGGTCCGGCCACGTCTTGCGGGCGCAGCCGTCCCCAAGCGCGGTCGAGCGTCGCCATGGCTGCCTGTGCTGCGCTGAGCTTGCTTGCCGAGATGCATCGATCTCGTCTCGAAACTTCTCGCGTTCTGCCCGGCAAGGTCGCCAGTTGACGCCAGCAGAAGCGCGAAAGGACCTGAAGCAACTCGTGGTGTCCAAGCTGGAACGGGGTGGCGGTCAAGAACAGCATGCGATCGAAGCGTCCGTAGAGGGCGCCGGGGCTCTCGCCGCCGCCTTCCTCCTCGTTCAGGAACAGCTGCGAGAGCTGCGCTCCTGGGTTCTTCGCATGATGGGCCTCATCCAGGATCAGAGAGTGGCGCTCGGAACTGCGCGTGACTCAAGCCAGTCTCCACAGGGCCTTGATTGCCCTGTCGATCTGCCTGCAGGCCTCACGGATCTTCTCGTTCGAGCTTGCTGCGGTTGTTGGAAGCTTCTCAAGGGCCTCCCGAACGGCTCGAGAGTCCAGTCGATCGATCGTCTCGAAGGGCTTCGGGAACCGGATCGTCAGTCAGTCCAGGTCGTGCTGACGGGCGATCGCCTGCCAACGGTGAGTAGGGAGCACTCGAGCAGCGCTCGAACAAGCCGGGCTCGAACCGAGTCCAGATCGCGCAGCGCGAATGACCCGGGCGCCCCACTTTCCGACTGCGCGCGTGCTCCCTGCCATGCTGCGCCGCCTGTAGTAGGGCCTGCCGTACGACCGCGAGCTTGACCCATGGATCCCTGCAGTTGCAGCTCCGAACGCACCGTTCTTCAGGAAGATGATTTGCGCTCGGCTGCAGCCGGGCGTCGTCGATCAGCTTGAGGAACTCGACCCCTCGATCGGCCGCTCGCACTGCTGGCGGGGGGCCTTCGATGTAGAGCTCCTGGAACACCTCCCAATCAAGCGGCCACTTCTCACGCAGCGCGGGCGGAACCATGATCACCACGGGACCCGCCTACGGGTTCTCGATTGCGACGCTCGCAGCCACGGCCAGCGCGGTGTAGGTCTTCCCCATGCCGACCTCGTCGGCGAGGACTGGCCCCGGCTTCTCTAACCGCGCAGGATTTCCTCTGCGGTACGCATTTGTCGACGCGACTGGTTGCTCGCAGCGATTGCCGAACCTCCTCCATCTGATCCCCGGCCGTAGCGAGCAAGTCGACCTTCCCTGAGAACTGCCACTTCGTCAGCGTCCCGCCTCCTTAAACGCTGCGTCCACGTATCGATCGAGCGCTGGATCGCGAGATGGCTGCGGACGAATTTCGTCCAGGATGGACGTCATCGCAGTGCTGCACTCTGCGATTGAGATCGCGCCCTTGACCGGCTTCCATTCGACACGCGAAAGGATCAGCGCGAGCTCGGCCATCATGCAAATGCTCGCTCGCGCTCGTTCATTCGGTCCTCTTCGACGGCACGGTCAGCGGCTTCCGCTAAGCCGACAGGCCCGAACGGCCCGCGAAGACGCCGGTCAAGCGCATCAGGATGCGAGATGGGCTGATCGAGTTTGCGCTTAAGTCCCTCAAGCGCATAGGACACTCGGCGCGTGCGCTGAAGCATGAACTCGGAGGTGTCTACTCGCTTAAGCGGGTCCAGCTCTGGCCGTAGCGGGGGCGTGTCGGGGCCCTCATTCCCCAGACGGCGCTTGACGAGCCGGCGCAGAAGGTCTTGGAGTCGACCTCCGACGGCCAGTATACTGAACGTCAGTGGTAAGACGCTGCGGCGTGCGTCGCCCTGGTCATCCATGATTCGGCTCAGCAGAGGGGCACACCCTCTGACTGGAAACCGTCCGGAGCCTGTAGTCAGTAACGACAGGTGCAACTAATTTGTTCGACCAAGAATCAGATTCGCACCCTGATCTGCAACGGCCTTCTGTACCCACTCCGCAATATCAGCATCGCCGACATCTGATACTGCCTCGAGATACGCGGCTGTACTCAGGACACTCCCGTTGTTGGAGGCACGCCTGAGATAGTTGCGCCAGACTGCATAAAGGCCATCGTGCTTTGTGGCAAGTCGTACCTTCGAATCGATAGCGAGATTGATCAGCATTCCGCAGCTGTATGCGGCATCGTATGTTCCCGCAGCGATGGCATCACGAACTGACCGGCCTTTGAGAAACTCCCGGCACTTGCCGAGTGCCTTCTCTTCGGCAGACTGCACGTACGCGCCGGCATCAGCGCGCAAGGACATCGCCGCGAACGCCTCAGCACCACCCTCGGTAATCCACGCATCGCCCGATTCCGTAGATGTCGACCCCTGATACAAATGGGCTGCCTCGTGCGCAAAATGCCAGGCAAGCTCGTCCGGGAAACCAGGCTTTTCCATCTCTGCAGGCCACTTGCCGCCGTAGAAATGGACGAAGACCTGACCTGGCAGCACACCTCCCTGTCGACCCCACCCCTTGGGATGCGATGCGTCGTAGGAGACGAAGAGCATGGGACGTATCGGTAGGACGCCCAGCTTTCCAGAGAACAAGTGCATGAACTCAGGCAATTGTGCGAGTAACTGACCGCGAATTCGCTCGGGGAGCGTCGCGTCGAGGACGGCAATAAAGTCGTCAGTCTGCTGCGGAACATTCTTGCCGACATAGACAGAACGCCCTTCGTCCCTATCGATCCAGTGCGCCTCTGCCTTCACCGCTTTGCCATCGAGGATGATCTGATCTTCTGTCGCCGCCCACAGATACATCGACCACGATGCGTCATCGGGACAGCGGTCCTGACACGCGAAGAAACGGCCCGTGTGAAACAGCATTCCTCCATCACCAAATGGCGAAAACGGCGCGTACTCCTTCGGTAGTACGCTATACGTTGGGCTCATCCGGAATCGGACAGTGCGGAAGTGAGCGCCGTCCTTACGCCGCGCGACCTCTCCGCGATCAGTGGTGACAATTTCGAAGCCTTGATCGGGCAGCCATGTCCGGCCACGCGAATCGTCGGGGGAGCTTTTGAATTCGAGTTTGTCCACCGGCTGAGCGAAGTCATACCTGACCTGCCATTGCATGCCTCGCAGCGCCGTAACAAGAATTTCGGGAGTCGGAGAACCAGCCTGCACGACGCCCGAAACAATACATGTGATCGCCAGGAAGAAATTCGCAACCTTCATGCTAAACCCGTCGTCCCTTTGTTATCCGCTTTCGGTCTTGACCAAGGGCAGCGGACATTGTTCCGTACTTCAATGGACCAGTACCTTCGTATGATTCAATCTACGCCCGCATTTGCTAGCGTCCTCGCCGGGATGTGAGCCGCTTCGAGCACACCCAATCCAACCATCAGGCGACAAGGAAGTCGGCGGGAGCAAATCCATGAGTGCAGTTCTACAGCCGAAGGGCAGTGATAATACCGCTATTCATCCGTTTCGTGTGGACGTTCCGGAAACGGAACTCGCCGAATTGCGCAAGCGCATCAACGCGACCAAGTGGCCTGAAAGGGAAACGGTCGCCGATTTCTCGCAGGGCGTGCCGCTCGCGACGATGCAGAAGCTCGCCCGCTATTGGACGACGGAATACGACTGGCGCAATGTCGAGGCGAAACTGAACGCCCTGCCGAACTTCATCACGGAAATCGATGGGCTGGACATTCATTTCATTCACGTTCGTTCGAAACACGACAATGCGCTGCCGGTCATCGTCACGCATGGATGGCCCGGCTCGGTCATCGAGCAGCTGAAGATTGTCGACCCGCTCGTCAATCCCACGGCGCATGGCGGCAAGGCATCGGACGCTTTCCATGTGGTGATTCCGTCGATGCCGGGTTACGGGTTTTCAGGCAAGCCGACCACGACCGGCTGGGACCAAGCCCGGATCGCGACGTGCCTGGGCGGTGCTGATGAAGCGCCTTGGGTACACGCGATATGTGGCGCAAGGCGGGGATTGGGGCGCGATTATCAACGACGTGATGGCCACGCAGGGACATCCGGAATTGATCGGTCTCCACACGAACCTGCCCAGCGCGATTCCACCCGAAATCAACAAGGCGGCCGCGGCCGGCGGCCCGCCGCCATCAGGTCTCTCGGCCGAGGAAAAGCGCGCGTACGAGACGATTGTCGTTTTGTACAAGACCATTCCAACACAGCTTTTCATGGCGTCGCACCCGCAAACGCTGTACGGCATCGCGGATTCACCCGTCGGCGTGGCAGCCTGGTTGCTCGACCACGACCCGGCTAGTTTGCGGCTCATCGCACGTGCTTTCGACGGGGAGTCGACAGGCCTTACCCGGGACGATGTGCTCGACAACGCCACGCTGTTCTGGTTGACGAACACGACAATCTCTGCGGCGCGTCTCTATTGGGAGGGGTTCGCGAAGACCGACTTGGGACCCAAGAACATCACCATCCCGGTTGCGGTGAGCGTCTTTCCTGACGAGGTCTACCATACGCCGCGGAGTTGGGCGGAGCGGGCGTATCCCAACCTCATCCATTACAACCAGCTCGACAAGGGCGGGCACTTCGCGGCGTGGGAACAGCCGAAGCTCTTGGTGGATGAGATGCGCGCAGGGCTTCAAGTCGTTGCGTTAGTTCAAAGGTCGTACCGAGGATGACGCGTCTGACGTGCGCGTCATCCGCCGTGTCCGCTCAGGGACCTGCGGGGCGTGTAGCTGCTGCCAGCGTCTGCGCACACAGGTCTTTTTCGCCCGCCATGCGATCAACCACGCCTCCTGCGACCACCGACGCGCCGCCGGTCGCTGCTGCCACCGCACCCGACGCCACACCCTTCGCACCCACGCCAATCTGTGGACTCGTCAATGTTCCTTCCAGCCGGATGAACGGGTTGGTGAACATGCCCGGACTGACGCCGATGCCTTCGCGCGGGCGAGTGTTGAAGTCGAGCGATAGCTTCTCGGTGTGCAGGTCGATGGTGCCGTGGGCGGTAATGGTGACCTTTTCGGTCTGAAGGAGCACCGGCTGCACGGTGACCTGGCCATTGACGATGTCGGCGCGGGCGATGGTGCAGTCGAGCTTCATGAACGGATCGTCCTTGGCAAAGGGATTGAGCTTCTGCGCGAGCTGCCCCACGACATCGCCACCGTAGGCAGTGATGAAGCCGCTCTTGGTCCGGCCCGCACCCTGCGTCAGCAGCAGTTGTCCGTTGGCGCCCGACGCCATCTGCCGCGGCGAGCTGCCGTGGATCTTGATGTTCATCGCCACGCTGAGCGGCGGCACATCAGCAGGTGCGATGCCTTCGCTCCCCAGACTTGCCCGCACCTTGCTGATGTCGATTTTCATATCGAGATTCGGCCGTCCCATCGCCGGCAGATACCAGGGTACCGGCACCCTGCAGCGTGCCCTCATGCGCGCCTGCTGCGCGCATGTCGAACGTTATCTTTCCGTGATCCACCCGCAGGTTGCTGTCGAGGTCCTTGATCGACCGATCGCCGAGCACCAGTTCGCCGCAGGCCAGATGCAGCTTCGCATCGGTGTCCTTCATCTTGTCGAGAGGCAGCGGCGTCTCGCTGAACATGAACTTCTTCGGCGGCTCGGTTTTTGCGGCTCTGGTTTTGCCGGCGCGTGGCGCAGTCCCGGCGGCGGTTGTTCGGCTGGCTTGTCTTGCGGGAAGAAGGGCGTGAGGTCGAGACGCGGCGATGACAGCTGCGCCTCGATATGCTTCGCCCCGCCGGTCAGCAGCAACGAACCTGCCAACTGATTCTCGCCCAGGGCGGCTTTCAGATCTTTCACTTCGATGCGGCCTTTCGCGGACTCGAGGGCACCGCTGGCCGAGACCTTCATCTCCGGCCACGTTTCCCGCAGCTTCGCCAGGCTGGGGGCTGCCAGTTTGAAACGAAGCGCGGTTTTCCGGTCGCGCGGTGAACCGCATGCTGCCATCGGCACGCACGGAAGCACCGGCGATGGCTGCGGTCAGCGACTCAAACTTGATCTCCTTGCGTGACTGCACCGTGTGGCCCGTGACGGTGAGCGGCGCCGCAGGCACACCGCTGACGTCGAACACACTGGCAAGACGCGCCGCGTCCGCGGCCGTGGCTTCGAACTTCAGGTCGGATCCGACCAGGCTCAGCGTCTTGAGCGTGCCGTTCGCGCTGGCCTTGAGATCGCCGACCTTCGCATTGAAGTCCAGCTGCGTGAGCGCACCGGCATCCTTCAGTCGCGTGTCGATCTGCATCGGCCCGGTGGCGATGACCGGAAGATCCAGCTTTTTGAGCATGCCACCCAATTCCGGGTGTTCGACCTTGAGCGTCAGATCAGCACCGTCCAGCGGATCCAGCCTGCCAATAACGCCTTTGATGTCCAGCGCCAGCTTGCCCAACGACATCTGCATGGCCATGCGTATATCGCGTGCTGACAACAGCGATTTCAGCGGCCCCACCTCACCCTTCAACGCCAGGGGAAATGCATCGAGCTTGCCCTGCCCGTCCAGCGCCAGCAGTTCCTCCCGGCCGGGTGTAATGCTCAGTTTGTCGAGCTGGACCACGCGATCGGGTTTCTTGGCTTCGCGATAAATGAGGCGCACGTTGTTCAACTGCGCGCTGCGGATGACCACGGGGACCTCGACCGCCCCGGCATCCGCATCGGTTTCGTCATCCGCATCGGTTTCGTCATCCGCCTCCGGCGCACCCATGATCCAGTTGCCCTTGCCATCGGACCCGAGCTCCAGCAGTAACGGTCGCGTCGCTCAGTTCGAACGAGCGGACATCGGGCGGCCCTGAGATCAGCGACCACAAACCGATCTGCACGGCGGCCTTGCCGATCTCGACCATCTGCGGCTGCGAGCCTCCCTGCGCGTTGCCCAGACGAACGCGTTCGGCGCTCACGTCAACGACCGGAATCACCTTCAGCTTGAATGGGCCATCGATGGCAAAGGGGCGCCCAATACTCTGCGTGACCAACGCTTCGATGCGGCCTTTGTGCCGACTGAGATCGCCAAACGCGATGTAGAGCACGACGGCAAGCAACGCAGCACCCACGATGCCAAAGAAGACACCGAAGAAACGCCCAAGCGACATGTGAACTCCCCGCGTTGAAAGGGGCTCTTCGGTGTCGCATGTTGCGACCGTGCGCCGGTTGCAACAGTACGTGCCAGGGGCAAGCTCGCGGCGTCACTCAGATACCGGCATACCAGGACCAACCATTCTGGATGTTGCCTATGCGGCCGTGGTCGTCGAAGTAATCCGTGACCACGATCCGCCTCAGGAATTTCATACTCTTGTAGCCGAGCTGCGTCTCGACTCTGAGCCGCACCGGAGCGCCGTGACTGATCGGCAGATCCCGCCCGTTCATTCCATACGCCAGTATCGTTTGCGGATGCAATGCATCCAGCATGTCTATGCCGTCAGCCCATCCATCGTAGGCGTAGTACTGGACGAACCGAGCGCTCATGCGAACACCGGCGGCCTCGAGAACTGTTCGCAAGGGCACTCCGGTCCACTGCGCTATCGCCGACCAACCTTCCTCGCACGTGTGCCGCGTGATCTGTGTACGAGAAGACATGCGCTTCAGCTCATCGAGCGAGAAAGCACGCGGCCGTGTCACGCTGCCTTCGACCACCAGCCGCCAATCTGCAAATCGAGTGGCGAGCAGACGCTCATATACCGGTCCATGCTCCGCACTGAAACTGGACTTGGCCGGGTCGGCGGGATTGGTCGTGCCGATGGCAGGCACTGAGGAAATGTCAGCGTAGTCGTATTCCCGCGCGAGCGAGTGCGCAGGAAGCAGCAGGCGATGGGCCTTGTACGTCAACAGGTCGCCCATGCGCAGCACGTTGCCGTATGTCGGTGGGTCAGTTTGTGAACAACCGGCGAGCAGCACGCCAGCGGAGGAAGCCAGGCCCTTGATGAAGGCTCGGCGTGGCATCGGGCTTTGCTGCTTCATAGCTAATTTCCCCATGTCATCGTGCGCAGCTGTCGGCCAAAACCTGTCGCGACGACCATTGCTACGTGAACGAGCAAGAAGAGAATGAGGGCCGCGAATCCGAAGAAGTGGATGGTGCGAGCGGTCTGATAGCCGCCAAACAGATCCAGCAGGAATGGATATGCGGCAGTAACCGCCGGCGACATCGTCAAGCCCGTCGCCACCATCAGCGGCAGGGCGATGAACATGACGCTCATGTAGGCGAGCTTCTGCAGTAACCCATAGGGCAATCCGGGGCTCGCTGAGCCGACACGCCGAAGCAGGTGGTTCTTCAAGTCCTGCAGCAAAGCTCGCGGAGTCAGCTCGCGGCCGCGTGGAATCAAGTCACGTCGTATGTGGCCGCCGACGAGTCCGATCGAAGCATAGATTGCACCGACGAGCACCAATACCCATGCAGCCAGAAAATGCAGACTGCGTCCCCAGCCGTTCTGATTGAAGATCGCGAAATTGCGTTCGGCGCTGACCGGCGCACCGGGTACCTCCGTGAAGACCACGCTTCGCTGCAACTCACCAGGCCGATAATTGTTGCTGATCGGTAGCGTCAATAGGGCCGGCGTCAAGTCGTTGCCTACGTGGCCCAAATAGAGCCGCGGATGCACCATGAGAATAAAGAATCCGCTGACCGCGAGAGTCATGAAGCTCGCGACAACAAGCCAATGGCAGATCCTCACCCAGCGGCGGTGTCCACCAGCTTGCAAATCGGCTACGTTGGTACTGTGCGGCGCGACGAGTTCGGACATGCCGACTCCTAAGCGTTATCGCTCTTGGTTCTACCTAGGCATGACCGCCGCTTCATCTGATATTCCGCCTGTAACTTCCAGGTCTTGCCGTCATCGTTGGAAGCCTCATCGCGCCAGACGAACGAATCGGGGCGTATATCGTTGAACGACCATCGTGTTTGTTTGCTGCCGAGATCCGGCGTTTCGAGCACGTATCGATCGTTGCCCACGGGCCCACCCGTAAATTTGGCGACCGAACCGTGCTCCGGATCGACGAAGGTCGCGCGCCATGTTCGAGACTTCGCATCGAACCAATGCAGGTCCGTGTAAACCTCCCGATCCTTGCGCGTCCCGGAAGGGTTGACGATCCAGAGGTCCTGTACGGCTTGCCCGTCCATGATCCATCCCACGATGAATTCACCCGTGCGGTGAATGGCCGTTCCGTCCTTCGCAAAATCGGTGTATTCGACATCCCATGTGCCGACGATGCGGCCAAGAACCTGCGCTTGATCGCCCAGCGCGGGATTTGGGCTCGTCGCCTTGAGTGCGGTAGTCAGGTCGAGAGGTGGATCGGTCGCAGGTGCACCGCCGTCGGCGCTCAACGACGACAACAACCCTGAAGTGATCAACCACAGCGCAAAGTGCTTTTTCATATCAGCCGCCCCGTTGCCGAAATCTCGGAGCTCAGTGTAGGTGCGGACGACCGCACGGACCCAGACCGCTTACTGCACCGGGGCGGCGATTCGCTGCAGTGGTACGCGGTGCGGTAGGGGACCTTCTGAGGTTCGCCGCAGCTCGCGCAGTGCCCATGTCGGCTTGCACATAAGGGCGTACGAAGAGCGCGGACGTCGAAGAATTTTGCACTTGCTCGTCATCACTCCTGCGGACGAATGACCACTGGTTGCGAGGCGTTGACTTCGCAATAGTCACGACGCTGCTGGGGATCCGGCATCCGCGATCGCGATGCAGCTCGAGAATCGCCGATCATCGAAGGATATCAGGGACGGGCGCGATGCCTGCCAGCAGCACCTACCGCGTCTTTGGTATCAGTGGAGATCAGTCAAATGAATCGTCGAAGCCGAACTCTGTTACTTGTATCTGTGCCGTCGTGCATGGGCGCTGCGGCCCACGCGCAGTCCCCGTACGAGCCCGATCAACCCCAGCGTGCGCAGACTCAGCTGGCCACCCAGGCAGCCAGCGTTGCCTCGTACTGGACACCCGAGCGTATGCGACAAGCGAAGGCCATGCCGATACCGGCTCGCGTCGTCAGGGCGAGCGAGCTTGCCGCTTCCTCCGGTCTCGACGACGGCTTGGCTGCTGCGGGCGCCGAGCCGGGCTATGCGACTGGTTGCCGTCCGGGGGCGGCGAACTGTCAGCAGCGTCGAGCGCGTGATCAGTCCCGATAGTGCGATGTATGCCGAAATGATGGGACTTGCACAGCCGCAGCATGGCGCGAAGCCGACGAATCCGCTCAATGGTCCTTACGGCCCGTTCCAGCGCTGGAGCGAGCACGACTCGATTACCGCGTATCCCAAGTCGACGATCGGCAAGCTGTTCTTCACGTTGCCCGGCCAGGGCAATTTCGTTTGCTCCGCTTCCGTGATCAATCGCAACACGCTGATCACCGCGGGACACTGCAACTCGGACGGCGACGGCACGTTGGCCACGAAACGCCTGTTCTGCCCGAGCTGGAAGGACGGACAGAATCCGACGCGCGGCTGCTGGACGGTCGTCAATAGCAAGACGTCGGCGGGTTGGCACACCAGCGGCGATCCTGACCGCGACTACGCATGCCTGGTCACCAATCCGAGCGGCACCGTCGACGCGAACATGATCGGCAACGTGACCGGCTGGCTCGGCCGCGCCTGGAACTTCGGCCTCGACCCAGGCGGAGCGCACCTTCGGCTATCCGCAAGCTGCGCCGTTCAACGGCAACCGGCTCATCACCACTGCGTCGACCGAGTGGTACACGCATCGACTTCACCGCCGGCGGCCAGATCTCGAAAATCATCGGCAGCGACCTCACCGGCGGATCGAGCGGTGGCCCGTGGATCCTGGGCTGGGCCGGCGCGGAGTTCGCCGACACCGATGGCAGCTCGGCGACGGATCCGGGTTCGAACTGGGTGAACGGCGTGAACAGCCATAAGCGCTGCATCGGCAACTGCAACAGTCCGCCTACTGCGACGGCCGGCGTGTTCTGGCAGGAGATGACCTCACCGCCGTTCAGGAACACTGCGACGGCCGATGAGTCCGAAGACATCATTCAGGTGTGCTTCAACTTCGGCGGTACCTGAGCCGACAGCGACCGGCCGCTCGAGCGGCGGCCGGTCGCCTCATCGTTCGGGTTCGAACCGAAAGCTGCGCAGGATCTTCTGCGATTCCGCAGCGAGTGGAGCCAGGCGCACGACGACGCCGTGGGCGGCGACATAGATGAAGCGATTTGGCGCGAACATTTTCCCGGTCGCAATCTGCAGCGCAGGCAGACCGCCAATGGAGGTTGCTGTGACGGATCGACCGGCCTCATCGAAGGGCCAGCCGTGTTCGTCCAACCAATCCCGTAACTCCAATTGCCTGGGATTGGCGAAGACCTCGATCCCGAAGCTTCCGGGCGAATACTCGCGCAGCACGTCGAGGTCTTGATCGGGACTCAGCAACTTCAAAGTCAGGAGCTTCGGACGTCGCTGGCGGAGCGCTCCTGAACCGACCAGGACGCGGGATAGTCGAAGGAGAACTTGAACTGCTCGCTCGTGTAGGTCTCGTTTGGGCCTGCTGATGTCGGTGGCTGTGCAGCGAAGCTGTTGCAGGTCAGGACACCGATGAGCAGCAGTGCAACGAGATGCATGCCCGCTGCCGCTTTGATCATGACTACTGCTGGTGTCGTTCGCTGCAAACTGTGCGCATGATGCGCGCGAGGCAGGCGACCCGACAAATCCGCGGTGCATCATGCGGACGGTTGCAGGACGCGCTGAGTGCGAGCGCGGCCTGGCTCGCTAGCGCACGCGGGTCCGCAAGATGTGCGAGCGCAACTGAGCTTGCCCCGGCGTCGCGAGTCCGTCCGGGACGTTAGCCGCCATGTAGAACTGGTCGTTCACGACGACGCCCGTCGCCAGGTTCAGGCCCGGTGGCGGACGCGAGCTCATCGTGGCGACTTCGCGAATCGACACACCGTCATCTGCAAGGCGAATGCGCGCAACTCTTGCGAGATAGGGGCTGGGTTGGATTCCCAGCAGGTCCTTGCCGTCCCACACCAGTCCATCGATGCTGTTCACGGCGGCGTCGCTCGGAACTGCCAGCTTGACGCGCTTGCCGGTGCGCAGGTCGACCGCGCTGATCCCTTCGACGTGACCGACGTAGAGACGCGACTCGTCGGGCGCGAGTGCGATCCCGTTCGGGAATGACATTGCGGGGTCCTGCAGGATCCGCTCGAGCTTGCAGCCGCTCGCGGACAACCTGTAGACGGAACTGTCCGGGCTGTCGCTCACATACACGTCGCCGTTCTTCGCGAGCGCCATATCGTTGAACGCATGAAGCGTCGGTCTTTCGTCGAGACCACAGTCCCGAACGCGCTTGCCGGTCTCGAGGTGGTATGCATGAAGCCCGGTGGTGCCGACGTCCTTCTTCGGCTGGCCCGTCGGGATGAGATCAGGAAAGACGCCCGTCGCCGCCCACAACAGCCGGCGTTCGGCGTCGACTTTGAGGCCGAGGACTTCGCGCAGTCCGGTGCCTGGGCCGGCGAAGCGTTCGAGCTTGCCGCCGAGGTCCGCTCGCCAGATCTCGCCGTTGAGGCTGCCGAAGTACAGATGCCGGCCGACCGGATCCCAGGTAATGCCTTCCGTGCGCAGCGACTCATTCTGCAGGACGAGGAATACCTCCGGTGCTGCAACCGGCGCCATGTTCTGCAGCGCTCGTTCGCGGAGTGCTCGCAGTCGCTCGGTATCCGGCGCCGATTTGAATTCGGGGAACGTCGCGAGATCGAATCCGGCACGACGGCGGACCGCATCCTCCAGGCGCGTTGCGGCGTCATCGAAACGGCCATTGGCCGCGAACGCGCGCGCAACGCTGATCAGCAGATCCGGATGATCGGGGGCGAGTTGCAGCACTCGCTGTCCGCGCTCGAGCCAGGCTTTGTTGTCGCCCGCGAGCCGCGCTTCTCGCGCGTGCATGGAAAGGTCGATGAGTCGCGGCTGCTCGCCAAGCGATGAGGTTTGACCTCGGGCGTCAGGTGCGAGAGCGAGGACCCACCCTGCCAAGCAGACGCAGACAGGCCACGTACGCGCGACGGTCGGCATGTTGGCTTTCCCCAAAATTTAAGAAGCGCGCGCGAGCCTACTACAGTGTTCGCGCCGGTCGGGGCGCGGCTGCGACGAGCCGTTGCTTTCGAGCGATGTGGATCAGTGGCGCGGACGTTTCCGCGGAAACGTCGTTACCTGCGACTTCGCCAGGTTAGAAGCGGTCGTCCAATTGGGTGACGCCCGATCAGATCGGCTGGGGAAATGGCCTCGCCAACGTGAATGCAGTTGCGCTCGGCCCTTGCTCTCGCAGCTTCAATAGGCGATCCCGGCCTTCCTCGGCGGAGGGGCGGTGACCAGCAGGTACCCACCACGCCGCTTGATGTTGCTCCGACAATCGACTGAACCATGCCTCGCGATCACGGATCAACTCGACATGTGCGCTTCGGTAGACAAAGTTCTTCAGGTCCTCCGGCGTTTCCCAGACGCTCATATTGATATACGTTCTGGGGTCATCGAATGCGCGGATGGAGGTTGCATCGCCGGCGTCGGATTGCAAACGCCAGACAAAGCCCTTGGACCTTCTCCGCCAGCGCGTTGATCTCGTCAAGCCGGGACAGGAAACCTGCCATGAGCGGCGAATCGAGTTCGGCCACGCCCTTGGCAATGTTGATCTGCGCGAGATGATATCGAGTCACGGCGACACTCCGAACGGGTGTCGGAGGCTACCGTGACGCCGGCGCCAACTATTGTCGAATATTGATTCTTGCTGTCGGCCGCGCGCGCCGATACTGGCCCGGAGTCGAAGCCGTGTAACTCACGAACGTGCGGTGCAGCTGCGCTTGGTCGCTGAACCCTAGGTCGGCGGCAACATGCGCGATGGCTTCCCCCATTTTCAGCCGCCGCTTGGCTCGCTCGATCCGTGCGTTGTTCACAAAGGCGTGCGGCGTGATGTGAAACGCGCGCCGAAAAACGCGTATCAGCGTTTCCTTGCGGCAGCCGAAAGTCGGCGCCAACTCATCCAGCGTAGCCGGCGATTCGATGCTGTCGAGCAAAGCTTGTTTGATTCGCTCGGCCAGTTGCCGGTCACTGCGGGACCGGCGCCACAGGACAGTTGCCGTCAACGGCAGCCGTCAGCAGGCCCTGCAACTGTGTAGTCGCTTCGGTCGCACGCATGTCTGGGAGGCTCGTCACGAACTCCAGGTACTGGGCAAACAACCCGCTATCGCGAATCACACTGACGTCGCCGAAGACGCCGGCAAGCGATCGGCCACGCAGCGACGATACATTCTCGAGGCACCACGCCTCATCCAGATAGAGCATGTGGTAACTGCGCGGTTGCCCGGAGATCGGGTTGCATGAATGCACTACATGCGGCGCGATGAGCACCAGGTCGCCCTGCCGGAGCACACGTTCGCACCCCCCGCAATTCGCAAGCGTCTCACCAGAGATCACCACTCCGAACGATAACTGCGGGTGGAAATGCGGCTTGTAGGTCTGCTGGCTGCTGTAAGTGCTGCGTAGCTCGACAAACGGCAAAGCGCTGTCGCGCCAGTAATGTTGAGTCGTACACATCGTTCAATTGATCGGCTTGTGCTGCGAAGGGCACATTGAAGCATATCGTGAATCCGAGAGACACCCGGACACAAGAGTGGTCCCAGTCGATCGGCGGCTCACTCGACTCGAGCTGGGCAAATTTGCGCCGCTGCGCCTTGCTCTTGAATGGCATGAGAACTGTGCCGCCTAAGCGTGACCAGCACCTCGCTGCTTGATGGTGCCAATCAACCTGGACCACCATTTGTTCCTAACGGGGCATGCGAGCACGAATTTGGGCACGCGTGAAGTACACTGCGCGCTAAGATCGGCCTCGAGTGATCTCGCGGAGTCATGCTGACGCCCATTGCTTTGGAGCCCATGGAGGATTCATGCGGCCGCTATCGTTCGTGTGTTTGTGCGCGTTGCTGAGCCCGATGTCCGTCGGCGCCAAGCTCGCATCCATATCCATCGACGAGTTGATTGAGCGCAGCAGTGTCATCGTGCTCGCCCGGGTCTCTAGCCTGTCCGAGGAGACTGTGCCGGCGCACCCGTCGCGTACCGGTGAGGTCGTCTTTGCAGATGCCATCACGCAGAAGACGCTCAAGGGAGCCATCCCGAAGAACTTCCGATTCCTTGCGCAGACCGACTTCATTTGCTCGGAGACGGGCGCCGTGAAGGATGAACTCGCGTTGTTCTTTTTGTATCGCGACGAGAGGGGGAAGTTCGGCATCATGGCGGCGGGGAACGGACGCATGCCCGTAGGTGTGGTGGACGGCAAACAGTACGTGACAGCGACGTCCCTCATCATCTTCCCAAAGGATGTAGCGACGATTCCCGCACTTGAGCCTGGATACAGAAGGACCTCCGTAGAGCTCGCGTACATCGAGAAGCAGATACTCAATCGCGCCAAGTCTCGGGTGGCGGAAGGCGGTCAGTCGGGTAGGTGATCGGAATCAGTGGTGACTTGAGTCTTGAGTCTCAGCTCTTTGCTTGGTCAGCAGCCAAGTTTCGTCATGAGGGGAGGCACGGAGGTGCAGCGCGCGATAGCTGCGTTGAGCAACGAGCCCTCAGGTGGCGTAAGAACTCGCGGTTCTTCCACCCTGTAGCTCGGACGTTTCCGCGGAAACGTCCGCTTCCGGCTGCGGACTCAACCGGTCGATGCAACACCTAGACTCTCAGTGTAGAGGGGAGGATGTTGCCCATGAAGTACCGGACGAGGATCCAGTACACAGAAGCCGACAAGGCGTTGATGTGGGAACGCTGGCGACAGGGCGAGTCGCTGCACGCCATCGCTCGGCTCTTCGACCGTTACCATTCCTCGGTTGGTGGGATTCTCTCGAGGACCGGCGGGATACGGCCGCGGCCCCGATGTCGCTCTTCGTTAGCCTTGGCTTTGGCTGAGCGCGAGGAGATCTCCCGTGGCGTGATGGCGGGGCTGTCAGTTCGTGCGATTGCTCGCACGCTTGGCCGTCCGCCTTGCACGGTAAGCCGAGAGTTACGCCGCAACGGCGGCCGGCGAGCGTACCGAGCAAGTGCTGCGGATCAGGCGGCGTGGCACCGGGCGCAGCGCCCGAAGCGCTGTAAACTCGCGAAGAACCCTGCGCTGGCGCGTGTCGTGGCCGACAAGCTGCAGCTCGAGTGGTCGCCGCACCAAGTGGCCGGGTGGCTCAAGCGCACGTACCCGCAGGACGAGACGCGCCAGGTGTCCCACGAGACGATTTATCGCACGCTCTTCATCCAGGCCCGCGGTGCCCTGAAGAAAGAGCTGTTGCAGCACCTGCGACGCACCCGCGGGATGCGCCGTTCGCGCCATCACACGCAGAAGACGTCCGATCATGGCCGGATCACCGAGACGGTGTCGATCCGCGAACGTCCGGCCGAGGCAGAGGACCGAGCGGTGCCGGGCCACTGGGAGGGCGACCTCTTCTTCGGCAGTCACAACAGCCAGATCGCGACGCTGGTGGAACGCCAGACGCGCTACGTCATGCTCGTGCGAGTGGCAGGCAAGGACACCGAAACGGTCGTGAACGCACTCATCAAGCAGGCCCACAAGCTACCTCGCGAGCTCTACAAGTCGCTGACCTGGGACCGTGGCAAGGAAATGGCGGATCACAAGCGCTTCTCGCTCGCCACCGACGTGCAGGTCTACTTCTGCGATCCGCAGCAACCATGGCAGCGCGGCTCTAACGAGAACACCAACGGCTTGCTGCGCCAATACTTCCCGAAAGGCATGGATCTATCGGATATTAGCCAGAGCAAGCTCAACGCCATCGCTCGTAGGCTGAACGAACGCCCGAGGGAAACGCTTGGCTTCGAGACGCCGGCAGAACGCTTTGCCCAATGCGTTGCGTCGATCGGTTGAATCCGCAACCCGAAGCGGACATCAACCGTATGGCGCTGCGCATATGGCGAGCTATCGCTTGCATCCTACCGTCCTGATGATATCTGTCCCCTCGATGAGATCGCCGTCGAACGTCGCTCCCGTCAGCGATGCAGAGGTATCGCCACATTTGATACCGGTGGCCCGAGTCTTGAAGTGGAGCAGGAGATCGGAGTGCCCGTCGTGATTGACATCTTCGATGTGTCCCGTGCTATGAGCCTCCTTCGCGTCCTCGGGACCGAAGCGAACAGTCAAAGGATCGATGGTGGTGGCATCAAAGCTGTTTGTGGTCAGGATGGCCACGGGGATCACCCCGTTGCTCTTGGGGTTGATGGAGTTGACGGAGCTGCCGGGCTTGACGTCGATACTCACCTCGACGATCGCCGCTTCGGCCTCGAAGACCTCCAGCGTCGCGATATCACAGCCAAAACAAGGGTTCCATCCGCCGGCCACATATATCCTCCGGTTGATGACGCCGACCTCCCCCAAACGGTCACGGCCTGTCGGGATGGGCGCCTCAGCTCGCCATTCGTCGGTGGTCGGGTCGTACACTTCTACGGTTTGCAAGGGAGCTGAGTTGAAACTCGCGATGCCGGTGACGACATACAACTGACTATCGAGGACTGCGCCCGCGGGAAAGCCGCGTGCCGTGGGCATCGGGCTCTTCTCGGCCCAGGTGTTGGTGTCTGGGTCGTACACGAGGAGCGTGGCAACGGCCTCGTCGGCCACGTTGAATCCTCCTGCTAGATACAATTTCCCGTCGATGACGCCGGACGCCATGGAGTGACGCGGGGCCGGGAGCGAAGCCTTCGCCGTCCACGTATCGGTGACGGGATCGTAGACCTCCAGGGTTGCAAACACCGTGACAGGCCCAGGGATATCCTGTATCCCGCCCATTACATACAACAGCCCACCAATCGCCTCGACCGCTGGCCAACGCCGCGGGGTCGGCATCGAGGCCTTCGTGGTCCACGTATCGGTCAGGGGGTCGTACACTTCCAGCGTGGCAGTATCTCCCGAGGCACTCTGCCCGCCGGCTACATAGAGCTTGTTCCCAATGACGGCTGAGCCTGCGGCATCGCGGGCGTCGTGCATGGGGGCCTTGGTGGTCCATGTGTCCGTGACGGGATCGTAGAGTTCAAGCTTGTCTAGCGGAATAAACCCACTGACAGGGGTGTTAATCCCACCCGCCACGTAGAGCTTTCCCTCGATGCCGGCGGCCATCACAGCGCTACGGGGTACAGGCATGGGTGTCTTCGTCACCCACACCCCGCCTTGCGCGTCGGCCACAAGCGGCGCGATGCCGCAGATCAACGCCGCAAACATGCACACAAACTCACGGTATCTGCGCAGCACACGTGCCTCCTGCCTTCAGCGCGGACAGACTCCGCCCCGACCCGGTCGCAACACGTTACTCGGGATGGTCGCCTGTTGTCCCGTCAACCGACGAACGGGAGGAGCGACGCTCTGCAGTTGTACGTGCCGTTCGCGGCCACCCAATCGCCAGCATCGATTTGACAGTTAGCCGGCAGCAGAGCCGAGGAGTCGAAGTCATCGAACAAC